>CAVUYA010000029.1:0-88114 GCA_963745575.1 uncultured Actinomycetota bacterium | reverse complement strand
TGCTCCGCGGCCACCTGGACGGCCGGGGCCCGTCGACCACCGCCGACCTGGCCCAGGCGACCGGGCTGCCGGAAAACCTGATCGTGCGCGCCCTGGCCCGGCTGGAGGAAGAAGGCTTCGCGCTCCGGGGCCGCTTCCGCGCGCCGGGCGGCGCCGAGGAGTTCTGCGCCCGGCGCCTGCTGGCCCGGATCCACGCCTACACCCGGGAGCGGAAGCGGGCCGAGATCGAGCCGGTCACCGCCCGGGACTTCATGCGGTTCCTGCTGCGCTGGCAGCACGTGGAGCCGGGCACCAAGCGCGAGGGGCGGTTCGGCGTGCTCGCCGTCGTCGAGCAGCTGCAGGGCTTCGAGCTGGCCGCCGGGGCCTGGGAGAACGCCGTCCTGGCCGCGCGGGTGGAGGGGTACCGCCGCGAGTGGCTGGATGAGCTGTGCCTGTCCGGCCAGGTCACCTGGGGGCGGCTGTCGGTGCGCGACTCCCAGCCCGACCCGGTCCCCCGGCGCAGCGGCCTCACCCCGTCCCGGGCCACCCCGATCACCCTGACGATCCGCGACGACCTGCCCTGGCTGCTGCGCGCCGCGCGGGGGGACCTGACCCCGGCCGAGCCCGGCCCCGGCCGCACCCGCGACGTGCTCGACGCGCTCCGCCAGCACGGCGCGCTGTTCCGGCCCGACCTCGCCACGGTCTCCGGACGGCTGCCAGTCGAGGTGGAGGAGGCGCTCTGGGAGGGCGTGGCCCGCGGGCTGGTCACCGCGGACGGGTTCCGGGCCGTCCGGTCCCTGCTGCGCCGCGGCGGCCGGCCGGGCCCGCTGCCCCGGCGGCGCCTGCGGCGCGGGATCGGCGGCGCCGGGTCCGGCTCGAACGGGCGGTGGTGCCTGCTGCCTCCCCCGGCCGCCGCGCCCGACCGCGACGAACTGGCCGAGGCCGTGGCCGAGCAGCTCGCCGCCCGCTGGGGCGTGATCTTCCGCGACCTGGCCGCCCGGGAAAGCCTGGCCGTGCCCTGGCGTGACGTGCTGTGGGCGCTGCGCCGCATGGAGGCCCGGGGCACGATCCGCGGCGGCCGGTTCGTCGCCGGGTTCAGCGGCGAGCAGTTCGCCCACCCCGACGCGGTCGACCTGCTGCGCGCGGTCCGCAAGCAGCCGCACACCGGCCAGCCGGTCCGGATCTCCGCGGCCGACCCGCTCAACCTCACCGCGGTCGTGCTGCCCGGCCCGCGCGTGCCGGCCATCCCGGCCAACTCCGTGACCTACGTCGACGGCGCGGTCCCCGAGGGCGCGGCCGCCGCCCTCGCCTGAGGCTCGCTAGCTGGCACGTTTACTCAGGGTCAGGAGCACCGGCGGGAGGGCCTGGCCGCCGGGCCTTGTCCCGTCAGACTCTCCTATAAACCATTTTCATCCTCCTCAGAGCTGCCCGCGTACTGTGGCCTGACAACGACGGATGAAAAGAGTTCACTGGAATGATCCGGCCATGAGGGATATTACGGTCGGCGTCGTGGCTCCGGCCTACGTCAACATCCCGCTATGGGTGGCGCAGCAGCGCGGATTCCTCGGGCGCCGCGGGCTGTGCGCCACCGAGCGGATCCTCGGCACTACCCACGGGGTGACGAACGCGCTGCGGGACGGCGAGGTCGATATCGCGCTGACCGCGCCGGAGGGCAGCATCGCGGACGCGGTGGCGGGCGGCCCGCTCCGCGTGGTCGCGGGCCTCATCGACCGCCCGCCGCTGTCGATGATCGCGATACCCCGGCACCGCACGTTCGGCGACCTGCGCGGCGGCCGGATCGGGACGTCGTCGCTGACCGAGGGCACCCGGCACGTGGCCGAGCGGATGCTCGCCGACGCACGGCCTGGCCTACCCGGCCGACTACGACTTCGCGCTCGAGGGCTCGCACGTCGAGCGGTGGAAGGCGCTGCAGGCCGGCACGATCGACGCGGCGCTGCAGATGATCCCGTATGACGACATGGCCACCGACGCCGGCTTCACCAACCTCGGGCCGGTGACCGAGGACTTCGCGCTGAACGCCGCCTGCGTCGGCCTCTTAGCCGAACGGGCCTGGGTGACGCCCTTCCTGCAGGCTCTGTCCGAGGCGGCGGGATGGTTCCGCGGCCACATCGAGGAGTCGGCGGCCCTCGCCGCCGCGCGCACGTCGATCGAGCCGCGCTACGCGCTGCGGGCCTGCGAGGCGCTGGCCGCGGACGGGGTCATCCCGCGGGACCTGCGATCGGGGCCCGGGGCCCTGGCCGCGGTGATCGGGGCCCTGCGGTCCAGCGGCCTGATCCCGCCGGAAGGGCCGGACCCGGTCGCCGCCGCCCTCGACTACTCCTACCTCGGATGATCACCTGCGACGTGGCCGTCGTCGGCGGCGGCCCGGTTGGCATGTGGCTCGCGGCCGAACTACACCGCGGGGCCGTCCGGCCGGTCGTCCTGGAACGGCGACGCGGACCGGCTGCCGCACTCGAAGGCGCTCACGATCTACCCGCGCACCGTCGAGCAGTTCGCGATGCGCGGGCTCGTGGACCGCTGGCTGGCCGAGGGCACTCCGGTGCCGTCCTCGCATTTCGCGATCCTGAAGAGCCGGCTGGACTTCTCGTTCCTCGACACCCGCTACCCCTACACGCTCTTCCTGCCGCAGCGGCGTACCGAGGAACTGCTGGAGGAGCACCTGGCCGAGCTGGGCGTGCCGTACCTGAGGCAGCACGCCGTCACCGGCCTGCGGCAGGACGAGACCGGTGTCGACCTCGACGTGGACTCCCCCGGGGGGCCGCTGGCCGTCCGCGCCGCCTACGTGGCGGGCTGCGACGGCGCCGCGAGCGTGGTCCGGGCCGCGGCCGGGATCGATTTCGCGGGGACCCCGGACTCCTGGCAGACGATCCTGGGCGACGTCGAGCTGACCGACCCGCCGCCGACCCCGGCGCTGACCCTGAACCAGCCGGGCGGGTCGGTCTACATGGTGGCGCTCGGCGGCGGCCGGCACCGGCTGGCCGTCGTCGATCACGCGACGTTGTACGACCTGACCGACCAGCCGGTCACGTTCGGGGAGCTGCGGGCGAGCGCGCTGCGGGTGGCGGGAACTGACTTCGGCATGCGGGAGACCCCCGAGGCGTGGCTGAGCCGCGTGGGCAACGCGACCAGGCAGGCGGCCTGCTACCGGGCGGGGCGCGTGCTCCTGGCCGGGGACGCGGCGCACATCCACTACCCGGCCGGGGGCCAGGGCCTGAACCTCGGGCTGCAGGACGCCGGCAACCTGGCGTGGAAACTGGCCGCCGAGATCCGCGGCTGGGCGCCGCCCGGCCTGCTGGACAGCTACCACGCCGAACGGCATCCCGTCGGCCTCGACGTGATCGACGACTCGCTCGCGCAGTGCGGGCTGTTCGCCAACCCGAGCCGGGAGGGCATCGCGCTGCGGGACCGGTTCAGCGCGATCCTCGGCGCGCACCCGTCCCTGTGCCGGGAGCTGGCTGTCCGCCTGTCCGGCCTGGCGGTCCGCTACCCGGCGGCCGGCCAGGCCCCGGTCCAGTGCCGCGTCGACCAGGTCGCCGGCCAGCGGGTGCCCGACCTCGACCTGCGTGACGCCCCGGCCGCCACGATCTTCGGCCTGCTGCACTCCGCGAAGTTCGTCCTGCTCAGCCTGGGATCCGCGGCGGCCGCCCCCGCCGGATTCGCCGACCGCCTGGACGTCGTGACCGCGGAACTGGCCACCGATCGCCCCGGCTGGGCGCGGGTCCGTGCCCTGCTCATCCGCCCCGATGGCTACGTGGCCTGGGCGTCCCGGGCCGATGACGCGCCGCCGCTGGCCGCGTGGCTCGGGAGCGTGAACGGGACATGACCGTACAGCGCGCGGGCCGTCAGGCCGCGACCGTGACGGCCAGCAGCTGGGGTGCCCCAACCTCGCCGGAACCGGCTCACCATCAGCCCGCAGGCCTGCGATGTGGACCTCGATGGCCTCGACCGCCCGCTCTCGGCATTCGTCGATCCTGCTGCCACGAGTGAAGCATCCAGGTAGGGCCGGGACAGTCACGAAGTAGCCGCCGCCATCCTCGGGCTCCACGACGATTGTGTACGTGCGCATCGGGCGCGGCGGACGCCTCTCGCGGCGGCCCCTGCGCGAGCCCGGCCGTCGCGTGGCGAAAAGATTCTGCCCGGGTGTCGATCCGGGTCTTCCCCGTTCGTGTGGGTAGTGAGGAGCCGCCCGAGCAGGCGGCCGCGTGACAGGAGGAAAGCGATGAGCAGGATCGTGGTGACCGAGTTCATGTCGCTGGACGGCGTGATGGAGGAGCCCCGGTGGACGTTCCAGTTCGACCGCGGCCAGGAGGGGGACAAGTTCAAGTTCGATGAGCTGTTCGCCAGCGAGGCGCTGCTGCTCGGGCGGGTCAGCTACCAGGGGTTCGCGCAGGCCTGGCCGTCGATGGGCACCGATGACTTCGGCAAGAGGATGAACAGCATTCCCAAGTACGTCGTCTCCTCGACGCTGGCCGACGCCGAGGCGGCCTGGGGCCCCACCACGGTGATCCGCGGCGACGCCGCGGCCGAGATCGCCAAGCTGAAGGACCAGCCCGGGGGCGACCTGCTGGTCGAGGGCAGCGCCCAGCTCGTGCATACGCTGGTCCAGCATGACCTGGTGGACGAGTACCGGCTGATGGTCTTCCCGATCATCCTCGGCAGCGGCAAGCGGGTGTTCCCGGACTCGATGCCCGGCCCGGCCACGCTCGCGCTCAGCGAGGCGAAGACGGTGGGCTCCGGCGTCCAGCTGCTCACCTGCCACCCCGCCCCGGCCGAGGCGCCCGCCGCCGGCTGAACCCGGGCCGCCCGAGGTCCGGGCCCGCCCGAGAGGAGAACCCCGATGAAGCAGTACCTGCTCAGCGTGCAGCTGGTCGACGACGGCGCCCCGCCCCCGTCACCCGAGGCGGCGCAGCTCGTGTACGACCGGGTGGCCGCCCTGAACTCCGACATCCAGGCCGCCGGGGCGTGGGTGTTCGCCGGGGGGCTGCACCCGCCGAGCACGGCCACGGTGGTCCGGATCGCCGACGGCGAGGTGCTGATGACCGACGGCCCGTTCGCCGAGGGCAAGGAGCACGTCGGCGGGTTCTGGGTGATCAAGGCCGAGGATCTCGACGCCGCGCTGGCCTGGGCGGCCAAGGCGACCGAGGCCTGCGGCGCGCCGGTCGAGGTGCGCCCGTTCCAAGAGGAAACGCAGGGCTGACGGCCCGGTGCCGCCCGTCGGCCAGACCGCGATCGAGCAGGTCTTCCGTAACGAGTACGGCCGCGCCGTGGCCGTGCTCGTGCGGGTGTTCGGGGATATCGACCTGGCCGAGGAGTCGGTTCAGGATGCGTTCACCGTGGCGTTGCAGCGGTGGCCGTCGGCCGGGATGCCGCCGAGCCCGGCGGGGTGGATCATCACCACGGCCCGGAACCGGGCGATCGACCGGCTCCGCCGCGAGGGGTCCCGCGACGACCGGCACGCCCAGGCTCAGCTCCTGCACGGCGATGACGAGCCGGCCGAGGAGGTAGCCGTGCCAGACGACCGGCTGCGGCTGATCTTCACCTGCTGCCATCCGGCCCTCGCCCCGAGCGCCCAGGTCGCCCTGACCCTGCGGCTGCTCGGGGGGCTGTCCACCGCGGAGATCGCGCGAGCCTTCCTGGTCCCCGAGGCGACCATGGCCCAGCGGCTGGTCCGGGCCAAGGGCAAGATCCGCGCGGCCAGGATCCCGTACCGGGTACCCGGTGACGCCGAGCTGCCCGACCGGCGGCGGGCCGTGCTGGCCGTCATCTACCTGATCTTCAACGAGGGCTACACGGCGAGTTCCGGCGACCGGCTCGTCCGCGAGGACCTGTGCGGCGAAGCCATCCGCCTGGCCCGCCTGCTGGCCGAGCTGATGCCCGACGAGCCCGAGGTCATGGGGCTGCTGGCGCTCCTGCTGCTCATCCAGTCCCGCAGGGCCGCCCGCGTCCGCCCGGACGGCACCCTGGTGCTCCTCGCCGACCAGGACCGCAGCCGGTGGGATCGTGACCTCATCGCCGAGGGCCAGGACATCGTCCGGGCCTGCCTGCGGCGCAACCAGCCCGGGCCCTACCAGATCCAGGCCGCCATCAACGCGGTGCACAGCGACGCGGCCACCGCCGCCGACACCGACTGGCGCCAGATCCTCCAGCTCTACGACCAGTTGCTGCAGGTCGCGCCGACCCCCGTGGCCGCGCTGAACCGCGCCGTGGCCGTGGCCGAGGTCGACGGGCCCCAGGCGGCCCTGGCCGGCCTGGAGGATCTCGACCTGGACGGCTATTACCTGTTCCACGCCATCCGGGCGGATCTGCTGCGGCGGCTCGGCCGGAACGCCGACGCGGCGCTGGCCTATGACGCGGCCATCGCCCGCACCGCCAACGCCGCCGAGCAGGACTTCCTGCGGCGCCGCCGCCAGGAAGTAGCCCAATGATCCTCGGGCGGGCGCAAGGTCCCGGGTGAGGACGGGGTGCGCCGGTCAGCCGGTACCCGGCCGCTCGGCGGATGCGCCACGCCGGCAGTTTCTGTCGCCGCGTCCGCCTCGCCGGGTGTTTACGCGGGGATTCTCAGGGCGTCACAACTCGATCTCCGGGTAGAGGCGGTGCCGCGCCAGCAGGTCGGCGCACCGGCTCCGGCAGGCATCGGCGGTGCGCGGCTCCAGCTCGTACTTGGCCTTGGCCGTGGACGTGGCCGGCGTGGTGGCGCGCAGCGCCGTAACGATCACGTCGGCGACCTCGTCGAGTTCCGGCGGGCTGAAGCCGAGGGTGGTGAGCGCCGGGGTGCCGAGCCGGACGCCCGAGGTGTACCAGGCGCCGTTGGGATCGGCGGGCACCGAATTGCGGTTGGTGACCACGCCCGCGTCGAGCAGCGCCTGCTCGGCCTGGCGGCCGGTCAGGCCGAAGCTCCCGCCGACGTCCATGAGCACGAGGTGGTTGTCGGTCCCGCCGGTAACCAGCCGCACGCCCCGGCTCAGCAGGCCGTCGGCGAGCGCGCGGGCGTTGTCGACGATCCGCGCCGCGTAGCCGGCGAACGAGCTCTGCCTGGCCTCGGCCAGGGCGACGGCCTTGGCCGCCATCACGTGCGGGAGCGGCCCGCCGAGCACCATCGGGCAGCCGCGGTCCACGTACGGCGCGTACTCCTCGGTGCACAGCACCAGGCCGCCACGCGGGCCGCGCAGCGACTTGTGGGTGGTGGAGGTCACCACGTGAGCGTGCGGGACCGGGTTGAGGTCCCCGGTCAGCACCTGGCCGGCGACCAGCCCGGCGAAGTGCGCCATGTCGACCATGAACGTGGCCCCGACGTCGGCGGCGATCTCGGCCAGCCGGGCGAAGTTCGGGTTTCTCGGGTAGGCCGAGTACCCGGCGACGAGCACGAGCGGCCGGAACTGCCTCGCCTGGGCGGCGATGGCGTCGTAGTCGAGCAGCTCCGACGCCGGGTCGACTCCGTAGCTGGCCTGGTGGAAGAGCTTCCCGGAGATGTTGGGCCGGAACCCGTGGGTCAGGTGCCCGCCCGCGTCGAGGGACATGCCCATCATCCGCTGGTCCTGCAGGTCGTGACGCAGGCGCTCCCAGACCGCCGGCTCCAGGTCGTTCACGTGCTTGGCGCCGACCTCGGCCAGGGCCGGACTCTCGACCCGGCAGGCGAGAATGGCCCAGTAGGCAACCAGGTTGGCGTCGATGCCCGAGTGCGGCTGGACGTAGGCGTGATCCGCGCCGAACAGCGCCGTGGCGTGGCCGGCGGCCAGCGTCTCGATCCGGTCCACCATCTCGCAGCCGGCGTAGAGGCGGTGGCCGGGAGTGCCCTCGGCGTACTTGTCCGACAGCCAGTTGCCCATGGCCAGCAGTACGGCAGGCGAGGCGTAGTTCTCCGAGGCGATCAGCTTCAGCTGCCGCCGCTGTGACGCGAGCTCGCCCGTGATCGCGTCGGCCACGTCCGGCTCGGCGGCAGCGATGACCTCCAGCGCCGACCGGTAGGCGGTGCCGACGGCGGTGCGGGCGGTGGCGGCGAGGTCGGACATCGCAGGCTCCCTGGACGAGGTCGATTGTGGCTTAGGCGCGCAACCATAACGCCATCGCCCGGGGCCCGCACATGCGACGCATCGGGTGCCGGGTTACGGTACGGTCGGCTCAGGTTCGATACTCGGAGCGCGGGCGGCCAACGACGGCACGACAGCCCCGTGACGAAGGGAAGGTGCGGGGCGATGGTGTCGCAGGCGAGCAGGCTTCAAGACGTCCGCTACGACATCCGGGGCCCGGTCTTGCGCCGGGCGCGCCAGCTTGAGGCCGAAGGGCACCAGATACTCAAGCTCAACCTGGGCAACCCCGCCCCGTTCGGTCTCACCGCGCCGGACGCCGTGCTCAGCGACGTGGTGCACAGCATCGGCGACGCCCAGGGGTACAGCGACGCCCGGGGCATCTACCCGGCCCGGCTGGCGGTCGCCCGGTCCTACCGGGCCAGGGGGGTCACCGGAGTCGGCCCGGACGATGTCTTCCTGGGCAACGGCGTATCCGAGCTGATCGTCATGGCGCTGCAGGGGCTGCTGGACCCCGGCGACGAGGTCCTGATCCCCAGCCCCGACTACCCGCTGTGGACCGGGGCGGTCGGGCTGTGCGGCGGCCGCGCGGTGCACTACCGCTGCGACGAGCAGGCTGGCTGGGCCCCGGATCTCGACCACGTCGCCGGGCAGATCACCCGCCGCACCCGGGCGCTGGTGATCATCAACCCGAACAACCCGACCGGGGCGGTGTACTCCTCAGAAACCCTGCTCGGGCTGCTGGACCTGGCCCGGCGAAACCAGCTGCTCGTGCTTACCGACGAGATCTACGACCAGATCCTCTACGAGGACGCCGTGCACCAGAGCGCGGCCGCGCTCGCCCCCGACCTGCTGGTGCTGACCCTCGGCGGCCTGTCGAAGACCTACCGGCTGGCCGGGTTCCGCTCCGGCTGGCTGGTGGTCTGCGGCCCGCGCCAGGACGCGGCCGAGTACCTCGAAGGCCTGGAGCTGCTCGCGAACATGCGGCTGTGCCCCAATGTCCCGGCCCAGTACGCGATCGAGCCCGCCCTCAGCGGCAAGCACAGCATCGCCGGCCTGCTGCAGCCGGGCGGACGGCTGCGCGAGCAGCGCGACCACTCCTGGCGGAAGATGAACGAGATCCCGGGGGTCGACTGCGTCAAGCCCGCGGGAGCGCTCTACCTGTTCCCCCGGCTGGACCCGGACATCTACAAGATCTCTGACGACGAGCGGATGGTGATCGACCTGCTGGAGCGGGAGCACATGCTGCTCTCCCACGGCACCGGCTTCAACCTGCCGACCGCTGATCACCTGCGGCTGGTGTTCCTGGCCGCCGTGGACGTGCTCGACGACGCCATCGGCCGGCTGGCCCGGTTCCTGGACGGCTATCACCAGTAGCCCCCCGGGACGCCGCCGCGGCCCTCGCGGGCCGGCCGGCTACCCGCGGCCGGCTACGAGGCCGAGGCCAGGCTCGTGGCGGGAACGGGGGCTGTGTCTTCTTGCGCCCGGTCACGGGGAGGGCCGGAGGGGCGGTCGCGCCGTGGTGACGACGCGGTCAGGCTCACCGTCAGCACCCCGGTGCAGACCACCACGGCCCCGGCGATCTGGACGAGGGTCGGGCGCTCGCTGAGCACGATCGCGGCCAGGAACATGGCCGCAGCCGGCTGGAGCAGCAGCGTCAGCGAGGAGATGGCCGCGGGCAGCCGGGGCAGCGACGAGGTGATCAGCAGCCACCCGATCGTCTGGCTGGTGACCGACAGCAGCAGCAGCCACCCGAAGGACGGCCACGGAATGTGCAGCTGCAGGCCGCCGAACGTCAGGCCGAGCAGCAGCGAGCCGAGCGCGGCGCCGGCGGTGACCTCGGCGAGCGGGCCGGCCACGTGCGGGGTCTCGGCCGACGTCCGGCGCAAGATGAGCAGGAACGCCGCGTAAGCCACCGAGGTGCCGAGCCCGTACGCGATCCCGGCGAGCGGGTGGCTACCGCCCGTGGTGTCGTCGATCAGGCCGGACACCAGCACCACGCCCGCCAGCACGACCGGCAGGGCGATCAGGAACCTGCGGCCGGGCGGCTCCCGGAACAGCACCCAGGCCGCGAGCGCGACGAACAGCACCTGCAGATTCCCCAGCACGGTGGCGATCCCGGCCCCGACCTCGGCGATCGCGTGATTCCACAGCACCAGGTCGACGGCGAGGAGCAGGCCGGCCACGATGGCCCTGCCGCGCACCGCCAGCAGCCGCGGCCCGCGCCGCCGCTGCTCCGCCACGGCCAGCGCCCCCAGCAGCGGCAGCGCGAGGAGGCACCGGTAGAACGCCGTGGTCGCGGCGCCGGTGCCGGCGAGCTTGACCAGGATCGCCGAGGCCGAGATGCAGGCCGCGCCGAGGCCGGCCAGCAGCAGCGCCCGGCGGTCGGCACCGGCGCGGTCGTTGCCTGTCATGACCGTACTCGCATATGGTGCTGACATGATGTCCACCCTACGGGAGCGCTCTGACAGGAGTCAAAGCGGTTTTGGTACTGACCTGCTCGAGGCGCTCGCGGCGGGCGCCGAGCTGATCAACACCGGCCGCTCCGCCGACGGCGACGGCGTGCGCACCGTGGCGGACGTCCAGGCCTTCGGGGAACGCTATGCATTCCGCGGGATTCCCGCGGGACCGCGGGACGTGGCGCGGCTGCGCGCGCACCGCGCCCGGCTCGACGCCATCGCAGCCCGGTGCGAGTCAGGTGACGACGAGGGTGCCATCGAGATGCTGAACGCGCTGCTCGCCGAGACCGGGGCGATCCCGCAGATCGTGGCGCACGACGGCCGCGGCCCGCACGTGCACGTGTCTCGCCCGGCCGCGCCGATGGCGGACCGGATCGCCGCCCACCTCGCCATGGGCCTCGCCGAACTCGTGGTGGCCGGCGAGAACGGCCGGGTGCGCACCTGCGCGTCACCCACCTGCCAGGACGTCTTCGTGGATTTGTCCCGCAACCGGTCCCGCCGGTACTGCGACAGCCGGACCTGCGGCAACCGTTTGCACGTTGCGGCCTACCGTGCCCGCCGGTCGGCAGCCAGTTAGCTCAGACCGATCCGGCTGACTCGGCGCAACCGGTGAACCTTTTCATCCGCCGGCCCGTACTCAGAGCACGTGGGCGGCCGAGGGAGGATGGAAAGGTTCAGTGCCAGGCTCCCCCCGGCTGGCCTGCTAAGTTGTGCCCTGGGGAAAACACGCTTCAGATCGAGAGGTTTCAATGGGCCTTCCCGCCCGCCAGCGCAGAATCCTCGAAAGGATCGAGGGTGCCTTGCGCGGATCGGACCCGCGTCTCGCTGCGCTTTTTTCCATATTCAGCCGGCTGAACCGCGACGAGGAGATGCCCCGCATCGAGCAGGTGCGCGCCCGAGCGGCCATCCTCATGGCCCGGGTGAGCTACCGTCTGGCCTCGGTCGTCCGGTGGTTCGGCGCGCCGGCCCGCGCCAAGCTGCGCGCGGCGCTCTTCTTCCCGGTCGCGCTCGCGATCGTCGCCTCGGCCATCGTGGTCGGGGCCAGGTTCCCGAGCGCGAACCGGTGCACCGCGGCGCCGCGGGCGGCCGGCACCGCTCACAACAGCGCGCGCCTGAAGACCTGCACGCCGGTCGCGGCCAACCCGGCCGTCCTCGGCCGGTAGCCGTCGCGGGCCGTCAGCTCATCGTGGCCAGCAAGGCTGCCGTGCGCCCAGAGTGAAGGTCAATGACCGGGATGGCCCTGGTTTGCGGGTGCCTGCGACGCCGGGCCGCTCGCTGAGTAGCGTTGGCATCGCCACGTCAGCCCCGGCGGTAACAGCCCGCCGCGAGGACCCAGCCACGAGGAGGAGATCATGACCGACCGAGCACCGCTGCCGTATGAGTTCCTGCCCCCCGTGCCGTCGTTCACGGTCGAGAGTGATGACGTCCGCGATGGCGGGCAGATGAGCGACGCCCAGGTCTACAACTCGTTCGGGATGTCGGGCCAGAACATCTCGCCGGAGCTGCGCTGGCACGGGTTCCCCGAGCAGACCAGGGGGTTCGCGGTGACCTGCTTCGATCCGGATGCGCCGACCGGGTCCGGGTTCTGGCACTGGCTGGTCATCGACATGCCGGCGTCCGTCACCGAGTTGCCGGCCGGCGCCGGCGCGGCGGCCGGGGACGGCCTTCCGGACGGCGCGTTCTCGGTCCGCAACGACTACGGCACCAGGGACTTCGGCGGGGCGGCGCCGCCGGCCGGCGACCCGCCGCACCGGTACGTGTTCGCTGTGCACGCCCTGGACACCGACAAGCTCGGGATCGACTCCGACGTCTCCCCCGCCGTGGCCGGGTTCAACCTCAGGTTCCACACCATCGCCCGGGCCGTGATCGTTCCGGTCTTCGGCCACTGACCGGAAGGAACGAAGGCAGATGCCGCTCGACGAGGACACGGTGCGCCTGGCCCAGGGCAAGAACCTGGCCACGGTGGTGACGCTGATGCCGGACGGGCAGCCGCAGGCGCTGCTGACGTGGGTGGACAGCGATGGCGAGCACCTGCTCGTGAACACCGAGCCGCAGCGGCAGCGCGCAAGGAACATCCGCAGGGATCCCCGGATCACCGTGCTGATCCATTCCGACACCGATCCCTGGGACTGGTCCGAGGTGCGCGGCCGGGTCGTCGACACGGTCGGCGGCAGCGAAGCCCGCGAGCACATCGACAAGCTGTCCCGCAAGTACGTCGGCTCCGACTACCGCAACCCGATCGGCCCGCAGGGGCGCGTGATCCTGAAGATCGCGGCGGACAAGATCAACACCCCCCGGTCGCTGGGCCGCCGTTAGCCGGGACCATAGTCGCCGGGCCGCCGTCAGCAAGTTCCATAACGGACGGAAAGCCGCTGACCCGGTCCCGTCACGCGCGATGCCGGCCGCGGGGGCCGGCGCGGATGACGCGGCCGGCCCTTCGACGTCCCTGCGGGTCACCGCCAGGTAGGCGACCAGGGCGACGATCGGGATGGTCAGGCCGATGGCGACCGGCCCGCGGCCGAACCCCAGGCCGCCCACGCTCTGCGGCACGCCCATCCAGTCGGCGTAGGAGGCGCCGAGCGGCCGGGTTACCACGTAGGCGAACCAGAAGGCCACGATGGAGTTCAGGCGCAGCCGCCAGTGCAAGACGCCGGGGATGGCGAAGATCACCGTGAACATGACCCCGGACGCCAGGTAGCCCAGGTGCAGGGTGGTCGCGGTCATGTCGCCCAGGGCGGTGCCGAGCGCGAAGGTGGCCAGCACCGTGGCCCAGTAGAACGCCTCCCGGCGCCGGGTGCGGATGCTGTGGATGGACAGCGTCCGCTCGGTCAGGTACCAGCAAGCGAACACCACGGCCAGCACGACGGCGAAGAACGCGCTGGACGCCGCGTACGGGATGTGCAGCTTGATGTGCATGCCGTCGGCCGCCATCGTGCCGAAGATCGCGACCATGTCGACGGCGAGCCAGTAGATCCAGGCCACGTACTGGCGGGCCCGCAGCTGCAGCGCCAGCGCGACCACCAGGAGCACGAAGGCCACGCCGCCCGCGATGAACGGGTCGATCCGGTACGCGAAGTAATCCGCCGCCGCCTCGCCCTGCGCGGTGGTAAGGATCTTGATGATCCAGAAGAAGACGGTGATCTGCGGAACCTTGCTCGCCGCCTGCTGTGCGGCGGTAAACGGCTGGCCCGGCCGCCGGAGACGGCCCGCTGTCACATCGCCGGATGCCACCATCGATCCCATCGCTCGACGACGTCCCTGGCCTAAGTTATACCGGCAACCTGCGGCGCCGGCAGCCGGTCAGCCGCCCAGGCCGGCCAGCACGCGGCGTTCGGTGTCCGGGCTCAGGCCGTGCGCCGGCCGCCCTGGCCGCGACGGCGGGTCACCCTCGTCCTGCAGCCACCGCCAGGTGTCGGCGACGGTCTGGCTCACCGGCCTGCAGGTCAGGCCGGCCGCGTAGACGGCGGAGACGTCGGAGTCGTGCAGGCCCGCGTACTCCCCGGTCGGCGGGACCCAGACCGGCAGCTCGGTCCACGGCTCGATGCCCGCCGCCTCGATCACCTCGGGGGAGACCCAGACCAGCGTCGCACGGGATCCGGTCACCTCCCCGGCCGCCTCGAGCAGGGTGTCCATCGTGGCGTGGCCGCGCCGGCTGACCGTGTTGAAGGCGCCGCCGAGCCCGCGGTCGGCGGCCGTGAGCATCCACGCCGCGAGGTCCCGGCAGTCGATGTACTGCAGCGGCAGGTCCGGCGGGCCCGGGGCCAGCACGTCGCCGCCGCGCTCCAGGCGCCGCAGCCACCACGGCATCCGCCCGACGATCTCGTACGGCCCGAGGATGAGGCCGGCCCGGGCCAGCAGCGCCCGGTCGCCGAACGCCGCGACCGCCGCCAGCTCGCCGCCCCGCTTCGCCGCCTGGTAGTCACTGCCGTCGTCGCTGGCCGGATCCGCGTCGACCACCGGCGCGCTCTCGTCGGCCCCGGGAACGGAGAAGGACCGGTACACCGACCCGCTGGACACGTACCCGTAGTGCCCGGCCCGGCCGGCCAGCAGCGCGGCCGCGTCGGCCACCACGCGGGGCGCGCCGCTCCAGGTATCGATCACCGCGTCCCAGGATCCGCCGCCCAGGGCGCCGGCCAGCGCGGCGGGGTCGGTGCGGTCGGCGTGCAGCGCCCGCGCGCCCGGCGGCTGGCGCCCGGTCAGCCCGCGGTTCAGCGTGGTGACGTCGTCTCCCCGGGCCAGCGCGGTCTCCACGACCGCGCGGCCGACATGATGCGTTCCGCCCAGGACCAGCAGTCTCATGTCACTCACCTTGCCCCGGCCGCGCCCGGATCTAGCCGCTGTTCATCCTCGGCGTATCCGCACCCGCTGCGGGAGCCGGCCGGACGAGAGGATCAGGCCGAGCGCCGCGGGGCGGGCGGCAGCGTCGCGACGTGCTCACCGCACGTCGCCGCGTCGTAGCCGGGCAGGCTGGCGAGCTGGTCGAGCAGCCACCGCGAGGAGAGCGCCCTGATCAGGCCCTGGACCTCCCGGGAGCCGGCCAGGCCGGCCGGGATCACCAGGTCGAACCGCTCGGTGGCCAGCGGGATGAAGGCCAGGCCGTAGGCCAGCGCGGCGGGCTCGCTGGCGACGCCCGCGTCGGCCAGCCCGGCGGTGATGGCCGCCGCCACCTGAAGGTGCCCGGTGACCCGGGTGCCGTAGCCGGGCAGCCGGCCGCCGTCGATGCCCAGGCCGGCCAGCTCGCGGTCGAGCACGCTGCGGGCCTCGGAGCCCGGCTCCCGGTTCACCAGGCGCAGCCCGCGGCGGGCCACGTCGCCCAGGCCGGCGACGTCCCCGGCGAGTTCCGGCCGCAGCACCAGCCCCTCCCGCCAGGAGCTGAACCCGATCACCTCGCACCCCTGCGGCAGCAGTTCCCCGGCCGGGCCGGTGTTGTAGCCGCCCGAGCGTCCGCGCAGGTGCGCGCCGGCCACGTGCACCAGGCCGTCGGCGGCCAGCCGGAGCGCTTCCCGGCTCGCGCACGGCCACCAGCTGAGCGCCACCGGCGGGTCGAGCAGGCCGAGCGGCGTCTCGAGCAGCGGCAGGGCCGGATCGCACCCGGCCACCACCAGCGTCGGCCGGGGCGGCACGATCGGGCGCACCGGGCGGGTCCTGGGCCCGTGGTCCTGGGCGCTGTGGTTCCCGGTGCCGGTCCCTCCGGCCAGCCCGTCAGCGGGCAGGAACCTGGCCCGGCTGACCGGGTCGCCGGACAGCGGCAGCGCGACGAACTCGTCGCCCATCGGCGCGAGCGCGACCCGGGCGTCCTGGCCGCCGAGCGGCGCCACCGGGCGGGCCGCGACCGGGGAAACCGGGCTGCCCGGCCCGAACAGCTCCTCGACCGTCACGCCCAGCGCCCGGGCCAGGGCCAGCGCCACCCGCAGCGACGGGTCGGACAGGCCGGACTCGACCGCCGAGACCGCCTGGCGGGACACTCCCGCCATCCCGGCCAGCTGCTGCTGCGAGAACCCGCGGGCCTGCCGGGCGAGCCGGAGCGCCATGCCTCCGCCGGTAACCTGATCACTCATCTGCCGACCTGCTCTGGGTTCGCCGTCCCGGGCGGGACGGATGACTTCTGCGGCGCGCGACGGCGGCGCCGTCCGGCCCGAAGCACGGCGGGTCGATCGCGGTGACCGCCAGCTCGTCGCCGACCTGCCCGGGCCGGTCGGGCAGCCGGCAGGTGATCACCTCGGCGCCGACCGCCAGGTCGGCCTCCCACCCGGCGCCGGCCGGCCGGCAGGCGGTGACCGTCCCGGTCAGCACGAGCCCGCGGTCGGGGTGCGCGCCGCCGGTGACCCGCTCCGGGTGGATCCCGGCCACGGTGCCCGGGTGCCCGGCCGCGGGCACGAAGCCCAGGTAGCCGACCAGCTCGGCGACCCGGCGGGAGGCCGGCCGCAGCACCACCTCGTCCGGCGCGCCGACCTGCAGCAGGTCGCCGCGGTCGAGCACGGCCAGCCGGTCGGCGAACGCCTGCGCCTCGGCCAGCTCGTGGGCGACCAGCACCGCGGGTACCGACCGCTCGTCGACCAGCCCGACCACCAGCTCGGTCAGCGACCGGCGCAGGCTGGCGTCCAGGCCGGTGTAGGGCTCGTCGAGCAGCAGCGCGTCGCAGTGCGCCAGCAGCAGCCGGCCGAGCGCCACCCGGTGCGCCTGCCCGCCGGACAGCCGCGCGGGCATGGCCGACAGCAGGCCGTCGATGCCCAGCGCCTCGGCGAGCTGGGCCAGCTCCCGGCCGGACGGATCCGAGCCCGGGGCGTAGCCGAGGTTGCCCCGCACCGACAGGTGCGGGAACAGGCCCGGGTCCTGGCGGAGCAGGCCGACCCGCCGCCGCCACGGCGGCACGAAGCAGGCGGGGAGCTCGGTCGAGGTCAGCAGCCGGCCGAAGAGTTCCACCCGCCCCCGGCGCGGCGGGACCAGCCCGGCGATCGCCTCCAGCACCGTGGTCTTGCCCGCGCCGGACGGGCCGAACAGCGCCAGCCGCTCCCCGGCCGCCACGCGCAGCGCGGCGCGCACCGTGAACTCCCGGCGGTCAACCTCGACGTCGGCGTCGAGCACGGGCGCTCCAGGTAAAGGCGGCGAGCGGCAGCGGCAGCGCGACCACCAGCAGGACCAGCGCGAACGGCAGCGCGGAGGCCAGGCCGGTCTCCTGCAGCGTGAGTCAGATCTGCAGCGGCAGCCCGTACGGATGGTAGGCGATGATGACGACGGCGCCGAACGCTCCCATGGCCCGGGCCCACGCCACGGCCAGCGCCACGCCCAGGCCGGGCGCCGCCAGCGGCAGCGTCACCCGCCGGAACACCCGCCGCGGCCGGTCGCCGAGCAGCGCGGCCTGCTCCTCCATCCGCGGGTCGACGTCGGCGAACGCGGCCTGCGCGCCGACCACGTAGTACGGCGCCGACTCGTAGACCTCGGCGATCACCAGGGCCAGGAACGTGTTGGTCGCCGTCAGGTGCCACGGCGTCGCGTAGAGGAGCTCGCCGATCGGCGTGTACGGGCCGACCAGGAAGATCAGCAGCAGGCCGATCACCAGCGGCGGCAGCAGCAGGCTGCACAGCACGCCGGCCTCCCAGATCCGCGGGAACGGGAGCGTGCCGCGGGCGAGCATCCAGGCCAGCGGGGTGCAGAACACCAGCAGGACCGCCAGCGTCACGCCCCCGGACGCCAGCGAGGTGACGAGCGGGTCGAGATCGCCGGGCCCGGTGAGCGCGCTCACGATCGCGCTGGCGGACAGGTGCGTGAGCAAGGCGATGACCGGGCCGAGCAGCGCCAGCCAGATCACCAGCGCACCGAGAACCGACGCCAGGCCGGACACCGAGCGGAGGCGGCGCAGGCCGGTGGCCGAGGACGGCCCCGGCCGACGGCGCTGCCCGGGAGGCTCATCCCCCCGGACAGCGCCGCCAGCGGCTGCTGCCGGGCTAGTCGCCCAGCTCACTCTTTATCGCGGCCGGTATCGCGCTGCTATCACCGGTCACGGTGAGCGGGAACAGCGTGAACCCGCCCTTCTTGTACAGGGCCAGGCCGGTCGGCGACAGCGTGTACTTGACGAAGGCGGTGCCGGCCGGGGTGGGCTTGCCGATCATCGTGATGTCGATGACCTGCGGCGAGCCGTGCTTGGTCGTCTTCTGGCCGCCGCTCGTGATCGTGACCGATGCCTTCATGTACTGCGCGGCCATCGACATGTCACCCAGGTTAATGGCGGGCGGCAGCGGGATGTAGTCCATGTGCAGTTCGATCGCCTCGGTGATGAACGAGCTCGAGGCGTCAAGCTGACCCGACTGCAGCGTGGCGGGCAGGGAGGCCTCGGCGTAGATCTGCGGCGAGGAGGCGGAACCGTAGTCCGAGGTGCCAAGGATCTTGGCGACGGTGTCCGACGGCAGGTGGTAGTAGGACTGGGCGAGCTCGAGCATGTAGATGAAGTCCCGGCCTTGCGGGTCGGTGTTGGGGTCGGTCCGCCCGAGCTTGAAGCCGGGCGTCTCCATCAGCGTGAACAGGCCGCTGAGCGGCTTGGAGCCGTCGGCGAAGGCCTTGAACTCGCTGGCGTACTTGCTGTTCGGGTTGTACGCGACCACCATGGACGTGCCTGCGTACTGGACGTACCACTTGGTGTACTTGGGGAACAGCGGCGTGATGTTGTCGCCGCCGACGCTCTCGAAGACGTTCGGGCTGATCTCCCCGGAGGCGATGTCCGACTCGAGTTCGCCGGACGCGTTGTAGGTACCGGAATACTTATAGCCCTCGGCCTTCGTGAAGCTGGGACCGACCTCCTTCTCGTTGAGGAAGGACAGCGAGGACGCGGCCGCGACGCTGGCCGTGCCCGTGGGCTTGGCCGGCGCACTCGAGGAGGTCGAGGAGCTGCCGCAGGCTGCCGCGGCGAGCGCAACGCACGTGATCACCAGCAGCGCGCCCATGCGCGCGCTGCGGTTCTTTGCTGAGGTAACCGCCATCGTCCGACCATAGCTACCGTCAATTGCGCGAAGCAAGAACCATGGACATAACGAAGCGCGACTGTTAGCTCGCCGAGAGACACCATTCAGCAAGTCTTCAGGAAGATGCGATTCCCTCTGGGAGGGGTAACCCCCAGCCGCTCGCGCGCTTTAGCATAGTGTCGGGCAGTCGTCGTGGCGGCGGCCCGGCGCTGTGACGCCGGGCTTGCCGGGCGGCGCGGCGCGAGCGAGACCGCGGCTTGCGCCGCGGTCGGGCCAGAGTAATCCGGACGGGTGAGGCAGGGCTGGCATGAGCAAGGCAACCAGGATCAGGCAGCAGAACGCCAGGGAGAAGATAGCCGCGCAACGCGCCGCGGCCCGGCGTTCCGAGGTCCGCAAGCGGACGCTGATCGTGACGGGCAGCATCGTCGCGGTCCTGGCCATCGTGGTGGCCTTCGTCGCCGTCGGGCTGAACCACAACAAGTCCTCGGGCAGCAGCGCGTCGGGGAGCACGACCGGAACCGTCCTGCCGGCCAGCGTGCAGAAGGACATCACCACCGTTCCCGCGAGCGCGCTGGACAAGGTTGGCATCGGCTCGGTGCCCAGCTTCATGACAACCGGCGAGGGCGGCGCGCCGCCGATCAACGCGATCTCGGACAAGCCGCTGACCAGCAACGGCAAGCCGGAGATGCTGTATATCGGCGCCGAGTTCTGCCCCTATTGCGCGGCGATGCGCTGGTCCATGGCGGTGGCGCTGAGCCGGTTCGGCACGTTCACCACCCCGCTGC
Organism: uncultured Actinomycetota bacterium; assembly: GCA_963745575.1. Taxonomy (GTDB): domain Bacteria; phylum Actinomycetota; class Actinomycetes; order Streptosporangiales; family Streptosporangiaceae; genus JASHPR01. The sequence continues at coordinate 68,390 of CAVUYA010000029.1, read as the reverse complement.
ACGGCATCCACTCCTCCAGCACCGACACCGACCCGAACACCCCCACGCTGACGTTCTACAAGTCCAGTTACAGCAGCCCGTACCTGACCTTCACTCCGGTCGAGAACGAGACGGTCAGCCGCGGCCCGCTGCAGAACACCACGGCCGCGCAGCAGGCGCTCTGGCAGAAGTACGACTCATCGGCAACTGGCGTCGGCTACCCGTTCATCAGCTTCGGCAACAAGTACGTGATCAAGCTGCCGAACTATGACCCGGGGGTGCTGGCGGGCATGAGCTGGGCCCAGGTCGCCGCGGCCCTGCACAACCCGAACAGCCCAGTCGCGCAGGGGGCCCTCGGGGACGCGAACCTCATCACCGCGGCCATCTGCAAGATGACGGGCGGCAAGCCCGGTAACGTCTGCACCTCAGCCGGGGTCGTCGCCGCGAGCGCTCACCTCTGATGGCCAGCCAGAAGCAGGCCCGGGCCGCGTCCGGTCAGGCCAAGAGCGGCGGCCCGGCCACCCGGTCCGGCTCGGGCAGCTCTAGCCGGGGCAGCAAGCAGGCCGGGGCCGGCACCGGGCAGACCGGCACGGGGCCGAACGGTACCGGGTCAGGGCAGGCCGGGCGGGCTCAGAACGGCCGCGCGCAGGGTAGCCGGGGGCAGGACGGCCGGGGCCGGGGCGCACGCGGCCAGGACGGCCGCGGGCCCGGCGGGCGGCCCGGTCCGGCCCGGGGCGGCACACAGGTCGCCGAGCCGTCGGCCGCCAGTGCGGCGCAGGAGCGGTACGGCGCGCCGCCGTGGATCCAGTGGACCGCGCTGGGGCTGTCGCTGGCCGGCCTCGGGGTGTCGATCTACCTGACGATCGTCCACTTCACGTCGCCGAAACTGCTGGTCTGCTCGTCCAACGGCGCCATCAACTGCGAGAAGGTTCTCTCCAGTCCCGAGGCCATGGTGTTCGGGGTCTTCCCCGTCGCCGTGCTCGGGCTCGCCTTCTACGTCTTCATGGTCGCGATCAACTCGCCGTGGGCGTGGCGGTCGCGGCTGCCCGTCATCTGGTGGACCCGCCTGGCCGGGGCCGTCGCCGGCATGGGCTTCGTGCTGTACCTCATCTACGTGGAGCTCATCCAGGTCGGCAACATCTGCCTGTGGTGCACCAGCGTGCACGTCATCACGTTCCTGCTGTTCGTGCTGCTGGTGTTCACCGCCACGCTCGGCATGGGAACCACGGCCAAGACGGCGCGCTAGGCCGGATCAGCCCGGACCGGATCAGCCCGGGCCGGTCACCCGTCCCGGGCACCCGTCCGGAGGACGACGGCCGTGCCGCGGGCGCCCCGCCGGGCCAGGGCCAGGGCCGCAGCCGCCTGCTCCAGGGGATACCGGGCGCCGACGGTCACGGTGATCACGCCCTGGGCGAGCAGCTCGGTCAGCCGGCGCAGCCTGGCTCCATCCGGGGCGACCAGGATCTCGACGGCGCTGATCCCCCGCTCGGCGGGCGGCGCGTCCGCCGTGATCGTGGCCAGCCGGCCGCCGTCCCTGACCGCCCGCACCGCGGCGCGAGCCCCCGACGGCACCGCGTTGACGGCCGCGTCGGTTCCGCCTCCGGCCACCGAGCGCGCCTGCTCCGGCCAGTCGGGCTGGTGGTAGTCGAGCACGGCCAGGGCGCCCGCGGCGAGAAGGCGATCGGCGCTGTCCGGGCCCGCGGTGGCGATCACCCGCGCGCCCTGGTGCACGGCCAGCTGGACCAGCAGGCTGCCGGTCACCCCGCTCCCGCCGTTCACCAGCAGCGCCTGGCCGGCCCGCAGGTCCACCGCGCTCAGCGCCTGGTCCGCGGTGAGCGCCGGGACCGGAAGCGCCGCGGCGACGTCCATCGGCACCCCGGGCGGCACCGGGGCCACGTGCCCGGCGGCGACGATGAGCGTCTCTGCCCAGCAGCCCTGCTCCCGCAGCGGCAGCGAATGCGTGGTCACCGGATCACCGACGCTGAGCCCGCCCGCCGGGTTCCCGGCCGCCGCGACCAGCCCGGCGGCCTCGACGCCCATCGCCATCGGCGGGTGGGCGCCGGTATCCCAGCCGCCCGTGCGGACGAACTCGTCCCAGTTGCCCACCCCGCACGCCCGCACGTCGAGCAGCACCTCGTCGGCGCGCAGGGCGCGCGGCTCGGGCAGCTCGATGAGCCCGGGGGTGTCCCCGATCCTGCGTATCCCGGCGGCTCGCATGCGCCTTACTGAACCCCTTTTATCCGTCAGCCTCGGGCCAGAGTACTGGGCAGCCATGGGGAGGATGAAAGGGTTCACTCCTCGCCGTGACCGCGGATACTAGGTGCCCTTCAGGCTGCCGATGCCGAGCGAGCCGGAGGAGGGGTCGCGGCGGGCCGACTGCTCGGCCTGCCGCACGTAGGCCGCTGGATCCCGGTCCACCGGCCGGACGCCAGCGAAATGCCGCGCCTCGAAGGCCGCGAACGCCACGGCCAGGTCGTGGCGCAGCTGGAGCCCGGCCTCCCGGCGGAAGTCGGTGAGGCCCTCGCGTTCCTCCTCGGCCATGTGGTCGCCGTTGGCCGCGTTCACCGCGGCGACCGCCGCGTACCACCCGTCGCTGCCCACCTCGTGGCCCGCGACCGCGGCGATGGCGTCCCGGATGTCGTTGTGATCACTGATGGCGTCCAGCGTCTCCGCCTCGGTGGGGCCGATGCGCCCGGCCCGCTGGCCGGCCCGGAGCAGCTCAGGGTAGAAGATCTCCTCCTCCGCGGCGGCGTGCACCTCCAGGAACGCCGACAGCCGCGCCCACACCTCCCCCAGCGTCCCGGTGTCGGCCGGGCCGACCTGCTCCAGGATCGCGAAGAGCCGGCGCTGCTCGTGATGGTCGTCAAGGATCAGCTGGGTGATGTCCACGGTGGCCTCCCCACGCGGCGGATCCGGGTGGCTGTCCTGACGGATCGTACGCCGTGGCGTGGCCGCCGACGGGACGCGGCCCGTTCTGCCCGGCCACGGCCACCCGCCAGACCGGCCCGGGGCCACCGGCGCCGGCCAGGATGGCGGCGTGGACATATTGAGCAGCCGGATCCTGCTGCGCCCGGCCGACCCGGACCGGAGCCGCCGTTTCTACCGCGACGTGCTGGGCCTGGCCATCTACCGGGAGTTCGGCTCTCCGGCCGATCCTGGCGTGGTCTTCTTCCTTGGCCCTGGCCTGCTGGAGATATCCGGGCGCTCGGCCGGGCCGCCGGGCCGGTCGCTGATGATCTGGCTCCAGGTACGGGACGTTCACGCCGAGCATGCGCGGCTGGCCGCGGCCGGCGTCCGGGTCCTGCGAGAGCCCACGGCCGAGCCGTGGGGACTGACCGAGATGTGGATCGAGGACCCGGACGGCGTGCGGATCGTTCTCGTCGAGGTTCCCGCCGATCACCCGCTCCGCCGCGACCCGCGGTCCCCGCGGCCGTGATCTCCGGCCCGCGGCCGGGCCTGCCGGCCGGGATGCCCGCCGGCCCGCGGGTTCAGGAGCAGGCCCGGAGCAGGCGGCGGATCCCGGCGGTCTCCTCGTCGCTGTAGCCGATACCGCCGCCACGCGGGAAATCTGGCTGACCTGGTCGGCCGAGCGGCGCCTGCTGCCCGCCGCCGAGCTGTTCCGCCAGCACGCGATCACGCGAGCCGCCGCGGGACGCGTCCCCGCCCTGTCGCGATAGGCCGCGCGCCGCCCGGGAGTGCCGTCCCGCGGAGTGCGGTCTGCCGGAGTGCGGTCCTCCCGGAATGCGGTCCCCCGGAATTTTTATTAGGCTAGCGAACTATAAGACTAGCGTACCTTGCCGGCTGGCGCACGGCCGGCCGGCGAGGCCCGAGGGAGCAGGCGGAGTGACCGAGGACCGGACGGGCCAGGCCGAGCGGGACGATCCGCGCGCGTCGCAGGTGGTGATGATCCTGCTGCGGCTGTTCCGCGCGCTGGAGCGGGTCGATACCGACCTGACCCCGCAGCAGTACCGCATCCTGAAGCTGGCGGGCGCCGGCGGCGAGCGGTCCGCGAAGCTGGCCGAGCTGCTGGCGGTGGCCAAGCCGACGCTGACCGCGACCGCGGACGGGCTGGTCGCGGCCGGGTACGCGCGGCGTGACGCCGAGCCCGGGGACCGGCGCGTGGTCCGGCTCTGCCTGACCGCCGCCGGGCGCGACGCGGTCGACCGGGCGGACGCCGCCTACGCATGGTGGCTGGACCAGCTGCTCGCCGAGACCGGCCAGCCCGACCAGGTGCTGCACGCTCTCGACGTCCTCAATCAGGCCATGGACGAGGTCAGGCGGGCCAAGCACGCCGCGCCGGGGACGACTGAGCCGCAGCGGCGCGCGGAGCGGACCGCCGCCCAGCCCGGGCGGCGTGTCATCGGCGCCGGGCCGGCATGAGGAGCGAGGTCGAGCCGGAAGGGCGCGGCGCCCGGACTGAGGAGCGAGCAACGAGCGAGCCGGAAGGGCGCGGCGGCGCCCGGACTGAGGAGCAAGGAACGAGCGAGCGAAGGCGGCGCCTAAGAGTGCCCTGGAAGCGACCGGAAAACGCCGCCGGAACCGGCACCGGTGAAGGCTGGCTGCGGCGGCTGGCCGGCTACTGCTGGCGCTATCCGCGGGGGGTGCTGCTGGCGCTCGGCGGCACGCTGCTGGGCACTCTCGTCACCGCGTTGATCCCGCTGATCCAGCGCGACATCGTCGACAACGCGATCCTCGCGCATCACCAGCCGATCTGGATCGGCGCGAGCTTGCTCATGATCGCCGCGCTGATCAACTTCGGCGCGGTGTACGTGCGGCGCTACCAGGGCGGCCGGGTATCGCTCGACGTACAGCACGACCTGCGCACCGAGCTGTTCGGCTCGCTGACCCGGCTGGACGGAGCGCGCCAGGACCAGCTGCACACCGGGCAGATCGTCAGCCGCTCGATCTCCGACCTCAACATGATCCAGGGCATGCTCAGCATGGTGCCGCTGCTGACCGGCAGCGTGGTGCTGTTCGTCCTGTCCATCGTGATCATGGCCTTCCTCTCCCCGCTGCTCACCGTGATCGCGCTCGCGGTCGGCCCGGCGCTGTGGTTGATTACGCTCGCGTCCCGGAGCCGGCTGTTCCCGGCCACCTGGGACGCCCAGCAGCAGGCCGGGAACGTGGCCGGCGTGGTGGAAGGCGCGGTCACCGGGGTCCGCGTGGTCAAGGGCTTCGGGCAGGAGGAGCAGGAGATCGAGCGGATAGAGCAGGCCAGCGGCTTCCTCTACGCCGCCCGGGTACGCGCGGTCCGGCTGCTGGCCCGCTACAACCCGGCCCTGCAGGCAGTCCCGGCGTTCGGCCAGGTCGGGGTGCTCGCGCTCGGCGGCTGGCTGGCCATCAAGCACGAGATCTCGATCGGGACGTTCTTCGCGTTCTCCGCCTACCTGGCCCAGATGGTCGGCCCGGTCCGGGCGCTGGCCGCGATGATCACGATCGGCCAGCAGGCCAGGGCCAGCGTGATCCGGGTCTTCGAGGTGATCGACTCCCGGCCGGTGCTGACCGAGAAGCCGGACGCGGTGGCGCTGCCCGCCGGGATCCCCGACATCGAGCTGGACGACGTCACCTTCGGGTACCTGCCGTCCGAGCCGGTTTTGCGCGGGCTGTCGCTGCGGGTACGGGCGGGCGAGACGCTCGCGGTCGTCGGCACCTCGGGATCGGGCAAGTCCACGATCTCGCTGCTGCTCCCCCGGTTCTACGACGTGCGCGGCGGCGCGGTGCGGATCGGCGGGTACGACGTGCGCGATCTCACCCTGGACTCGCTGCGGGCCTCGATCGGGCTGGTGCTGGAGGAGAGCTTCCTGTTCTCCGACACCGTGCGGGCCAACATCGCCTACGGCCGGCCGGCCGCGACCCAGGAGCAGATCGTCGCGGCGGCCCGGGCGGCCGAGGCCGACGAGTTCATCACGGGGCTGCGCGACGGGTACGACACCGTCATCGGCGAGCAGGGCCTGACGCTGTCCGGCGGGCAGCGGCAGCGGATAGCGCTGGCCCGGGCGCTGATCACCGACCCGGCCGTCCTGGTCCTGGACGACGCGACGTCGGCCATCGACGCCCGGGTCGAGGCGCAGATCCACGCCACGCTGCGCCGGGTCATGGCCGGGCGGACCACGCTACTGATCGCGCACCGGCGATCCACGCTGCAGCTCGCCGACCGGATCGCGGTGCTCGACGAGGGCCGCCTGGTCGACACCGGGACCCACGACGAGCTGACCGCGCGGTGCCCGCTGTACCGGCTGCTGCTGGCCGGGCCCGGTGACGACGCCGAGGGCATCGACGCCGGGGAACTCGCGTGCTACTCCGCCGACGCGGACCGCCGCGCGGCCGACGTGGCCAGTCCGGCGGACCGCGGCCCGGCGCGTGCCGTCGGCGTGACGCCGTCGCTGTGGCCGCCGCCGGCCGGCCGCGACGGACGCGAGCCGACGGTAGATTCCCCCGCGGCCGGGGCGGCAGGCGGGCCGGCCGGCTACGGCGCCCAGGGGCGGAGCTCGGCGCGGGGCGGAGGCAGGAGCAGCACGGTGACCGGGATGCTGGCCGACATCCCGCCCAGCCCCGAGCTGCTGGCCAAGGTGGCGGCGCTGCCGCCCGCGACCGACGTCCCGGACGTGAGCCGGTCCTGGGCGCGGGCGGCCGACCCGCACTTCACCCTGCGCCGGCTGCTGCGGCCGTTCGCGGTCGCGCTGACCGCCGGCCTGATCCTGGACGGGCTGGACGCGCTGGCCAGCATCGCCATGCCGCTGCTGGTCCGCAACGGGATCGACAACGGCGTGCTGGCCGGGGCCTTCCACACGATCGTCTTGATCGCGCTGGCGGCACTGTCCATCGTGGCCGCCGACTGGGTGGTCAACACGGTGCAGACCGTGGTGGTCGGGCGGAACGGCGAACGGCTGCTGTACGCGCTGCGGGTCAAGATCTTCTCGCAGCTGCAGCGGCTCGGGCTGGACTACTACGAGCGCGAGCTCACCGGCCGGATCATGACCAGGATGACCACCGACGTGGACGCGCTGTCCTCGTTCCTGCAGACCGGGCTGATCACCATGGTCAACTCCGGTCTGTCCTTCTTCGGCGTCCTGATCGCGCTGCTCGTCCTCAACCTCAGGCTCGGCCTCACGCTGCTGGCGATCCTCCCGGTGCTCGTCGCGGCCACCGTGGTGTTCCGCGCGAAGTCGTCGCGGGCCTACGGCGAGGCCCGGGAGAAGGTCAGCGTGGTCAACGCCGACCTGCAGGAGAACGTGGCGGGCCTGCGCGTGGCCCAGGCCTTCCGGCGCGAGCAGCTGAACCGGGACCGGTTCGCCGGGCTGAGCGGCGCCTACCTGACCTCCCGGCTGCGGGCCCAGCGTTACATCGCGCTGTACTTCCCGTTCGTGCAGGCGCTGTCGACCGTCGCCGGCGCGCTGGTGCTGTTCGTGGCCGCGGGCGAGGTGCACAGCGGAGTGCTCAGCGCGGGGTCGCTCATCGCCTACCTGCTGTTCATCGACCTGCTGTTCTCCCCAGTGCAGCAGCTGTCCCAGGTCTTCGACAGCTACCAGCAGGCCAACGTCGGGCTGCAGCGGATCAAGAGCCTGCTGCGCACCCCGACGTCCACGCCCGAGGCGGCGTCGCCGGTCCCCGTGAGCCGCCTCCGCGGCCAGATCGAACTGCGTGACGTGTCGTTCACGTACCCGGGCCAGCGGCAGGAGGCCCTGGCCGGGGTCAGCCTGTCGGTGGCGCCCGGCGAGACGGTCGCGCTGGTCGGCCAGACCGGGGCCGGCAAGTCAACGCTGGTCAAGCTCATCGCGCGGTTCTATGACGTCAGCTCGGGCCGGGTGCTCGTGGACGGCGTGGATGTCCGGGACTACGACATGGCTTCCTACCGGCACCGGCTCGGCGTGGTGCCGCAGGAGTCCTACCTCTCCGCCGGCACGGTGCGGGACGCCATCGCCTACGGCCGGCCGGACGCCACGGACGCCGAGGTCGAGGCCGCGGCCCGGGGCGTGGGCGCGATCGAGATGATCGCCAGGCTGCCCGGGGGCTTCCTGCATGAGGTATCGGAACGCGGCCGCAACCTCTCGGCCGGGCAGCGCCAGCTGATCGCCCTCGCGCGGGCCTACCTCGTGGATCCGGCCATCCTGCTGCTGGACGAGGCCACCGCCGCCCTGGACCTGGCCGCCGAGGCAGCGGTCACCCGGGCGACCGAGCAGCTCGCGGCGCGGCGCACCACGCTGGTGGTCGCGCACCGGCTCACCACGGCGTCGCGGGCGGACCGGATCATCGTGATGGAGGCGGGCCAGGTGGCCGAGACCGGAACCCACGCCGAGCTGCTGGCCGCCGACGGGCTCTACGCGGCGATGTGGGCCGCGTTCACCGGCGAGGCCGAGCTGGTCTCCTGATCCTCCGCCGGGCCCAGGCCCGGCGCCACCACGCCCGGTGCCACCGTCTCGAGCGGCACCGTGTCCCGCGGGACGGTGTCCAGCTCGTGGCCGGCGCCCGCCCGCATGGTGCGCACGTCGCGCGGGATGAGGGCGAGCGCGGAGGCCAGGATGATCAGCGCGGCCGCGCCGTACTGGGTCGCCGAGACACCGACGGCCGCAGCCAGCGGCCCGGCGATCAGCGCGCCGATCGGCATAGCCATGACCGAGCCGAGCAGGTCGTAGGAGGACACGCGGGCCAGCATGTCCGGCGGGATGTTCTTAGCCAGGGCCACGGTCCACTGCACCATCATGATCTCGATGGTGATGCCGAGGCCGAACGAGGCCAGGCAGACCAGGGGCAGCGGCCACAGCATCGCGAGCGCGATCGGCGCGACCGCTATCGCCGCGCCGATCGTGACCACGAACAGCATCGGCCGTCGCGGCGTGAACCGCAGCGAGACGATGCCTCCCACGATCAGGCCCACAGAGTCGGCTGCGGTGATGGCTCCCCACGCCGCCGGACCGCCCAGGTGCGCCTTCGCGACCACCGGCCCGAGGATCTGGAACGCCCCGTACCAGGCCATCAGGACCACGCCGAATTGCGCCACGATCACCCACAGCCAGGTGTGCGAGCGGAACTCCGACCAGCCGTCCCGCAGGTCGTGGAGCAGTCCCGTGTCGCGAGCGCGCGCGCTGCCGGTCGCCCGGATACTCAGCAGCAGCGGCACCGAGATCAGCATGCCGGCACCGCACACCGCGAGCGCCCAGCCAGGGCCGAACGCCGCGACGCACAGGCCGGCGATCGTGGCCCCGCCCATCTGGCCCGCGTTCATCGCGAGACGGCTGATCGCGCTGGCTTCCTGCATCAGGTCGCCGGGGACCAGCCTGGGCACCAGCGCCTGCGACGCCGGGTAGAAGATCGCCATGCCGGTGCCGGTGAGCGTCTCGAGCAGGATCATCTGCCACAGCTGCGGGTGGCCGACCAGGACCAGGACGCCGAACGTGCCCTCGCCGAGCGCGATCATCACGTTGCCGGCGATGATCACCCACTGCGCCGGGACCCGGTCCGCGATGACCCCGCCGATCAGCGTGAAGACCAGCGAAGGCGCGATCTGCGCGGCCAGGACGTACGACAGGTCGGCGGTGGACCCGGTCGTGTACAGGACCGCGAAGGAGACGCCGACCAGGGAGAAGGCAAAGGCCGTCGGGGCCAGCAGCCGGTCGGCCAGCAGCAGCCGGAAGTCGCGGTACCCCAGCACGGGGAAGCGGCGCACGACCGCGCGCGCGAACATGGCTGACTTCCGATCTGGACTCGCCGGGACTGGGGCGGGATTCGATGCTAGCCGCGCGGGCGCGGGCCGGGAAACCCATTTTCGGCCGGATCGCGGCCCGGCCGGCCGCGGGCTGTAACACGTCTCGGACGGCTCCTATTCCCGGGCATGATCCCGGGTCCCCGGGATCGCAGGCTCCCCAAACCGGATGGACACTAACAAGTGTCTCAGTTTGCTACTTTTTTCACATAACTCTTGTCTATGTCTATACACTGCCATATCCTGCTGCGGTCTGCTGGCGAGGGCAGCCAGTGCCGACCGCCGGGGCCGGAGAGGCACAGTGCTCGTGCCGGTAGTAACGGCTCCGGCGGCCCGGCGGTTCACCGGGTTGCGGAACATGCGGCGGGGAGTCCCGCAGCCCGGCGAACCGGGCCCGGCCGATGGGGAGCCCCGCAGCCCGGCGAACCGGGCCGGCGCGCGAGAGCCGCGCGGCCGGCCGGGCCGGGCCGGTCACGCGAGCCACCAGCATCCACGCGAGTCACCAGCACTTTCGCGCCGGCCGCTCGGTTTGACCTTCCGGAGCGCGACAAGGCACGATCATCTGTGAGATGCGCAGCCGCGTTCGGTCGCCAGCCGACCCCATCCGGTCGCCGGGCGTCACGAGGAGCACTGCAGTGCGGCAGGCCGGCCCTCCGAGGTGGCCGGCGCCGGGTTCGAGGGGAGCTGATCGCTGGTGAGCATCCTGGGCACGCGCGTCCTGCGGACGGAGGACCCGCGCTTTCTGACCAGCGGCGGCGTCTACACCGAGGACGTCGTGGACGAGCGCCTGGCCGGCGCCTGCCACGTGTTCTTCGTCCGCTCCCCGGTCGCCCACGCCAGGATCGGCGGGATCGACGTCAGCGCGGCGCTGTCGGCCCCGGGCGTGGTGGCCGCGTTCACGGCCGCCGATGTCGGCGACCTGGCCCCCATCAAGCCGGGCCCGATGTTCAACCGGGAGATGGCCCGGCCCATCCTGGCGGCGGACAAGGTCCGCTTCGTCGGCGACCCGGTGGCCATCGTGGTCACCGAGCAGCCCTACCAGGGCGAGGACGCCGTGGAACTCGTGGACGTCGACTACGACCCGCTGCCCGCGGTGATCGACCTGGACGACGCGGCCTCCGACCAGGTGCTCCTCTACGAGGAGGCGGGCACCAACGTGACCGCGAACTTCGGCGACCCCAGCTCGCTCGACGAGCACCTGTTCGACGAGTGCGAGGTCGTCACCACGCGGACGATCCTGAACCAGCGCGTCGCGCCGGCCCCCATGGAGACCCGGGCCGCCGCGGCCGCCTGGGACTCCTCCGGGCGGCTGACCGCGTGGATACCGAACCAGGGGGCGCAGGGCACCAAGTCCAGCCTGGCCCGGCTGCTGGGCGTGCCGGACGAGCAGGTGCGCGTCATCACCCCCGACGTCGGCGGCGCGTTCGGCGCGAAGTTCGGCGCCGACCCCGAGCACGCGCTGGTGGCCTGGGTGGCACGGCGGCTCGGCCGCCCCGCGCGCTGGACCGAGACCAGGTACGAGAACCTGATCGCGATGACCCACGGCCGGGCCCAGCAGCAGACGGTCACCATCGGCGGCAGGCGGGACGGCACCGTGCTGGCCTACCGGCTGGAGATCGTCCAGGACGCCGGGGCCCACGTCCGCATCGGCGCCATGCTGCCGTTCCTGACCATCCTGATGGCTCCCGGCCCGTACGCGATCCCCCGGGCCGAGGCCATAGCCAAGAGCGTGGTCACCACGACCACGCCGATGGGCGCCTACCGCGGCGCGGGGCGGCCGGAGGCCACCGCGGCGATCGAGCGGGCCATGGACCTGTTCGCCGCCGAGATCGGCATGGACCCCGCCGAGGTACGGCGGCGCAACCTGCTGCCGAAGTTCACCGAGCCGCACCGGACCAAGTTCGGCGCGCTCTACGACACCGGCGACTACGCCGCCGCCCTGGACAAGGTGCTCGCCGCGGCCGGCTATGACGAGCTGCGGCGGGAGCAGGCCGGGCGCCGGGCGCGCGGCGACACGGTGGCGCTGGGGATCGGCCTGGCCAGCTACGTGGAGATCACCGGCATGGGAGACGGCGAGGAGGCGCCGCCCCAGGAGAACGCCACCGTCGAGGTTCATCCCGACGGCACCGCGACCATCCTCACCGGCACCTCCCCGCACGGCCAGGGCCACGCGACGGCCTGGGCCATGCTGGCCAGCGACGAGCTCGGCATCCCCGTCGACAAGATCACGCTGAAGTGGGGCGACACGGACCTGATCCCCGAGGGCGGCGGCACCGGCGGCTCGCGCAGCCTGCAGCACGGCGGCTCCGCGGTGCAGAAGGCCTCCCAGGAGCTGATCGAGATCGCGCGGGAGCGCGCCGCCAGCGAGCTCGAGGCCAGCCCGGCCGACCTGCGCTTCAACGTCGAGCGCAGCGCGTTCGAGGTGGCCGGCGACCCGGACGCCGCGGTGCCGCTGGCCCACCTGGCCGAGGAGGAACGGCTGGTCGTGCGGACGGTGTTCACGGCGCCGGGGGCGACCTTCCCGTTCGGGTCGCACGTCGCGGTCGTCGAGGTGGACACCGAGACCGGCAAGGTGGTGCTGCGCCGGATCGTGACCGTGGACGACGCCGGGTTCGTGCTCAACCCGCTGCTGGCCGAGGGCCAGCGGCACGGCGGCATAGCCCAGGGCGCGGCGCAGGCCTTTGTCGAGGAGGTCGTGTACGACGCCGACGGCAACCCGCTGACCGCGAGCTTCGCCGACTACCCGTTCCTGTCGGCCACCGAGGTGCCGAGCTTCGAGCTGGCCGACATGCAGACCCTGACCACGTACAACCCGCTCGGCGTCAAGGGCATCGGCGAAGCGGGCTCGATCGGCGCCACCCCGGCGGTGCAGAACGCGGTCATCGACGCGCTCGCCCACCTCGGCGTCCGGCACATCGACATGCCCGCCTCCCCGCAACGGGTCTGGCAGGCCCTGCGAACTGCGGGGGGCTCCGGGCCATCGGGGTCTGGGCCATGGGGGTCCGGGGGCGTCCCCCGGGAAGGCACAGTCCCGGAGGGCACTGTGGCCCCCCGGGATAACACGGCGAAGCCCAGCTCCGGCAGCAAAGAGAATGCGTAGATGCAGGTCGAGCTGTTCGTCAACGGCCAGCAGCGGTCCGACGACGTCGAGCCGCGGCTGCTGCTGGTGCACTACCTGCGCGAGGTGTGCGGCCTGCGGGCGGCCAACGTCGGATGTGACACCACCTCGTGCGGCGCCTGCACGGTGCTGCTGAACGGCACGTCGGTGAAGTCCTGCACGGTGCTGACCGTCCAGGCGGCGGGGCAGCAGGTCACCACCGCCGAGGGCCTCGCGGCCAACGGGGAGCTGCACCCGGTGCAGGCCGCGTTCCGCCAGGAGCACGGCCTGCAGTGCGGGTTCTGCACCCCGGGGATGGTCATGGCGGCGGTGGGCCTGCTGTCGGAGAACCCGCATCCCACCGAGGCCGAGGTCCGGGAGGGGCTGGAAGGCAACTTCTGCCGCTGCACCGGCTACCACAACATCGTCCGCGCGGTGCTGGCCGCGGCCGACGCCGGCGGCGCCGCGGCCGATGCGAGCGGCGTCGCGGCCGATGCGAGCGGCGCCGCGGCCGACGGGACCGCAGGCAGCGAGCGCGCGGAGGTGGGCGCGTGATCCCCGCGCCGTTCGACTACGTCGCCGCCGAGTCCACCACGCATGCCCTGGACCTGCTCGACAGCCTGGGCGACGACGCCAAGCTGCTGGCCGGCGGCCACTCGCTGCTGCCGATGATGAAGCTGCGCCTGGCCGCCCCCTCGGCGCTCATCGACATCGGCCGGCTGACCGAGCTGACCGGGATCCGGGCCGAGGGCGACGAGCTCGTGATCGGCGCGGCCACGCCGCACGCCATGCTGGCCACCTCCGACCTGGCCCGGGCCGACGCGCCGCTGCTCGCCCACTCCGCCGGGCTGGTCGGCGATCCGCAGATCCGCCACCGCGGCACGATCGGCGGCTCGCTGGCTCACGCCGACCCAGCGGCCGACCTGCCGATGGCCCTGGTCGCGCTGGGCGGATCGGTCGACGTGCTCGGCCAGGGCGGAACCAGGAACATTGCCGCGGAGGACTTCTTCACCGGGTTCTTCGAGACCAGCCTGGAGCCCGGCGAGCTGATCACCTCGGTCCGCGTGCCGCGCAGGCCCGGCGCGGCCTGGGGTTACCAGAAGTTCGTCCGGCGGGCCAACGACTGGGCGATCGTCGGCGCGGCGGCCATCGACGGCCGCATCGCCCTGGCCAACATGGGCCCCACGCCGCTGCGCGCCCGCGCGGCCGAGCAAGCCCTGGCCGACGGCGCCAGCGCGGCGCAGGCCGCCGAGCTCGCGGCCGAGGGAACCTCAGCCGGGCGAGGACGTGCACGCCGACCGCGACTACCGCCGGCACCTCGCCCGCGTCCTGACCAGGCGCGCCCTCGAGCACCGCACCTGACCGGCCGCGTTCCCGGGGATTTTCTGCCCGGCAACACTTGCCCCGGCGGCCCCGCTAGTCCACATTTGGCTTGCGGGAGTGCACGACCAGGGCGCCAAGCCGATCACGTATGACCCTCGACGAGGAGAGTTGTTATGCGGAGACCTGGACGAGCTCAGCGGCTGTCCGTTTTCTCGGTGCTGGCCGTCGGCGCGGCGCTGGCGCTAACCGTGCAGGGCGGGCTGGGAGCCACTGCCGCCACCCGGGCGGCCGGCGCGGGAGTAGCGCCGCGCGCGGTCGGCGAACTCGACTGTAACGGCCTGAGCCCGATCCAGAAGCCGGTCAAGAACGCGGTCACGTGCCTCGACCCGCGAGGCGTCGCAGGGGACGACCGGTTCGAAGACAACGGGCACTACATCGGGCACGACGAGCCGTCCCTCCGCTTCATCTCGAACCGGCCCGGCTCGGGCGCCAGCGTCAGCTACACCGAGCGGCTGCCGGTCGAGCCGCGCAAGCTGCCGACCGTGCGCAACCCGGGTCACGACGTCACCCACACGTTCGAGCTCACGCTCGCGCCGTGGTTCTCGATCACCGTGTGCGACCCGAACTCCACCCCGATGCTGCCCTGCACGCCGGAGTCGGACGCCAACGCGCCCAGCAGCTCGTCCCCGGGCGCGGGCGCGGCCTTCGTGGAGCTGCAGTTCTACCCGCCGGGCTTCGCGCCGTTCGAGGACAGCATCAGCTGCGACAACACGCACTGGTGCTCGGCGCTCACGATCGACAGCCTGGAGTGCCAGGGCAGCGGAATCAACATCGGAGCCTGCAATAACGACTGCCCCGAGCCGGTGAACTTCGGATTCATCCAGGACAACGGCGTGCCCGCCGGGCCGCCGAGCCCGCAACTGAGTGATGACGCCACCTTCACGCCCAACCGGCACACCCTGCTGATGAACCCGGGCGACGACATCACCGTGAAGCTGTTCAACGCGCGGGTCCGGGGGGGTCATGCGCTGGAAGCGAAAGAGGTCGACCACACGACCGGGCAGAGCGGTTTCATGATCGCCTCTGCCGGCCAACGGCTTCATGACCACCGACCCGGTCACCTGTGACGGAACACCGTTCAACTTCCAGCCGGAGTACTCCTCCGCGGCCGCGCAGAACATCATCCCGTGGGGATTCGGGCCGTACATGATCAACGACGAGTACGAGATCGGTCACTTCGAGCCCTGCACGAAGGTCACCGGCCCGCAGACCACCCCCCTCGGCAGCATCAACGACACCTACTACACGAACTGCCTGGGCCCCTACGAGACGGAGTCCGACAGCGGATCGGCGCTCGAACCTGACGATTCGCCGTGCTACAAGTTCGGCGACACGCACGGCGGCACGGCGGCACCGAACCTGGTGACCGGGTGCGACGTGTTCTTCGACGCGATCGGCGACCTCGACTACGACGGCACGCCGTACTACCCGGACTGGCCGGACTCGGTCACGCCGAACAGGTTCCCGTCGCCGTTCCTGCAACTGCAGCCGACCACCGCGGCGGGCACCGGTACCCGCAGATCCAGTTCGTCACCGACACCAGCGCGACCGAGATCAACACCAACTGCGACCCGACCACGGGCACCGGGTGCGTGCTCCCGCCCCAGGGCCCGGGGAACTTCTATCCCGTACTTCACCCAGGCCAGGGTGGGCGGCTCGTGCGTGTGGGAGTTCGGCAACATGCGCAACGGCAACACCTTCGGCGGCGTCGCCCAGTACGGCTCGGTCGGACCCGGCACGCTCGGGACGTTCACCGGGCCGATCCTGCGCAACCCGAACTGCTGAGTCAGCTCCGATGAGTGACAACACAGGGCCTGGAGCCGAGGAAGCCGCCATCGGCTCCGTGGCGCTGGGCCCGGTGGTGCTGGACGCCGCGCAGCGGGCCGAGCGCACCGGCCGGGCCGGGCACGTAGCCCGGCGGCTCGCCGACGCGGGAGTCACGATCGTCGCGCTGTGCTGGGTCGACAACACCGGCGTCACCCGGGCCAAGACCATCCCGCTCGGGCGCCTGGAGCGTGTCGCCGGCTGGGGCGTCGGGATGTCGCCGGTGTTCGACGTCTTCCTGATCAACGACGACATCACCACGAGCAAGTACATCGGCGGTCCCGGCGGCGACCTGCGGCTGCTGCCCGACCTGGAGCGGATCACCCCGCTCGCCGGACAGCCCGGCTGGGCCTGGGCGCCCGTCGACCGCTACACGCAGGAGGGGCGGGTCTACGCCGGCTGCCAGCGCTCGTTCACCCGCCGCATGACCAGCCAGGCCGCCGAGCACGGCCTGGAGCTGCGGATGAGCTTCGAAGTGGAATGGGCGGCCGGCACCGAGGACAACGGGAGCTTCCGGCCGGCCTGCACCGGCCCGGCCTACAGCATGACGCGGGTGGTCGAGCTCTCCGACTACGGCCGCGAGGTCGTCGAAGCGCTGGAGCGCGAGGGGGTCACGGTCGAGCAGTTCCACCCGGAGTACGCCGCGGGCCAGCTCGAGGTCTCCGTGGCCGCGGCCGATCCGGTCACGGCGGCCGACCACAACGTACTGGTCCGGCAGACCATCCGCGCCGTATCGGCGCGGCACGGCTTCCAGGCGTCGTTCGCGCCGTCGGTCGTCGCCGGGACCGTCGGCAACGGAGGCCACCTCCACCTCAGCGTCTGGCGGGACGGGCAGAACCTGCTCGCGGGCGGGCCCGGCCGGTACGGCCTCACCGACGACGGCGAGGCGTTCGCCGGCGGCATCCTGGCGGAACTGCCCGCGCTCACCGCGGTCGGCGCGCCGAGCGCGGCCAGCTACCTGCGCCTGGTGCCCTCGCACTGGGCCGGCGTCTTCCAGTGCTGGGGGCGGGAGAACCGCGAGGCGGCCCTCCGCCTGGTGACCGGGTCAGCCGGCGAGCAGGACATCCGGGCCAACCTCGAAATCAAGTGCTTCGACCTGTCGGCCAACCCGTACCTGGTGGCCGGCTCGGTGATAGCCGCCGGGCTGGACGGCATCCGGTCCGGCGCCAGGCTGCCGGCCGAGATCGACGGTGATCCGGCCGCCCTGACCGCCGACGAGCTGGCCGGCCGCGGAATCCGCAGGCTGCCCCAGGTGCTGCCGGAGGCGACCGGCTGCCTGGAGCGCAGCCCGGCCCTGCGCCGGGCGATGGGTGATCCGTTGTTCGAGGCGTTCCTCGCGGTGCGCCGCGCCGAGGCCGAGCTGTTCGCCGACGCCAGCGCGGACGACATCGCCGCCCAGACCCGCTGGCGGTGGTGAGATCGACCCGCTGGCGGTGGTGAGATCCCGAGCGAGCTGGAGGGGACCATGACGACCGCAGAGCCACTACCGCTGATCGACCACCACGTTCATGGCGTGGTCGCGGGCGCGCTGGACAGGCCGGGGGTCGAGGCCCTGCTCACCGAGTCAGCCGCGCCCGTGCCGCCGGGCGCGTCGGTGTTCGACAGCCAGCTCGGCTTCGCGGTACGCCGCTGGTGTGCGCCGGTGCTCGGCCTCGAGCCGCATGCGCCCGCCGAGGACTACCTGCAGCGCCGGGCCGAGCTCGGGCCCGCCGAGGTGGACCGGCGGCTGCTGCGGGCCGCGGGCGTCGAGGCCTGGCTGGTGGACAGCGGCTGGCAAACCGACCAGGTTCTCACCCCGGGGCAGCTGGCCGAGGCCAGCGGGGCACCCGCGCACGAGATCGTCCGCCTCGAGTCCGTCGCCGAGCAGGTAGCGGGCGGCGGGGCGGACGCCGCGCGCTACGCGACCGCGTTCGCTGACGCGCTGGAGGCCGCCACCCGCCACGCGGTCGGGCTCAAGTCCATCGTGGCCTACCGGTACGGGCTTGACTTCGATCCCGCGCGGCCGGGCGCCGCCGAGGTCCGGGCGGCGGCGGACCGCTGGCTGCGGGCGCTCGACCACGACCCGACGGCCCGCCTCGACGACCCGGTGCTGCTCCGGCACGTGATCTGGACCGGGGTGGACCTGGGGCTGCCGCTCCAGTTCCACGTCGGCTTCGGCGATCCGGACGTGCGCCTGCACCGGGCCGATCCCTCGCTGCTGCACGACTTCCTGCTCGCCACCCAGGCCGCCGGCCCGCCCATCATGCTGCTGCACTGCTATCCGTATCACCGCCAGGCGGCTTACCTGGCGCACGTCTTCCCGCACGTGTACATGGACGTCGGCGAGGCCCTGAACTACGTCGGCGCGCGCTCGCCCGCGGTGCTCGCCGAGGCGCTCGAGCTCACGCCGTTCCACAAGATGCTCTACTCGTCCGACGCTTTCGGGCTGCCTGAGCTGCACTACCTGGGCGCGACCGGGTTCCGCCGCGACCTGGCCGCCGTCACCGGCGCGTTCGTGGCCGACGGCGCCTGGTCGGCCGCGGACGCCGACCGGGTCGGGCACCTGATCGGGGCGGCCAATGCCCGCCGGGTGTACCGGCTGGCCGCGCCGTGACCGGCTCGCGGCCGGCCGCGGCGCTGCGGGCCGCGCTGGACCGCGAGATCCCCGACGCGATCCGGCTGCGCCACGAACTGCACACCGGCGCGGAGCTGTCCGGGGCCGAGCACCGCACGGCGGCCAGGGTCGCGGCGGAGCTCGGTGCCGCGGACGCGCCCGCCGTCGCCGGGACCGGCCGGATCGTCCGTATCGGCCCGGCGGCGGGCCCGTGCGTCGCGATCCGGGCCGAGCTCGACGCGCTGCCGGTCCGGGAGCAGACCGGGGTCCCGTGGGCCTGCGCGACCGGGGCCATGCACGCGTGCGGGCACGACGTGCACCTCGCGGCCCTGGCCGCGCTCGGGCGCGCGGCCCGCAGGGTGGCGAGCACGACCGCCCTGCCCGCAGCCCTGCTCGCCGTGCTGCAGCCGCGCGAGGAGGGCTACCCCTCCGGCGCGCGGGACGTCGCGGCGTCGGCGGAGTTCGCGGCGCAGCGGCCGAGCGCGGTCGTCGGCGCGCACCTGCAGCACCAGGTGCCGCCCGGCACGGTCGCCGCCGCCGCGGGCACGGTGAACGCGTCCACCGACGGCTTCGAGATCCGGGTCGAGGGCACCGGAGGCCACGCCGGGTACCCGCACGAGGCCGTCGACCCGGTGCCCGTGCTCTGCCAGGTGGTGCTGGCGCTGCAGCAGATCGTCAGCAGGCGCATCGACCCCACGCACGCGGCGGTCGTATCGGTCGGCGCGCTTGCGGCCGGCCAGGCGGCGAACGTGATCCCCTCCTCCGCCGCCGCCCGCGGCTCGCTGCGGGCGCTGGACCCGGCCGACCGCCCGGTGCTGCGCCAGGCGCTGCGCGAGATCGTGGAGCACACCTGCCGCGCCCACGGCTGCCAGGGCACCGTGACGATCGAGGAGGGTGAGCCCGCGCTGGTCAACAGCGAGCCGCTGACCGTGGCCAGCTGGCCCTGGCTGCGCGAGGCCGGGTTCGCGGTGGACGACTCCTTCCGGTCCTGCGGCGCGGACGACTTCTCCTACTACACCGCCCGCGCGCCCAGCCTGATGCTGTTCGTCGGCGCAGGCGGGAGCGTGAGCCTGCACCATCCGCGGTTCCTGCCCCCGGACGAGGCCGTGGGCCAGGTGGCCCGCGTCATGCTGGCCGGCTACCTGGCCGCCCTGGGCCTGCTCTTATCCCCGGCGCCGACGGCCCGCACTCCCCCGCACCCGCACCCGCACCCGCACCCTTACCCCGCATCCCGGATTACATAGACCATCTATATAGATAGTGCTATACTTATATCCCATGACGACGCGTAAGGCAGAGAACCGGGACGCCATCGGGATCACCATCGGGGAGGCGCTGTACGGGCTGGTGACGCTCGCGGTGCGCCACGGGCCCCGGGAGATCAGCCTGACCGCGGCGTCGACGCTCTCCACGCTGGACCGCACGGGCGCTCGCCGCCTGACCGACCTGGCCATGATCGAGGGGGTCACCCAGCCGTCAATGAGCGTGCTGGTGACCGGGCTGGAGCAGGCCGGCCTGGCCGAGCGGCGCAGCGACCCGGCCGATAAGCGCGTGGTGCTCGTGGCGCTGACCGCCGCCGGGGCCGACTACATCCGCGCCCGGCGCCAGGCCGGCGCGGGGACGTTCGCCGACCTGATCGGCAAGCTGCCCGAGGACGAGGCCGCCGCTCTCGCCGCCGCGGTACCGGCCCTGAACCGGCTGCGCGAGCTGGACAGTGAGCGCAGGGTCGCCGCGGCCGGCCGTCCGCCCGCGGCGGCGCAGGGCCGCCTGCAGCGCCCGTCTCCGAGGGCGCGGCCCGGTGAGCGCAGGGCGTAGCTCAACGGTCACGCGGACTGCGAGGTGTACCTGGTCCCGGCCACGCCCGGTCCCCGGAGCCGGGCCACCGTGGCCCGGAGTTCCTGAACCTGGCGGGTGAGTTCGGCGATGCGGCGCGCGTCGTCGTCCGCCACACGGGCCTCGGCGATCTCACGGATCCGGCACACCTCGCGGTACAGCGGCTCCAGGCCGCGCATCGCGGGGCCCGGATCCTTCACGGCGGGCGCCGCGGCGCCCGCGGCGCCAGGTCCGGCCACGCCACGAATCGGCGAGCCGCAGTATGGGCAGCAGCCTGTATCGCTCACGGCAACTCCGGCAGGGCAGCCTCGCGGTTGGTTCGGGGCGGCACCCAAGGCGCGGCGCCGTCTCCTCCCGCCGCACGCTACGCGCCGTGCGCCGGGCGAGCCATGAGCCAAAGGCCAAATCCTCGGGAAGAGATTCTGGGGCGTCCCACAAGCCGTGCGTCAGCGGTCAAGCATCTGGTGGGACTAGACAGTGCGTCAGCGGTTCTTGAGGAACCTTCTGCGGTAGACGATCCCGGCGCCGGCGAGTATCGCCAATGCGCCGAGGAAAAGGAGCAGGCCGTGCTGGAATCCGGCCGTACCGCCGCCGCCCGTGGGCGGGGCCACCGTCGTGAAGGGCGCGGGACTCGGGCTGGTGGTGTCGGGCGTGCTGGGCGCAAGCGTGGCCGGGCTGCTGGGCGCAAGCGTAGCCGGGCTGCTGGGCGGGACCGTGCTGGGCGGGACCGAGCTGGGCGGGACCGAGCTCGGCGGGGCCGACGATGTTGCCGAACCACTATTTGAAGCCGAGGATGTAGGTAGTCCCACCGGAGGCGAGGATCCCCCCGTGCAGGCCGAGATTGCCGCGGAAGCGAGCAGGGCCAGGATGGCGCAGCCCACGGCAGTCAACCTCGCGCTGAGCCCTGTCCCTGCAGCGGTGCTGCGCACCTTCATGGAACCTCCTCACGCGTCCGGCAGGTGGCGGTCCCGTTTCCGAAAGCGCCGGGGGCCATAAAGGTAAAGCCCATAGGCGGCACAGACATGCAATGGCCTGTTCCCCACTGGAATATCAGGCTACGCGAGTAGAACCGTCAGGGGAAGATCAAGGGAGGGACGGCCGTATTGGGGGACGTGGAGTGGCGGCGTATTGCCGGGCTTCGGGTAGTCATGTCTTGGCCGGAGAGCGGATATGCCCCACCGCCCAGCGGGATGGGAAACCGTGCGCCAGGACGCCGGACGCCAGGACGCCTCCGCGGCCGCCTGGCCGGCGTCGCCGGCATCCTGCTCATCGTGGGCGGGGGCACCGCGGTCGGCGTGGCGCTCGGTACCCAGGTGCATGCGCCGCAGCCATCCCTGGCCGCCGCAGGTGCCGTAGGGCCGCCCGCATTCCGGGCCCACGGCCTGTCTTTGCCGCGCTCAGTACCGGTGTCTGTCGATATTCCTGCTATTGGCGTGAGCTCGAGACTGCTGCGCCTGGGCGTCGGCGCCGACGGCGCGATCCAGTGCCGTCGATTTACACCCAGGCCAACGATGCGGCGTGGTATAAGTACTCGGCCACGCCGGGACAGATCGGGGCGTCGGTCATCGAAGGTCACGTCGACAGCGATCAGGGGCCTGCCGTCTTCTTTCGGCTAGGGGCGCTCCGCCCCGGGGGACCGAGTCGACGTGACGCTCGACGACGGGGTCACCGCTGTTTTCCGCGTCACCGGCGTGCGCGAGTACCGCAAATCAAATTTCCCGGCGAAAACCATTTACGGCGCGACCGACTACGCTGCTCTGCGCTTGATAACGTGCGGCGGCGCTTTCGACTACGCCACCGGCCATTACCTCAGCTCCACGGTCGTATTCGCGATCCTCACCTCGTCGCGCCCGGCGGGCGCGTGATCAGAACGCGCGCCTGGCGCCGGGGCCGCGCTTCTCACCTCAGGTGCTGGATCAGCGGCTGCGAGATGTGCCGGCTGTACCAGAACTGTGCTTCGCGCCGCGACTCGCAGGGCCGTGGCTCCCAGGCCGCGCACTGCGAGCCCGCACAGCTGATCCTGGTCTTGCCGTCCGCCGTCCCCTCCTCGACCGGCAGGTGAACGGTCCTGCGGCGCGGGCGGGCGTCGTTGATAACCGGCATGAGCGTTCACTCCTCACGCGGAGGTCCCGGCAGCGCCGGGGCGTGTCAGCCTCTTCCGCTACCCTGCCAGCCTGGCTGAAACTTTCCCGGGAGGCGCGCCGCGGCCGGGTGCGGGCGTCACCCGGCGAAGGTGGTCCACAGCAGGTAGACGTTCAGGGCGATGATCATCAAGGCGATGCCGCCGGCCGCCGCGGTGGTGATCGGGCGGTTGACCAGCGGGCCCATGATGTCCGCGCGCCGGGTCAGCAGAACCAGCGGCACCAGCGCGAACGGGATGCCGAAGGACAGTATCACCTGCGAGATCACCAGGCTGTCGGTGGCCGGCAGGCCCAGCCCGAGCACGATGAGCGCGGGCAGCATGGTGAGCCCGCGGCGCACCCACAGCGGGATGCGGCGGCGGATGAAGCCCTGCATGACCACCTGGCCGGCGTAGGTGCCCACGCTCGACGACGACAGTCCCGACGCGAGCAGCGCGACGGCGAACGCCAGCGCGGCCCCGCCGCCGACCAGCCGGGCCAGCCCGGCGTGCGCGACCTCGAGCGAGTCCACATCGGGTCCGCCGGTGTGGTGGAACACCGAGGCGGCGACGAACAGCATGGCCAGGTTGATCAGGCCGGCCGCGCCGAGCGCGACGACCACGTCGAGCCGCTGGAAGCGCAGCAGCTCGCGCCGCTCGGCGTCGTCGCCGCAGCTTACCCGCGACTTCGTCAGCGCGGAATGCAGGTAGATGACGTGCGGCATGACCGTGGCCCCGATGATCCCCGACACCAGCAGCAGCCGGTCGCTGCCCAGGCGGGGAACCAGCCCGGCCGCGATGCCCCCCGGGCTGGCCCCGACGCCGAGCAGGTCGCAGGCGAAGCCCAGGAACACGATGCCGAGCAGGCCGGCGATGGCCAGCTCGAAGCGCCGGTAGCCGCGCTGCTCCAGGGCCAGGATCCCGAACGCCACGACCGCCGTGAGCAGCCCGGCCGCCAGCAGGGGCACGTGGAAGAGCAGGTTCAGCCCGAGCGCCGCCCCGACGAACTCGGCCAGGTCGGTGGCCATGGCGATGAGCTCCGCCTGCACCCACAGGCCCAGCGACACGGGCGCGCCGAAGTGCTCGCGGCACAGCTGCGGCAGGTCTCGCCCGGTGGCGACGCCGGTCTTGGCGGACAGGTACTGGACCAGCATGGCCATCAGGTTGGCGGTCACGACCGCCCACGCGAGCGCGTAGCCGAACCGGGCCCCCGCGGCGAAATTGGTGCCGAAGTTACCGGGATCGACGTAGGCGACCGCGGCCACGAACGCCGGGCCGAGCAGGGCCACGACGCCGCGGGCCCGCCCGCGCGCGCGCAGCCGCCGCAGGTCGTTGCGGCGGCGCTATCCCGGCCGCGGGCTCCGCGACGTCGCCGGCCGCCCGGGCGGCCTGGGCGGTCTGGGTCCCGGCCATCGGCCGGGACCTCAGCCGATCGAGGGGCCGAGCCCGAGCGACTGCGGCGTGCTGGAGTCCGGAGACGGCTGATGCAGGCCCTCATCGAGCGGGCCGTACTCGGTCATCAGGGCGGCGCTGCCGCCCCAGGGCGTCTGCTCCTCGGCGACCAGGGTGTTCGTGGTGAGCAGCAGCCCGGCCACCGAGGCCCCGTTCTGCAGCGCGGACCGGGTGACCCGCAGCGGGTCGATGATGCCCATCTCGATCATGTTGCCGTAACGCCCCTGCAGCGCGTCGAAGCCTTCGTCCCGGCCCAGCTTCTCGGTCTGGGCCAGCACCTCCTGGCCGGAGTAGCCCGCGTTGGCGGCGATCAGGAAGGCCGGCTCGGGCAGCGCCCGGCGCACGATGTCCACGCCGGTCGCGTAGTCGTCCTTGACCTGCAGGTCGTCCAGGCTGCTCTCGGCGTGCAGCAGCGCGGCCCCGCCGCCGGCCACGATGCCCTCGGCCATCGCGGCCCGGGTCGCGGACAGCGCGTCCTCGACCCGGTGCTGCAGTTCCTTCAGCTCCGCGGGGGTGGGCGCCCCGACCCGGATCACGGCGACCTTGCCGGTCAGCGCCCCGATCCGCTCGGTCAGCACGTCCTCGTCGACCCCGAACGTGGCCCGTTCCAGCTCGGCGCGCAGCTGGGTGACCCGGAACTCGATGTCCTCCGGGGAGCCGTAGCCGCCGATGATGGCGGTGCGGTCCGCGGTGACCCGCACCTGCGCGGCCCGGCCGAGCTGGTCGATGGTCATCGTCTCCAGGGTGAACCCGGAGTGCTTGCTGTACACGGCGCCGCCGCAGATCGCGGCGATGTCCTCCAGCTTGTGCAGCCGCCGGTCGCCGAAGCCGGGGGCCCGGACCGCCACGCACTGGAACACCCGGTTGACGTGGTTGTGCACCAGCATGGACAGCGCCGTGCCCTCGACGTTCTCGGCGATGATGATCAGCGGGCGCGGCGCTCTCATGATCTTGTCGAGCACCGGCATCAGCTGCTGCACCTTGGTGATCTTCTCGCTGCACATCAGGATGTACGGGTCGTCGACGATCGCCTCGAGGCTGGCCGGGTTGGTCACCATGTACGGCGACAGGTACCCGTTGTCGAACTCGAACCCCTCCACGAAGTCGACGCTCATCCCGTTGACCGCCGACTCCTCCACGGTGACGGTGCCGCCGTCGCCGACGGTGTGCAGCGCCTTGGCGATCACCGCGCCGACCGAGTCGTCGTCGTTGGCCGAGATCGCCGCCACCCGGGCGTAGTCCTGCTCGGTGGCCACCGGGTGCGCGACGTCCTGCAGGTGCTCGACCAGCCGGCCGACGGCGAGGTCGATGCCCCGCTTGACCAGGACCGGGTTGGCCCCGGCGCCGATCGCCTGCATGCCCTGCCGGACGATCGCCTGGGCGATCACCGTGGCCGTGGTCGTGCCGTCGCCGACGATGTCGTTGGTCTTGATCGCCGCTTCCTTGACCAGCTGGGCGCCCATGTTCTCGAACTGGTTCTTGAGGTGGATCTCCCGCGCGATCGTCACGCCGTCGTTGGTGACCACCGGCGACCCGGTGATCTTCTCCAGGATGACGTTGCGTCCCTTGGGCCCGAGCGTTGACTTCACGGCCTCGGCCAGCTGGTCGACGCCGGCCAGCAGCAGGCTGCGCGCTTCCTCGCCGAAGCGCAGTTCCTTGGCCATTCGGTAAGCCTCCTAGGGGACGAGGATGGCGCGGCCGCGAACCCGGCCCGCGTCGAGATCGGCGATGGCGTCCGGCGCGGCCTCCAGCGGGTACGTCCGGGTGTGCAGGGTGACCTTCCCGGCCTCGGCCAGGACCATGAGCTCGGCCAGGTCGTTGTAGGTCCCGACGATGTTCCCGATGATGTTGCGCTCGGTCGTGATGATGTCGAGCGTCGGGATGTGCAGCGTGCCGCCGTAGCCGATGACGAAGTACGAGCCGGCCGCGCCGGTCATGTTCCATCCGTCGTTCTCCGCGCCCTGCTCGGCCACGAAGTCGAGGACCACGTTGGCGCCCGCCCCGCCGGTCAGGTCCTGCACCGCGGCCACCTGCCCGCCGTCGGCGACCACGGTGTGGTTCGCGCCCGAGCTGCTCGGCCAGCTTGAGCGCGTCCGGGTTCCGGTCCACCACGATGATCCGGGTCGCGGTGAGCGCGGCCAGGCACTGGATGCCGATGTGACCGAGCCCGCCGGCGCCGATGACCACGCAGGTGGTGCCGGGGTACAGCAGCGGGATCGCCTTGCGCACCGCGTGGTAGGCGGTGATCCCCGCGTCGGCCAGCGCCGCCACGTCCTTCGGCTGGGTCTGCGGGTCGAGCTTGATGCAGGCCCGGGCCGAGGTGAGCAGGTACTCGGCCATCCCGCCGTCGCGGGACAGGCCGGGGAACTCGCTGTTCGATGCAGTGCATGTCGTCGCCCGCGCGGCAGGCCCGGCACAGCCCGCAGGTGGGGGTGGGATGCAGGATGACCGTGTCGCCGACGGCCACGTTGGTGACCGCGGAGCCGATCTCGTGCACCCACCCCGCGTTCTCGTGGCCCAGGACGTAGGGCAGCGGCGTGTGCATGGCCGCGTCCCACTGGCCCTCCATGATGTGCAGGTCGGTGCGGCAGACCCCGGCGCCGCCGATCTTCACGATGACGTCGAGCGGGCCGCGGATGGTGGGCTCGGGTATGTCATCGACCACCGGAGGCTCGTGAAACTCGTGCAGTCGGACGGCCTTCACTGCTGTTCCTCCTCGCCTAGTCCTGAAGAGTCGTAACGGTGCCGCAGCATGCCGCGGCAGATGCTGCCGTTCGACTCGATGCTGACCCGCGTGACGCGAGCCCGCTGCAGGTGCAGCGGCAGGGCGTCCGGGCTCACCCGGGCGCCGGTCGTCGGCTCGATGACCAGCGGCGCGTCGTCACCGGCCGGCAGCCCGAGTTCGGCGCGCCGCTGGCGCAGCCGGTGCCAGCGGCGCCGACGGCGGCAGGTCGCCCAGGGTCAGCTCCAGCAGCCCGGGCGGATCCGCGCCCGCGGCCAGCAGCGGCCGGCACACCTGATCGGTCCCGGCCATGACCGCCTTGCGCAGGAAGTCGGCGCGCAGCTCATGCAGTTCGCTGACGGCCTCGCCGTCGAAGCTGTGCACGAAGCCCGCGTGGGCCGCCACCCCGCCGTTGATCGCGTCGGAGGCGAAGTGATCCTCGAGCACCACCTCGGCGCTGCGCACCCCCGGCACGGCACAGACCGCGTCATAGGCGTCGGCGATCATCAGGAACGCGAAGTTGGGCGCGCAGAAGTACGTCGGCAGGCGCAGTCGTACCGCGGCGCGGCCGTCGGCCGAGACCGTGCACGACGTGACGAAGCCCAGCGAGGTGATCGGCTCGTCCAGCTCCGGGTCCCGGACGGTCTCCAGCGCCGCGAGCAATGTGGCCGCCGCGACGGAGGCGGGGCTCGGGGGCTCGGCCACCGGGCGGGCCTGGGCCAGGGGTCGGGGAGCCCCAGGAGGCACCGTGCCCCACGTGTCGCAGTGGTAGCCCGGGGGGGTCTGGGGGGTCGCCCCCCCGGGCCGGGACGGTCGCCGGAGCGGTCATGCTCCAGAGGCCGCGTGCTCTTCGGGCTCGCCGGCGAATACCTCGTGGGCACCGGGCGTGCCGCCGTTCTTCAGCTGGTACTCGGCGGGCACGTCGATGCCGTAGAGCTTGGCCGCGTTCAGGCCGAGAATCTTCTTCTTCCCGTCGGTCCCGAGCCTCGGGTAGTCGGCGTACTCCTCGGAGTCCGGCATCTCCCAGTCGACGAACCCCTCGACCTGCCACTTGGGTTCCCAGATGGCGTAGTCGCTGCCGAACAGCATCTTGTCCTCGCCGACCCAGAACAGCAGCTCGCCCATGCACTTGGCGAAGAACCTCGGCCGGGCGTGCATCAGGCCGCCGATGACCACCGCCAGCCCGGCGTAGACGTTGGGCTCCTGCGTCGCCATGAAGCAGAAGTCCTCGATCCGCGGCAGGCCGGTGTGCTCCACGATGAAGTTCAGGTCCGGGAAGTCGGTCGCGGCGTGGTCGACGTCGGCGACGTCGAACGCGTCCTTGTCCAGCGGCCAGATCGTCGGGCCCTTGTGCACGTGGATGTTCTTGATGCCGAGTTCCTGGGCGGCCTCCAGGTAGCGGTAGGCCCCCGGGTCGGTCAGCTTGTAGCCGCGCGAGCCGTTGTTCCACTCGGCCGTGTAGAGCTTGACGCCCTTGGAGCCGTAGCGTTCCACGTTCTCCGCAGGGTCTTCAGCCCCACGTCGCCGTCGCGGGGGTCGAAGCGGGTGTTGTAGACGAACCGGCCGGGATGCTTCTTACCCATCTCGGCGTTGCGCTCGGTGGTGTTGAAGCCCTCCTTGTACCACTCGAGCAGGTATGTCGGCTGGAAGATCGCCACGTCCACGTGGCCGTCCTCGAAGACGTCCTTCATCAGGTCGTCCTCGGAGTACTTCTGGAAGTGCTCGATCGTCCAGTGCGTCTCCGGCGGGCCGAGGCCCATGTAGGCGTGGAAGCAGTTGATCCAGCCGTTGGCGTACTGCTCGGCGCCTGGCACCCAGTTGTCCGGGGCCGCGTTCCAGTAGTGCATGTGGCCGTCGACCACGAAGTACTTCTCACCATTGTTCTCGTACAACGTGCCTCCCGATGGCTATCTCGCGGACCCAGTCAGTCAGTACCCTTCCCTACTCGCTTACGCCGATGCCGGGCGTCAAGTCAAAGCCGAGATACTCGGCCGCGTCCTCGGGGTTGGCGACACATGATCGTCCGGTCGTCGGGTGGATCATCCGGCCGTAGTGCGTGGACATGTTCTCCTCGAACTCCGCCGCGTCGAAGAAGCCGGGCTCCTCGCCGAGCGCCTCGGAGACCTCGTCGTAGACGACGTCCATCCGGCCGATCGCGTCGACCCTGATCATCGACGGCAGCGGGATCACCTGACGTTCGGCAGCTGTGTCGCATACCTGCGCCACGACGACGCCGACCTGGTTGTTCATGAGCGTGAAGCCGCACCTGTTCGACGCGGTGTTGTCGGACTTGTACGGGCTCTCGGCGGTCTTGAACGTGGTCACTGGGCCAGCTCCTTCGGTGTCTCCAGGCTGAGCGTGGACAGGATTCCGGTGAATCGGCTCTTGGCGGCGTCCAGGCCGTCCTCGAAGCGCGGCGGCTTGGCGTCGGGCTGCGACCACAGCGGCTGCAGCGTCCGGGAGGCGGCGATGGCCCGCGGCACCCAGATGCCCAGCCACTGCTGCAGGATCGCGCTTGTTGTGGTCGGCGAACTCGCGGTCGTTGGTGAGCAGCTCGAACATCGCGGTGGTGTAGCGCAGGTCCCGCTCGGAGAAGTCGTACTCGGCCGGCGCCGACGATCGTGGGCGTCACGAAGTCGCCGTTGCGCGGCGCGGCGTGCTGCACCAGGTGGCTGCGGA
Organism: uncultured Actinomycetota bacterium; assembly: GCA_963745575.1. Taxonomy (GTDB): domain Bacteria; phylum Actinomycetota; class Actinomycetes; order Streptosporangiales; family Streptosporangiaceae; genus JASHPR01. The sequence continues at coordinate 39,009 of CAVUYA010000029.1, read as the reverse complement.
ACAGCTCGCCGACCAGCGGCTCGAAGACCACGTTGGCGGCGAAGATGGCCTCGCACCAGTCGTCGATCCCGGTGAGCTGCTCGGCGGTCTCGCGGACGCCCTGCCAGGCCGGGTCGCTGTTCCAGGTCTCGATGTGCGCGGCGCCGTCGAAGCCCTCGATCTCCTCGCTCAGCGTGAGGTTGTACAGGGCCAGGTCCTGGGCGGAGCGGATCCGGTGCATGCTGTTCACCGAGATCGCGTTGTTGTGCATGTTCGTGGGCGCCCGGCGGTTGGCGTTGGCGTAGAGGTACAGCCCCAGGCCGTGGTCCACGTGCATCCAGGCGCCGACGTTGCGCTCGACGAAGCGGACCCAGTTCCGGTTCCACTGCTCGAACGCCTTCGACTCCCTGGCGTTGTCGACGTTCTGGTTGAGCTGCCGCACGACGTTGGCGTTGTAGCGGTAGAGGGTCAGCTCCCACTCCTCGTTCGGGTCACGGAACTCGTGCCAGCCGAGCGCGGGCCAGTCGTAGCCCTTGCCGCCGGATCCGGGGAAGCGCTCCGGCTCGGGCCGGTCCGAGCCCCAGGCCTTGAGCACGGTCCAGTCCAGCGGGTAGCCGCCGCGCCCGTCGGAGAACCCGTACAGCCAGCCCTGGCTGAGGTAGTGCCGGGGGTCCGGCTGCACCTCGACGGTGACGTCCTCGTAGTGGCTCTGCTTGCGCTTGGCGGGCGTGTAGTAGTTGAACCGGCGGTCCGTGGAGTCGGGGAATACCTTGGCCCCGGCCTCGGCGTCGGTAAAGACCGGCTTCGGGACGCTGCGTTCTGCTGGGGTGGTCATGGGTTCTCCTTGTCTGGATCGCCGGTAAACGTGAACTTGTCGTAGTAGACCCGCTTCTCGGGCACGCCGAGCCGCTCGAGCAGCGGGATCGCGGCCTCCACCATCGGCGGCGGCCCGCAGACGTAGGCGTGCACCCGGGCCAGGCCGGTCTCGTGGCGCTGCAGCACGTCGGTGATCATCCCGGTCTCGCCGTCCCAGTCGTCGTCCGCGCCGGGCTCGGACAGCGCGGGCACGTACCGGAAGGCGGGCAGGGTGGTCTCCAGCGCGCGCAGTTCCTCCTCGAAGCACAGGTCCCGGCGGCCGCGCGCGCCGTAGTAGTAGGTGGCCTTGCGGGCGAGGCCGCGCTCGGCCATGGACCGCAGCAGCGACAGGATCGGGGCCATGCCGGCGCCGCCGCCGACGAAGACGAGGTCCTCATCTCCCTCGCGCAGCGTGAACACGCCGAACGGCCCGGTGAGATCGAGCCGGTCGCCCACGGCCAGCTCGGTGTCCAGGAAGTGCGAGAACAGCCCGTCCGGGTAGATCTTGATGACGAACTCCAGCTGACCGGTGTCGCGGCTGGTGGTGTTGGCCATCGAGAACGAGCGAGTGGCGTCGGTGCCCGGAATCGCGATGTCCATGTACTGGCCGGGGAAGAACTTCACCTCGCCCGGCTCGATCAGCTTCAGCACCAGGTGCCGCAGGTCGTGGGTGACCGGGTCGTTGGCCACGACCTCGGCCACGGCCTCCTGGATGGGCAGGCCGGACCTGATCATCTCCTCGTCGTAGTGGAGCAGCTCGATCGTGAGGTCCTCGTAGGCGTGCGCCCGGCAGAGCAGCGTGTAGCCCTCTTCCAGCTCGTAGTCGGGCAGCGCGAACGTCGAGTACCGGTCGAGCTCGATGTCCTCGCCGTCGAGCACGAACGACTTGCAGGCGGCGCACTGGCCCTCCTTGCAGCCGTGCATGAGCATGATCCCCTGCTCGGCCGCGGCGCGCAGGATCGTCTGATCCTCGCCCACCTCGATGTCGATGCCGACCGGCTCGAACCGGACGACATGCTTGTCGGCCATGAGCCCCCTAAGGTGCGGCGTGCTGCTGGATACGGGCTGACTGCGGTGACAGGCCTGCCGGGGCAGGCCTGTCACCGCTTGCTAGCTACTCTCAGGCGTCGTCTGGGGCGAAGCGGCCGGCGGGGCCACCACGGATGTACTTGGCGTGGTACGCCGCCCGCTCTTCCGGCGTCATCTCGTTGAACAGCACGTTCGGGCTCCCCAGCGGCGGGCACCGCCGCAGGTGGTCCAGCGTCCACATCTTCTTCTGGTCGCCCAGGTGCAGGTGCGGCTGCGCGGTCATGGTCTTGCCGTCGTCGCGGACGTAGCCCATGTCCGAGACCACGTCGGCCCAGTTCCAGCCGTGGTAGAGGGTCTCCCACTCGCGGTGCCCGATCAGCTGACCCATGTTCGGGGTCTCCCGGCCGCGGAAGGTGGGCCGGAACGCCTCCACGTCGGTCCACCGGCACTCCTCGTGGCAGTACGTCCGCACCACCCCGTCGACCTCGGCGTACACCATGTCCTCGCGGACCAGGCACGGGACCATGCAGGTCCAGCACCGGTTCGGGTACTGGTAGTCGACGTCCTCGAACACGATCGGGTTGTGCCCGTTCGGGATCGACAGCCGGTTGTAGTTCTCCCACCACTTGCCGTACCGGTCATACCAGCCCGGGTACTTGTACTCGAACCACTCGAAGTCCTTGTCGGTCATCGGGTCGATCCGCCAGTAGTTCGCCAGCCAGCCGGTGGCGAAGAACTGGGCTACCTCGTGCACGTAGCCCTTGTTCCAGATCTGGTTCCACGCCTCCTCGATGAGGTCGTGCGGGATGACCAGGCCGTACTTCTCCAGCGGCACCAGGTAGCTGCGGTAGTAGTCGTCGTAGATCCACCGCCGCCACATCTCGGCGTACGACTCGCGGTCCTTGCGGCGGTCCTTGGTGCCGTATTCGATGAACGTGCCGATGGCCGCGTCCACCACCCGGTGGTTGTTCCACCAGGCGTAGCGCAGGTCGCGCTCGAGCAGCTGGTGGTTGGACTCGTCGGCCAGCGCCATCAGCAGCGTGGCGTAGCCGTTGCTGATGTGCCGGGACTCGTCGGACTGGACCGAGTGGAAGACCGTCGGCAGCAGGTAGTCGCCGTTGGCCGCCGCCTCGGCCGGCATGGCCACGAACAGCGTGTTGGTGAACGCCGTCTCGGCCACGATGGTCAGGTAGATGCTCGCCGCGGTGATCGCGTCACCGGTGATGAAGCCCTCGGCGAACTGCCGCCCGATCGTCCCGCAGTAGTCGTTCTGGAAGTTGCGCAGGCTGTTGTTGAAGCCCGCCGGGTCGATGTAGTTGTTCATGTACAGGCGCTTGAGGTTCTGCTGGATCGTCGAGTGCCTGACCTCGTCGATCATCTGGATGGCCTGGCCGTTGTGCAGCTCCGGGTTGGGCACCGTGCGGAACAGCAGCGGCATCGCCCGCGCCGCCGAGATCTCCGGCAGCGGGATGATGGACAGGAACAGCTTCTGCCACTCCAGCCACCGCTCCTGCACCTGGCGGAACATGTTGCCGCGGATGGCCCCGTCCTGGGCGCCGTAGACCCGGTGGTCCTTCTCCTCCTGCATCGGGAAGTAGGAGCGCAGGACCTGCTTGAGCGGGTCCTTCTTCTGAGCCTTCTGGAACGTGTAGTCCGTTCCGTACTGTGACACTGGCTCGTGGTAGAGCGGTTCCCAGGCGAGTTCCTGGATCTTCTGGTGGGCCTTGGCCACGCTCTGGCGACTCATAGTCACCCCTTCCTTCACTCGGGCCGACCGAGACAGCCTGTCTGCCTCCGTGATCGTGTCCGCCGGCGACGGCGCCCTGACCTCGCCCGCGGACGTACGAGCCCCTGAATGTGCTGGTGACCTGCATCACACCCCGCGCCGGACCGTTATGGGTTCTCATCATGAGACAGCCCCGCTCACCAGGCCCGGCGCGGTCGTGGTCGGCGGGCTCAGCTGTCGCCGAACATCGCGGTCCGGATCTCGGCGAGATGGTCCCGGACGTCCTGGGAAATCCTGAGATTTCCCTCCGCGGCCGGCTGGATGCCCATCGCCCGGAGCAGTTCCGCGGCGGGGGCGCCGGGATCGCCCCGGTCGCCCAGGACCGGGTGCAGGCCCTGGTCGGCCAGGTGGTGGAATACCAGGTTGACGATGCTCCACGGGTTATAGGTCTCGGGCTGCGGTTCACCCGGTCGGTCCATGGGGTACCTCCCTTTGGGACAGCCAAGTAGCGCCGCCCCGGAACCGGCGGTCTCAACTTGAGACATGTGCGTGTTACAGCGCGGTTACGTTGTAGGTACGACTTCAGGCCCTGGACGCCACCCGCGGGATGAACCCGCCACCCGCGACAGGATTCCGGGGAGGCAGGGAGAGGGCATGACGCCCCCAGCAGCGCGCCGCCCAGCCTTGACCGACGGCGCTGGGCTGGCTCAGACGCGCGAGCGCTTCCTCACCACGGAAGCGGTCGACCCGGGCCAGGTGCGCGACACGATCCTGGCGTCGTGGTGGCGCTCCCGGCGGTGGAACGTCGCCGCCGACCGCATCGACCTGGCCTATACCGGCGACCCTGACCTGGACACCCCGCTGACCCGCAGCGCCCTGCCGGTGCTCAGGAACCTGCGCGAGCACCTGGAGGGCCAGCCGATCAGCGTCATCCTCACCGACGCCGCCGGGGTGGTGCTCACCCGGCTGCGGGCCGACTACGACCTCGACCGGCACCTCGACGGCGTCAAGCTGGCGCCGGGCTTCAGCTACTCCGAGGCGTCGGTCGGGACCAACGGCATCGGCACGGCGCTGGAAGGCGGCCGGCCCATGCACGTGTTCGGCCACGAGCACTACGCGGAGAACCTGGAGAACCTGGCCTGCGCCGGCGTGCCGATCCGGCACCCGATCTCCGGCAAGACGCTCGGCGCCGTGGACCTGACCTGCTGGCGCAAGGACGCCGACCCGCTGCTGGTCACGCTGGCCAAGACCACGGCCGACCAGATCACCCAGGCCCTGCTCACCGACAGCAACGCGCGGGAGTTCGAGCTGCTGCAGGAGTACCTGCGGGCGTGCCGGCACAGCGCCGGGATCGTCGTGGCGCTCAACCACGACGTGGTGATGATGAACGACTTCGCCCGGCAGGCGCTCGATCCCGGAGACCAGGTGGTGCTGCTCGGGCAGGCCACCGAGACGCTGGCCAGCCGCCACTCCGCCGCGGTGGAGATCGAGCTGCCCACCGGCGCCCGGGCCCGGATGTACTGCCGGCCGCTGCGCGGCGACGACCGGCTGGCCGGCGGCGTGGTGCACGTGAAGCTGGTCGAGTCCGGCGCCCGGCTCGGCGGCCCAGGCCGGGCCGCGGACCCGGATGATCCTGCCCGGCCTGGTCGGTTCCGGGCCGCTGTGGCTGCGCGGCTGCCACCAGGTGGAGGAGGTCTACGAGTCCGGCGAGTGGCTCGCCCTGGAGGGCGAGCCCGGGGTGGGCAAGCTGGCCGCGCTCCGGGCCGTGCACCAGCGGCGCAACCCGGCCGGCCGGTTCCACGTGCTGGACGCCGCCGACGCCGCCGACCAGGACTGGCAGACGACGGCGCGCCGTGAGCTGCTCGACGGCGACGGGTGCCTGGTCATCCGGCACGTTGACCGGCTGGGCCCGCGGCGGCTGCACGTGCTGTCGGCCGCCTTGCAGGAAATCCGGGGCCCGGGGCAGGCGGACACGCTGTGGGTGGCGGTCACCCTGGGCAACGGCCCGGCCCGCGGCGACCTGGCCGAGCTGCTGCGGCATTTCCCGAAGACCGTGGAGCTTCCCCCGCTCCGGCATCACGTCGAGGACCTGCACGACCTGGTCCCGTTCCTGCTGGCCAAGCTCAGCCAGCGGGCCCGGCTCACCTGCTCGCCCGAGGCGATGCAGATCCTGCTGCGGTCGAGCTGGCCCGGCAACACCGAGCAGCTGTGGCAGGTGCTCAAGCGCATCGCGCAGCACCGGCGGACCGGGATCATCCGCTCGGCCGACCTGCCGCCCGAATGCTGGACGGTCAGCCGGCGGCTGCTCAGCCCGCTGGAGTCGATGGAGCGCGACGCGATCGTGCAGAGCCTGCTGGACTCGGGCGGCAACAAGGTCAAGGCCGCCGCGTCGCTCGGGATGTCCCGGGCGACGATCTACCGCAAGATCCACGAATACGGCATCGTCACCCCAACCGGATAACCTGCGGAGTGAACCTTTTCATCCGCCGACCTCGGGCTCAATTATTTGGACAGCCATGAGGAGGATGAAAAGGGTTCATAGTGACCGGCGCGGCTCAAACTGAGATCGCCGCCAGCCGCTCGCGGAGGTATCAACACGACAGGCCCACATCCTGTTGTGGCTCCTTCCGACGAGAGGGGCAGTGATGACCGCGCTCGACGCAAACGCCGACGGTACCCCCCAGCCCGAGGTCCAGACCGAGGAAGTGGTGGTGGCCGAGGTGGCCGTGACCGGACCGATGGCCGGCAACCCGGCCATACTCGGTCTGCCCACCTTCATCGCAGGCTCGATAGCGCTCGGCCTGGGGCTGGCCGGCGTGGTGCCGGCCGGCGTCCTGGGCGCCCCTCTGGCCATCATCCTGGCGGCCACGGCCCTGGGCCTGCTGCTGGCGGCGATCTGGGCCGCGGCCGTCGGCCAGAGCGCCGTGGCGAGCGTCTTCGGGATCTTCGGCACGTTCTGGCTGAGTTACGGGGTGCTGGTGCTCGGCCTCGACCACAACTGGTTCGCCATCACCGTCGCCGCGGTACTCGCCACCGTGAAGCTGTTCCTGCTTACCTGGCTGATCGTCATCGTGATGCTCACCCTGGCCACGCTGCGGCTGCCGGTGGCCTTCACGGCCGTGTTCGTGCTCGTCGACCTGGCCCTGTTGCTGCTGTACATCGCCTTCGCCAACGCCTCACCGCTCGGCGTGCCGTCGAGCGGCCTGCTGAAGACCGCCGGATACGTCGTGCTGGTGTTCGCCGCGATCGGGGTGTACCTGTTCTTCGACGCGGCCTCGGTAGCCACCGGCGGCAAGGCGCTGCCGCTGGGCAAGCCGCTGCTGCACGGCTGACGGGTCCGCTCCCCGGCGGAAACGCCTCGCCGGGCGTCCGGGGCGGGTGAGATGATCTCCGGCGATGAGCGACAAGCCGGTGCCCGCGCCGGTCGCGGCCGTGGCCGCGGGCCGGCCCGCTCGCGAGGTGTGGGAGAACACGCTGGGCGGGCGCACCTTCGAGGTGGGCTCGGGTGGCGCTGACCGGTGCTTCGTCAAGTGGACCCCGGCGGAGAGCGGGATCAGCCTGGCCGATGAGGCCGCCCGCATGGCCTGGGCGGGGACCTTCACCCGGGTGCCCCGGGTTATCGGCCAGGGCGCCGACGAGACCGGGTCGTGGCTGGTCACGTCCGCGCTGCCCGGGCAGAGCGCGGTCATGCCGCGGTGGCAGGCCGACCCGGCCGCCGCGGTGGCGGCCATCGGCGAGGGGCTGCGCGCGATGCACGAGGCGCTGCCGGTGCGGGACTGCCCGTTCTCCTGGATGGCCGCCGACCGGCTGGCCGACGCCCGCCGCCGGGCCGCGCAGGGCCGCATCGACCCGGCCGGATGGCACGAGGAGCACCGGCCGCTCGGGACCGCCCGGGCGCTCGACCTGCTCGCCGACATCCCGCCGGCCGACCGGCTGGTCGTCTGCCACGGCGACGCCTGCGCGCCCAACACGCTGATCGCCGAGGACGGCCGGTGGTCGGGCCACGTCGACCTGGGTGAGCTCGGCGTCGCGGACCGGTGGGCGGACCTGGCCGTCGCCACCTGGAGCGCCGGGTGGAACTACGGCCCCGGCTGGGAACGCCCCCTGCTGGACGCCTACGGGGTCGGGCCCGACCCGGGCCGGACCCGGTACTACCGGCTGCTGTGGGATCTGGACCCGTAACCGGGATCCCGGCCCGTGACTTCAGTCGAACGCCTTGGCCTTCTCCCTCAGCTCTTCCAGCACCGACGCGTCGTGACCGTAGACCATCGTGGCGTTGTACCGGCGCTGCAGCTGCCGCATCCACCGGTCCGAGCGGTGCCAGGCAGCCGAGTCGCGGCCCAGCCAGCCCTGCGTCAGGTTCTGCTCGAACACGTCCCGCACGTGGTACAGATCGGAGTTGAGCATGAACACCCCGGAGTTCTGGGTCTCGACCTGCATGGTCAGCAGGCCCGGGGTGTGGCCCGGCATGTGCCGCACGATGAGCCCGTCGAACAGCTCGGTCTCCTCGCGGTGCAGCGGCTGCCAGTTCAGCTGCCAGTTCAGGTCCCCGGGCAGGTAGGCGCCGATGTCCTCCTTGGTGGCCACGGCGTAGTAGTGCTGCTTGATCTCCAGCTCGTGAGCGTAGATCGGGGTGTCCTTGCCCGCGAACTTCTCCAGGCCGCCGGCGTGATCGAGGTGCAGGTGCCCCATGACGACCGCGCGGATGTCGTCGATGCCGTACCCGGCCGCCTCCAGCGCGCGGTCGAGGCAGTGCTCGTCGCGGTAGACGTTACGAGGGAACGCCTCCCACGCGGGGGCGGGCCATTCTTCCTCGGCGTTCTCGGCGCAGCCGGTGTCGAACAGGACCGGTCCGGCCTGCGGGTGCTCGACCACCGCCGCGACCACGGCGACCCGGCGGCGCTCGAAGGCCGGATGCGGGTTGGACTGGAGGGCGGAGGTGCAGCCGCGGATGAACCAGCCGTCGTCGACGTCCAGGCGGCCCAGGTCGAGCAGTGAGATCTTGGATTTGGCAGCCACCGGGTTCCTCCCCTTATCTGACGAGACGCAACGGGATCGCGTCGGCCATCGCCTCGTAGCCGAGGTCGTTGGGATGCAGGCTATCGCCGCTGTTGTAGGCCGGGCTGAGGTACCGCGGAGCCCGGGGATCCCGGGTGACCCGCGAGAAGTCGATGACCCCGTCGAAGGCGTGACTGGCCCGGATCCAGGTGTTGACCGCCTCGCGCAGGGCCTCGCCGTACGCGGTGCCGTAGTTGCCGCGGCAGATGGCGGCGGAGCCCAGGAACGGCGTGAGCGTCCCGGCGAAGATCTTGACTCCGCGGGCGTGGGCCATGTTGATCAGTTCCTGGTAGCCGGCCTCGATCTGCACCGCCGACACGCCGGGGTTGTTGGGCGCGAAGCAGCCGCCATCCGCCTCCCCGGACAGGCCGATGTCGTTGATCCCCTCGAGCAGGATCACGTCTTTCACGCCCGGCTGGGACAGCGCGTCGCGCTCGAAGCGAGCCAGGGCGCTGACGCCGAAGCAGGCGGAGTTGTTGAGCACGCGGTTACCGCTGATGCCCTCGTCCACCACGGCCGGCGCCCGGCCGCCGAACGCCGCGATCAGGCGGCGGGCCAAGTCGTTGGGCCAGCGGGCGTTGGCGCCGGTCCGGGACCGGGCGCCGTCGGTGATCGAGTCGCCGAAGGCGACGACCGTGCCGGGCGCGGCCGGGTCGTGCACGTCCAGGCCGTCGAGGAAGAACCAGGACCAGTCGGTCGTCGGGTAAGCGGCGGCGGCCGGGTCGCCGGCGTGATCACCGGAAGCCACGTAGCCGGTCTGCTGGGCATCGGAGTGGTTGGTGGCCGGGCCGGTGGCGGCCGGCAGGTACAGGCTGACGGCCAGTTCCTGGAGCGGCCGCACCGTCATGGCCAGCGGGTCGCTCAGCGCCTCGGCGCCCGCCGGGATCGTCACCGACGCTGCCCCGTGGAACGTCACGGGCCGGGTCGTCCCGGGCACCAGTTGCGCGCCGTCGAGGACTACGCCCACGCTGACCGCACCGACCGTCAGCGGGGCATTGCCGAAGGTATTAGTCACCTGCACGCGCAGCTCGTCGCCGCCCACGCTGGTGTAGATGATGTTGCGCACGGTCTGGTCGGCAAACCCGGCGCGTGGCCCGGCGGGCCTGGGGGACGTGCCGGCCATGGGGCTCGCCGCCCAGGAGGCCACCCAGCCATCCCCCGGGCCAGGGCGGGCCGCCGGCGGCGAGGCGCTGCTGCTCGCCGCGGGCAGCAGCGCGGCGAGCCCCGGGAGCAGGGCGGCCGCGGCAAGACCGGCCGCCAGACGGCGGATGGGCGCGCGGGCAGATGACCATGATATCATGATTTATCCCCCTTGTGCCCCGCAGAATACCCTGAAGAGTTATCCGAGACGTACACCAGGCAGCGGCAGGTGTCCAGGTATGCGGATTCCGGGCCAGGCCGGGCGGTCAGCGGCCAGGCGCGGCCGGACTCCGGCACGGGCGTGACCGCGGCGAAGCGGTCCGGGCCGGTACGGCGCGAGCTCGGCGGGCGCCGCGCCGGTGACGAGCTCGGCGGCGATGAGCCGGGACAGGTGCGCGGCCAGGGTCACGCCGCTGTGCGTGACCGCGACGTACAGGCCCCTCGCGCCGGGCAGCGGGCCCACGATGGAGCGGCCGTCGGCGGGCATCGGGCGCACGCACACCCGGTAGCCGGTCACGCCGGCGTCCTGCAGCCCGCGGACCACGCGGCGCGCGCGGCGCAGCAGCTCTTCGGCCCAGCGCCGCAGGTCCGCCTCGGGCGTGTTCAGGTCCACCGCCGCGTCGGGCGCTTCCAGGTGGACCAGCCCGCCGGGATGAGGCCGCAGGTAGACGCCGGGCGCGTGCACCATCCGCTGCGGCCCGGCGGCGTCACCGGCCCGGCCTGCACCACCAGCCCCGGCGCGGTCGCGCCGGGCTCGGCCCACGGGACCAGCGGCACCGGGCCCGCGGCGCCGGCCAGCGCGGCCAGCTCGGGCACCCAGCGCCCCGCGCAGCACACGACCACGTCCGCCGGTATCACCTGGCCGCCGGCGGTCCGCACCGCCCGCACCGCCCCAGTTCCCGCCCGCCTCCCCCTTTCCGCCTCACCTGCGTCCAGGCCGACCACGCGCCCGGGCTCGCCGGTCAGCACCGTGGCCCCGTGCCGGGCCGCGACCTCCGCCATGTGGCTGACCAGCGGCTCGGTGAGCAGGTAGCCCTCGTCAGGAAACCACGCGACGTCGGGGGCCGGGTGCGGCAGCCGGAGCGACGGTTCCAGCTCGGCCGCCTCCGCGGCGTCGATCAGGCGCGCCGGGTACCCCCACTCGGTGAGCCGGCGCACTCGCGCGGTGAGGTGCGCACGCCCGGGCGCGCCCTGCGCCCACTCGAGGTTTCCGGCCGGCCGGTACCACGCCGCGCCGTCCAGGCGCGCCGCCAGCCCGGCCCAGGCCCGCATCCCGGCGTGGTTGAGGTCGTGGTAGGCCCGGGGCGCCTTGTCGTTGGCGTTCAGCCAGGCAAAGCTCGACCCGGTGGCGGCGCGGCCGGGCCGGTCCCGTTCCAGGAGCGTCACCCCGATGCCCGCCTCGGCCAGGCGGGCCGCCACGCAGACGCCCAGCACCCCGGCGCCGATCACCACGCACCGTCGTGGCCGCGGCTCAGCGCTCATCTGGCCAGCATGGCCGCAACCTGGTTCCCCGGTCCAGGCCGCGATCTGGTGCCTGCTCCGCCCGCCGCCGCCGCCGCTCGCGCCCGATCGCGACGGGGCCGCAGGGGGTCCCGGGTAACTGGGAGAACGAAGTGCAGCCCGAGCCACGCCCAGCACGCCCACCCGGCCAGTACGCGTGCGCATGATCCGGGTAGGACATCGCCCAGCGACGGCACCGGAGCCTCGGTCCGGCTGGCGGCTACCTCCAGGATAAACCGGTTTATTTATTCACGCCGGCGAGCACGACGGCCAGGTAGCCGCTCACGGTGATGTCGTGGCTGGTCATCGCCGCACCAGGTATCCGCCGATCAGCAGCCAGACGGCCAGCGCCAGGCTGCGGCCGGGGTGGCTGGCCAGCACGGGGTCGGTCAGCGCGCTGAGGGTCGGGTGGGCCCAGGACGTGTCGTCCAGGCTGGGTCATGCTGGGCCAGGGCCGAGGAGTTCCCAGACGCAGGCCGCCGGCCGTGCAGCACCCCGCCCCACAGCGCCAGTCCCGGCTTCGGCAGCGGGCCCGGGCCAGGCCGGGGATGCACCGGTCCCTGCCACCCGATGACGATCGCCAGCGTGGCCAGGCCGACCACCGCCATGGTCGCGGGCCAGGAGAACCGGGTGAAGGACCCCACCACCACCGCGTACCCGATGCCGACCGCCGCCCAGGCCAGGGCGGCGGCGGCGGCCGAACGCCAGCCGCTGCGGGGCCATCCGGAGCGCCCGGTTGCTGCGCACTGGTCGGCGCGATGGTGCTGTCGGGCAGCGCGCACCGGGCGCGATGTCACCTAGGAAACCCGCCGTCCTGCGCGACGGCGACGGCCCGGGCCTGCGCCAGTACCTGATCGAGACCGCCGCGCGGCTGATCGGCGAGCGAGGCAGCGCCGGGCTGGCCGTCCGCGACATCGCCCGCGAGGCCCGGGTCGCCGACGGCGTGCTCTACAACTACTTCGAGGACAAGGAGGACCTGCTCGCGCACGCCCTGCTCGCCTACGTCGGCTCCGTCATGCAGGCCGCGCCGCAGATGCCGGCGGCCGGGACGAGCACCGTCGCCGACAACCCCGGCTGCGCATCGACCGCGCGCCGGGAGGCGCGGCCGGCGCGCCGCCTCGCGGGAGCGCCGCCCGGGGTCCGGCCGTCCCACGCGATGCTCGGCCGCGACCAGGCAGCATCGCGGCGAGCAGCAGGCTGTCCAGGACCGGCTTCCCGGACCGCGCGGATGGCGGAGAAGAACGCGACCAACAGCAAGACGATCACGATCGGCCGATCGATCCCGAACGACGTTGCACACGCGGTCACGCTCTTCGTCACGTTCCCCAGTGGATCTTTACGAGGTCCTCGCCCCGGGGCAGCGACTCCCCCGACCGGCCGGCGGGCGCGGAGACGATCCTGCGCGGCATCGCCGGCGAGCCGGCGCGCTAGCCCGCCGCCGGGAGCCGCGCGCCGCCAGGCCACGCCGCGGTCACCGAACGCTGACGTTCCGGGCCGGCCTCGAGGCGCGGCCGGCGGCCGCTACCCGGCCAGGTGCTGGCCGAAGAAGCCGAAGACCTTGGCCCAGCCGTCCATCGCCGCCTCGGGCCGGTACATCGGGGTGTGGTAGTAGAAGAAGCCGTGGCCGGCGCCGTCGTAACGGTAGAACTCGTACTCCTTGCCGCGCCGCCTCAGCTCCTCCTCGTGCAGGTTGACCTGCTCGGGCGTGGGATGCGTGTCGTCGTTGCCGAACAGCCCGAGCAGCGGTGCCGTCAGGCCGGCGGTGTAGTCGATCGGCGCCACCGGGCGGGCCTCGGACAGGTCCTCCTTGGCCATGACCACGCCGCCGCCCCACAGGTCGGCGACGGCGTCGAAGCCGCCTGCCCGGGACGCGGTCAGCAGCGCGTGACGGCCGCCCGAGCAGGTGCCGATGACGCCCACCTTGCCGTTGCTCCCGGGCTGGGCCCTCAGCCAGACGGCCGCGGCCTCGCCGTCGGCCACCACGCTGTCGTCGCGCACCCCTCCCTGGGAGCGGACCCGGGCCGCGATGTCATCGGGGGTGCCGTGGCCGAAGCGGCAGTACAGGTCCGGGCAGATCACGCAGTACCCGTGGCGCGCCAGCCGCTCAGAGAACTCGCGGTAGAACTCGTCCCAGCCCGGCATGTGGTGCACGGCCACGATCCCGGGAACGGGGTCGTCGCTGGCCGGCCTGGTCACGTAGGCGTGAATCTCGTCCCCGTTGCCGCCGGAATAGGCAATCACCTCTGCGGTGATGCCGAGCCTGGCGTCAGTACTGAACGAGTTCCACATGGCCATCCCTTCGCTCGGGCCGGGCAAGCGATCCAACCGTAACGAACCGCCGGGGGCCGGTCCAGAAAACGCCGCTGCCGATAGGAGCGAGGTGACGGCGCGCCCGCGGTGATAAACCAGACTCAGTCGCGGTCCCGAGGAGGTCGGTGTGGCACAGCATCCGGTGATCGGATATCTCGTCTGGGCGCTGCTGTTCGGCGCCTTGTTCGCATGGGAGGGCCTGGCGCTGAGCCATATCAGCGGCGTGCCGACGCTCAGCGCCACGTTCCGGGTCATCCAGCGCTACCCGTTCGGGCGGTACGCGCTGTTTGCGCTCTGGCTGTGGTTCGGCTGGCATCTGTTCGTCCGGGGCTGGCACTTCCTGCTCCGGGCCTGAGGGACGCGAGGCGGCCTGGCATGTCGTCGTCGTTGCTGATCCGGCAGGATCTCGTGCCGATGATCATCGGCTATGCGCTGATCATGGGGTCGCTCGCCGCGGGCCTACGCCTAGCCCGGCGCCCGGAGTCCGCGGCCCAGGTCGCGGACGACCGGGGCCTGGCCGCCCGGCCGGGACTGGCCGGCCGGGCCCGGCACCGCCTGCGCGTGGACGCCCGGCTGAAACCGGGATGGCCCCGGCTGATCGCCCATTACCTGGCCACGGCCGTGGGCGGCTACCTGTTCCTCATGATCATCATCATTCTCTATTACTACCTCGTGGCCCCGGTGGCCGGTAATTTCGTGCGGAGCGCATTCACCGGCTGCGCGCTGCTGATCGGGCTCAGCCTGCCGGTGTTCCTGGCCCTGTCGTGGCTGGCGGTGCGCAAGGGCTGGCGATTTTAGCCCGGGATGGAACGCTGGTCGCGGGCCGCCCGCGATCAGGAATTCGGCTTCTGCGCCAATCGCTGCCGGAGCAGGATCCACAGCGCTTCCGCGCCGTCGCGCCAGGTGAGCTTCTTCCCGGCCTCGCGGCTGCGCGCCTTGTAGCTGATCGGCACCTCGTACGGCCGGAAACCGCGCCGCAGCAGCTTCCCGGTTACCTCGGCCTCCATGCCGAACCCGGTCTGGCGGACGTCCAGCTTCTGGTACAGCGTGGCCGGCATCAGCTTGAAGCACGTCTCCAGGTCGCTGATGTAGCAGTTGAATAGCACGTTGGCGAAGGTCGTGACGCCCTTGTTGCCCAGCACGTAGGCGTAGGAGTACGCGTTGTGGCTGCCGAACGTCCGGGTGCCGTACACCACCTCGGCGTCCCCGGCCAGCACCGGCGCCAGCAGCGAGGGGATCTCCGACGGCGAGTACTCCAGGTCCGCGTCACACATGATCACGTAATCGCCGGTGGCCGCCGCCGCCGCTGTCCGCACCGCGGCCCCCTTGCCCCGGTTGCGCTCGTGCAGGATGATCTTCACCCGCGGGTCGTCCGTCAGGGACGGGTACAGGTCCCGGGTGCCGTCCGTGCTGCCGTCATCGACAACGACCAGCTCGAACTCACAGGGAAAGTTGACGTTAAGTACGTCCTTCACCGCGGAGGCCAAGGTCGCGCGCTCGTTGTATACCGGCATAAGGATCGACAGCTTCACGGTCGGAAGCTTACGGTAGCCTGCCAGGGCAATGCCACGCGAAGACATGACCTCGAGTAATGGCTTCTCGTGGCCGGGCACGGCTTCTTAAAGGGCTGCCTCTGTCCTCTTAAAGATCAGTTAAAGGGATACCCATGAGCCTGCGCGGTTCGCAAAGGCCGGCTGACGCGCCGCAGCGCATCCTGGTGACCGGAGGTTCGGGGTTCATCGGGTCGCACCTGTGCCGGCGCCTGCTGGCGGCCGGTCACGACGTGCTGGTGGCCGACAACTTCTACTCCAGCTCCCGGCACAACGTGGCCGACCTGCTCAGCGAGCCCCGGTTTGAGCTGATGCGCCACGACGTGACGTTCCCGCTGTATGTCGAGGTCGACCAGATCTATCACCTGGCCTGCCCGGCCTCGCCGGTGTACTACCAGCGGGACCCGGTGCAGACCACCAAGACCTGCGTGCACGGCTCGATCAACATGCTGGGGCTGGCCAAGCGGCTGGGCGCGCGGATCCTGCTCTCCTCGACCTCGGAGGTGTACGGCGACCCGGCCGTGCACCCGCAGGTCGAGTCCTACTGGGGCAACGTGAACCCGACCGGCCCGCGGTCGTGCTACGACGAGGGCAAGCGCTGCGCGGAGACGCTGTTCTTCGACTACTACCGCCAGCACCAGCTGCCGGTGAAGGTGGCGCGGATCTTCAACACCTACGGGCCGAACATGCTGCCCGACGACGGCCGGGTGGTGTCGAGCTTCATCGTCCAGGCCCTGCGAGGCGAGCCGCTGACGGTGTTCGGCGACGGGTCGCAGACCCGGTCGTTCTGCTACGTCGACGACATGGTCGAGGGCCTGATCCGGCTGATGGACTCCCCGTCCGAGGTCACCGGCCCGGTGAACCTCGGCAATCCCGGCGAGTTCACCATGGTGGAACTGGCCAAGAGGGTCCTGGCGCTGACCGGCAGCCACAGCCCCGTCGAGCACCATCCGCTGCCCGCCGACGACCCGGTCCGGCGCCGCCCCGACATCACCCGGGCCCGCGAGCTGCTCGGCTGGGAGCCGACCGTGCCCCTGGATGAGGGCCTCGGGCCGACCGTCGGGTACTTCCGCCGCGCCCTGGGCGGGTGAGATCTGCCGCCGGCCGGGTCTGTTTTGCCCGGCCGGGGGTAGAGACCGGCGGATGGAGACGGCATTCGTGCTCGGCGGCGGGGGCGTGCTCGGCGCTCACGAGATAGGCATGCTCCGGGCGCTGTCGCAGGCCGCGTCCGGCCCGATGTGGTGGTCGGAACCTCGGTGGGGGCCATCAACGGATCGTTCGTGGCCGCTGATCCCGTGGGTGCGGCGGCCCGGCTGGGCCGGCTGTGGCAGGGCGATGCCCCGGGGCAGGCCTTCAGCGAGACGCTGTGGGGCCGCGCGGTCCAGCTGGCCCGATCCGGCACGCACCTGCACTCGATCAAGCCGCTGCGCCAGGTGCTGGCCGATCAGCTTCCCGCGAAAACCTTCGCCGATCTCGCGCTGCCGTTCCACTGCGTGGCCGCCAGCATTGAGCGCGCCAGCCCGCGCTGGTTCAGCAGTGGCCCGATCGTGCCCGCCATCCTGGCCTCCTGCGCCGTACCCGGGCTGCTACCGCCCGTGGAGGTCGACGGGGAGCACTACTTCGACGGCGGGCTGGTCCACTCGATACCGGTTGGGCGGGCCGTCGCCCTCGGGGCCAGCACCGTCTACGTCCTGCACGTGGGCCGGATCGAGCGCCCGCTGGCGGTTCCCCGGGGCCCCTGGCAGGTAGGGCTGGTGGCCTTCGAGATCGCCCGCCGGTACCGGTTCCACGAGGAGATGTCGGCGCTGCCGGACAACGTCCGGGTCCACGTCATGCCCGCCGGCGGGGCCCGGGACGGGCCGGATCTTTCCCAGCTCCGGTACCGGGACAAGACTAGGGTCGCCGACAGTATCGAGCGCGCGTACGAGGCCTCGGCCAGCTACCTCGCCGAGCTGGCCGGGGACTGAACCTTTTTTCAACCGCCGGCCTCGGGCTCAGAGTGTGTGAGCCGACCCGAGGAGGATGAAAAGGTTCACTGAGCCGGCCTCAAAGACGGGAGGGACAGGCGATGCTCCCACCCAGGCTGCTGCGCCGTCCGGTGCTGGCGCCGCTCGCGGTCGTGATGGCGGTGGCCGTCGCGCTCCTGTTCCCGTTGCTCGCTCCGCTCACCCTGGCGCTGAGCCTGCTCAGGCACGGCACGCTCGGCCGCATGCGGGCCTTTCGGCTGCTGTTCTTCACGCTTGTCTGGCTGTCCGCCGAGTCCTCGGCGCTGTTCATGAGCCTTGGCTTGTGGATAGCGAGCGGATTTGGCGGCCAGCTCGACACCGAGCCGTACCGCCGGGCCCACTACGCGGTCATGCGGTGGTACCTCGACCTGGTGTTCCGCGCCGCGGTCCGGCTGTTCGGGCTGCGGGTGGTGATCGACGAGCCGGAACGCTGCGCGGGGAGGCGCACGGCCGCCTCGGACCGGCCGGTCATCGTGGCCAGCCGTCACGCCGGGCCCGGCGATACGTTCCTGCTCGTGCGCTACCTGCTGACCCGGTACGGGCGGCGACCGCACGTGGTCATGAAGGACACGCTGCAGCTTGATCCCGGCCTCGACGTCATGGCCCATCGCGTGCCCAACGTGTTCATCCGGCGGCGGCAGGCCGGCCAGGGGCGCTTCGTCGAGCAGATAGAACGGCTGTCCCGGGGGCTAGGCCCGGGCGACGCCCTGGTGATCTTCCCGGAGGGCGGCAACTGGACGCCGCGACGGTGGCGGCGGGGCATCCGGCGGCTCAGCCGGTCGGGCCTGCCCGACCTGGCCCCCCGCGCGCGGGCGATGCCCAACGTCCTGCCGCCGCGGACCGGCGGGGTGCTCTCGGCCATCGCCGCCTGCCCCGAGGCCGACGTGATCTTCGTGGCGCACGCCGGCCTGGACCAGCTCGTCACCGCGGGAGACGTCTGGCGCAGCCTGCCGCTGGAGCAGGTCGTGCACGCCGCGTGGTGGCGCGTGCCGGCCGGCGAGGTGCCGCGCTCCGAAGATCGCCAGGCGCAGGTGCAGTGGCTGTATGAGTGGTGGGAGCGGATCGACAGGTGGATCTCCCAGCACCGCCCCGGCGGTACCGGGAGCCAGCAGGCCCCGGCTCGCCGTGGCTAGGCTCGCCCGCCCGGCCGGAGCGGGCTACGGCCGGGGGGTGGCCTCGGTAGGCGCCGGGGGCGTCTCGCCCGGGTCGGGCACCGCCCCGGAAACCGTCCAGTACTTGCCCGGCCGGGGGCGGACGAACAGGAAGTAATACACCAGGGCGGCCGCGAAGATGGCCGCGCAGAGCCAGAGGTCAGAGCCCTTCTGCTTGGTCAGGGCCAGCACCACGCCGACCAGGGCGATGATCGGCGGCACCGGCCAGAGCGGCATCTTCGACGGCCGCTCCAGGTGCTTCTGGCGGACCCGGCTGACCAGGGCGCAGACCGCGATCATCCCGTACAGGACCACGATCAGCACGGCGGTGAACGTGACCACCGCGATCAGCGAGGACTGGAAGCACAGGATGCTCGCCAGCACGCCGACGATCAGCGTGGCCACCCACGGGGCCCCGCGGCGGGAATCGACCTTGGTGACCCACCTGCTGACCGGCTCGGGCCAGGCCTTGTCGCGCCCGCTGGCCCACACGATCCGGGCGAACTGCAAGGTGATGGCCACGGACGCGTTGAAGATCGCGATCAGCGCGCCGTAGGTGACGATCGTGATGAACGTGTTGCCGAACGCCTCCCCGCCCACGTAGGTGACCGGGGTCGCGGAGTGCAGGAACGCCGGCAGGTTGTGGACGCCGAACACGATCCCGATGAACGGGATGAGCTCGAAGAAGATGCCGATGGCCGCGGCGGTCACCACGGCCCGCCCGACCTCCGCCCTCGAGCCCAGGACCTCCTCGGCGAAGTTGATCCCGCTGTCATACCCGTTCACCGAGAACAGCGCCGTGGCCAGCGCGGTGATGATCAGGCTCACGCCGATGGCCGACACCGCGTTGGTGCCGCTCGCGGCGACGGGATGGCTGAGGATCGACCACGGCTGCTGCCAGTGCGAGAACCCGGCCACCGCGAGCGCTCCCACGACGATCAGCTCGAGGGCCAGGCAGATCCCGGTGAACCAGGCGTTGAACTTGATCTTCATCAGGCACACCAGGGTGACCAGGATCATCCCGAAGCCCGAGGCGAGCCGGGTCGGGATGCTGGCGTTGAGCGCGTGCACGTAGGTGCCGATGCCGATGGCCACGCTGGCGGGCAGGAAGACGGCCTGGCCGATGTAGTCCACCATGGCCACGAACCCGCTGGCCCGGCCGAGCACCCGGGTGACGATCGAGAACAGGCCGCCCGCGAGCGGGAACATCGAGCCGAGCTCGCCCATGCAGAACGCCA
This sequence comes from uncultured Actinomycetota bacterium, assembly GCA_963745575.1. Classification (GTDB taxonomy): domain Bacteria; phylum Actinomycetota; class Actinomycetes; order Streptosporangiales; family Streptosporangiaceae; genus JASHPR01. Next base: position 19,467 of record CAVUYA010000029.1, on the reverse strand, counting down.
CGTTCAGGGCGACGAAGCAGCCGATGATATAGGCCCAGACCGAGCCGGTGCCCGCGACGGCGACCACGGCCGTCCCCACGACCAGCAGGGAAGCCGTCGGCGTGATGTCGGACAGGATCAGGGCCAGGTGCCCGAGCGCGTTGACCGTTCGCCTGAGTTGCTGCCGGTATCCCAGCGCCTCCAGTTCCTGCTGCGAACCGGACTCGGCGGCTACTACCTGCTGTGCGTCCGACACGGCAACTCCCTGCCTCAACACATAAGTCCTGCTAATGGGGCGTAAGCTACACCTATGCCTGTTTCCGGTCAATATTGAGGTGCCCGGCCTCCCATGACGGGACAAGGAGGAAAAATGAAGGTCTTCGTCTCGGTCGACATGGAGGGCGCGTCCGCGATCACCGACCCGGAGGACGTGCTGCCCGACGGGGCCGACTACCAGCGGGGCCGGGTCTTCATGACCGGTGACGCGAACGCCGCGATCCTCGGGGCCTACGACGCGGGGGCCGACGAGGTGCTGGTGAACGACTCGCACTGGATCATGCGCAACCTGCTGCTGGAGCAGCTGGACCCGCGGGCCCGCACGATCAAGGGCTTCCACAAGTCCATGTGCATGGTCCAGGGCCTCGACTCCTCCTACGACGGGGCGGCCTTCGTCGGCTACCACTCGTGCGCCGGGACCGAGGGCGGGGTACTCAACCACACCCTGCTCGGCAAGGAGATCCAGAACGTCTACCTCAACGGGGAGCCCACCGGCGAGACCAGGCTGAACGCCGCCTACGCCGGGCACTTCGGGATCCCGGTGCTGCTGGTGGCCGGCGATGACGCGGTCTGCGAGGAGGCCAGGCGGGTGCTCGGGGACGTGGAGACGGTCGCGGTCAAGGACGGGATCGACAAGTTCACGGCCAACTGCCTGCATCCGCAGGTGGCGCAGGAGCGGATCCGGGAGGCCACCGCGCGCGCCGTGGCCGGCCGCGACCGGTTCCGCCCCTACCGGCTCGACCCGCCCTACGTGATCGGGATCGAGTGGAACTCCACCACGATCGCGGCCACCTGTGCGCTCATCCCGGGGGTCCGGCTGACCGCGCCGCGTTCCGTCGAGTACACCACGCAGGACTACCCGGAGGCCATGCGCGTCCTGGTCGCGATGCTGCTGCTGGGCCTGCAGGTCGGCCAGAAGGCGATCTATGGCTAAGGCGCGGCTGACCGCGGCCTCCGGCTCGCCGGATCCCGGCCAGGGCGAGGCCGAGGCCCCGGCCGATCCGGGGAGCGCGCTGCGCGCGCTGCGCGAGCAGCGCGGGCTGACGATCGCCTCGCTCGCCCGGCAGGTCGGTATCAGCGCGGCGGCGATCAGCCAGATCGAGTCGGGCGCCGTCCAGCCCTCGGTGATGACGCTCCGCAGGCTCGCCGCCGCGCTCGGGGTGCCGGTCTTCCGGTTCTTCCTGCCCGCCGACACCGCGGCGGCGAGCGTGGTCCGCCGCCGCGAGCGCAAGACCCTGGGGCTGGCGCGGACCGGGGCGCGCTACGAGCTGCTGACGCCGTCGCTGCAGGGTCAGCTGGAGGTCATGGAGATCACGATGGATCCCGGTCAGGCCTCGGCGCCCGAGCCGGTCAGCCACCCGGGAGAGGAGTGCCTGGTCGTCATCTCCGGGCTCGGCCAGCTCGAGCTCGGCGATGACGTCATCGACATGCAGGCTGGCGACGCCGCGACCTTCCAGGCCAGCCTGCCGCACCGGCTCTGCAACACCGGCCCGCGCCCGCTGTTAGCGCTGTCCTGCATCACCCCGCCCTCGTTCTGAGCCGGTCAGCAGGCGAAGAACTCGGCCAGGACCGGGGCAAGGATGGCCTGGTCCACGTCGTGGGTCTGGCCAGCCAGGACGCGCAACTGCGCGTGGGGCATGGCCCGGGTCAGCTTCTCGGCCGTCTCGCGCATGAACGGGAAGCTCGCGTCGCCGTACATCAGCAGGGCCGGGGCGGGGACGCCCGCGGCGCGGGCGGCGGGCACCGCGCGGTCGGGACCCAGCACGCCGGTGTGGTCGTAGGCCAGCGTGGGCGCGACGGCCTCCATGCCCGGCCAGAACGGGGCCTGGCGCATCCCGGCGATCTGCTCGTCGGGCATGCCGACGAACCTCATGAACAAGGCCACCGCGTCCCCGGGCCGGCCTGCGGCCAGGGCCTCGGTGAGCTGCGCGATGTACGTCGCCCACGGCTTGCGGTCCGCGGGGTCGTCGGTGTGCGGCGGCTCGTACAGCGCGAGCTTGCCCACCTTGCCGCCGAGCTGCGCGGCCGCCTCCAGCGCCAGGGTGGCTCCCGACGAGTGCCCGAACAGGCCCGCGGTCCCGCCGACCTCGTCGATCAGCGCGTCGATGTCCTCGACCTCACGCGCGACCCCGTAGGGCCTGGTGTCCCCGCTGTCCCCGCGGCCGCGGCGGTCGTAGTTGACCACCGTGAAGCTCGTCGCGAGCAGCTCGGCCAGCTGCGCCTTGGACTGGCGCAGGCTCATGGCGCCGTCGACCACGATCACGGCCGGCCCCTGGCCCTGTATATCGTAGACGATCGCGGTGCCGTCCGCGGACGTGACGGTGTTCATGCCGTTCCCCCTTCAGGGCTGGATAGCGTGCCGAGATATGCGGCGAAGCGGTCGAGCGACGTCGCGAAGCCCGCCTGTGCCTCCGGGGTCCGGAACGGCGCGGGCACTCTCGTCTGGTGGATGCGGACCTCGGTGCGGCCGCCGCCGAGCTCGGTGAAGGTCGAGGTGGTCCTCATCCCGGTGTCCGCGTCGGTCCACGCGAGCCGATCCGGCGCCGCGACCTCGTCATAGATCACGCGCAGCCGGTACTCGCTGCCGTCGGCGTCGTTGACCATGACGCTCTCGAAGACGCCGCCGGGGCGCGCGTCGACCGAAATCTTGTCCAGCGGCGCACTGACGCCGGCCGGGCCCCAGAAGTGCGTCAGGTGCTCGGGCTCGATCATGCACCGGAACACGAGGTCCCTCGGCGCGTCGAAGACACGGGTGAAGATCAGCTCGTCCGCGTCCGGCGTATGGTCGGTCATCGGCCGTGATCCTCCTCATGCGGGCTGGCCCCCCGCTGGATGTCGCGCAGGTGCCGGTCCAGCTTGTCGAACCGCTCGGCCCAGATCCGCCGGTTCTCCTCGATCCAGTCCGCCGCCACGTCCAGCGCCTCCCGCTCCAGATGGCAGGGCCGGTACTGGGCACGCCGGCTCCGCGAGATCAGGCCGCTGCGCTCCAGCACCTTGAGGTGCTTGGAGACCGCGGGCAGGGACATGTCGAACGGCGCGGCGAGCTCGTTCACCGTAGCGTCCCCCTGCGCCAGGCGGCCCACGATGGCCCGCCGGGTCGGGTCCGCCAGCGCGGTAAAGGTAGCGTCGAGCCCGTTCACATCGACTATTTAACCGTTGAGTTAGTTATCTGTCAAGTTAAATATCGGTTGACGGCCGATGGCACGGGGCGGATGGCCGCGGGGCTGGGAACCGGCGCCACCCGAGGGCCGGGACCGGTGGGCGGGCCCGCGGGAGCGGGGAGCAGGGTCCGTGCGGCCGCCGCGTCCCGAGGGCGGCGGCCGCGGTCCCGGCTCAGGCGTCGCGCAGGCGGAGCAGCAGCCCGCCGGCCAGCAGCGCCCCGGCGGCCCACAAGGCCAGCACGCCGAGGCCGGGCCACGGCCCGATCGGCAGGCTCTTGATGTTCCTGGTGGCCTGGATGGCCAGCCCGGCGGTCATCGGCCCCCACTGCTGGAACCGGCGCTCCCAGTGCGAGTCCAGGGCTCCCAGGTCGGTGAGCAGCGGCACGATGTACAGCAGCCCGAGCAGGACCGTGATGGCCACGCCGGAATCCCGCAGGGCGGTGGCCAGGCCCAGGCTGAGCAGCGCGACCAGGGCCAGGTACAGCACCGACCCGGCCGCGGCGCGCAGCGTCGAGCCGGCGCCCAGCGACAGCGCCAGCGACCCGTGAGCCCCGGTGAAGCCGTTGCCGGGCAGGATATACCGGCCGGCCAGCACCGACCCCGCCACCGCGATGGCCCCCGTTACGAGCACCACGCCGGTGAGGACGATCGCCTTGGCGGCCAGGGCGGTCATCCGCCGGGGCACGGCCGCGAGCGTGATCCGGATCATGCCGCTGCTGTACTCGCCGGTCATCACCAGTACGGCCAGAACGGCCACGACGGCCTGGCCGACCAGGATCCCGGTGAGGCTGATCTTGGTGGTGTCGTCGGTGCACGAGGTCGGGCACTTCACCGCCACGGTCTCCAGCGTGCTGAAGCCCACGGTCAGGACGATCGCGGTGAGCAGCAGCCACCCGGTGCTCGATACCGTCCGCAGCTTGGTCCACTCCGCGTGCACCGCTGTGCTTACTATTTCGGCTCGCTCGCCTCCGGGCCCCGCCCACCTCCCCGTTCCCCCTTCACCGCGCCTCCTTCCCTCGTCGCTCGGTCGCAGGCTCCCTCGCTCCTCAGTCCAGTCGGCGCCGCGCCCTTTGGCTCGCTCACCGTGCTCCTGAGTCGGCACCGTCGCGCCGCTTTGGCTCAGTGGTCATACGTCCCTCCGGCGCAGCAGGTATACGGCGAGGCCCAGCGCGGCCGCGGCCCAGACGCACGCCACGGCGAACCCGTTCCACGGTGACAGCGGGAAGCAGCCGTTGTACGGCTCGCAGATGTTCATGACCTGCGGGTACTGCGGCGTGCCCTGCTGGAGCCCGAATGCGGCGGCCGGGGTGAGCCGCAGCAGCCAGTTCGCGGGGCCTTGCGGCAGGACGACCCCGAGGATCAGCGGGACGATCAGCAGCACGACCACGGCGGTGATGGCCCCGGCGCTGCGCCGCAGCACGGCCCCCGCGGACAGGGCGAGGATGGCCGCCACCGCGAGCAGGCCCGCGGTGCCCACCACGATCTGCAGTCCGTGCCCGCTGGTCAGCGACCAGACCGGGAACACCGACGACACCCAGCCGCCCGAATGCAGCTTGCGCTCGGCGATCGGCAGCGCGATCGCGGCCCCGACCAGCCCGGCGGCGAACGTGACCGACCCGATCACGATGGCCTTGGCGGCCAGCACCCGGCCCCGGCGCGGGCTGGCCGCGAACGTGGTGCGGATCAGGCCGCGCCGGTACTCGGCGGTGATGAACAGCGCGCCCAGGGCGATCACCGCGAGCAGGCCGACGGCCGAGGCCTTGAGGACCGTCCCGAGCGGGTCGATGTTGGTCACGTACGGCGCGATGTCACCGCCGTTCTGGGTCACCGTGTACGTGCCGCCGGAGCCGACGATGCTGCCCGCCCCTGATACTTGGCCGGGAGTGCACTTGCCGTGGTAGTGACCGGGCTGCTGGGGTCCTGACGCGGTGCAATGGGACCCGCCTCCTGGGCTGACCGTGTGGCTGGATGGCCCGACGGCGGCACCGGTGGGGAAGCCTATGCGGCTAGCGGTCCAGGTACCGCCGAACCGTCCGCCCGTAAGGCTGACGTGGTCGAAGGTGGCGGTGACCCGGGTGTCGATACCGCCGGGCCCGGAGTTGTTGGCGAACCCCTGGCTGCCCTGCACGTATTGCGGCGAGGCCGCGAAGAGCCCGGCCTGTACGGTCGACGGCAGCCCGGCCAGGGTGACGGCACCGATCTGCGTCCAGTGGGTGCCGTCGGCGGAGTCGTAGCCGGTGATCGTGTCCCCGGACCGGGTCAGCCGCAGCCAGCGCGGCGACGCCGCGGACGGGGTGCCGGACAGGCCGGCCACGTCGGTGGTGTAGTCGTACTGCATCCGTATCCCGTGGCCGGGGGTGGCCATGACCGCGGCATACGCCGATCCCGGCTTGGTGCTGGCCTTGATGATGATCCCGGCCTTGGCCCAGGGCTGGGTGACGCCGAAGGGCGGCTGCCCGGGCTGCTCGGTGTCGGTCAGCGAGGTGACCCGGACGGTGATGCTGCCGTTACCGGTGAGCGGCTGGTGCACGAAGTAGAAGTTGTCGGTGACCGCCTCACCGCCCGGGCCGATGGCCACCGTCGGGTGGGCCCCCGGGTTCCCGGTCCCGTTGGCGGTGGCCGCGAGCGCGGCCACGGCCAGCACGGTCAGCAGCGCGGCGGCGATCGTGGCGATCACCCAGCCGCGCACGCTCCGGAACTTGGTCCACTCGGACCGCAGCAGGTGCGGGAAGTCGTCGCGTCCGGGCCGCTGCTCCGACCGGTACGGCGCGATCACAGGAGTGCTCATCGTGCCACTTCCCTGGCATCGGCGGCCGACTCGGCAGCGCGGTACTCGACCGCGTCCCTGGTGAGTTCCATGTACGCCTCCTCGAGCGTGGCGCGGTGCGCGGAGATCTCCGAGAACGGCACGCCAGAGCCGGACAGCACGGCCACGACGCGCTCGGAAGTGAGCCCGGAGACGGTGAGCGTGTCCCGGTCACTGGCCGCCACGGTGGCGCCCGCGCGAGTCAGCGTGGCCGATGGCGTCCGCCTGCGCGGTGGTGCGCAGCGAGACCCGGTTCGCCGGACGCGGCCGCGATCAGCTCGGCCACCGTGGTGTCCGCGATGACCTTGCCCCGGCCGACCACCACCAGGTGGTCGGCGGAGCCTTCCAGCTCGCTCATCAGGTGGCTGGACACCAGCACCGCCCGGCCCTGCTCGGCCAGCGAGCGCAGGAACCCCCGCATCCACACGATGCCCTCGGGGTCCATGCCGTTGAACGGCTCGTCGAACATCAGCACCGGCGGGTCGCCGAGCATGGCCGCGGCGATCCCCAGCCGCTGCCGCATGCCCAGCGAATAGCCGCCCGCCTTGCGCCGCGCCGCCTTCTCCAGCCCGGCCTGCTCGATCACCTCGTCCACCCGCCCGGCCAGCCCAGGCCCTGGGAGTGAGCCAGCCACAGCAGGTGGTTGCGGGCACTGCGGGCGGGCTGCAGCGCGGACGCGTCCAGCAGCGACCCGACGTGGCTCAGCGGGTGGCGCAGGCTCTGGTAGCGCTGCCCGCCGATCAGCGCGTGGCCTTCGTCGGGTGCGTCCAGGCCCAGGATGACCCGCATGGTGGTGGACTTGCCGGCGCCGTTGGGGCCGACGAACCCGGTGACCTGCCCCGGAGCGACGGTGAAGGTCATCCCGTCCAGCGCGACGACCGGCCCGAAGCGCTTGTGCAGGCTGCTGACTTCGATGGTTGCTTCCCGCGTATCCATGCCCGCCACGCTACGGAAGGCCGGGCGCAGCGTCGTCACGCTGGCGAGCCGTCTTCGCCACCGCTGGGATGAGGGACATCGGCCGCCGCGCATCCCTCGCGCGAGGGACGGCAGATGCTCGCCCGGAGGGACGCACGCTCGCTGGCCAGCGACGACAATGGCTACGTGGACCCAGCGGGTGACGGGTACGACGGACCGGCCGGCCTGGTGCGGCGGCTCGCCGCCGTCCCGCACGCGCCCGCCGTGGCCGGAGTGCTGCTGGCCGTGCTCGCCGTGGCCCAGGCGCTCGCGTTCCCCTCCGGTCAGGGCGGGCTCGACTTCGCGCAGGGGACCGGGCTGGTGCTGCTCGCGTTGTTCAGCACGCTGCCGCTCGGGCTGCTGTGGTCCTACCCGGCGGGGGCCGCGGTAGCGGTCGGCGCGGCGTGCGTGCTGTCCCTTGCGGCCTTTCACACGGTGACGGTGGCCGGCCTGATCGCCCAGCTGATCGCGCTGTACCGGCTCGGCCGCAGCGGCGCGCAGCTGCTGGCCGCGGTCCTCGCGCTGCCCTACCTGGTGCTGGCGCTGCTCCCTCCCGCGGGCACCGCGGACCGGATCCTCACCGTGCTGCTGGCCGCGCTGGGCCCGGCCGCGGCGTGGGCGGGGGCGGCCCGGCGAGCCCGCAGCGAGGCCCTGGAGCACAGCGCCGTCCGGGAGGTCATCGCCGGTTCCCTGCTCGAGCACACGGTGCGGGGAGAACGCGCCCGGGTCTCCCGCGAGCTGCACGACGTCGTGGCCCACCACATTTCCATGATCGCCGTGCAGGCGGAGACGGCCCGGCTGACCACCCCCGGGATGCCCGCCGCCGGGAGCGCAGCGGCTGTCCGCGATCGGCGACACCGCGCGGGCCGCGCTGACCGAGATGCGGCGGCTGCTGGGCGTGCTGCGCGAGGACACCCGGGCCGACACCGGCGGCGACCGGCGCCCCCAGCCCGGCCTGAAGCAGCTCAGCGAACTGCTCGACGAAGCCAGGGACGCCTCGGGGTCGGGCATCCGCCTCATCGTCCGCGGCCCCATGGCCAGTCTCGATCCCGGGGTCGAGCTCGCCGCCTACCGTATCGTTCAGGAGGCGCTCACCAATGCCCGGCGGCATGCGGAGGGCGCCGCCGTCGACGTGGAGTTGCACTACACCGCGGACGCGCTGTGGCTGCGCGTCCGGGACAATGGGCCCGGCCCCCGCCGCCAGGCCACCTCCTCGGCTCTCCCGCACTCGCCGCCCGGCGGTCACGGGCTGCTCGGCATGCGCGAGCGCGCCGCGGCCGTCGGCGGCAAGCTGCGCACCGGCGCCGCCAGCGGCGGCGGGTTCGTGGTCGAGGCCATGCTGCCGACCGCGGCCGAGGCGGCGGCATGAGCGAGCCGGTGGTTTTCCGGCGAGCGAAGAGCGACCCGGAGGGGCGTGGTGCCGCCTGGACTGAGGAGCAAGGGAGCCTGCGACCGAGCGACGAAGGAAGGCGGCGCCTCCAGGCGCCGCGCCGACGAGCGGGAGACACAGCATGAGCCAGCCGATCCGGATCATCGTGGCCGACGATCATGAGGTGGTGCGCACCGGATTCGCCGCGCTGCTCGACACCCAGCCGGACTTCACGGTCGTCGGCACGGCCGCGACGGCGTGGAGGCGGTCAAGATCGCCCGCGAGCTGCGGCCCGACGTCGCGCTCATGGACGTGCGCATGCCGAACATGGACGGCATCGAGGCCACGAGGCAGCTGGCCGAATCCGGGCCGGGCGGGCCCGCGGATCCTCATCCTGACCACCTTCGACCTGGACGAGTACGTCTACGACGCGTTGTGCGCCGGGGCCAGCGGCTTCCTGCTCAAGGACGTCACGGCGGAGCGGCTGTTCGACGCGGTGCGCGTGGTCGCCGCCGGTGAGGCGCTGCTCGCGCCGACCGTCACCCGCCGGCTGATCGGCGAGTTCACCCGCCTGCGCCCCAGGGCTGCCACCTCGCCCTCGGTCATGCTCGCCACGCTCACCCCGCGCGAGACCCAGGTGCTCAAGCTGGTCGCGGAGGGCCTGTCCAACCCGGAGATCGCGGCCCGGCTGGTCGTCACCGAGGAGACCGTGAAGACCCACGTCAGCCGGGTGCTGAACAAGCTGGGGCTGCGCGGCCGCACGCAGGCGGTGGTCGTGGCCTACGAGTCAGGGCTGGTCGTGCCCCACACCGGTGGCTGACTGCGGCTCGGTGGCGCCGCTCGCCGCGGCCGGAGCTGGTCCCGCAGGTTCCGGCGCCTGCCCCGCGGCCTCCGGCGCCTGCCCCGCGGGCTGCGGTACCGGCCTGCGGCGCTGGCTGAAGACGAACCAGGTGAGCCCGGCCGCCGTGCCCACGAGCGCGACGAAGAAGTTCAGCCGCAGCCCGAGGAAGTGCGCGGACGAGTCGATCCTGATGGTCTCCTCGAAGATGCGGTAGGCCGAGTAGCCGGCCACGTACAGGGCGAACAGCCCGGGCGGCCGGATGTTGCGGTGGTGGCCGAGCCAGACCAGCGTCGCGGCCAGCGCCAGGTCGAAGATCAGCTCGTACAGGAACGACGGCTGGAACGTGCCGAACGCCAGGTACCCGGCCGGCCGGTGGGCCGGGGAGACCTCCAGTGCCCAGGGCAGCGTGCTCGGCTTGCCGAAAAGCTCCTGGTTGAAGTAGTTCCCGATCCGCCCGACCGCCTGGGCCACCAGCAGCGCCGGGGCGACCGCGTCGGCCATCAGCCGCCAGTCGGCCCCGGCCCGGCGCACCCGCCAGATTCCCGACGGCGGCCCCGGCCGCGATGCCGCCCCAGATGCCCAGCCCGCCATCCCACACCGCGAGCGGCCCGTACCAGGCGTGCGGGGTGATGTCGAACGGGGTCGTGATGTCGAAGTAGATCCGGCCGCCGATGATCCCCGCCGGGACCGCCCAGGTGGCCACGTCGGTCACCAGCGAGACGTCGCCGCCCACGGCCCGCCAGCGCCGCCGGGTGATGATGATGGCCAGCGTGATCCCCACGACGTACATCAGGCCGTAGAAGTGGACGAACAAGGGCCCTACGTAGAAGCCGTTGATCGGCGGGCTCGGGATGTGCAGGACCGCGGACAGGGCCATAAGAGCGAGGGTAGTCCCTCGGTGGCGATGCGTAACTACCTGCAGGGATAACGTTCAGATCATGACCGAACCCGCCCAGACAGCGCAGTCTCAGCAGGCACAAGCAGCACTTGCCCAGCTCAGCGAGGAGTTCTTCGAGGTCGCGCACACGGCCGACCCGTTCGGCGCCACGCAGGTAGGCGCGCCGGGCTTTGACGCCCTGGTCCCGGACCCCAGCCGCGAGGGCGCCGGGCGTGACGCGCAGCGGATCGCGCGGATCGAGGAGCGGCTGAGCCATATCGACCCGGGCCTGCTGGATCAGGCGGGCCGGGTCAACCGCGCCGTCCTGGCCCACCTGGCCTGGGCGGCGCGCTCGGACATCGAGCACGGCCTCTGGGAGGCGAACGCGTCGGCGGGCGGCTATGTCTCGCCCCAGGCCATGGTGTTCATGTCCGTTCCGGCGGCGCTGCTCGACAACGCCGCGGCAGTCGACGGCTACCTGCGGCGGCTGCGCGGGCTCGACGGGTACTTCGACGCCGTCACCGCCCGGTACCGGCAAGCCCGGACGGACGGGCGGGTACCGACCGCGGTGGGGACGCGCCAGGCCATCGAGCAGATCGAGGGCCACATCGGCCGGGACCTGACCGCCGACGCGATGGTGACCGTGCGCCTGCCGGGCGACGTCGACGAGACGGAGGTGCGCCGCGAGGCCGCCGGCCTCGTCGACAGTCAGATCCGGCCCGCGCTGCGGCGGCTGCTGGCCTGCCTGCGGGACGAGCTGCTGCCGGCCGCGCGCCCCGACGACCAGGTCGGCATACGCTTCGTGCCCGGCGGCCCGGAGGGCTACCAGGCGGCCGTGCGCAAGCAGACCACCACCGGGCTGTCGCCGGAGGAGATCCACCAGATCGGCCTCGACGTCCTCGCGGCGCTGCAGGACGAGTGGGCCGAGCTCGGCGGCCAGGTGCTGCAGGTCACCGACGTCCCGGCGATCCACGACCGGCTGCGGGAGGACCGGTCGCTCCGGTTCACCGACTCCGGGCAGATCGTGCGCACGGTCACGGCGGCCCTGCAGCGCGCCGAGGAGGCCCGCGACCGCTGGTTCCCGCGGTTCGACATCCCCGAGTGCGTCATCGAGGAGATCGACCCGGTCGAGGCGGGCAACGCCCCGCTGGCCTACTACCGGCCCCCGGCCGCGGGCGGGAAGCGGCCCGGCGCCCACTGCGTGCTGACCACCGAGCCGCAGCAGCGCTACGTCTACGAGTACGAGGCGCTCTCCTTCCACGAGAGCACCCCCGGGCACCATCTGCAGATCGCCTCGTCGCAGACGCTGCCGCTGCCCGCGTTCCGGCGCTTCCTGGACGCCGAGGTGTGCGGCTACGTGGAAGGCTGGGGCCTGTACTGCGAGCGGCTGGCCGACGAGATGGGCCTGTACACCTCGGACCTGCAGCGGCTGGGCATGCTGTCCTTCGACGCGCTGCGCGCCTGCCGGCTCGTGGTCGACACCGGCATGCACCACTACGGCTGGTCTCGCTCCCAGGCCATGGACTTCATGTGGCGCAACACGGCCACCACCCAGGCGAACGTCAGGAACGAGATCGACCGCTACATCGGCTGGCCCGGCCAGGCCCTCGCCTACATGGTGGGCCGCCGCGAGATCCAGCGGCTGCGCGCGGAGGCCGAGCGCCGGCTCGGTGCGCGGTTCGACATCCGGGCCTTCCACGGGACCGTGCTCGGCAACGGCGCCGTCCCGCTCGGGGTGCTCGACCAGCTCGTGACCGGCTGGGCCGACGCGGCGCCCGGCTGATCCCGCGCCGGCCCGCCGCCGCGTCACCGTCAGCCGGCCACGTCCCGGGCCAGCTCGATCGCGCCGATGACGCCCGAGCCGCCCGCGAGGCCCGGCGGGACGATGTAACGGTCGGTCTCGCCGGGATCGGTCAGCTCGGGGGCCCGCAGGTAGCCGGCCAGCAGGTCGCGTACCTGCCCGCGGACCAGCGGCAGCAGGGCCGGCTGCCTGGCCACGCCTCCCCCGACGATGATCCGCTGCGGCGACAGCAGGCAGATCACGTTGACCAGGGCGAGAGCGAGGTACCCGGCTTCGAGCTCCCAGGGCTCGCGGCCGGATAGCTGCTGGCCCGGCTGACCCCAGCGCTGCCGGATCGCCTCGCCCGAGGCCAGGCCCTCCAGGCAGTCGCCGTGGTAGGGACAGATCCCGTCGAAGGGATCGCGCGCCCGGTCGTGCGGGATGCGCATGTGCCCGAACTCCGGGTGCAGCAGGCCGTGCACGATGCGGCCGCCCGCCACGGCGCCGCCGCCGATCCCGGTGCCGACCGTGAGGTAGCAGAACGTGTCCAGCCCGGCCGCCGCGCCGCACCGCCACTCGCCGAGCGCGGCCGCGTTCACGTCGGTGTCCAGCGCGATCGGCACCTCGAGCCCGGAGTGGAGCGCGGCCACCAGGTCGGTGTCCGCCCAGCCCGGCTTGGGCGTCGTGGTGATCGTTCCCCACGTGGGCGAGGCGGGGCGGATGTCCACCGGGCCGAACGCGCCCACCCCGAGGGCGCCGACCGGGCCGTTCTCGGTGAAGAACCGGATGGCCCGCCGCACCGTCTCCTGCGGTGCCGTCGTGGGGAACGTCTCGGTCTTGAGCAGCTCCCCCGGGAGGTCGGCGACCGCGCAGACCCACTTGGTGCCGCCCGCCTCGATACCTCCGTACCTCATCGGCCGACCTCCACTGCTGCCTTGATCCGTTGCGGGGACATTGTCAGTCCATACCGCTGACAGGATTCCCCGTTAACGTGATCTTGATGCCCGGGGCCCCGGTCCAGCGCCCCCGGATTGACATGTGACCAATTGGTCACGTATTTTGGGCCGCGTGGACGAGGTGTTCAAGGCCCTCGCCGATCCGACCCGGCGAAGCCTGCTCGACGAGCTGTTCCGAGCGGACGGGCAGACGCTCAGCGCGCTCGAGGAGCGCTTCCCGATGACGCGTTTTGGCGTGATGAAGCACCTGCGGCAGCTCGAGGAGGCGGGCCTGGTGGTGACCAGGCGGCGCGGCCGCGAGAAGCTCCACTTCCTGAACCCCGTTCCGATCCGGCTGATCCACGACCGGTGGGTCAGCAAGTACGCCGAGCCCTGGGCGGCTGCGCTCAGCGACCTCAAGCACGCGCTGGAGAGCCCGATGGAGAAGATTTTCGAGATCTACATCCGCACCACGCCCGAGCGCCTGTGGGCGGCGATCACCGACCGCGAGATCAGGAGCAAGTACCAGTTCGGCTGCCTGGTCACGTCGGAATGGACGTCCGGCTCCCGCGTCGAGATGAGCCACCCCGGCGCCCCCGGGCTGCTGGCCGAGGGCGAGATCCTCGAGGCCGACCCGCCCCGCAGGCTGGTCCAGACCATGACCGCCCTCTGGAGCGACGACGCGAAGCGCGAGGGAACCTCGAGGGTCACCTGGGAGATCGAGCCGGTCGGTGATTCCTGCCGGCTGACCCTTACCCACGATCAGCTGCGCGAGGGCGCGAGCCCCGAAATCTACGGCGGCTGGCCGATGATCCTGTCCGGCCTGAAGACCTGGCTGGAGACCGGCGAGCTGCTCACCACCCCGGGATCGCTGATGTACAACAGCTGACCCGGTCCCGGCTCATCACCCGAGCCAGCCCAGCTCATCACGCGGAGGCAGGAAATGAAGGACGAGGCCAAAACCCAGATCACGGACCTGCGGACGGTGGGCGTGCCCGTCACCGACCAGGACCGCGCGCTCGAGTTCTACGTCGGCAAGCTCGGCTTCGCCAAGCGCGCTGACTTCCCTACCGGGACGGCGGGCGCTGGATCGAGGTAGCGCCGCCGGGGGCGGCGACCACGATCGCGCTGGTCCCCGCGCGCGAGGGGGCTCCGGCGGGCGTGGATACCGGCATCCGGCTGATCACCGGGGACGCCGATGCCGACCACGCCGCCCTGCTGGCCCGGGGCGTGGACGCCGACCCGGAGATCCTGCGCTGGCCGGGAGTGCCGCCCATGTTCTCGTTCCGCGACCAGGACGCCAACCGGCTCGTGCTCATCCAGCAGGCCTGACCGCCGCGCGGACGATGGCGTCGGCCACGCGGCGGAGGAAGGCCCGGATCGTGGCGGCGGCCACCCGGTGCAAGATCGCCCGGTCAAGCCCGGCTCCCAGGACGCCCAGCGGCGGCCGGTAGGCTCCGACCAGCGCGAGCACGGTGGCGTGCTCGCCGGCCGGCCTCAGCGTGAGATCGGCGTCCAGGGCCGGGAACAGCCGGCCGCCGGGCCCGGTCGCCGACCACCGCAGCGCCAGCCCGGCCGTGTGATCGCTTTCGGCCAGTTCCCGGGCGTGCAGCTCGACCAGCCGGGAGATTCCCGGCGCGCAGCCCAGCGGGCCGACCCGGACCAGGCCGGTGATCCCCTCGCCGTAGGCATCCTCCGAAACGCTCAGCAGCGAGCCGTCCCGGGTCAGGTCCGCCAGCCCGGCCCGGGCGGCCGCGAAGCCGACGTCCAGCAGGACTTCATCGCCGACGAACACACCGTCAGTCAACCGATCAGATACTGATCCAGGTAGGGACATTGGTCCTCTTGGTGAGGCGGAAGAACAGGAACCTCGGGCTGGTCCGGATCTTCCGGTCTGCCTCGGGGTCACGCTCGCGGAGCTCGGGCGCCGGCTCGGGCTCGGCCAGACGGTCGATCACGAAGCCCGCGTCGGCGATCGCCGTAGCCATGGCCGTGAGCGGCCGGCGCCAGAACGTGACATCGAACGACCGCCCGCCGCTGTCCCAGGTCTCGGTGACCTGCTTGACCGCGAAATAGTCCTCGCGGCTGTGCAGCTGCCAGTCCATCGCCGGGTGGTGGGTCGAGAACACCACCGCGCCGTCGGCCGCGAGGACCCGGTAGAACTCGGCCAGGACCGGGGCCCAGTCGGCCACGTAGTGCAAGACCAGGGACGCTACGACGAGGTCCGTGCCGCCGTCCGCGGCGAACGTAAGCGGCCCGGCCAGATCCGCCGTGAGGATGCGGGCCCGATCCCCGACCCGGTCCCGGGCCAGGCGGACCATCTCGGGGCTGATGTCCATGGCCGTCACGTCCGCGCCATGCTCGACGAGCCAGCCGGTCAGGACACCCGGGCCGCAGCCGGCCTCCAGCACCCGCCGCCCGGTCACCTCGCCCAGCAGCGTGATGGTTCCGGGGCGCTCGTAATAGGCGTTATAGGAGCCGGCAGCATTGTGGGCACCGTACTCGGCGCTCATGGCGTCGTACTGCCGGGCAGCCCGCTCCCCGTCTCGCACCGTCCCATTGTGGCAGCGCCCGCGGGCGAGCTCGGCGCAGCCCGGGTCCCGGCGGGCCCGCCGCGGGCCGGGGGTTGCCCGCGGCGGGGCCTTCTCAGCGGGGCTTATCCGGACTGGACGCCGAGCTTGAACGACGCCCGGCCCTGCTCGTCAAGCTGCGCGTCGAGTTCGCGGTCCTCGACCATCGGGGCGGCGTCCCGCTGCACGAACACGCGAGCGCCCCCGTCCTCGATCACGGCGTCGTCCGGCTGCGGGGGCTCGAGCGACAGCGTCAGCGTGCCCGACTCGCTGTCCCGCAGTGACATGCGCAGCCCGGTGTCGGCGGGAATGCCCGGCTGCGAGATCAGGGTGCGGATCGTCTCCGCGGCCCGGTCGGTTAGCGTAAGCAAGTCAGCACCTCTCTTCTCGGGCATGGCCTGGAAGGTGTTGACCCTGCCCGCGCTCTCCCGGCCCAAACCGGCTCCGGGTCGCGACGGCCCGGCAGATGACCCGCGGCCCCGGTCAGGCGCGGGGATCCACGTGAACCTTGGGCCCGGGCCCGGATCCGGCCGGGCGCCAGCCGGCGAGCACGTCGCCCACCTGGCCGAGGCCGACGGTGGCCGCCACCAGCGGGCGCGGGTCCACCGATCCGGCCGCGTACAGCCCGATGGTCGCAGCCAGGCCGGCGGACGCGCCGAGGATGCCCACGGCGGTGAGGTCCTTCAGCACCATCGACCGGGTGTCGACGGTGCTCGGGCGCCCGGCGACGCCGACGTACACCACCCGCTTGCCCGGCTCGACCTTCTCGAGCGCCTCCGCCGGGAGGTCCGGTGAGCCGGAGGCGTCAATGACCGCGTCCCAGGGCAGCCGCGGCAGGTCAGCGGCCGTCCACGCGCCGTGCACGCCGAGTTCGGAGGCGAAGTCGAGCGAACGCCGGTCCAGGCCCAGGACGTGTACCTGCGCGCCGTGCGCCAGCGCGAACATCGCGGCCAGCAGGCCGATGGTACCGGGGCCGAAGACCAGGACCCGCTCACCGGGCCGCAGCGCCGCGCCCCAGACCGAGCGCAGGGCGCTGCCGCCCGGCTCGACCAGCGTCCCCGCCACCTCGTCGACGTCATCGGGCAGCGGATGCAGCGCGGTGACCGGCACGGCCACCTGCCCGGCCAGCGCGCCGGGGAACCCGCCGCGGATGCCCACCTCGCGGCGGTCCTCGCACACGTGGTGCCGGCCGTCCCGGCAGCGCGCGCACGTGCCGCAGCCCAGCATGGTGTCGCCGGTAGTGCGCCGGCCCAGCCAGCCCGGATCGACGTCGTCACCGACCGCGCTGACCGTCCCGCACCACTCATGCCCAAGCCGCAACGGGTACGCGGCGTGGCCCTGCTGCAGATAAGCCATCTCGCCGGTGAAGAACTCGACGTCGGTGCCGCACACGCCGGCCCGCTCGACGTCGACGACCACCTGCCCCGGCGATGGCCTCGGGTTCTCGACCTCGGCGACCTCGCACCGGCCCGGGCCGGTGACGACGAACGCTCTCATGCCGCGCCCGGGGACGGCTCACCCCGGCCGCGGCCGTGGCCGGAGGCCAGGTCACGAGTAAGTTGTGGGGACATTTCCAGATCCTAGATCGCGGGCCGAGAGAGGCGGAAGAGCGCCGATGCCAGAGCAGCCCAGCTCCCAGCCACGCAACTCCCAGCCACGCAGCTCCGGGTCCCGGAGCGCCCAGTGGTACGCGGGGAGCCACCGGAACGCCTACATCCACCGCGCGTGGATGCGCCGGGGCCTGCCCGCCCGCGCCTTTGACGGGCGGCCGCACATCGCGATCGCGAACACCGCCTCGGACCTGGCGCCGTGCAACCTGCACCTGGACCAGGTCGCCGAGAGCGTCAAGCAGGGCGTCTGGGAAGCGGGCGGCGTCCCGATGAACCTCCCCGTGGTGTCGCTCGGCGAGACGCTGGTGCGCCCCACCGCCATGCTGTGGCGGAACATGGCCGCGATGGCGACCGAGGAGATGCTGCGGGCCAACCCCATCGACGGCGTGGTGCTGCTGGGCGGGTGCGACAAGACGATCCCGTCCCTGCTGATGGCCGCGGCCTCGGTCGACCTGCCCGCGGTCGTCGTGCCCGGCGGGCCGATGCTGACCGGCACGTTCCGGGGCGTGGCCCTCGGCTGCGGGACCGACGTCTTCCGGCTCAGCGAGGAGGTCCGCGCGGGGACCCTGACCGAGCAGGACTTCCTGCACGTCCGAGTCCTCGATGATCCGCAGCCGGGGCCACTGCAACACGATGGGCACGGCCTCGACCATGGCGTGCATGGCCGAGGCGCTCGGGACGACGATCCCCGGCATCGCCGGAACGCCGGCCCCGGACAGCCGGCTGCTCGAGACCGCCCACGACACGGGCAGGCTCGCCGTGACCATGGTGGATCGGGGTCTGCGGCCTTCCGCGCAACTGAGCCGGGGATCGTTCCTGAACGCGATCGTCGCGCTGGCGGCCATCGGCGGCTCCACCAACGCCGTCGTGCACCTGCTGGCGATCGCCGGCCGGCTCGGGATCGAGCTGTCGCTCGACGACTTCGACGCCGTCGGGGCCGGCGTGCCGCTGCTGGTCGACCTGCAGCCGGCCGGGCGGTACCTGATGGAGGACTTCCACCGGGCCGGCGGCCTGCTCGCGGTCCTGCGCGAGGTGCGCGACCTGCTCGACCCGGCCGCGCTCACGGTGACCGGCCGGCCGCTGGTCGATCACCTCGACGGCGCGCGGATCTGGGACGAGACGGTCATCCGTTCCCGCAGCGATCCGCTGCAGGCCGACGCGGGCATCGCCGTGCTGCGCGGCAACCTCGCCCCGGCCGGCGCGGTGATCAAGCCGGCGGCCGCGTCCCCGGAACTGCTGCGCCACCGCGGCCGGGCGGTCGTCTTCGACAGCATCGAGGACTTCCACGCGCGCATCGACGACCCCGGCCTCGACGTCGACGCCGACTCGGTGCTCGTGCTGCGCGGCTGCGGGCCGAAGGGCTACCCGGGCATGCCCGAGGTGGCGAACCTGCCGCTGCCGGCCAAGCTGCTGGAACGCGGGGTGCGGGACATGGTGCGCATCTGCGACGGCCGGATGAGCGGCACCGCGTACGGCACCGTGGTGCTGCACGTCGCGCCCGAGGCCGCGGCCGGGGGGCCGCTGGGCCTGGTGCGGACCGGCGACGTCATCGAGCTCGACGTCGCGGCGAGGCGTCTCGACGTGGACATCGCGCCGGAGGAGCTGCGGCGGCGGGAGCCGCCCGCGCGCCGCGGTGGCCGGCTACGCGGCCCCGGCCCGCGGCTGGGAGCGCCTGTACGTCGACCACGTGCTGCAGGCCGACCGGGGCGCGGACCTCGACTTCCTGGTCGGCGCCAGCGGCCACCAGGTATCCCGCGACTCGCACTGAACCTGCATACCGGCAGCAGCGCCGGCCCCGCTCGGGCCCGGCGCGTAGGCACCGCCGCGTGGCCACGAAATGAACGACGGCCCGCGACCCTGACGTTGACGTTAAGGTCCGTTACCATCGTCGTGGGCGGCAGGCAGGTCGTCACCGGCAGTGGGGAGAGTCATGCGAGCGGCAGGGCAGGAGCAGGCGGCACCCTCGGCGAAGGGCGCCGGGAGCGTCCACTACAAGTGGATCGCCCTGTCGAACACGACGCTCGGGATCTTGATGGTCACGATCAACCAGTCGATCCTGCTGATCTCGCTCCCGGCGCTGTTCCGCGGCATCCAGCTCAACCCGCTCGTGCCGTCCAACACCTCCTACTTCCTGTGGATCTTCCTCGGGTTCATGCTGGTGACCTCGGTGCTCGTGGTCAGCCTGGGGCGCGTCGGCGACATCTACGGCCGGGTGCGCATGTACAACCTGGGCTTCGCCGTGTTCACGTTCTTCGCGATCTTGCTCTCGGTAACCTGGCTCACCGGCCCCGCCGGCGCGTTGTGGATCA
>CAVUYA010000028.1:0-65735 GCA_963745575.1 uncultured Actinomycetota bacterium | reverse complement strand
GTACAAGCGACGGTTGCTCGGGTTATACACGGGGGTGCCGGTCACGCCGATGTTCGGGTACAGATCGTGGCATGACCGGAGCGCGGGAAACGGTGACGTCGCGAGGTCGTACGGCTTGCCCAGCGAGGTGTGCCACTTTACCGCGCCGGTGGTCGCGTTCAGCCCGTAGACCTGGTCGTTCTCGGTGGCCACGATGACCGTGTGCGTCGAGTCGATCACCAGTGGCTGGGCATACACCTGCCCGTTGACCGCGGTGGCGAACCGCCGCACGAACCTCGGCACCACCGACGGGCCCATCGCAGTCTCGCTTGGGTCCCAGCCGGTGCGCATGTTGTTTAGCTGGACGGTCGCATCGTCCGCCCGGGCCGTCCCCGCCGGGCTGCCGGGGACCGACCCGGTGACGGCGGGGAGCAGGGCCAGCGCCAGCAGCACCGCGAGGAAGGCGGCACGGGCACGCGGCCGACGCGGCGAGGAGCAGGGCCAGCCGTGCGGCCGCGGGAAGGTAGCATCCAGTGACGTCGGCGCATGGGTGTACATCAATCGGGCCATGTGTGACCAGCCGCGCGGGCAGGATGGACGTATGCCCAGTGCGGACGAGCACGCACTGCCGGACATCATCACACCGGGGTTGGCAGCGGCGCAGAATGTTTATCGCACCGTGACCTCATCTTTGGGGGTGCCGCCGCTGCTACCGGCAGGCGTCCCGTGTGGCCGATCCTGACCCGGTGGCCCCTCCGGACCCGCCGGGCGCGTGAAAACGGGCTGCGGAGCGCTGCCGGTACCGGCCCGGCGGCGCCCCGTAGGCCGCCTTGAAGATCTTGCTGAAGTGCGCCGCGTCGTCGAAGCCCCAGGTCCTTCCCGGCCGCGGTCGCACGACCAGGGGCTCAGCGACCGCCCCGCACCAGCGCGGACGGAGTGACCGTGACCGGGAACGGCCGCCCGGCCCGGAACGCCTCCTCGCCCGCCACCTGCGCCACCTGCTGGTACCGGCCGTCGCGCAGCTCGAACACGGTCAGCTGCGGCTTGGCCGGATCCGGGTCGACGATCCAGTACGAGACGATGCCGAACTGCTCGTACACGTCCTTCTTCCGGTTCCGGTCATACAGCCGGGTCCGCGGCGAGGCCACCTCCACGGCCAGCGCGGGCGGCCGCTCCAGGAACACCGTCTCCGGGGAGTCAGCCCGCACCACCGCCACGTCCGGCACCCGGTGCTGGAACCGGCTGATGTTGACGCCAGGCCCAACCAAGACCTCGAACTCGGGCGGGCAAGCCGCGACAAGAACCGTTGCGAGACGAGTAACGACGCGCTGATGCAGGTAGGACGGGGCCGGGGACACGATCAGGACCCCGTCATCCAGCTCGTAACGGAACTCGTCGTCGGGCATGTTCTCCATGTCCTCGACGGTGAGCGCCCGGTCCTGGCCGGACCAGACGTCGGGTGCGGTCATGGCATTCATCGTGCCTCCTGCCGGTCATGCGCGCCACCATCCCACGCACCGCCGACATTCCCGCGGCCTCGCAACGATCGCGGGTAGCCTGCCGTTGCACCGACTACCAGCGAGAGCCGTCGTGACCAGCGCCGTGCCGCCGCCCGGGGTCAGCATCGCCGACGCGCGGCTGGAAATGCCGCCAGGAGATGCTGGATTTCGGCCCGCCCGGGGTGTTGCCGTTCTGGACCGAGATCGACTGGGGCGGCATCGAGCTGGCCCCCCGTTCCTGACTTATAGGCCGGGATCCGGGTCTACGTCGATGACCTCGCCTGCGAGGTGCGGCACGTCGGGATCCCGGCGCACACCACCAACGACTCGATCGTCTGGGTGCCCGACCGCTCCTTGCTGTTCTCCGGCGACCTGCTGTTCCGGGGCGGTACGCCGTTCCTGCTGATGGGATCGGTGGCCGGGGCGATCGGCGTGCTGGAGGAGCTGAAGCAGCTGCCCGCGACCACGATCGTCCCCGGTCACGGCGGCGTGGCCGGCCCGGAGCTGATCGACGAGGTCCTCGGCTACCTGCGCTTCGTGATGGAAGCCGCGGTCGCGGCCCGGGATGCCGGGCTGTCCCCGCTGGACGCGGCGCGCGAGCTGGACCTCGGGCCGTACGCGGACCTGCTCGACCCGGAGCGGATCGTGGGCAACCTGCATCGCGCCTGCGCCGAGCTCGGCGGCGCGCCCTCCGGAACCCGCATCGACGTCGCCGCCGCGCTCGCGGACATGGTGACCTACAACGGCGGCCGGCCGCTCACCTGCTACGCCTGAAATGAACCCTCTTCATCTCCTCACGGCGGCCCCAGGGCCGGCGGATGAAAAGGATTCACTGTAGCGCCAGCCCGGTCCACGTCCAGGACGCGGACCTGCCACGCGGTGCCCGTTCCGTCCGCGACCGGCGCCACGGCCTCCGGGCCCGGGCCGACGCCGGCCACGGTGAGCGCGAGCACCGCGGGCCCGGCCCCGGACACGACCGCGGGGATCCCGGCCGTCCGGAGCCGGCCGATCAGGCCGGCCGTGGCGGGCATCGCCGGGGCGCGGTAGGGCTGGTGCAGGAAGTCCTCGGTCCCGGCCATGAGCAGGGCCGGATCGACGGTCAGCCCGGCGATCAGCAGCGCCGCGCGGGCCGCGTTCGCCGCCGCGTCCGCGTGCGGCACGGTAGGCGGAAGGAGTCCCCGCGCCTGCGCGGTCGATAGCGGAATATCCGGAACGCACAGCACCGGGGTCAGTCCCGCCACCGGAGCCAGCCTGGCCGCCTGGGGCCCGGCGTCCGACGTCCACGCGATCGTGAGCCCGCCGGCCAGGCACGCCGCCACGTTGTCCGGGTGCCCCTCAAGCCGGGTCGCGAGCCGCAGCACGTCCGCGTCGGTCAGGGCCGCCCCGCCGGGGGCCAGGGCGCGGCGGCCAGCAGGCCGGCCACGATCGCCGCGGCCGAGGAGCCGAGGCCGTACCCGTGCGGGATCGTGTTGACGCACCGCAGGCCGATCCCTGGTGGCTGGCCGCCCGCCGCGTCGAACGCGGTCCGCATGGCCCGGATGACCAGATGGTCTTCTCCCCCGGCCGCCGTCTCCTCCCCCGCGCCGGACACCTCGATCGCCACCCCGTCGGGGATGATCCGTGCCTCGACCACGTCGTGCAGTGCCAGCGCCAGGCCCAGGGCGTCGAACCCGGGCCCAGGTTCGCGCTGGTCGCGGGGACGCGGACGGTGACCGGCCGGTCCGGCCCAGCCGAGCCGAGACGGTACTCGCGCGGCGGGCCTGTCTGCGGCGGTCGGACACTTCGGCCGGCTCAGACCAGGCCGAGTTCGGCCGCGGCGGCGGGCGCGTCGGCCCGGATGGTCACCGGCTTGGGCGCCGCCGACACCGCCCAGTCCGGCTCCTTCAGGCCGTGGCCGGTGATCGTGCAGACCACCCGGGACCCGGCGGCCACCTGGCCGTTCTCGCAGGCCTGAAGCAGGCCGGCCACCCCGGCGGCCGAGGCCAGCTCGGCGAACACGCCCTCCTGGCGGGCCAGCAGCCGGTAGGCGGCCAGGATCTGCCGGTCGGTCACCGAGTCGATCAGGCCGCCGGACTCGTCGCGGGCCGCCTCGGCGAGCCCCCAGGAGGCCGGGTTGCCGATCCGGATCGCGGTGGCGATCGTGGTGGGAGCCTGCACCGGCCGGCCGGCGACGATCGGCGCGGCCCCGCTGGCCTGGAACCCGAACATCCGCGGAGCGTGCGTGGCCTGCCGCAGCGTGACGTACTCGGTGTAACCCTTCCAGTAGGCGGAGATGTTGCCCGCGTTGCCCACCGGCAGGCAGTGCACGTCCGGGGCGTCGCCCAGCGCGTCCACGATCTCGAACGCCGCGGTCTTCTGGCCCTCGAGCCGGTCCGGGTTCACCGAGTTGACCAGCGCGACCGGGTAGTCCACCGCGAGCTTGCGCACGAGTTCCAGGCAGTCGTCGAAGTTCCCGTCCACCTGCAGCAGCCGCGCGCCGTGCACCAGGGCCTGGGCCAGCTTGCCGAGCGCGATGTTGCCGCGCGGCACGAGCACGGCGCAGGTCAGGCCCGCCTTGGCCGCGTAGGCGGCGGCGCTCGCGCTGGTGTTGCCGGTCGACGCGCAGATCACCGCCGTGGCGCCGCGGCCGGCCGCGGCGCTGACCGCCACCGTCATGCCGCGGTCCTTGAACGACCCGGTCGGGTTGCCCGCCTCGACCTTGAGGTAGACCTCGCATCCGGTCATGGCCGACAGCGTGGCCGCCCGGACCAGCGGCGTGCCGCCCTCGCCGAGCGTGATCACCGGGGTGTCCGCGGTCACCGGCAGCAGGTCGCGATACTCGGCGATGACGCCGCGCCACTGTTTGGCTCGTTCGCCTCCGGCGCGCTTGGAGGCGTCGCCTTCCCTCGTCGCTCGGTCGCAGGCTTCCTCGCTCCTCAGTCCAGGCGGCGCCGCGCGCCTTTGGCTCACTCGCCCTCCTCGCCTTCCACCCGCATCACGCTGTCGACCGCCCGCACCGCCTCCATCGCGGACAGGTCGGCCACGGTCGCGGCGAGCGCGGACTCGCGGGCCGTGTGCGTCACGATCACCAGGTAGGCCTCGGCGCCGCGGCCTTCCTGGCGCACCGCCTTGATCGACACGTCGTGCCGGGCGAAGGCCTCGGCGACCGGGGCGAGCACGCCCGGCCGGTCCGCCACGTCCAGCGCGACGTGGTAACGGGTCAGCGCGTCGGCCATGGGCAGCACGGGAAGCTCGGCGTAGCTGGGCGCGTCCGGGCCGCGGATCCCGGCGACGCGGTTGCGCGCGACCACCACGAGATCGCCGAGCACGGCGCTGGCCGTGGGCCCCCCGCCCGCGCCTGCGCCGTAGAACATCAGCCGCCCGGCCGACTCCGCCTCGACGAACACCGCGTTGTAGGGCCCGCGCACCGAGGCCAGCGGGTGCTCCCGGGGGATCATCGCCGGGTGCACCCGGGCCGAGATCCCGCCGTCACACCGCTCGCAGATCGCGAGCAGCTTGACCACGCAGCCGAGCGTCCGGGCGCTGGCGATGTCGGCGGCCGTGACCGCCGCGATCCCCTGCCGGTAGACGTCGTCGGCGGTGACCCTGGTGTGGAAGGCCAGGCTGGCCAGGATCGCCGCCTTGGCCGCGGCGTCGGAGCCGCCCACGTCGGCGGTCGGGTCCGCTTCCGCGTAGCCGAGGTCCTGCGCCTCCTTCAGGGCGTCAGCGAACTCCGCGCCCGAGGAGTCCATCTTGTCGAGTATGTAGTTCGTGGTCCCGTTGACGATCCCCAGCACGCGGCGCACCGCGTCGCCCGCCAGCGACTCGCGCAGCGGCCGCAGCAGCGGGATCGCCCCGGCCACCGCCGCCTCGTAGAACAGGTCCGCGCCGTGCTCGCGGGCCGCCGCGTGCATCACCGCGCCGTCGGCGCCCAGCAGGGCCTTGTTCGCGGTCACCACCGACTTGCCGGTCCGCATCGCGGCCAGCAGCAGCGAGCGCGCGGGCTCGATGCCGCCGATCATCTCGACCACGATGTCGACGTCGGAACGGGTCACCAGGCCCATGGCATCGGTCGTGATCAGCTCGTCCGGGACGCCGGCCGCCCGGGCCCGGCCGGCCGGGTCGCGCACCGCCACGCCCGCGACCTGCAGCGGCGCGCCGACCCGCGCGGCCAGGTCGTCCGCCTGCTCGCCGAGCAGCCGGAACACCTGCGAGCCCACCGCGCCGCAGCCGAGCAGCGCCACCCGCAGTTCTCCCATTACCGTCCTCCTGCCGCCTGGTGCGTTCCGACAAGGCTATCCAGCGTGAGCGGGAGCGGGGCGGGGCCGCGTCAGCGCAGCCGGCTGGCGCCGGCCGAGGGCTGCGCATCGAGAAACCGCGGCGGCGGCCAGCCGTGGCCGGCGAACGCGTCGCTGGTGCCGACGCGGACGCTGGCGCCGCGGCGATCCTCGGCCAGCGCGATCACCGACCCGCCGAATCCGCCGCCGGTCATCCGCGCGCCCAGCGCACCGCCCGCGATCGCCGCCTCGACCGCCACGTCAGCCTGCGGCCAGGAGACCTCGAAGTCATCGCGGAGCGAGGCGTGGGAGGCGGTCAGCAGCGGGCCGCAGCGACCGGCCTCACCCGCCCGCAGCAGGCCGACGGTGTCCAGGACACGGGCGTTCTCGGTGACCACGTGCCTGGCCCGGCGCCGGAGCAGCGGATCGGTGATCTGGTCGACGGCGCCGGGACGGTCCGTTACGTCCCGCAGGGACGGTACGCCGAGCAGCCGGGCGGCATCCTCGCAGGCGCGGCGCCGGGCCGCGTACCGCCCGTCGGCCAGGGCGTGCTCCACCCGGGTGTCGATGACCAGCAGGACCAGCCCGGCCGCCTCGAGATCGAGCGGGACGTCGCTGGCCTGGCCGGTGCGGCAGTCGAGCAGCAGGGCCTGGCCGGCCTGGCCGAGCAGGGACGCGGACTGGTCCATGATCCCGGTCGGGACCCCGACGAACTCGTTCTCGCCGCGGCGGGCGAGCGCGGCGAGAACGGGCCGCTCCAGGTTCAGCCCGTGCAGTTCGGTGAGCGCCAGCGCCGTCGCGCACTCCAGGGCGGCGGAGGACGACAGCGCGGCACCGCGCTCGAGATCCGCGTCGATCGCGATGCTGGCCCCGCCCACGGGATAGCCCGCTTCCCGGATCGCCCAGGCGGCGCCCGCCGGGTACGCCGCCCAGCCGGTGA
Source organism: uncultured Actinomycetota bacterium (assembly GCA_963745575.1). GTDB lineage: Bacteria > Actinomycetota > Actinomycetes > Streptosporangiales > Streptosporangiaceae > JASHPR01. The sequence goes on along the minus strand of CAVUYA010000028.1, from coordinate 59,061 downwards.
CCGAGCCGGGGGCGAGCTTGCTCAGCGGCACCGTGGCCGGCGAGGCCGGGACCTGGCGCGAGCGCAGTTCGATCAGCCCGTCGTCGCGCCGGGACGCCGCGGCGCGGACCCCCTGCGCGAGGGCGAACGGGAGCACGAAGCCGTCGTTGTAGTCGGTGTGCTCTCCGATCAGGTTGACCCGGCCAGGGGCATGCCAGACGCCCTCGGGCTCGGCGCCGTAACACTCGGCGAACCAGCCGGCGGCCCGGTCGGCGGCGCCAGGCCCGGTCACCCCGCGGTCACCACGCCATCACCCCGCCATTACCCTGCGTCACTCCGCGTCACTCCGTTATCTTCCTGCCCGAGCCGGGCGAACGTCCAGGCGTCCGCGACCATGGAGCGCAGGTCGCGTTCTGCGTGCCAGCCGAGATCCGCGGTTATGGCCTCGGACGAGGCGACCAGCACGGCCGGGTCGCCCGGCCGCCGGGGCGCCACCTCGGCCGGGATGTCCAGGCCGGTGACCTCCCGGCACGCGTCGAGCACCTCGCGGTTGGAGTACCCGGTCCCGCTGCCCAGGTTGTACACGGCGTGCTGGCCGGGGACCACGGCCTGCAGGGCCAGCACATGCGCCCGGGCCAGGTCCGACACGTGGATGTAGTCCCTGATGCAGGTCCCGTCGGGGGTCGGATAGTCGTCGCCGAACAGCCGGACGCCCGCGCCGCTGCGCGCGGCCGCGAGCACCGTGGGGATCAGGTGCGTCTCGGGGCGGTGGCGCTCGCCGCGCCAGGTGCCCGCGACGTCCGCGTGCGCGCCGGCGACGTTGAAGTACCGCAGGCTGACCGCGCCGATCTGGTGCATCCGGGCGTACTCGGCCAGGGCGGTGTCCACGGCGAGCTTGGACGCGCCGTACGGGCTCGTCGGCCGGACCGGGTCGGTCTCGGTGATCGGGATCCGCTCCGGCTCGCCGTAGACCGCCGCGGTGGAGGAGAACACGATCCGGCGGGTTCCCGCGACGCGCATGGCTTCGAGCAGCGCCAGCGTGCCGCCGAGGTTGTGCTCCCAGTACCGGGCCGGGTACGCGACCGACTCGGCCACCAGCGACTTGGCGGCAAAGTGGACCACCGCGTCGATCCCGGTGCCGAGCACCGGCCCGGCGTCCTCGCGGATCGTGCCGCGGCGGAAATCGGTGTCCGCGGGCACCGCGTCCTCGTGCCCGGTGGACAGGTCATCGAGGACCACCACGTCGTGACCGCCGTCGGCCAGCTGGGCGGCCACGACGCTCCCGATGTACCCGGCGCCCCCGGTGACGAGCAGCCTCATGACTTCTCCCGCAGCGTGGCCGCGGCGGCCTCGGGCGCTATGTCGTTGGTGAAGGCGCCCATGCCGGATTCGGAGCCGGCCAGGTACTTCAGCTTGTCCGGCGCGCGGCGGATGGTGAACAGCTCAAGGTGCAGCGCGAAGCCCTCCCGGCCCGCTCCGGCGGGAGCCTGGTGCCAGCCGGAGATGTACGGCGCCGGCGCGGGGAAGAGCCGGTCGAACCGGCGCAGCAGATCCAGGTAGACATCGCAGAACTCGTCCTGCTCGGCCGCGGTCAGGGCCTGCAGGTCCGCCCGCCTGCGGCGGGGATACAGATGGACCTCGTACGGCCAGCGCGCGGCGTGCGGCACGAACGCGATCCAGTGCTCGCCAGCGATCACGATCCGCGACCCGTCGGCCAGCTCCGCCGCGAGAACCTCGTCGAACAGGTTCCGGCCGGTGTCCCGCCGGTAGGCCGCGCTCGTCGCGAGCATGCGCGACGTGCGCGGGGTGACGAAGGGATAGGCGTAGATCTGGCCGTGCGGATGGGTCAGCGTCACCCCGATCTCCGGGCCGCGGTTCTCGAAGCAGTAAACCTGCTCGACCCCCGGCTGCGCGGCCAGCGCGGCGCTGCGGTCGGTCCAGGCGGCCAGCACGAGGGCCGCCTGGTCGTGAGTCAGGTCGGCGAACGACGCCGCGTGGTCCGGGCTGAAGCAGACCACCTCGCACCGCCCGTTTCCCGGGCGGGCGGGGAGCAGGCCGTCCCCGGCCACGGCCGCGGCACCGCCCGCCTGCCCCGCACCGGGCCCGGCCGGCCCGGGGACCAGCGAGGGAAACCGGTTCTCGAACACCACCACCTCGTAGTCCGGGGCGGGGATCTCGGTGAGCCGGCCGGGCTGCGAGGGGTCGAGCGGGCAGTGATCGGCCGGCGGCAGGTAGGTGCGGTCCTGCCGGTGGCTGGCGACGATGACCCACTCGCCGAGCAGCGGGTCGTAACGCACCTGCGACGAGGCCTCGACCCGGCCGATCTCCCGCCGGTCCGGGTAGCCGGCCGCCCAGTCGGCGGACTCGCCGAAGTAGATCAGCTCACGGCCGTCGGCCAGCGTGATCGATGCTGTTTTCACGCGGCGTCCCTCCGGACCAGGTTGCCGGCGTTCACCGCGGCGTCCCTCCGGACCAGGTTGCCGGCGTTCACCCGGCGTCCAGCCGGAGCAGGTCGTCGGCGGTCTCCCGGCGCAGCAGGACCCTGGTCGCGCCGTCGCGGACGGCGACCACCCCCGGCCGCGGCACGTGGTTGTAGTTGCTGGCCATCGACCGGCAGTAGGCGCCGGTGGCGGCCACGGCGATCAGGTCGCCCGCGGTCACGTCGGCCGGCAGGTAGGCGTCCCTGACCACGATGTCCCCGCTCTCGCAGTGCCTGCCGACCAGCCGGCACAGCGTAGGCGCTGCGGCCGATTCCCGCGAGGCGAGCACGCACGTGTACTCGGCGTCATACAGCGCGGTACGGATGTTGTCGCTCATCCCGCCGTCCACGCTGACGTAGGTCCGCAGCCCGTCCACGTCCTTGACCGTTCCGACCTGGTAGAGCGTGACCGTCCCGGGCCCGGCGATGGCCCGGCCGGGCTCAACGGTCAGCCGCGGCCGGGCCAGGCCCGCCGCCCGGCACTGCGTGTTCAGGATCTCGCGGAGATTCTGCGCCACGACCTTGATGTCGGCGGGGTCGTCGCCCGGCATGTAGGCGATGCCGAAGCCGCCGCCCAGGTTCAGCTCGCCGATCTCGATCCCGCGGGACTCGCGGATCCGGACGGCGAGCTCGAGCACCCGGTGCGCCGCCACCTCGAACCCGGCCGTGTCGTAGATCTGCGACCCGATATGCGAGTGCAGGCCGGCGAACTCGAGGACCCCGCTGGCCAGGACCTGCCGGACCGCCTCGTCAGCGGCGCCCGACGCGAGCGAGAAGCCGAACTTCTGGTCGTCGTGGGCGGTCGCCACGAACTCGTGCGCGGCGGCTTCCACGCCGGTGGTGACCCGCACCAGGACCTTCGGCCGCGCCGCGGGGCTGCGCGCGGCGATCCGTTCCAGGCGCCCGATCTCGTCGAAGGAGTCGACCACGATGTGCCCGACGCCCGCCGTCACCGCGCGGTCGAGCTCATCGGGCAGCTTGTTGCTGCCGTGCAGCGTGATCATTTCCGGCCGGACCCCGGCCCGCAGCGCGACCTCGAGCTCGCCGCCGGTGCACACGTCCACGCCGAGGCCCTCCTCGCTGACCCAGCGCAGCACCGCCCGGCAGCAGAACGCCTTGGCCGCGTAGAACACCCCGGCGCCGTCCCCGAACGCCTCGCGGAAGTCCCGGCACCGGCTGCGGAAGTCCGCCTCGTCGCACGCGAACACCGGGGTGCCGTGCTGCGCGGCGAGGTCGCGCACGTCCACGCCGCCGAGCACCAGGGCGCCGCCGGCGCGGTGCGCGGTGCGCGGCCAGATGGCCGGGTCGAGGGCGTTGGCGTCCCGCGGCGGCAGCGGCGGGTGGTCGGGCGGCAGCACGTCGGCGTGCCGGGGGCCGGCGGGGTGGGCGACGCGGCTCATGGGACTCAATGCTAGGGGCGCGCGCGCCGCCCGTCTCCGCCGGGCCGAGGAGTCAGCGGGACCCTGCTGCCCGCTCCGGCCCAGGAATCCGGACGTTGGAGCGCGCGACTGCCCATGATCCCTCGGACACCCTTCGGCCAATAGCTCGGAGACGTGCCCGTATCGGCGACGCGGCCACGTGGGAGCCGCAGGCGGCCGACAGCAGGCTGGCGCAGACCGCGGGCGCCGATCCGGCCGGGGTGTTCACCTCCGACCTGTCGGTGTCCGAGTACGTGCTGCTCGGCGAGGCCGGGTTCGAGCCGCTCGGCTTCGTGGTCGGGTCGTCGATCTACCACGTCGGGCTGCAGGTCGGGCGCTGGTCGCAGAACCAGGAACTCCAGGTCCTGACCCAGGCCATGTACAACGCCCGGGAGCTGGCCATGGCCAGGATGCAGGCCGAGGCCGATCATCTGAGCGCCGACGGGATCGTCGGCGTGCAGCTCCGGCTGCAGATGTACGCCTGGGGCCAGAGCGTGCTCGAGTTCGTCGCCACCGGGACCGCGGTCCGCCACCTGACCGGCGACGGGCGCCCACCGTGCCCCCGACGGCCGCGCGTTCACCTCGGACCTGTCCGCGCAGGACTTCTTCCGGCTGATCGCGGCCGGCGCCGTGCCGGTCGCGTTCGTGCTCGGCACGTGCGTGTACCACATCGCGCACCAGTCGGCCATGCAGGCGCTGCGGCAGGCCGGCCAGAACCAGGAGATGATCCAGTTCACCCAGGGCGTCTACGAGGCGCGCGAGCTGGCCCTGACCCGGATGCAGGCCGAGGCGACGCAGGCCCGGTCGTCCGGGCATCGTCGGGGTCAACGTCGCCGTCTCCAACCACGTCTGGGGCGAGCACGCCACCGAGTTCCTGGCCACCGGCACGGCCATCCGCCGCCTGGCCGACGAGCACCGGCTGCCGGAAACCTCGCCCAAGCCCACCTTCACCCTGGGCCTGGACAGCTGACCATCCTCACATGTCCGGCCAGGAGTGCACGGGCTCGTTGGTCTGCATGCGCTCGATGTAACCCAGCGTCATCAGGCGCAGCGCCTCCGGCCGGCCGACGTGATACCGGTCGGTGAGCGCGCGGACGGCCTCTGACTGCCAGGTAGCCCCGGTCCGGGCGGACAGGCAGCGCTGCTCGATGATGCGCAGCAGGCGCTTGGCGTCGCCGGGGTCCACGTCCCAGCTCTCGAGCCCGTCGGCCGCCATCGGCAGCAGGCGGCGCAGCACCAGCTCGGTCACGGGGACCTCGCCGAGCCCGGGCCAGTAGAGCCTGGCGTCGATGCCGTGCCTGGCCCCCTCGGTCAGGTTGTCGGCGGCGACCGCGAACGACATCTGCGTCCAGACCGGCCGTTCGGCCTCGGCCAGCGCGCGGACCACGCCGCAGTAGAAGGCGGCGTTGGCCATGATGTCGGCGACCGTGGGGCCGGCCGGCAGCACGCGGTTCTCCACCCGCAGGTGCGGCAGGCCGTCCGTCACCGCGTACACCGGCCGGTTCCACCGGTAGATCGTGCCGTTGTGCAATGTCAGCTCGGCCAGCTGGGGCGCCCGCCCGTTATCGAGCGCCGCGACCGGATCCTCGTCGTCGACGAGCGGCAGCAGCGCGGGGAAGTACCTCAGGTTCTCCTCGAACAGGTCGAACACCGACGTGATCCAGCGCTCGCCGAACCACACCCGCGGCCGGACGCCCTGCTCCTTGAGCTCGTCCGGCCTGGTGTCGGTGGCCTGCTCGAACAGCGTGAGCCTGGTCTCCCGCCACAGCTCCCGGCCGAACAGGAACGGGGAGTTGGCGCCGACCGCCACCTGCACGCCCGCGACCGCCTGGGCGGCGTTCCAGTAGCTGCCGAACGCCTCCGGGCTCACCTGCAGGTGGCACTGGACGCTGGTGCAGGCGGCCTCCGGCATGATCGTGTCGATGTGGGTGAGCAGCCGCTCGGCGCCCTCGATCGAGATCCGCATCTCCTCGCCGCGGGCCGCGAAGATCTGCTCGTTCAGCAGCCGGTACCGCGGGTTCGGCGACATGGCCGCCGCGCCGACGTCGCTCTCGCGCAGCGTGGGCAGGATGCCGATGATCACCAGGTGGCTGCCGGCCTGGCGGGCGCGGCGCTCGGCGTGATCGAGGCTGGCCCGCACCCCGTTCTCGAGCCGGGCCAGGGCATCGCCGGCCAGCGGCCGCGGCGGCACGTTGATCTCCAGGTTGAACTGGCCGAGCTCGCTGGCCCAGTTCGGGTCGGCGATCGCGCCGAGCACCTCGGCGTTCTTCATCGAGGGCAGGCCGGCCTCGTCGACCAGGTTCAGCTCGATCTCCAGCCCGACCTGCAGCGGCTCGGTGTCAAACCTGGACTCCCGCAGCATCCGCGCGAACACGTCCAGGCAACAGCGCACCTTCTCCCGGTAGGCACGGCGGTCCTGCTGGCTCACGCTGATGGCTGGGACATCCCTGCCCATCGGTCCCCTCCACTCACCAGGCCATGGGCAGCCTTCCCCAACCCTCCCACGTCATGGAACCCGTGACCAGGGCACGAAACGGGCCGGATCAGGCGCCCCGGCCGTGCGGGGCGGCCCAGTCCAGCAGCGGCCCGTCGGGGACGATCCGGCTCGGATTGATGTGCGGGTGCGTGGTGTAGTAGTGCCGCTTGATGTGGTCGAAGTTGGTGGTGCCGGAGAATGCGGGCCGCGCGTAGAGGTCGCGCGCGTAGGCCCACAGGTTCGGGTAGTCGGTCAGCCGGCGGAGGTTGGCCTTGAAGTGGTAGTGGTAGACCGCGTCGAACCGGGCCAGGGTCACCCACAGCCGGACGTCGGCCTCGGTGATCGCGTCGCCGAGCAGGTAGCGCCGGCCGGCCAGGCGTTCCTCCAGCTCGTCGAGGGTCGCGAAGAGCCTGGTCACCGCGTCGTGGTAGGCCTCCTGGGTGGTGGCCATGCCCGCCCGGTAGACACCGTTGTTCACGTTCTCGTAGACGGTCGCGTTGACCGCGTCTATCTCCGGCCGCAGCCGCTCGGGGTAGAGGTCGTAGTCACCGTTGGCGTAGGCGCCGAACTGGGTGTCCAGGTCGATCGTGATGTCGGGAAAGTTGTTGCTGACGATGCGGCTGGTCTCGCGGTCCCACAGCACGGGAACGGAGATGTGCCCGTCGTAGCCGGGCTCGGTCGCCTCGTACGCCTCGCGCAGCAGCGCGAACCCGTTGACCGGGTCGAGCGAGTAGCCGGGGCCCTCACGGAACGCCCAGCCCCGGCCGTCCCGGACCGGGTCCACCACCGAGAGCGAGATGACGTCCTCGAGGCCGAGCAGCTGGCGCACGATCGCGGACCGCTGCGCCCACGGGCAGGCCCACGAGATGTACAGGTGGTACCGGCCGGGCACGGCCGGGTACCCGCTGGAACCGTCCGCGGTGATCCGGCCCTGGAACGGGTAGGCGGCCCGTACGAACTCGCCCGGCTTGCGCCCGGCCTCCGCCGTCTGCTTGCGCAGGAAGTCCCCGTAGTCGCCGAAGGCCGCGAAGTCGACCGGGCTGGCCCCGCCCGCCTGCTGAGTCGTCGTCATGCCGAGGAGAACCCGGCGGCGGCGCTGGCCATTCCGGCCCGGTTCACTGCCCGCCGGCCAGCGATCGCGCGAACCAGCCGGGGACGTCGAGCCGGAAGGCGTCCGACGGCGTGACCTTGCGCAGGTCGGCCTCGATCGCGCGCAGCCGCTCCGCCCCGATGACGGCGGCCCAGCGGGCCCTCAGGTCGTCGAAGATCCGCGCCGACCGTTCGAGCGCGTCGACGGCACGCCCGGTCAGCCGCACGACCTTGCGCCGCGCGTCGGCCGGGTCGGGCCCGCGCTCGACGTAGCCGAGCTGTTCCAGCGCGTCGATGGTCTTGCCCGCGGCCTGCTTGGAGATGCCCAGCCGGCGGCCCAGCCCGGCCGCGGTGGTGCCGCCCGGGCCGATCGCCTGGAACACGAACCCGTGCATCGGCCGTAGGTCGGGATGCCCCTGGCGGGCGAGTTCGGCGTGCAGCTCGTCGATGAGCACGCGGAAGCCGAGGAGCAGCCGCAGCGGCAGCTCGAAGCCGGGCGGGTCGGCCCCGGCAGATGCGGCCTCCGCAGGCACGATCCCGGCAGACGCGGCCCCGGCAGGCGCGGCCCGGGCGGGAGCGGCCTCGGCTGACCTGGTCTCAGTTGACATAAACGACAACCAGGTTTACTGTTTCGCTCATCACGCATTCGACAACCATGTTGTCTATCTTAGGAGGTTCCGCGATGCCTGTCATCCGCCGCGCCGAGACCCGCCGCACCGAGACTCCCAACGCGGTCATGACCACGCTCGCGTCGCCGGTGCAGGGCGGCGCCGGGCAGGCCGTCTGGCGCGTGGACATGCGGCCCGGCCAGGCCGGACCGCTGCACGCCATCGACACCGAGCAGGTGTGGACCGTGCTGGACGGCGGCGCGGCCGTCGAGCTCGACGGCCAGGTGCTCACCGTCGGGCCGGGCGATACCCTCATCCTGCCGGCCGACGCGCCGCGCCGGGTGAACGCGGACCCGGCGGCCGGCTTCTCCGCCATCGCCGTCGCCCCGGCCGGCACCCGCGCCTACACCCTCGACGGCACCAGGGTCGCGCCCGGCTGTGCCGTTCCCGACGGCGACAAGCTAGTCCCTGCCTGGGTCGTCTAGAGGGCTCGGATCCCGCCCGCCGAGGCGGCCCGGGCCGGTGAATGCACCGATGGGCGGTTGATAGCGACCAACGCCACATTCACCGGCGGCGATACGGGCGGGCAGACGCCGGCGGCTACGCAGCCCAGGCGATCGGCAGCCGCTTGACGCCCCGCTGGAAGTTCGAGCGCAGGTAGGACGGCTCGCTCGCGAAGGCCAGCACCGACGTGCGGCGGAGCACCTCGTCGAACAGCGCGCGCATCTGGGCGCGGGCCAGGTGGGAGCCGAGGCAGAAATGCGGACCGTGCCCGAAAACCAGGTGCGGGTTGGGATGCCGCCGGATGTCGAAACTGCCGGGCGCGGCGAAGACCGCCTCATCGCGGTTGGCCGAGGTGAACGAGACCACCACCTTGTCCCCTGGGAGGATCCGCTGCCCGCCGAGCTCGCAGTCGGCGGTCGCGGTCCGGCGGAACGTCATGACCGGCGTCCACCAGCGCAGCATCTCCTCGACCGCGCCTGGCATCAGCCGGGGGTCGGCGCGCAGCTCATCCTGCGCCCGCGGGTGCTCGAGCAGCGCGATGCACGCGCCCGGCAGGCCGTTACGCAACGTCTCGTTGCCGGCCACCGCGAACAGCCAGAACATGTTCTCGAACTCCTCGACCGACACCCGGCCGCCGTCGTCGTCGACCTGCGCCAGGAGGGTCGACATGACGTCATCTCCCGGGCGGCGCCGCTTGGCGTCCGCCAGCAGGTGGGCGTATGCGTAGAGATCGGGCATGCCCTCGCGGGTACGGGGATCGGGCATGCGGCCGCCGGGCCCCGGGGCCGGCCGCAGCGAGACCGCTTCGGCGGCCATCGGAGTTCCGCCGGACGGGTCGAAGTCGGCCGACGACGCGTAGTCGGGATCCTGGTAGCCGATGACCCGGTTCGACCAGTCGAACAGCAGCCAGCGATCCTGCTCCGGCATGCCGAGGACGTCGGCCAGGGTCAGCAGCGGCAGGTCGGCGGCCACGTCCTTGGCGAAGTCGCATTCACCGCGGCGGCCGGCGAAGGCCCGGTCGCACAGGGCGCGCGCGTGCCCGCGGATGCGCTCCTCCAGCCGTGCGACCGCGCGCGGGGTGAACGACCTGGCCAGTAGCTGCCGCAGCCGGGAGTGCTCCGGCGGGTCCATGTTGAGCATCATGTTGCGGACGTAGCCCAGCGCCGCCGGGGTGGCCGGGTCGCGGATCTGCGTCGCGCCGAGCCAGGAGGAGTAAAGCACCGGCCGCTTCATGACCGACTCGACGTCGGCGTGGCGGAGCACCAGCCAGAAGCCGGGGCCGGCGGGCCACCCGAGAACGGGGATCTCGTCGGCCCAGACGACCGGGCTGTCGCGGCGAAGCCGGGCCAGGGCGTCAAAGGGCATCGCGTCGACGTAGGTCTGCGGGTCGAACACGACTTCGGTGTCGGGCCTGGCCATCGTGGTCAGTCCCGCCCCGGGAACTCCCCGATGGACACGGCGAGCGCCGCGTCGGACATGGCTCCCCCCGTCATGCTGGTATCGCGGCGGCCATCCGCCGGACCGCCTCGTCCATCAGCCCCGGTGAGGTGCCCATGTTAAGCCGGGCGAAGCCGCGCCCCGGGGCGCCGAAGCCCGGGCCGGAGCTCAGCGCGACCCGGCCCCGGCTCAAGAACGCGGCCGCGGGATCATGGCCGAGGCCGAGCGCGCGGCAGTCCAGCCAGGCCAGGAAGCTCGCCTCGGGCGGCACGTACCGCACCCTCGGCAGGTGCTCGCCGAGCAGCCGGCTCAGCCGCCCGCGGTTCTCGTCGAGCTGCGCGAGCAGCGCATCCAGCCAGGGCAGCGCCTCGGCGAACGCCGCGACCGACCCGAGCACGCCGACCTGGCCGGGGAGCAGGGCCTCCCAGCGCTCCTCCAGCACGGCGGCCATCCGCGGCGAACCGGCGATCGCGATGCCGCACTTGAGCCCCGGAATGTTCCACGCCTTGGTGGCCGAGGTGAACGCGACGGCCCGTTCGGCAATCTCATGATTCAAGGACAGGAACGGCACCTGCTCCGCGCCAGCCAGCACCAGCGGCGCGTGGATCTCGTCGACCAGCAGGAACGCGCCGCGGGCCTGGCAGATGTCGGCCGCGGTGAGCAACTGCTGCCGCGACCAGACCCGGCCGGCGGGGTTGTGCGGGCTGCAGAGCAGGTAGGCGCGGACGTCGCTGTCCGCGAGAGCCCGGTCGAGCGCCTCGGGATCCAGCTCGTACCGGCCGTCCTCCTCCCGCCGCAGCGGCGCCTCGACGACGCGGCGCCCGGCGAACCTGATCCGGTAGAAGAACGGCTGGTAGACCGGGGGGTTGATCACTATCCCGGATCCCGGCGGGGTCACGGCCTGGATGACCTCGGCGATCGCGGTCATGACGTCGGGGATCGCGTAGATCCGGGCCGGATCCGGCGACCAGCGCAGCCGCTTGGCGGCGAAGGCCGCGAACGCCTCGCCCAGCCCGCCCTTGTGGCCGTAGCCGCAGTCGCTGGCGGCCAGCGCGGCCGTGGCGGCCTCGACGATCGGCGCGGCCAGGTCGAAGTCCATCTCGGCCACGAAGGCCGGGAGCACATCCTCCGGGTAAGTCCGCCACTTGTAGCTCTGCCGCTTCCTGAGCGCCTCCAGCGAACAGCTTCCGAGCATCGCGTCCACTCGTCGATGGTAACGCCGCCCGGGCTCGGCGGCCCGGAGCCCGGGCCCGGGGGCAACCCCCTGGTGCTCGTGCAGCAGTAGCCCGGCGGCGGCCCCGGCCCACTAGTCCAGTTGCTCGTAACGCTCGGTGGTGACCGAGGACCGGTCCAGCAGCGCCATGAACTCCTGGGTCACCGGGTCGGCCTCCCAGCGGGCGTCGCAGGCGTCGGCGTCGGCGGCGGAGCGCCACAGGTCGATGACGATCCAGCCGCCGTCCTGCCCGCGGGCCGTCGTCCTGCGGAGCAGCCCCGGCTGGCGGCAGGCGAACTCCTCCTGGACCCTGCGGTCGGCCGCCAGGAACGCGGCCTCGTCGGCGCCGGGCGGCAGGCGGAACCTCATGATCTCGATCACAGCTGAAGCGTAGGCGCAGGAAAGCCGCAGCGAGGGCGAGCCGGTCCGGTCCCGGAGGCCGGGGCCCTCCCAATCAATACGATCTCGTATAATCTGTTTTCGTGGTGCACGAGAACGAGCACGGCTCCCTGATCCTGGCGCTGCACCGGGCTTCCCATGCCACGCTGGATGCCCTCGCGGTCAGGCTGGCCGGCCTGAACCTGACCGCCTCCGAGATCAACGTCCTCGCGAACCTGGCCGACGGCCGGACCCGGAGCATCGGCGAACTCGGCTCGGACACGGCGACCAAGCCGACCACGCTGACGAGCGTCCTGGACCGGCTGGTGCGCAAGGACTACGTGACCCGGGAGCTCGATCCGGCCGACCGGCGCTCGTTCCGGGTGTCGCTGACCGCCGGCGGCCGGCGCGTGGCCAGCGCGGCCCGCGCCGCCGCGGACGACCTGGAGCGGCTGGCCCTGGCCGCGATCACCGATGCCGACCTGGCCGGATTCCGCGCCGTGACCCGCGCGCTGAGCGAGGTTCCCGGGTGACCCGCCCTGACGGAGGTGCCCCGATGACCAGCGCCATGCCGGCTGAACTCGCCGAGATCCTGAAAGAGATCGTCCCGCCCGGCGGTGGGCCAGACGGCGGGCCGGGCGCTGCGTTCCGGCACCGTCAGCATGTCCACCTGGCGTTCATCGCCGTCCGGCGTTTCGGGGCGGCGCACGCGGCCGAGAAGGTCGGCAGCTGGATCCGGTACCTCACCGCCCACGCGCCGAGGAAGTACCATGCGACGATCACCCGCGCGTGGACCGAGATCGTCGCGCACCACGTGGCCGCCGACCCGTCGGTCGCCGACTTCGACGCGTTCGCCGAGCGCCATCCGGCGCTGCTCGACAAGCGCCTGCTCACCCGGCACTACACCGCGGCGGTCCTCGCCTCGCCGCAGGCGAGGGCAGGCTGGGTCGAGCCCGACCTCGCCGCGTTCGGCTGGCCGTCCGGAACCGCGCGGCCCTAGCTGCTCCCACCGGAGACGCGCACGGCCAGCGCGCTGAACGCGACCGCGCAGGCGGCCATGATCAGCAGCGATGTCCGCGACACCGCGCGGCGCGATGGCGTTCCCGATCGCCTGCACCGTTGCCCCGAGCGGCGGGTAGCTGCCGATGTCCCTGAGCGGGGCCCCGGCGCGGCGTCAAACCGGAGCGCCCGAAAAGGTGATATCAATATTGTACATTCCGCAGCTAAGGAGGTCGGTCGGTGAGTGTTGATGCCACCGGTACGGACGCCACGGCGCCGCGCCCGTCCGGCCCGGAGATTCGTGAGCGCGCCGCGTGGACGCTGCCGGGCCGGCTGGCCCTCAGCGTCGTTCTGGCCGCGGGAGTCGTGGGGATCGGCCTGTTCGTATCGGGCTTCTCGCCCATCAGCTCGGGGCTGATCACCGTCGGCGCGATACTGGCGGCGGCGGCGGCGTGGGCCGGATCTGGGCTGACACAGGTCGCTCCCGGGGAAGCCCGCGTGGTCCAGCTGTTCGGCCGCTACACCGGAACGATCCGCACCGAGGGACTGTGGTGGGTAAATCCCTACGCCAAGCGGCGCAAGGTCTCCACCAAGATCCGCAACCACGAGACCCCGACGGCCAAGGTCAACGACGCCGACGGCAACCCCATCGAGATCGCCGCCGTGGTCGTGTGGCAGGTCGAGGACACCGCCAAGGCCGTGTTCGGCGTGGAGAACGTCACCGAGTTCATCGCGGTCCAGGCCGAGGCCGCCGTCCGGCAGATCGCCAACGACTATCCCTACGACGACCACGAGGGCGGGCTGTCCCTGCGGGGCTCGGCCGGGGAGATCAACGCGCGGCTGGCCGAGCAGATCATCCAGCGGGTGACGTCGGCCGGGGTCAAGGTCGTCGAGGCGCGGCTGACCAGGCTGGCCTACGCCCCGGAGATCGCGCACGCCATGCTGCGCCGGCAGCAGGCCGGCGCGATGGTCGCCGCCCGCCAGAAGATCGTGGACGGGGCGGTCGGGATGGTCGAGTCGGCGCTGGCCCGGCTGGATGCGGACGGGCTCGTGGAACTGGACGCTGAGCGCAAGGCCGCCATGGTCAGCAACATGCTCGTGGTCCTGTGCAGCGACCACTCAACCCAGCCGGTCGTCAACACTGGCACCCTCTACCAGTAACTCCGCCGGAGTCGACGCGTGGCAACCGAGCGCAAGAGCATCCTCCTCCGGCTGGACCCGGCGGTGCATGACGCGCTGGCCCGCTGGGCAGCCGACGAGCTGCGCAGCACCAACGCGCAGATCGAGTTCATGCTGCGCCGGGCGCTCGCCGACGCGGGGCGGCTGCCGGACAAGGTCTCCCCCGTGCGCCGCCCCGGGCGCCCGCGCAAGGAGCCGGAGGACTGAACCTTCGGCCGGGTCCCGTTACGATGATCGCAGCGAGGCCGGAATGTCGTGATCGGGAGACATTCTGCCGCGGCAGGAGGATCTGGTGGAGTTCGGCCTGCTCGGGCCGCTGGTGGTACGTGCTGGCGGGTCGGGGGTTGAAGTGTCGGCGGGCAAGCAGCGGGTGCTGCTGGCCGCGCTGCTGCTGCGCGCCAACCAGGTGGTCCCCGCCGCGGAGCTGGCCGGGTTCATCTGGGAGGGCAGTCCCCCCGGCACGGCCCGGGTCACCCTGCAGAACTACGTCAAGCGGCTGCGGCAGGCCTTAGGCCCGGCCGGGTATGAGCGGATCGTGACCCGCCCGTCCGGGTACCTGATCCAGGTCGGGCCCGGGGAGCTGGACGTGGCCCGGTTCGGGCAGCTGGCCGCGGCCGGGCGGGCGGCGGCCCGGGCGGGGAGCTGGAAGCGGGCGGCGGCGGCGCTGGGGGAGGCTTTGGCGTTGTGGCGGGGGGAGCCGCTGGCTGATGTGCCGTCGGCGGTGCTGCGGGCGGCGGAGGTGCCGCGGCTGGCGGAGTTGCGGCTGGAGGCGGCCGAGGCGCGGGCTGAGGCGGGGTTGCACCTGGGGCGGCATGCGGAGCTGGCCGGGGAGCTGGCGGCGCTGGTGGCGGCGGAGCCGTTGCGGGAGCGGCTGGCGGAGTTGCTGATGCTGGCGTTGTACCGGTCGGGGCAGCAGGCGGCGGCGCTGGCGGTGTACCGGCGGGCGCGGCGGCGGCTGGTGGAGCAGGTGGGGATCGAGCCGGGCCCGGGGCTGCGGGAGATGAACCAGAAGATCTTGCTGTCCGATCCGGGGCTGGGGCTGCCCGCGCCGCCGGGGACGCCGGCCGCGGCCCGCGGCAACGGCCGGGCGGCGCGGCGCACGGTCAGGGCGGGGCCGTGCCGTCCGGGACCCGTGATCACGACGATGCGGATGAGCGGCGGCCGGGCCTGCTGCCGTCGGCGGTGCCGGACTTCGCCGGCCGGGCGGCCGAACTGGCCGCGCTGTCGGCCCTGCCCGGCCCCGGCCGCCGCCCGGTAGTGATCACCGCGATCGGCGGCACCGCCGGGGTCGGCAAGACCGCGCTGGCCGTGCACTGGGCCCGCCGGGCCGCTGCGCGGTTCCCCGACGGGCAGCTGTATTCGGACCTGCGCGGGTTCGGCCCGGCGACCCGCTGCCCCCGTCCGAAGCGCTGCGCGCGTTCCTGGACGCGCTCGGCGTCCCCGCCGCGCAGGTCCCGGCCGGCCTGGACGCCCGGCACGCGCTGTACCGCAGCCTGCTGCGCGGCAAGAAGATCCTCATCCTGCTCGACAACGCCCGTGACCCCGCCCAGGTCCGCCCGCTGCTGCCCGGCTCTCCCGACGCCCAGGTCCTGATCACCAGCCGCCCGAGCTGGCCAGCCTGGTCGTCACCGACGGCGCCGGCAGATCTGCCTGGACGTGCTGACCACCGACGAGGCCCGGCAGATGCTGGCCGCCCGGCTGGGCCCGGGCCGGGTCGCCGACGAGCCGCAGGCGGCCGGCGAGCTGATCGGGCTGTGCGCCCGGCTGCCGCTGGCGCTGGCCATCACCGCCGCCCGGGCCGCCGCCCACCCCGGGTTCACCCTGGCCGCGCTGGCCGCCGAGCTGCGTGACGCCCGCGGCCGGCTGGACGCGCTGTCCACCGGCGAGGACGCCACCGACGTCCGCGCGGTGTTCTCCTGGTCCTACCAGCACCTGCCCGCCCCGGCCGCGCGGATGTTCCGGCTGCTGGGCCTGCACCCCGGCCCGGACATCACCGCCGAGGCCGCGGCCAGCCTGGCCGGCCTGGCCGTGCCCGAGGCCCGGCGGCTGCTGCGCGAGCTGGCCCGCGGCCACCTGCTGTCCGAGCCGGTCCCGGGCCGGTATCGCCTTCCACGACCTGCTGCGCGCCTACGCCGCCGAGCAGGCGGCCGCCGAAGAAACCCCCGCCGACCGCCGCGCCGCCACCGTCCGGATCCTCGACCACTACCTGCACACCGCCCACACCGCCGCGCTCCTGCTCAACCCGTCGCGGGAGCCAGTGCTGCTCAGCCCGCCCGGGCCCGAGGTCGCGCCCGAGCGCCTGGCCGACCATCGGCAGGCGCTGGCCTGGTTCACCGCCGAGCACCACGTCTTGCTCGCCGTCATCGTCCTGGCCGCCGAGACCCGGTCAGACGGGCACGGCTGGCAGCTGCCCTGGTGCGTTGCGGACTTCCTGCTCCGGCGTGGCTACTGGCACCAGGCGGCCACGATCCTGCGCGGCGCGCTGGAGGCCGCGACGCGCGCCGGCGACCAGGGCGGACAGGCCGCGACCGTGCTTCTGCTCGGTATCGCGTTGATGAGACTCCGCGAATACGACCAGGCCGGCGCCCAGCTGGCGGAATGCCTCGAGGAGTACCGGCAGCTCGGCGACCCGACCGGCCAGGCCCGGGTTCACATGCAACTCGGCTCGCTGCTGGGGGTCCAGGGCGCCGACGCCGAGGCGCTCAGCCACGCCGAGCAGGCCCTCGCCCTGTTCCGGGCTACCGGCGACCGGGCCGGGGAGGCTGGTGCCCTCAACGACATTGGCTGCTGTCACGCTCAGCTCGGCGACCCGGAGCAGGCCCGTGCGTTCTGCCAGCAGAGCCTGGCCCTGCAGCGCGAGCTGGGCAACCGCGCCGGCGAGGCCGTCGCCTGGTCCAGTCTCGGCCAGGCCGAGCACCAGCTCGGCCACCTGACCGAAGCTGCCGCGTGCTTCGAGCCTGCCATCGGCCTGTTCCGGGAAGTCGGGGCCCGCCTCTTCGAGGCCCAGGCTCTTACCGACCTTGGTGATGTCCGGCACGCCGACGCGGGCTACGCCGCCGCCCGTGAGGCCTGGCAGCAGGCCCTGCCCATCCTCGACGACCTGCAGCACCCCGACGCCGGCCAGGTCCGTGACAAGCTGCGGGCCCGCAGCGGCGCCAGCCTGGCCGAGCTGACCGAGCTGCGCGGCACGTAACGGCCGCCCGGGCACATGGTCATCACGCGGCACAGCGGGCGGTGGACCCTGGAGGATCGTTTCGCTTCCCCCTGGCATTACCTGCCGGTCGAGGTTCCGGGTGGTGCGCACGGGCTGCGCGCGGAACTCGAGTACGAGCGGTCCGGGGCCGTCCTGGATCTGGGCTGCATCGCGCCCTCCGGGTTCCGCGGCTGGTCCGGCGGGGCCCGCCGGTCATTCGTGATCAGTCCGGACGCCGCCACGCCCGGCTACCTGCCCGGCGATATCGAGCCGGGCACCTGGCAGGTGATGATCGGGCTGCACCGGGTGCCACCCGGGGGAGCCGAGTACCGCCTGACCGTGCAGGTCAGCGGCACGCCCGGAGAGCTGGCCGTGCCGCCGCCGCCCGATCCGCTGCCCGCGCTGGCCGACCGCCGGCCCCGCCGCGAGCTGCCCGCCCTCCCCGGGCGGCGCTGGCTGGCCGGTGATCTGCATACGCACACCGTGCACTCGGACGGCGTCATGACCGTGCCCGAGCTGGCCAGGTTCGCGGTCGGGCAGGGCCTCGACTTTCTCGCGATCACCGACCACAACACGATCAGCCATCATGCGGAGCTGCCGGCCGCCGCCGCGGCACACGGCATCATCCTGCTGCCCGGCCAGGAGGTGACGGTGGAGGCCGGCCACGCAGGAGCGCTCGGTGACGTCGGCTGGATCGACTTCCGCAAGCCCGCCGACTCCTGGCTGGACGCCACGGAGCGGGCGGGCGGGCTGCTGTCCGTCAATCACCCGGTCGGCGGGCACGTGAGCTGGACCATCCCGATGATCCGGCGCCCGCCCCTGGCCGAGATCTGGCACTGGAGCTGGCTGGACTCGCGCTGGACGACGCCGCTGGCCTGGTGGCTGGCCTGGGATCCCGCAGCCATCCCGGTCGGCGGCAGCGACTGGCACCGGCCCGGTGACGACGCCCCGCCCGGATCGCCGACCACCTGGGTCGAGTGCGAGGGCGACGGCCCCGGCGCGGTCCTGGACGGGCTGCGCCGCGGCCGGACCGCGATTTCCGCGAGCCGGGACGGGCCGGTCCTGCTCCGGATGGACGGCGAGCTGGTCGCGGCCGGGGCGGACGGCACGATCCTGGTCGGCCCGGACGGGCCGCGGCTCCGGGTGCAGGGCCCGCTGGCCTGGCTCCCGGGCGGCGCGGGATGCCACCGGCTGACCGACGCCGCCGGCGCCACGCTGGCGCTGACGGCGTAGGCCAGCGGCCGGGCCGCGACGAGCTGCTGACCGCGCTGATCATCGACGCCTACGACGCGCTCGCAGACACCGCCGAGGCCGCCGACGCCGGGCGCCCGCCCGCGGACATCCGCGGCCGCTGGGAAGCGACCTGCCACGCGGTCAGGGACCGGGCGCTCGCGCACCCGCACGAGTACGCGCTGATCTACGGCTCGCCGCTGGCCGGGTACCGGGAGCCTCGCCACTGTCGCGCCGGCCGCCCGGGTGGCCGACGCGATCGCCCCGGGCGTGCCCGAAGCCATGATCGCCCGCCTGCTGATCGCCTGGACGCAGCTCTTCGGCATGATCAGCTTCGAGCTCTTCGGCCAGCTGGTCGGCAGCGCTGACCCCGCCGACGCCTTCTTCGGGTACGCGGTCGGGCAGATGGCCGACTTCATCGGCCTTCCCTGAGGCTCTCGCCGGGCCGGCCGCGCTTGGCCAGCAGGCGGCGGATCCGGTCGGCCTCTTCGGGCTGGAGGTTCGGGTCGTGCAGCCGGAAGCGCGCGGCGGTGGCCAGCCAGGCGGCGTCCACGGTCAGGCCGGAGTGCCTCAGGACGGCGTTGGCGAACAGCCGCTGGCCGGCCCGGCCGACGATCTGCTGCCAGGGCGAGCCGGGAACCGTGGACATGGCCACGACCACCCAGCAGAGGGCCAGGTCGGCCTCGGCCGGCCCGCGGCACGCCCCCTCCCAGTCGATCAGCACCGGTCCCCGCGGCGACAGCAGGACGTTGTCGGGGTGCAGGTCCATGTGCAGCAGGGCCTCGCCGTCGCCGAACGGCGCGCGGAGCCTGCCCAGGCCAGGTACCGCGTGGACCTGCTGATGAAGGCGGGCCAGGCGGGCGGCGTGGCGCAGCAGCCGCCACGGGCGGCGGCTCAGGTCGGCCAGCATGGTCGGCCCGTCCACCTTCTCCATCACGATGTCGGGCCCGGCCACATCGAATACCTCGGGCACGGGGACGCCGTGGGCGCCGGCCCACGAGATGACCTCGGCCTCCCCCTCGGCTGAGCGGGCACGGTCGTGGTACCGGCGCAGGATCCGCCCGCCGCCGAGGTCGTAAACGTCGGCGGAACGGCCAGCGGCCAGCGGCCGCATCTGCTCAGGCACGGCGGTGATCAGCCGGGCTCAGGGCTTCAGCAGGACGGTCCGCGCCTGCAGGATGGCCCGCCTCGACGCGACGTTGCTGACCTCCTCCGGCTGCTGCGGGCACTCCCCCGCGGCGATGGCCCGGTTCATCCGCTCGCCCGCGTCAGCCTGGGTGATCATCTCGAAGATCATCTTCGGGTCCTGCTGCGCCATCTCCCTGGTCCGGTCGAGCACGTCGCCCGACTCGCCGACCCAGACGTTCTTGATGCCGCCCCCCTGAGTCCGGTCGAGCAGCACCGACACCACGTGCCCCTGGTCGGCGTACCAGAAGCTCGCGGTCACCGCCTCCTGCTGGCCGGCCGCGTCGCCGTAGGACCAGCACTGGCCCGGGCTCGGCGCGCCGATGGACTCGGCCCAGCCCGGCTCGCTGATCCCCGCGGCCGCCAGCCGGTCGGCGGCGGCGCAGGCCGCGGCCCGCAGGGAGCCGGAGCCGACCGCGCCGAGCACGCGCAGGGTGGCCAGCGCCTCCGGGGTACCCGACTGCTCGGCGGCCGATACGATCTCGTCCGCCTGGCCGGCGCGGGAACCGAGCGCGGCCAGGATGTCCGAGCCCCACAGCTCGGCATCGAGCGGGCTGTCGATCTCGGCCAGCACGGCCCGCGCCTCGGTGAGGACGGCGGCGAGGGTGTCCGCGGGCGAGGACCTGGCGAACACGGCCTCAAGCTCGGGATCATCGAACAGTGACCCAAACGGCTCATCTGGAGGCTGAGCAGTCATGCCCGCATCCTGCCACGATCCGGCGGCGCGGGGGACGGCGCGGGGCGGGCCGGGCGGGAAGGCCGGGCCCAGGCCGCGGCCCAGGGAAGTGACAGAATCGGTAGCGATCATGGCTGACCAGCCGGAACGGCCAGAGAGGATGCCCTCGTGAAACCGACGCCGCGATGGGGAATCACGCTCCCGCTGCCGGGGATGGCCCTGGCCGAGCAGCGCGAGATCGTCGCCGGGCTGCCCGGGCTCGGATACACCGACGCCTGGTCCGCCGAGGTCAACGGCAGCGACGCGTTCACGCCGCTGGCCCTGGCCGCGCAGTGGGCCGGCGAGCTGCGGCTCGGCACCGCGATCGTGCCCATCTACACCCGCGGGCCCGGCCTGCTGGCGATGAGCGGCGCCACGCTGGCCGGCCTGGCCCCGGGCCGTTTCGTGCTCGGCATCGGCACCTCGTCCCCGGTCGTGGTGGAGCAGTGGAACGCGGCCGAGCTCGCCCGCCCCTACCAGCGGGCCCGTGACATGCTGCGGTTCCTGCGCCAGGCCCTGGCCGGGGAGAAGATCACCGAGGAATACCCGACGTTCCGGGTGAGCGGGTTCCGCCTCGACTCGCCGCCCGCCGTGCCGCCCGCGCTGGCGCTCGCCGCGCTGCGGCCGCAGATGATCCGGCTCGCCGCCACGCAGGCCGACGCGGCGATCACGAACTGGCTGGCTCCCGGTGACGTGCCGAAGGTCCGGGCCGTGGCCGGGCCCGGCTGCGAGCTGGTCGCGAGGATCTTCGTCTGCCCCACCCCCGACGCCGGGATGGCCCGCGCCATCGGCCGTCGGATGATCGCGGCCTACATGACGGTGCCTGCCTATGCCGCGTTCCACGCCTGGCTGGGCCGGGGCGAGGTCATGCGGCCGATGCAGGAGGCGTGGGCGGCGGGCGACCGCAAGGGCGCCCTGGAAAAGATCGGCGACCAGCTCGTCGATGACCTCATCGTGCACGGCGCCCCGGAAGCCTGCCGGGAACGGGTGGCCGAGTACCAGGCCAGCGGCCTGGACACGCCGGTCATCGCGATCGTCCCCCCGCCGGGAACCGACGCCGCAGGCGTCGGCAAGCTGGTGCGCCAGCTCAGCCGGGCCGGGTGACCGGGTTCAGTCAGAACGTGATGACCCCGCGCAGGATCCGCCCGGCCCCGGCATCCGCGTACCCCTGGTTGACCTGATCGAGCCGGTACGTCTCGGTGATCAGCTCATCGAGCTTCAGCACGCCGTCGCGGTAGAGGTTCAGCAGCCGGGGAATCTGGATCCGGGGGCTTTCCGCCCCGTACAGGCAGCCCTTGATCTCCTTGTTCATCATGGCCAGCAGGAACAGGTTGACATCGGCCTGGGCCTGCGCGATCGGCGCGACCGAGGTGACCACGCACGTGCCGCCCTTGGCCGTCAGCGTGAGCGCGGGCTCCAGCAGCTCCCCGCGCATGACCCCGAACGTGCAGATCACCGAGTCGCACATCGCCCCCCAGGTCAGCTGGCCGACCCCGGCGATGGCCTCGTCCAGCGAGGGGTAGGCGTGGGTGGCCCCGAACCGCAGGGCCTGCTCGCGCTTGAACTCGACCGGGTCGACGGCGATGATCCGCCGCGCCCCGGCCAGCCGTGCGCCCTGCACCGCGCCGATCCCGACCCCGCCGATGCCGAGGACCGCCACGGTGTCACCGGGACGGATTCCCGCGCGGTTCACCGCGGAGCCGAACCCGGTGGCCACCCCGCAGGAGACCAGGGCGACCGCGGGCCACGGGATGTCCGGGTCCACCTTGACGACCGAGGACTCGGCCAGCAGCTGCCGTTCGGAGAACGCGCCCAGCTGGGAGAACCGCGCGACCGGCTCGTTCCCGATCCGGTGCGCGATGCGGCCGTCGGTGATCATCCCGGTGTCGAAGAGCTTCATGCCCATGTCGCACAGGAACGCCCGGCCGGCGCGGCACGAGGCGCAGGAGCCGCAGGAGGGGATGAACGCCAGCGCGACGTGGTCCCCGGGCGCCACGGAGGTCACTCCCTCGCCGACCTGGGATACCTCGCCGGCGCCCTCGTGGCCGCAGATCACCGGGTAATGCGGCAGCGGCAGGTCACCGGTCCGCACATGCTCGTCGGAGTGACACAGCCCGCAGGCCCGGATCTCAACCAGCACCTCACCGGGCCCCGGCTCGTCGATCTCGACCGTATCGATCTTGTAGTCCTCGCCGGGTCCGTAGAGCAGCGCCGCGCGCGTACTGATCATGTTCGATGCACCCCAAGCAGGTAGGCGCTTCGCCGAGCGGTGGATGGTATTAGAAGTAGAACAGGTTTCAGTTCGGTTCCGCAAGGCGCGGCGGGCGGGCTCGCCCGAGCAAGCGTTAGGTAGCCTGGCCCGCTGCGGCGATAATGACGGCGTGAGCACGACGAGGAAGGGCCGGGCCGGGAGCCGGGCCGGACCCTCGGCCGCCGGGGCCAGGAGCGGGCCCGCCGCCGCCGGGGGCCGGGAGCGCGCCCCGGCCGCCGGAGGCAGGAGCGGCCCCGCGGGCACCCTGACCGCCGACGGGCCGGCCCGGTCGCAGCGCCGGGCCAGGATGCTCGAGCTGGCCGGCGAGCTTTTCGCGCAGAAGGGCTACCGGGCCACGACCGTCCGCGAGATCGCCGATGCCGCCGGGATCCTGTCCGGCAGCCTGTACCACCACTTCGACTCGAAGGAGTCGATCGGCGACGAGATCCTGTCGAGCTTCCTGAACGACGTGCTCGCCGACTACCAGGCGGCCGTGGCCTCGGCCGAGGGCCCGCGTGCCGTGCTCGAGCAGATCGTGCGCTCGACCAGCCGCACGCTGTCCCGGCACCGCGCGGCGCTCGCGATGCTGCAGAACGACTGGAGCTACTTCGCCGTCCAGCCCAGGTTCGCCTACCTGCGCAAGGCCCTGCGCGACATCGAGCGGATCTGGATCACTCAGCTCGAACTGGGCATCCAGGCCGGCGTCTTCCGCGCCGACCTGGACCCGAAGCTCACGTACCGGCTGCTCAGGGACGTCCTGTGGATCCCCGCCCAGTGGCGCCGGACCGGCGGCTACAGCACCGACCAGGTGGTGGACGGGTTCCTGCGGCTGCTCTTCGACGGAATCACCAGCTGAGGCCAGGGGGAGACAGATGGGCAGGCTCGACGGCAAGGTGGCCCTGATCACCGGCGGCGCCCGGGGCATGGGCAAGTCGCACGTGCGGCACTTCGTCGCCGAGGGCGCGCGTGTCGTGTCCGGCGACATACTCGACGACCGGGGCCAGTACGTGGCCGACGGGCTCGGCGCCGGCTCCTGCCGGTACGTGCACCTCGACGTGACCTCGGAGGCGGACTGGGCGGCGGCGGTGGCCACGGCCGCGGAGACCTTCGGCCGGCTCGACGTGCTGGTCAACAACGCGGGCGTGCTGAAGTTCGCCAGCATCGCCGAGATGCCGCTCGACGACTTCCGGCGGATCCTCGAAGTCAACGCGGTCGGCTGCTGGCTGGGCATGAAAGCGGTGATCGAGCCGATGAAGGCCGCGGGCGGCGGGTCGATCGTCAACATCTCCTCGATCGAGGGGTTCACCGGCGCGGCCGGGCTGTCGGCCTACAGCGCCAGCAAGTTCGCGGTGCGCGGGATGACCAAGGCCGCCGCGCAGGAACTCGGCCCGTTCGGCATCCGGGTCAACTCGGTGCATCCCGGCGGCGTGCTGACCAGGATGACCCTCGAGCAGGCCGCGACCTTCGACCGCGTCGACGGCGACGCGTTCCTCCAGTCGCTGCCCATCGCCCGGTTCGCCGAGCCGGCGGAGATCTCCCGGCTCGTGGCCTTCCTCGCCTCCGATGAATCGTCCTACTCGACCGGCAGCGAGTTCATCGCCGACGGCGGGATCCTGAGCGGTCCCGGCTACTAAAGGGAGAGTTCACACCATGACCGACGGCGTGACCCTGGACGGCAGGACCGCGATCGTGACCGGCGCGGGCCAGGGGCTGGGCCGGGCCGAGGCCATCGCGCTGGCCGGGGCCGGGGCCCGGCTGGTGCTCAACGACCTGCCCGGGCCCGCGGTGCACGATACCGCGGACGAGATCATCGCGGCCGGCGGCCAGGCGGTGGTCTGCGAGGGTGACGTCGGGGAGTGGTCCGCTCGGCGAGCACCTGGTGACCGCCGCCCTGGATTCCTTCGGCGGCCTGGACATCCTGGTCAACAACGCCGGGGTGCTCCGGGACCGGATGATCTTCACGATGTCCGCCGACGAGTGGGACCTGGTGCTGCGGGTGCACCTGCGCGGCCACTTCGTGACCACCCGCCATGCCACCGCGTACTGGCGCGACGCGAGCAAGCGGGCTGGCGCCCCGGTCTACGCCCGGATCGTGAACACCTCGTCCGAGGCGTTCCTGCTCGGCTCGGCCGGGCAGCCCAACTACGCCGCGGCCAAGGCCGGTATCACCGCGCTCACCGTGGTCACCGCGCGCAGCTGTGCCCGCTACGGCGTGCGCGCCAACGCCATCTGCCCCCGCGCGCGCACCGACATGACCGCGGACCTGATGGGCGCGCCGCCCGACGCAGGGGTGGACCCGCTGGCCCCCGAGCACGTCGCGCCGCTGGTGATCTACCTGGCCAGCCCGGCCGCGGCCGGGATCAACGGCCAGGTGTTCGTGGTGCACGGCGGGATCGCCGCGGTGATGGAGCCGCCGCGGATCCGGGCCGTCTTCGCCGCGCGCGAGCACGGCTCCGCCGACGGCATGTGGTCGCTCGAGGCCGTGCGGCGCGCCCTGGGGCCGATGTCCGAGAACAGCCCGCAGGACCCGCCCCCCGCCGGGTTCGCGTGCGAGGACACGCTGGCCCTGGCCGACGAGACCATAGGCTTCGCGCGTGCCCAGGAAAACCAAGGGCCGCAACGGACCGGAGCGGGGTCATGAAGCAGCGTGACAAGGTCGCCATGACCGGCGGGGAAGTGGCGGCGTTCCTGGCGCAGGCCCGCAAGCTGCAGCTGGCCACGATCAACCAGGACGGGACGCCGCACCTGGTCACGATGTACTACGTGCTGCTGGACGGGCGGATCGCGTTCTGGACCTACCGTGCCTCGCAGAAGGCGCGCAACCTGGCGCGCGACCCGAGGGTCACCTGCCTGGTGGAGGCCGGCGAGCAGTACTTCGACCTGCGCGGCGTCCAGGTGCAGGGCGCGGTCCGGACCGTCGAGGACCCGGCCGGCGTGCTGGAGATCGGGCGCCGCATCGCCGTCGTCATGACCGGCGTGCACGACGGCCTGGCGGATGACTACGTCGAGCACACCGCGCGCAAGCGCCTCGGCTACGTCGTCGAGCCCGCCCGCGTCATCTCCTGGGACCACGCCAAGCTGCTGCCCCCGGGGTAACGGGCCGCCGCGCCGGCCGGTCAGGCCCAGAGCGCCTGGCTCGCCAGCCGGGAATTCGTCGTAGTCCTTCGGCCGCAGCAGCCCCTCCCCGCCGCCGGCGGCCGTCGCCCAGCCGGGACGCCTGCCTCCGGGCCCGGACCCCTCACCGCTACTCAGGTTTTACTAAGGTAATTTCCAGCTACCACTTAGGCAAAGATTGCCGTTCCGGGTAAACCTCGTGCCTAACTCAGGAATCTGCATAGCACACATGCCGACCGGACAGGTAAATGTGCCGATATAGGAGTGATAGCGCTGTTCCTCAGGAGAAGGCAGCGCCGTCACGTCGGCACGGCGGACCGACGGAAGGAGGCCTTGGTGGGTCACAGAAGGTTGCTACTCACTTTGACGGCGGGCTCGGTGATCGCCTTGGGGCTGGGCGGCGTCGCGCCAGCGGCCCTGGCGGCCAGCGCGGCACCGGCCTTGCCGCACGCCGCCGGGCAGGGCACCGGCGCGGGTGCCCGCGCCGCGACGGTGGCTCGGAAGGACAACCCCTTCTGCCAGCGGCTGGGGAAGCAGATCCAGGCCTCGTCCGGGGCGAACATGTACTGCTTCGGCGCCCAGCTGCAGCCGGGATCGACGGCCCGCCCGGCCCAGATCTTCGCCGGGCCCGGGGCGCCGGCCAACGTGGACGCGGCCAGCCCGGCCGAGGACGTCAGCCCGGCCGGGGTTTCGGCCCAGGGGCAGTCTGAGACCTCGGTCGGCGCCGTCGGCCCGTACGTGGTCGAGGCGTGGAACGACGCCACCGGTTTTGTCGCCACCTGCGGGGCTCCGATGTTCAAGGAGGAAGGCACCGGGCTCGGGTTCTCGGTCAACGGCGGCAGGTCCTTCAGGGATCTCGGCGGGCTGCGCAATCCCAACTGCCAGAACTACATCTATGAGGGCGACCCGAGCGTGGCGGCCTACCGGGTGGGCGGACACGACTACTTCTACATTTCCAGCCTGTACGACCCGCTGTCCGGTCTGGGGCCGAGCAAGATCGCGTTCGACGCGTGCCAGGTGGTCGGTTCCGGCACCGCGGCCAGGCTGGCCTGCGGGCGGCCCGTCATCGCGGGTACCAGCACCCAGTGCCTGATCCCCAACGCCACCACGCCCGAGTTCTGCAGCTTCACGGACAAGGATTTCCTGACCATCGACCCGGCTCGGGGCCGACTGTACGTAACCTACAGCGACTTCCTGCTCACCGGCAGCGGCGGCAACCCGGAGATAATGTCGGTCTGTGATCTCGGCAATGCCAGCGGCGGGCGCGGGCCCGCGGGCGGCACGGCCGGGCGCACCGGTGTGCGAGAAGGGCACCCCGCTGAAGCCGGTGTCCGCGACCTTGCTGCGGGGCAGGCCGTACTTCAGGGTGGCGATGGCGGACCCGAACGGCTGCGAGAACGAGGGCACCTACCCGGCCGCCGACGTGGCCACCGGGAGCGTCTACGTGGGTTACGAGTACAACTGGTTCACCAGCCTGCTCGTCCCGCAGTGCATGACCGCCGCCACCCCGGTGGCGGACGTGCTCGCGAAGGTGCCGCCGCGGTGCCTCACGCTGACGGCGACCTCACCGTGCTTCCACCCGAGCCGGACGGTGGCGGTACGGGTGGTATCGATGGAGGGGACGACGGTGCCGGGCTACAACCGGTTCCCCGGCAGCGACTTCCCGCGGCTGGCGGTCAGTGACCGGTTCCAGACGGTGAGCATGGTGTGGAACGACGCCCGGCGCCATGCCTACGGCGACATCCTGCTGCAGAGCTTCGGCCTCGTGGCGCTGCACCCGGTCCAGGCCCGGCCGGTGGTGCTGGACCGGCCGCACGGCGGCGGGCTCGCTTTCCTGCCGGCGCTGCGCACGGCCACCGCCCGCGGGCTGCTCGATGTGTCGTGGTACACCCGGTCGTCGGTGACCACCGTGAACACGGGGGTGGCCGCGGCCCTGGACGTGAACCCGCGGACCGCGGTCACGCCGGCCAACGTTCAGATCACCAGCCGGCTGTCGAACTGGCTCGCCAACTCATCGCTGATCACCCCGAACTTCGGGGACTATACCGACGCCGCTGTGTCGGTGACCGGCTCCCCGCCGTACCTGGGCGGCACCCTGTACATCGCCTGGAGCGATGGCAGGCTCGGCATCCCGCAGCCGTTCGAGGCACACCTGCCCGCCGGCTGACCACCTCACCGCCCGGCCGGCCCGGCAGGCTCCCCGCCTGCCGGGCCGGCTGAACCCGCCCGCCTGCCGGGGCGCTACATCATCTCGTCGGTAAACGGGAGCAGGACGGTTTTCAGCTCGGTGTAGGACTCGATGGCGGGGCGGCCGCCCTCGCGGCCGAGGCCGGACTGCCGGTACCCGCCGAAGGCGGCGTGCGGTTCAAGCTGGTAGCCGTTGATGCCGACCGTGCCGGCCCGGATGGCCCTAGTCATCCGCATCGCGCGCTTGATGTCGTTGGTCCAGACCGTCGCGGCGAGCCCGTACTCGGTGTCGTTGGCGATCCGCACCGCCTCGTCCTCGTCGCTGAACGGGATCACCGACAGCACCGGGCCGAAGATCTCCTCCCGGGCGATGCTCATGTCGTTGGACACGTCGGTGAACAGCGTCGGGGTGACGAAGTTGCCCGCGGCCAGGTCGCCCTCGCCGCGGGTGCCGCCGCAGACCAGCCGGGCGCCCTCGGCCTGGCCCTGCGCGATCAGCCCGAGGACCCGGTCCAGCTGCCGGGTGTTGATCAGCGGCGACGACGTGACCGCCGGGTCGAACGGGTTGCCGTAGCTGACCATCCCGCCGATCATCTCGGCCATCGACAGGAACTCGTCGGCCACCTCCCGCTGCACCAGCGCCCGGGTCTGGGCCAGGCAGACCTGCCCGGACAGGCCGAGGGTGACCGTGCCCATCGTGATCGCCGCGGCCGAGCCCACGTCCGCGTCGGCGAACACCAGCGCCGGGCTCTTGCCGCCCAGCTCCAGGCTGACCCGCTTGAAGCCGTCCGCCGACGCCTCGACGATCTTGCGGCCCACGGCCCGGCTGCCGGTGAACGACAGCTTGCTGACCATCGGGTGGTGGATCAGCGCGTCGCCGGTCGGGTCGCCCGGGCCGGTGACGACGTTGAGCACCCCGGGCGGAAGTCCGGCCTCCTCCATCAGCCCGGCCAGGCGGAGCACGGCGAACGTGGCGTAC
The DNA here is from genome assembly GCA_963745575.1 of uncultured Actinomycetota bacterium. Lineage (GTDB taxonomy): Bacteria > Actinomycetota > Actinomycetes > Streptosporangiales > Streptosporangiaceae > JASHPR01. The sequence continues at coordinate 30,448 of CAVUYA010000028.1, read as the reverse complement.
TCCGACGGCTTGAGCACCACGGTGCACCCGGCCGCCAGGGCCGGGGCCAGCTTCTGCGCGGACAGCAGCAGCGGCGCGTTCCACGGGACCACCGCGCCGACCACCCCGACCGGCTCGCGCAGCGTGAAGACCATGTGGTCGCCGCCCTGGTACGGCGGCAGCGTCTCGCCGGCCAGCTTGTCCACCCAGCCCGCGTGGTGGTCGAACACGTCGGCCACGAAGGCGGCCGAGGTCGCGTAGACGGTGCCGAAGCTCAGCGGCACGCTGTTGTCGAGCGCCTGCAGCTTCAGTAGCTCGTCGCCGTGCTCCCGGACCAGGTCGGCGATCCGGCGCAGCACCCGGATCCGCTCGCCCGCCCGGGCCCGCGGCCACGGCCCGTCATCGAAGGCCCGGCGCGCCGCGCGCACCGCGAGGTCCACGTCGCCGGGCGCGGCGACCGGGAACGAGGCGACGTCTTCCCCGGTCGCGGGGTGGCGGTGATTCCAGGTCTCGCCGCCGGTGGCCGCGACCCACTGCCCGTCGATCAGCATCAGCCGGTCGGCCAGGCCGATCTCGTCGCGATGCGGCTTGATCGAGGCAACCATCGCGCGCCCCCTAATAGAACACGTTCTAATTATCGGGAGCGTAACATGCGGCCGTACCGGGAGAAGGGAGAGTCCAATGCAGGGAGATCAGGTCCTATGGTGCTCGGCGGCGGGGCCGGCGCGGCATCGCGTCGGATCACCGGCCTGCTGACCGCTCGCCGCGCCGGGTCCGCGGCGCGACCGAGGCGGACCGGCGTCGGCCGCCGCCGGGCACGCTCGCGGCGCCAGGTGGCCGCCTCGCCCAGGGCCGCGGCGGCCTGGTCGATGCCGGTAGGCCGGGTTAGGCTGCCGAAGCAAGCGCTCGGTCGACAGGAAGCGGCGATGGGAATCCAGCTGCGCAGCGGTGACGGCGTCGCCGAGGTGGTCATCGACTTCCCGCCGGTCAACGCGCTCCCCGTAGCGGGCTGGTTCGAGCTCGCCGACGCCGTGACCGCGGCCGGCGCCGATCCCGCCGTCCGGGCGGTCATCCTCGCGGCCGAGGGCCGCGGCTTCTGCGCGGGCGTGGACATCAAGCAGATACAGCGGACGCCCGGGCACGAGGCCCTGGTCGGCGCCAACCGCGGCTGCTTCGCCGCGTTCGCCGCGGTCTACGAGTGCCCGGTGCCGGTCATCGCGGCCGTGCACGGCTTCTGCCTCGGCGGCGGCGTCGGCCTGGCCGGCAACGCCGACATCGTCGTGGCCGCGTCGGACGCGACGTTCGGCCTGCCCGAGGTCGACCGGGGCGCCCTGGGCGCGGCGACGCACCTGTCCCGGCTGGTGCCGCAGCACCTGATGCGCGCCATGGTCTACACCTGCCGCACCGTGTCGGCGCAGCAGCTGCTCGCCTTCGGCTCGGTGCTCGAGGTGGTGCCGCCGCCGGACCTGCGGGCCGCGGCCAGGGCCGTGGCCGCCGAGATCGCCGCCAAGAACCCCGCCGTCATCCGGCTGGCCAAGCAGTCGCTGAACGGCATCGACCCGGTCGACGTCAGGCGCAGCTACCGGTACGAGCAGGGGTTCACCTTCGAGCTCAACCTCACCGGGGTCTCCGACGAGGCGCGCCAGGCGTTCCTGGACCGGCCCTCGTGACGGCCAAGGTGCTGAGCCCCGACGACGTCGCCGGGGAGCTGCGCTCGGGCATGACGATCGGGATCGGCGGGTGGGGCTCCCGGCGCAAGCCGATGGCCCTGGTCCGGGCCATCGTCCGATCGGGCCTGACCGACCTGACGGTCGTCTCCTACGGCGGGCCCGACGTCGGGCTGCTCATGGCCGCCGGCCGCGTGCGCCGGGTGGTCTGCGGTTTCGTCACCCTGGACACGATCCCGCTCGAGCCGCATTTCCGGCTGGGGCGCCAGGCCGGCACCGTCGAGCTCACCGAGCTCGACGAGGGCATGATGCACTGGGGCCTGCTCGCGGCCGCGCACCGGCTGCCGTTCCTGCCGATCCGGGCCGGCCTCGGCTCCGACGTGCTGCGGGTCAACCCGGACCTGCGCACGGTACGGTCCCCGTACGCCGACGGCGAGGAGCTCACCGCGATGCCGGCGTTGCGGCTCGACGCGGCGCTCATCCACCTCAACCGGGCCGACCCGCAGGGCAACGGGCAGTACCTGGGGCCGGACCCGTACTTCGACGACCTGTTCTGCCAGGCAGCCGACCGCAGCTTCCTGTCCTGCGAGCGGATCGTGCCCACGCCGGACCTGCTCGCCGCGGGCCCGGTGCAGAGCCTGCTGGTGAACCGGGCCATGATCGACGGCGTGGTCGAGGCGCCGGGCGGCGCCCACTTCACCAGCTGCGTCCCTGACTACGCCCGCGACGAGGCGTTCCAGGCGGAATACGCGAGATCCGCGGCGAGCCCGCAGGCCTGGGAGCGCTTCCGCGCCGACTACCTGTCCGGCGACGAGGCCGACTATCAGGAGGCCGTCCGGCGCTTCCGGGCCGCCGCGGCGGCGGCGCGCGCATGAGCTCCGGCGACGTGACCCGGGCCGAGGTCTGCGTGGTGGCCTGCGCCGAGGCGTGGCGCGGCGACGGCGCGATCCTGGCCAGCCCCACGGGCCTGATTCCCGGGCTCGGCGCCCGGCTCGCGCAGCTCACGTTCGCGCCCGAGCTGCTGCTGTCCGACGGTGAGGCCTACCTGCTCGCGCCGCCGGACGGCCCGGCCCAGGCGCCGGCGTGATCGAGGGCTGGCTGCCGTACCGTTCGGTGTTCACGGTCGTGGCCGCCGGGCGGCGGCACGCGATGATGGGGGCCGCGCAGCTGGACCGGTACGGGAACCAGAACATCTCCTGCATCGGCGACTGGTCCCGGCCCGCCGCGCAGCTGCTCGGCGTGCGCGGCGCGCCCGGCAACACCGTCAACCACCCGGTCAGCTACTGGGTGCCCCGGCACTCGCGCCGGGTCTTCGTCGAGGCGGTCGACATGGTCTGCGGCGTCGGCTACGACCGGGCCGCGGCGCCGGCCCGGCCGGCGCCCGCTTCCACGAGCTCCGGGTGGTGGTCAGCAACCTGGCGGTCCTGGACTTCCTGACCCCGGACCGCGCCATGCGGCTGCGCTCGGTCCATCCGGGGGTCACGGTGTCGGAGGTGGTGGCCGGCACCGGCTTCCCGCTGGTGATCCCGGACGACGTGCCGGTCACCCGGGCGCCGGTGCCGCCGGAGCTGGCCCTGATCCGCCGGCTGGACCCCGGGGCCCGGCGGGAGAAGGAGCTGGCGTGATCCGTACGCCCCTGACCGACCTGCTGGGCATCCGCCACCCGATCGTGCAGACCGGCATGGGGTACGTGTCCGGGGCCCGGCTGACCGCGGCCACGTCCGCGGCGGGCGGGCTCGGCATCATCGCGTCGGCGACGATGAGCCACGAGGCGTTGCGTTCGGTCATCAAGGAGGTCAAGGAGCGTACCGACGCGCCGTTCGGGGTCAACCTGCGGTCCGACGCGCCGGACGCGGCCGAGCGGGCCGGGCTGATCATCGCCGAGGGCGTGCGCGTCGCCTCGTTCGCGCTCGCTCCCCGGCGGGACCTGATGGCCCGGCTCAAGGACGCGGGCGTGGTCGTGATCCCGTCGGTCGGCGCCCGGCGGCACGCCGAGAAGGTCGCGGCCTGGGGCGCGGACGCGGTCATCGCGGCAGGCGGCGAGGCCGGCGGGCACACCGGAGCGGTGCCGACGAGCCTGCTCATCCCGCAGGTCGCGGACGCGGTGGACATCCCGGTGGTGGCGGCGGGCGGGTTCTTCGACGGGCGCGGCCTGGTCGCGGCGCTGGCCTACGGCGCGGCCGGGATCGCCATGGGCACCCGGTTCCTGCTGACCAGCGACAGCCCGGTGCCCGACGCGGTCAAGCAGGTCTACCTGGCCAGCGACGTCACCGGCACGGTGGTGACCACCCGGGTCGACGGCGTGCCGCACCGGGTGCTGCGCACGCCGCTGGTGGAGCGCCTGGACCAGGCCGGGCCGGTGCGCGGCGTGGTGCGGTCGGCCCGGAACGCCGCGGCGTTCCGCGGGCTGTCCGGGCTGAGCTGGCCGGAGCTGATCCGGCAGGGCCGGGCGATGCGCCGCGGCACCGGGCTGACCTGGGGGCAGGTGCTGATGGCCGCGAACACCCCGATGCTGCTCCGGGCGGCGATGGTGGACGGCCGGCCCGACCTGGGCCTGATGTCTTCCGGGCAGGTGGCGGGGCTGATCGACGACCTGCCGTCCTGCGCGGAGCTGATCGCCCGGATCATGGACGAGGCCGAGCAGTGCCTGGCCCGCCTGGGCCGGCTCGGCCCGCCCGGCGGCGCGGGCTAACCCCGCCCGCGGCCGGTATCACCGCCACCCCGTGCATGCCCGCATCCGCATGGCGGCAGTACTCGCCTGGCTCGTAGCAGTTGCCAGAGGCCGTGGCGGCCAGGCCAGGCATGGACAGGCCGGCTGCCGGCTGGTCACGGGATTGTCTCCGGGCGGTCGATGCGGTGACTGCCAGTAATGTCAACCACGGGCGCGGGTAATCTAGTGCGGCAATCCGCCCAGACCGGCCGCAGCCGGTGGGCAGTTTGCACAACAGGCTGGGTGGCCTGGCGGTCCTGCCCGATACCGGGGAGCCCCTGTCTATACAGGCCGCGGACCTGTATCGACGGTGCGGCCGCCGTTGCGACTGCCTGTCCCCTCGATGATGGTGTTCAGCGCCGGGTGGCGGCCGCCGCGGCGGCCCGGTCGTGGCGCCGGCGCCGGGCGCCGAGCAGTAGCACTCCCGCGGCAAGCACGACGAACGCGCCGGCGGCGGCCAGCGAGAACCCGGCGAGGCCGGCACCGGCGGCCAGCCCCACGGCGGCGATCTTGTGGTGGTACATGGTTCACCTCCTCATGTCCAGTGCGCCGGCCGGGCCGTGAACGAGCGGACGATCGCGCCGGCGATCCAGTAGTTGCGCAGCAGCCCGAACGCCAGCCCGGGCAGCAGCGACATCTCGAAGAGCATGATCCGCCAGCCCATCCGCCGCACCGACAGCCCCTGGTAGGCCATCCACGACCCGACCAGGATCAGGTACCGGGGGTCCAGGGTGCCGTGCTCGGCCAGTTTCACCGCCGCCATCGCCACCCACGTCCACAGGTAGGCCAAGACGGCCAGCGCGAGGATCATGCTCGCGGAGGACCGGCGGGTTACCTTGCTGAACCAGCCGTAGTTCCGCCACTCGTCCACCGTTCCGCGCACCCACCGGTCCCGCTGGGCCAGCAGCATCCGGATAGTCGGCATCACATCGGTCCAGGCGATGCAGCCGTGGTTGGCGGTGACCCGCCAGCCCAGCCATTTGAGGTACAGCGTCGTCTCGTAGTCCTCGACCAGGTTGGTCTCGCGCTGCTGGAAGATGTGCCGCCGCGAGTCCAGCACCTCGTTGAGCGCCGCCGCGCGGTACACCGACCCGGCGCCAGCCATCGTGTGCACGTGGGTGAGCACCCGGCTGAACGCGGCCCGGCCGTACTCGATCCGCTGGCCAACAGGCGGCAGGCTGAGTGGCAAGACTCGCCCGAGGGCTGGCCGCAGCCGCCCACCTCAGCGGGTGGGCGAGCTCCGAGCCGTTGCCGCGCTCTACGGGCCAGACTCCGAAGGACGCTGCCCGCTGGCGGAGCAGGCAGCCGGTGGGTCCATGGCAGGTCGCGGCGGCGGCGCTGTTCGTCGTGGGCCGGGATGATCACGGTGCCGGACTGGCGGGGCTGCTGGCCGAGCAGGGTTTGCAGTTCGCTGGCGTGGTGGTGGGTCCATGGCAGGTCGCCGCGACGGTGGTGGCTGGTGCGCGAGGTGGTGGTTAGCACTGGCAATGCTTCCTTGAGCGTTAGTTCGCGTCGGGCCGACTGAGTCCGGGCCGGTGCCCCGCACCGCCCCCCTCGGCGCGGGACACCGGCCGCTCAGGGCGGCAGGTCTCAGGGAGTCAGCGGCGAATGTCGCCAGGCCTGGCGGGCGGCCAGCACAGGTCGCGCTCCACGATCACCAGCCCGTGGTGCGCGGGGAACTCCTCGAGTTTGGCAGCCCCGGGCATCGGCGTGCCCGGCGGCGGCCAGGCTAGGCACGGACAGGCCGGCCTGCCGGCTGGTCACGGGATTGTCTGCGGGCGATCGATGCGGTGACTGCCAGTAATGTCAACCGCGCGCACGGGTGCTTTAGTGCGGCAATCCGCCCAGACTTGGCGGTAGCCGGTGGGCAGATTGCACAACGGCCTGGGTAGACTGGCGGTTGTGCCCGATGCCGGGGAGCCCTTGTCACCGCAGGCTGCGGACCTGGTCCGCCGCATCGCGCGGGTGTTCCTGGACGAGCCCGCCGACCTGATGGCCGAGGTGCACGCGGCCGTCTTGGCCGCGGCCGATGAGCCGCTGCGCAGCGAGCCGGTGCTGGCCGCCGAGGTGGCCGCGAGCACCCGGGCGAACGTGCTGCACTGGGCCGCCAGCACCGCGCGCGATCCCGGCGGGCGGGTCCCGGCCAACCTGAGCCCCGAGGTGCTCGGCATCGCGCGCGAGGCGTTCCGCCGCGGGATCGAGCAGACCGTATACACGACCTACCACGCCGGGCAGAACATCGTCTGGGCCTACTGGATGCGCACCGCGTTCGCGCTGTCGCAGGACCCGGCGGACTTGCGCCAGGCCCTGCAGGCCGGCTCGGAGTCGGTGGCCGGCTTCGTCGCTGACATGGTGGCGGCGCTGTCCGAGCAGCTGCGGCGCGAGCACGCGGAACTGGCCCGCAGCAGCCACGCGCGCAGGTTCGAGGTGGTCAGCCTGATCCTGCAAAGCGCCCCCATCACCACCGGGCGCGCCAGCGCGCAGCTGGGTTACGACCTGCGCCGCGCGCACACCGCCGCGGTTTTGTGGACCGACCCCCGCCACCCCGACCAGGCCGCGCTGGCCCAGGCCGCCCAGGCCCTCGGCCCCGCGACCGGTGCCGCGCAGGTCCTGACCGTGATCTCCAGCTCCTCATCGGTGTGGGCCTGGCTCGCCGCCGCCGCCGACACCGGCGCCGGCGCCATCACCGCGGCGACCGCAGCGCACCCCGCGGTCCGGGTCGCGGTCGGCCCCGCCGGCACCGGGGCCGACGGCTTCCGGCGCAGCCACTTCGACGCCGTGGCCACCCAGCGGCTGATGTCGCGCCGGCCCGGCCTGCGGGTGGCCAGGTTCGCCGACGTCCAGCTCGCCGCGCTGGCCCTCCAGGATGAGCAGCGGGCCCGCGAGTTCGTCGCCCGCACGCTCGGCGACCTGGCCGGCGCCGGCCCCGAGCTGCGCGACACGCTGAGCGCGTACATCCGCGAGCAGTTCAGCGCCGCACGCACCGCCCGCGCCCTGTACGCCCACCGCAACACCGTCCTGGGCCGCCTCCAGCGCGCCGAACGGCTGCTCCCGCTCCCGCTCGCCGGCCACGGCCTCGAGATCGGCGTCGCCCTCGAGATCACCCAATGGCTAGGGACCCAACCCGGCAAAGCCACCCGCGACAGGTGACACGCGGACACCCAGACGGCGAGAGCTTAGGGCTTAGCCCGCACCGCCCCATGTGCCCATTGCGCGAGGCCGCTAGCCGATGGCTCGGTTCCCTTAAGGGCCACAGCGAGCGCCGACAGACGGTGTCCTCATGGCGGGAACGGCGCCCCTCGTCACAGGCGCTCGATGATGGTGACGTTGGCCTGGCCGCCGCCCTCGCACATGGTGACCAGGCCGTACCGGCCGCCGGTGCGTTCCAGGGCGTGCAGCAGCGTGGTCAGCAGCCGGGCGCCGGTCGCGCCGAGGGGATGGCCGAGCGCGATCGCGCCGCCGCAGGTGTTGACCCGGTCCAGGTCGGCTCCGGTCTCCCGCTGCCAGGCCAGGACCACGCTGGCGAACGCCTCGTTGATCTCCACCAGGTCGATCTGGTCCAGCGTCATCCCGGCGCGGCGCAGCGCGTGCGCGGTCGCCGCGATCGGCGCGGTGAGCATCATGACCGGGTCGTCGCCGCGGGCCGACAGGTGGCAGATCCGGGCCCGCGGGCGCAGCCCGTGCTCGCGCACCGCCCGGTCCGAGGCGACCAGCAGCGCGGCGGACGCGTCCGCGATCTGGCTGGCCAGCGCGGCGGTGATCAGCCCGCCGTCGCGCAGCGGCTTGAGCGCGGCCATCTTCGCCGCCGTGGTGTCCCGGCGCGGGCACTCGTCGGCCGTGACCTCGCCGTACGGCACGATCTCGGCGCCGAACGCCCCCGCATCGATGGCGCGGGCCGCCCGCTGGTGGCTGGCCAGCGCGTAGCGCTCCATCTCCTCCCGGTCGATCCCCCACTTGGCGGCGATCATGTCGGCCGCGCGGAACTGGGAGATCTCCTCGGTGCCGTACCGCTCGCGCCAGCCGGCCGACCCGCCGAACGGGTCGTCGAAGCCGAACGCCTGCCCGGCCAGCATCGCCGCCGCGATCGGGATCTGGCTCATGTTCTGGACCCCGCCCGCGATCACCACGTCCGCGGTCTCGCTCATCACGGCCTGCGCGGCGAAATGCACCGCCTGCTGGGACGAGCCGCACTGGCGGTCCACGGTGACGCCGGGAACGGCCTCGGGCAGACCCGCCGCCAGCCACGCGGTCCGCGCGATGTCGCCGGCCTGCGGCCCGATCGTGTCCACGCAGCCGAACACGACATCGTCGACCGCCAGCGGATCCAGGTCGGCCCGGGCCAGCAGCGCGCGGATGACGTGCGCGCCCAGGTCGGCCGGGTGCGCGCGGGCCAGCCCGCCGCCCCGGCGGCCGACGGGAGTCCGGACGGCATCGACCAGGTACGCCTCGGCCATCGCTCGCTCCGCCCGTGTTAGAACACGTTCTACTTGCGGCAACAGCCTAGCAGAAGGTTGTAGCACCGTATAGCACCCAGTGCTACATACCTCTATACTGGAGGCATGACCGCACAGCCCGAGATCACCCAGCGTGATCTCCGCAACAGATCCAGAGAGATCATGGATGCCGTCGAGAACGGGCAGGCGTTCATCGTCACCCGCGACGGCCACCGGATCGGCGAGCTGATCCCATTGCGGCAGCGTCGGCGGTTCGTCCCGCGGCAAGAATTTACGGCCTCCTCGCGCCACGCTCCGCCCATGGACATCGAGGCCTTCCGGGCTGACCAGGAAGCGGCGCTCGACCACGACCGGACAGCGCCTATGACCGGTGAAAGCCCCGCACGAGGGCTACTCGACACCAACATCGTGATCCTGCGGAAGTGGATCAACGCCTGACGAGCTACCCGCCGAGATGGCGATCAGCGCCATTACCCTCGCCGAGCTGTCGGCTGGTCCGCATGAGGTACGGCGGGACGACGAGCAAGACAACTACGCCGAGCACGCAGAGCGCGCCCGGCGGCTTGACGTGCTGCAGCGGGCCGAGAATGAGTTCGACCCGATCCCTTTCGACGCCGAGGCAGCGCGGACCTACGGGCGGGTGACGGCCGCGGTGATCGCCGCCGGGCGCAAGCCGAGGCGCAGGGTCACCGACCTGATGATCGCCGCCATCGCTATCGCCGAGGACCTCCCTCTGTTCACGACCAACCCCGGCGACTTCTCAGGACTCGACCAGTTGCTGACCGTCGTGCCTGTCACCCGGCCCCGCGTGCCCCACGAGCGCTGACCGCGCGCTCCTTGGTTACACTACCTAGAACACGTTCTATTTATACCGCCTGTTGAGGCCCACCGTGGAGGGCGGATGCACCTGGCCTACACGCCCGAGCAGGAACGGCTCCGCCAGCAGTTGCGCGAGTACTTCGCCGGCCTGATGACGCCCGAGTTCCGCCGCGGCCTGGCCGAGACCGGCGGCGACTACGGCGACGGGCAGGCCTACCGCGCCATCGTCCGGCAGCTCGGCCGCGACGGCTGGCTGGCCCTGGGCTGGCCCGCGGAGTACGGCGGGCGCGACGGCTCCGCGCTCGACCAGCTCATCTTCACCGACGAGGCGGCGACCGCCGGGGTGCCGGTGCCGTTCCTGACCCTCAACACCGTGGGCCCGACGATCATGCGGTTCGGCACCGCCGAGCAGAAGGCGCGCTACCTGCCCCGGATCGCGGCGGGCGAGATCCACTTCTCCATCGGCTACTCCGAGCCCGAGGCCGGCACCGACCTGGCCGCGCTGCGCACCCGGGCCGTCCGAGTGAAGGGGGATGGGCAGGAGGGTGGGCATTACGTGATCAACGGCCAGAAGATGTGGACCAGCCTGATCCAGTACGCGGACTACGTGTGGCTGGCCTGCCGGACCGACCCCGACGCGCCCCGGCACCGGGGCCTGTCCATCCTCATCGTGCCAACCGACGCCCCCGGGTTCTCCTGGACGCCGGTGCGCACGGTGGCCGGGCCGACCACCAGCGCCACCTACTACTCCGACGTGCGCGTGCCCGCGTCCGCCCTGGTCGGCGACGAGAACCAGGGCTGGCCGCTGATCACCAACCAGCTCAACCACGAGCGGGTCGCGCTCACCTCGTCGGCGCCGGTTCGCTCCGCCCTGCGCGACGTCTGCGACTGGGCCGCCGCCACCAAGCTGGCCAGCGGCCAGCGGGTCATCGACCAGGAGTGGGTCCAGCTCAACCTGGCCCGGGTGCACGCCAAGGCCGAGTTCCTCAAGCTGGTCAACTGGCGGATCGCGGCCGAGGCCGACGCCGCGGCCGGGGCGGAGGGCGGCCACGGGCTCGGCCCGGCCGCGGCCTCGGCGACCAAGGTCTTCGGCACCGAGTTCGCCACCGAGGCCTACCGGCTGCTGATGGAGGTGCTCGGCGCCAACGCCCACGTCCGCGAGGGGTCGGCGGGGGCCGTCCTGTCCGGCCGGATCGAGCGGATGCACCGCGCCGCCCTGATCCTGACCTTCGGCGGCGGCACGAACGAGGTCCAGCGCGACATCATCGCCGCCGCTGGCCTCGGGCTGCCCATCCGCCGCTGAGGAGGCCCGGGAACCCGATGGACTTCATCCTGAACGAGAGCCAGCAGGAACTCGCCGGCCTGAGCCGGCGCATCCTGGCCGACCGGGCCACGCCGCAGCGGCTGCGCGAGGTGGAGGCGGGCGGCGACCGGTTCGATCCCGCGCTGTGGGCCGACCTGGCCGGCGCCGGGATCCTGGCGGCCGCGCTGCCCGAGCCGCTGGGCGGGGCCGGGCTCGGCCTGCTGGAGCAGTGCTCGGTGCTGGAGGAGATCGGGCGAGCCGTGGCCCCGGCGCCGTTCCTGGCCTCGGTCGTGCTCGGGGCCGGCGCGCTGGCCCGGTTCGGCACGCCGGACCAGCAGAAGCGCTGGGCGGCGCCCGCGGGCCGCGGCGAGCTCATCCTCACGGCCGCCCTGGCCGAGGAGGACGGCGACGACCCTCGCGCCCCGGCGGTCCAGCGCCGAGCGGATGGCCGGGTGGTGGCGGCTGACCGGCACGAAGACCGCGGTGCCCGCGGCGACGCGGGCCGGCCTGATCCTGGTGCCCGCCGCGACCGCGCAGGGCATCGCGGTGTTCCTGGTCATGCCGGACGACGGCGGCGTGGTGACGGCGCCGCAGCGCCTCGTCGACGGCGACGTGGCCGGGCGCCTCGAACTGACCGGCGTCGAGCTCGGCGACGACCGGCTGCTCGGCACCCCGCGGACCGGAGCCGAGATCACCGGCTGGCTGGCGTCCCGCGGCACCGTCGGGCTGTGCGCGCTGCAGGCCGGAGTGGTCGCGCGGGCGCTGGAGCTGACCGCGGAGTACGCCAAGACCCGGGTGCAGTTCGGCCGGCCGATCGGCAGCTTCCAGGCGGTGGCCCAGCGCCTCGCCGACGCCTACATCGACGTCGAGGCGGTCCGGCTCACCATGTGGCAGGCCGCCTGGCGGCTGGCCGTCGGCCTGCCTGCCGAGACCGAGATCGCCACGGCCAAGTTCTGGGCCGCCGACGCGGGTCACCGGGTCGCGCACACCGCCGTGCACGTCCACGGCGGGGTGGGCATCGACACCGACCATCCGCTGCACCGCTATTTCGTCGCGGCCAAGCGGGCCGAGTTCGAGCTCGGCGGCGCGACCGCCCAGTTGCGCCGCATCGGCGCTCTGTCGCTGGCGCTGGCCCCTGGGGCACCCGCCGACCTCCCCTGACCCCTTCACTGCGTTCCCTTCCTCGCGCCGCGCGCTCGTCCCTCGCTTCGGCTCCTCAGTCCAGGTAACGCGGCACCCCTCCGGCTCACCTACGGGCCCCGGGCTACTATTGTCTACAATTCTGCGAACGATCTGTCGTACAGGAGGAGTCGGCGTGGCCGAGATCATGAGCGACCAGCCAGCATCGGCCCCGGCCACGGCCTCGCCGGGCTCCCGGCCGCCGTTCCGCGCTGATCATGTAGGCAGCCTGCTGCGCCCGCCCGGGCTGCTGCAGGCCCGCGAGGACTTCGCGGCCGGGCGGATCAGCGCCGAGGATCTGCGGGCCGTCGAGGACGCGGCGGTCCGCGAGGTCGTGCGCAGGCAGGAAGAAACCGGGCTGCGGGCGGCGACCGACGGTGAGCAGCGCCGCGAGTCCTGGCACATGGACTTCATCTACCAGCTCGGCGGTATCCAGAAGGTGCAGGACGACACGATCCGGGTCGCGTTCCACAACCAGCAGCGGAACTTCGAGTGGGCGCCGCCGTCCGCGCACGTCGTCGCGCCGGTGACGCTCGAGCACACGATCTTCGGTGACGCGTTCTCGTTCCTGGCGCAGACCGTCACCAGCGCGGTGCCGAAGCTCACGATCCCGTCGCTGAGCATGGTGCACTACCGGGGCGGGCGCTCGGCGATCGACAAGTCCGTCTACCCCGACCTGGACCAGTTCTGGACCGACCTCGTCGCGGCCTACGCCGACGAGGTGCGGCGGCTGTACGACCTCGGCTGCCGCTACCTGCAGTTCGACGACACCAGCCTCGCCTACATGAACGACCCGGTGCAGCGCCAGCACGTCGCCGACATCGGCGGCGACCCCGAGCACCAGCACGAGCACTACATCGCGAACATCAACCGTGCGCTCGCGGGGCGGCCCGCGGACCTCGCGGTGACCACGCACATGTGCCGGGGGAACAACCAGAGCATGTGGGCGGCCGAGGGGGGCTACGACTTCGTGGCCGAGGCGCTGTTCAACGAGCTCGACGTCGACGGGTTCTTCTGCGAGTGGGACGACGAGCGCTCCGGCGGCTTCGAGCCGCTGCGGTTCGTGCCCAAGGGCAAGCGGGTCGTACTCGGGCTGGTCACGACCAAGCGCGGCGAGCTGGAACGCAAGGACGACCTGAAGCGGCGGATCGAGGACGCCGCGCGGTTCGTCGACATCGACCAGCTGTGCCTGTCGCCGCAGTGCGGGTTCTCCTCCACCAAGGAGGGCAACGACCTCACCCCGGAGCAGCAGTGGGCGAAGCTCCGGCTGATCGTCGAGACCGCGCAGGAGGTCTGGGACTACTGAGCGGCGCGCCGCCGCAGCGTCAGCAGCACGCTCACGCTCAGCCGAGCCGGGCCTGCGGGGCGGCGGCGGCGGGCTGGCGCCCGGACACGACGAGCTTGGCGCTCATCTTGACCGCCTTGACCGCGCTGGTGGTTCCGGCCTCCAAGGTCAGCCCGATGGTCAGCACGATGATGCCCGGGACGAGCAGCACGCTCGATCCGAGCATGAGCAGCCCGACGCGGCCGAGGACGTAGCCCGGGGTGCAGACCAGCGCTCCGATGGCCCCGCCGACCGCCGCGGCGGCCAGCTTGTCCCGCCGGGAATGCGCGGGCTTCACGCCGATGAGCCGCGCCGGCACCGCGACGTAGCAGATCATCATCACGCCGATGACGATGCTCAGCGAGATCGCGAACCACCACAGTCCCCAGCGCGGGGCGACGACGGTGGCCAGGCCGAGGAGAACGCCTACCGCAGCGCCCCACGCCAGGATGATCCTCAGGTGTCCACGGGCCTTGTGAAACGCCTGCCGGATGGCCGGCGGGCCAGGCCCGGCGATCGAGAAGCCGAACACGGCGTTGAGGAAGAAGGTCGCCGCCGTGACGGCGACCACGGCGAGCACCAAGGCGATCATCAACGGGATCGCGACCGGCTCGCTCAGCGCGCGGTAGGACCGGCCGTACAGCACGTGGACCTTCAGGTCGAACATGGCGGCCCAGATCCAGAGGGCCGGAAGCAGCTGGATCAGGGTGAGCCGCCAGTTGAAGAACAGCAGCTTCACGCCCTCGAGGAGCATCACGACGGCTCCGACGGCCAGGGCCACCGGGGCCAGGTACCGCCGGGACCGGCTCAGCCGGACCATGGCGTCCTGCACCGCCGCCTCGTCGCTGTCCTGGATGGCCTGGGCCAGCTGCCGGACCCGGGGCAACCAGGCGGTCCGCGGCGTCGATCCGGTCATCAACAGGACAAGGCTACTCGCCGGGCGCTCGCCGTCCTATCCCTCTCGCCGTCCCGGGTGCTAGAGCTGGCCGACGTCGGTGACGCGCAGCACGGCCGTGCCGGCCTCGTCCGAGGCGTCCAGGTCGACCACCGCGCTGATCCCCCAGTCGTGATCGCCGGCCGGGTCGTCGAAGATCTGGCGCACCGACCAGTGGTCGCGCTGCCGGTCGATGATCAGCAGCGCCGGGCCGCGCGCGTCGGCCCCGGTCCCGATGTCCGCGTGCTCGTCGAAGTAGGGCTCCAGCGCCTCGGCCCAGGCCTCGGCGTCCCAGCCCGCCTCGGCGTCGAGCACGCCCAGGTCCTCGTACCGGCGCAGCGCGGCCAGCTCGACCCGGCGGAACAGCGCGTTGCGCACCAGCACGCCGAACGCCCGCGGGTTGCCGGTGACGGCGGGCGGCCGCTCGTCGATCACGGTCACGGGCTCGCCGGCCGGGTTGCGCAGCTTCTCCCACTCGTCGAGCAGGCTGGAGTCGACCTGGCGCACCAGCTCGCCCAGCCACTCGATCAGGTCGGTGAGCTCCTCGGTCCGTGCCTCCTCCGGCACGGTCTGCCGCAGCGCCCGGTAGGCCTCGGCCAGGTACCGCAGCACCAGCCCCTCGCACCGCGGCAGCTGGTAGAAGCCGATGTACTCGGTGAAGGTCATGGCCCGCTCGAACATGTCCCGCGCGACCGACTTGGGCGCCAGCTCGTGGTCGGCGACCCACGGGTGGCCCTGCCGGTAGATCTCGTACGCGCCTTCCAGCAGGTCGGCCAGCGGCCGCGGGTAGGTGACCGACTCCAGCAGGTCCATCCGCTCGTCGTACTCAATGCCGTCGGCCTTCATCTGGGCCACGGCCTCGCCGCGGGCCCTGAACAGCTGGGCGGCCAGCACCTGCCGCGGGTCATCGAGGGTGGCCTCGATGACCGACAGCACGTCCAGCGGGTACTCCGGTGACTCGCGGTCCAGCAGCCCGATGGCGGCCAGCGCGAACGGCGACAGCGGCTGGTTGAGCGCGAAGTCGTCCTGCAGGTCCACGGTCAGCCGCCACCGCCGGCCCTGCTCGTCGGGGTCGGCGAGCCGCTCGACCACGCCCCCGGCCAGCAGCGCGCGGTAGATCGCGAAGGCCCGCCGGATGTGGCGGCGCTGCGCGGCCGGGTCCTCGTGGTTATCGGTCAGCAGGTGCCGCATGGCGGCGAACGCGTCGCCCGGGCGGCCGATCACGTTCAGCAGCATCGCGTGGCTCACCGTGAAGCTGGACTGCAGCGGCTCGGGCTCGGCGGCGACCAGCCGTTCGAACGTGGGCTTGCCCCAGGACACGAACCCCGGCGAGGGCTTCTTGCGCACCACCTTGCGGCGCTTCTTCGGGTCGTCCCCGGCCTTGGCCAGGGCCCGCTCGTTCTCCACCACGTGCTCGGGGGCCTGGACCACCACGTAGCCCGTGGTGTCGAAGCCGGCCCGGCCGGCCCGGCCGGCGATCTGGTGGAACTCGCGGGCCTGCAGCAGCCGGGTCTTGCTCCCGTCGTACTTGGACAGGGCGGTGAACACCACGGTGCGGATCGGCACGTTGATGCCGACGCCCAGGGTGTCGGTGCCGCAGATGACCTTCAGCAGGCCGGCCTGGGCCAGGGTCTCGACCAGCCGCCGGTACCGGGGCAGCATGCCGGCGTGGTGCACGCCGATGCCGTGCCGGACCAGCCGGGACAGGGTCTTGCCGAAGCCGGCGGTGAACCGGAAGTTGCCGATCAGCTCGGCGATGGCGTCCTTCTCCGCGCGGGTGCACACGTTGACGCTCATCAGCGCCTGGGCCTGCTCGATGGCGGCGGCCTGGGTGAAGTGCACGATGTAGACCGGCGCCTGCCGGGTGGCCAGCAGTTCCTCCAGCGTCTCGTGCAGCGGCGTGACCACGTAGGAGAACAGCAACGGCACGGGACGCGCCGCCGAGCGGACGACGGCCGTGGGCCGGCCGGTGCGCCGGGTCAGGTCCTGCTCGAACCGGCTGACGTCGCCCAGCGTCGCCGACATCAGCAGGAACTGGACCCGCGGGCAGCTCGATCAGCGGCACCTGCCAGGCCCAGCCGCGGTCGGGGTCGGCGTAGAAGTGGAACTCGTCCATGACCACCTGGCCGACGTCGGCCTGCGCGCCGTCCCGCAGCGCGATGTTGGCCAGGATCTCCGCGGTGCAGCAGATGATCGGGGCGTCGGCGTTCACGCTGGCGTCGCCGGTCATCATGCCGACGCTGGCCGGGCCGAACATCTCGCACAGCGCGAAGAACTTCTCCGACACCAGCGCCTTGACCGGCGCGGTGTAGAAGCTGCGCTGGCCCTGGGCCAGCGCGGCGAAGTGCGCGCCCGCGGCCACCAGGCTCTTGCCGGAGCCGGTCGGGGTGGAAAGGATCACGTTGGCGCCCGAGACGATCTCGATCAGTGCCTCCTCCTGGTGCGGGTACAGGGAGAGGCCCTGCTGCTTGGCCCACGCCTCGAAGGCGTTGAAGAGATCGTCCGGGCTGGCGGTCTGCGGGAGCTGGTCGGTGAGCGTCATGGTCTACCCGGTATAGCGCGCGCAGGCGTGC
Source organism: uncultured Actinomycetota bacterium (assembly GCA_963745575.1). Lineage (GTDB taxonomy): Bacteria > Actinomycetota > Actinomycetes > Streptosporangiales > Streptosporangiaceae > JASHPR01. The sequence goes on along the minus strand of CAVUYA010000028.1, from coordinate 13,506 downwards.
GGTGATTCCGGCCGCACGGCCCCGCGCCGGCCGCGGCGGCTCAGGAGGCCGGGGTCGCTTGGTGGTGCCTGGTGGGGAGGTGGCGCCGCAGGAACTCCTCGGTGCGCTGCCACGCCCGGGCGGCCGGCTCGGGCATGTGGAACATGGACGATTTCCGGTTGTGGAAGGCGTGCCCGGCGTCCTCCTCGACGTGGATCTCCACGTTCGGCTTCCCCGCGGCGGCCGCTTCCAGCCGGGCGATCTGGTCGCGCGGGATGTAGGAGTCGCTCCCGCCGAAGACAAACTGCACCGGGCAGTCGATCTGGTCGAGGGCGTCGGTGTTATCCGGGACGCCCGAGCCGTAGAACGAGACCACGACGTCCATGCTGGCCTGCGCGGCCAGCAAGTAGGCGATGGTCCCGCCGAGGCAGAACCCGATGACCCCGAGGCCGTCCTCGACCTCGTGCAGCGCGGCCAGGCGCGCCAGGGCGGCCGCGGCGTCGGTCACTCCCTGGGTGACGTCGAAGCGCGACACCATCTCCAGCGACCGCTTCAGGCCCTCCTCGTCATGCTTGGCCTGATAGCGGGGCTCCAGCCGCCAGAACAGGTCCGGCGCGCCGACCACGTAGCCGAGCCCGGCCAGGTCGTCGGCGACCGCCCGGATGTAGTCGCTCACGCCGAAGATCTCCTGGATCAGCAGCAGGCCCGGGCCGGTGCCGTCGCTCGGGCAGCCACACGGTCAGGTCAAAGGATCCGTCGGGCGTCTGCGACCGACTCGACACGAGAAGGAGCTGGCATGGTCGACCTCCTTGCGGCGCCTCATCTTAGTGCACCTCTTCGTAAGCTCGGCGGTCGTACTTACGAGGTCCTCGCCGCAGGGCGAGCGACTCCCCGGCCGACTGTAATCGGCGGGGCGGGCAGGTGCCTGCCAGGGGACCCGCGGGCACGGCCGTGATGAGGGCGGCGGCGCGGGTCACGTCGCGCCGGGGACACACCGGGCAGGTGGGTTCCGGCGCGGCGGTGCGTGACGTCGGCCCCGGTGATGGCCGGCGTGAGGCCGCCGGGGACACGCCCGGCGATGTTGGCGGCCGCGAGCAGGTCGCGGTGCCCGGACAGCCCGCAGCGCGGGCAGGACAGGGTGCGCCCGTTCGGCTTGGGGACGCGGGCGGCGCAGGCCGGGCAGGTGGAGGAGGTGCCCCGTTCGTCGGTCAGGATGACAGTGATCCCGGCCAGCTGGGCCTTGTCACGTAGGACAGCGATGAGGTGGCCGACCCGCCAGTCCCGGGTCCGCCGGTTGTGACGCCGGCCCGCATCGACACCCAGCACGCCGCGGGGATCGCCGACGGCCAGGGTCCCGATCCGCCGCGCCACCGCCCAGCCGACGACAGCCGCAGCGGCTTCGTGCTGGGCCTGGCGGACCCGGCGCCCGTGCCGCGCCTCCACGAGCCGGGCGCCGGTACTGTCCAGTTCCCCGAAGCACCCCGGCCCCGCCGCGGCCAGCTCCCGATACAACCCCTGGTAGGACACCAGCGGAACATCGCCGCGGGCCCGCCGCCACGCGTTCAGCTCGAGCGTGCAGGCCCATACGTCCCCGGCCGAGACCAGTAGCCCGATCAGCCGCCGCCGCTGCCCCCGGGTCAGCCGCAGACCCGCACGGGTGGTGCGGGTGCACCACCATCGGCGAGCACCGATCACGGCGTCTGGGCATGACCCAAGCACACCAGCAGCTACCGACAAAGCACTTACACCCGCCGACCCCCTGCACTGCCTGGCACTGACACCCGCCGAACTTACGGGCGAGATACCTCAGCGGCCGGGACCCGCCGCCGGACGTGGCCGTTCAGTCCTCGAGGGCTTCGGGGCTCGCCGGGACGTCGATCGCGTGCTCGCGCAGTGCCGCGAGGGGCACGATCGTCCAGGGCCCGCTCGTGGGTCGAGGCGAGCACCACGTAGGCGGCGGCGCCGTCGTGGTGGGCCCGCAGCCAGTTCGCGGCCGTCACGCACCAGCGGTCTCCCGGGTACCAGCCCGGGGAACTGGAACTGGGGCACCGGGGTGGTCAGGTCGTTGCCGATCCGGCGCTGGTGCTCGAGGAACTCGGCGGTCACCACGGCGCAGATCGTGTGGCTGCCACGGTCCTCCGGCCCGGTGTGGCAGCAGCCGTCCCGGTAGAACCCGGTGACCGGGTCGTTGCCGCACGGCTCAAGCTCGCCGCCCAGCACGTTGCGATCGCCCATGCCAGCAGTATCGCTCACGGGCGGCCGCGTAGCGCTGATCAGGCCGTGAGCCGCCCGGGGCTCACACCGGTGCGGTCGCACCGCACGAACAGCAAGGTGGGGTCAGCCCGGGAGGCTGCCGTCGGATGTCCAGGTTGACGGGGGAGGCAGTACCGGCGAGGCGCTGGTCCAGCCCGCGCTGACCAGCGGATCGGTCATCGGGCCGAGCAGCCAGACCCCGGGGAGCGAAGCCATGACCTTGAAGGTCGCCGACCGCACCGGTGCGGAGACCGGATCCCGCAGCAGGGCCAGCGCCTCGGACCAGAGGAACTGGCCCTCGGTCGAGCAGCTGGCCGGGCGGCTGGCGGCAGTCTGGTCTCCACGTAGTAGCGGCGCAGCAGCGCCTTGACATGCGCCGGCCGTGGTCGGGACCTGACGGAACTGGGCCGCCGTACCGCGGTCGAGGTCACCTGCGATGAACCCGACGACGCCGTCCTGACCTGCCAGGCTCGCGCCCTGGGCCGACGCGGCCGTGGTGGCGGAAGGGTTCTCCGCCCGGTCCGCGGCCCGCAGCGCCGCGTTCGCCGGACGCCGCGCCCTGCTGCAGCCGGACCGCGCACGCGGGCGGCGTGCAGCCGACCGCCGATGCGGCGGCGCGTGTGTCGAGGCCGTGCCAGGTGGCTCAGGTGAGGCGCCTCGACGTCGCGCTCGGACAGCGGGCCAGCGCGTCCAGGGCGGCCGCGCGCTCGACGACGTGCTCGCCCGCGTCCCACGCGGTCACGTCGGCCTCGCTGGTCAGCGCGGCGATCCGCTCGGCGAGCAGCCGACGGCTGGTGGCCGGCCGCGGCCTGCTGGCGCAGCAGGTTCCTGGCCACGCCGAGCAGCCAACGGCTCCGGAAGGTCGGGCCACCGTCGCCAGGCGATCAGGAATGCCTCGCTCGCCACGTCCTCGGCCGACCCCGACTCCGCATGCTGCAGGGCATAGTGCAGCACGTTGCGGTAGCACTGGTCGTAGAGGCCGGCGAATCGCTCAAGCGGATCGTCCACCGGGCCCCTTCCTTCCCCGCCGGAATGACGAGGCAGCGTCCGGGTAGGATGACAGGCCGTCGACCCTGTACGTCAGGCCGAAGGCCCGGCCGGAGGATTACACCGGCATGTCCGGGTAAGCGGGCAGGCCGTCGCGGTCAGGAAGCGCTCGGCGGCCGGACGTCCAGGCGGCGCCCGGGAGGGCGGTGGCCCGCCCGGGAGGCGGCGGCCGACGTAAGAGCGCAGCGGCAGGATCAGCGGAGGCGGTCGAGCCGGCTCAGCGTCTCGTCGGCCTCGCGCAGCAACTCGGAGATCACCTCCGCCACCGGCCGGACCTCGTTCATCCGGCCCACGATCTGCCCCACCGGCATGGGCACCACATCCGGCTGGCCGGACCGCATCAGCCGCTGGTGCGCCTCGCTGACCAGCAGGTTCTGCAGCGGCATGGGGAGCGGATCGGGCGCCCCCGGCTCGGCCCAGGCCTGCGTCCAGCGGTTCTTGAGCAGCCGGGCCGGCTTGCCGCTGTAGATCCGCGAGCGCACCGTGTCCGACGACGTGGCCGCGAGCAGCGCCTCGCGCAGCGCGGGCATGGCCGAGCCGAACGTGTACTCCTCGGTGGTCAGCCAGGCCGAGCCCATCCACACGCCGACCGCGCCGAGCGCGAGCGCGGCGGCGATCTGGCGGCCGCAGCCGATCCCGCCCGCCGCGAGCACCGGCACCTGCGCGCCGACCGCGTCGGCGATCTCCGGCACCAGCACCATGGTCGCGATCTCGCCGGTGTGGCCGCCCGCCTCGTACCCCTGGGCCACGACGATGTCCACGCCGTTCGCGACGTGGCTGCGGGCGTGCTCCGCCTTTCCGGCCAGCGCGGCCACGAGCATGCCCTGCTCGTGAGCCCGAGAGATCACGTCGGGCGGGGGCGGGCCGAGCGCGTTCGCGATCAGCCGCGCGGGATGGGCCAGGGCCACCTCCACGTGCTGCCTGGCCACCGAGTGCAGCCAGCCGAGGACGCCGTCGCCCGCGGCCGTGCCGTCGGGCAGCGGCGGGACGCCGAGCCTGGTCAGCGTCTGCTCCACGAAGTCCTTGTGCCCGGCGGGGATCATCGCGCCCAGGTCGACGGCCGCGCCCTCGGCGGGGACCGTGGCGGGCATCACCACGTCGACGCCGTACGGCCGGCCGCCGGTATTGGCGTCCATCCAGCCGAGGACCTTGTCCAGCTCATCGGCGTCGTTGAAGCGCACGCAGCCGAGCACGCCGAGCCCGCCGGCCCGGCTGATCGCCGCGGCGACGTGCTCGGACGGGCTGAACCCCACGATCGGGTGCTCGATGCCCAGCAGCGGGCCCAGGGACGTCCTCATGGCGTGTCCGCCGGATGATCGGCGGCGTAGCGGTGAGCCCACCCGTAGTCGGGCTTCCCGGCCGGGCCGCGGCTGATGGCGTCCACCAGCCAGATGCTGCGCGGTACCTTGTACCCGGCGATCTGCCCGCGCACGTGCTCCTCGATCGCGGGCAAGTCGGCGGCCCGGCCTTCGCGCAGTTGCACCAGGGCCGCGACCCGCTGCCCGAGCAGTTCGTCCGGAACCCCGATGACCAGCGCGTCGAACACGTCCGGGCAGGACTTCAGCGCGCCCTCGACCTCCTCGGGAAAGACCTTCTCGCCGCCGGAGTTCACGCAGGTGTTGCCCCGGCCCAGCAGGGTCACCGTGCCGTCTTCCTCGATCCGGGCCAGGTCGCCCGGCACCGCGTACCGCTTCCCGTCCACTTCGGCCAGCATCGCCGCGGTCTTGACCGGGTCCTTGTAGTAGCCCAGCGGCACGTGCCCGCCCCGGGCGATCCGGCCGACCTGACCCGGGGCCGCCCGCCGGCCCTGGTCGTCCAGCACGATGACCTCCGGCCCGGGCGTGACGGTCGGTCCGCCGCGCTGCCTGGCGCCCGCGGTGACCTGGCCGATCCCGGTGAAGCCGGTTTCGGTGGAGCCGATCGCGTCGGTGAGGAAGACGCCGGGCAGCGCCGCGGCGAAGGCGTCCTTGACCGGCGCGGAGAACAGCGCCCCGCTGGAGGAGATGGCCAGCATCGACGAGGCGTCGTAGCCGCCCTCGCGGTAGGCCTCGACCAGCGGCCGGCCCATCGCGTCGCCGACGATGAACAGCAGGTTGGCCCGGTGGCGCTCGACCGCGCGCCAGACCTCGTGCGCGTCGAATCGCGGCGGCAGGATCACGGTGTCCCCGCCGAACAGCGCGGCCAGCATCGCCACCTGGGCGGCGCCGTGGATGAGCGGCGCCGCGGTGAGCCGGACCAGCCCGGACGACTCCAGTCCCTTGCGGGACTGCTCCCACTCGTCGGCCAGCGGGACACCGGTCAGGAAGTCGATGCCCCCGGCGAGCGTGCGCCAGATGTCCTCGTGGCGCCACATGACGCCCTTCGGGTACCCGGTGGTCCCGCCGGTGTAGATGATGTACACGTCGTCGTTGCTGCGCGGCGGGAAGTCGCGGGCGGGCGAGCCGGCGGCTAGCGCCGCCGCGTACCCGGTCGCGGCGCCGATCTCGGCGTCGCTGCCGTCCTCGATCACCACGGTCGGGTGGGGGGCCCCCCCGCAGTGCCGCGCAGCCCGGGAGCGCGGGCCGCCGCCGCGGCGGCCCGGGGCGCGTACTGCCGGTCACAGACCAGCGCGACCAGGTCGGCGTCGGCGAACATGTACTGCAGCTCGTTCTCCGTGTACCGGTAGTTGATGTTGATCGCGACCGCGCGAAGCTTGCACGACGCGAGTATCGTCTCGGCCGCCTCGATGGAGTTGTGCGCGTAGAGCCCGACGTGATCCCCGGCGCCGACGCCCAGTCCGGCCAGGTAGTGAGCCAGCCGGCTGGTGCGCTCGTCTAGCTCGCGGTAGGTCACCTGCTGCTCGGCCGATACCAGCGCGATGCGGTCGCCGAACACGTCGGCGGCATGCTCGAACAGGTCGGCGAAGTTGAGAGCCATGGGTAAGAAAGTAGAACGTGTTACTGTTTCGGGCAACCCTGCCCGGCCGAGCGAGGTGAAGATAATGACCGCCGTGAACGACAGTCCGCGAGCAGAGGCCGACGGCGGCCCGCCGCACGCCCTCATCGAGCGGCGGGGCCACGTCCTGATCGTGACGATGAACCGCCCGCAGGCCCGCAACGCGCTCAGCGGCCCGATGATGGCCCTGATGCGCCAGGCCTGGGACGAGGTGGACCACGACCCCGGCATCCGGGTCGCGGTCCTGACCGGCGCCGGGGGCGCGTTCTGCGCGGGCGCCGATCTCAAGGCCATGGCCAGCTCGCACCCGGGCGTGGCGTTCAGCCGGGGCGAGCTTGACGTATCGGTGATCGAGCCGCTGCTCAAGGGCCGCCGGCTGACCAAGCCGCTGATCGCCGCCGTGGAGGGGCCCGCGATCGCCGGGCGGCACCGAGATCCTGCAGGCCACCGACATCCGGGTGGCGGGCGAGAGCGCCCGGTTCGGCATCTCCGAGGCGCGCTGGGGGCTGTTCCCGCTGGGCGGCTCGGCGGTGCGGCTGCCGCGGCAGGTCCCGTACACGGTCGCGGCCGACCTGCTGCTGACCGGGCGGCACATCGGCGCGGCCGAGGCCCGCGAGATCGGCCTGATCGGCCACGTCGTGCCCGACGGGCAGGCCCTGGCCCGGGCGCTGGAGATCGCGGACATGATCGCCGCCAACGGCCCGGTGGCGGTCCGGGCCATCCTGCGCACCATCCGCGAGACCGAGGGCATGGCCGAGGACGAGGCGTTCGCGGTGGAGTCGCGTATCGGCATGGCGGTGTTCGCGAGCGAGGACGCGAAGGAAGGCCCGCGGGCCTTCACCGAGAAGCGCAAGCCCGACTTCCGCGACCGGTAGCGCCCGCGTCACCCGGCCTTGTCCTTGGTTTCCCTGGCCTCCGCCGCGTCCTTGGCCTCTGTCGCGTCCTTGGCTTCCTTGGCCTCTGTCGCGTCCCCGGCTTCCTTGGCTTCCTTGGCCTGCGTGACTTCCTTGGCTTCCGTGCCGTTCGCGGTGTCCGCCTTGCTCCGCCGCCGCCACCTTCGGCGCGCGGGCGGCGTGACCTCGTCGGGGGTCTGCGGCGTGCCGGTCGGCACCGGCGTCGCCGGGCTCGCGGTCGTCGAACGTCACCTCGACCTGCTGTTCCGGGCGCCGCTGGTTCTGCAGCGCCTGCAGCGCGATGCTGTACCGGTCGGCCTCGGTGAGCGGGGGCTGGACGATGGACCGCGGCCACAGCCGCCGGGCCAGCACCACGTTGACCTCGGCGGCGTACACGGTGACGTTGACGGCCAGGTAGATCCAGGCCAGCAGGCCGAGCACGGTCGCGAACACGCCGTAGGCCGAGGCGCTCTTCAGGAAGTGGTGTACCAGATAGGTGCCGAGGATCTGCAGCAGCGTCCAGGCGATCCCGCCGACGACCGAGCCGGGCAGCAGCTTGCTGGTGGGCACGCCCTTAGGCGTCAGCGCGCGGAACGCGCCGAGGTACATGCCCACGTTGAGCGCGACCGTGAGCACCTGCAGGAGGATCACCCAGATGGCGGCCTTGTTCGAGTAGGCGTTGAGGACGGTCAGGAACGTGGTCGCGATCACGCCGCCGCCGAGCAGCAGCAGGAACAGCACCGCGCGGCCGAGCCGCTGCACGTAGCCGGGGCGCGACGGGCCCGGGCACGTTCCAGACCGCCGTCATCGCGAACAGGCCGGCCTGGGCCAGCCCCGTCGCGCCCCAGATCAGCACGAGCAGGCCCACGATCAGCCCGATCGTGCTGGAGCGCTGCAACTCGTGCACGCTGCCGGTGAGCTGCTGGCCGATCAGCGGGATCTGGTCGGACACCGCCTTGATGGCCTCCTCGCGGAAGGTCGGATGGCTGGCGGCGATCAGCCCCAGGATCGTTGCGAAGATCAGCAGCAGCGGGAACAGCGTGATGAAACCGGAGTACGTGAGGTTGGTGACCAGCACACCGCCGGCGTCGTCGCCGTACTTCTTGATCACGCCGAACACGAACGCCGCCGGAGTGAACCGCTGCTGCACGCGGTCTACCCACCGGATCACCCGCTCGATCGGATTCATCGCGCCCCTTCTGCCCCTGCCATGCTTGTCGCTGCCCGGCCGCGGGGGGCCGAAACCACGCTATGCCGAGGTCAGACCGCGTAGGCCTCGTCGGGCACGTCGGTGATGAACATGTACCCGGGTGCGTGGGTGATCGCGAACGGCGGCCGGGCGCGGGCCAGTGCCACCTGCGGGGTGACGCCGCATGCCCAGAACACCGGCACGTCGCCGTCCTGGCCGTCCACCGGGTCGCCGAAGTCCGGCTTCGACAGGTCGGCGATGCCCAGCGTGGCCGGGCTGCCGACGTGCACCGGCGCGCCGTGCACGGCCGGATAGCGGGCGGTCACCTGCGCGGCGGCCGCGACACGGTCCAGCGGGACCGGGCGCATGGACACGACCATGGGACCGGCGAAGATCCCGGCCGGCCGGCACTGGCGGCTGGTGATGAACATGGGCACGTTGCGGCCCTGCTCGACGTGGCGCACGGGCACGCACGCCGCCCGCAGCGCCCGCTCGAACGTGAAGCTGCAGCCGATCAGGAACGCCACCAGGTCGTCGCGCCAGTACCGGGTGACGTCCGTGCTCTCGGCCACGCACCGCCCGTGCTCCCAGACCCGGTAGGCCGGCAGGTCGGTCCGCAGGTCGGCCTCGGGCGCCAGGCTGGTGACCGGGCGGCCCGGGTCGGTGACGTCCAGGACCGGGCACGGCTTGGGATTGCGCTGCGCGAAGAGCATGAAGTCAAACGCGACGTCGCGCGGCAGCACGACCAGGTTGGCCTGGGCGTATCCCGGTGACCAGGCCGCGGTCGGGGTACTCAGCCCGGCCCGGAAGCGTGCCCGCGCCTGCGCGGGCGAGACGGTCATCATGGGCACCTCGCGCCGAATCCGCCGCCGCCCGGGGTTTCCAGGACCAGCTCGTCCCCGGGCCCGACCGTTACGGAATCGCGGCCCCGCATGCTGGTGGCTGAGCCGTCCGGGTGCTCGACCCAGTGCCGCCCGAGCGCGCCGGGCCCGCCCCCGGCCATCCCGTACGGCGGTACCCGCCGGTGCCCGCTGAGCATGGTCACCGTCATGGGCTCCAGGAAGCGGATGCGGCGCCGCCCGCCGTTGCCGCCCGGCCAGCGTCCGGGCCCGCCGCTGCCGGACCTGATCTCGTGGCTCAGCACGCGGACCGGGTACCGCCATTCCAGCACCTCGGGATCGGTGAGGCGGGAGTTGGTCATGTGCGTCTGCACCACGTCGGTGCCGGCGAACCCGTCCCCGGCGCCGGAGCCGCTCGCGACCGTCTCGTAGTACTGGTGCCGGTCGTTGCCGAAGGTGAGGTTGTTCATGGTCCCCGAGCCCTCGGCCATGATGCCCAGCGCCGCGTACAGCGCCCCGGTGACCGCCTGCGAGGTCTCCACGTTGCCGGCCACGACCGCGGCCGGGTACTCCGGCGACAGCATCGTGCCGGGGGGAATGATCACCCGCAGCGGCTTCAGGCACCCGGAGTTGAGCGGGATGTCGTCGTCGACCAGGGTGCGGAAGACGTACAGGACGGCCGCCATCGCCACCGATGACGGCGCGTTGAAGTTGTCCGGCAGCTGCGCCGACGTCCCGGTGAAGTCGATCTCGGCCGTGCGCCTGGCCCGGTCCACCCGGATCGTCACCTTGATCACGGCCCCGTTGTCGAGCTCGTAGGCGTACGCAGCCGTCCTGCAGGACGGAGATGACCCGGCGCACCGATTCCTCGGCGTTGTCCTGCACGTGGCCCATGTAGGCGCGGACCACGCCGAGGCCGTAGTGATCGACCATGGCCCGCAGTTCCCGCACGCCCTTCTCGTTGGCGGCGATCTGGGCGCGCAGGTCCGCGAGGTTGGCGTCGGGGTTGCGGGAGGGGTACGGCGCGTCGCGGAGCATCTGCGCGGTCTCCGCCTCCCGCAGCCGCCCGTTCTCGACCAGCAGCCAGTTGCGGATGAGGACGCCCTCCTCCTCGATGCGCGTGCTGAACGCCGGCATGGAGCAGGGCGTGATGCCGCCGATCTCGGCGTGGTGGCCGCGGGAGGCCACGTAGAACAGGATCTCGCCGTCGTCTTCGGCGAAGACCGGCGTGATGACCGTGATATCCGGCAGGTGGGTCCCGCCGTGGTACGGGTCGTTCAGGACGTAGGCGTCACCCGGCTTCATCGTGCCGCGCCGGTCGGCGACCACCTGCTTGACGCTCTCGCCCATCGACCCGAGGTGCACCGGCATGTGCGGGGCGTTGACGATGAGGTTGCCCTCGATGTCGAAGATCGCGCAGGAGAAGTCCAGGCGCTCCTTGACGTTGACCGAGTGCGCGGTGCCCTGCAGCCGGTAGCCCATCTGCTCGGCGATCGACATGAACAGGTTGTTGAAGATCTCCAGCCGGACCGGGTCGACGCCGGTGCCGATCGCCTGCCGCTTCGCGGCCGCGCCGACGCGGCTGAGCACCAGGTGGTCCAGGTCATTCAGGGTCGCCGTCCAGCCCGGCTCGACCACCGTGGTGGCGTTGGCCTCCACGATGACCGCCGGCCCCCGGACGGCGTCGCCCGGATCCAGGTCCTCGCGGCGGTAGAGATTCACCCTGGCCCACCGGCCGCCGGTGAACACGCGCGCGGCGGCCGGCCGCGCGGGGGCTTCCCGGGAGGGCCGCGGCGCCGCGCCCTCCGCGACGGGCTCGGAGGCGCCGGTGAGCTCGACCGAGACGGCCTCCACCGTGATCGGCTTGCCGGGCATCAGGAACGAGAAGCGCCGCAGGTAGGCCTCTTCGAAGGCCTTGGCCATGGTCTCCGGTGGTCCCGCGGGGATGACGAGCGCGGTATCGGTGCCGTGGTAGCGCAGGTGCACCCGGTGCACGACGCGGATGCGCTCGTCGGGCACGCCCTGGCCGGTCAGCTCGGCCCGGGCCTGGGCTTCCAGCCGCTCCAGCGCGGCCTGCAGCTGCGGCCCGGCCTGCTCGCCCAGCGGTACCTCCAGGGCGGTCTCCCGCATCGCGGTGACGTCGGCCAGCCCCATGCCGTAGGCCGAGAGCACCCCGGCGTACGGGTGGATCAGGATGCGGGTCATGCCCAGCGCGTCGGCGACCGCGCAGGCGTGCTGGCCGCCGGCCCCGCCGAAGGTCGCGAGCACGTACTCGGTCACGTCGTAACCGCGCTGCACGGAGATCTTCTTGATCGCGTTCGCCATGTTCGCCACCGCGATCTCCAGGAACCCGGCGGCTACCTCCTCGGGGCCGCGGCCGTCGCCGATCTCGGCGGCCAGCGCGGCGAACCGGTCCCGCACGGTCTCGGCGTCGAGCGGCTGGTCTCCGCCCGGGCCGAACACGCGCGGGAAGTGGCCCGGCTGGATCCGCCCGAGCATGACGTTGGCGTCGGTGACGGTCAGCGGGCCGCCGCGGCGGTACGCGGCCGGGCCGGGGTTGGCCCCGGCCGAGTCGGGGCCGACCTGGTAGCGCCCGCTGTCGAAGCGCAGGATCGACCCGCCGCCGGCCGCGACGGTGTGGATGCTCAGCATGGGGGCCCGCATGCGGAACCCGGCCACCTGGGTCTCGTACTGCCGCTCGTATTCGCCGGCGTAATGCGAGACGTCGGTGGAGGTGCCGCCCATGTCGAAGCCGATGACCTTGTCGAATCCGGCCGCGGCCGACGTCCGGGCCATCCCGACGATGCCGCCGGCCGGGCCGGACAGCACCGAGTCCTTGCCCCGGAACGTGCTGGCGTCGGTCAGCCCCCCGCTGGACTGCATGAACTGCAGCCGCACCCCGCGCAGCTCCTCGGTCACCCGGCTGGCGTAGCGGCCCAGGACCGGGGAGAGGTACGCGTCCGCGACCGTCGTGTCGCCGCGCGGCACCAGCTTCATCAGCGGGCTGGTCTCGTGCGACAGCGACACCTGGGTGAAGCCGGCCCGGCGGGCGATCTCCCCGATCCGCTGCTCGTGGGCGGGGAAGCGGTAGCCGTGCAGGCACACGACCGCCACCGCGCGCAGGCCCTCGTGGTAGGCCGCCCGCAGGGCCCGGTCCACGTGCTGCTCGTCGAGCCGGACCAGCACCTCGCCGTCGGCCGACACCCGCTCACGGGCCTCGACCACCCGGGAGTACAGCAACTCGGGCAGCACGATCCGGCGATCGAACAGGCGCGGCCGGTTCTGGTAGGCGATGCGCAGCGCGTCGCGGAAGCCGCGGGTGATGACCAGCACGGTGGGCTCGCCCTTGCGTTCCAGCAGGGCGTTGGTCGCGACCGTGGTGCCCAGCCGGACGGTCTCGATCCGGTAGCCGGGGACGGGGTCGCCCGGGGCGACCCCGAGCAGGTGCCTGATCGCGGCGACCGCCGGGTCCGCGTACCGGCCCGGGTTCTCCGACAGCAGCTTGTGGGTGACGAGGACGCCATCCGGCCGCCGGGCCACCACGTCGGTGAACGTGCCGCCCCGGTCGATCCAGAACTGCCAGCGCTGGCTCATGAGCTACCCCTGGATCGCCTTGATGACCAGATCCTCGGCGTCGTCGAGGTAGGCGGCGAGTTCCGCCCGGGCGTCGCCCAGCCTTCCCTCGGCCATGTGCCGGTGGATCTCGCGGTTACGGGTGAGGAACGCGCCGTGGAAGGCGGCCGGATCGGTGACGGCCAGGAAGCCCAGGCGAAGCTCGGTCATCAGCCGGCGGAACACCTCCGTGATCCGGGCGCTGCGGTGAATGCCGACGACCACCTCGTGGAACCTCAGGTTGGCCGTCCCGACGTCCAGCCACTGCTCATCGCGGGCCAGGCCTCGGCCTGCGCCACCGTCTTGCCGATCTCCACGAGATCCAGCTTCTGCCCGGTCTCGGTGGCCAGGTCGAACGCGGAGAGCTCGAACATGCGGCGCAGCTGGTAGATGTCGTGCACGTCGTCCACGGTCAGCTCCCGCACGATGACGCCCTTGTGCGGCTCGTGGGTGAGCAGGTGCTCGGCGGTCAGCGTCCGGAAGGCCTCCCGGACGGTGTTCCGGGAGATCTGCAGGGCCGCCGACAGGGCCGCCTCGGGCAGCGCCGTGCCCGGCGCGAACCGCCCTTCGAAGACGTTTTCCCTGATCACATCCGCCGCTCGCTCCGCGGCCGTGGGCAGGGGCAGCAGGGACGGAAGGTCAGACATGTCCCCCGGCTGGCCTGATCCCGGGATCTTGACCATTTCATTTCCTTACCGGACAATTCTATTGTTGAACAATCGACTGTAGATCGTTGGAAGACGACCGTCGACCTCTGACA
>CAVUYA010000027.1:0-75086 GCA_963745575.1 uncultured Actinomycetota bacterium | reverse complement strand
GCGGCATAGCAGCAGGACAGCACCACCGTCAGCGGCCACAGCGCCTGCGCGGCGCCGAAGATGCGCTCGGCCAGGCCGGCCTGCCCGCCCCCGGTGATCAGCTCGGTCGCGAACCAGGCCAGCAGGGCCAGCAGCACCGCCACCACGCCGGCCGACACCGCCGGCCGCAGGCCCCACGGCACCCAGGGCCCGCGCCGCGACGCCCCGGCCGGCCAGGCCACCAGCGCGGCGCAGCCGGCCGCCCCCCAGATCATGTGCGGCACCGGGAGGCTGGTCCCGGGGTGCTCGGGGTTGGCCGCCACCAGCACGCCCGTGACGGCCGCGGCCATCAGCATCAGCCGCCCCGGCAGGCGGGCCGGCCGCAGCCCGAGCCCGGTGACGAAATAACACGCGCCCACGACCACGAACGTCAGCGTCATCACCCACCGGTCGGCCGCGCCCGGCGCGGCCAGCGCGCTGACGGTATCGGCCACGGGGTCGAAGGAGTGCTGCAGCCCCGCGGCCACCGTCCACCCCGCGACCATCAGCACCGGAGCCGCGGCCGACGACGCCACGCCCCACCACGGCACACCCCGCACGATCACCGCAGCGCCAGCACCTCCTCCAGGCCGGCCCGGAGGTCATCGGCCAGCCCTTCCGGATCGGCGACCGCCAGCGTGTCGGTGTTGACGCCGATACAGCACTCGTGGCCGTACGACATGAGCGTGATCATGGCCGCGCAGCCGGGCAGCGGGCCGAACGGGTACATGCTCGTGATCCGCGAGCCCGCGATGTACAGCGGGTAGGGCACGCCCGGGATGCTCGATACCTGCACGTCGTTCGTGCTGGTCAGCCGGCCAGAGATGGTACTGACCACGGGCGCCGGCAGCCAGCTGAGCACCGGGGCGAGGGCCGCGGGCACCGCGTCGGCCGTGGCGGCCGCGGCCGCGCGGGCGGTCAGCACGAACTGCCGCACGGCCGCGATCCTGGCCGCCGGGTCCGGTTCCGCCATGGGGGCGGCGAACCTGGCCCCGGTGAAGCGGTTCCCGCCCTGCGGGTCGTCCTGCGTGCGCAGGCTGATCGGGAACCCGACGGTGAGCCGGCCGGCCGGGGCGCCGAACCGCTCGTGGTAACGGCGGAACCCGCCGATGACCGCGGCCAGCAGGCCGTCGTTCAGGGAGCCGCCGGCGGCCTTCGCGCCGGCCTTGAGGTCGGCCAGCGGCACGTCCAGGACGTCGAAGTGCCAGCCGCCGCCCCGCCGGGCCAGCAGCGGCGACCCCGCCGGGCCGGCCGCGGCCTGGCCCATCAGCCCGGCGGCGGCCACCGCCTGCCGCGCGGCGCGCGAGGCGGTGTCCACCGGACGGGCCAGCGCGCCGGCCACGCCGGCCCCCTGGCGCAGCGCCGTCACCGGCGCGGCCCGCACCACGCCTGCCACCTGCCCGGTGAGCAGCCCCACGCGCGACGCCTCACCCGGCACCGGGACCGGCGGCTCGGGCCGGCCGGGATCATGTTCGGGGCTGCGGCTGTGCAGGCGCATCATCAGCTGGACGGCGCCCAGCCCGTCGGTGACGCTGTGGTGGCTCTTCACCGCGTACCCGGCCCGGCCGTCGGCGAGGCCTTCCACCAGCAATGTTTCCCACAACGGGCGGTCGCGGTCGAACGGCGCGGCGGCGAACTCCGCCGTCACGTCCAGCAACTGGCGCAGCGACCCGGGCGGGGGCAGGCGGACGCGACGGACGTGCCGGGACAGGTCGAGGTCGCCGACCGTCACCCAGGTCGGGGTGCCGAGCGCCAGCGCTGGCTCGACCACCCGCTGCCGCATCCGCGGCACCATGCGCGTCGCCCACTCGTGCGCGGCGAGCAGCCGGTCCCAGTCGGGAGCCGGGTCGAGCAGCTCCAGCAGGCTGACGTTGACCCGCAGCCGGGGGTCGGCCGCTTCCGCCCGCCACATGGCCGTCTCCAGCGGGTTCATCTGCGGGGCGTCGCCCCAGCCCAGCGGCTGCGCCGGGACGGGGACGGGGACGGGGCCGCCCGGCGCCGTGACCGTCACCCGCCCGGAGCCGGAGCCCGGCCAGTTGGCCAGCGTCGCCAGGTACTGCCCGCGGACCTCCTCGACGCGGGAGTCGAGATCCGCGGCCTCCCATCCCGTGGTGGGAATCGGCGCCAGCACCGCGACCTGGACCGTGCCCGGGTGGATGGTCGTCGCGTTGCGCCACATCAGCTCGCCGGCGTTGCGGATGACGATCGGCACGATCGGCACCCCGGCCTGCATCGCCACGTGGAAGGCGCCCTTCTTGAACGGCCCGAGGGCCGGGGTCGGCGACCGGGTGCCCTCCGGCGCGATGGCCAGCGAGACGCCCTCGTGCAGCCGCTGCACCGCCGGCTCCAGCGCCCGGCGCGCCTGCGCGGTGTCGTGGCGGTCGACGAACGCCACGTCGGCGAGCCGGAACACCAGCCCGAACCCGGGAGTGCGGGCCAGTTCCTTCTTCGCCACCCCGGTGAACCCGCCGTGCAGCAGCCTGGCCAGGATGAGCACGTCGAGCTGGCTCTGGTGGTTGAACAGGAAGACGGCGGGCCTGGTGGCCAGGTGCTCGGCGCCGCGGACATCCAGCCGCACGCCGGCCAGCACGCTCCCGATCTCGCCGGCCAGCGTGGTGCCGAGGTCGACGGCCTCCCGCCGGGAACCCGTCACCGACCCCAGCAGCATGCCCGCGGCGAAGCCGCCGAGCATGCCGGCGATCCCGGCCACCGTGCGGGCGAGGTCCACGACCCCGGCGTGGCCGCGGGAGCGGAACCTGGCCACCGGCCACCCGTAGTGCCGCGCCGCCGCCTCCAGGTCACGCCCGGGGTTCAGCGCCCGCGCTCGCCCGACCGTGCGCAGGAACGGGATGTCCTCGTTGCCGTTGGAGTAGGCGTAGCTCTCCTGCAGGTCGATGCCGTGCTCGGCGGCGAACGCGCGGACGGCCTGGGCCTTGCCCTCTCGCCACAGCAGCGGGCCGCCGGGACGGCCGGTGGCTATGCCGTTCACGATCTCCACCGGTGACACCAGGATGTGCTCCACGCCCATCGCCCTGGCCGCGGGCTCCACCTGAAAGCGGGTGGCCGAGGAGGCGAGCACGACCGTGTGCCCGGCCCGGCGGTGGGCTTCGACCAGCCGCCACCCCTCCGGGTACAGCGAGGCGGATATGCCCTGCACGAAGAGCCGCTCGCCCAGCTCGGCGAGCTCGTCCTCGCTGCGCCCGGCCCAGACGCGCATGCTCAGCACGGTGAGCCGCTCGAAGTCTTCCTCGGTGGTCACGCCGCGCAGGCCGGTGAGCAGCATCCGCCCGAGGTCGGCGGGCGCGACCTGCAGCGACCGGAGATAGTGGCGGGCGAACGCCGACAGCGAGTAGCCGTCGATGAGAGTGCCGTCGAAATCGAAGAACGCCCCCACGTGCGGGCCCTGCGGCCCCGCCTCGGCGTCGGCGATCAGGTCCTGTTCCGACCACCGCCCGGCTGTCTTCCCTGCCACGGGCGGTCCAGGGTGCTTCTGCTCCGCGGGCGGTCTAGGGTGCGACACCGACGGCCTCCTGCCGGCCTACCGCGTCGATCTCGTCGATCGTGATCAGCCGGGCGACCACGCGGCGCAGCCGCGCCGCGAAGGCCCGCCTGCGTTCGGCCAGCTCCTCGCGGCCCGCGTCGATCAGGTCCAGGTTCGCGGCGAGCTTCATCGCGGTGCTGAATAGCTCCCGCGACAGGGACTCCGGCCCGTGCAGGCGTCCTTGCAGCAGCATCTGCTGGCCGACGCCGCCGCACTCGTCGAGGAAGTCTCTTCTCCACGACCGGCTGGCGCGGGGAGCGCGCGGCGAGCCGCTCGGCCACGACGAGCTGCGCGTCCAGGAAGGACCGCAGCACGCGGTCCGCGACCAGCAGGTCCGAGCGTTCCAGCACGGCGCGCCCGTCGCTCACCGTCTCCCAGCCGGGGTCCAGCCGCCGGAGCTCGGCGGAGAGCTCGCCGCGGTAGGCCGCCTTGTCCGGGAAGAAGAACTCGAATTTGAGCTGGTCCCGCAGCCGCATCGCCTCATCCCAGCGGTCGGCGGGCTCGCTGAGCAGCACCAGCTCGGCCACCGCCCGGTTGACGAAATGGTGGATCGCGCTGTTGCGGTAGAAGGCCGCGACCAGGTGCTGGCCCTGGTCGATGGCGTAGACCGGTTCTTCCCCGCCGGGGTAGATCGTCACCACCTTCTGCTGGGCGAGCGCGCCGAGGACGCGGCGCACCCCGGTGGCGGTCCGCAGCGTGTCGCCCGAGTGCGGCAGCCCCCGCTCGGCCAGGTAGGCGCGCAGCGGCTCGAGGACCCCGCGAACCTGGCCCAGGGTCAGCGCCCGGTCGCGGACGCCGAGCAGCGCCAGGGTGACCAGCGCGGTCGCCGTCACCGGGGTGACCCGGTTGATCCGGACGGCCACCTCGAAGCCCACCTTCTGCAGGCCCAGCCGCCAGGCGTCCGGATCGCCGTCATCGATGGCGGGCCCGAGGGCCTCGCGCAGCGACAGCGGCTCGGCGAACCGCACGTGCACGGTCCCGATCCGGGTGAGCTGTCCCCGCGCGTAGGAAGCCAGCCAGGACAGGCCCTCCGATCTCTTCGCGGCCCCGCCCTGCTCGGCGGCCATGGAGGAGGCCTCGCGGAGCTGGTCATAGGTGATCGCCACGGGCACCAGGTACGCGTCGTCGGCGCGGCCGTGGGCGACGGCCTCGGCGACGTAGGCCAGCAGGCCGTACCGCGGCGGCCGCAGCTTGCCGGTCCGCGAACGGCCGCCCTCCATGTACCACTCGAGGTTGAAGCGCTTGGCCAGCAGGTAGCTGAGGTACTCGCGCAGCGCGAGCTTGTAGATCTCGTCGTCGCCGAAGCTGCGCCGGATGAATATGGTTCCGGCCCGCCGGGCCAGCGGGCCGACCGGCCAGAACCGGAGGTTGTCGCCGCTGAGCACGTGGTTGCGCGGGAAGTCGTGCGCGGCGAGCACGTCGGCGAGCAGCAGCGGGTCCACGTAGGAGCGGTGGCTGGGCAGGAAGACCAGGGGATACCGGCGGTTCAGCTCACGCAGCCGGCCGAGCCCGGCCGTGTCGGCCTGGACCTCCCAGGCGTAGGCGTGCAGCGGGCGCAGCGCGCTGGAGAGCAGGTCGACCGCGATCGGGCTCATGGAGGCGACCAGGCCGTCCAGGTCCGCCCGGGCGCCTTGCGCCACCTCTTCCTCGGGCAGCTCCAGCCGGGCGGCGAGCGCGGCGGCGTCGGCGCGGAATTCCGGGCTGTCCTCGATCGCCGCTATGACCTGTTTCGGCACCTTGTAGCGGGCGCCGAGCAGGGCCCGCTCGGAGCGGTCCAGCGCGAGCCTGGCCTGCCAGGACACGAAGTGCGCGAATGAGCCGGCGCCGCCCCAGCGCTCGCGCAGGGCCGCCACGGTGGCGGGCTCGGCCACGATGACCTGGGCCCGGTCGGGCTCGCGCCGCGCGATGCGGGCCTGCCAGAGGCACGGCGGGCGGCGCGGGTTGACCTGCGACAGGACGTCCGACCAGCGGACCCGCCGCTCGCCGCCGCGCTCGCGCGGCAGCCACGCGACGCGGGCCGCCGTGACGACCGTGTCCGGCGGGATCGCGGCCAGCGACTGCGCCAGGCGCGGGCCGTCCAGCGGCAGCACCGCGGACGGCCGCACGTCGGCCTCATTCAGCCACTGCCGGACCAGGACGCGCTCCACGTCGCTCACCGGGCCGGTCAGCACGATCATCGGTGCCTCGCCGTCGGCAGGCCCGTGGCCGGCCGCGAACTGCGCTGGCCGCAGGCCGCCCATGCTCGGCTCCTTCCTGTCCTGTCCCATCCTGGCCCATCAGGTGACCCAGGTCACCCCGCGCGTGCGGGCGCCGTGAGCGGGCGGCCCGGCGGCGCCGCCGCGTCAGGCCCGGGGCAGGCGATAGCGCCGGCGGCCGTCCACGTCCCACTCGGTGACCGCGCTGCCGTCCCAGGCGAAGAGCCGGTCGTAGAGGTTGACGGCCGGATCGACATGGGCCGGGATGAGCAGCACCTTGTCACCGACGGCGAGGCCGCCTTGCCCGGGGGCCAGCCTGACCTGCGCGTGCTCGTCGGACAGGGCCGTAATCCGCGCGCCAGCGGCCTGGATGGCCGGCATGCCGTACTCGACCGTGAGTTCCTTCAGGCCGGCGTTGAGGACGGCGCGCGAGCGGCGGCGGCTGATCACGGTCGTCACGCAGTACAACGCCTGCTCGAACGGCAGGCCGAGCGTGCCGTACCGGCCGTCCATCAGCACGTACGAGCCGGCCTGCACCTCGGTCAGGGCGCCCGCTTCAGCGGCGAGGTCGTAGGTGCCGGTGCCGCCGCCGGAGACGATCTCGCAGTCGAATCCGGCCGCGGCGAGCCTGGCCCGCTCCTGCTGGACCTGGTGGGCGGCCTGACGGACGAGGGTGGCGCGTACCTCACGGCTATCCCGGTGGACCGCGTGGCCCTCGTAGGCCTGCAGGCCGCGGAAGCTGAGCCGGTCGTGCCGGGCGATCTGCTCGGCGATCCGGACCAGGCTGGCGTCGCCGGACGGCAGCCCGCACCGCCCGGCGCCGACGTCCAGCTCGATCAGCACGCCGATGAGCACGCCGCGGCGGCTGGCCACCCTCGCGAGCAGGTCTACCTGGGCCTCGTCGTCGACGACCACGGTCAGGCGGGCGATCGCGGCCGCCGCGGCGAGCTCGCCGAGCGCCGCCGCGTCGACGACCTGGTTCGCGATCAGGATGTCGGAAAACCCGGCGCGGGCCAGGACCAGTGCCTCCCACGAGGCCTGGCACGCGACGCCGGCGCAGCCGCCGGCGGCCAGCTGCTGCCGCATCAGCGTCGTGCACTTGTGCGCCTTGAAGTGCGGCCGCAGGGCGGCCCGCTGGCCGGAGAAGAAGGCCGCGCACCGCCCGATGTTGCGGTCCGCGGCGGCCGAGTCCACCACCAGGCAGGGGGTGGGAAGCAGGTCCAGCACCGGCGGCGGGACGTCGATCACCCTGACGCCAGCCGCCGCTCAGACCCGGCCACCACGGCGGGCGGCTGATGCGGGAGCAGGCTCACCGCGAGGTCGACCGCCGCGGCCACGTCATCATCCGGCGGGTACAGCAGGTTGCGGCCGGCCACCAGGCCGTGCACGTTCGGCAGCCGCAGCGCCGCCTGCCAGCGGCTGAACACCTCGCCGGGGCGATCGCGGGTGTTCCCGCCCAGGAGCAGGGCGGGCAGCGTGAACGACTCGGCCACCCGCTCCATGTCCTCGACCACCGGGATCTTCAGCCAGCTGTACGCGGACGTGGTACCCAGGCCGGACGCGATCGCGATGGAGCGGATCACGCCGTCGGGGGACAGGTCATTGACGCGCTGGCCGTCGGCCCGGCGCACCATGAACGGCTCGATGATGGCGGTCATGCGCTGCTGCGCGAGATCGGTGACGGCGGCGGCGCACGCCTCCAGCGCGGCCGGGGTGGCCGGATCATCCGGGTCGATCCGCAGCAGCATCTTCCCGCCGTCGAGGTTCGCCGCGGCCAGGGCGGCGGCACGGTAGGCGGTAAACCTGTCGTCGATCTCGAAGACCGACCCGGGCAGTCCCGACCGGTTCATCGAGCCGATGGCCAGCCGGCCGTCCAGGGCGCCGAGCAGCAGCAGGTCCTCGATGATGTCCGGGGTGGCGAGGACGCCGTCGACTCCCGGGCGGTCCAGCGCGACCAGGATCCGGTCGAGCAGGTCGTACCGGCTGGCCATGGCCATCGGCCGGTCGCCGGCCCCGAGCGAGCCGCGCGCCGGGTGATCGGCGGCGATGATCACGAGCTTCCCGGAGGGTCCGAGCCAGGGTCGCCGCCTGCGCCGGGCGGCGGCCGCCGCCACGGCCGCCGGGTCGCGCGTCCGTGCCGCCTGGATGGTGCGACGCTGCTCGTCCCGCACGTGATGCCTCCGCAGTCAGGGACGGGGGCGCACCGGACGTCAGCGACGCCCGGCTCAAGAGATGTCTACCCTTGTCACATACACCAGTCAAGAACTTGTTCTAACAAGAGGCGCTCACTACCGGGCTGAACTGGGGCTTTATCTCCCTGGCCGAGCCGACGCCTCAAGTGGGTCACAAAATGTCGGTAGGTATTGACATACTCGTTCGAGTCGGGGCACGGTAGCGGCACATGCGCGGCTTGGTGCAGGCCGAGTGAGGTGATCTGGTGGCCGCTCGTGGGTTCGCGGCGCGGCGGGGCGGGCAGCGATGACCATCGACAACCGGGTTGAGCTCGGCGCGAGCCAGCCGCGGCCCCCGGCCCGCCGGCTTGCGGGTGACCGCGCTGCGGCGGCTGCGCCGGGACCCGGCCTCGGTCTTCGCGGCCTGCCTGCTGGTCCTGCTGGTGCTCGCGGCCCTGATCGGAGCCCCGCTCGCGGCCAAGCTCACCGGGCACTCGCCGATCCAGCAGTACCCGAACGCGCTGTACCCGGACGGCCAGCCGATCGGCGTCATGTCCCGGACCCTCAACGCCGCCGGGACGGCGCAGGACCCGCACGGCAGCCTGTTCATCCTCGGCGCCGATCAGCTCGGCCGGGACCAGTTCGTCCGGGTGCTCTACGGAGCGCGGATCTCGCTGCTCGTCGCCACCTCGGCGACGGCGCTCGCCCTGGTGATCGGCGTGTCGCTGGGGCTGCTGGCCGGTTACCTGGGCGGCTGGGTGGACGCGATCGTCAGCCGGATGACCGAGACCGCGATGGCGTTCCCGAACGTGCTGCTCGGGGTCGGGCTGGCGGTGGTCATCGGGCCGGGGCTGCTCAACGTGGTGATCATCATCGCGCTGTTCACCTGGTACTACCCGGCCAGGATCGTGCGGAGCGCCACGGTCTCCACCACGAAGATGACCTTCGTCGCGGCGGCCAGGGCGCTGGGCGCCCGGCCCCGGCGGCTGCTCACCGTGCACCTGCTGCCGCAGGTGTCGGGGCCGCTGCTGGTCTACGCCACGTCGATCATCGCGGCCAACATCATCTTCGAGGCGGGCCTGTCGTATCTCGGCGTGGGCGTTCCGCCGCCGACGCCGAGCTGGGGCAGCATGCTCTCGGATGCGGTCACGTCCGGCATGTACCAGACCGACATCGCCCTGGCGCTGGTGCCCGGGCTCGCGCTGGTCATCACGATGCTCGCCTTCAACCTGCTCGGCGACGGGATCAGGGACGCGCTCGACCCGAGGAGGGGCCGGTGACCCGGCTGGCGAGCACCAGGATCCTGGGCGCGCTCGTCCAGATCCTCGTGGTCACCCTGCTGGCCTGGCTGCTGTTCTACGTGATCTCCAAGTTCACCGGGGCGTCGCCCGCCCAGCGGATCGCCGGCAAGACCGCCACGCCGCAGCAGATCGCGCTGGTGGCCAAGAACCTCGGCCTCGACGAGCCCTACTGGAAGCAGTACCTCATCTTCCTCGGGAACCTGCTGCACGGGAACCTCGGTTTCTCCTACGTCCAGCAGCGGCCGGTGTCGCAGATCATCTGGCCGGCCATGCGGGCCACGGCCTGCCTGGTGCTGGGGGCGGCGGTGATCTGGCTCGCCGTCGCCATACCGGTCGGGGCGTACGGTGGTCTGCGGCCGCGGTCGTTCGGCGACGTGGCCGGCCGGACCATCGCGATCCTGGGCATGTCCATACCGGTGTTCTGGCTGGCCCCGGTGATCGCGTACCTGCTCGGGTACCAGCCGACCCAGGGCAAGCTGTTCGGCCTGCCGATCCTGCCGGTCGGCACCAAGCTGTTCCCCATCGGGGGCTACGTCGACTTCGGCGAGAACCCGGTGCAGTGGGCGTACCACCTGATCCTGCCGTGCCTCACGCTCGCCATCGGGTTCGCCGCGGTCTACATCCGGTTCATCCGCACGCTGACGTCCGAGCAGCTCGGGGAGGACTACACCAGGACCGCCCGGGCCAAGGGCGCTTCCACCAAGCGGGTCCTGGTCCGCCACGTGGGCCGGAACGTGACGCCGTCGGTCACCGTGCTGCTCGGCGCCGACGTCGCCACCGCGCTCACCGGCGTGTTCTTCGTCGAGACGGTGTTCGCCATCCCGGGGATCGGCTACACCGGCCTGAGCGCGATCGAGAACCTGGACTATCCGGTGATCACCGCCGTGATCATCGTCGCCGCCGTGATCGCCGTGGTCGCGAACACGGTCGTCGACATCGGGCACATGGGGCTTGACCCGAGGATCCGTCATGTCCCCGACACCTAGCCCGGCCCGCGCCCTGGCGCGCCGGGCCCGACCCACGTCCCCTAGCCGCGGAACGACTCAGCAACGATCGGAGAAGGTAATGGCGCACTCAACAGGTCACCCGCGCCGGGTGAAGGCAGCGGTGGGCGCCGCGGCCCTGGCGGCGCTGCTGGCCGCCTGTTCCTCCGGCAGCTCCGGCAGCCCGGCACCCTCGGGGAGCGCGGCGGCGGGCGCGCCCAAGCCGGGCGTCGCCAGCGGCACCCTGACCGCGGCGATGTCCTCGGGTGCCATCGACACCATGGACCCCAACCGCTGGTACTTCGCGGTGACCTGGGGCCTGGCCAACGCGATGTGCACCACCCTGGTGCGGTACGCCGACAAGTCCGACGCGGCGGGCACCCAGCTGGTCCCCGGCACCGCGAGCATGCCCACGATCAGCAGTAACGGCCTGACCTACACGTTCACGCTCCGCCCGGGCGCCCGGTTCTCCGACGGCAAGCCCATCACCGGCCAGGACATCAGGTACACGTTCCTGCGGCTGATGAACCCGGCCATCGACACCGGGACCGGCTACTACTTCACCAACGTCATCGGCGCGCCCGCGTACCTGGCGGGCACGTCGAAGACCCTCCCGGGCATCGTCGCGACCACGAGCACCGTGACCTTCCACCTGACCGCGCCGGACGGCGCGTTCTTGTACAAGACCGCGCTGCCCACCACCTGCCCGGTGCCGACCGGGGCGCCGATGAAGGCGCAGGAGAGCGGCGCGCTGGAGATGAACTCCGCCAGCGGCCCGTACAAGCTGCAGTCGTACCAGCCGAGCCGGCAGATCGTGATGGTCTTCAACAAGAACTACGACCAGGCGCTCGGCGTGCGCGGTCACGTCGCGAAGTACGTGTTCAACATCGGCGTGCAGGCCAGCCAGGCGGCGCTGGAGATCCAGGCGGGCCAGCTGGACTTCCAGACCTCGAACCTGGCCACGGCCGACATCATCCGGCTCTCGCACGACGCCTCCCTGGCCAGCCAGGTGCACCAGTCACCGCGCCCGGAGACCACCTACCTGTTCCTGAACAACGAGGTGGCGCCGTTCAACAACATTGACGTCCGCAAGGCGGTCAACTACGCGATCAACCGGACGGCCATCGAAGAGCAGTGGGGCGGGCCGCTGGTCGGGTCGGTCTCCAGCCAGATCATGGTTCCCGGCGCGCTCGGGTTCGCGCGCTACTCCGCGTACCCGGACACCCCGGACCTGTCGATGGCGAAGAAGCTGATGCAGGAGTCGGGCGTGAAACTGCCGATCACCACGTCGCTGCGGACGCAGAACGACGCACCGGGCTTCATGAACATGGGCCAGGTGATCAAGGCCAACCTGGCGGCGATCGGGATCAACGTCACGGTCGTCGGGACGCCGAACAGCGTCAACAGCTCCTTCATCAGCAACCCGGCGAGCCACACCCCGATGGGCATCGAGCCGTGGTCGCTCGACTTCCCCGACGCCGAGGCGCTGATCAACACCGGCATGGACCCGGCGACGCCGAACGCGCCGCCGAACCTGACCCGGTTCGGCGACAAGGCGTTCATCCCGGCCTTCGACGACGCCGCCGCGGCCCTGGGCACGAAGCGGGCGCAGCTGTATGAGCAGCTCGACAAGAACCTGATGACGCAGGTCGCGCCCTACGCGCCGATCTTCAACGCGCGCTGGTTCGACTTCGTCTCCACCCGGGTCGGTGGCTACGTCTACAGCGTCGCCATGGACGCGATCAACTACAACACCCTGTACGTCAAGTAGCGCGGCAGGTCAACCTGGTGACAGCAGCGCGCAGCACCGGGCCGCCGACGAGTGACCCCCGGTCCGGGAGCCGCGGCTCCCGGACCGGGGGTCGCGGCGCCGACCGCGGCAGCCGCTCAGACCCGGCGGAGGGCGACATGGCGGATGCAGACCCGCGCCCGGCCGCCGTGCCCCTGCTGGAGGTCAGCGATCTGCGGGTCAGCATCCCGACCGAGGCCGGCCTGATCGAGGCGGTCCGCGGCGTCTCGTTCTCCCTGGACGCCAGGGACACGCTGGGGGTGGTCGGCGAGTCGGGATCGGGCAAGACGATGCTCGCCCTGGCCGCCATGGGCCTGCTGCCGGAGTCGGCGAGGGTCAGCGGGTCGATCCGGCTGAACGGGCAGGAGCTGCTGGGCGGCACCGCGGCGCAGTGGCAGTCGATCCGCGGCGCTCGCATCAGCATGGTGTTCCAGGACCCGCTGACCGCGCTGAACCCGATGTTCACGGCGGGGTGGCAGGTCGCCGAGTGCCTCCGGCTGCACCAGCGGATAAGCCGGTCCGCGGCCTGGCGCCGGGCGGTGGACCTGCTCGGCGAGGTCGGCCTGCCGCAGCCCGCGCAGCTGGCCGGCCGGTATCCGCACGAGCTGTCGGGGGGCATGCGCCAGCGGGTCGTCATCGCGATGGCGATCGCGAACTCGCCGCAGCTGATCATCGCCGACGAGCCGACCACCGCCCTGGACGTGACCGTCCAGGCGCTGATCCTGGAGACGCTGCGCACCATCAGGGACCAGACCGGCGCCGCGCTGATCCTGATCAGTCATGACCTCGGCGTCATCGCCGAGGTCGCCGAGCAGATGCTGGTCATGTACGCGGGCAAGGCGCTCGAGATCGGCTCCGCGCGTGACGTGTTCGATGACCCGCGGGTGCCCTACACCTCCGGGCTGCTCGCGTCGCTGCCGCCGATGGACCGGCGCACCGAGCGGCTGGCGGCCATACCCGGCACCCCGCCGACCGGGATGGGATACGGCGCGGGCTGCGCGTTCGCCCCGCGCTGCCCGCTCGCCGCCGAGCCGTGCGCCGCCGAGCCGCCGCTGCTCCCGGTGGCCGCCGGCCACCTCGCCGCGTGTCACTTCGCGCGCCAGGCCGCGCCGGCGCCGGGAGAGCCGGGGGCCGGCCTCATCCGGCGGGCCTGGCAGCCCGATGGCGGGCAGGCCGCGAACGGCCACGGCGTGCCCGGCGCCGCCTCCGGGGCCGCGCCCGGGCCGGACGGGGTCGCGCCCGGGCCGGACGGGGTGGTGCTCACCGTGCGTGACCTCACCAAGGAATTCCGGGTCCGCGGCAAGGGGTTCCGCTCCTACTCCGCCGTGCACGCGGTCAGCGGCATCAGCCTGGATCTGCGGCCCGGCCGGTGCCTGGGCCTGGTCGGCGAGTCGGGCTGCGGCAAGTCCACCGTCGCCCGGCTGCTCATGCGGCTGGAACAGCCGACCTCGGGCAGCATCAAGCTCAACGGCACCGAGCTGACCGGGCTGGGCGACGGCGCGCTGCGGCCGCTGCGGCGGGACCTGCAGATGGTCTTCCAGGACCCGTACTCCTCGCTCAACCCGAGGCTCTCGGTCGGGGAGATCGTCGGCGAGCCGCTCATCGTGCACAAGATCGCCGGCCGGGCGGCCCGGGTTCGCGAGCTGCTGGAGAACGTCGGCCTCGACCCGGACTCCGCCGTCCGCTTCCCCGGCGAGTTCTCCGGCGGGCAGCGGCAGCGCATCGGCATCGCCCGGGCGCTGGCGCTGCGGCCGCACGTGATGATCCTGGATGAGCCGGTCTCCGCGCTGGACGTCAGCATCCAGGCCAGCATCCTCAACCTCCTGCGCGACCTGCAGCGGGAACAGCGCCTGGCCTACCTGTTCATCTCCCATGACCTGGCCGTGATCCGCCAGGTCGCCGACGAGATCGCGGTCATGCACCTCGGGCTCATCGTCGAGGAAGGGCCCGCCGGCGAGGTCTGCGAGCATCCGGCGCACCCGTACACGGCCGCCCTGCTGTCCGCGGTCCCGGTGCCGGATCCGGCGCAGGCGCACGCCCGGCCGCGGATCCTGCTGCGCGGCGAGCTGCCGAGCGCGATCAGTCCGCCGTCGGGCTGCCGCTTCCGTACCCGTTGCTGGAAAGCGACCGAACGCTGCGCCACCGAGGAGCCGAAGTTGCTGCAGATCGCCGGCTCGCACCGGGTGGCCTGCCACTACCCGGAACCACAACCTGCTGCGAAGGGGGAACCGGGCCCGTGACCCTCTGCTATGCCTGGCCCGTCACCGTACGCGCGGGCGCCGGCCTGCGGCTGCACGTCTCGACCGAGCACGAGCGATTCGGCGTGCGGCTGTTCCGGTACGGTGCCACGGTCACCGAGGTAGCCAGCCAGAGCGGCGTTCTGGTCGGCCTGAGCCTGCCGCTGGGCCGCCCGGACGAGGCCTGGGGCTGGCCCGCTTACCCGATCGAACTCGGCGGCGACCTCGCGGACGGCGTCTACCTGGCCGTGGCGCTGCCGCTCGGGCCGGACGGCCGGCCGGAGCCGGTCCAGGCCGGACCTGAGGTCGCGAACCGGAAGGATGCCTGCCTGTTTATCCTCAGGCGTGGCGCGCCCGGGCCTGGCGAACGCCTCATCTGGTACAAGCTGCCGACTGCGACGTACACCGCCTACAACCAGATCGGCGGGGCCAGCCTGTACGCGAGCGCCCAGTGGGCCGGGGACTGGACGGCGCACGGCTACGTCGGCAGCCTGCAGCGGCCGGGCAACGCGGGCGTCGGCGGCAAGGTGATGGAGGGCGACGCGCCGGACGCGTACGTGCGCTCGTCACGGCGGCAGGTGTTCGCGCACTGGGACGCGCCGTTCGTGAGCTGGCTGGAACGCCGCGGCTACCAGGTCAGCTACTGCACCGACTACGACCTGCACTACGACGAGGACCTGCTGGCGCCCGACGGGCTGCTGATCAGCGGCGGGCACGACGAGTACTGGTCGCAGGCCATGCGCGCGCGGGTGCTCAGCTTCGTGGACCGCGGCGGCAACGTCTGCTTCTTCACCGGCGACACCGCCTGCTTCGAGATCGAGTTCTCGCCCTCCGGCGACCGGCTGTTCTGCCCGAAGATGAACCGGGGCGGCCCGGAGGGCACCGGCCCGAACCGGCCCGGCGCGCTCTGGCCGGCCAGCGATCCCGGCGACTGGCTCACGATGTCCAGCCCGGCGTGGGGCGGCGGCTGGTGGGACGGCCGCCGGGCCGTTGCCGGCTACCGCGCGGTCGTGGGCACGCACTGGGCCTTCGACGGCGTCGATTTCCCGCCCGGCGGGATCACCGGCGGCGACGCCACGCCGGTCATCGGCTACGAGACCGACGGCGTCCGGCTGGAGCGCAAGTCGGACCCGCCCCGGCTCGGCGAGTACCGGAAGGGACTGGGCGCGGGCCGGGTCCTGCTCGCGCTGGCCGTCCTGCCGGCCGGGTGGGTGGCGGGATACGACGAGGCGAACGCGGCCATGCTGCTGCGCACCGCGCCGTCGGGGGGCATGGTGTTCTCGGTCGGCACCACCGACTGGCCGCTGGCGCTGGAGACCGACCCGAACATCGGCCAGATCACGGCCAACGTGGTGAGCCGGCTCGCGCATCGCGCGCTGCGGATCCACGGCCCGGTCTGCCCGGAAGCCGAGTACGTGGGGGAGGGCGACATGATCGCCCCGGACCGCGACGTGACCTGGTACGTCAGACGGTGACCAGGTCGCCGAGCAGGACCTGACGCAGATCGAGTGGCAGGTCCGCGGCGGGGAGCCGGCCGCGGGCGAGGGCCGCCAGCTGGTGACCCGCTCCGGCGAGGACCAGCAGTGGCTCACGCTGACCGCGACCGCCCGTGACCGCCAGGGCCAGGCGTACTTCGGCAGCCGCACGGTCCGGGTCCTGTCCGCCGACGAGTACGTCCGGCGGCGCGTGGTCAGGACCCTGAACGCGATCGCGTTCCCCGACGAGCAGGGCGGCGCGCTGGTCGACCAGCACGCCACCGAGGGCGAGCTGGCCGAGCGGGTCATCCCGGTGCGGCTGCGCTGGATCAGCGAGCACACCGAGGAGCTGCAGCGCCTGATCGCCGACCTGGACGCCCGGTGGACCGCCAGCGGGCGGATGGCGGACGCCTCGCTGCGTCCCGATGAGAAGTGAGTATGTCCATAGATATTGACAATTTCTTGTCAGGGCTTAACCATAGGGTCAGCCTGAGGGCCGTACGGCTGCCGCCGGGGCACCCTTACGGCCCTGCGCTGATCCCTCGTCCTGGTGCGCCGAGAGCGGAGGTAGGCCAGTGGCCAGCAGTGAGGCAGTAAAGGGACCGGGCCGGGGAGCGGGCGTCGAGTCCACCCGCCTGTTCGTACGGCAGACCTCCGGTCTCGTCCGTGAACTCGGGATCCCGGCCGCAACCGGCATCTCGCTGGCGTCGGTCGCCGTCGTCAACACGTTCATCAACTTCAACGCCGGGCTGACGGACTTCACCAAGTCCGACATGTACCTGCCACTGGTGGCGGCCGCGGTGATCTGGCTGGTCGCCATGTTCGCCTACCGCTACCTGCTCCGGGCGGTGCCCCGGGCCGGCGGCGAGTACGTCTACCTGTCCCGGATCGTGTCGCCCGTGGTCGGGGCGATGGCCGGGCTGGGCATAGCCGTCGTGTTCACCTACGTCCTGTCCACCAACGCGCACTTCGCCGCGCAGTTCACCCCGTTCATGCTGACCGGCCTCGGCCTGGTCTTCCACAGCACGGCCATCGCGAACGCCGGCAACTCACCTGACCAGCAACTGGGCGATCGCGTGGCTGAGCGTCGTGGTCATGCTGATCGTCGCGGCGCTGGGGCTGTTCCGGGTGAAGATCGTGGCCCGGATCATCTTCTGGCTCATCGTCTTGCAGGTCGTGGCGTTCCTCGTGCTCATCGGCATCCTGGCGGGCACCTCCCACGCCACCTTCGTGAGCGTATTCGGCAGTTACAGCGGCCACGCCGGCGCCTACCAGTCGATGATCACGGTCGCGCACGCGAACGGCGTCCTCTTCGGCACCTCGATCGCGTCGGCGATAGCGATCATCCCGTTCATGGTGCTCAACTACAACGGCGTGCTGTACTCGTACTACGTCGGCGGCGAGCTGCGCCGCCCCGGCCGGACCTACCTGTACGCCTCGACGATCAGCATCCTGCTGCTCGTCATACTCTGGGTCGGCGTCTGGGCGCTGCTGCGCGCCCGGGCGGGCCTGACCTTCATGCAGGCGCAGGCGAACCTCGGCGTGGTCAACCCGACGGCGTACGGGAAGATCACCAGCCTGGGCTCGGTGTCCGGCGGGCTGGGCTACGGCATGATCCTGACCAGCAACCCGATCGCCCGGATCTTGTTCGCGACCGCGGTGCCGCTGGCCGAGATCGCAGTCAACCTGGCGTTCCTGACCGTCACCACGCGGGTCCTGTTCGCGCAGGCCTTCGACCGGCTGCTGCCGGTCGGCGTGGCCAAGGTCGGCGACCGCAACCACGCGCCGAACGTCGCCATCGGCGTCGTGCTGGTGATCGGCATCGGGTTCTGCTTCCTCACCAGCCTGGTCGCCCTGGGCAGCATCGTGGCCCTGCAGAGCCTGTTCTTCGCGCTGATCCTGCTGGCCGGCGGCGTCGCCGCGCTGTTCCTGCCGCTGCGCCGGCCTGACCTGATCGAGCTGCCGGGAGCGAGCGACGACGCGCGCAAGGCGTTCCTGCGCAAGGTGGCGTGGGTCGGCGGCGCGACCACCGTGCTCGCGCTGTTCACCGTGTTCGAGCTGGTCTCGCACTCGAGCGTCTACGGCAAGTTCAGCTGGGAGTCGATCCTCACGCTGGTGATCGTGCTGGGCGCCGGGCCGGTGATCTACGCGATCGCCCGCTCGGTCCGGCAGCAGCGGGACTCGCTCGACCTGAGCATGGCCATGCACGAGCTCCCGCCGGAGTAGCCCATGCTCGGATCCCGCCGCCAGCGCGGCAAGAAGGCGCGCGCGCTGCGCATCTACTTCGCCACGGACCTGCACGGCTCGGACGTCTGCTTCCGCAAGTTCCTGGCCGCGGCCAAGGTCTACCAGGCCGATGTGATCATCCTGGGCGGGGACTTCGCCGGGAAGGGGCTGGTCCCCGTGCTCGGCCAGGACGGGCAGCTGACCGCGCAGATCCACGGCGAGCGCGTGACCGTGCCGGAGGCGGAGTGGGACCGGCTGGCCAGCGAGATCAACCGGTCCGGCTTCTATCCCGTGCGGATGGAGGCCGGCGAGGTGGCCCGGCTGAGAGATGATCCCGACGCGCTGGACCGGCTGTTCCGCCAGGAGATCTCGGCCCGGATGCAGGCCTGGTGTGACCTGGCGGCGGAGCGCCTCGACCCCGCGGTGCGGTGCATCATCACGCCCGGCAACGACGACCCGGTGGCCGCCGACGCGGTGCTGGCGGCGCACCCCCGGGTAGAGTGCCCGGAACTCGAGCTGTGCGACCTCGGGCCGGTCACGATGGCCAGCCTCGGCGTCGTCCCCACCACGCCGTGGAACACCGAGCGGGAATGCACCGAAGACGAACTGGGCAAGCAGATCAGCGAGATGCTGGACCAGGTCCCGGAGGGGAGGAATTGCATCCTCAACCTGCACTGCCCGCCGTACGCGTCGGGGCTCGACGACGCGCCCGAGCTTGACGCCACGCTCAAGCCCGTGATCCGCGGCGGCCGGCCGAGCATCGTGCCGGTGGGCAGCCACGCGGTCCGCGAGGCCATCGCGCGCTACCAGCCGGTGGTCGGGCTGCACGGCCACATCCACGAGTCACGCGGAGCACAGAAGATCGGCCGTACGCTGTGCGTCAATCCCGGCAGCGACTACTCGTCGGGCGTGCTGCGCGGCGCGGTGGTGGACATCGCCGAGGACGGGACGTGCCTGGACTTCCTGCTCACCACCGGATAGGCGGCATGGTTACCGAGCCGCTGGGCCGGGCGTGACCACCGGGCTGGACGTGCTGACCATGGGCCGGGTCGGCGTCGATGTCTACCCGCTGCAGGTCGGCACGCGGCTGGAGGACGTGACCTCCTTCGGTAAGTACCTCGGCGGCAGCGCGACCAACGTCGCGGTGGCCGCCGCCCGGCTCGGCCACAGCGCCGCGGTGATCACGCGGACCGGGGCGGACCCGTTCGGCCGGTTCGTCCACCAGGCGCTGCGGGGCTACGGGGTGGACGACCGGTACGTCACGGAGGTGCCCGGGCTGCCCACCCCGGTGACGTTCTGCGAGATCTTCCCGCCGGACGACTTCCCGATCTACTTCTACCGCTACCCGAAAGCGCCGGACCTGGAGATCCGGGCCGACGAGCTGGACTACGACGCGATCCGCCGGGCCCGGGTGTTCTGGGTCACCGCGACCGGGCTGTCCGCCGAGCCCAGCCGCTCGGCGACGCTGGCCGCGCTGGAGGCGCGCGCCCGGGCCGGGGTGACCGTGCTCGATCTGGACTACCGGCCCTCGTTCTGGCCGTCCGTCGAGCAGGCCCGGCGCGCGGTGGGCCCGGCCCTCGCCCACGTCACCGTCGCCGTCGGCAACCTCGACGAGTGCGAGATGGCGGTGGCCGAGCGTGATCCCCGGCGCGCGGCCGCCGGGCTGCTCGCGCGCGGCGTCGGCCTGGCCGTGGTCAAGCAGGGCCCGGCCGGCGTGCTGGCCGTGGACGAGAAGGGCGAGGTCGAGACGCCGCCGGTTCCGGTGCAGGTGGTGAACGGCATCGGCGCCGGCGACGCGTTCGGCGGCGCCCTGTGCCACGGCCTGCTGGCCGGGTGGGACACGGCCGCCGTCATGCGCTTCGCCAACGCGGCCGGCGCGATCGTGGCCTCCCGGCTCGCCTGCTCCGACGCCATGCCCCGGGCGGCCGAGGTGGAGGCCCTGCTGGCCCGGATGAGCGATGTTCTCTGACCGGCTGGCCGAGGTCATCAAGACCCGCGCGCTCCGGCCGCAGCGGGTGGCGGAGGCGGCGGCGCGGCGGGCCCGGGCCCCCTCCGTCGTCGGGCCCAGCGGCCGCCTGGTGATCGTGGCGGCCGATCACCCGGCCCGGGGGTCGCTGCGGGCCGGGCGCCGGACGCTCGCCATGGCCGACCGCGCCGAACTGCTGGAGCGGCTCTGCGTGGCCCTGGGCCGGCCCGGCGTCGGCGGCGTGCTCGGCACCGCTGACATACTCGAGGACCTGCTGCTGCTCGGCGCCCTGGAGGGCAAGGTGGTCATCGGCTCGATGAACCGCGGCGGCCTGGCCGGGGCCGTGTTCGAGATGGACGACCGGTTCACCGGATACGACGCCGCCGCGATCGAGCGGACGGGTTTCGACGGCGGCAAGATGCTGCTCCGGATCGACCCCGACGACCCGGCCACGGCGGCCACCATGGAGGCGTGCGCCCGGGCCGTGTCCGACCTGGCCGGGCGCAAGCTCATGGCCATGGTCGAGCCGTTCATCACCCACCGCGTGGACGGCCGCGTCAGCAACGACCTGTCGCCGGAGGCGATGATCCGGGCCCTCACCATCGCCTCCGGGCTGGGCACGACGTCGGCCTACACCTGGCTCAAGGTTCCGGTCGTGGCCGACATGGAGCGGGTGATGTCCGCCTCCACCCTGCCCGCCGTCCTGCTGGGCGGCGAGGTGCCCGATGACCCGGAACTGGCCTTCGCGGGCTGGCAGAAGGCCCTGCGGCTGCCCAACGTGATGGGCCTGATGGCCGGCCGGTCCTTGCTCTACCCGGCCGACGGGGACGTCGCCGCCGCCGTCGATACCGCGGTCAGCCTGCTTTGACTACTCCCCGCCCCGAAGGACGGGGATTCCAGCCCTCGCGAGCTGGGGTTCCTGTTTCACGGCCGACTGCACCGGAGGGGTCTCCAGGTGTCTGACATCAGCTCCGCAGGCATCGCCCGGCAAGCCCCGGGCTACGGCAAGACCTGCCGCAAGGATGTTCTTGGCCGCGTTGAGATCCCGGTCGTGGCGGGCGCGGCAGGACGGGCATCGCCACGCCCGGACCTGGAGGGGAAGCTCGGCGAGCAGGAAGCCGCAGGCCGAGCACGTCTTCGTGCTGGGATACCAGCGGCCGGTCACGACCAGGCGGCGGCCGGCCCGCTGGCACTTGTAATGCAGCTGGCGCCGGAACTCGCCCCACCCGCAGTCCGAAATGGCCCGGGCCAGGCACCGGTTGCGGACCATGTTCTTCACAGCGAGGTCCTCGATCGCGATCAGGTCGTTGTCGCGGATCAGCTGAGTGGTCGTGCGGTGCAGGAAGTCAGCCCGGGCGTTGCGGACCTTGCGGTGGGCCCGGGCTACCTTGGCCTTGGCCTTGGCCCGGTTGGCCGAGCCGCGCTGGCAGCGGGCCAGCCGCCGCTGGTAGCGGGCGAGGTTGCGGGCCCGCCGCTCCAGGTGCCGGGGGTTGGCGATCTTCTTGCCGTCCGAGGTCACTGCGAAGCTGGTGATGCCCAGGTCGACACCGGCTGCTCGCCCGGTTTCCGGCC
Organism: uncultured Actinomycetota bacterium; assembly: GCA_963745575.1. GTDB lineage: Bacteria > Actinomycetota > Actinomycetes > Streptosporangiales > Streptosporangiaceae > JASHPR01. Next base: position 53,612 of record CAVUYA010000027.1, on the reverse strand, counting down.
GGGGCGCCGGGGCGCTTATGTCGGCCGCGAAGGTCACATACCAGCGGCCGTCGGGCTCTTTGGAGACGAACACGGTGGAAGGGTCCAGCCCGGCCACGTCGACGTCAGGCCACGACCACACGAACGCCAGCGGGCCCGGGGTCTTAGCCAGGCGCAGCTCACCGTCGCGCATGGTGAACGCCGACCGGGTGTACTCGGCCGCCTGGCGGCCATGGCGGGACTTAAACCGCGGGTACCGGGCTGTTCTGGTGAAAAACGCGGCGAACGCCTGCTGCTGGTGGCGCAGGGCCTGCTGCAGCGGGACACAGGAAACCTCGTTCAGCCAGGCCCGCTGCGGGTCTTGCTTCATCGCCGTCAGCGCAGCCGACGCCTGGCCATACGACGTGCCCTTGCGCTGCCTTACATACCGCTCCCGTCGCGCCGCCAGGATGTGGTTCCATACCACGCGGACGCAGCCGAAGGTGCGGTTCAGCACCGCCTGCTGCGCTGCATCGGGATAGGCCCGGCACCGGTACGCCGTCCGCACGCTGACAGCCTGCCAGACCGTGCCGACAAACCCTGCCCTGCTCCGCAGGGCACCGGATTCCTCCCCGGCCTGAAAGCCGAGGTTCCCTCCGGAGGTCCAGATGAGCGTAGTGCCGGAGGCGCGCAAATGAGTACTGTGCCGGAGGCGCGCAAATGAGTGCCGCGGCCCCGGTCAGCGAGGGCCTCCACCTGACCGCCGCCGCCATAGCCGACGGGCCGTGGCGGGCCCGGGTCACCCCGGAGCAGGCCGGCTGGACGTACTGCGGCCTGCGCGTCCTGGACCTGCCGCCCGGCGGGTCGCTGACGTTCGGCACCGCCGCGGACGAGGTCGTGGTGCTTCCGCTGGCCGGGTCCTGCGCGGTGGAGTGCGACGGCGAGCGGTTCGAGCTGGCCGGCCGGCCGGGCGTCTTCGCCGGCGTCACCGACTTCGCCTACCTGCCGCGAGAGGCCTCGGCCCGGGTGGCGAGCGAGGCCGGGGGGAGTTTCGCGCTCCCGGCGGCCCGGGCCCGGCGCCGCCTCGCGCCGCGCTACGGGCCGGCGTCCGGCGTCCCGGTCGAGCTGCGCGGCGCGGGCACCTGCTCCCGGCGGATCAGTAACTTCTGCATGCCCGGTGCCTTCCCGGCCGACCGGCTGATCGCGTGCGAGGTGATCACCCCGGCGGGCAACTGGTCGTCCTACCCGCCGCACAAGCACGACGAGGAGCGACCCGGAGAGACGGTGCTCGAGGAAATCTACTATTTCGAGATCGCGCCGGGCCCGGCGGCGCCGGGCGTCGGCTTCCAGCGCGTGTACGGCACGCCGGACCGCCCGCTGGACCTGCTCGCCGAGGTCAGGGCGGGCGATGTGGTGCTGATCCCGCACGGCTGGCACGGGCCGTCGATGGCGGCCCCCGGATACGACATGTACTACCTGAACGTGATGGCCGGGCCCGGTGCCGACCGGGCCTGGCTGGCCTGCGACGACCCGGCCCACACCTGGGTCCGCGACACGTGGCGGGGCCAGCCGGTCGACCCGCGGCTCACGGCGCCCGGCCCGCCCGCCGGCGGTGCCCGGTGAACGGCGAGGAGCCGGTACGGCTCACCGTGGCCCAGGCGATCGTGCGGTTCCTGGCCGCGCAGCACTCCGAGCGCGACGGCATCGAGCAGCCGCTGTTCGCCGGCTGCTTCGGCATCTTCGGTCACGGCAACCTGGCCGGCCTCGGCCAGGCGCTGCTCGAGGCCGAGCTGAAGACCCCCGGGGCGCTGCGCTACTACCAGGCCCGCAACGAGCAGGCCATGGTGCACGTCGCGGCGGGATTCGCGCGGATGCGCAACCGGCTGGCCACGTTCGCCTGCACCTCGTCGGTCGGGCCCGGCGCCACCAACATGATCACCGGCGCCGCGCTGGCCACCATCAACCGGCTGCCCGTGCTGCTCCTGCCCGGCGACGTGTTCGCGACCCGGCCGGCCCCGCCGGTCCTGCAGGAACTCGAGTACCCCGGCGGCTACGACGTGTCGGTCAACGACGCCTTCCGGCCGGTTTCGGTGTTCTTTGACCGGATCTGGCGGCCGGAACAGCTCCCGTCCGCGCTGCTCGGCGCCATGCGGGCGCTGACCGACCCGGCCGCGACCGGGGCCGTGACGCTGGCCCTGCCCCAGGACGTGCAGACCGAGGCGCGCGACTGGCCGGGCGCGATGTTCGCCCGGCGCGTCTGGCCCGTCCCGCGGCCGGTACCGGAACCCGCCGCGCTGGCGCGCGCGGCCGGCGTCATCCGCTCGGCCGCGCGCCCGCTCATCGTGGCGGGCGGCGGGGTGATCTACTCGGCCGCCAGCGCCGAGCTGCAGGCGTTCGCCGAGGCGGCCGGCATCCCGGTCGCGGAAACCCAGGCCGGAAAGGGCTCGCTGCGATATGACCACCCGCTGGCCCTGGGCGCGATCGGGAGCACCGGCACGCCCGCCGCCAACCGGATGGCGGCCCGGGCCGACGTGGTGATCGGGATCGGCACCCGCTACAGCGACTTCACCACCGCCTCGCGGACCGCGTTCGCTGCCCCGCAGGTCCGTTTCGTCAACGTCAACGTGGCGGCCGCGGACGCGGCGAAGCTGGCCGGCACGGCCCTGGTCGCCGACGCGCGCGCGGCGCTGACCGCGCTGGCCGGCGCCCTGGCCGGATGGTCGGCCCCGCCCGCCTACGCGCAGGAGGCCCGGGAACTGGCGCAGGCGTGGGATCAGGCCGTCAGCCGGGCCTACGCGCTCGGGCACCAGCCGCTCCCGGCCCAGTCGGAGGTCATCGGGGCCGTCAACGACGCCGCCGGGCGCCGCGGCGTGGTGGTGTGCGCGGCCGGCTCCATGCCCGGCGAGCTGCACCGGCTGTGGCGCACCCGGGACCCGAAGGGCTACCACGTCGAGTACGGCTACTCCTGCATGGGCTACGAGATCGCCGGCGGCCTGGGCGTGAAGATGGCCGAGCCCGGCCGCGAGGTGTTCGTCATGGTGGGGGACGGGTCCTACCTGATGATGGCCCAGGAGCTGGTCACCGCCGTGCAGGAGGGCATCAAGATCATCGTCGTCCTGGTGCAGAACCACGGCTTCGCCTCCATCGGCGGCCTCTCGGAGACCGTCGGCGCCGAGCGGTTCGGCACCCAGTACCGCTACCGGGACGCCCGCAGCGGCCGGCTGGACGGCGGACTACCTGCCGGTGGACCTGGCGGCCAACGCCCAGAGCCTCGGGGTGCGGGCGATCCGCGCGCAGACGATCGCCGAGCTGCGGGCGGCCCTGCGCCAGGCGGCCGGCGAGCCGGGCCCGGTTCTCGTGCACGTCGAGACCGATCCGATGGTCCCGGCGCCCGCCAGCGAGGCCTGGTGGGACGTGCCGGTCGCCGAGGTCTCGGACCTGGACCCGACCCGGCGCGCGCGCCAGGAGTACGACACCGCTAAGGAACGGCAGCGGACGTTCCTGCGGCCCCCGCCGTGACCTGGGCTTGCGGGCCTGATCCGGTCTTGGGCAGGCTGATCGTGAACGCGTAGCGGGAGGCCCGGTACAGGTGCTGCCCGAACTCGACGGGCCGGCCGGTGTCGTCGTAGGCCACGCGCTCCATGGTCAGCAGGGCGGCCCCGCGGGTCTCGCCGAGAGTGCGGGCCTCCGCCGCCGAGGCGTTCTTGGCGCACATCCGCTGGGTGGCCGAGCACATCCGGATGCCCGCGGCCCGCAGCAGCTCATACAGGCCGTGCTGCTCGAGCATCTCGATGCTCAGGTGAACCAGCGCGGTGGGCAGGTAGTTGTGCATCAGCGCTATCGGCTCGCCGCCGGCCAGCCGGATCCGCTGCAGCGAGTTCACCAGCGCCCGCTCGGGCAGCTGCAGCGCCTCGCGCGACCCGGTCGCTGGCGTGAACGACCTCGTTCCGCAGCACCTGCGTGACCGGGGCCTGGCCCGCCGCGGCGAGGTCGTCGTAGAGGCTGGTCAGCTCGACGTCGCGGTCGATGCTCTTGTTCGCGACCAGGGTGCCCGAGCCGCGCTTGCGGACCACGAGGCCCTTGTTGGACAGGTACATGAACGCCGCGCGCACCGTGGGACGCGACATGCCGAGCCGCTCGGCGAGCTGAACCTCGTTGTCCAGCCGGGAGCCGACCTTGAGCGCGCCCGACCTGATCGCCGCCTCGTAGTGCTGCGCCAGCTGGAAGTACAGCGGTACCGGGCTGGTCCGGTCGATGTTGATCACACTCGGCGCGGGCGTCTCGAGATCCGGCGGCACGCTCGTCATCCGGCCCTCCGTCGGTGTCGCGGGTTCGTGCGCGCGCCCGGGGCGCGGCCCGGGTCCCGCGAGGTCTCCAGGGTTGTTTGTTTGGACATTTTATTCATCGCCGAGCAAGTCCAGTATAGGGAGCCCTGCTCAGGGAGCTGGCCGCCGAGATTCACGGGATTTCACCGCGAGCCGTCAACCGCCACTTGTCACGACATTTTAACAGTATCTTGACAGGTCATAGGCGGCACAACCAGACTCGGCTAGGTGACAGGCGGTCGGGAGCTGCGCGTCGGCGTCGTGCTGGAAGCCTTCACCGGCCGGCCCCTGGAGGAGACCCTGGCCTGGCTGCGGCGTGACGCACCGCAGGTCACCCACATCGAGGTCGGGGCCGGCGGATACGCCCCGCACCCGCATTGCGACGTGGCCGCGCTGCTGGGCAGCGCGCAGGCCAGGACCGCGTGGCTGGACGGGATAGCCCGGCACGAGATGGCCATCAGCGCGCTCAACGCCTGGGGCAACCCGCTGCACCCGGACGCCGAGCTGGCCCGGCGGCACGACCAGGATCTGCGCAACGCGATCCGGCTGGCCGCCGAGCTCGGGGTAAGCCGCGTCGTCGCCCTGGCGGGCTGCCCGGCCGGGCAGCCCGGGGACCGGGTGCCGCACTTCGGCGCGGGCGGCTGGCTGCCGTACCTGGAGGGCGTCTACGAGCGCCAGTGGGAGCAGCAGATCGAGCCGTACTGGGCCGGCCTGGCGCAGTTCGCGGCCGCGGCCGCGCCCGGCCTGATGGTCTGCCTGGAACTGCACCCCGGCACCTGCGTGTTCAACGTGGGAACCTTCCGGCGCGTGGCCGCGCTCGGGCCCTCGATCGGCGCCAACCTCGACCCCAGTCACTTCTTCTGGATGGGCATGGACCCCTACCGGGTAGCCGCGGCCCTGGGCCCGCGGGTCGGGCACGTGCACGGCAAGGACACCGTCTTCCACGCCGACTCCCTGGCCCTCAACGGCCTGCTCGACCAGCGCTGGCCCGAGCCCGCCGCCGACATGCCGTGGACGTTCGCCGTCCCGGGCCGGGGCCACGAGCTGGACTGGTGGGCGGGCCTGGCGCGGGCCCTGGCGCCGTCCCGGGCCGAGGTCGTGTCGATCGAGCACGAAGACCCGTTCGTGCCCGCCGAGACCGGCGTGCCGGAGGCCGCGCGGCTGCTGAGCGCGGCCATCGGGGCCGCGCAGGAGCAGGCTCGGTGACGGCGCCGGATCCCGGCGCCGCCGGCGGGCGGCTGCGGGTCGGCGTGGTCGGCACGGGGCTCATCGCCCAGGTGATGCACCTGCACTACCTGGCCGAACTCAGCGACCGCTTCGAGGTCGCCGCGGTCTGCGACATCGTCGAGGACAGCGCCCGGGCGTGCGCCGAGCGCTACCGCATCCCCGCGGTGTTCACCGAGGCCAGCGAGCTGCTCCGGCACCCGCTGGACGCGGTCATGGTGCTGACCTCGGGCAGCCACGCGCCGATCGCCGTGGCGGCCGCGCAGGCCGGCCTGCACGTGTTCGTGGAGAAGCCGATGTGCTTCTCGGTCGCCGAGGGCCGCGCGATGGTGGCCGCCGCCGAGCAGGCCGGCGTGATCCTGATGGTCGGCTACCCCAAGCGGTACGACCCGGCCTTCGCGCGCTTCCGCGAGCAGGCCGGCCAGCTGACCGGGGCCCGGCTGCTGCGGGTGACCACGCTCGAGTCGCCGGTGCCGCCCTACGTCCAGCACTACCGGCTGCTCCCGCGGTTCCCGGCCCCGGCCGCGCTCGCGCGGCGGCTGCGCGACGATAGCGACGCGCGCGTGCGGTCCGCGATCGGCCCGGCCAGCGCGCTGGAACGGCACGTGTACGAGCTGGTCCTGCTGGACACGCTGGTGCACGAGCTCAACACGGTCCGCGGGCTGCTCGGCGAGCCGGACCGGCTCGACTACGTCAGCCTGGCCGAGCACACCGTGACGGTGCTGCTGCGCTTCGGGGACCTCCCGGTCGCTATTCACTGGATCGACCTGCCGGGCATAGCCCGTTATGAAATGGAATTCGCCTGGTACGCGCCGGACGGCCGCGCGTGCCTGTCGTTCCCGTCCCCGTTCCTGCGCAACGAGCCGGCCGTGCTCGAGATCTCCGGCGGCGACCCGGGCGGCGCGCGGTCGTGGCGGAGCCAGGAGGTCGTCTCCTACTCCAGCGGCTTCAAGGCCGAGCTGGAGGCGTTCGCCGAGTGCGTGGCCAAGGGCGCGGCGCCGCCCACGTCCGGGCGGGACGGCCTGCGGGACATCGCGCTGTGCGAGGCGATCATCGAATGTCATCGCACCGGAAGGCCGGTCGATGACCCGGCCGGTGCGGGCGAGGGAGGGACACCGAGGTGAGCGAACCACCCGCGGCCGGCGGCCAGCCGATAACCGTGGCCAACGCCCCCGTCAGCTACGGCGCCTTCGAGATCACGATCGGCCACGACCCGAACGTGCCCGACGGGATCAGCGTGCTCGACCAGGTGGCCGCGGCCGGGTACGCGGGCATCGACCTGGGACCGGTCGGGTACCTGGGCACCGGGACGCACCTCGGCGAGCTGCTGGCGGAGCGAGGGCTGGGGCTGGCCGGAGGCTACCTCGAGCTGCCCTACGCCGACCACGACGCGCTGGAGGAGGCGATCGGCGAGCTGGATGCCCTGCTCGGCACCTTCGACGCGGTGGCGCCGTACCTGCCCGGGCCGCCGCCGCGGCCGACGCTGGCCGACAGCGGCAGCCCGCAGCGGCGCAGCCGGCCCGGCCGGGCCGCGGCGGCGCGCTCCGCCGGGCTCGACGCCGACGGGTGGCGGAAATTCTCCGAGGGCCTGGCCCGGGTGGTGGGACGCTGCCGGGACCGGGGCTACGAGCCGACCTTCCACCCGGAGACCGGGACCTACGTGGAAGCCCCGTGGGAGATCGCGGAGGTGCTCGACCGGTCCGACGTAGGGCTCTGCCTGGAGACCGGGCACATGATGCTGGGCGGCGGCGACCCGGTGGCCCTGCTCAGGGAGTGGGGGAGCCGCATCAACCACGTGCACCTGAAGGACGCGGTGCTCACGGTCATGGCCGGGATCGTCGCCGACGACGCGCCGGTGACCGACATCTGGTCCCGCGAGGCGTTCTGCGAGCTGGGCCGCGGCGACCTCGACGTGGACGCCATCCTGGACGGCCTGCGGAGCATATCGTTCGGCGGCTGGCTGGTCGTCGAGCAGGACATCCTGCCGCGCAGCGCGGAGCGGTTCGCGCGCGCGGCCGGCGAACAGCGCAGCAACCGCGCGTTCCTCGCGCAGCGGGGGCTGTGACATGAACTCTTTCCGTCCGCCGGCCGCGGGCTCAGAGTACGTGGGCAGCCGTGAGGAGAATGAAAAGGGGACATTGTTCCGGTTCGGGCTGATCGGAGCGGGCCGGATGGGCCGCACGCACCTGCGGGCGTTCGCCGGGTCCGAGCTCGTGGCGGTGACCGCGATCGCCGAGGTGTCGGAGCAGGCCCGCCGCGCGGTGGCGGGCTCGGGGGCGGAGGTGTACCCCGCCGTGGCCGAGATGCTGGACCGCGCGCCCGTCGACGGGGTCCTCATCACCGCGCCCACCGACCAGCATGCGCAGATCGTCGCCGAAGCCGCCGCGCGCGGCCTGCCGGTCCTGTGCGAGAAGCCGTGCGGCGTGACCGTCGCGCAGGCCCGCGCCGCGGCCGGGGCCGCGGCGGCGGCGCGGGTGCCGTTCCAGGTCGCGTACTGGCGACGCTACGTCCCGGCACTGCGGGCGCTGCGGGACCGGATCGCCGCTGGTGACCTGGGCGTGGTCCACCTGGTGGCCTGCTATCAGTGGGACCTGGAGCCGCCGTCCGCGGCGTTCCGCGCGCACAGCGGGGGCATCTTCATCGACATGGGGGTGCACGAGTTCGATCAGCTCCGCTGGCTCACCGGCCAGGACATCGGCGCCCTCCGGGCGGTCGTGTCCGGCCTGGTCCCGGCCGGGCTCGGCGAGCCGGGCGACCAGGCCCCGGACGTGGACAGCGCGCAAGTGATCGCGGAGCTGTCGGGCGGCGGCAGCGGCTTCATCTCGCTGGGGCGCTATCACCCCGCGGGCGACATGGCGCGCGCCGAGGTGTTCGGCACCTGCGGCACGCAGCGGTGCGACTTCCTCGACCCGGCGGAGGGAGAGCGGGCGCAGCTTGAGGCGCTGCGGCGGCAGGCCGAGAGCTTCGCGGCGTTCGCGCGCGGCGGCCCGTGCGAAGGCGCCACCGGCGCCGACGCGGTGGCCGCGCTGGACGCGGCGCAGCGGGCCGGCGCGGACGTTCCCGCGCTGTCCGGCGCTGGCCCGCGGGGGCCAGGCGGATGAGCGACCCACCGCAGCTGCGGGTCGGCGTCATCGGCTACGGGGTCATGGGCAAGGCGCACTGCTATGCCTACCGGGTCGCCCCCATGCTGCGCGCGCTGCCGGTGACGCCGGCGGTCAGCGTGATCTCGGGCCGTAACGGGCCGGCCGTCGCGGCGGCCGCGGCGGCGTACGGCGTGCCGGCGTATACCACCGACTGGCGCAGCCTGATCGCGCGGGACGACATCGCCATCGTGGACATCTGCACGCCGCCCGGGACCCATGCCGAGATGGCCCAGGCCGCCGCGGCGGCGGGCAAGGCGGTCTTGTGCGAGAAGCCGCTGGCCCTGACCTACCCGCAGGCCGCCGCCGCCCTGGCCGCCGTCGACCGGGCGGGCGTGCGCCACGCGGTCGGATTCAACTACCGGCGGCTGCCCGCGGTCGCGCTGATGCACCGGATGGTGGCCGAGGGCGCGGTCGGCGAGATCAGGCTCTGGCGCGCCACCTGGCTCTCCGACGAGTTCGCCGATCCCGGCACCCCCTTCGACTGGCGGTTCGACCGGACGATGGGCGGGACGACCATCGCCGACCTGGGCAGTCACCTGATCGACCTGGCTCTGTGGCTGGCCGGGGAGATCGGCAGCGTGTGCGCGCAGGCGGCGACGTTCATCCGGGCTCGCCCTCAGGTCGGCGGCGGCACCGCGCCGGTCACCGTCGACGACGCGGCCAGCGCCCTGCTGCGGTTCCGCTCCGGAGCGCTGGGAACCATCGAGGTGGCCCGGGCCGCGGTGCGCCGCCCCTGCGACTTCACGGTCGAGGTCAACGGCAGCCGCGGCACGCTGGTCTTCGACTACGCCCGCCTCAACGAGCTGCGCTACGGCCGCGCCGACGACGAAGCGGGCCTGTACGGGATGCGGCGGATCCGGGCCGAGCATCCCAGCCACCCCTACGCCGCCGGCTGGTGGCCGCTCGGGCAGGGCGTCGGTTACGGCTCCTCATTCGGCAACCAGGCGGCCGACCTGCTGGAAGGCTGGCCGGATGCGCCGTGGAGCCCGGGGTTCGGCCAGGGCGCCGCGGTACAGGCGGTGTGCGACGCGATGGAGGCCTCGGCGGCCCAGGACCGGTGGGTCGCGGTCACCGAGGTGACCGGGGCGAAACCCGGCGCCGCCGGGTAGCGAGGTCTGCCAGCTGGGAGCACAGGACGGGGCTTGCGGCGGATGGCGTGTCGCTGGCGTGACGGCGATCTGCCTGGCCGATCGGGATGAGGCGGAGTTCGACGGGCGGATGACCTCGACCCGGATTCCGAGGGCGAGCATGTCGAGCACCGCGGCTCCGCCACCGTGCGCGCCCAGGCGGCGCCCGGTGATCTGCTGGAAGGTAGCGCGGTGCGGCCGGTCGTTCTCGCCGAGCAGCGCGGCGAGCCGCCCGCCGCGCGGCGACGACCGACCAGCGCACGTTTGATGCTGCCGCCCGCATTCCGGTGCGGTGACCGGTGCCGAGCGGTCAGCAGCTCGCTGGTGAACCCGTCCAGGAGCTCGAAGCCGCCCAGCCGCCCGAGACCGCGTACACCGGTATTCCGGCCGCGCTGAGGGCTTCGATGTCGCGCAGGATGGTGCGTGGCGATACCTCTAGCTCGGCGGCGAGCTGCCGGGTGCTCGTCCGGCCCCGGGCCTCGGAGCAGTCCGAGCGGTCGATCAGGCGACTGGCGCGCACAACCCAAGATAATCCTGAATCACGACAGATGATGTCGTGTATCGGCTGCCATAATCACCAGCGTCTGGGGTGAAGGGAGCAGCATGATGACCAGCAGCACGGTCGGATCAGGGACCAGTGACGATCCGTGGATCCTGGCACTCCGCCCGGGAAGTCGACTTCGAAGCTGGTGCGACCACGACTGCGACCCGCCTGCCCTGGTCGTCCAGGTGTGGCTCCACTCAGCGGCGCTACCGGCTTCGCTGCATCGAGGACCCTGCGGGCGATGATCGCAGCCGCGCGGCGACTGGGTCCCGCTTGGCACCACCGACGAGCAAGGCAGCCCCTCGACGACACCGTCGAAGCCTGGGTCCGCTCGCCCGGCGATCCGGTCGGCGGCTGGTATGGCTGAAAGGACTTCGCGGCCGGTTCGCCGACTACGTGCCACCGGTCCTGGAAGAACTTGGCCTGGCTCGAGAACGAGCACAACGACCGCATCGCCGGATGCGAGCCCGCGTACATCTCGCGCCGGCGTGGCTCGTGGGGCCGGGTCGCCTGGACCGAGTCAGCAGTGGCACCTGCGGCAGGTAATCCGGCGTGGTAGGTGCGGTCGGCCCTGGGCTCCAGGAAGGGCCAGCGGACCCGCCGCGCGTCGTCGTTCACGCGAGCTCGCGGAGATACTGGGGCAGCATCTGGCGCCACGTGGGCCACTCGTGGGGCCACTGCGGACCCCAGTTGTCCACCCGGTTGGGCACGGACCTGGCCCCCAGGGCCGCGGCCATCTGCCACGACTCGCCGACATTCTCCCAGGCGCCCTCCCCGGACGCGAGCACGGCGAACCGCTCGCGGAGCCGGTCCAGCTGCGGGCCGTCCAGGCCCGGCAGGAACTGCAGCGGGGCCGAGAGGTACAGGTCCTGGCTCCACGCCTCGTCGTAGAAGCGCTCGATCCGGTACGTGCCGCTCATGCCGATGGCCGCGCTGAACACGTCGGGATAGCGGCACAGGACCGCCACGGCGTTGAACGCGCCGATCGAGGCGCCGGTGGCGATCACCTCCATGGCCCGGCCGCCGAGGTCGGCGTGGATCGCCGGCACCACCTCCCACCGGACGCATTCATGGAACTGGTTGAGCAGCCACATGCGGTGCTCCACCGAGGCCGCCTTCGTCATCATCGCCCGCCCGGCGACGCTGTCGACCGAGTACAGCTTGACCAGGCCCTCGGCGAGCAGGGGCCCGCACGCGTCGACCAGGTGGAACCGCTCGATCTCCTCGGCGTCACCGCCCGCGGACGGGAAGACCAGCACCGGCCGGCCGAACGTGCCCCACCGCACGACGGTGATCTCCTCCTGGACGCGGTCGGAGAACCACCGCTCCATCGTCTTCACGGGGTCACCGGGTTCACTGAGCCTTTTCCATCCTCCCCTGGGCTGCGCGCGTGCTCAGAGCCCGAGATCCACGGATGAGAAAGGTTCACTCGTAGTAGAACTTCTGTGGACCCGGAAATATCCATGAAAGCCCCTCCCGCAGCCGGTCACGCCAATTCTCCCAGCTATGGCCGTCACGGGCCTCTACGTAACGGACGGTCATTCCGGCGGCCTCGAACGTGGGAACCATGGACCGGTTCCTGATGATCAGCGGCTCGTAGACCCCGCAGCTGACGAACACCCGGTCAGCGACCCGGCGCGGGGCGGCCCGGTACCGGTTGACGAACCGCACCACCGGCTCGAACGCCGGCCCGCCGCCGTGGTCGTGGCCGATGTCGGTGAAGACGAACGAGCCGGACTGCAGCAGCAGCGAGCCGTAGGCGCCCGGGTAGCGGTAGGCGGCCGACAGCGCCGCGACCGCCCCGAAGCTCGCGCCCATCAGGCACCGGGCGGACGGGCTGCCCGCGAGCGGGTAGTCCGCCTCGAGCCGCGGCACCAGCTCGGCCGTCAGGTACCGGGCGTGGGCCGCCGAGTTCGCGTACTCGGTCAGCCGGTCGCCCGGGTACGACGAAGGCCACGATGGTCTCGGCCACGTCGAGCCGGTGGATGAGGTTGTCGAGCACGGTCTGGGCCGCCGCGTACTGGAGGTAGTCGCCGCCGTCGTGGACGATCAGCAGCGGGTAGCGGGCGGTGCGCCGGAACCGGGCCGGCAGGTAGAGCGTCACCCGGCAGGAGCGCCGCAGCGCCCGGCTCGGCACGGCGAGGTCGACCAGGGATCCGGGGCGCGACTCGGGGTCCGGCTGGGTCCACTCGGGTATTTCGTGCCCGCGGGCGTAGCAGACCGAGGAGCTGCCGAGCGGGCTGTGCGCGAGATGGGGGTTCAGCGGGTCGTTGATGCGCTCGCGCTGCTCGCCGCGGGCGACCTCAAGCTGGTACTCGACCCGTGAGCCGTCGGGCAGCTCCAGGACGAGGTACCACAGGTCGGTGCCGCGCAGCCGCCGCAGCGGGATGCGCTGCGGCAGCCCGAAGATCTGGTGCACGAGGCGGACCTCGCTGGCCTCCCCCCGGTACAGGAAGGTGCACCGGGTGCCCTCGATGATCGGCACCTGCTGCCGCGCGAGGAAGCGGTCGATGGCGGCAGGCTCGACCGGCCCGCGCTCCCGGAGCCGGTTGATGGCAAGCTTGTGGCCGGCGCGCGCCGGGCCGGCGCGGTGGTCAGGCTGCCTCCAGGGTGGTCACGCGGCCGTCGGGGGCGAGCACCCGGATACCCGGCGGGACGCTGCCGTCGCCGTCGGTGTCCATCCTGGTCCCGTTCTCCAGCAGGACGCAGCGGGCCGGGGCGAACCTGCGGGCGAAGACGGCCATGCGCGGCGCATCCTCGAGCAGCAGCCTCGCCCGGGCGTGCGGCAGCGGCACCACGTCGCGGAACACCGACAGGCCGCCGCCGTAGATTTCCGGGTGACCTGGCCCGTGCGCCGAGCGGTCGTGGAACAGCACGATCCGCTCGGCCAGCGCCATCGCCCCCGCCGACCACGCGATCAGGCCGGAGCGCAGCGACGCCGCGAGGTTGAACAGGTGCAGGGCATCGGCCAGCACGCCCACGTGCCCGCCGGCGATCACGACGGCGGCCGCGTCGCCGAGCCGGGCCGCCACGTCGGCGCGGTGCTCGGCGATCACCGGCCGGTCGTGCGGCTGCAGGCCCTGATAGAACTCGCCGCGCACGGCGCTGACCCGGCGCAGGTGCGCGGCGTCGAGTTCCCGGACCGCGTCGATGGCCTCGGCCAGCACGCTGGCCCCCAGCGGGTCGCTGTCGCTGCGGCGCTGGACGGCGTAGACCGCCTGCAGCGCGTGATCAAGGCGCAGCAGGTAGCTGTCCTGCAGTTCCTCGAGCACCCCGGCCAGCCTGCGCTCGTTCGCGGCGAAGACCGCGTCGCGCTCCTGCACGTCCAGCCACCGCTGGTACAGGCGGAGATTGACGTCCCGGGAGCCGAGCAGCCTGCTCAGCTCGCCGTCGTCGGGCTCGCGCTCCTGCCAGCCGGCCGTGACGGTGGCGATCGGCCCCTCCGGGTACAGCGACGCGGCGACCGTGTCCAGCGTGGGCCTGCGCTGCGGCCCCAGCAGCGTCACTCTCACGCTGCGTGGACGTGGAGCGTGCGGCCCACGGCGTCGAGCATCCCGCGCAGCGTGTCGTAGTCCGGGTGGCGCATCCGCACGTAGGCGTTGGCCATGTACCCGGCCGCCACCGGCTGGGTCGGCGTGCCCGGTGCGGGCAGGTGGGCGTCGATGACCCACTGGCCGTGCTCGGCCTGCAGTTCCTCCACTCCCGTGTAGCCGGTGATCTGGCCGTCCCGGTCGGGACGCAGCGCGACTATCCCCGCGGCGTACTGGCGCGACGGCGCCGAGCTGGTCTGGCCGTGCACGATGGCGTTCGCCCACTCCCGGTAGACGTCCATGTCGTTGCCTGCGGAGTACAGGTCCCAGGCCCCGACGCCGGGAGGCCGGCAGCCGATCTCGGAGAACTTCAGCCCCTTCGGGCCGGAGAACCACTCCATGTGCGTCGCGGACGTCCCGATCCCGAGCGCGGCGATGACCCGCCGCCCCATCTCGCGCAGCTCGCCGTACTCCGGCGCGGTGTCGATCCGGTTGGTGGCGATGAACTCGGGCGAGATCCACCGGGTCCGCATCGCCTCGAGCACGTTCGGGTAGTAGTGCGACGCGAAGTCGGCGGCTACCTGCCCGTTGATCGCGATGGTGTCGTAGAAGCCCTCGTGGCCCTCGACGAACTCCTCCACGGCGATCGACTCGGCGCCCTGGCCGCCGAAGACGCCCAGGGCGTGCTCCAGGCTGGCGGCGTCGTCGGCCCGCATCGTGTCGAGGGCGCCGGCGCCGCTGCGCGGCTTGAGGATCAGCGGGTAGCCCACCTGCTCGGCGAACGCGAGCACCTCGGCGGCGCTGCTCGCCGCGGCTGACGCCGCCGTCGGCACGCCCGCCTCGCGCAGCGCCTGCTTCATCGACGGCTTGTCCCGGCACAGCCAGGCCGTCCGCACGGACGTGCCCGGGATCGTGCAGGCCTCCCGCACCTGGGCCGCGGCCAGGGTGTGCGCCTCGATCGTGGCCTCCAGCCGGTCCACCCACAGCTTGTCCTGCACCCAGCGGACCGCGCGGGTCATCGCCGTCCACGTCGATGACCGACGGCACCCGCTCGTAGTGGTATAGCCAGCCCTTGAGCTGGTCGTCCAGCGCATCGGCGGGATACTCGCCGATCCCGATCACCGTCGCCCCGGCCTCGGCCAGCGCGCGGGGGAAGTGGCGCTGGTTGGCGGGGAAGAACGGCTCGACGAAGACCACGTTCATGCCTGGAATGCTAACCGCGCCGCCCTGAAGGAGCGCAGTGCTGCCTGGACTGAGGAGCACCGCCCCGCGAGCCCAAGGGCCGCGGCGCGCCTGGACTGACGAAAGCCCCCGCGAGCCGAAGGGGCGCGGTGGCGTCTGGACTGACGAGCGAGGGAGCTTGCGACTGAGCGAGGAGGGAAGACGGCGCCTTCAGGCGCCCCGGAGGCGAGCGGGAGAACAGAGTGTATCGTCCCTGGCATGGTGGTCGCCGCCTTCGTCGCGCCGTATCTGCTCGAGGCGACGAGGCGCTTCGTCGATGCCGCCGGCGGCCTGCCCGATGTCCAGCTGGCCCTGATCACCTGCGAGCCGGAGGACCGGCTGCCCGCCGAGCTGCGCCGCGGCCTCGCCGGGCACTGGCGGATCGACGACCCGCTCGACGCCGGGCAGATCGCCGCCGCCGTACAGGGCCTGGGCGGACATCTCGGAGCGGTCGAGCGGCTGCTGGCCGTGCTCGAGCAGTTGCAGGTGCCGCTCGGGCAGGTCCGCGAGCACCTGGGCATCCCGGGCATGGACGCGGCCACCGCGCGCAACTTCCGCGACAAGGCGCAGATGAAATCGGTGCTGCGGGCCGCGGGCGTGCCGTGCGCGCGGTACCGGCTGGCCGAGTCCGCGGACGCGGCGGCCGGGTTTGCCGCCGAGGTCGGGTTCCCGCTGGTGGTCAAGCCGCCCGCGGGCGCCGGGGCCAAGAGCACCTTCCGTCTCGACGACGCCGGGGACCTGCGGGTATGGCTGGACACCGCCCCGCCGGCGCCGGACCGGCCCGCGCTGGTCGAGGAGTTCCTCACCGGCGACGAGGGCTCCTACGACAGCGTGATGACGGGCGGGCAGGTCGTCTGGGACTCGATCTCGGTCTACCAGCCCACGCCGCTGGAGGTGCTGCGCAACCCGTGGATCCAGTGGCGGGTGCTGCTGCCGCGCGACATAGCCGGGCGCGAGTACGACGACATCCGGGCGGTCGCGCCGACGGCCCTGCGGGCCCTCGGGCTGCGGTCGGGGTTCACCCACATGGAGTGGTTCCGCCGGCCCGACGGCTCGGTCGCGGTCTCCGAGGTCGCGGCGCGGCCGGCCGGCGCCCAGATCACCTCGATGCTGTGTTACGCCCACGACTTCGACTTCTACCGCGCGTGGGCGCAGCTCATGGTGCACGACAGCTTCGCGCCCCCGGAGCGCCGCTGGTCCGCCGGGACGGTGTACCTGCGCGGGCAGGGGATCGGGCAGGTCCGGGCGGTACATGGCCTCGGTGAGCTGCCCGCCGAGGTGCGTTCCCTCGTGGTCGAGGCGAGTCTCCCGGAGCCGGGCCAGGCGTCATCGGGCAGCTACGAGGGCGACGGGTACGTCATCGTCCGGCACCAGAACACCGACGTGGTCACCGACGCGCTGTGGCGGCTGATCACCGGCGTGCGGGTCGAGCTCGGCTGACCGCGATGAACGTCATCATGATCTCTCCCGGCTACCCGGCCGAGATGGCGCTGTTCGCCCGCGGGCTCGCGGCCTCCGGAGCGTCGGTCATCGGCGTGGGCGACCAGCCGACCGGGTCGGTTCCGGCCGTGGCGCGGGACGCGCTCGCGCACTACGTGCCGGTCGGCTCCCTGGCCGACGGCGACGCGGTCGCCGCCGTCGTGCGGGAACTGGCCCGGCAGGTGCGCATCGACCGGGTGGAGTGCCTGTGGGAGCCGTACATGCTGCTCGCCGCGCGGCTGCGCGAAGAGCTCGGCCTGCCCGGGCTGACGGTAGAGCAGACGGTGCCGTTCCGGGACAAGGAGCTGATGAAGCAGCGCCTCGACGCCGCGGGCCTGCGCACGCCGGGGCACGAGAGCACGGGGACGGTCGCCGGGGTGTGGGCCGCCGCGGAGCGCCTCGGCTTCCCGCTCATCGTCAAGCCGATCGACGGCGCCGGCGCGTCCGACACCTACCGGGCCGACTCGGCCGCCGAGCTCGACGCCATCCTGCCCATGCTCCGGCACGTGCCGCGGGTCAGCGTCGAGGAGTTCATCGACGGGGAGGAGTTCACCTACGACACCATCTGCGCGGGCGGGCGGATCTTGTTCG
This sequence comes from uncultured Actinomycetota bacterium, assembly GCA_963745575.1. Classification (GTDB taxonomy): domain Bacteria; phylum Actinomycetota; class Actinomycetes; order Streptosporangiales; family Streptosporangiaceae; genus JASHPR01. The sequence continues at coordinate 36,470 of CAVUYA010000027.1, read as the reverse complement.
AGAACGTCTGCTGGTACCGCCCGCGCCCGCTGATCATGAAGCTGCACGAGTGGATCAGCCCCGTGACCGTTGCGCTCCGCGTGCTGGACACGCCGGAGCTGGCCGCGGGCCGGTCGCTCGGCGCGGCGGTGGTGGCGGCGCTCGGGTTCCGTGACGGGTTCACGCACATGGAGTGGTACCGCAAGGCCGACGGTGAGGCGGTGTTCGGCGAGATCGGGGCCCGGCCGCCCGGCGGGCGGATGGTCGACATCATGAACTACGCCACCGACGCCGACCTGTTCCTGGCCTGGGCGCAGGCCGTCACCTCGGGCCGGATTGCGGAGCCGGTCGAGCGGCACTACAACGCCGCGGTCATCTTCAAGCGCGCCGAGGGCGCCGGCCGGATCACCCGTCACGAGGGCCTGGACCGCTTGCTGGCCGAGTACGGCGAGCACGTGGCGGCGCTCGACCTGCTTCCGGTCGGGGCGCCGCGGCGCGACTGGCGGGCGAGCATCGTCTCCGACGGCATGGTGATCGTCCGTCACCGGGAGCTGTCCAAAACCATAGAAATGACACAACGGTTCGCCGCGGACCTCCGCCTGTACGCAGGCTGAGCCTGGTTGCCGGGGGCCTTCCGCGCGCGGCCGCCCGGGTAACGTCCGGTACATGAGCCCGGATCAGCGGGGGAGACGAGCCGCTCACGTCGGCGGTCCGGCGGGTCCTGCCGTCGGTCCGCTCCGATCTCGAGCGGCTGGTGCGGATCCCGTCGGTGTCGGCGGATCCGGCCGCCGCGCCGCATCTGCGGGCCAGCGCCGACGAAGTGGCCGGCTTGCTGCGCGGGGCCGGGCTGCCCGAGGTCGAGGTGCTCACCGTCGAGGGCGGCCAGCCGGCCGTGCTGGGGCGGCGGCCGGGGCCGCCCGGCGCTCCCACCGTGCTGCTGTACGCCCACCACGACGTGCAGCCCGCCGGCGACCGCGCGGCGTGGGACAGTGACCCGTTCGAGCCGCAGGTGCGCCGCGGGCGGCTGTACGGGCGCGGCGCCGCCGACGACAAGGCGGGCATCGCGGTGCACCTGGCGGCGCTGCGGGCGCACGGCGACCGGCTCCCGGTCGCGGTGACCGTGCTCGTGGAGGGCGAGGAGGAGATCGGCTCGCCCGCGCTCTCGCGGTTCCTGGCGGCCTACGGCGACCGGATCGCGGCCGATGTGCTGGTGCTCGCCGACTCGGCGAACTGGACGGCGCAGGTGCCGTCGCTGACGACCTCACTGCGCGGCGGCGCCAACGTCACCGTGGAGGTGCGGGCGCTGCGCCACGGCGTGCACAGCGGGATGTACGGCGGCCCGGTCCCGGACGCGCTCACCGCCCTGTGCCGGCTGCTGGCGACCCTGCACGACGAGCGCGGTGACGTGGCGGTCGCGGGCCTGGTCCGCGGCGCGGCCGGTCCGCTCGACCTGACCGAGCAGAAGCTGCGGGCGGACTCCGGGTTGCTGGAGGGGGTGCAGCTGATCGGCACCGGCAGCCTCACCGAGCGGCTCTGGGCGCGTCCCGCGGTCGCGGTCATCGGCATCGACGCTCCGCCGGTCGACGCGGCGTCCAACACGCTCCTGCCGGCCGCACGCGCCACGGTGAGCCTGCGGGTGGCCCCCGGTGACGACGAGACCAGGGCCCGGGCGGCGCTCGCCGCGCACCTCGAGTCGCGCGCGCCGTGGGGCGTGCAGGTGACGGTGCAGCCCGGGGGGACCGTGGCCCCGTACGCGGTGCGGCCCGGGGGAAGGGCCTACCGGGCGGCGCACTCGGCGCTGGCGCAGGCGTGGGGGACGCCCGCGGTGGACATGGGCGTCGGCGGTTCCATCGCGTTCGTCACCGCGTTCGCCAGGTTCGTGCCCGGCGCCGAGATGCTCATCACCGGGGTCGAGGACCCGGACACGCGGGCCCACGGCCCGAACGAGAGCCTGGACCTGGCCGTGTTCGAGCGGGCGTGCCTGGCCGAGGCACTGCTGCTGCGCAACCTGGCCGGCCCGGCTAGCCCTGAGGCCGGGCGTCACGTCCTCGGGATGAGGATGGCCACGTTGTTCGCGGTCGAGGAGATCATGGTGGCCCCGGAGGCGACCAGGACGGGAGTCATCGCGTTGTCGGTGAACCCGTTGCCGACCTGCCCGACGAAGCTGACGCCCCACGCGTAGACCTGCCCGGTCGTCGACACCGCGTACGAGGTGGCCGACCCGGTGGCCAGGCGCTGGTAGACACGCCGGGCGGAGCGTAGATGCGCACCGGAGACGCCCGCGAGACCGTCCTCCGGTCGCCCAGCTGCCCGGCCCCGTCGGCCCCCCAGGCCCACAGCGACCCGTCCGACAGCAGCGCGATCGTCTGCCCGTTGTTCCAGATCGATCCGCCCTGGGCGACCTGCTTGACCGGATACGGGAGCTGCACCAGGACCGGGACGTCGGAGGCCCGGCCGGCGCGCCCGTCGCCGAGCTGGCCGTTGGCGTCATAACCCCAGTCGAAGTACTCCCCGTCGGCCAGCAGCGCCCCGGAGTTCGCGAACGCCGCCACCAGTGCGGTGACGGGCGTGCCGCTGAGCCCGGCCACCCTGGCCGGGGTGGTGCTGTTGCGCCTGCTGCCGTCGCCCAGGTCGCCGTCGACGTTCTGGCCGCAGGCGTAGACGGTGCCGTCGGCTTCGTACACCGCGTGGTGGCTGGCCCCGGCCAGGGCGGTCACGTGGGACAGCGGGAGCATGACCGGAGTGCGGTGGGCCCGGGTGTTCCCCAGGCACAGCTCGCCCCCGCCGTTGAGGCCCCAGCCCCAGGCGCGGCCCTGGGTGTCGACGGCCAGGCCCGTGTTGTAGGGCATCGCGTCCGCGGGTATCGACGCGATCCGCACGCCCGCGGGGAACCGCACCCGCACCGGCTCGGTGAACGAGTTCGCCGAGCCGCCGTCGCCCAGCTCGCCCTGCGTGCCCAGGCCCCAGGCGTACAGGCTCCCGTTGGCCAGCAGCGCGTACTGGGTCGAGTTCGACGTCCCGATCTCGGTGACGGTCCCCGGCAGCTGCACGGCCACCGGCGACCTCGCCAGGTCGTAGTTCACGCCCCTCCCGGCCCCGAAAAAGGATCCCCAGTGCTGCACGGTTGAGGGCGGCCCGGCCGGCGGGGCCGGCGCGAGGGCCGCGGCTGGCGACCGCGTCGCGGCCGCGGCCGGTGGCTGCCCGGCTCCCGCGGCCGGTGAACGTTGACCCGACGAGCAGCCGCCCGCGAGAGCCACGGCGGCCGCGACGGCCATGCACAGGACAGCTTTTACCATCAGTGATCTGTTCACGACAGTCTGCGACGATCCTTCCTCGGCCCAGGCCGGATAACATTGAGGTCCGTGGTGCCCCCCGGGCGGCCAGTTCATTATGGGCAACCAGGGCACCAGGGCCGGCGCAGGGTCCCGGTCAGCGATGAGTTTGGCGTCGCCGGGCCGTCAGACTTCGCAAAGGGGAACCGCGCAAGCGAAGGAGACGATGATGCGGCTGACCTTGCATACCTTCCTGACCCTTGACGGCGTCCTGCAAGCGCCCGGCGGGCCGGATGAGGACCCCGACGGCGGCTTCGCCCACGGCGGCTGGTCGTTCCCCTACGGCGACGAGGACTTCGGCACGGCCATAGCCGGCTGGTTCGCCAACGCCAGCGCGTTCCTGCTCGGCCGCAAGACGTACGAGATATTCAGCGGCTACTGGCCGAAGGTCACCGACCCTGACGACCCGGTCGCCGGCAAGCTCAACGCGCTGCCGAAGTACGTCGCCTCGACGACGCTGGCGTCGGTGGCCTGGCCCAACTCCGTGCTGCTCGGCGGCGACGTCGCGGCCGAGACGGCCAAGCTCAAGGAGCAGCCGGGAAACGAGCTGCAGGTGCACGGCAGCGGCGGCCTGGCCCAGACGCTCATCGAGCACGACCTGATCGACGAGTACCGGCTGCTGTTCTTCCCGGTCCACCTGGGCTCCGGCAAGAAGCTGTTCCGCGACGGCGCGAAGGCGGCGGCCCTGCGGCTGATCAGCGCCACCACCACGGGTTCCGGCGTCATCATCGCCACCTACCAGCCGGCCGGGCCCGTGCAGCACGGCTCGTACGCGCTGCCCGATGAGTCCTGACTGCGGGTAGCGCGGGCGAGGCGGGGGGTGCTGGCATCCGGGCGCGGCGGAAGGTAGGCCGGGCGAAGAGGCTGGCCAGCACCCTGGCCGGGCCCCGGCGGCGGTGGCGAGCATGGGGCTATGCGATACGAGAGCTCAGTCACCTCGGTTTCCTGGATCCCGTCCGAGGCGTTCGAGGGCATGTTCCAGTTCGGGATCGACGCCGGGATCGGCCACTACGACGACCCGCTGCCGGACGTCCTGGGCGACCTGCAGCAGTGGCGGGAGGCCGACCGGTTCCGGTTCGCCAACCTGCTGCGGGCCTGGATCGAGGTGGACGGCGAGGGCCGGGTCACCGGCTGCGGCTACGCAGACGGCGGCTGCCTGATCGGGTCGTCGACCATCCGGCTCGGCGGCGTGCAGCACGTCTTCCCGGCGGTCGCCCTGCCCGACCTGCGCCAGGAACCGGAGCGCGGGGACGGCTGGGTCCGGTTCGTCCAGACCGGCGGCGGCCGGGCCGGGATGCCGATGCCCCGCAGGGTGCGGCGGCGGCCCTACGTGCAGTGGAACTCGCCCCTGGTGTGGACGACGCTGTCGCTGACCCTGCACGCCGACGGCCGCGCGGAATCCGCGCTGACCGGCGCCAGCCGGTTCCCCCGGCACTGGGTCTACGACGACTCGGGGCAGCTGGCGGCCAAGTCCGGGGTCACGGACTTCCGCGACTGGTACCGCAGGTCGTTCGGCCGCTACACCCCGTGGGGAGAGCAGGACTCGCCGGCCCTGGTGACCACGGTGGAGACCGCGCTGGAGCGGGCCCTGTCCACCCAGCTGATGCGCGGCGGCGCCAAGCCGCGGATCCGCCGCATCAAGCCCGGCACGGTGCTGGTGCGCCAGGGTGAGCCCGGCACCGACGTCTACCTCGTGCTGGACGGGGTGGTGCGGGTCGAGCGCGACGGCGAGCGGCTGGCCGAGTACGGCCCCGGCGCGCTGCTCGGCGAGCGGGCCCATCTCGAAGGCGGCGCCCGGACCTCGACGCTGACCGCCGTCACCGCCTGCCGGGTCGCCTCGGCCGACGCCAGCCAGTTCGACCGGGGCGCCCTGGAAGAACTGGCCGGCGGCCACCGCCGGGAGACGGTGCCCTGACGCGAGGGCCCAGGGCGGGGCTGGTGATCGGAGCTGAAGGACATGGGACCGAAGATCGTCATTATCGGCGGCGGAATCGGCGGGCTGACCGCGGCCGTGGCCCTGGCCCGCCGTGGCCTGGCCGCCGAGATCTACGAGCAAGCCCCGGCCCTCGAGGAGGTCGGGGCCGGCGTCGGGCTGTGGGGCAACGCCCTGCGTGCCCTCGAGTCGGTCGGGCTGGCCGACCAGGTGACGCAGCTGGCCGAAAGGTCGGCCAGCCAAGGCGTCAGGCGCCCGGACGGCACCTGGCTGCTGGACATCCCCACCGACCTCATGGAGAAGCGCTGGGGAATCCGGTTCGCCGCCGTTCAGCGGGCCGAGCTGCAGTTCCTCCTGGCCGCCCAGCTCGACCCCGCGGCCGTCCACCTCGCCGCCCGGTGCACTGCCGTGCGGGACACCGGACGGGCCGTGACCGTCCGCTTCGCGGACGGCCGGGAGGTAGTCGCCGATGTTCTCATCGGCGCCGACGGAGTGCACTCGGCCGTGCGGGCCAGCCTGCTCGGGCCCGCCCCGCTTCGCTACCGCGGCTACACCGCGGTGCGGGCCCTCACCCCCGCGGGATCCGTCCCGCGGCCCAGGGACGGGATGGAGACCTGGGGCCACGGCGCCCGCTTCGGCCTCGTCCCCGCGACCGGCGAGCGGATCATCTGGTACGCGACCTGGAACGCGCCGGCCGGGGCAGATCATGACGGCGACACGCGGACCAAGTTGCAGGCGCTCTTCGGCGCGTGGCACGACCCGATACCCGCCATCATCGAGGCCACCCCGGACGACGCGATCATCCGCAACGACATCTACGACCGCAGGCCGGCCAGGACCTGGACCCGGGGCAGGGTCGCGCTGATCGGCGACGCCATTCACCCCATGACCCCCGACCTCGCCCAGGGCGCCTGCCAGGCCATCGTCGACGGGACGACGCTGGCCCGCTGCCTGGCGGAGGCGGGCGATTCCCGGGCGGCGTTGCGGGAATACCAGCGGCGCCGGTGGCGTGACGCCGCCCGCATAGTCCTGCTCGCGCGCGGCTCTGGCCGCATGGGCCAGTGGCAGGGGCGCCTCGCCTGCGCCGCACGAGACTCCCTGTTCCGGGCCGCGCCCCTGTCCGTCCAGCTCCGCCAGCTTGACCTCGTCATGGGCCGTCCCGTCCACGCGTGACGCCCGGCACGGGGCAGGTCCCGCCGCGCCGAGTGTCCGGCGCCGGGCAGACCCCACCCGCACGTGATGCCCCGCGTCCGAGGCAGGCCCTGCCCGCGCGTGACGTCCCGTGCCCGGGGCAGGCCCGCCCGCGCGTGACGCCCCGCGCCGGGGCAGGCCCCGGGCCGGCCCGCGCCAGGCCGGCCCGGGTTTGGTTGAATATCTCAGATGATCACCCGTGGCGGCCCCGGCCGATGAGCGAGGCGCTCCCGGCCCAGCGGCCCCTCGGCCGCTCGGGCCTCACGATCTCCCAGATCGCGCTGGGCTGCGGCAACTTCGGCGGCATCGGCTCCGCGCCGGAGTTCTTCGGCCAGGGGCTGAGCGAGGACCAGGCGCTCGCGCTGATGGACGCGGCCTGGGAGCTCGGCATCACCCACTTCGACACCGCCGACGCCTACGGCGGCGGCCGCAGCGAGCTGGCGATCGGCCGCTGGATCGCCTCGCGCGGGATCCGCCCCCGGCTGACGACCAAGACCTACAACCCGATGCGGGCCGGGGGAGACCACGGGCTGAGCCCGGAGCGGATCCGCCGCCAGCTGCGGGCCAGCCTGGAACGGCTCGGGGTCGACCGCGTCGAGCTGTTCCTCGCCCACGAGTTCGACCCGGAGGTGCCGCTACCCGAGTCGCTCGGCGCCCTCGATCAAGCCCAGTCCGAGGGCACGATCCTGGCCTACGGGGTCAGCAACTTCGACGCCCCCCAGCTGGCCGCCGCGCTGGCGGCCGGCGCGCCGCAGGCGATCCAGAACAGCTACTCGCTGCTGGCGCGCGACGACGAACGGGAAGTCCTCCCGCTCTGCGCGCAGCGAGAGGTCGCCTACCTGGCCTTCAGCCCGCTCGCCGGCGGCTGGCTCACCGGCAAGTACCGTCGCGGCGAGCCGTTCCCGGCCGGATCACGGATGACCCAGCGGCCCGAGCCGTACCGCGCGCTCGTCACCGGCCAGACGTTCGACGCGCTCGCCCGGCTCCAGGCCATGGCCACGGCCCGGGGGATCTCCCTGGCCGGCCTGGCGCTGGCCTGGCTGCTCGCCGACGAGCGGGTGACCCAGGTCGTGATCGGCCCCGGCCGCCCGGAGCACCTGGCGCCCGTCGGCGAGGCACTCCAGCACCCGCTCACCGCGCAGGAGCGGGCCGAGGTGGGAGGGGTGGTCCCCTGATGCGCCTGCTCGTCCTCAGCCACCGTGACGTACTGGCCGCGCTCTCGCCGCAGGCCTGTGCCGAGGCGATGGCCGCGGTGCTCGCGGGGCACGCCCGCGGTGAGACCTTCATGCCGCTGCGGTCGGTGATGATGCCGCCCGGCGCGGCCGGCTTCATGGGGCTGATGCCCGGCTGGCGCGGCCGCCGCGGCGACGGCGCCGCGGCGTTCGCCCTCAAGGCGGTGTGCATCATGCCCGGCAATCCCGGGCGCGGCCTCGACGCGCACCAGGGACTCGTCACGCTGTTCGACGGCGAGACCGGCGTGCCGACCGCGATCCTGGACGCCTCCGCGGTCACCGCCGTCCGCACCGCCGCGGTCACCGCCGTCGCGACCGAGGTCCTGGCGCGCGGCGACGCGCGGACGCTCGCCGTCCTCGGGGCCGGGACGCAGGCGCGAGCCCACCTGCGGGCCCTGGCCGGCGTGCGCGACTTCGAGCAGGTGCGCGTCTACGCGCCCACCCGGGCGCACGCCCAGGAGATGGTCCAGGAGCTGGCCGGGGAGATGGCCCGGGAGGCGGCCGGGCCGGGCGGCGCGGCCCGCCCGGAGCTGAGCGTCGCCGCCAGCGCCGAGGAAGCGGTCCGCGAGGCCGACGTGGTGGTGACCGTGACCAGCGCGCGGGAGCCGGTGCTCCGCCGCGCCTGGCTCAAGCCCGGGGCCCACGTCAATGCGGTCGGCGCCAGTACCCCGCAGGCGCGCGAGCTCGACACCGACACCGTGGCCGCGAGCGCGCTGTTCTGCGACAGCCGCGAGTCGCTGCGCCACGAGGCCGGCGAGTTCCGGCTCGCGGTGACCGAAGGCAAGATCGCTGGCGAGGAGCACGTCCGCGCGGAGATCGGCGAGGTGCTCGCGGGCACGGCCGCCGGGCGCCGCGACCCTGGCGAGCTGACGCTGTTCCGGTCGCTCGGCCTGGCCATCGAGGATCTCGCGGCGGCCGAGAGCGCGGTGGCGGCGGCCACCGCGCGCGGCATCGGCACGGAGGTGGAGCTTTGATAGACCTGGCGGCGATCGAGGCGGCGCGCGAGCGGATCAGGGGCACGGCGATCCGGACGCCGCTGGTGCGCCTGCCCGTCGACGATGCCCCGGCCGAGATCTACCTCAAGCTGGAGAACCTCCAGCCGATCAACTCGTTCAAGATCCGCGGCGCGACCAACGCGGTCCTGCTCGCCTCCGCGGCCGAGCGGGCCCAGGGCCTGGTCACGGCCAGCGCGGGGAACATGGCCCAGGGGGTGGCGTGGGCCGCCCGTGAGCTCGGCGTCCCGGCCACGATCGCGGTGCCCGAGCACGCGCCCGAGGCGAAGCTGGCCGCGATCGAGCGCCTCGGCGGCCAGGTGCTGAAGCTGCCGTACGACGACTGGTGGAACGTGATCATCACCGGTCACGTCGACGGGATCGAGGGGCTGTTCGTGCACCCGGTCCAGGACCCCGGGGTGATGGCGGGAAACGGGACGATCGGGCTGGAGATCCTCGAGGACCTGCCGGACCCGGACGCGGTCGTGATCCCCTACGGCGGGGGCGGGCTGACCGTCGGCATCGCCAGCGCGATCAAGGCGCTGCGGCCGGCGACGAAGATCGTCACTGCCGAGCCCGGGACCGCCGCGGCGCTGGCCGCGGCGCTCGCCGCCGGGCACCCGGCCGACGTGGACTACCGCGCCTCGTTCGTCGACGGCTCCGGCAGCCGCCGCGTGCTGGACAGCATGTGGCCGCTGGTCGCGCCGCTGGTCGACCAGGCGCTGGCCATCCCCGTCGACGAGGTCGCCGCCGCCGTGCGCACGCTGGCCGAGCGGGTCCGGGTCATCGCCGAGGGGGCGGGCGCGCTCGCGCCCGCCGCGGCGCTCAGCGGCCGGGCCGGGACCGGGAAGATCGTGTGCGTGGTCTCGGGCGGCAACATCAACCTGAGCAAGCTCGCGGAGATCCTCAACGGAGCCGACGGGTAGCCGGCGTTCCGCGGCCGCCGGCCTCGGCGCCCGCCGCCGTCGGCCCGGCCTTCCGGGCCGCGAGCCTCAGCGCCCGCCGGCAGCCTGGCCCGGCCTTCCGGGCCGCGAGCTAGCCCGCTGGCAGGCTGGCCCGGCCTTCCGCGGCCGGTCAGCTCCCGCGCATCTCCTCCAGGGCCGCGACGAGCCGGTCCACCTCGTCCTCGGTGTTGTAGTGGATGAAGCCGATCCGCACCGACTTGCCGGCGTAGCCGAGACGCGGGTACAGGTCCAGCGAATACCAGGAATCGTGTGCCCAGACCCCGATCTGGGCCGCGGCGAGGCGGGCCGCCACCTCCTCGGCGGCCACGCCGTCCACGTTGACGAGGAACGTCGGCACGCGGCCGTCCATCCCGGGCAGCCCGTACACCGTGACCGCGTCACAGATGCCGTCCAGGAACCGCTGGCCCAGCGAGCGCTCGTAGGGGACGATCGCCGCGAAGCCGCCGATCGAGTCCAGGTAGCCGATCGTCGCGTTGAACCCCGCGAGCAGCTCGTACGGGAGGGTACCGGTCTCGAAGCTGCGGCCGAGCGGGCTCGTGGGCGCGGGGCGCGCCTTGTACGGCCGCCAGCGCTCGATCACCTCGGCCCGCCCGTAGGCCAGGCCGAGATGCGGGCCGCAGAACTTGTACGGCGAGCAGATCAGCACGTCGGCGCCGACCTGGCGGACGTCGATCGGCTCGTGCGCCGCGTAGTGGACGGCGTCGATCCAGGCGAGCGCGCCGGCGTCGTGCGCGAGCTGGCAGACCCGCCGGGCGTCCACGACCGTGCCCACCGCGTTGGACGCCCACGCGAACGCGACCACCCGCGTGCGCGGCCCGAGCTTGCGCTGGAGGTCTTCGTAGTCGAGCGTCGTGTCGTCCTTCAGTTCGACGTGCCGGACGACCAGCCCGGTGTCGTGCGCCAGTTCCAGCCAGGGCGCGACGCCGCCGTCGTGGTCCAGCGAGGAGACCAGGATCTCGTCGCCCGGGCGGAAGCCGCGGCCCGCGGTCCGCGACAGCATGAAGTTCAGCGTGGTCATGTTCGCCCCGAAGATCACCTCATGCGGCTGGCAGCCGAGGAACCGCGCCGCGTTGCGCTCGGCCTCCGCGAGGATCTCGCCGACGCGCACGCTCGTCGCGTAGCCCGCGCCGAGGTTGGCGCTGGCCTCGCGCAGCGTCCGCGCGATCGCCGCGCCGACCTCGTCGGGTACCTGCGAACCGCCCGGAGCGTCCAGGAACGCGAAGTCGCCTTGCAGGGACGAGAAGCGGTCCCGGACGGCGGCGACGTTGATGGCCGGGCGCAGCGTTTCGGTCATCGGCAGCTTCCTCTCAGGCGGGGCCAGATTGCGATCGAATCACAACTGCCTGCCGGATCTCAAAAACGCTTCCCTTGCCCGGGCCTGCAGCGCATGGTTTGATTCAGCCCAAAATCCCGCCGCGGGCAGCATGGGGGAGAGCGTCTTGAGTTTCCGCGTCGTCCGCAGCGCCGAGGCGAGCTGGCAGGGGAACGTGCCCGAGGGCAGCGGCCGGATATCGCTCGGCAGCGGTGCCTTCGACGGGCCGTACTCGCTGCGGGCCCGCGTCGAGGAAGGCGAGCGGGCGGCCAACCCCGAGGAACTGCTCGGCGCGGCCGAGGCGGCCTGCTTCACGATGTCGCTCGCGAACCTGCTGGGCGAGGCCGGTCATCCGGCGCGGGACCTGCGCACCACCGCGCGGGTGACGCTCGCCCAGGCCGGCGCCGGCTTCGACATCACCCGCATCGAGTTGCGCACCGTCGGCGACGTTCCCGGGGTGGACCAGGCTTCCTTCCGGGACCTGGCCGAGCGGGCCAAGAACTGCACGGTCGGGCGCGCCCTGGCCGGCACCGAGATCACGCTCGAGGCGAGCGTGGCCGGCGGCTGACGGGCGCGGATCCCGGCCGCCGGCCGCCGGCGGCGGTGGAGGCAACAGTGACGCATCAGAGAAAGAAAGGGAGGGCGTATCCATGAAGAGAAGCGCGATCATCGCCGCGACGGCGCTCGGTGCGCTCGTGGCGGCTGGCTGCGGCAGCAGCAGTAGCAGCAGCGGCGGCAGCGCCAGCGGCGCCACCACCAAGGCGTGCGTCGCCTCGGTCGGCATGGAGGGGCCGCTCACCGGCTCGGTGGCCGTGCTCGGGCAGGAGCAGCTGCACTTCGCGGAGCTCGCGCTGGCCGCGGACAACCTGCGCAACAAGACGAAGATCACGATCGTCCAGGGCGACACCCAGCTGACGCCTTCGATGGCGACGACCGTCACCCAGCAGTTCACCTCGAACAACAAGATCGTGGCGGTGGTCGGCCCGGCGGGCAGCCAGGAGGTCGAGGCCGTCGGTCCCGCTGATGGCCCGGGCGGGGCTGGCCTTCATCTCCGGGTCGGCGACCGCTACGGCGCTCACCACCGGCAAGTACCCGACGTTCTTCCGGACCGTGTCGAACGACGGCGTGCAGGGGCCGCAGGACGCCAACTACATCATCAACAACCTGCACCCGAAGGCCCTGATGATCGTCGATGACCAGGAGGCCTACTCGACCGGCCTGGTGTCCGAGATGATTCCGATCTTCCAGAAGGCCGGGATCACCGTGGACCACGAGTCGGTCTCGCAGAAGGTGACCGACTTCTCCTCGCTGGTGGCCAAGGTCACGCCGGCCATGACGGTGGTGGTCCTGCCCTGGCAGATCGCGGGCAACGCCCAGCAGTTCGGCAAGGACCTGGCCCAGGAGCACAAGAGCGCCGTGATCTTCGGCACGGACGGCCTGTTCTCGCCGGGCACGTTCACGATCAACGGCTCGTACGTGTCGTCGTTCGGCCCGGACATCACCGCGATTCCCGCGGACGCGGCGATCGCCGCGGCCGCGAAGGCGAAGTACGGCACGTTCGGCACGTTCGGGCCGCCCGTGTACGCGGCCACGCACGTGATCGACGAGGCGATCGCCTCGGTGTGCAAGTCCGGCCAGACCCCGACCCGCGCCAATGTCCTGGCGGCGATCAAGAACACGAACGAGGCGACCACGATCCTCGGGCAGCCGATCCAGTTCGACTCCCACGGGGACGTAGTCCACGGAAAGTTCTTCCTGTTCAAGATCGATTCAGCGGGTAAGTACCAGTTGATCCCGAGCAGCTGATCGGCTGACATCCAGTTAGCTGCCCGGCGGCGCGCCGGCCCTGAGCGGGCGCGCCGCCGGGCCGCACGGACAGCGGACAGGACCCACGCGTATGGCCTTCTTCCTCCAGGAACTGGTGAACGGCCTCACCACGGGCGCGCTCTACGCGCTGGTGGCGCTCGGCTTCACCATGGTCTACGGGGTGCTCAAGCTGCTCAACTTCGCGCACGGCGACCTGTACATGGTCGGCGCGTACGTCGGCTACTTCGTGATCCAGTGGTTCGGCGGGCCGAACAAGGTGAGCATCCCGGTGCCGCTGCTCCTGGTGATCATGTTCGTGCTGGCGGCTCTCCTGGTCGGCGCGCCTGGGCGTGGCGATCGAGCGCTTCGCCTACCGGCCGCTGCGCAACGCGCCGCGGATCGCGCCGTTGATCACCGCGATCGGCGTCTCGTTCTTCCTGGAGAACTCGGCGCTGCTGCTGTTCGGCGCGCAGCCGCGCATCTACAACACCTCAGACTTCATCTCGCTGTCCAGCGGCATCCAGATCGGTTCGGTCACCATCGACAGCGTGCAGATCCTGGTCCTCGTGCTGGGCCTGCTGCTCATGCTCGGCCTGCGGCAGCTGGTCAACCGGACCTCGCTCGGCAAGCAGATGCGGGCGGTGGCCGCCGACCGGGAGGCGGCCGAGATGCTCGGGATCAACGTGAACTTCACGATCGCGGCCACGTTCTTCATCGGCGCGGCCCTCGCGGGCGTGGCCGGGGTGATGGGCGGGCTGCTGTTCAACCAGGTGACGCCGACCATCGGCTTCATCGCCGGCCTCAAGGCGTTCACCGCGGCCGTCGTCGGCGGGATCGGGTCCATTCCCGGCGCGGTCCTGGGCGGCCTGCTGATCGGCCTGGCGGAGTCCTTCATCACCGGTTACATCTCCTCGACCTACACCAACCTGCTGGTGTTCTTGCTGCTGATCGCCGTGATGCTGGTCCGGCCCAGCGGCCTGCTCGGCCGGGCCCAGCTGCAGAAGGTGTGAAGGCAGGAGGGCGGGACACAGTGAGCCTGGACTCGCAGCCTCCGGCGGCCGGCCCCCAGGTCGGGGCCGACGAGTGGGTCGCCCGGGAGGCCCACCGGCGCGAGTACCTGCCGTCCTGGATGGGGGACGCGCAGCGCCGGTTCGAGCGGATCGGCTGGTGGCCCAGGCTCGCGATCGTGGGCCTGGCCGCGGCCGCGCTGCCGCTGATCGGCCTGGGCGGGTTCCAGCTGCAGGTCGGGATCGACACGCTGGTGATCGTGCTGCTCGCGCTCGGGCTGAACATCGTGGTGGGCTGGGCCGGGCTGCTCGACCTCGGCTACGTGGCGTTCTTCGGCTTCGGTGCCTACGGGTTCGCGCTGCTGTCCTCGGCCCAGATCGGCAGCAGCGGCATCCACCTGCCCGCCTACCTGTCGGTGCCGATCGTGATGATCGGCGCGGCGATCCTCGGGCTGCTGGTCGGCTGGCCGTCCCGGCGGCTGATCGGCGACTACCTGGCGATCGTCACCCTGTTCTTCGGCGAGGCCTTCGTCGAGTTCACCAACAACGTGGCGCCCAGCGTGCTGGGCGGCCCCAACGGGATCGTCGGGATCGATCCCATCCGCGGCTTCGGGCTCCAGATCACCACCAACACCGGCTACTACTACCTGCTCGTGATCCTCGCCGTGGTCACGATGGCGGTGCTGCGGCTGCTCGACTCCTCGCGCACCGGACGGGCCTGGCGGGCCGTGCGCGAGGACTCGCTGGCCGCGGCGTCCATGACCATCCCGGTCAACCGGGTCAAGCTGATGGCGTTCTCGTTCGGGGCCGTGGTCGCGGCGCTGGCCGGCACCATCTTCGCCGCGCAGCAGATCAGCGTGTTCCCGACCGACTTCGACACGCCGATCCTGATCCTCATCTACGCCGGGCTCATCCTCGGCGGCGCCGGCAGCATCGCGGGCGCGGCGGCCGGCGCCGTGGTGGTCATGGTCATCTACGACGGGCTGCTGCGCAGCCCGACCGATTCCGGCTACCTGTTCTACGGCCTGATCCTGCTCACCCTGGTGGTCAAGCTGCGCCCGTGGCGCAGGCTGGCCGCGGTCCTCGCGGCCACCGTCGCGCTCGGCCTCGCCGCGCACGCGATCGCCCGGGCCATCTCGGCCAGCGCCGTGGCGGGCGGGCCGCAGTCGACCGGCTGGCTCGGCGACGCGCTGCGGGACTGGGTGGTCATCCCGGCCAATTCCACCGTGCTGGGGAACTGGGGATATGTTCTGCTGGTGTGCCTGCTGATCGCGCTGGTGCAGGTCAAGGGCCGCTGGCGGACCATCCTGCTGGTGCCGACGCTCTACCTGGCCTCGTTCGTCTGGGAGACCGTGCTGAGCGCCCAGCCCGCGGTCACCCGGCAGCTCATGATCGGCGCGATCCTGATCGTGATGATGATCGCCCGGCCGCAGGGGCTGCTGGGGTCGCGGCGCGTCGAGGCCCCGACATGACCACCCCGGCCGTCCCCGTCCTGGATCTCGAGCGCCTGTCGCTGTCCTTCGGCGGCCTGCGGGCCCTGTCCGAGCTGGACCTGCGGGTGGACGACCGGGAGATCGTCAGCCTGATCGGGCCCAACGGCGCGGGCAAGACCACGGTCTTCAACGTGATCACCGGCGTGTACCAGCCGAGCGCCGGGGACGTCCGTTTCGCCGGCCAGCCGATCGCCGGCCTGGCGCCGCACAAGATCGCCCGGCTGGGGATCGCGCGGACCTTCCAGAGCCTGCGGCTGTTCCTGAACATGTCGGTGATCGAGAACGTGATGGCCGCGACCTACGGCCACACCAAGGCGATGCCGTGGGAGTCGGTCCTGCGCCTGCCCCGGGCCCGGCGCGAGGAGCGCGAGGTGCGGGCGCTGGCCGAGGACGTGCTGTCGTTCTTCGGCCAGCGGCTGGCCGGGTACCGCTGGGAGCAGCCCGCGTACTCGCTGTCGTACGCGAACCGCCGGCGGCTGGAGATCGCCCGGGCGCTCGGCACCGGGCCCAGGCTGCTGCTGCTCGACGAGCCCGCCGCCGGGATGAACCCGGCCGAGACGCACGAGATCACCGAGCTGATCGGGCGGCTGCGCGACGAGCGCGGAGTGTCGATCCTGGTCATCGAGCACGACATGCACGTGGTCGCGGGCTGCTCCGACCGGGTGATCGCGCTCGACCACGGCGTCAAGATCGCCGAGGGCGGCTTCGACGAGGTCGCCGGCCATCCGGCGGTCGTCGAGGCCTACCTGGGACGCGACCCCGAGGCCCTGACGGACGCGGGAGGAGCCGCGGGGGAAGCCACGGAAGCAGCGCCGGGAGGAGCCGCGGGGGGAGCACCCGAGTGAGCGCCGTGCTGCTGAGCCTCGACGACGTCACCACCTACTACGGGCAGATGCGGATCCTGGAGGGGATCTCGCTCCAGGTCGGCGCAGGGCGAGCTGGTGTGCCTGCTCGGCGGCAACGCCTCCGGTAAGTCGACGACGCTGAAGACGATCCTCGGCATCGTGCGGCCGCGCGCGGGAGAAGTACTGCTCGACGGACAGGACGTGACGAGCTGGCCGGTGCCGCAGCGGATCGCCCGCGGGATGGCGATCGTGCCGGAGAACCGCCGGCTGTTCGGGCAGCTGACCGTGCTGGAGAACCTCGAGCTCGGCGCGGTGCTGCGGCGCGGCGAGAAGCTCGACGAGGACTTCGACCGGGTCTACGGGCTGTTCCCGCGCCTGCACGAGCGGCGCAGCCAGCTCGCGGGCACGCTGTCCGGCGGCGAGCAGCAGATGGTCGCGATGGGCCGCGCGCTGATGTCGCGCCCGCGGCTGCTGCTGATGGACGAGCCGTCGATGGGCTTGTCACCCGCGCTCGTGCAGCAGAACTTCCAGATCATCGCCGACATCCACGCCTCCGGGGTCGCGGTGCTGATGGTGGAGCAGAACGCGACCATGGCGCTGTCGATCGCCGACCGCGGCTATGTCCTGTCCACCGGGGTGATCGTGCTCGAGGGCTCCGCGTCCGAGCTGCTGCGCAGCGAGGACCTGAAGCGCGCCTACCTGGGGCGATAGCCGGGCGGCGGCCGCTGGCCGGTCAGCCTGGCTGGGCCCGGAACGGGGATCCGTGGGTATCCCACAGGATGGTCTCCGTCTGGATCTTGCCGTCTCTGACCGTGTAGCGGTCGGCGATGCGCATCGCCGCACCGGTGCGCAGGTGCAGGTCGTACAGGAGCAGGGCCTCACGGTCGTCGCCGAAGGCGCAGACCTCCGTCCAGGCCGGGGTGATCTTCTCGATAAAGGGCCTCGAACCGGCGAGGAACTCCCGGGCCGACCGGTAGTGGGCGATGGGCCCGTCGAAGACGAAGCCGTCGGCGAGGTAGTGTCCGGCCTTCTCGAAGTCCCCGGCGGTCCAGGCGTCCAGGAAGGCGGAGGCGATCTGGAGGGCGGTCGATCCGGTCATGCTGATCTCCTTCCGAAAGGCTGGGCTGGGCGGGTGCGCCCGCGGTGCTGATAGTCAGGACACCGCCGCGGGCGGGAACGGAACGGCCGACCGGGACCGGGCCGGTGCCAGGCTGCGCCGCGCGTCGGTGCGGCCGGAGTGTGCTGCCAGACTGGGCTCGTGAGCGAGGTGGCCCTGGCCCGCGCGCGGGTCGGCGATGATCAGGCCTTCCGCGAGCTCGTCGATCCCCACCTGCGGGAGCTGCAGGTGCACTGCTACCGCCTGCTGGGTTCCCTGCCGGACGCCGAGGACGCCGTGCAGGAGACGCTGATGGCGGCCTGGCACGGCCTGCCCGGCTTCGCAGAGCGGTCGTCGCTTCGGGCCTGGCTGTACCGCATCGCGACCAACCGCTGCCTGAACGCGCGGCGCGCCGCCAGCAGGCGGCTTCCGCCGGTACCGTTGCCTCCGTTCGACCCTCCCGCGCCCACCTGCCACGGTGAGATGCCCTGGCTGCAGCCCTACCCGGGCCAGTGGCAGGAAGGCACCGCGGATACCGGGCCAGGACCCGAGGCCCGGTACGAGAGCCGGGAGACCATCGAGCTGGCGTTCATCGCCGCGCTGCAGCGGCTGTCGCCACGCCAGGCGGCCGTGCTCGTGCTCCGCGACGTCCTCGGCTTCTCCACTGCCGAGGTGGCGGCGATGCTGGACACCACCCCGACCTCGGTCAAGGGCCTCCTGCAACGGGCGCGGGCCGGCGTCGGCGGCGGCGTGCGCGCCTCCGGGGAGCAGCGTCCCCCGGAACCGGGATCGGCGCGCGAACAGGCCATCGTCCGGCGTTTCGCCGCCGCCTTTGCCGCCGACGACATCACCGGCGTCATCGCCCTGCTGACCGACGACGCCTGGCTGTCGATGCCGCCGGCCCCCCACGAGTACCAGGGCCGCGCCGCCGTCGGGGCGTTCCTGCGCGCCAGCGCACGCTGGCGCGCGGGGCGCCGGTTCCAGCTCCTGCCCACCCGCGCCAACTCCCAGCCGGCCTTCGGCTGCTACCTTCCCGGGACGCGGCAGAACCAGGCCGAGGCGGCGGGGCTGATCGTGCTCACCCTCCGCGGCGACCAGGTCAGCGCCATCACCCGCTTCCTCGACCAAGACGTGCTCCGCAGGTTCGGGCTACCCCTGGCCCTGCGCACCGGGCAGGGACAATGGCCGAGTGACGCTGGCGTTCCGGTTCGCCGAGGAGCGAGACGTGCCGGCCATCGTGAGCCTGGTCGAATCCGCCTACCGGGGGGAGGCGGGCTGGACGACCGAGACGCACCTGCTGGACGGCCAGCGCACCGACGCCGGCCTGGTCCGCGCGGCCGTGCGCGGGCCCGGCCGCACCGTGCTCATGGCCGAGGACGGCGGGCACCTGGTGGGCTGCTGCCAGCTGGAGCGGCGCCCGGCCGCCGAGGTGTACTTCGGCATGTTCTCGGTACAGCCCGGCCGCCAGGGCCAGGGCTGGGGCGCGCAGATCCTGGCCGAGGCCGAGCGCCTGGCCCGGGACGACTGGGGCGCGAGGACCATGGTGCTGACGGTCCTGGCCCAGCGCGGCGAGCTGATCGCCTGGTACGAGCGGCGGGGCTACCGCCGGACGGGCGAGAGCCAGCCGTTCCCCTACGACGACGTGCGGTCCGGCATCCCGAAGCGGCCGGACCTGAGCTTCGTCGTGCTCTCGAAGTCCCTGGCCGGCGGATCCCGTTGACCGCCGCGGCGGCGCGGGGGTGACCCACGAGGTCCGCGTCGACCGGGAGCATGGCCTGGTCACCAAGCGGTTCCGGTCGTGGGCGCGTGACGAGCCCGCCCGGGAGTGGGCGGCGCTGCGCATGCTCGCCGAATCCGGGACCGGCCTGGCGGCCCGGCCGATCAGCGCCAGCCTGGGCGCTGATCCGCCGGAGATCCGGATGTCCTGGCTGCCCGGGGAGCCGCTGGGAGCGGGCCCGGTCTCGCGGGAGCAGGCGCAGGCCCTGGCCCGGTCGCTGGACCTGCTGTGGCGCAGCGTCCCGCCCGCCCGCCCGGCTGGCCGGGCTGCCCGCGGCGCAGTCCAATCCGGAAGCCTTCACCGGTCAGGTACGGCAAGGCCTGGCCGCAGGCGGCCATCGCCGCCTGGGCGAGGATCCCGTCGTGCGCCGCGCGGCCGTGGTCGCGGCCGCCTGGCTGGAGGGCGGCGCGATCGGCGCGCAGACCCTCCCGGGCCGCGACGCGGTCTTCGGGCAGGGTGACGCCAACCTCGCCAACTTCCTGTGGGACGGCCGCCGGGTACGCCTGGTCGACTTCGAGGACTCAGGCCCCAGCGACCGCGCGTTCGAGCTCGCGATCCTGGTCGAGCACCTGTCCGCGTGGCCGGACGCCCGGCTGGACTGCGGCGCCTTCGTGTCGTCGTTCGGGCTGACCGCCGCCGAGCGGGCCAGGCTGCTGCAGTTCCGGCGCCTGGCCGCGCTGTTCTGGCTGCTGCACCTGCGGCCCGGCGGCCAGGCCAGCCGCCGGAACCCGCCCGGCACCCTCCGGCGCCAGGCGGAACGCCTGCTCGCCCTGCTCGGCTGAACCGCGCCCTCACGCTCCCGGCCGCGGACGCGGACTTCAGGGACAGGAAGTCGGCCACGTTCAGGACCCGCAAGACCTGCCGCTCGAACGGGCGGATGCCGCGCCGGTCCTCGTCGCGGTACAAGCGCGGCGACACCAGGCGGACCGTGCGCCCGCGCGTCCGCAGCTCACAGCCGCCCGCGGCCAGCACGTTCCTGACCCAGTCGGTGTCCGGGCCGTACGTTAGGGCAAAGATGTACCCGTCGCCGGCCGGGAACACGTTGACCGGCGTCTGGTAGCGGCGCCCGGAGCGCCGGCCACGGTGGATGACCACGCCGAGCCCGGGCATCCAGGGAGCGATGTGCCGGGTGACCCGGTTCAGCCCGGCCTTGTTCCACCGTCCTACCGTCCTGGGAATCGGCATGCGTCTTGTGCTACCACTGAGGTGATGGCGCAGCAACAGGGCGGCGAGCAGGCTCCAGCTCCCGCCGGGGCCGAAGAGCCCGCCCGCGAGCCGCACAACCTGCTGGAGTCGGTGCCGGGGTCGGGCGGTCCGGCCGGATCCGAGAGCCTCACGACGGTGCTGGTCGCCTTCGGCGTCAACGTTCTCATCGCCGTCGCGAAGTCCGGCGCGGCCGTGGTGACCGGATCGGCATCGCTCGTGGCCGAGGCGGCGCATTCGTGGGCGGACGCGGGCAACGAGATCTTCCTGCTGATCGCCGACCGGCGCTCTCGCCGCCCGGCCGACCGCGCGCACCCGTTCGGGCACGGCCGGGAAGCCTACGTGTGGTCGCTGTTCGCCGCGGTCGGGCTGTTCGTGGCGGGCGCCGCGGTGTCGGTCACCCACGGCATCCAGGAGCTCATGCACCGCGAGGCGGCCGAGAACTTCGCCATCGGGTACATCGTGCTGGCCATCTCGTTCGTCCTGGAGGCGGTCTCCTTCTCGCAGTCGATCCGGCAGGCCAAGCCCGAGGCCGAGGAGTTGCAGCGGGACCTCCTCGAGCACATCATGGCCACCTCCGATCCCACCCTGCGCGCGGTGTTCGCGGAGGACTCCGCCGCCCTGATCGGCCTGGTCATCGCCGCGGCCGGGCTGGGCCTCCACCAGTTGACCGATAATCCGGTTCCGGACGCGGTCGGGTCGATCCTGATCGGCGTGCTGCTCGCCGTGGTCGCCGTCATCTTGATCAACCGTAACCGGCGGTTCCTGGTCGGCCAGGAAGCCGACCCGCGCGTGCGCAAGGCCGCCATCGCGGCCCTGCTGGCCGCGCCGGAGGTGGCCCGGGTGACCTACCTGCGGCTGGAGATCGTCGGGCCGCGGACGGTCTTTGTGGTCGGCGACGTCGACCTGACCGGCGACGACACGGAGTCACGCCTGGCCGTCCGGCTGCGGGCGCTGGAGGCGAAAATCTGCGCGTCGCCCGCGGTGGTCGGCGCGGTACTGAGCCTGTCCGCCCCGGACGAGCCGACGCTCCGGCTGGTCGCGCGAGAGTTCACCGATGCCCAGGCTCCCCGGCGACGGCGCGCGAGGCGCGGGCACGGAAAGCACGGACGGGTACGTCTCCACCGGTCACCTGCCGTCGCCGCGCCAGGTACAGGAGGCCGTGGACGAGGCGCACCGGCTGCACCGCTCGGAGGCCAGCGGGGCGGCCTCGCCGACCTACCCGGCGCTGGCCCGGGTGGCCGCAGACCTGTTCGGCATCTGCGTGGCGGGCACCAGCGGCCGCGTCTACCAGGCCGGGGATGCCGGGCACGAGTTTGCGATCATGAGCGTGGCCAAGCCGTTCGTCTTCGCGCTGGCGTGCCAGGCGCTCGGCGCCGAAGAGGTCAGGCAGAGAATCGGGGTCAACGCGACCGGGCTTCCGTTCGACTCGCTGGCCCCGGTCGAGCGCAGCCCGGACGGCAGATCCAATCCCATGGTGAACGCGGGCGCCATCGCGGCCACCAGCCTGATGCCGGGGGACGGCACCGCGGCGAAATGGCGGTTCATCTGCGAGGGGCTGTCCCGCTTCGCCGGCCGCGGCCTGTCGCTGAGCGACGAGGTCTACGCTTCCGCGTCGGCGACCAACCACCGCAACCGCGCCATCGCCAGCCTGCTGGCGAGCCGGGGCCGGATCTACTGGGACCCGGCGGAAACCGTGGACCTGTACACCAGGCAGAGCTGCCTGCTGGTCACCGCCGAGGACCTCGCGGTCATGAGCGCCACCCTGGCCGACGGCGGGGTCAACCCGGTGACCAGGGCGCGGGCCGTGACCGCGGACGCCTGCCAGCATGTGCTCGCGGCCATGGCCACCGCCGGAATGTACGAGACCTCCGGCGACTGGCTGTTCGACGTCGGGGTGCCCGGGAAGAGCGGGATCGGCGGCGGGATCATGGCCGTGGCGCCGGGCAAGGGCGGGCTGGGAACGTTCTCCCCGCTCCTCGACCGGGCCGGAAACAGCGTCCGGGGACAGCTGGCGGCACGGCATCTTTCGAGGACGCTCGGATTGAGCATGTTCGCTTCCCAGGCCCAGCGACCCGAGCCGTCGGCCTGACCCCGCTTGATCGCCGGCATTGCCCTCGGGCGCGGCGCCGGATATGGCATGCTCATCCCGTTCCTGTTCATCCTGGCCGCGGTATCGGCCCTCACCCGGGCCAGGGTGCTGGTCGGCGGGGTGGGGGGCCGCCGCGCTCGCTGAAGCCCGCGGTGGCAGCTTCAGAAGCCAACTGATCCGGAGGTCATCCGTGAGCACCCCTGGCCCCTACGGGGTTTATCCCAGCCAGCCCGGCCCCTATCCGCCCTACGGCTACCCGGCCGCGCCCCTCAGCTACCTGCAAGGCGGCCCGGTGGGCTTCGGCGAGGCCGTCAAGCAGGCCTTCAGCCACGGGTTCGTCTACCGCGGCCGTGCCTCCCGGTCGGCCTACTGGTGGTTCGTCCTGCTCGAGGTGATCGCCACGATCGTCCTGGAACTGCTCATCGTGATCCCGGCGGCCACGCACAGCAGCGCGATCGTCGCCTTGTTCCTCATCATCGCCAGCATCGCGCTCATCTACGTGGCCCTGGTCGGGCTCGCGCTGACGATTCGCCGGCTCCACGACATCGACCGGAGCGGCTGGTGGGTGCTCATCGGGCTGGTGCCCTTCGTCGGGGGGATCGTCCTGCTGGTCTTCAGCCTGCTCGAGGGCACGCCCGGGCCCAACCGCTTCCAGCCCTAAACCTCCGGGCGGCACGGCACCGCCAGCGCGGTCCCCGCCAGCGCGGTCCGCCGGGTGTTCCGGGTGCCGCTCGACGAGGTGTTCGCGTATCCCGACGGCGAGCGAGAGCCGTCCTGAACGCGACGGGCGCCGCCGCCGCGGGCGAGGTCGGCTCAGCAGTGCCGCCGGCTTTGGCTCGGCCCGGCCGCCGGCCTCAGGGATGATAGGGAGCGTGGCCGCCCACCTTCCGCTCGGCGACATCCGCGTCATCGACCTCACCGTCGCCCGCGCGGGCCCGACCTGCGTCCGCCAGCTCGCCGACTGGGGGGCCGACGTCATCCGGGTGGAGCCGCCGCCGGACCCGGCCGCGCCGGCCCTGACCGGCAGCCGGCACGGCTGCGACTTCCAGCACCTGCACCGCAACAAGAGGTCGCTGTCGCTGAACCTGAAGGCGCCGGGGGCTCACGACGTGCTGATGCGGCTGGTCGACACCGCCGACGTGCTGATCGAGAACATGCGCCCCCCGGTCAAGGACCGCCTGGGGTTCGACTTCGGCACCGTCCACGCGCGGAACCCGCGGCTGGTCTACGGGTCGATCTCCGGCTTCGGCCAGGACGGCCCCTACGCCGGCCGGGGCGGCGTGGACCAGATCGCCCAGGGGATGGGCGGCCTGATGAGCGTCACCGGGCTGCCGGGCAGCGAGCCGACCCGCGCCGGGATTCCCGTGGCCGACCTGGCCGCGGGCCTGTACCTCGCGGTCGGCGTGCTGGTCGCCTTGCACGACCGGAGCCGTACCGGGACCGGGCGCTGGGTGCAGACCTCGCTGCTGGAATCGATGATCGCGATGATGGATTTCCAGGCCGCCCGCTGGACCATCGATCACGAGGTCCCGCCGCAGGCGGGCAACCACCACCCGATGAGCGTGCCGATGGGCTGCTTCGCCTCCGCCGACGGCTACGTCAACATCGCCGGGGCGGGCGGGCGGCTGCTGCACAACCTGTGCCAGGTGATCGGCCTTCCCGGGCTCCCGGATGACCCGCGCTTCGACTCGGCCGCCAAGCGGTCGGCGAACCGCGCGGAACTCAACGCGCTGATCGCCGGGCGGCTGCGCACCCGGAGCACGGCCGAGTGGGTCGAGGCGCTGAACCAGGCCGGGGTGCCGTGCGGCCCGGTCTACCGGATGGATGAGGTGTTCGCCGACCCGCAGGTCGAGCACCTGGCCATGACCGGCCCGGTAGAACACCCGGCGCTCGGCCGGCTGGACATCCTGCGCAACGCGGTGCGGATGACCGGCACCCCGGCCACGGTCCGCACGCCCAGTCCCGACCTGGGCGCCCACACCGACGAGGTGCTCGCCGAACTGGGCTACCCGCGCGGGCAGATCGATCAGCTCCGCGCCCAGGGAGTGATCTGAGAGGAACCGCATGACGTCACCGAACCCGCCCGCGCGGCACGACACCCGCACCGATCAGCTGCTCGTCGAGGTGACCGGCGCCGTCGCCGTTGTGACCTTCAACAACCCCGGCAAGCGCAACGCCCTGTCCAGCGAGATGCGCGCCGCGCTGCCCGGCGCGCTGGAGGCGCTCCAGGCCGACCGGGACGTCCGCGTCGTGCTCGTCACCGGGGCCGGGGACAAGGCCTTTGCCTCAGGCGCCGATATCTCCGAGTTCGGCGACCGGCGCACCTCGCCCGCCGCCCGGGCCGAGTACGACCGGGTCTCGGCGGCGGTCAGCCGCTCCTGGCACGGCCTGGAGAAGCCCCTCATCGCGATGATCCGCGGCTTCTGCATCGGCGCCGGCCTGTTCACCGCCCTGCAGGCCGACATCCGCATCGCGTCCGACGACAGCCAGTTCGGCGTCCCGGCGGCCCGGCTCGGGCTCGGTCCCGGCTTCGCCAGCGTGACCGCGCTGACGGACCTGATCGGCCCGGCCTGGACGTCGGAGGTCCTGTTCTCCGCCCGGCGCTTCTCGGCGGCGGAAGCCCTGCAGATGGGCCTGGTCAACCGCGTCGTGCCCGCGGCCAGCCTGCGGGACGAGGTCATGAGCCTGGCCCAGGGCATCGCGCAGAACGCGCCGCTCACGGTCGCGGCGTGCAAGGCGGCGATCCGCGAGGCCCGCCGGGCTCCCGACCGCCGGGACATGGGGCGGGTCGAGGCGATGATCGAGGCCTGCTTCCGGTCGGACGACTACCGCGAGGGCCAGCGGGCGTTCGCGGAACGGCGGCCGCCCGCCTTCACCGGGCGCTGACCTCCCGTCGGCCAGGCCGCCGTCGTGCCAGCACGACGGTCTCAACGGCCGCCGGGACCACCGGGACCGCCGGGCGCGCGCCCGGGCCGCTGCGCCGACAGCAGCGGGATGGCCGCGATCTTCTCCTCGGTCAGGTCCTCCCAGCGGATGCCGGCGGCCGGCCGCGGCCCGTGCCGGGCGCGGCAGTCGATCACGCGCTCGGGGGTGACGATGAAGTCCACCGGCACATCGTGGCCGGTCAGCGGGATCGTCCCGGCGGGGCGGACCTGGAGCTCGTGAACGGTCGTGACGGTCACGGTGCGCAGCCCGATCAGGCCCGCCGCGGCGGCCAGCGCGTATTCCAGGTCGGCGAACCCGCCGCCCTTGCCCAGCCGGGCGCCGTCCTCCCCGGCCGCGACGCAGCCCATCACCACGAGGTCCACCGGGGACAGATCGGCGAGCGTGACCCGCCGGGCGGAGCGGGACGCGCCGCTGATCGAGGCCGCCTTGCGGGGCGGCTCGCTCAGGTGCGCCGGATCCAGGGCGAAGAACGGCTCGGGCCCGGCCAGCCGCGGGACGGCCATGTACACGGTCTTGCCGTCCTCCAGGGCGCGCTGGCGCACCGGCCACTGCGCGGCGTCCGGGTTGGCCTTCACGGTGGCGGCCGCCTGCCAGGCCGGCGTGGCGCGAAGCCGCTCGGCCGCGGCCTCCGCTCCGGTGAAGTTCGGGATGCGCCCGGCCGCGCCGGGGAACCGGGCGACCCGCGCCGCCCGCATCGCGGACCACACCTCCTGCCGCAGGGCGGCCTTCGCGGCCAGCACCTCGGCCGGGCCGCCGGCGTCGCGATCGTGACGCGGCACGGGACGGACCATGCCCCCATCCTGCCCGCAAGCCCGGCGGCCGGCGCGGGTGACCCGGCCGGAAATCCCGGTGTATCGCCGGCGCGGGCCGGCTGCTCTGTTAGGACATGAACGAAGGTCCTTTCGCGCGCCGGCCGGGGCTTCGAGCGGGTGCCTGGGTGCTGGCCACCGCAACGGCGGCCCTGCTGGCCACCGCGTGCAGCGCAGCCGGCCGCGTGACACCGCCCGTCCAAGGATCCACCCCGCAGATCTTCACGATGAAGCTGGTCAACGACCACCCCAGGCTGGACCGCGGGGTGCTGTCCTACACCGACCTCACCACCATGCAGGTCCGGCAGACCGCCTTGTTCAACGTCCAGGTCACCGACGTCGGCCGGGGGCTGGAGAACACGGTCTTTACCCGACAGCTGCGCGGCCGGCTCGCGGCCCCGCAAGACGTCCCGACGGGCGGCTTCGTGAGCGTGCAGATCAACTGCGGCAGCGGACTGACCTGCACGCCCCGGTCGGAGGCGGCCCGCCAGGAGATCTCCGGTGTCGGCCGGTCGGGGACCTGGGCCTGGGACGTCGCCGCCACGTCGCCGGGCAACTCCCGGATCACGCTGACCGCCATCAGGTACCGCGGTAACACGCAGGCCGTGCGCACGCAGACCTTCGTCGCGGTGGGCATAACGGTGCGGTCCACCCCTCTGTACGCCGTGCAGGCTGCCGTGGACGCGAGGAAGGGGACGATCGCCGCCGCCGCCATGGCCATGCTGGCCGCCGCAGGGGCTCTCGGCGCGGTGCTGGCCCTGCGCCGGCGCAAGGGACGCCGCCCGGCGTCGGCGCGGCACGCGAACCTGTCGAGCGCCGAGACCGTAACCTGGCCGTCCATCAGCCAGCCCGTATCCTCTCCGACGGGTCCCGTGTCCTGGCCGTGGCCGGTCCCCCGCGGGTCCCGTGTCCTGGCCGGCAGGCTCCCGTATCCTCCGCGGGTCCCGTGTCCTGGCGGGCCCCGTGTCCTCGCCGGCGGGCCCCGCGCCGGCCCGGCGGGCGTTCGCGCGGATGGCCTGGCCGCCGCCGCTGCGGACGATCCGGCCGGGATGGCCGCGCCAGGCCAGGCCGGGATGGCCGCGGATGGCCTGGCCCGGATCGCTGCGGAAGGCCTGGCTGGGATGGCTGGTCGCCGACCTCGCGGTCGGCGCGCTCGCCCTGTCGCTCGTGCGCGCCACCACGTCGAAGCCGCCGGCCTTCGCGATCGCCGCCGCGGCGGTCGCCGTCGTCGTGGTCCCGCTGTACTTCCTGCCCGCGTTCGTCGCTCACCTGCGCCGGGTGCCGGATTTCCCGTCCGTGGCCGTGATCAACGGGATCCTCGGCTGGACGTTCTTCGGCTGGGTGGCCGCCCTGGCCCTGGCCCTGCGGGACACGCGGCCGGGGACGGCGGGCACGTCCCGCACGGGCCGCGCGCCGTCGACGTACCCGGAGCGGGTCGCCGGGTCCGGGCCGGGGGCTCACGAGATACAGCGCCGCGGGGCCGGCGTGACGCTCGTGCTCTGGCAGACCCCGGACGAAAGCCTGACCTGCCAGGATCCGGACGATGCCTGGGTGAGCCGGTGGACGTACTGCGTGTCGCCCGGCCAGGATGGCCAGCCGCAGTTCGTCCTGACCGGGGAGAGGCACGGCTGCCTGGCCGGGCCGCACCCCGGTCCGCGGTGAGCAGGCCCGGCGGCGCCCCCGCGGAGCCGTGCAACCGGCCGGGCCGGCGCCGGGCCGTGGCCCGCCGCGCCCCGCGGCCGGGGCAGCGCGGGTCGCGGCGCTGGCGGGGCCACCGGCGCCGCCAGCGGGCCGTGGAGGCGCGGCACGGCCGCCGGGTCCGCCAGGCCCAGCACGAAGCCGCCCGCGCCGTGATCAGCTGGGCCGTCGCCCGCCGGATCGGCACCCTGGCCGTCGGCGACCCCCGCGGCGTGCTGAACCTGGCCGCGGGCCGTCGGCATAACCGGCGAACCCGTGACTGGCGGGTCGGCCGCCTGATCAGCGTGCTGCGCGACAAGGCCGGGCAGGCCGGGATCACCCTGGTCTCTGACTCGACGAGCGGGGCACCTCCTCGACCTGCCCGTCCTGCCGGGCCCGGGTTCCCAAACCCGGCGGCCGGGTGTTCTGCTGCCCGCGCTGCGGGCTGGGCGGCCACCGCGACCTGATCGCGGCGGCCAACATCGCCGGGCGCCTGCCCGGCGGCCTCACGCCGGCCGTCACCGCGGCCGGCGTCACGCACCGCCGCGCCGGGAACCACCTTCCGGGTGTGTCCCCGGCGCGACGTGACCCGCGCCGCCGCCCTCATCACGGCGCCGCCCGCGGGTCCCCTGGCAGGCACCTGCCCGCCCCGCCGACTACAACCGGCCGGGGAGTCGCTCGCCTCACCGCGAGGACCTCGTAAGAGCCACACCCGAACTTACGAAGAGGTGCACTGGGACAATGTCGTTCATGCCGGGTCAGCAGCGGGGCGCCAGCGAGCCGGACCACGGCCGGCCCGGTGCGGACGGCCCGCCCGGTGCGGACGGTCGGCCCGGTGCGGACGGCCCGGTCGAGCTGCTCGGCGACCTGGACCGGCCGCGGGCGTGGATGCTGCTGACGGGCGGCGTCCCGCAGTCCCATGTTGATCTTGATGACCCGCGGCACCTGGAGCTGGAGTACATGCGGCGGCTAGGGCACCTGATCGACCTGGCCGCCCCGGCCGGGGTGCCGCTGCGCGTGCTGCACCTGGGCGGCGGCGGCCTGACGCTGGCTCGCTACGTCGCCGCGACCCGGCCCGGCTCGCGCCAGCTGGCGGCCGAGGCCGACCCGGAGGTGGCCCGGATGGTCCGACAGCGGCTGCCGCTGGACCAGCCCGCCCGGCGGCGGACCAGGGAGGGCCGGATCGTCGTCCGCGTGGCCGACGCCCGCGCCGTGCTGGAGCAGGTCCCGGCCGGGTCGTTCGACGTAGTGGTTGCGGACGCGTTCGCCGCGGCCCAGACCCCCGCGCACCTGACGTCGGCGGAGTTCACCGCCGCCGTGGCCCGGGCGCTGGCCCCGTCGGGGTTCTACGCGGCCAACATCGGCGACGGCCCGCCGCTGGCCCACGCCCGCGGCCGGGTGGCCGCCGTGCGCTCGGTGTTCCGGCACGCCTGCGTGATCGCGGAGGCGGCGGTGCTGCGCGGCCGCAGGTTCGGCAACCTGGTGGTCGCCGCGGCCGGCCGGGAACTCCCGGTCGCCGGGCTGACCAGGCGGGCCGCCGCCGACCCGTTCCCGGCGCGGGTGGTGGCGGGCGCCGCCCTGGACCGGTTCGTCGCCGGGGCCAGGCCGATCACCGACGCGGGCGCCGAGCCGTCCCCGGCCCCGCCGCCCGAAGTCTTCGCGTAGCCGCCGAACCACCGGGCGGGCGGCCGGATACTTTCCGTATGAAACGTTCGCGAGAAGCGCTCCGGGCGCGGCTGGACGCCAATATCCAGGACTTAGACGACTACGAACGCGGCGTAGTGATCCTGGTCATGGTGGGGTACGCCCTGACCGTGGTCGTGGTGGACGCGTCACTGGTCGTGGTGGCGGCTTGCGCGATCCGGCGGGGCTGGCGCCAGCGGCAGCTCGGGCCGGCCCGGGCCATGGCGGCCGGCCTGGCTCCGGCTTCGGGCTGGTCGGTCGGCCTGGCCGGCGCCCAGGTGGCCGCGGGGGTCCTGGCGCGGCGGCTGGTGGACCGTCGGCTGGCTGCGCATGAGGCGTCCGGAGGCTCGTCCTCCGGGGCCGCCCACCTCCCCGTAGCCCCGCCCACTGCCCCTAACTCCGTCCCCTCCCCGTAATCCCGCCCACCTCTTCATAGACCCCCGCCCACCTTCCCGTAGCCACTTCATGGCGCCAGCGGGTGGCGCGTCCGGCCGGCGTCAGAGGTGGAAGCTGGTGCCAACCGCGTTCGGGACGAACGCGTCGGGGAACCGGGCGGACATGGCGTGCTGGGCGCGCCAGCCGGTGCAGTGCGCCGGGACCAGCACGCCGGGGTTCATCGCGGCCAGCTCGTCCAGGACGCGCGGGTTGACGTCCTCCCCGTCGTGAACGGGTTTCCTGCCGTGCCTCTCACGAGGCACCTCGGTGGGTTCCTGCTTCACTGGGGCTGCCACCACGACGGGCGGTCTGACGCTCCCTCCACAAGCGTTTAGCCTGTCGGCCCGCCCGGCCGCCAGGATATTCCGCGCCGCGTTGACATCGCGGTCATGCTGTGCACCGCACGCAACGCATTGCCACGTCCGGACGCTCAGCGGCTTCGGGCCGTCACTGATCCCACACGCCGAGCACACCTGACTCGTGGGCACGAACCGCCCGATCCGGCGGAACTCGCGGCCGTGCTGAGCCGCCTTCTCCTCGATCAGTGCCAACAGCTGACCCCATCCAGCGTCGTGCACCGACCGGGCCAGCCTGGTCCGCGCCAGCCCGCAGACGGCCAAGTCCTCGGCGTAGACCGCTTGGTTGTCGCGGACCAGCTGAAGAGCCGTCTTGTGCGCATGATCCCGCCGGGCCTCGCGGACTTTTCTGTGTGCTACCGCCACCCGATGCCGCGCCTTGGCCCGGTTCGCCGAGCCCTTCTGCTTGCGGGCCAGCGACCGCTGCGCTCGGCCCAGACGCCGTTGCGTCGAGCGCAGGAACCTGGGATTGGCGATGGTCTCTCCACTGGAGGTGACCACGAGTCGGCCCAGGCCGACGTCGATGCCCACCTCACGGTCGCAGGCCGGCAACGGTGTAGGCCCGCGGTCAACCACGAACGAGGCGTAGTAGCGGCCGTCCGGTTCACCGATCACGGTGACCGACGACGGTGCCGACGGCAGAGCCCGCGACCAGCGGACCTTCAGCTCGCCCACCTTCGCCACATACAACCGCTCACCGCGCAGGGTGAAACCGTTGCGGGTGAACCGGACCGACTGGCGGTGGTGCTTGCGGCGGAACACCGGATGGCTGACCTTGCGGCCCTTGCGTTTTCCGGACAGCGAGTCGTACCAGTTCCGGTAGGCGCGCCAGGCGTCCCGACAGGCTTGCACCAGCACCACCGAGCTCACCTCGGATAGCCAGGCCCTCTCTGGGGTGCATTTTGCCAGGGTGGTCACTCGGCGTTGTAATTCGTTGTCGCTGATCTTCTCTCCGGCCGCGTGGCATTCGTCGCGCAGCCGCAGGCAGTCGTTGTACACCACCCGGGCACAGCCGAACGCCCGGGCCAGGGCCTGACGCTGGCCCGGCGAGGGGTAGATGCGGTATCGGTAGCGCACTAGCACGAGAGCAACATAGCCCCGGCCTACGACAAACCAGCCGGGCTAACCCCCGCCGGACGACGGAGCCCGCGCCAGGTTCTGGGTTAGGCGACTGTCACCGGGAGCGTCTCGAAGCCGCGCAGCAGGAGCGTGTCCCGGCGGGTGGGCTCGCCCGCGGCCGAGATCTTCGGGAACCGGCGCAGCAGCCGGGGGAAGGCCACCGCGCCCTCGAGACGGGCGAGCGCGGCGCCGATGCAGAAGTGCGCACCGCCGCCGAAGCTGAGCGGCCCGCCGTCCGGGCGCGCCGGGTCGAACCGGCCCGGGTCGGTGAACCGGCGCGGATCCCGGTTCCCGGCCCCGAGCATCGTGAGCACCTCGGTGTCGGATGACACGGGCACGCCGCCCACGGTGGTGTCGTAGCCGACCCGGCTGGTGAGCTGGACCGGCGAGTCGAAGCGCAGCACTTCCTCGACGAACGCGGACGGCGGCACCGACCCGTCCCGGACGGCCTCGCCCGCGGGCGGATCCTGCAGGACGATCTGAAGGCCGTTTCCCAGCAGGTTCGTCGTGGTCTCGAAGCCGGCGACCAGCAGCAGCGTCAGGTTGTGCAGCAGCTCGGTGCCGGTCAGCCTGCCGTGGTCGGCGTCGCTGACCGCGATCAGGTCGCTGAGCAGGTCGTCGCGCGGGTCCGCGCGGCGCTCGGCCGCCAGCGCGGTGAAGTAGGCCAGCAGCTCAGTGGCCGCGGCGTTGATCGCGGGCAGCGTGGCGATGTCGTTGAGCTCGAAGACGCCGACCAGGTCCCGCGCCAGCGGCCGGAATCCCTCCCGGTCCGCCTCCGGGATCCCGATCAGCTCGCAGATCACGGTGACCGGGAGCAGGTAGGCAAAATCGTGCATGAACTCGACGGCGCCGCGGTCGGCCATGGCGTCGAGCAGGTTGTCGGCTATCGCGGCGATCGCGGGCTCCAGGCCGGCGATGCGCCGGGCCGTGAACGCGCGGGCCATCAGGCTCCTGACCCGCGAGTGCCGCGGGCCGTTCAGGTTCAGGATCCAGTCCGCGGCCTGGACGAACACCGGGTTCGCCCGCCACGCGGGGAAGCCCTGGTCGAAACCGGATGCGTCGGAGACGCGGAAGCCGGGGTCGCGCAGGACCGAGTTGATGGCGTCGTAGCCGACCACCATCACGTGGTCCGGGCCGATCTGGACCGCCTCGCCCATCTCGTGCAGCGTCGCGTACAGCGGGTACGGATCCGCCCGGCCTTCCGGCGTGCCGAGCGAGGTCAGGATCTGCGTCGCGTCCATGGTCGCTCCGTCCCCTCGTCGGAGGCGGTCGCCCGCCCGGCACCACGCCGGCCGGGGTCGGTCCGCGTCGACCGAGGCCCGGGTACCGCGTCGCCTGTGGTCCGGTACCGCGTCGCCTGTGGTCCGGTACCGCGCCCGCCCGCCGTACCTGAGACGCTAAGTACTATCGCGTTCGTAGTCAAGTTATATCTCGTTCACCCAAGCGCTCACCCGGGGGTGGAGCGCACCGCGGCGATCACCGCCGCGGCGAAGCCGCCGGCGGCCTCGCGCGGGGTGAAGTGGCCGACGCCGTCGAGGTAGACGAGGCTGGCCTCGGCGAAGAACTGGCCGAGCCGGTCGGACCACTCCCTCGGGAACAGCGGGTCATGCTCCGGCCACAGCACGGTGGCCGGCACCGCGATGCGGTCCTCCGGGCGGGGCGCCTGCTCGGCCAGCGAGGTGGCGACGGACCCGGCGCCGGCCCGGTACCAGGCGATCGAGGCCGCGAACGCCCCTGGCGGGCCGTAGACCGAGATCAGGTGCCGCAGGTGGTCGTCGGCCAGCTCGAAATCCGGCCCGGACCAGTGGGACCAGAAGTGCCGCAGGTACGCGCCGACCGCGTCCGGGCGGCCGTCGATGAGCTCGGTGCACAGGGCAAGCTGGTGAAAGGACTGGTACCAGAACTCCCGCTGGGCCTGGGGAGCGAGGATCCGCTCGCCGATCCCGGGCAGCGGCGGCGCGATGACCAGGGCGCTGACCAGGTCGGGCCGGTCGCGCGCGACCGCCTGGGCGATCCGGCTGCCGATGTCGTAACCGGCGATCACGGGCCGGCCGAGCCCGAGCTCGGTGATCAGCCCGGCGATGCTGCGCGCCTGGGCGGCCGCCGAGTACTGGGTGGCCGGGTCGGCCAGGTGCTTGTCCGACTCGCCGAACCCCCGCAGGTCGGGCACGACCACGTCCGCGGCCGCCGATACCAGCGGCACGACGTCGCGGTAGTCCGTCCGGTCGCCCGGCCACCCGTGCAGCAGCAGCACGGCCGGGCCCTGGCCGGCCCGGTCAAAGGCCAGACGGAACCCGTCGACCGGCTCTTCCTGGTACACACCGCCGATTATCCCCGCCCGGGATCACCGCCCGCGTCGATGAGCACGAACGCCATCAGGCACGGGGTCGTCCCGCGGTTGGACCACGCGTGATTGGTCCCGTTCTGGATGACCACGTCGCCGACGCTGAGCTCAACGTCCTCGTCGTCCAGCAGCATGGTGATCGAGCCCTGCAGCACCACCGCATAGTCGACCGTGTCCGTGCGGTGCATGTAGGGGTGGCGCGGGCTGGCGACGGCATTGCCCGCCGCGCCCAGGTCCGCGAACGCGGCCGCGCCGTCCGCGCGGGCCAGGGCCTCGCCGATCCTCGGGATCGAACTGGACGATGCGGAAGACCGTGCCGCCGGGCGGCGGGGACAGCACCACGGGCCGCTCCACCGGGTCGTGGTCCGTCCGGGTCGTCGGCGTCTCGCTGGTCGCCCACAGGTTCGTCAGGGCCACGCCGGGACGGCTGGCCCGGTTCAGCACGCTGGCCACCAGCGCGTCCATCACCACGACCGCGCGGCCCTGCGCGTCATGACCGGTCACTACCCGCCGGACGGGCCGGATGTCCACGACTGCCCCTCTCGACGCTGGATTCTGCACGAGGGATGGCCGAAGACTACGCCCAGTTGCCCGCTTAGCGGGGCGAACGCGGCCATATCCGCAGATCCAGGCGATCGCGGCGCGCGGGGCTCGCGGCAGCCGGGGCTCGCGGCAGCCGGGGCTCGCGGCACCTGGGGCTCGCGGCGCCTGGGGCTCGCGGCAGTCCGGGGCTCGCGGCGCCCGGCTCGCTGCGCGGTCAGGGCCGTGCGCCTGCTCAGGCGGACGTGGCACCGCCCCGCCCGGCGGTGCTGGCCGGGCGGGGCGGCGTCCCCCCATATCCCCCCAGGGCCGGTCCGGAATGACCAGGTCCCCCCGATGGCCGGTTCCGGACTGACCACTTGCCATCAGCATGTCCGGCCGCGGCAGGGCCGTCAGTCAGCCGGCTGACACGATCGCTGTCAGCTGGCCGACACCTACCGGCCGTCGCCGGCGAACCGGCCGAGCGCGGCCGCCTGCTTCACGGTCACCGCCCGGTCATGCACCTCGATCCAGCCGCGCCGCTCGAAGCCGCGCAGCGCGGCGTTGACGCTCTGCCGGCTCCCCCGGCCTGATGCGCGAGCTGCTCCTGGCTCATCCGGGGCCGGATGACGCCGTCCTCGCCGCGGGGCTGGCTGAGCAGTACCTTCGCGACCCGCCGCGGCAGGTCCAGGAAGACCAGGTCGGACACGGACTCGGTGAGCCGCCGGAGGTTGGCCGCGACGGCGTCGGTCAGGGCCTGCGCCGCGGCCGGCACGCGCGCGCAGACGTCCTGGACCGCCTCGCGCGGGACGAGCAGCAGCTGGCCTTCCTCCAGGGTCTCGGCGTCGGCGGACCGGGGACCGCCGTCGGCGACGCTGAGCTCGCCGAGCGAGCCGCCCGGCGGGACGACGGTCAGGGTCAGCTCGCCGCCGTCGGCCGAGC
The DNA here is from genome assembly GCA_963745575.1 of uncultured Actinomycetota bacterium. Taxonomy (GTDB): domain Bacteria; phylum Actinomycetota; class Actinomycetes; order Streptosporangiales; family Streptosporangiaceae; genus JASHPR01. The sequence goes on along the minus strand of CAVUYA010000027.1, from coordinate 1,385 downwards.
GGACCACGACCCGCACGCTGCCGGAGACGACCACGATCAGCGAGTCGCCCGGATCACCGGCGGTGAACACGACCTGGCCGCGGCGGAACCTCCGCAGCCGGGACGCGGCGGCGACGGTCTCGAGATCCTCGGCCGGCACCGAGCGCAGCAGGTCGGTCCGGCGCAAGATGCCGGCCACGTCGGTGGTCATCGCTGGCTCCCCCCGGCCGTTGCTGGCCACGGCCTGTGGCATGGTCTACGCAGGCACGCCCGGCTCGTCAAGTCCTCCGGGATAACCGGCCTGCCCATATCTGGACGCCGTGACGGCCAGGCCGGAGCACGGCCTGTGCGATCATCGGGGAACAAGCCCACGAAGCCGGGAAGGCGCGATGAATCTGGAAGAAACCTTGGCCAAGATCGTGGAGCTCAGCCAGGAAGAGCTGCACATTGTGCGCAAGCGGGCCGAGGAGAAAACCCCGGCCCGCGACCACGGGCAGGACTTTCACGAGATGCAGCAGGCGGCTGACCGGCTGGACCATTACGCGCACCAGTTGCGCAGGCTGCATGACAACGAGCTCGGCCAGAACTGGCGGCACGAGAGCCGCAGCGACACGCGCCGAGGATCCTGACCTATCCCGGGTGCCCCCGGGCGTGGTCTTCGGCCGCGGTCCAGCCAGCGCGCCGCGGGCGGGATCCGGCGGCCGGCCCGTTATGGCTCAAGGTGGGGGTAGCGGTAGTCGCGGACCAGCAGGTGGTTGCGCTTGATCGCCCGCGGGCTGGCGAAGCGGATCATGTTCCACACGGTGCCGGCCTTGTCGTTGGTGCCGGACGCCCTCGCCCCGCCGAACGGCTGCTGCCCGACCACCGAGGCGGTGGGCTTGTCGTTGATGTAGAAGTTCCCGGCGGTGTAGCGGAGCGCGTCGCCGGCCTGGCTGATCACGTCCGCGTCGGCGGCGAACACCGCGCCGGTGAGCCCGTACGCGGTCGACTCGTCGACCAGCCGCAGGGTCTGCTCCCAGTCGGAGTCGTCGTACACGTAGGCGGTGAGCACCGGCGCGAACAGCTCCTGGGTCAGGAACGGCGAGGCGGGGTCGGGGACCTCGAGCACGGTCGGGTCGACGAACCAGCCGACGGAGTCGTCGGTGCGGCCGCCGACGACGACCAGGTCCTCGCTCCGGGCGCGGGCCAGCGCGTCGGCGTGCTTGCGGAACTGGCGGGCGTTGATCACGGCGCCGAGGTAGGTCTGCGGCTCGGTCGGGTCGCCCACCACGACCGACTCGGTGAGCGCGACGAGGCGGTCCCTGAGCGCGGGCCACAGGCTGCGCGGCGCGTACAGGCGCGAGGCCGCCGAGCACTTCTGGCCCTGGTACTCGTAGGCGCCGCGGACGCAGGCCACGGCGAGCGCG
>CAVUYA010000026.1:0-38995 GCA_963745575.1 uncultured Actinomycetota bacterium | reverse complement strand
TCCCAGGCCGGCCTTGAAGCTCAGCTCGTCAAAGCCGCGGACGCGGACGTCGTTCATTCCCACCGTGACGCTGACCAGGTCGGGCTCGTAGGCGGCGACCGCGGGCAGCTGCCCGGCCAGGACCTGGCCCACGGTGGCACCGTCCGCGGCCAGGTTGACCAGCCGGCACCGCACGGCGGTCCGGACGCTCAAGACGTCCGCGAGCCGCTGCGCCCAGCCGACCGGGCGCCCATCCCGCCCCTCGTCCCCTCGCCCGGCCGTGAGGCTGTCGCCCAGGGCGACGTAAGTAGACCAGCTCAAGAGCACCCCTCCCTTACGTCCCGCGACTGTGCTCCGTCCAACAGTCCCGCAGAGACCCCCCCTAGGGCAAGCCTGTACTTGCGGTCCGCCGGGACCGCCTGCTACGCGCGGGCCCGGCCCGCGCCAGGCCCGCTGGTCAGAAGACCGGGATGATGTCCTCGGGGTTGATGTCGGCCGAGACATCCACGCCCTCGATGTCGAGTTCGGGGATGGCCGGGAACTCGATGCCCCAGCGCAGCACGATCGCCCGCACCCTCGCGATCGCGACCTTCCAGTTCTCGGCCTGCTCCTCGTAGGACAGCACGCCGAGCCCGGCGTCCCTGGCGTGGTTCATCAGCACCCGGTGGTTGGGCAGGAAGTACGGCGGCAGCTCCCAGAAGCCCTCGGGCGGCTCCCAGAGGATCATCGAAAGGAAGATGAAGCCCGCCCGGAGCTGGCGGGTGATCGTGGCCTTGACGTCGTCGGTCAGGCCCGGCCACTCCTTCTCCAGGATCGTCATGCAGATCTGCAGGTGGCGCGACTCGTCCCGGCCGATCTTGTGGAACATCTCGGAGAAGACCGGGATGCGTGGTGCCCGACGCCATGCCCCGGAACAGGGTCGAGGCCGCCATCTCCCCCATCATGAAGCTGGTGAACAGCACGGCGAGCGAGTACTTGCCGACCGCCTTGGTGTAGCCGCTCCAGTACCGGCCGCCGTTGTGGTACAGCCAGCCGATGTTGTTGTGCGCGGCGCGCTCCAGGTCGGTCGACGGGGTCCAGTACAGCGGGCCGCCGGGCCACAGCGCCGCGATCGAGCGCTGGCAGCACTCCTCGTGGTTCATCTCGTCGCGGGTGATCGAGAAGAAGCACTTGCGGACCGGGTCCTCCTCGTGCTGCTCGAAGGCGTGGATGGTGGCGCGGGCGAAGACCGCCGGGCCCGAGGCGTCGAAGTTGGCCAGCACCGAGAACCAGTACATGATCCCGAGCCGCTGCTCGACGGTGAAGTCCTCGGCGCGCAGTCCGTCCCACGGCAGGTCGGCGGGATTCCAGGCCATCAGCTTGGACTTCTGGTAGATCGACGCCAGCTTCTGCGTCTCGACGTGCCACTCCATCGGGTAGATGTTCGGCTGCGGGATCTCCGGCGCCGGCCAGAACCCGCCCTCCGGGATCATCAGCTCGAGCTCGCGGTCCTGATCCGCCATGTGTCCACCTCATCCATCCTGCCGCCGCCCGCAGCCGGGCGCCCTTGCCCGGGGCTGCGGACAGCGACCTTGTGACAGCGTAAGCCCGATCCAGGCCGTGACAGTAACGGTCCGGCGCCCGCCACACCCGGTGCGAGCGCGCGTGCACCGGGTACGCCGCGCCGTCCGCAACGGGCCCGGGCTGCGGTACTGTACCCCTGTCCTGGGGATCCACGGGATGGCCCAGGATGGCGCAGAGCTCAGCGAAGCCGGTGTGAATCCGGCGCTGTCCCGCAACGGTGATGCCCTCCGGTGCCCGGCACGCAGCGTGCCGCGCCGGGGAGACGAGCCCGGACGCCTGACCCGCGCCGACGACCTGTCCTCGGAGGAAGGGCGGTTCGTTCCGATGCCCTCCTGGCGTCGTAGCGGGCGCACTTCGTCCTCCACGACCCCACGGAGGATGAGCATGCGATCTTTCTCTTACCGGCTCGCGGCCCTCGCGGCCGGTACGGTCCTGGCCCTGTCCGCGGTGGCCTGCGGAAGTTCCGGCTCTACGGCCACATCCGCCCCCAGCGGCACTGCGGCGACCACGGACGGCGGGACCTTCCCGGCATCGATCAATACCGCCATCGGCGTGGTGCACGTCAAGTCCCGGCCTACGGCGATCATCTCCCTGTCTCCCACGGCCACCGAGATGCTGTACGCGATCGGCGCCGGGCGCCAGGTCAAGGCGGTCGACAGCGACTCGGATTACCCGCCGCAGGCGCCGATGACCAAACTGGACGCCCTCAACCCCAACCTGGAGGCGATCGTCGCCTACAAGCCCGACCTGGTGGTGATCTCGAACCTCAGCGACAGCTTCGACAAGCTGGCCAAGGGCCTGGCCAGCTTCTCAATCCCGGTCCTGTACCTGCCCGCCCCGTCCGGGCGTGACCGGCGTTTACTCTCAGTTCGACGAGCTCGGCCGGGCCACCGGCCATCTCGGCCAGGCCGAGCGCGAGGACGCCACGCTGCGCCGCCAGATCAGCCAGATCGTCGCCTCGGTGCCGAAGCACTCCCAGCCGCTCAGCTACTACTACGAGCTCGACCAGACGTACTACTCGGTCACATCCTCGACGTTCGTCGGCAGCCTGCTCGCCCTGCTCGGCATGAAGAGCATCGCGGACACCGCGTCCGGCGCCGCGTCGTCCGGCGGCTACCCGCAGCTGTCCTCGGAGTACATCGTCAAGGCCAACCCGGCCTACATCATCCTGGCCGACACCGTGTGCTGCCATCAGGACGCGGCGACCGTGGCCGCACGCTCCGGCTGGTCCAGCCTAACCGCGGTGAAGGCAGGCCACATCATCCCGCTGAACGACGACATCGCCTCCCGCTGGGGCCCGCGGATCGTCGACCTGCTGCGCACGGTGGCGACCGGCATCACCAAGGGATCCGGATGACGGAAGCCGCCCCCAGACCGGGCCCTCCCGACCCGGCCGGGCCCGATCCGCCTGGGATCGCGCCTGACCCGCCTGGAACCGTCACGCCCGGCCCGTCCCCCACCGCCCCCGGCCCGTCCCCGTCCGCCGCGTCCGGCCCGCCCCCGACCACCCTCGGTCGGGTACGGCCGGGTCGCCCACTGGCCATCGCACTGGCTGCACTGGTCGTCGCCCTGGCCGTTGGCGTGTCGGTCGGGCCGGCCGACCTGTCCCTGGCCACGGTCGGCGAGGCCCTGCTGGTGCGGCTGCCGTGGCACCCCGCCCTGTCGGTGCCCCCGATCGACGTCGCGATCGTGTGGCAGATCAGGCTGCCGCGGGTGATCCTCGGCGCGCTGGTCGGGGCCATGCTGGCCGGAGGCGGGGCCGCCTACCAGGGCGTCTTCCGCAACCCGCTGGCCGACCCGTACCTGCTCGGGGTCGCGGCCGGGGCCGGCCTGGGCGCGACCCTGATCATCGTCGGCGGGGGCAGCACCGGCCTGCTGCCGGCGGCCGCGTTCACCGGCGCCGTGGGTGCGGTCGCCGTGACCTACGTGCTGGGCTCGGGAGCAGGCCGCGGCGGCGACCCGGCCGGGATCGGCGGCAGCACGACGTCGATCGTGCTGGCCGGTGTCGCGGTCGCCGCGCTGCTCACCGCCATCCAGGAGTACCTGCAGCAGCAGCACACGCAGGAACTGCAGCAGATCTACACGTGGATCCTCGGCAGCCTGTCGCTGGCGTCGTGGTCGGACATCACGCTGATCCTGCCGTACGTCGTCATCGCCGGCGGGCTGCTCCTGGCCCACCGGCGGCTGCTCGACGTGCTCCGGGTCGGCGAGGCGGAAGCGGGCAGCCTCGGCGTGAACGTGGCCCGGCTGCGGCTGACCGTGGTGCTCGCGGCCACGCTCGGCACCGCCGCGGCGGTCGCGGTGACCGGGCTCATCGGCTTCGTCGGGATCATCGTTCCGCACACCATCCGGCTCACGAGCGGCGCGAGCTACCGGATCGTGCTGCCGGTCTCGATGGCCGGCGGCGCCGCCTTCCTCGTCCTGGCCGACGTGGCGGCCCGGACGGTCCAGGCCCCGGCCGAGGTACCGCTCACCGTGATCACCGCGACGATCGGCGCCCCGTTCTTCCTGTTCGTGCTGCGGTCGCGGCGCACCCGCCGGGACCTGTCGTGATCAGCCTCGAGGACGTCAGGGTCAGCTACGGCCCGGCGGTCGCGCTCGACGGGTCACCGAGCGCGCGGCGGACGGCGAGTGGCTCGGCGTGATCGGCCCCAACGGCGCCGGCAAGACCACCCTGCTGCAGGCGGTGGCCCGCCAGGTCCCCTGCGGTGGCCGCATCGAGGTCTGCGGCCAGCCGACGGCCGGGATGTCCCGCCGGAAGCTGGCCCGCCTGGTGGCCTACGTCCCGCAGCGGCCGCAGCTGCCGCCGGACATGACGGTCGGCGACTACGTCCTGCTCGGCCGCACGCCGCACATCGGCTACCTCCGGGTGGAGACCGACGCCGACCGGCGGATCAGCGCCGAGCTGATCGACCGGCTCGCCCTGTCCGCCCTGGCGGCCCGGGAGCTGCGGACGCTGTCCGGCGGCGAGCTGCAGCGGCTGGTGCTGGCCCGCGCCCTGGCCCAGCAGGCGCCGGTCCTGCTGCTCGACGAGCCGACCAGCGCCCTGGACCTCGGCCGCCGGGTCGACGCGCTCGAGCTGGTCGACACGCTGCGCCGGGAGCGGTCGCTCACCGTCGTGTCGGCCGTGCACGACCTCACCCTGGCCGGGCAGTTCGCCGACCGGCTGCTGCTGCTGGACGGCGGGCGCGTGGCGGCCAGCGGGCCGCCGCCGAGCGTGCTGCGCGACGAGGTGCTCCGCCCGCACTTCGGGCCGGGGGTCGAGGTGCTGACCACCGGCACCGGCGACCGGGCCGTCATTTCCCGCCGCCTGCCGCGCGGCACGGCGCAGGCCGGGCCTGCGGACTGAACGCCCGGTCCGCCGAACGGCCCCCGGCTACCCGGCCGCCGGGGACGGCCACTCCCACCTCGGCACTTCCCGCAGCGGATGCAGCTGGTCGTCGGTCTCGGCATGGGAGTTCTGCATCGCCACCTGCGAACCGAACTCCACGTGGGAGCGCAGCGCCTTCCGGAACGCAGGGTCGCCGGGCAGCCCGGCCGCGTCCGCGGCGGCCAGGTACAGCTGGACGAACCTGGCCCGCTGCTCCTCGGTGATCTTCAGGCCGCGGTGCACGGCGATCAGGTGAGCGAAGCCCAGCTCCCGGGTGAAGTTGTCCGGGCCCCCGAACGACTCGGCCTCGAACGCGGTCAGGTGGTCGACGTGGTCCGGCCGGCCCGCGCCGAACAACGGCTGCAGCACAGGGTCGGCGAGCACGCTGCCGTAGAAAACGTCGATGAAGCGGTGCAGGCCCTCGTAGCCTCCCGCATGCTCGTAAATCGACTCCATGATTACAGCATTACAGTTTCTGGCACGACTCTCAACCGCTGGCCGGGCACGGCGTGCCCGCTACACGCCGAGCCCGCGGCCGATGATCTCCTTCATGATCTCCGTGGTCCCGCCGAAGATCGTCTGGACCCGGCCGTCCAGGTACGCCCGCGCCACCGGGTACTCCCGCATGTAGCCGTAACCGCCGTGCAGCTGCACGCACCGGTCCACCACCCGGTTGCACAGCTCGGTGTCCCACCACTTGACCATCGACGCGTCCTCGTTCGACAGCCGCCCGGCATTGTGCTCCATCACGGCCCTGTCGGTGAAGGCACGCGCCACGGCCAGCTCGGTGGCCATCTCGGCCAGCACGAACCGGTTGTACTGGAACCGCCCGATCGGCCGCCCGAACGCCTGCCGCTGCTTGCAGTACTCCAGCGTGTCCTCGAACACCTTCTCCGCCCCGGCCAGGGCGGTGGTGCCGATCGCGACCCGCTCCCTGGGCAGGTTCTGCATCAGGGCGATGAACCCGCCGCCCTCGTCGCCGAGCAGGTTCCCGGCCGGTACCCGCACGTCGGTGAAGAACAGCTCGGAGGTGTCCTGGGCGTGCATGCCGACCTTGTCGAGGTTGCGGCCGCGCTCGAAGCCGGCCATGCCGCGCTCGACCACCAGCAGGCTGATCCCCAGGTGCCCGGCGCCCGGGTCGGTGCGCGCCACCACGATCACCAGGTCGGCCAGCTGGCCGTTGGAGATGAAGGTCTTCTGGCCGTTGAGCACGTAGTGGTCACCGTCGCGGACGGCCGAGGTGCGGATCCCCTGCAGGTCGCTGCCGGCCTCCGGCTCGCTCATGGCGATCGCGGTGATGATCTCGCCGGAGCAGTAACCGGGCAGCCAGCGCTGGCACTGCTCGGGGCTGGCCAGCCGCTGCAGGTACTGGCCGATGATGTCGTTGTGCACCGAGAAGCCCGGACCGTGCGCGCCCGCCCGGGCCAGCTCCTCGTTCATGACGAGGTAGTACCGGTAATCGGGATTACCGCCGCCGCCGTACTTCTCGTCGATGTCGATCCCGAGCAGCCCGGCCCGGCCGGCCGCGAGCCACACGTCCCGGGACACCGCGCCATCCCGCTCCCACTGCTCGTGGTAAGGGGCGATCTCGGCCGCGATGAACGAGCGCACCATGTCGCGGAACGCCTCGTGGTCGGTGGTGAAGATGTCCCGCTGCATCGCCTGTCTCCCCGGGGCGCCGGTTCCGCGTCCGCACCGCGAACCTAACACGCGATTCCCGGTGGTCCGGGCGGCACCGGGCTCGCGCGCAGGCCGCGCCGCGCCGGGTCGCCGGCACTCACCCGGTGTCACACACGCGGGCCGCCGATACTGGTAGGCATGACGGGGGAAGGCGACCGCGCACCGGACTGGACCATGGTCGATGAGGGCTGGGGCCGCAGGGCGGTCGACTTCGCCACCCTGACCGAGCCGGCCAACTGCCGTGAGTACGTGGTCATGCATCACCGGCTGGGCGTCGACGCCGGCGACCGGCTGCTCGATGTCGCCTGCGGCGCCGGCCTGGCCGATCGAGCTCGCGGGGCTGCGCGGCGCGGACTGCGCCGGCGTGGATGCCTCTCCCCGGCTGGTCGCCATCGCCCGGGACCGCAGCCCGGGAGCCGACATCCGCGTGGCCGACATGCACTCCCTGCCCTGGCCGGACGGCACCTTCACGGTGGCAACCAGCTTCCGCGGGATCTGGGGCACCACCCCGGCGGCGATCGACGAGGTCTACCGGGTGCTGCGCCCGGGCGGCCGCCTCGGCCTGACCGTCTGGGGACACATCAAGGCTTCGCCCGGCGCGTGGGCGCTGGCCCCGTTCCGGCTGGCGGCGGAACCAAAGATCGCCAACCAGGCCGCGATGGTGTCTCTCGGGCGCCCCGGGGCCGGCGAGGACCTGCTGACGCGGTGCGGATTCACCGCCGTACAGCGGCTGGCTGTGCCGTTCGCGTTGGAGTTCGCTGACCCGGAAGCCTACGCCCGGGCCCTGTCCGCGACCGGGCCGGCCTACGAGGCCATCCAGCACGTGGGCGAGCAGGCGTTTACCGAGGCGGCCGTGCAGGCCGCCCGCGCTCAGCAGCGCGACGGCCTGCCGCTGCGCGCCGAGATCGACGTGGTCGGGTACCTCGGCCGTAAGCCGGGACCTGGCGACCGCCCCGGGAGGACACGATGATCAGCGACAGCGACACGGCCGGCCCTACGCAGTTCTTGCCCCGTGCCGAGGTGAGCGAGGTAGCCCAGGCCATCCTCGACGAGGCCAAGCCCGCCCCCAGAATTCTTCCCGGGCCGATGCGGCCGGCCCGCTGTTACGCGGCGCTGGGCTCGGTCAGGTAGGCGGCCCACTGCGGGTCACCGTCGTGAGCGGCCCCGATCAGCCGCCAGTGCGCGCCGCGCGGCACCACGGGCACGCAGCGCAGCGTCCAGCCGAGCTCCTCGACCAGCCGGTCGGCCTTGCGGTGGTTGCAGCGCATGCAGGAGGCGACGCAGTTCTCCCAGGAGTGGGTTCCGCCGCGGCTGCGCGGTATCACGTGATCGATGGTCTCGGCCTTGGTCCCGCAGTACCCGCACAGGTAGTTGTCCCTGCGCATCAGGGCTGCCCTGGTCAAGGGAACGCGGCTGCGGTGCGGCACCCGGATGTAGCGGCGGAGCCTGATCACGGACGGGGTGGCGAGCACGACCGAGGCGGAGCGCAGCACCGCCCCGGCGGCGTCGTCGTGCACGACTTCTGCCTTCTCCCCGAGCACCAGGCAGACGGCGCGGTGCAGCCCGACCGTGGTGAGGGGCTCATACGTAATGTTGAGCAGCAGTACCCGACGCACTCCCACCTCCCAGGCAGGTGCGCCGTCTAAATGGTCGGGGCACCCGTGACCAGTGTGATTCCCAGAGGGTCCGTCCGCCAACTCCAATAGCGTAGCCGCGCCGGGCCACCAGTGGGGGGAACGCGCCGGCCGGTCGACGCCGGCGCCCCTGATGCGGTCGTTCGGGCCGGGCCGCCACAGCCCGTAGAGTTCGCCCATGACCGCAACCGGGTATCCGCAGGCGCGCCGCGAGGAACTCGCCGAACAGGTCCACGGCCGCCTCGATCGCTGACCCTTATCGCTGGCTGGAGGACGCCGACAGCGAGGAGACGAGGTCCTGGCTGGCCGCGCAGGACGCGCTGCTCGCCGAGCACATGGCGGCGCTGCCGGAGCGGGAAGGGCTGGCCGCCCGGATCACCGAGTTGCTCGGTGCGGGGGCCGTCGGCGCGCCGGCCTGGCGGGGCGAGCGGCGGTTCTTCACCCGGCGCGCCGCGGGCCAGGAGCATGCGGTGCTCTACACCGCCACGCCAGCCGAGGGAGAGCGGGTCCTGATCGATCCGATGGCGATCGACGAGACCGGTACCACGACGCTGGATGCCTGGCAGCCGGACCACGACGGCCGCCTGCTCGCCTATCAGCTGTCCCGGGGCGGCGACGAGGAGTCGCTGCTGCGGGTCATGGACGTCGTGACCGGTGAGGACGTCGACGGGCCGATCGACCGCTGCCGGTACACCGAGGTGGCCTGGCTGCCGGGCGGCAAGGCGTTCTACTACAGCCGCAGGCTCGCCCCGGATGAGGTCCCGGACGGCGAGCAGCAGTACCACCGGCGCGTTTACCTGCACCAGGTCGGCAGCCCGGCGGGGGACGACGTCATGATCTTCGGTGCCGGCCTGGAGAAGACCACCTACTACTCGGTCTCGGTCAGCACCGACGGCCGCTGGCTGGTCATCGGCGCCGCCGCGGGCACTGCGCCGCGCAACGACCTGTGGATCGCCGACCTGGCCGCGGCGCCGGAGTCCGCGCCCGAGCTCCGCGCGGTGCAGGAGGCCGTCGACGCGCGGACCGGCGCGCACGCGGGCCGGGACGGCCGGCTGTATCTCTGGACGGACCGGGACGCGCCGCGGGGCAGGATCGCGGTGACCGACCCTGCCGAGCCCGGCCATGCCCACTGGCGCGACCTGGTGCCGCAGGACCCTGAGGCAGTGCTGGGCGACTTCGCCATCCTGGACGGCCCGGAGCTGGACCGGCCGCTGCTGCTGGTCTCCTGGACCAGGCACGCGATCAGCGAGATCAGCGTGCACGACCTGGCCACCGGGCAGCGGACCGGCACCGTGCCGCTGCCCGGCCTGGGCGCGATCGACGGCCTGTCCGAACGGCCGGAAGGCGGCCACGAGGCGTGGTTCGGCTACACCGACAACACCACGCCGCCGCTGGTGCTCCGCTACGACGGGCGCAGCGGCGCGGCGGCCACCTGGGACCGCTCGCCCGGCCTGGTCGAGGTGCCGGAGATCTCTACCCGCCAGGTGGCGTTCGGTTCCAAGGACGGCACCGTGGTCAGGATGCTGGTCATCAGCGGCGACGGCGGCAACGGCCAGCCGGGCACGGCCGCCCCCGGCGGACGGCTCCCGCGGCCGGCGATCCTCTACGGGTACGGCGGATTCGGGATCAGCATGCAGCCCGGCTACTCTCCGTCGATCCTGGCCTGGGCCGAGAGCGGGGGCGTCTACGCGATCGCTTCGCTGCGCGGCGGCGGCGAGGAGGGCGAGGCCTGGCACCGGTCCGGCATGCGCGACCGCAAGCAGAACGTGTTCGACGACTTCCACGCCGCAGCCGAGAGGCTGATCGCCGACGGCTGGACCACGCGCGAGCAGCTGGCCATCTCCGGCGGCTCGAACGGCGGGTTGCTCGTCGGCGCCGCGATCACCCAGCGGCCCGATCTCTACGCCGCGGCGGTGTGCTCCGCTCCGCTGCTCGACATGGTCCGCTACGAGCGGTTCGGGCTCGGCCAGACCTGGAACGACGAGTACGGGACCGCCGCCGATCCCGAGCAGCTCGGCTGGCTGCTTTCTTACTCCCCCTACCATCACGTGCGCGACCGGACCAGCTACCCGCCCGTCTTGTTCACCGTCTTCGACCGCGACACCCGGGTGGACCCGCTGCACGCGCGCAAGATGTGCGCCGCGCTGCAGCACGCCACGTCGGCCCGGTGGCCGGACCGCCCGATCCTGCTGCGACGGGAGTCCGATGTCGGGCACGGGGCACGGGCCGTCAGCCGTTCGGCGTCCCTGGCCGCGGACACCCTCGCCTTCCTCGGCTTCCACGTCGGCCTCGGCCGGTAGGCAGCGTCTCACGGTCAACCCCGGCCACCGAACGGCTGAAGAATTCGCTCGATGCGACCGGCATGGCCAGCGGTCCCAGGGACGGCGCCGGCCCGAGGCCGGCCCCGGCGCCGTTCCGGCCGGCGTCGGCTCCCCGGCGTCTGCGCCCGGCCTGCCCACGGCCGGGGCGGCCGGCGAGGCCAGCCATTCCGGGCACGTAACCTAGGTCACGCCATGGATGAGACGACCGAACTGAGCTTCTACGAGGCCGTGGGCGGGGAGGAGACCTTCCGCCGCCTGGTACACCGGTTCTACCAGGAGGTCGCCCAGGATCCCGTGCTCCGGCCGGTGTACCCCAGCCGGAACCTCGGCCCGGCCGAGGAGCACCTGCGGCTGTTCCTGATCCAGTACTGGGGCGGGCCCGCCACCTACAGCGAGCAGCGCGGCCACCCGCGGCTGCGGATGCGGCACGCGCGCTTCGCGATCGGCGAGGCCGAGCGCGACGCCTGGCTGCGGCACATGCGTACCGCGATCGACGAACTGGCCCTGGACGAGGCCCTGGACGCCCAGCTGTGGGACTACCTGGTGATGGCCGCGCACAGCCTGGTCAACACCGAAACCCGGACCGGGGGCCCGGACATGGGCCTTACCCCGGCCTGACCGGGTGCCCGGGGCGGGCGGGGGCCAGCCTGCGGTCAGCCGCGGGTCAGCCTGCGGTAGGTGACCCGGTGCGGGCGCGCCGCTTCGGCGCCGAGGCGGTCGATCTTGTTCTTCTCGTACGCCTCGAAGTTGCCCTCGAACCAGAACCAGTTCGACCCGCCCTCCCAGGCCAGGATGTGCGTCGCGATCCGGTCCAGGAACCACCGGTCGTGGCTGGTGATCACCGCACAGCCGGGGAACTCGAGCAGCGCGTTCTCCAGCGACGACAGCGTGTCGACGTCCAGGTCGTTCGCTGGCTCGTCGAGCAGCAGCAGGTTGCCGCCCTGCTTCAGGGTGAGCGCCAGGTTGACCCGGCCGCGCTCGCCGCCCGACATGAGCCCGGCCGGCTTTTGCTGGTCGGGTCCCTTGAACCCGAACGCGGCCACGTACGCACGGCTGGGTATCTCGGTGTGGCCGACCCTGATGAAGGTCTCGCCGTCGGAGATGACTTCCCAGACGTTCTTGTTGGGGTCGATCCCGGAGCGCAGCTGGTCCACGTAGGAGACCTGGACCGTGTCGCCGATCCGGATCGAGCCGCTGTCCGGCTTCTCCTCGCCGACGATCATCTTGAACAGCGTGGTCTTGCCGACCCCGTTCGGCCCGATGACCCCGACCAGCCCGTTGGGCGGCAGGCTGAAGCTGAGGCCCTCGATCAGCATCCGGTCGCCGAAGCCCTTGGCCAGGTCGCTGACCTCAACGACCTGGCTACCCAGCCGCGGGCCCGGCGGGATCTGGATCTCCTCGAAGTCCAGCTTGCGGTTCTTGTCGGCCTCGGCGGCCATCTCCTCGTACCGCTGCAGCCGGGCGCGGCTTTTGGCCTGGCGCGCCCGGGGGCTGGAGCGGACCCACTCCAGCTCCTCCTCCAGCCGCTTGCGGCGCTTGGCGTCCTTCTGGCCCTCCACCTTGATCCGCGCCGCCTTGGTCTCCAGGTAGGTGGAGTAGTTGCCCTCGTAGGGGTAGGCGCGGCCGCGGTCCAGCTCGAGGATCCACCCGGCCACGTTGTCCAGGAAGTACCGGTCGTGGGTGACCGCCACCACCGTGCCCGGATACTTCTCCAGGTGCTGCTCCAGCCAGAGCACGCTCTCGGCGTCCAGGTGGTTGGTCGGCTCGTCGAGCAGCAGCAGGTCCGGCTGCTGCAGCAGCAGCTTGCACAGCGCCACCCGGCGGCGCTCGCCGCCGGACAGGACGCGCACGTCGGCGTCCGGCGGCGGGCAGCGCAGGGCGTCCATCGCCTGCTCGAGCTGACTGTCGAGATCCCACGCTTCCCGGTGGTCCAGCTGCTCCTGCAGCTTGCCCATCTCCTCGAGCAGCTCGTCGGAGTAGTCCGTCGCCATCTGCTCGGCGATCTCGTTGTACCGCGCCAGCAGTTCCTTGGTCTCCGCAACGCCGTCCTCGACGTTGCCGAGCACCGTCTTGGTCTCGTCCAGCTCGGGTTCCTGGTCCAGCAGGCCCACCGTGAACCCGGGCATCAGCCGGGCCTCGCCGTTCGACGGATGCTCCTTCCCGGCCATCATCCGCAGCAGGCTGGACTTGCCGGTGCCGTTGGGCCCGACCACGCCGATCTTGGCGCCGGGCAGGAAGGCGAGAGTCACGTTGTCGAGCACGACCTTGTCGCCGTACGACTTCCGGACAGCACGCATCTGATAGATGTATTCGGGCATGCCTTCAGGGTACGGCCAGCCCGGGTTCAGTCAGAACGGGGCCGCGACGCTGTCCGCCTCCTGCGCCAGGGCCTCGATCGCGCTGTCGTCGAACATGTCCTCGCCGGCCGGGGCCTCTGCTCCGGAGGGCAGCCCGGTTTCGGCCATGGCGGCCAGCGCCTCGTCGTCGGCCGCGATCTCGCCGCCGTCACCGGGCTGGCCCGCGACCGCCTGCTGCTCATCCGCCGTCTTGCCCGATGGCGGCCAGACCCGCCGGAAGCCGGCCACGCCGCGGTTCAGGTCGGGGCCGAGCGCGTTGGCGTCCACGTCCACCGCGGTCCGGCGCACCCCGTCCCGGCCGACGAACGAGCGGACATCAAGCCGCCCCCTGACCAGCACCGGATCGCCCTTGCGCAGGCAGGTGGACAGGTTGTCGGCGAGCTGGCGCCAGCAGATCACGTTCACGAAGGACGTGTTGCCGTCAATCCACTCGCCGGTCGCGGAGTCCCGGCGGCGGTTGGTCCAGCACACCCGCACGGTCAGCTTCGGGATGCTGTTCTCGCCGACCCTGAGGTAGTTGGGCTCGCTGGCCACGTAGCCGACCAGGCTCACATGCGCCTCGTTGAACATCGCGATCCTCCTGGGTTTCGCGGCGGCACCGCGCCGCCGTCTGCCCACCAAGGTCGCCGGCCCGGGCGCGGCCCGGCCGCCGCGAGACGCGGCCCTGTGGGCACGGTGCGTGCCGCGGCGCCGCCTGTGGATGAACGGCCGGGATCGGCAGCACCGTGTGTGATGCTGTTGCGTTTGCCCAGGGGCGACTCCGGGGTCGCGGCATAGTGACGCCCAGCTCAAGGAGCACGCCTTGGCACAGCATCCCCGCCGGCGCCTGCCGTCGCCACGCCCGCGACGCCACCCGGACCCTGACCACCCTCGGACTTGGCCCAGCATGGCCACAATGAACGCGCGACTATGCGGGCGGGCACCCCTGGGACTGGCGCGTATGCTGGCACTGGCAGCCACGCCTGCCCGATCCGAGCTACGCCAGCCCGGCGCTGGAGGTAGCGATGAGGACAAGAGCGGCGCAGCCCTTGCGTGGATCATCTCTTCCTTCCATCGTGATCACTCTGCGCGGTGGCCAGGCGCCGGGACAGGCGCCGCCGGATAGAGGACACGATGTCGCACGACAAGATCAAGGCGGCAGCCCGCAAGCGCAAGGCGCAGACCGGTGAGCCATATGCCACCGCCCGGCGTGCGGTGGTAACCGGGCGCCGGGCCGCCGGGGGCCAGATCCCGGCTCCGGGCGCGGGCTACGCGCTCCGGATGTCCGGCGAGATCCACGACTGGCTGGCCGACCTGAGCGGCAGCGACCCGGCAGCCGCCATGCGCGTGGGGCAGGCGCTCGCCGCGCTGATGAACGAAGGTGCCAGCCTCGGGGACCCGCTGGTGGTCTCCACGGCGGATTCCTGGCCCTGGGCTCTGGCCGAGGCCCTCGACCGGTCCTATCAGGAGGGCCTAGAAAGGCTGCAACTCCTGCGCCGGCGCACCGCCGACGCGGCCACCCTGGTCAGGGACATCCAGGATCAGGTCGCTGAGCTGGAATCTGCACAGGCGAAGCTCGAGGATATTCACCGCCGCGCGCAGGAGGCAGCCAGGCCTCAGGAGGCGGCGCAGGCGGCGAGCAAACTGGCCGCGGCGCAACAGCAGGCAGCCGAGGCGCGGCGACTGCTGCCGGGGGTGATCGAGGCCAGGCACCGGCTGGGAGAGGCCACCCAGCGGCGGCAAGCGCGCGTCGATGCCGCCCGGACCCGCAAGGAAGTCCTGAAGGCCAGCTATATCGCGGCGCATTCCAGCCTCCTGGCCCGCAAGACCATCACAGCCTCACCCGTGACCGGTGACGACGACGGCCGGCCGGAAGAAGACGGCGGCGAGGCGGTCAGTACCGCGGAAGCCAGGCTCCTCCGGGATGTCATCGCCCAGATGGAGCGGGAACTAGGCCAGCAGGCCTGGCCAGCAGGCCTGATGGAACTGCGGCCCGGTGCACCGGACGCCAGCATCCGCATCCTGTTCGCCATCGAGCCCCCCGGCACCGCGCTGCTGATCGCGGTGCTGGAAGGACTCGAAGCAGTACGGGATCAACACCTGGAAGCCATCCTGCTGTCTGCGGACATGCTGCGCCAGGTGCGGGCCGGCCAGGCACCAGAAGCGGCAGCGCACGCCTACGACGACATGCGGTCATTCCTGGAGGAGCTCTACCCCGGCAACCACGACGATGCGGGCACCTCCCCGCAGTAAGCTCCGAGCCCGCCCACGATGACCAAAAACCGACATCATGCGACCATGCCGGGGCCTTGGGGGTGACCCCTGGAACCCCGCGATGCCCCCGCCCCCACTCCCCTTCACTGTTCCGCTCCACGGCCGGGCAGGCCGGCCTTCGCGGACGTCAGGCCGCGACGAGCTCCGACGGCTGGGCAATCACGTCCACCAGGGCGCCGTTGCGCATTACCGTGATGGCCAGCGGCTGCCCGATTGCCTCGCCGAACATCAGCCGCTGCAGGTCCTGCGCCTTCTGCACCGGGCGCCCGCCCGCGCTGATCAGCAGGTCCCCGGTCCTCAGGCCGGCCCGGTCGGCCGGGCCGCCCGCCACCACCTCGGCCACCCGCAGCCCGTTCGGCCGGTCGAACCGTTCCCGCAGCGGCGCCGGCAGCGGCGCGGGCACGCTGACGATCCCCAGGTAGGCGCGGCGGACCCGGCCGTCCTGCATCAGCGCGGAGATGATCCGCCGGGTGGTGGCGTTGACCGGGACCGCCAGGCCGAGCCCGACGCCCGCGACTGCCGTGTTGATGCCGACCACGCGCGAGTGCGCGTCGGCCAGCGCGCCGCCCGAGTTACCCGGGTTGAGCGCGGCGTCGGTCTGGATCACGTCCTCGACCAGCCGCGCCGCCGCCCCGCTGCGGGTCGGCAGGGACCGCCCGAGCGCGCTCACCACGCCCGCGGTCACCGAGCCGGCCAGGCCGAGCGGGCTGCCCACGGCCACCACGAGCTGGCCGACCACGAGCCGGTCCGCCTCGCCCAGCTCGGCGGGTGGCGGCGTGGCCCCGCCCGCGCGCACGACCGCGAGGTCGGACAGCGGGTCGGAGCCGACCACGGTGAACGGCGCGCTGGTGCCGTCGGAGAACAGCGCGGTCCCGCTCTGGGACCGCCCGACGACATGGGCATTGGTCAGCAGGAACCCGTCTCCGGTGAAGACGACGGCGGAGCCGAGGCCCTCGCCGCCGCCGCGCCCGCCGTCTCTGCCTCGCCCGCCCTGCGGTACGCGGAGACTGGCCACCTTGGGCGTGAGCTTGGCGGCGACGCCGGCGACTATCTTCGAGTAACCATCGAGGTCTGATTCGGGTTCCATGTGACCTCCCGTTCGCTCCGTTCTCTTGTAATTACAACATTACACCTGGGCGCAACCGTCGCGTTCGGGGCCGCGGGCCCGCCGGGCGGGTGATCGTCGCCAACGCCAACGTCAGCCCCAGCCGCCCGTCCGGCTGGTGATCGCCGCCACCGCGACGGACGGGGCGGGACGGGTTCGGTACATTCGGGGGATGCCAGCCGACGGGCCCACGATCCTGGCGACCTCGGGCGGACTGCGCCAGGGATCGCGCACCGCGTTCGAGTTCGCCCCGCTGATCCAGCACGCGGTCGAGCTGTCCGGCGTCACGGGGCGCGCCCCGCGGATCTGCCACATCGGCACCGCCGGCGGAGACCAGCAGTGGTTCAACGCCCTGTTCAGCGAGGCGGGCCTGGCCGCCGGGATGACCGTCGTCCACCTGAACCTGTTCCCCATGCCGAGCACCGCGGATCCCGTGGCACTGCTGCTGGGCCAGGACGTGGTCTGGGTCGGCGGCGGCAGCGTGGCGAACCTGCTGGCGGTGTGGCGGCTGCACGGGCTGGACCGGCCGCTCCGGGAGGCCTGGCAGGCCGGGGTGGTGCTGGCCGGCGTGTCAGCCGGGTCGGTGTGCTGGCACTTCGGCGGCACCACGGACTCCTTCGGTCCCGACCTGCGGCCGGTCACCGACGGGCTCGGCTTCGTGCCGTACTCGGCGGGCGTGCACTATGACTCCGAACCGCAGCGCCGTCCCCTGCTCCAGCAGCTCATCGGGTCCGGGGTACTGCCCGCCGGCTACGCGACTGACGACGGCGTCGGCATCGTCTACCGCGGGAGCGAATTCGCCGAGGCCGTCAGCGAGGTGCGCGGCAAGGGCGCGTACCGCGTGACCAGGGAGGGGAACCAGGCCCGGGAAGAGCGGATCGAGCCGCGCCTGCTCCCCGGCGCCTCCTGACGGCCCGCGGGCTACCCGCCGGCCGCGACGCGGAGCTCGTCGCGGAAGCGACCGTACTCGGCGAGTTCCTGCTCCACCGGGACGATGACCATCTCGCGCGCGACGTCACCGATCCGGGCGCGCATCGTCTCCTGCACGCGCTCGCTCTCCTGCTCGGCCGCGGCGCGCACCACGTTCCGGGAACCCGACGCGGTCAGCCAGCCCAGCACCAGGAACGCCGCGGTCAGGATGATGGCCCAGGGCAGCAGGGACACGTCGGAGAACAGCCGGGGCACGTTATCCGCGGCGTGGAAGACACCGAAGATCAGCAAGGCCAGGATCCACGCCAGGCCCACGACCACGCCGCCGAGCAGCAGCCCTTGCAGGCCCCCGATGAGCCGCCACCAGCTTGCGATCTTGTTCTCGTCCGGGAGCGACTCGGTCATCGCGGTGCCCAGCGCGCCGGGAATCTCCGCGGCCCTGGACCGCACGGCCGACCGGGTCGTCTGCGACCAGGGCCTCGGCAGCGGCGCGCCGACCTCGTCGGCGAGCCTGGTGAGCGCGTGGTCGATCTCCGCCTGCTGTGCGTCCGAGGGACCCGAGGTCATGCTCTTGACCTCGGCCCACAGCCTGCCGAGCCGGACCTTGCGCACCGGGTCGCGGCCGGTGAGCCGTTCGGCCAGCCAGGCGATGGGCCAGCCGACGTAGTCGAGGGCCCGCAGCTCGCGCGCGCTCTGCAGGGTGTCGGCCACGGCCGACACGCCGACGGCGCGCGAGAAGGAATCCACCAGCTGCGCCACGACGCCCGCAGGCACCCGGGGCGTGCCCGGGCCGGCCTCGGCCGCCTCGCCCTGGGCGGCGCCGGGCGCGTGACCGGTCTCGGCCCGCGGGCGGCTCCGGACCGGAGCGGGCCCGTCGTCCGGCTCCGCGGCGTAGGGCGCGAATTCCGCCGCCACGTCGTCCAGGTCGGCCGAGATCCGCGCGGCGATGGCCCTGCGCTCGTACACCGTCTCGGTCAGCAGCTTGCGCAGCTGGTCCACGCCCGCGCCGGTGACTGCCGAGGTGACGCACAGCGAGGCGTCGTGCAGCCCCTCGGAATCGAGCAGGCGGCGCAGATCGCTGGCGCACTCCTCGACCTCGTCGGCGCTGAGCAGGTCCGCCTGGTTCAGCACCACGGCGATCACCTCGGAGTGGCTGGCGAGCGGCACGAGGTAGTGCCGGTGCACCGATGCGTCCGCGTACTTCTGCGGGTCGAGCACCCACACCATGAGGTCGGCCATGCCGATGAGCTTGCCGACCTGGTCGGACGCGTCGCCGACGACGGAGTCATGGTCGGGCAGGTCGAGCAGGATGAGCCCGTTCAGTGAGGTCTCGCCGCCGTCGAGCTCGCTCCCCCGCGCGTACCGGTACCTGCGCGGCACGCCCAGCCATTCCAGCAGCGGCCCGGAGCCGGCCGCGCCCCAGACGCAGGAGTGCGCGTCCCTGGTGACCGGCCGGGTCACCCCGACGGCGGAGAAATCGGCGCCGGCCAGGTAGTTGAAGAGCGAGGACTTGCCGCCGCCGGTGCCGCCCGCCAGGGCCACCACGGTATGGCCGGCCGACAGCCGCAGCCGCTCGTCGGCCCGGTTCACCAGTTCCTCGGCCTCACCGATCAGTTCCTCGCTGAACCCTCCGGGGCCGCTGCGAGCCGACGCGATAGGGATCAGCCCGGCCAGCGCGGTGAGCCGGGCCGACAACGCGTCCGTCGATGGCCCGGGCGCCGGCGGCCGGGGCCACGGCGGCCCGGCCCTGACCGGCTCGGCCGTGGCCGGTCCCACGGCGGGCCGTCTTGGCCGCCGGCATCTCCGGCGGGTCCCACGGCGGGGCCGTCTTGGCCGGCCCGGCATCGTCCGGCAGCTCCCACGGCGGGGCGGCTTTGGCCGGGCCTGGCGGGACCGGTTCAGGCTTGCCCGGCACCTCCCACGGGGGGCCGCCGTGGCCGGCCCGGCCTCGGCCGCCTCGGCCTTGCCCGGCACCTCCCACGGGGGGGCCGCCGTGGCCGGCCCGGCCTCGGCCGGCCTCGGCCTTGCCCGGCACCTCCCACGGCGGCCGGGCCTTGGTCGGCGCGGTCTTGGCCTGGGCCGCCCTGGCCAGCCCCGGCGTCGCCACCCCGGGTTTGGCCGATCCGGTCGGCCAGGTCTTGGCCGGAGCGATGCGTTCTGGCGCCGGTTTCGCGGGCTCGGCGGTCTCGGGTTCCGCCGAGTCCGAACCGAAGATCTGCCACGGGGGTCCGCTGGCCGTCATCGTGCCGCCTCCAGCGCCTCGGCGGCCTGGAGCAGCGCCGGCGCCGCGTTCTCATCCGGCGCCCCGGCGGCGTTGATGATCTGGGTGAAGCGCCGCATCTCCTCGCCGAACAGCAGGCTGATCTTGTCGTGCAGGTCCAGGCGGGCCCGCGCGCCGAGGTCACGCAGCGGTCCCGCGCCGAACAGCGTGGTGAGCAGGCGCTGCGGCACGGCGCTGGTGCCCTCGGTCACCGCCACGCCGCCCGCGCCGTATCCGAGCATGCCGATCGTGAGCACGAGCGCGAGCGACTCCTCATCGAAGGAGACCACCCGAGCCACCGACCGCTTGGTCACGTTCTCCGCCCGGACCAGATCCATCACGTGATCTTGCCATGCGCTGATCGCCTTCGCCAATCGGGTGGCCAGGTCCGGCGATGATCGCGCCAGGGCGGCGGCGCCGGTCGGCCCTGGCTCCGGCTGCGCCTCGCTGGCCTGGCCCGACGGGATGAAGTCGTCCAGCCCCGCGAGGATCTCGAACGGGGCCAGGCCCGCCTGGCTGGCCGCGTCCGCGGCGGCGACATCCCGGATTAAGGCGGCGCCCGCCTCGTGCTGCTGCCACTTGGCGACCGTGTCCTCCGCAGCGCGGTCGGCGAGCGCGGCGGCCAGCGTCTCCAGCCCGTCATGTACCGCGGCCTTGAGCGCCTCGGCCCGGGCCGGGACGCGCCGCTTGCGGGAGCGGCCGGCGGGCCGGCCGCTGCGGCGTACCTCCAGCATGCGCAGCAGGTCCCCGGTTCCGGTGAAGTCCTGCCAGCGGGCCAGGATCTCGCCCCGCAGCAGCGAGCCGTTCCGCGTCGCCTCGTCGAACTCGGCGAGCCCGGTCTCGAAGGAACTGCTGGCCTGCGACCGCAACTCCGAGCGCAAGGCCAGCTGGTTGTCCACCTGCGCGGCCAGGTCGGGGACCCGGGCGCGGAAGGTGTCGAGCACTCCCGACATGGTCTGGGTCAGCACCGCGACCCGCCGCTCCTGCCGGGCCGACGTGTCATCGAGCCAGCTGCGCACCGGGCGCGTAGATCTCGGGGGGCAGCATGCCGTCGGTGAGGACGGTCTCCGCGATCATGAAACGCTGCACCCCGGCCAGGCCGTTGGCCTCCAGCATCGCGCCGAAGTGCGCGCTGAGCTGCCGGGCCGAGGCCGGTGCTACCCGGGACAGCACGATCGCCAGCGACGCGTCCCGGTCCCTGGCCTGCTGCAGCAGTTCCCACACGGCCGCGTCGGCGTAGCGAGCGGCGCTGGTCATGAACAGCCACAGGTCCGACGCGTCGAGGAACTGGTGCGCGAACTCCCGGTGCGCCTGGACGACGGAGTCGATGTCGGGCGTATCCAGCAGGGCGATGCCCTCGGGCATGCCCTCGTTCTCGGCCAGTACCAGCAGGCCGTCCCGCCCGGGCATGGCCAGGCCCTGCTGCCGCACCCGCGGCAGGGTCGGCAGGAAGACGTTCTCGGCGAACCACCGGGCGTCGCTGGGGTGGCAGGCCAGCACCGGGCTGTTGGTCGTGGGCCGGCGCGTGCCGGTGTTGCTGACCTGGGCGCCGACCAGGCTGTTCATGAGCGTCGACTTGCCCGCACCGGTGGACCCGACCAGGGCCACCAGGACGGGCGCCCCGGACTGGCGCACCCGCGGGAGCAGGTAGTCATCGATCTGGCTGAGCAGCTTGCGCCGTTCCGCCCGCGCCTCCTCGACGCCCGGGGCCTCCAGGATCAGCGGCACCTCGACGATTGCGTGCCTGAGCGTCAGCAGGGCCGACTCGAGCCTGCGGCCGTCCACCCGGACGTGCGGCTCGACCTCCTCGGCCGGACCCGGGCCGCCCGGCAGCCGGCGGGCTCGCCGCGGGCTCGGCCCCGGGACCGGGCACCGTGCCCCCGGGTTGGGCGCCGCCGGCGTCGCCACCACCGGGCGGCACCGACGCCGCGGTCACGCCCGGTCCCTCAGTCATCCGCTACGGCTCCGGGCGTCGGCGGACTGCCGCAGCCGGAGCCTCCCTCCTCACCGGGTCCGCCGCCCCGCGCGGCGGATATCACCTCATCCGGGGCACCATCGGGCGCGAACGTTCCCCACCGCGGCGAACCAGCCAGGCCGCCGCAAAGCTCAGCGATCTGCTCGGAGATGGTCACGACCTCTCCCACCACCACGACCGCCGGAGGCCCCAGGCCGGCCCGGGCGGCATCGCGGGCTACAGTTTCCAGTCTTGTGTTAATTGTGCGCTGCGAGGGCAGGGTACCGTCCGAGATAACGGAAACCGGGGTCCGCGGGTAACGTCCGTGTCGCATTAGCGTATCGGCTATGACCTGCAAATGCTCGGTAGCCATCAAGAAGACCAGCGTCGCAGGCGATGACCCGAGCGCGGGCCAGTCCACCCCCGAGCGGTCATCGCCCGGCGCGACGTGCCCGGAGACCACGTAAAACTCCTGCGCGATCCCGCGATGCGTCAGCGGCACGCCGGCCGCGGCCGGCACGGCGGCGACGCTCGACACGCCGGGGACGACCGTGACCGCGATCCCGGCCCGCAGGCAGGCGAGGACTTCCTCGGCGCCGCGGCCGAAGACGAACGGGTCACCGCCCTTCAGCCGGACGACGAACCGTCCGGCCCGGGCGCGGGAGACCAGCAGCGCGTTGATCTGCTCCTGCGGCATGGCCGTGCCCCGGGGAACCTTGGCCGCGTCGATGATCTCCACGTCCGGCGCCAGCTCGGCGAGCAATGACCGCGGGGCGAGCCGGTCGGCGATCACGACGTCCGCCTCCTGGAGCAGCTGGCGGCCGCGCACCGTGATCAGCCCCGGGTCGCCGGGCCCGCCGCCGACCAGCGCCACGCCGCCGCGCAGCTCGCCGCCGCGAGATGCCCCGGGACCAGACGGGGCGATGGCGCCGGAGGCCAGCCCCGCCACGATCGCGTTGCGGATTCTGGAGCTTTGCCGCGGGCTGCCGGTCACCACCCCGACGTGCACGTCTCCGGCCCGCCCGGAAGCCGGGGTCCAGGCCCGGGAGGCGGCCGCGTCGTCGGCCCGGACGCACCACACCCCCGCGGCGTCGGCCTCGGCGGCGACGGCGGCGTTGACCTCGGGGTCGCTCGCGAACGCGCCGACCAGCCAGGAGCCCGCGCAGTCGCCGGCGGCGTAGCCGCGCCGGTGACCCAGCGGATCCGGCCGGCCGCGGCCAGCTGTGCCACCGGAGGGCTCAGCTCCGGTGAGACGACGACCACGTCGGCTCCGGAGTTCAGCAGCGCGGGAATCCGCCGGGCGGCCACCGCGCCGCCGCCGATGATGGTCACGCGGCGCCCGGCCAGCCGGAGCGCGAGCAGGTACGGCGCGTGGTCGGTGCCGGCCATGAACGTCCGCGCTCCTTCTCCGGCCCGGCGCGGGCGGCCCGGCCGGTCACCCCTTGTCCGTCACCCCGGCCGAGTCAAACGTCGCGACCTCCCGCAGCGCCCGCACCGCGCTCGCCGCGATCGGCAGCGCGAGCAGGGCCCCGGTTCCCTCGCCGAGCCGCAGCCCGAGATCGATGAGCGGCTGCAGGCCCAGGTGATCGAGCGTAGCCGCATGCCCGGGCTCCGCGCTGCGATGGCCGGCCAGGCAGCAGTCGGCCGCGCCGGGCGCCAGCGCCACGGCGGCCAGGGCGGCGGCGCCCGCGATCACGCCGTCCAGGATCACGGGCACGCGCAGGGCCGCGGCCCCCAGGATGAAGCCCGCCAGCGCGGCGTGCTCGAAGCCGCCGAACGCCGCGAGCACGCCGACCGGGTCGGCCGGATCCGGCTGGTGCAGGGCCAGCCCGCGGGCCACCACGTCCACCTTCCTGGCGTAGGTCTCGTCGTCGATCCCGGTGCCGCGGCCGGTCACCTCGGCGGGGCCGAGCCCGGTGAACGCGCAGACCAGCGCGGCGGACGCCGTGGTGTTGGCGATCCCCATGTCGCCGGTGAGCAGGCACCGGTTACCCGCCGTGACCAGGTCGCGGGCCACCTCGGTCCCGACGGCGATCGCGGCCTCGGCCTGCTCGCGGGTCATGGCCGGGCCCGCCGTGAAATCCGCGGTGCCGGGGGCGATCTTGCGCGGCAGCAGCCCGGGAACGTGGTCGAGCTCGGCGCGGACCCCGACGTCCACCACCACGACCTCGGCCCCGGCCTGCGCCGCGAACGCGTTCACCACCGCGCCGCCGGCCAGGAAGTTGGCGACCATCTGCGCGGTGACCTCCTGCGGCCACGGGGTGACCCGCTGCGCGTGCACGCCGTGATCGCCCGCGAAGATCGCGACCGCGGCCGGCTCGGGCATCGGCGGGGGGCAGCAGCCCGCCAGGCCCGCCAGGCGGACCGACACCTCCTCCAGCGCGCCGAGCGAGCCCGGCGGCTTGGTCATCCGGTCCAGCCGCTCCCGGGCGGCCGCCATCGCCGCGGAATCCGGCGGCCCGATCGCGGCGCGCACGTCGTCCAGCAGGCTCGTGGCGTCCTGCCTGGGCGCCCGCTGCTCATCGGGATAGGAATGCTCGTTCATCGCCGTCCTCGCGCGCCTGGTCCGGTCATGGGTCCGCGGTCGGGAGGGGCACGGTCCCGGCGGGATCGCCGCCCGCCCCCCAGCCCGCGCGCGACCCCTTCACGGCCACGGCCGAGCGCAGCAGGGCCTCGAGCGCGGCCGCCGCGGCGGCCGCGCCGCCCTTTTCCGACACGTTACTGACCGAGCGGATCCCGCTGGCCCGCAGCGCGTCCTTGGCCGCGGCGGCCGCGACGAACCCGGCCGGCATGCCGATGACGAACCCCGGCTCGACCCCCCTGGTCAGGATCTCGGTGAGCGCCGCGGGCGCGCCGCCCACCACCCACACCGCCCCCGGGCCCACCTCGCCGAAGGCCAGCCGGATCGCCGCCGCGGGCACGGAGATGCCGGCCGTCCTGGCCAGCCGCGCGGTCAGCGGCTCGCCGATCTTGCACACGACCGGGCCGCCGGTGATCCCGGCCGCGACCATGGCGCCGTCGGCCACGACGGGGGCGCCCGCCGCGAGCGCGTCCACGGCCACGGCCAGCGCTTCCTCGTCACAGACCAGGTCGGTGGCGTAGTCGAAGTCGGCCGTGGCGTAGATGACCCGCTCGGTGACGTCGCGGCTGTGCTGGGGCAGGCGGGACAGGTCGATCCGGGAACGCAGGATCCGGTACGACTCCGCCTCGGTCGGCTGTGCCTCGCGCGGCGCCTCGCTGGGCCATGTCACCGTGCCCTCACCTCCTCGGCCGGGAACCGGATCTCGGCAGATCGGTGCCATCACCAACTGACCAGGACAAACGACTTGGCGTTCGCGGGCCGACCTATCCGGGTCCGCCGATACACTAGCCAGGCGCATCTCCGGCTCGTCCACGGCAGAAGCGCACACGCGAGCCCCGGGGCTCACGGCCGCGCGCCCGGGAGACGTTCAGCTTTTTTGAATCTCCCTCTGAGGATCGTCGCATGCCGAACCGTTAGACCCTAACAGCAAGGTGGCACATGACAACTCACGTGAATGGAGCGTCCATGAGGGCGGCCGGTCCTTCCCGGGTGCTCGTGACCGGCGGGTCGGGCTTCATCGGGCGGCGCGTGGTGCGCGCGCTGCTCGACGACGGCGCCGACGTCACCGTGGCCGACCAGCGGCCAGCGCCCGGGGGCGACGTGCGCACGGTCATCGGGGACCTGTGCGATCCGTCTGTCGTGGCCGAGGCCGTGCGCCCCGGGACTGACGTCATCATCCACCTGGCCGCGGTCACCCGGGTGCTGAAGTCCATCGAGGACCCGGCGGCCACCTACCGGGTGAACGTGGAGGCCACCGCGGCGCTGCTGGAGCAAGCCCGGGTCTGCGGCGTTTCCACGTTCCTGTTCGCCTCCACGAACGCGGTGACCGGAGACGTCGGCCGCGCCACCATCGACGAGCGGATCCCGCTCCGGCCGCTCACGCCCTACGGTGCCACCAAGGCGGCCGCCGAGATGCTGATCGGCGCGTACGCGGCGTGCTACGGCATGACCGGGTGCTCGCTGCGGTTCTCCAACGTTTACGGCCCCGGCATGCAGGAGAAGGACAGCTTCGTTCCGCGGCTGATGCGGGCGGCGCGTGATGGCACCGGGGTGCAGGTGTACGGCGACGGCACCCAGGTCAGGGACCTGGTCCACGTGGACGACGTGGTGGCCGGGCTGTTCGCCGCGTGGCGGGCCGGGTTCACCGGGTCGCTCATCCTCGGCGGCGGCGAGTCGGTGTCGGTGAACGACATGGTCGACGCGGCCCGCAGGGTCACCGGGGCCGAGATCCCGGTGCAGTACGTTCCGGCCAAGCCGGGCGAGATGCCCGCCGTGATCGTGGACATCTCCGCCGCGCGCGCCCTGGGCTACCGGCCGGCGCACGACCTCAAGTCCGGCCTGTCCACCGTCTGGCCAGAATTCTCGGAGGCAAAGTGACCGCTCAAGTCAGCGACGACGAGGCCATCGACAGCGCGGCGGTCCGGGCGTTCACCGAGGAGTTCGGCGACCGGGCCACCAGGCTGCCGCCGGTCGCCATCGTGATCGCTGCCTTCAACGAGGAAGGCGCGATCGGCCCGGTCGTCGAGGACCTGCCCGCCACCGTGGGCGGCCTGGACGCCGTGCCGATCGTCGTCTCCGACGGCTCGGTCGACGCCACCATCAAGGAGGCCAGGGAGGCCGGCGCGCTGGTCTGCGACGTGCCGGTCAACCGGGGCCAGGGCGCGGCGCTGCGGCTCGGCTACCGGCTCGCCCGGGAGGGCGGCGCGCGCTACATCGTGACCACCGACGCCGACGGCCAGTACAACCCGGCCGAGATCGACAGCCTGATCGCGCCGATCCTGGCCGGCCAGGCGGATTTCGTGACCGGTTCGCGGACGCTCGGCAGCGAGGAGACCAAGGACCCGGTGCGGAAGCTGGGCGTGCGGGTCTTCGCGCTCACCATCAGCGTGCTGACCGGCCAGCGGATCACCGACACCACCTTCGGGCTGCGCGCCATGCGGGCCGAGGTGACCGGCGCGGTCCTCCTCGAGCAGCCGCAGTACCAGGCGTCCGAGCTGCTGATCGGCGTGATCACGCACGGGTTCCGGGTGGCCGAGCGGCCCGCCACGATTCACCGCCGCCAGGTCGGCAAGAGCAAGAAGGGGAACAACGCCCTCTACGCGCTGAGCTTCGCCAAGGTCGTCTTCGGGACCTGGTGGCGGGAGCGCCGCCGGCGGCGGGAGCCCGCGGCCCGGCCGGCGGACCACGGGCCTGCCGCGCCCGGCCAGTTAGCCGACCGGATCATCGCCCGCGAGCCGGGGGCCGCGCGGGCGCGCGACTAGAGTGCCGGTCAGGTAACTGGAACGCGCCTTCCCGGCATCCCTGAGGACTCCCAGAATCCGGGCAATCCCGGCATAAATGCCTATGATCTGATTAGTCAGGGTATCTCCGGCGGGGACGCCACGCAGGCGTGATTTTCCGGTTAGCGGGGAACTCTGTCAGTCGTATTCGCTGACCCGATTCCCCGCCAGTCGACCGGCGCTCTAGCGTCCGCGGACCGGTCCCGCTAGACCCGTCCCGCGGGCACGTCCGAGGCGGCGCCGCGCACCGCGCCGGAGGACTCGCGGTCGGCGAACAGGACATTGTGGAAGATCAGGAACCTGATGACGAACGTCACGCAGTTGGCCAGCAGGTACAGGCCCTGGGCGAACAGCACTTCCTTGGCGCCGTGCAGGCCGAGCTCGCGGGCCCAGTAGTGGGCGAGCTTGCTCGTGGCGGTCAGCACCACCCCGACGCACAGGGAGATCGCCACGAACGGCAGCGTCTCCTTGACCAGGTGCGGCCGGCCGGTGCGCTCCCAGGCCCACCTGCTGACCACGTAGCTCACGACCGCCCCGGCCAGCCATCCGGCCGCCCCGGCGATCCCGGCCGTCACGTGCGCCACCTGGCAGATGAAGTAGGTCAGCTGGGTCGCGCACAAGGCCAGTACCGCCGCGGGCGCGAAGCGGATCAGCCGCCGGCCGCCCTGGGTGCGGAGCCTGCGCCGCAGCGGTCCGGGAACCAGGCGCCACATGGCTTCGGCATTCTTGGGCGATACCAGCGTCATAGGTGTCCTTGGCTGACTATGGGCCTGCGGGTGGTAAGTCAGGTATCAGGTATACAGTACGGGAGCCTGTGGAGGGCTTTGTTGCATGTTCTCCAGGTCAGCGGCGCGCCTTTGGTCCCGGGGCGGCCGCCGCCACGATGCCTCGGCGCAACCCGGGCGTTTCAGGCAGTTTGAAGGCCGTTGTCAGCTAAGTCAGGTATAAAGCAACGACAGCTACGGACAAGGCAGGAGCACGATCATGAAGGTCTTGGTGTTGGGCGGAGACGGCTACCTCGGGTGGCCGACGGCGCTGCACCTCTCGCAGGTCGGTCACGACGTCGCCGTGGCGGACAACTTCGCGCGGCGGGGTTATGACCATGAGATGGGCGTGGACAGCCTGGTGCCGATCGAGTCGTTGCGAGCGCGGACAGCGGCGTGGCGGGAGCTGACCGGGAAGACCATCGCCAGCTACGTGGGCGACCTGTGCGACGCCGACTTCACCTATCACATGGTGCGGGACTTTGCCCCGGACGCGATCGTCCACTACGCCGAGCAGCGGGCCGCGCCGTACTCGATGGCGGACCGCAAGCACGCCGTCTACACGCAGGTCAACAACGTGGTCGGCAACCTGAACGTGCTCTACGCCATTGCCGAGATCAACCCGGACATCCACCTGGTCAAGCTCGGCACGATGGGCGAGTACGGCACGCCCAACATCGACATCGAGGAGGGGTGGCTCGACGTCGAGCACAAGGGCCGCCGGGACCGGGTGCTGTTCCCCAAGCGGCCGGGCTCCTTCTACCACCTGTCCAAGGTGCATGACAGTCACAACATCGAGTTCGCCTGCCGGATCTGGGGCATCCGCGCGACCGACCTGAACCAGGGCGTGGTCTACGGCCAGCAGACCCCGGAGACGGCCCTGGACGACCGGCTCGCGACCCGGTTCGACTACGACGCGGTGTTCGGCACGGTGCTGAACCGTTTCGTCATCCAGTCGGTGCTCGGCACGCCGCTGACCATCTACGGCAACGGCACCCAGACCCGCGGCATCATCGAGATCCGGGACACGGTCCGGTGTATCCAGCTGGCCTGCGAGACCCCCGCCAACAAGGGCGAGTTCCGGGTGTTCAACCAGATCACCGAGTTCATGTCGCTGCAGCAGATCGCCGACACGATCGTCAAGGCGAGCCCGGACGCCGTCCGGGTCGAGTACGTCGAGAACCCCCGCGTCGAGCTCGAGAACCACCACTACAACGTGGTGCACACCGGGCTGGTCGGGCTCGGCCTCGAGCCGCACCTGCTGTCGGACACGCTGATCGAGTCGCTGTTCGAGATCACCAAGCGGTACGTGCACCGGGTCCGCCCCGAGGCCATGCTGCCGACGATCCAGTGGCGCAAGCCGTCCAGCACGATCAGCAACTAAAGCCGCGCTGAGCCATCCGGGACGGGGCCGTCCGGCCCCGTCCCGGCCTGGTTTGCCTTAGGCCCAGCCGGGCATCGGGAACCCGGCCAGCAGCTCGCGGACCTCGCCGGCGATCCGCTCGATGGCCGCCTCGTCGTCCTTGGTCGCGGCGGTGATCGCCTCGTCCATCCAGGCGGCGATCTGCGCCATGTGCGGCTCGCCCAGGCCCCGGGTGGTGATGGCCGGCGTGCCGATCCTGATCCCGGACGGGTCGAACGGCTTGCGCGGGTCGAACGGGACCGTGTTGTAGTTCACCTCGATGCCGGCCCGGTCCAGGGCCTTCGCGGCGGGCTTGCCCGCGATGCCCTGGGGGGTCAGGTCGATCAGGATCAGGTGGTTGTCGGTGCCGCCGGAGACCAGGGCGTAGCCCCGGTCGAGCAGCGCTGCCGCCAGCGCCTTGGCGTTCGCGACGACCTGATGCGCGTAGTCGCGGAACGCGGGCTCGGCGGCTTCCCGCAGGGTCACGGCGATCGCCGCCGTGGTGTGGTTGTGCGGGCCGCCCTGCAGGCCCGGGAAGACCGCCTTGTCCACCTGGGACGCGTACTCGGCGGTCGTCATGATCATGGCGCCGCGCGGGCCGCGCAGCGTCTTGTGCGTCGTGGTCGTGATCACCGGGGCGTGGCCGACCGGGCTGGGATGCGCCCCGCCGGCCACCAGGCCCGCGATGTGCGCGATGTCGGCCACGAGGACCGCGCCCGCCTCGGCCGCGATCTCGGCGAAGGCCGGGAAGTCGATCGTGCGCGGGATCGCGGTGCCGCCGCAGAAGATCAGCTTGGGCCGCTCGGCCAGGGCCAGGTCCCGCACCTGGTCCAGGTCCACCCGCCCGGTGTCGGCCCGGACCCCGTACTGCACCGACCGGAACCACTTGCCGGTGGCCGACACCCCCCAGCCGTGCGTGAGATGCCCGCCCATCGGCAGCGCCATCCCCATCACGGTCTCGCCCGGCTGCAGGAACGCGAGGTAGACGGCGAGGTTCGCCGGCGACCCCGAGTACGGCTGGACGTTGGCGTGGTCGACGCCGAACAGCGCCTCGGCCCGCCGCATGGCCAGCGTCTCGATCGGGTCGATGAACTGCTGGCCCTCGTAGTACCGGCGTCCCGGGTAGCCCTCCGAGTACTTGTTGGTCAGCACGGTGCCCGAGGCCTCGAGCACCGCCGCCGACACGTAGTTCTCCGAGGGGATCAGCCGGATCTTCTGGAACTGGCGCTCGGCCTCGGAGGTGATCAGCTCGGCTACTTCCGGGTCCTCGCTGGCGACGTGCGGGATGGGCGGCTGATGCATGGGTGTCCTCCTCGCTGCTGCCTTCATCATGCCGAACGCGATGGCGTGCGTACATGCCGCCGTACCCGCGGGCCGAGCACCGCGCGCTCCGCGGCGGCCCACGCGGTCGTGGTCAGCAGGTACAGCCCGGCCGCCAGCGGCATGACCGCGGCGATGACGAGGGTCGTGTACGGGAGCGCGCGGACCAGCCAGCCGGCGCGCCGCCGGGCGTCGCGGGCTGGACGGCCCGCCCGGATGCCCGGCGGCCGGCGGCGCCCGGACAGCCGGCGAGCCGGCCGGCCGGATGCCTTGACCGCCCGGTCCGGTGCCTCGGCCGCCGGGGCCTGCCGCGCGGCCAGCCTCCGGGCGACGCGCGCGGCCAGCCAGGCCGCCACGGCCAGCAGCGCGAACAGCCCGAGGAACACCGCGCCCTGGGCGCTGAGCGGCCCGGGCCCGCTCAGCCAGTGGCTGCCCAGCGGCGCGCCGAACAGGTCGTGGCTGAGCAGGCCGTTCGGCTGGCCGCCGATGGTGCCGGACCGGAACAGCGCGTACATGACGCTGAGGAACGGCAACTGCAGCAGCAGCGGCAGGTACCCGGCGAACATCCCGGTACCCTCCCGCCGGTACAGCGCGGCCAGTTCCCGCTGCAGCCGCTCCGGCTGCCCGGCGTGCCGCTGGCGCAGCGCCTGGATCTCCGGAGCCAGCCGGGCCTGGCTGGCCTGGCCCCGGATCGCGTAGTAGCTGAGCGGCAGCAGCAGCAGCCGCACGGCCAGGGTGAACACGACGATGGCCGCCGCGGTGGCCAGGCCCACCGGCAGCGGGGCCAGCACCTGGGCGAAAGCCGACACGACGTGGTAAGCGGCGCCGACGACGACGCCGAGAAGAGTGAACATGACCGGAACCCTCCAGCGGTGTGCAGAACGGGATGACAGCTGGAGACGGCCGCGAGAAACGAGCCGTGCGGGCAGGCGCGTGCGGCGCGGGCCGGCACCGCGGGAACGGCTCCGGGCTACGGAACTCAGGTCGCGGTACGGGTCACGGCACGCGGCTACCGCACGGAGATCAGCCGGGCAGGCGGATCGTCAGGCGGCCGCCGGGGCCGCCGAGGGAGCCCGGGGCCGGGCCCGGCCCGCCGCATCGGGATTGAGCTGCCGCTGGAACGCCGCCGACCAGGACTTCTCGCGCAGCGTCGCGGCCCGGATCAGCGGGCGCGCGGTGACCGCCGCCGCGATCCTGGCGCCGTGCGCGAGGAAGGCGACGAGCATGCCGGTCAGCGCGACCGCGGCCAGGGCCATCAGGCCGGACGCGGACGGCGAGGTAGCGGCGTGGCCCGCGGGCAGCCAGTAGCTGATCAGCGGCGTTACCGCGCCGACAAGCCAGGCGACCATCACGGCCTCCGCGGTGTACCCGAGGCCAGCCCGTCGCGGGCCGGCGACTCCAGTGTAAGCAGGCGCGCGCCCGCACCCCGCCTACCCGGCGCCGCCGGCGCCGCCGACGGCGATGAGAGCGACGGAGGCCGCCGCCAGGGACAGCCCGGCCAGCCGGATCGCGGTCAGCCGCTCCCCCAGCATCACCCGGGCGAGCATGATCGTCACCGCGGGGTAGAGCGAGGTGATCACGGCCGTCACGGCGAGCAGGCCGTGGTGCGTGGCGACGAAGTAGAAGATCGTGCCCGGCCCCCCGGTCAGGCCCGCGACGGCGGCCGGCCGTCCGCCGCGCGCCTCGGGCAGGCGAAGGTCCCCGGTGAACGCGGCGACGCAGCCGACCGCCAGGAGCGCCGCGACCTGGCTGCAGAACACCGGCCACAGGCCGCTGCCGGAACCGGCCTGGTTGAGCCCGATGAACAGCAGCGCGAAGCAGGCCCCCGCGACCAGGCCGTAGCTCACGCCGGCCGGCACCCGCCGCCGGCCCGTTATGGCCGATTTTCCGGGGGATGGTGGCGACGCGCCCGCCGCTTCCTCGCCCTCGGGCACGCCCGCGCTCGCGGACACGCCCGCGATGGCGGGCAGGGCCAGGGCGATCCCGATCAGGGCCAGCGCCGTCGGCCGCTCCCCCAGCAGCAGCCCGGCCAGCACCGAGAATCCCGCGGACCCCACCGCGCTGAGCGTCGCCGCGACGCTGAACGCCGCGTGCCGGAACCCGAGGTAGAGCGCCAGCGCCCCGGCCACGCCCGCCAGGCCCGCCGCCGAGCCCCAGGCCACGGCCTGCGGGCTGGGCAGGTCAGCACCGGTCAGCGCCAGCGCCACCCCCACCACGGCCACGCTGACCCCCTCGGCCAGCAGGGTGACCCGGATCACGCTCGCGCGGCGGGTCGCGAGGCCGGCCGCGAAGTCCGAACTGCCGTAGCCCGCCGCGGAGACCAGGGACAGCAGGATGGCTAGCACGGCAGGGCCCTAGCCCGGCGTGACATCGAACTCGTTGCCTTCCGGGTCCGCCATCGTCACCCATCGCCCCGGCTCGGCCAGCACCCGCGCGCCGAGCCCGGTCAGGCGCTCCACCTCGGCGCCGACGTCAGCGCTGGCCAGGTCCAGGTGAACGCGGTTCTTAACCTGCCTGGCCTCGGGCACGCGCTGAAACCACAGCCGCGGGCCGCTGCCCGGCGACGGCTCGACCAGGACCGTCGGGTCGTCCTCCGGGTCGTCGATCCCGCTGGCCCGCAGCCGGGCCAGCTCGGCCTCGTCATACGGCGCGACGGCATGGCCGTCCAGCGCCGCGGCCCAGAACCGCGCCAGGGACGCCGGATGACGGCAATCGAAGACCACGTCGAGAAGCCGGGCCACGGCTACCCCCTGTCCGCTCACTGCGCACGTCCTTCAGGCCCACCCTGTCGGTCCGCGCACCGGCCTGTCCAACCGATTTGCCGCGGATGACCTGCGCTGGCGCCCGCCGGGGCGTCCGGTCGCCAGCGGCCAGCCGGTAAGCTGCCCGGGCATTGTGCTCACGCGGGGCGGACGCGGGGCACCCGCGGGGCACGTCAGGTATCGGAGCGGCATGCGCATCGGGCAGATCGTCATCGACGTGGCGCCGCTGCGGGAGAGCCGTGACTTCCGCTGGCTGTACTCGGGCCGTCTGATGGCGTCGGCCGGGGACGTGGTGGCCACCACCGCGGCCAGCTGGCAGGTCTACACGCTGACGCACTCGCCGCTGGCGGTCGGCCTGCTCACCCTGACCGCCAGCCTCGGCATGCTGGTCAGCCTGCTGGCCGGGGGGATGCTCGCGGACCGCCACGACCGCCGCGCGCTGCTGCTGGCGACCGTGCTGCCGCAGGCCCTGCTGGCGGGCGCGCTGCTGGTCAACAGCCTGCTGCGGCATCCCGCGGTGTGGGCGATCTACGTGATCATGCTGGCGATCGGGCTGCTCCAGGGCCTCGGGGCGCCCGCGGGGACGGCCGCCACCCCGGCGCTGGTCGGCCCGTCCCGGATGCCCGCCGCCGCGGCCCTGAACGGGATGGGCAACCAGCTCGGCAACCTGGCCGGGCCCGCGCTGGCCGGCCTGCTGATCGCCGGGCCCGGCCTGCCCGCGTGCTACGGCGTCGCCGTGGCGTGCTTCGCGGCGTGCACCGTCGCCCTGCTGTTCGTGCGGCCGCTGCCGCCCACGGTGCGGGCGCTGCGGCCGGGGTTCCGCTCGCTGGCCGAGGGCTTCCGCTACGTCTGGCACAGCGGCGTGCTGGGCGGCATGCTGCTCATCGACACCAACGCGATGATCTTCGGGATGCCCGCCGCGCTGTTCCCGGCCCTGGCCAGCCAGCACTTCCACGGCGGCTCGGCCACGTTCGGCCTGCTGGTCGCCGCCCCCGGGCTCGGCGCCATCATCGGCGCGGCGAGCAGCGGGTGGACCGGCCGGGTCCGGCGGCCGGGGATAGTGATCATCGCGGCGGGCATCGTGTGGGGCGGCGCCATCGTGGGCTTCGGGCTGACCCGCAGCCTGCCGGTCGCGCTGGCCTTCCTCGCGCTGGCCGGCATGGGCGACATGATCTCCGAGATCCTGCGCAACGCGCTGCTGCAGATCTACGCTCCGGACCGGTTGCGCGGCCGGCTGAGCAGCCTCTACCTGGCGCAGGTCAACACCGCCCCGGCCCTGGGCAACGTCGAGGCCGGGATCGTGGCGGAGCTGTTCTCGCTGACGGTCTCCGTGGTCAGCGGCGGGCTGGCCTGCGTCGGCGGCGCCCTGCTGCTCGGCGCGCTGTTCCCGTCGCTGCGGCACGCCAGCCTGGCCGGTCCGCAGGACGCGGACGCGAGGCCGGTCCCCGAGCCCGCCGACTGACCCGGCTCGGCCTAGCGGGCGGCCAGGCTGCGGTACACGGCGTCGATCAGCGCCATCTTGCGCGGGTCGTCCACCAGGTTCATGCCCATCCGGTTCATCACGTAGGCGAACGCCACCCCGGCCTCGGGGTCGGCGCCGACCGCCGACCCGCCGAAGCCGTCGTGCCCGAACGCGGCCGGGTTGGGGCCGAAGTGCCCCTCCGGGCCGGACAGGCCGACGCCGAGCCCGAACTCGAGCGGGAAGCCGAGGACCACGTCGGTGAACCGTCCCTGGCCGGTGCGGGCCAGCTGCAGGGTCTTGGCCGAGATCAGCCGCTCGGACCCGTCGGTCAGCGTCCCGTACACGGTCACCAGGCCCAGCGCGGTCCCGTGCCCGTTGGCCGCCGGGATCTCCGCCATCCGCCAGTCGTCGGCGTTGGCCTCGTCCCCGGTCAGCGCCGGGTTGAGCAGCGCGGCCTGCGCGGCCGGGCTGG
Source organism: uncultured Actinomycetota bacterium (assembly GCA_963745575.1). Lineage (GTDB taxonomy): Bacteria > Actinomycetota > Actinomycetes > Streptosporangiales > Streptosporangiaceae > JASHPR01. The sequence continues at coordinate 4,046 of CAVUYA010000026.1, read as the reverse complement.
CGTTGGCGTAGGCCTGGGCCAGCGCGGCCTGCTCGTCCTCGGACGGCCGCACCCCCTGCAGCTCGGAGCAGCGGTCCAGCTCGGTCCCGGGCAGCCCGATGTGGAAGTCGGCGCCGAGCGGCCCGGCTATCTCCGAGCCGAAGAACGTCCCGCAGCTCTGCCCGGTGATCCGCCGGATGACCTCGCCGACCAGGTACCCGAACGTGATCGCCTGGTACCCGGTGGTGCTGCCCGGCGGGAACAGCGGCTCCTGGCGGGCCAGCAGGTCGGTGATCTTCTCCCAGTCGTAGTAGTCCTGCAGGCTGACCGGGACCGACAGGCCGGTGAGCCCGGACTTGTGACCCATGATCCACCGCACCGGGATCTCGGCCTTGCCGCCCGCGGCGAACTCGGGCCAGTAGCGCGCCACCGGGGCGTCCTGGTCCAGTTCCCCGCGGTCGATCAGGAGGTGCGCGCACAGCGAGGTCATGGCCTTGGTCGTGGACCACACGTTGGTGAGCGTGTCCTCCTGCCACTCCCGCGTCCGGCCGGGATCGGCCCAGCCCGCCCACAGGTTCACGACCGGCTCCCCGCCGACCGCCACCGCGACGCTCGCGCCGATCTCGCCGCGCTCGGCGAAGTTCTCGGCGAACGCCTCCCGCACCGGCTCGTAACCTGCCGCGCACGTTCCGTGAATCTCGGTCCCGACCTCGCTCATTGGCCACCTCGCCGTCTCCGCGGGCGGCCCGGCGCCTTGCGCGCCACGGCCCGCTCCCTCTTCCGGCTTGGTATGCCCACGGCGGCCAGCCTGTCAACGCCTGGCCGGGCCGCTCTCAGCTGGTGAGACTCACGGCACCAGGCCGGGGCGTTCCATCCACCGCTCCGGACGGGCGAGCGGGCCGTAGCCGAACCTGGTGTACAGGGTGCGCCCGGGCTCGGTGGCCAGTATCTGGCGGACGCCGCGCACGTCGGGATGGTCGACCGTCGTCTCGACCAGGAACGTGCCCAGCCGGTGCCCCCGGTGGGCGGAGTCGACGAAGACGTCGCACAGCCAGCCGAACGTGGCGTAGTCCGTGACGAACCTGGCGAAGCCGACCTGCGTCCCGTCGGCCGAGTAGAGGCCGACGACGAGCGAGTTCTCGATGGCCCGGGCCATCACGTCGCGGGGCCGGCCTTCGGCCCAGTAGCTCTCGCCGCTGATCCAGGCGTGCACCCGGGCCAGGTCGATCAGCGCCCGCTCGTCGCTGGCCCAGTAGCCGTCGGGTCCTGGCCACCTCATGACATCCCCCTCGGTCCGGCCGGCGGGATGACCGGCAGCCCCGGCGGCGGCCCGCCGCTGATGAGCCGGTCCAGCGCCGCGGTGTCGAGATGGCCGGCCACCAGGTCGCCGAGCACGTCGAGCCGCGCCTGCCGCAGCGCCGCGAAGTCGGTGTCCGGCGCGACCGTGAAGTCCCGGCCCGCGAGCGCGGCCACCTCGGTCAGGAACGCCCGCCGGAACGCGTCGCTTTCCAGCGTCCCGTGCCAGCTCGTCCCCCAGGTGGCCGCGGTCCGGCAGCCGCCCGGGAACGGCTCGGCGCCCGGGTCCGGGGTGGCGATCCCGTGATGGATCTCGTATCCGGCGACATCCGCGCCGTAGCCGCGCCCGGCGGGCCGGCCCAGCCGCTTGCGCGCCCCGAACGCCACCCGCGCCGGCAGCACGCCCAGCCCGGCCACCCGGCCCGCGCCCGACTCCACCTCGTCGTCGATCTCGCGGCCGAGCATCTGGTAGCCGCCGCAGATCCCCAGCACCGGCAGCCCCTTGGCGGCGCGCGCCGCGATCACCTCGGCCATGCCGGTGTCGCGCAGCCAGGCCAGGTCGGCGACGGTCGCCCGGGTGCCGGGCAGCACGACCAGGTCGGCGTCGGCCAGCTCGGCGGCCAGGCGCGCGAACCGGACCAGGACGCCAGGCTCGGCCGCGAGCGCGTCGATGTCGGTGAAGTTGCTGATCCGCGGCAGCCGCACCACGCTGACCCGCAGCACGTCGTTTCCGAGCGGCGGGCCGGGCGACGCCGGCGGCCCCGCGTCGAGGGCCAGCGAGTCCTCCGTATCCAGCCACAATCGGTCGGTCCAGGGAATTATCCCCAACGGGACGCGACCGGTGAGCTCGTGCAGCATCCGGACTCCGGGCTCGAGCAGCTCGGGCGCCCCGCGGAACTTGTTGATCACGAACCCGGCCACCAGCGCCTGGTCCGCGGGCTCGAGCAGGGCCAGGGTGCCGTGCAGCGCCGCGAACACCCCGCCCCGGTCGATGTCGCCCACCACGATCACCGGCAGGTCCGCGGCCCGGGCCAGCCCCAGGTTCGCGATGTCGGTCGCGCGCAGGTTGATCTCGGCCGGGCTGCCCGCTCCCTCGCAGATCACCACGTCGTACTCGCGCCGCAACTGCGCCAGGCTGTCGGTGGCCACGTCCAGCAGCCGGGCGGCGTGCTGCCGGTAGCTCGGCCGCGTCGACCTCGCCCTCCGCGCGGCCCGAGCACCACCACCTGGCTGCGCCGGTCGCCGCCGGGCTTGAGCAGCACCGGGTTCATCCGCGCGTCGGGCTCGATGCCCGCGGCCGCGGCCTGCATCGCCTGGGCCCGGCCGATCTCCGCGCCGTCGGCGGTGACGAACGAGTTCAGCGACATGTTCTGCGCCTTGAACGGGGCGACGCGCACCCCCTGCCGGGCCAGCCAGCGGCACAGGCCGGCCGTGAGCACGGTCTTGCCCGCATCCGACGTCGTGCCCGCTACCAGAAGCGCCCCGCCCACCTCCCCATCCCCCTTCACGGTGTTCGCACTCCGATCGCCGCGTCCGCTGCCGCAGCCGCCACTGCCGTAGCAGCGGCCGCAGCCGTCGCAGCGATCGTAACCGCGCGGCACAGCCGGACCGCGCGGCGGATGTCCGCCGGCTCCGGCGCGCGGCCCCGGCCGAGGACCGGCCGGTGCTCGGCGGCTCCCGCGTAGCTGCTGGTCCCGCCGAGCCGGACGCCGAGCGCGCCGGCGAACGCGGCCTCGCACCGGCCCGCGTTCGGGCTGGGATGGCGCCCGCCGTACCGGCGCATCGCGTGCCAGGCCGCGGCCGGGCTCCCGCCGGCGACCGGCGCGAGCAACGCGGCCAGGACCCCGGTCAGCCGCGCGGGCGCCCAGTTGGCCACGTCGTCGAGCCGCGCGCTGCCCCACCCGAACCTGGCCCAGGTCGCCGACCGGTACCCGACCATGGCGTCCAGCGTGTTGACGGCCCGGTACCCGGTCAGGCCGGGCAGCCCGGCGACCACGCCCCACACCAGCGGCGCCACCACCGCGTCGCTGGTGTTCTCGGCGACCGACTCCACCACGGCCCGGGCCAGCCCGCTCTCGTCGAGCAGGCCGGGATCGCGCCCGCACAGCGCCGGCAGCAGCGCCCGCGCGGCCTCCAGGTCGCCGCGGCCGAGCGCCGCCGCTATCCGTTCGGCTTCGCCGGTCAGGGAGCGCGCCCCGGTCACGGTCCATACCGCCGCGGCCGTCGCCGCGAGACGCAGCCACGGCCGGCCGCGGGTCAGGTGCTCCGCGAGCATCGCGGGCGCCGCGGCGCCCAGCACGCAGCCGGCCGCGTACCCGGCGCCGCGCAGCCGGCTGTCGGCGTACGCCCGCTCCCGCGCGGCCTGCGCGGCCCGGCCGAACAGCGCCACCGGATGCCCGCGCCGCGGATCGCCGAGCAGCGCGTCGGCGGCGGCGCCCGCGAGGATCCCGGCGGCCACCGGCCAGCCAGGCGGCCCGCCGCGCGGTAGCCTGGTACGCGGTGGCCTGGTACGCGGCCGGGCGCGCCGCGCCGCCGCGCGGGACCCGCCGACCGTAGCCGCCACGGACACGACGATAGGAACCGCCGGCTTCGGCGCCGGCGTGAGGGCGCCCAAATGCGACCTGGCCTCAGCCGCACTGTTGCCCGCGCGTGACCTTGGCCCGGCACAATGGCTGCCCTGGCGCCTGTAGCTCAGCAGGACAGAGCAGCTGCCTTCTAAGCAGCCGGTCGCAGGTTCGAATCCTGCCAGGCGCACCAACCGAAAACCCCAG
>CAVUYA010000025.1:0-128157 GCA_963745575.1 uncultured Actinomycetota bacterium | reverse complement strand
ACGCCCAGGTGCTGGTCTGGCAGGACATGGCCGGGCTGTCCCCGCGGGCGCCGAAGTTCGTGCGCCGGTACGCCGACGTCGGCGGCGTGCTGCGCGAGGCCGCGCGGTCGTTCGCCGAGGAGGTCGTGGCCGGCCGCTTCCCGGACGAGGAGCACTCCTACCGCTGACCGGTCCGGCCGGTCTAAACGTCGGTGACGCGCAGCCCGGCGTGAGCCTTGTAGCGCCGGTTCACCGCGACCAGGTTCGCCGTCAGCCCCTCCACCGGGCCGCAGGCGCGCAGCCGGCCGGCGTAGACGCCGCGCACGCCGGGGATCCGCTCGGCCAGCGCCTGCACCAGGTCGGTCGCGTGCCGGTCGTCGCCGAGCACCAGGACGTCCTGGTCGAGCTCGGCGACCTCGGGGTCGAGCAGCAGCGTGGCCGACACGTGGTGGAACGCGCCGACCACGGTGCTGCCGGGCAGCACCGCCGCGGCCTGCTCCGCCGCGCTGCCCTCCGGCACGCCGACCGGGTAGCAGCCGCGCGCGTCGAACCCGAGCGGGTTCACGCAGTCCACCACGATCTTGCCCTCGAGCGTTCCGGCCAGCCGCGCCAGCAGGTCGCTGTGGCCCTCCCAGGGCACCGCGGCGATCACCAGGTCCGCGGCGCGGGCCGCCTCCTCGTTGGCCGCGCCGGCGACCTGGGGCGCGGAGCCCACGCTGGCCGCCGCGGCGGCGGCGCGCCCGGCGTCGCGCGAGCCGATGATCACCCGGTTGCCCGCCATGGCCAGCCTGCGGGCCAGGCCGCGCCCCTGATCCCCGGTGCCGCCCAGGATCCCGACCACCAGGCGGGCGGCCTCGGCGGCCGCCTCCGGCGGCACCTGTGCGGTGGCCATCAGGAGTCGAGGCTCAGCACCATCGTGGGCCGCTCGATGACGTGATCCTCGCGCAGCGGCCGCACCGCGGTGCCGATCGCGAAGAACTCGGTGGTGTGCGAGCCCCAGGTGTGACTGTGCTGCCGCAGCTGCACGCCGACGATGCCCTCGGCGTGCAGCGCCTCGGCCTCGGCCTGCATCCGGCTCATGGCCAGCTCGCGGGCGTCGTACAGGGCCTGGGTGAACTGCTCGAGTTCCACGTTGCGGCCGGTGTTGCCGATCTTCTGGCCCAGCCTCTGGTGCGCGATGTGGTAGACGCACGACCCCATGACCATGCCCAGCGGCGCGTAGCCGGCCCGGATCAGGGTCCAGAAGTCCTGGCCGGACAGGTCCGAGGTGAACGGCAGGTCCTTGTTGTTGCGCCAGTTCTTGACGCCCCCGCCGCCCGCGCCCTCCTCGGCGAGCACCGCGGTGCCGACCGCGATGAACTCGGCGATGTCGGCGCCGAACTCCTTCATCTCCACGTCCAGCCGCACGCCGACCACCCCGTCGGCGGACAGCGCCTGGGCCTCGGCCTCCATCCGGCTCATAGCCAGCTCCCGGGCGTGGTACATGGCCTGGGACAGCACGTCGAGTTCCTGGTTGCGGCCCCAGCGCCCGATCTGCAGCCCGACGTGGTAGATCGAGCTGCCGAGAACCAGGCCCAGCGGGCGGAACCCGGCCTCGCGCACCAGCAGGAACTCGTTGACCGAGAGGTCCGACGTGAAGATGGAGCCGGGCCGTCCCGGCTGCAGCTCGGCCAGGCGGCGCATCGCGTCCTGCGGGACGCCCTGCACGCCGAGGTCGGTGGAAGTCTGGTCAGTCATCGTGCTCCCCGGGGTTCACGGACGGTCGTGGCTGGTTGGGTTCCTGGCTGGTCATCGGGGGCCTCCGAGCCGGACCCGCGCGGCCTGGCGCCGCTGCGGGTCGAGGGAGAGGATCGCGAGGCTGCCTTCCGCGCGGCCGGGGCCGAGGCGGTCGTGTGACCGGGTGAACCGCGCGGTGGCCGTGCCGATGATGGTGACCTCCGCGATGTGGTCCCGGCGGTGCTCCTGCATCGGGCACTCGCGCTCCCGGACCCGCAGGTCCATGGTCTTCACCACCACGCCTTCCCCGCCCATCCGGGTGACGTCACGCTCCAGCTGGGTCCGCGCGTCGTGCCGGGACTGGTTCACCAGGTCGGTGTACCCGCTCACCTCGGAGTTGCCGCTCCCCCACCGGGTCTGGTTGATGGTCAGCCAGTCGTCGTGCCGGGCGCCGATCGAGATCCCGAGGGCCAGGCCGACCGGTACCCAGCCCGCCATGATCAGCTTGGCGAAGTCCTGGCCGGACAGGTCGGAGGTGAACGGCTGCTTCAGCGGCACCCCGCCGGGCGCCCGCACGGCCGTGCCGATCGCCTTGAATTCCAGGCCGCCGGCCGGGAAGGCCCCGATGGTCAGCAGCACCCCGACCACGCCGTGCCCGCCGAGTTCCGCGCACTCGGCCGACATCCGCTCGATGGCCTTGTGCCGCGCCTGGTACAGGGTCTGTACCATCGGGCCGTACGCGCCCATGGACCCGCTGCTGGAAACGGCCGTAACGCTCTGGTACGGGGTGACGTAGCCGCCGTAGCCGGCCCAGGCCCCGGGGCAGCCGTATCCCCCGGTGTACCCGACGTTGTAGACCGCCGCGCCGAGCACCTGGCCGACCGGCTCGAAGCCGACGCTCCGGATCGCCGTGAACTCGCGGGTCGATAGCGCGGACCCCCAGGTCCCGCTGCGCCGGATCTCGGCCATCCGCGCCTCGGCGGCCGGCGGCAGCTCGTGGCCGGAACGCTCCTCGCTCACCCGTAATGCCTCTCCCGGCCGGTTCGGCCGCTGCTGCTCACCCTACCGGGCGGTCCGCGGGTTCACTCGTCCTGGGCGTCCCACTCCTCGTTGCGCCGCCGGACGGTCTCCAGGGCGTGCTCGGCGGCCTCCCGGGTCGGGTACGGGCCGAGCCGGTCCTTGCCCGGGCAGGTGGGCGTGTCCTCGACCGTGTTGTGCCGCAGGCAGAACCACCACTGCTTCTCACCTTCCATGACGACTAGACTTCCAGATCATGGCGACTCTGCTCCAGCCCGGCCGGATTTCTCCCATGCGCCAGGTGCCCGCGAACATCGAGATCCCCGAGTACGTGGGCCGCAAGCGGCCCAGGATCGGCGAGCCGGACGTGAAGGACGCGGAGACGATCGAGCGGATGCGGGTCGCCGGGCGGATCGCCGCGCAGGCCCTGGAAGAGGTCGGCCGGCACGTGGCCCCGGGGGTGACCACCGACGAGCTGGACCGGGTGGGGCACGAGTTCCTCCTCGACCACGGGGCCTACCCGAGCACGCTGGGCTACCGCGGCTTCCCGAAGTCGCTGTGCACCTCGCTCAACGAGGTGATCTGCCACGGGATCCCCGACGACACGGTGATCGCCGAGGGGGACATCGTCAACGTGGACATCACCGCCTACATCGGCGGCGTGCACGGGGACACCAACGCGACCTTCCCGGCCGGCCAGGTCGACGAGGAGTCCCGGCTGCTGATCGAGCGCACCCGGGAGGCGATGATGCGCGGCATCCGCGCGGTGGCCCCGGGCCGCCCGCTGAACGCGATCGGGCGGGTGATCGAGTCGTACGCGCGCCGGTTCGGGTACGGGGTGGTGCGTGACTTCACCGGTCACGGCATCGGGACCACGTTCCACTCCGGGCTGATCGTCCCGCACTTCGACGACCCGGACGTCACGGTGATCATGGAACCGGGCATGACGTTCACGATCGAGCCGATGCTGACGCTCGGCACGATCGACTATGACATCTGGCCCGATGGCTGGACGGTCGTCACCAAGGACCGCAAGCGCACGGCGCAGTTCGAGCACACGGTCCTGGTCACCGCCGACGGCTACGAGATCCTGACGCTGCCGTAGCCGCCGGGGCTCTCGAACAGCACCCCGGGCAGCCAGCCCAGCCGCCGCGGCAGGTACCAGCACCGGTCGCCGAGCAGGGTCATGGCCGCGGGCACCAGGATCCCGCGCACGATCGTGGCGTCGAGCAGCACCGCGAAGGCCAGCCCCACGCCGAGCATCTTCACGTCGATGAAGGAGAGCGTGGCGAAGATGGAGAACACCGCCACCATGATCACGGCGGCGCTGGTCACCACGCCCGCGCTGACCGCGATGCCGCCGGTCACGGCGTCCGTGGTGCTGGCCCCGGCCGCCCACCGTTCCCGGATCCGGCTGAGGATGAACACGTGGTAGTCCATGGACAGGCCGAACAGCAGCACGAACGTGAACAGCGGCACCCACTGGGATACCGCGCCGTAGCTGGTGAAGCCGAGCAGCCCCTGCAGGTGGCCGTCCTGGAAGATCAGGGTGACCAGGCCGCAGGCTGCCCCCACCGACAGCAGGTTGAGCCCGATCGAGACCAGGGGCAGGGCCAGGGACCCGAACGCGAACATCAGCACGACGAACGCCAGGGCCGCCACCGCGGCCACCACGAGCGGGGTGCGGGCCCGCAGCACCGCGCTCCAGTCGTGGTGGACCGCCGGGCTCCCGGTCACCGCGTAGCTGACCCCGTCCACCCGGCCGAGCGTGTCGGGCAGGACCTGACCGCGAAGCACGGTCAGCGCGGCGCTGGTCACCGCGTCCGACCCGTCTCCGGCCAGCGGGACACCGACGATCAGCGCGCGGCCGTGCGCGACCGGCGTCGCGGTGACCGGCTCCCGGAGCGGTCCCGCGGGCGGAGGCCTGGCGCTCCAGCGCGGTCAGGGCCCGTGACGCCGCCGGGCTGTCCAGGCCGGCGCCGGTGACCACGATCTCGGCCGGGCCCGGGCGCCCGGGGAACGCGCCGGAGATCCGGTCCAGGGTCTGCACGACCGGGAGGCTGGCCGGGAGATCGATCGGCGGGCTGCCGATCCGCATCCCGGCCGCGGGAGCGGCCAGCGCCAGCAGGGCCAGGGTGGCCGCGCCGCCCCAGGCCAGCGGATGGCGCACGACCCGCCGCACGAGCGCGGCCCACAGCCGGGACGGCCGGGCGGCGGTCCGCCTGCGGCCGAGGAACGGGACCCGGCCGCGGTCCGCCCACTCGCCGATCAGCGACAGCACCGCGGGCAGCAGCGTGAGCGCCGCGGCCACCGCGATGCCGACCACGATGATCGTGCCGAACGCCATGCCGGTGAACAGGTCGACCCCGGTGAGGAACAGGCCGGCCAGCGAGATCATCACGGTCACCCCGGAGATCACGATCGCCCGGCCGGAGGTCGCGGCGGCGATCCGCAGCGCCTCGCCGGACGTCTTCCCCGCGGCCCGCTCCTCGCGCTCACGGCGCAGGTAGAACAGCGAGTAGTCGACCCCGACGGCCATGCCCAGGATCAGCACGATCTCGGAGGTGGCCGAGCCGATCGGCAGCCACCGGCCCAGCGCGGCCAGCAGCGCGATCGTCGCGGTGACCACCGTGCCGGCCAGGACCACCGGGATGCCCGCCGCGATCAGCGCGCCGAAGACCGCCAGCAGCAGGAGCAGGGTGATCGGCACCGAGGTCAGCTCGGCCTTGCGGAAGTCGGAGTTCATCAGCGCGTTCCCGACCGCGTCCGTGCTCGCGCCGCCGGCTTCGGCCACGAGCAGGCCGGGATACCGGGCCTGCACGGCCGCGACCGCGGCCAGGTCGGCGGCGACGGTGGTGTCGGCCTGGGCATGCGGCCCGGCCACCCGGAACGTGACCAGCGCACTGCGCCCGTCCGGCGAGACCAGCGTGGCGCCCCCCGGGCCGAGCGGCGAGGCGATGTCCTCGGCCGCCCGCGGCCGCCGGGCCAGCGCGGTCGCCACCGCCCGGGCCGCCTGTCGCATCTGCGGGTCACGGGCGAACGTGGCCGCTCGCCTGCCCCGCCCGCCCGGCCCCCGCGCCTGGATCAGCACGCTCTCGGCGGGCGGGGTGACCACGCCCAGGCGGTGCAGGATCTGCTCGCCCTGCCCGGCCGGGCCGGGATCGTACTGGGGCCGGCTCTGCGTGCCGAGGACCTGGCCGGCCAGGAAGGCCAGGCCCAGGAACAGCAGCCACCCGCCGACGACCGCCGTCCGGTGCCGGGCGCTCCAGCAGGCCATCCGCTCCACGACCGGGCCGCCGCCGGCGGACTGCTGTCGCGCGGCGTGCGGCCCGGCCGGGCTGCGGACGGTCAGCATGGGCGCCTCGGGGAGATCGGGGACTGACGCTCGTGTCAGGTTCCCGCCGAGCCTAACCTGACATCAGCGTCAGGTGAAGGCGTTTCCCCATAACGGATCGGTCCCGGCCATAGCGGCCCCTAGCCGACCGGGGCGCGGGCGGACGCCGCGCGGGCGGGCGGGGACCCGGCGGGCAGTCGCCGGCCGGGCAGCCAGGACAGCCAGCGGGGCAGGTACCAGCACCGCTCCCCCAGCAGGGACATGGCCGCGGGCAGCAGGATCCCCCGCACCACGGTGGCGTCGATGAGCACCGCGGCGGCCAGGCCGACGCCGAGCGTCTTGGTGTCGACGATCGGCAGCGTGGCCAGGATGGCGAACACGGCGACCATGATCACGGCGGCGCTGGTCACCACCCCGGCGCTGCTGGAGATGCCGCCGACGATCGCGCTCGCGGGTCGCTATCCCCGCGCGAGCGCAGCTCGCGGATCCGGCTGAGGATGAACACGTGGTAGTCCATGGACAGGCCGAACAGCAGCACGAACATGAACAGCGGTATCCACGGGATGATCCCGCCGAACGACGTGTAGCCGAGCAGCCCCTGCAGCCGGCCGTCCTGGAAGATCAGGGTGATCAGGCCGTAGGCGGCGCCGACCGACAGCAGGTTCAGCGCGATCGAGACCAGCGGGATCGTGGCCGAGCGGAACGCCACCAGCAGCAGCCCGAACGCGAGCACCACCACGAACACGACGACCAACGGGGTGGCCGAGTGCAGCGCGGCGGTGTCGTCGTAGCTCTGCGCGGTGTCCCCGGTCACGGCGTAGCTGATCCCGCCGACCTGGCCCAGCGTGGCGGGCAGGACCTGGTCGCGCAGGGTGAGCAGGGCGTGTCCGGAGGCGGTGTCGCCCCCGTTGCCCGCCAGCGGGACGCCGATGATCAGGCCGCGGCCGTGGGCCACCGGGGTGACGGTGATCGGCTCGTGGATCGGGCCGCCGGCCGCGGCCTTGGCCTGCAGTGCGCCGATCGCGTGCCGCATCCCCGGGCCGGACAGGCCGGTACCGGTCACCACCACCTGGGCCGGAGACGGTGACTGCGGGAACGCCTGGGAGATCCGGTCGACGGCCTGCAGCACCGGGGAGCTGGCGGGCAGGTCGATGGCCGGGCTGCCGAGCCGCATCCCGGCCGCGGGCGCGGCCAGCGCGAGCAGCGCGATCGCGGCCGCGCCGCCCCAGGCCACCGGGCGGCGGACCACCCGGCGCGCCAGGGCGGCCCAGACCCGGGACGGGCGGGCTGCGGTCCGCCTGCGGCCGAGGAACGGGATCCGGCCCCGGTCGGCCCACGGCCCGAGCCAGGACAGCAGCGCGGGCAGCACGGTGAGGGAGCCGAGCACCGCGACGCCGACCACGGCGATCGTGCCGAGTGCCACTCCGGTGAACACGTCGTAGCCGGTCAGGAACAGCCCGGCCAGCGCGATCATGACGGTCAGCCCGGACACCACGATCGCGCGCCCGGAGGTGGCGGCGGCGATCCGCAGGGCCTCGCGGGTGTCGTGTCCCGCGGTGCGCTCCTCACGCTCGCGGCGCAGGTAGAACAGCGAGTAGTCGACGCCGACCGCCATCCCGATGATCAGCACCACCTCCGACGTGCTCGACCCGACCGGCAGCCACCGGCTGACCACGGTGAGCAGCGACAGCGCGGTCACCACCGAGGTGGCGGCGAGCAGCAGCGGGATGCCGGCGGCGATCAGCGCGCCGAACACCACCAGCAGCAGGATCAGCGTGATCGGCACCGAGGTCGCCTCGGCCCGGCGGAAGCCGCTGCCCAGGACGGAGTTGATGGCCCGGGCGTAGCTCGCGTCACCGCCCTCGGCGATCCGCAGGCCGGGATACCTGGCCTGGACCGCGGCGACCGCGCTCAGCGCGGGCGCGACGGCCGTGGCCTGGTCGTCCGCGGGGCCGGGTACTCCGAACGTGACCAGGGCGCTGCGCCCGTCGGCGGAGATCGAGCGCGCGGTTGCCCAGGGGAGATCTGATGTCGGTCGCGGCGTGCGGCAGCGCCGCCAGGGCCGTGGTCACCTGCCGGGCCGCCTGCCGCATGGCCGGGTCGCTGGCGAACGTGCGGCCGGGCTGCCGGGCCTGGATCAGGACGTCCTCCACAGCCGGGGCGACCACGCCCAGCCGGTGCAGGGCCTGCTCGGCCTGGCCGGACTGGCCGGCGTCGTAGGCGGGCAGGCTCTTGGTGCCGAGCGCCTGCCCGCCCACGAAGACCAGGGCGACCAGGGCCAGCCAGCCGAACACGGCGGTCTTGCGGTGCCGGGCGCTCCACCCGGCCACCCTCTCGACGAACGGAGCGCGGCGACGCGGGCGGCGGCCGGGGCCGTATTGATCGTGACCGTGTTGGTCACGGCCGTGCCGGTGGTGATCGTGTTGGTCGTGGCTGGCCGGACTGGCTTGCGGCAATACTGGATTCTGCGACTGGCTCATCATGGCCTCTCATTCCGTGGTGCCTGGTGCGGCTGGTCGTTTGCTGGCCCTCGCCCGCGAGCTGCCACTCGCGGGCGGGGGCTCACGGCGGTGTGTGATCGGGCGGATGGGCGGAAGCGGGCGGCCGGCGGTCGTGCAGCGGGCCCAGCGGGCCGGGCCCGGCGAGGACCTCCTTGGCCGGGGCCAGCGGGTCGGCGGGGGCGCGGAGCAGGGAACGCGCGACCGACGCGTGGGTGCGCGCGGTAAGGACCAGGACGTAGCTGAAGATCAGGAACAGGACGAGGAAGCCGGCCGCGGCGAGCAGGGCCGTGGGCAGGGTGTCCACGTACAGGCCGGCTCCCCCGGGCCCGTGCGGGCCGTGCGGGAAGTAGCCGAGCGTGACGCCGTGGATGGTGGTCGGGCTGGTGTACCCGAGGCCGGCGTTGCCGCGCGGCGCCCAGTACCAGGCCGGCAGGGTGACCCCGGCCAGGAAGGTCAGCCACACGCTGAGCACGATCGTGTCCAGGACGAAGAGCGGCGCCCAGAGTCCGACCAGGTAGGCGACGTCGCGCCAGGTGGCCGGGTCCCGCCACCGGGCCCTGGCCTCGGCCAGCAGGCCGGTGCTCGCCGGACGGTACCCGGCCCTGACCGGCCCGGCGAGCACCTGTCGCAGCCGGCCGCGCTCGACGTCGGCGCACCACCGCAGCACCGCCGCGGCGGCGACCAGCAGCGGGATACCGGCCAGGGTGATCAGGAGGACCGCGGCCGTCAGCGTCGCGGTGAGGGCCGCGGCGAACAGCACCCAGCCGACCGCGAAGACGTAGACGGCCAGGAACCAGGCCGCGCGCCACAGGCTGGGCGAGACGACGAGCCGCAGCGGGTTGCGGTCCAGGCGCAGCCGGGTGCCGCCTTCCTCCGTGCCGTGCGGGCCGCCAGCGACGCTGCCGTTGCTCGCTGGCTGGCCGCGCACCGCCGTGCTCATCCCACCTCCCGCATCAGCTGCTCCACGGCCTGCACCTTCTCGGTCAGCTTGGCCAGCTGATCGCGCAGTTCCTGCTGGTTGGCCACGGCCTCCTCGGCCAGCTTGCGGTAATTGGCCATCGCGACCGCGTCCGCGCGGTGGCGCTGCAGCCGGAAATAGGAGGACACGATCACCGCGATCACCGCGCCGACGACGGCGACGATCCCGACGGAGATCGCTATCGGGTTCCAGTTCACGCCGTTGGTGGCCAGCGTGTGCATGCCAGTCATAGGTCGCTCTCTTTCCTCTGGCCGTCCGGTTGCCCGTCGGTCTCCGGGGCGGTCTGGGCGCTATGATCGCTGGCCCGCAGCGCCTCGGTGATGACGTCCGCGTCCAGCCGCAGCTCGAACGGCGCCAGCTCGAAGTACTTCATGGCCTTCCCGTCCTCGGACAGTTCCAGGTGGCCGGTCACGATGCCCGCCTTCTCCAGCCGGTCCAGGTGCATGTACAGCAGCGGCCGGGAGATCCCGAGCCTGCGCGCCAGCTCGCTGACGTGGACCCGGCCCTCCGCCAGCTCGGCGATGACCCGCAGCCGCAGCGGGTTGGCCACGGCCGTGAGCATGGTGAGCAGCTCCTCCTCGCCGGTGAGCGGCCCGGTCTCGTGGGTCAGCGTCGGCTCCTGGACTAGTGTTGTTTCCTTCACATGTAAGCTCGATCTTACATGTCAGCTTGAACTTACACATGACGGCCCGGCTTGTCAAAGGCATTTACCGGGCCAGGCTCGCGGGACCGGCGACGCCCGGGCCGGGGACCGGCGATAACGGGCCGCGGATCAGCGGCGCCTGGCCCGCGGACCGGCGATGATGGGGCCATGGGAGACCTGATCCTGCTCCGGCACGGCGAGACCGAGTGGAGCGCGTCCGGCGCGCACACCGGCCGCACCGACATCCCGCTCACCGCCCGCGGCGAGGCCGCTGCGGCCGCGCTCGCCCCGGCGCTGGCCCGGCGGCAATTCCACGCCGTGTTCACCAGCCCGGCCTGGCGGGCGGTGCGCACCGCCGAGCTGGCCGGGCTGCACAACGCCAAGCCCGACCCCGATCTGTGGGAGTGGGACTACGGCGGCTACGAGGGACTGACCACACCGCAGATCCAGGCCGAGCGCCCGGGCTGGTACCTGTGGCGGGACGGCGTGATCCCGGGTGACGCCGCGCATCCTGGCGAGACCGTGGCGCAGGTGGGGCTGCGCGCCGACGCGGTGCTGGCCCGGGTGGAGCCGGTGCTGGCCGAGGGCGACGTGGCGCTGGTGGCGCACGGGCACATCCTGCGCGTGCTCACCGCCCGCTGGCTGCGACTCGACCCGGACGACGGCCGCCTGTTCCGGCTCGACACCGGTACCTTCTCCATGCTCTGCACCGAGCATGGGTATCCGGTGATCAGGACGTGGAACGTGCCGCCCGGCTAGGCGGCGGCCTGGTCTTCGCGCTCCCGCCGCCGACGCCGGGCCGCGCGGGCGGCGGGCAGCGTAGAGCACCTGCCGCGGTATGCGGGTCGCGGACTGGTGGGCCACGCGCAGGGCGGCCGTGGCGCCCATGTCGGTGAGCGGGCTCACCGGCTCGCCCAGGATCCGCCAGGTCACCGGGTCAGGGCCGAACAGCCCTTGATCAGTCTCCACCCACACCCAGCCTTCACTCGGGGCGAGTTTCCTCCTCGATCCAGCCTAGGTAGGACGGCGAGCCGGCGACGATCGGCATGGCCACGATCTCGGGCTCGTCGTAGCTGTGACGCTCGGTGAGGAAGTCGGCGAGCTGCTGGTAGCGGTCGGCGGGCAGCTTGAGCATGACCAGCCACTCCTCGGCCCGCTCCAGGCCGTCCTCCCACCAGTAGGTGCTCGCGATCGGGCCAGCGACCTGCGCGCACGCGGCGAGCCTGGCCGCCACCGCGTCGTGGGCGAGTTCCATCGCCTCCGCCCGCGAGTCAGTCGTCGTCTGCACCTGGAGGAAACGAATCTCGGCGCCCTGACCCGCCATGGCAAGATCGTACGCCGCGGCCGGTCACCCGCGATGGCGGCGGCGGCTTAACGTGCCAGTCAGCGCCTTCCGGGACCAGCAGCCCGTACACCACGGGCCGGGCCGACGGTATAAAGGCCTGATGGAAAGGTGCGCGCGATGCCGAGCGTCCCTTGGGGAGGGACATCGATTCTGCGGGCACTGCGGTGCGCCCGTGGGGGGCTGCCCGTCGTGTGGTGAGCCGGTCATTGCCGGCCATCGCTTCTGCCATGCGTGCGGTCACATGCTGGCGGAGTCCGCGTCAGTCTCGCCGGTCGCTATCTCAGGCCCGCCGGGCGCCGCGGTGCCTGCGAGTCCGGTAGCGGAGCGGCGGGTCTGCTCGGTGCTGTTCTGCGATCTGGTGGGGTTCACGCCGTTGTCGGAGTCGCGGGATCCCGAGGCCGTGCGGGAGCTGCTGAGCGAGTACTTCGTGGTGGCGCGGACGGTGATCGAGCGTTACGGCGGGATGGTCGAGAAGTTCATCGGGGATGCGGTGATGGCGGTATGGGGGGCTCCGGTGGCCGCGGAGGGCGATGCGGAGCGCGCGGTGCGCGCCGGGCTGGACCTGGTGGCGGCGGTGGCCGAGCTCGGGGTGCGGGCGGGAGTGGCCGGATTGGCGGCCCGGTGCGGGGTGGTGACCGGGGAGGTGGCGGTCACCGTGGGAGCCGGGGGTGAGGGGATGGCCGGGGACACAGTGAACACCGCCGCGCGGGTGCAGACCGCGGCCGGGGCGGGGTCGGTGCTGGTGGATGCGGCGACGCGGCGGCTGGCCGGCGGCGGGGTGGGGTTCGCCGACGCGGGCGAGCACGCTCTGAAGGGCAAGAGCGAGCCGCAGCATTTGTGGCGGGCGACCCGGGTGCTGTCGGGGGTGGGCGGGGTCCAGCGGGTGGACGGGCTGGAGGCCCCGCTGACCGGCCGGGACGCCGAGCTGCGCACGGTGAAGGAGCTGTTCCACGCGGCCGCGGAGCGGAAGATGCCGCGGCTGGTGCTGGTGTCCGGGCCGGCCGGGGTGGGCAAGACCCGGCTGGGCTGGGAGTTCGAGAAGTACACCGATGGACTGGCGGAGCAGGTGTGGTGGCACCGTGGCCGGTGCCTGTCGTATGGCGAGGGGGTGGCGTTCTGGGCGCTGGCCGAGATCATCCGCCAGCGGCTGGGGATCGCCGAGGAAGACCCCGCCGCCGCCGTCGCGCAGAAGCTGGCGGCCGGCCTGGACCGGTTCGTGCCCGACCCGGGTGAGCAGGCGTATATCGGAGCGAGGCTGGGCCGCCTGCTGGGAGTTACCGCGGCCGGAGACAGCAGCGGGCCGCTGGCCCGCGAGGAGCTGTTCGCCGGCTGGCGGCTGTTCTTCGAGCGGCTGGCGGCCGAGGGCCCGGTGGTAGTGCTGGTCGAGGATGCCCAGTACGCCGACACCGGGCTGCTGGACTTTCTCGATCATCTCAGTGACTGGGCCCGGGACCTGCCCATCTTCGTCCTGGTGTTCGCCCGCCCCGAACTGGGTCAGGCCCGGCCGGAGTTCGGCACCGGGCGCAACCGCACCACTCTGACGCTGGACCCGCTGGACGCGGCCTCAATGGACGCGCTGGTGGACGCGCTGGTGCCCGGCATGCCGCCGGCGGCGCGGGCGGCGGTCACGGCCCAGGCCCAGGGCATCCCGCTGTTCGCGGTGGAGACCGTGCGCTCGCTGATCGACCGCGACGTCGTCCAGCCCGTCGAGGGGGTCTACCGGCTGGTCGGCGACGTCGGGGAACTAGCGGTCCCCGACAGCCTGCACGCCCTGCTGGCCGCCCGCCTGGACGCCCTCGACCCGGGCGTGCGGCAACTGGTGGCGGACGCCGCGGTGCTGGGCGCCACGTTCACCGCCGAGGCGCTGATCGCGGTCTCCGGCCAGGACGAACCCACGGTGCGGGCGGCCCTGGCCGAGCTGGTACGCCGGGAGGTGCTCACCGTGTCGGCCGACCCGCTGTCCCCGGAGCGGGGCAGCTACCAGTTCGCCCAGAACATGCTGCGCCAGGTGGCCTATGACACCCTGTCCCGGCGCGACCGCAAGGCCCGCCACCTCAAGGTCGCTGCTCACCTGCGCGCCGCCTTTCCCGGCGACGGCGAGCAAGTCGCCGACGTCATCGCCCGCCACTACCTGGACGCGCTGGACGCCCTCCCCACCGACCCGGATGCCGGGGAAATCCGCGCCCAGGCGATCGCGGCGCTGACCCGGGCCGCGGAGCGGGCCGGCCGCACCGGGGCCCCAGCGCTGGCCGCCTCCAGCTACGCCACCGCCGCCCAGCTAAGCCAGGCCGACACCGTTGGGGAGCAGCAAACGGCCGCCGCCGCGCTGTGGGAGCACGCCGCCGGTGCCGCCCTCAACAGCGGCGACTGGGCCACGGCGGTCGAGCGGGCCGTCCAGGCCGGGGATCTTTACCAGCAGGGTGGCGATACCCGGGCCGCCGCCCGCACCCGGGCGATCGCCGGGGAGGCGCTGCGCGTGTGGGGCCGGCACGGCGAGGCGCGCGAGCAGCTCACCGCCGCCGTGGCGGTGCTGCGAGAAGACCCGGACACCGACACCGTCCAGGCCCTGAGCCAGCTGGCGATGCTGGAGACGTTCGCCGGCGGACCCGCCGCGGACCCGCTGACCGCCGAGGCCCTGGCCCTCGGACAGGACCTCGTCGCTGACGACGCCATCCTGGCCGACCTGTTCACGACCCGCGCGATCTACCTCGGCCTGACCGGGCACCGTCTTCCCCAGGCGGCCGCCTACCTCCGGGAGGCCGTCCGGCTGGCCGAGCAGGCCGGCGACACCCGGCGCCTGGGCCGCGCACTGCTCAACCTGGCGCACATGCTGGCGGCCACCGACCCCGCCGCCGCCGCGGAGGCGGCCCGCGCGGCCGTCACCAACCTGCGCCGGGCTGGCGCCCGCGGGCAGCTCGCGATCGCAGTCACGAACCTGGTCCAGGCCCTGCTGATGACCGGCGACTGGGACACCGCGGAGGGCGAGCTGACCCAGGCCATCGACGCCGACGATCTCGGCGACGCGGAACACATCCGCTGCTGCCGGGCCTGGCTGGCGGCGCTGCGCGGCGACACCGCCACCGCTCAGGCCGCCCTGGCCGCGCTCCGCGACATGCGGGCCAGCGAAGACGTTCAGGACCAGGAGCAGATCGTAGTCGTGGAGGCGTTCACCGCCGCCGCCCGCCGTCAGCCCGCCGCCGCGCTCCGCCACGCCCGCGCCGCCCTCGACCAGGCCGACGTCGTGGGGATCAGCCACGAGTATCTGCGCTGGGCATGGCCGCTGGCCGCCCGCGCCGCGTACGACCTCGCCGACACCGCCGCCGCCGCCGGTCTGCTGGCCATGCTCGACGGCTACCAGCCCGGGCAGCTGGCCCCCATGCAGCGCGCCGAAGGTGACCTGGCCCGCGCCCGGCTCATCGCCGCCGACGCCAACCCAGCCGCCAGTCCGGCGTTCGCCGCCGCGATCGCCGGGCTGCGCCAGCATTCCACCCCCTACCACCTCGCCCACGGCCTGCTGGACCACGCCGCCCACCTGCTGCTCGCAGGCGATGACGAGGCCGCCGCCGCCGCGACCAGCGAAGCCCGTGGCATCGCCGGGCGGCTGCGCTGCCAGCCGCTGACCGACCGGGCGGAAGCCATCCAGCCTGCCCGCCCCCGCACCGCGGCCTCATGACGCCGAGCCCAGATCTTGGCCACCGCCTGGCCCTTAGCCAGCCAGGGCGATCGTCCAGCCGGGCCAGGCCGCCTCGGTCACCGTGAAGCTGCCGCGCAGCGGGAGGCTGGCCAGGGCCGAGGAGTCGCCCACGTACACGCCGAACTGGCCGTCGGGCACCACCCAGCCGTTGGCCGTGTCGTCCCAGTACGACAGGTCATGGCCGGTCAGGGCGAAACGTACCGTCGTGGACTGCCCCGGCCGCAGGGTGACCTTGCGGAACCCCTTCAGCTGCCGCGGCGGCTCCCCGGCCGCCGCCGGGTCGCCCAGGTACAGCTGCACCACGTCCGAGCCCGCGGCCCGGCCGGTGTTGGTGACCGTGGCCGACACCGTCACCTGGCGGCCGGACGGCTCGTTGCGGGTCGTCCCCGGAACCGGGCCGCCGCCTGCGTACCTGCCGCGGAGTGATCCTCAGCCCGCTGTAGGCGAACCGGGTGTAGGACAGGCCGTAGCCGAACGGGAACAGCGGGGTCTTCTCGTCCGCGTCGTAATACCGGTACCCGACGTCGATGCCCTCGGAGTACAGGACCTGGCCGTTCTCGCCGGGGAACTGCGCCGGGCTGGACTCGGGCACCTGGGACAGGTCCACCGGGAACGTGACCGGCAGGTGACCGCCGGGGTCGACCTGGCCGAACAGCACCGCGGCCAGCGCGGTGCCGTTGCTCTCCCCCGGGTACCAGGCGTCGACCACCGAGGCGACCTGGCTGATCCACGGCATGACCACCGGCGCGCCCGCGTCGATCACCACCACCGTGCGCGGGTTCGCCGCCGCCACCGCCGAGATCAGCTCGTTCTGCGCCGACGGCAGGTTCAGGCTGGGCCGGTCCGCGGCCTCCGATCTCGGTGTCATCCGACACCACCACCACCGCGGTCCTGGCCGCCTTGGCCGCCGCCACCGCCCGGGCGATCCCCGGGGCCAGGTCCGACGGCGTCGCCCAGGTCAGGCTGGCGGCCGAGCCGCGCGACAGCTGCAGCGCGTACCTCTGGCCGGCCCGCAGGCTGACCCCCACCGAGTACGTTGTCGTCGGCGGCAGGCCCGGGTTGACCAGGATCTGCGTGCCATCGAGGGACAAGCGCGCTCTGTCGGCCGGCGCTCTTCAGCGCGAGGACGTAGGTGCCGGTCTGCGGGGCGGTCAGCGTGGCGGCGTAAGCCTGGCCGTCACCGGTGCCGGCGCGGCCCGGGCTCAGCACGGCGGCCGGGATGGGCGACAGGGAGGTGTCGGCGGGCAGGCCCTGGCTGTAGCTGACCGTGGTGCCCGGCCCGGCCGCGGCCTGCAGGCCCTGCAGCGGGCTCACGCTGAACGTCGAGGTCACGTACGCGCTGCCGCCGCCGGCGTCGACAGGTGCCGCCGAGGCCGCCGGGCCGATCACCGCCACGCTCCCCCCGCCCGACGACGCAGCGGCAGCGTCCCGCCGTCGTTCTTCAGCAGCACCGTGCCCGCCTCGGCCACCGCCGCCGACACCGCCTGGTGCGCCGGGGTGGTCACGGTCGCGCTGGCCGAGCCGGCCGGCGGGTGGTCGAAGTCGTCGAACCGGAACATCTGCGTCAGGATCCGGGTCACCATCTGGTTCACCGTCGCGGACCGCGACCTGGCCCGATGTCACCGCCGCCGCCAGCGCCCGGCCGTAGTAGGCGGCGCCCGGCATCTCCTGGTCCAGCCCGGCGTCCGCGGAGGCCACGGTGGAGTGGGTGGCCCAGAAGTCGGAGCCCACGAACCCGGGGAAGGCCCACCGCTGATCGAGGATCGTGCTGAGCAGGTACTGGTTCTGGCAGGCGGCCTGGCCGTTGATCGTGCTGTAGGCGCACATCACCGAGGCCGCCTTGGCCCGCCGGGTCGCCGCCCAGAACGCGGGCAGGTAGATCTCGTGCAGCGCCCGCGTGCTCACGATCGCGTTGTCGGCCGGGGTGTTGCGGTTGGTCTCCTGGTTGTACACCGCGAAGTGCTTGACCTGCGACATCACCCCCTGGCTCTGCACCCCCTCGATCTCCGGCACGGTGATCGCCGCGTTCAGGAACGGGTCCTCGGTATACGCCTCGAACGACCGGCCCCAGCGCGGGTCCCGGTCGATGTTCACCGTCGGCCCCAGGTTGACCGTCTTCCCCTTGCCGCGCTCCTCGGCCCCGATCACCTTCCCGTACGCGGCCGCCAGCGACCGGTCCCAGGTGGCCGCCAGCGACACCCCGGCCGGCAGCTGGGTCACGCCGGTCAGGCCGTCGCCCACCCCGTTGGGGCCGTCCTGCAGGTTCATGGCCGGGACGCACAGGCGCGGGATGGCCGCGATGTTCCCCGCGCCGGTCACCATGCTGATCTTGTCGGCCAGCGTCATCCGGGCCAGCAGCAGGCTCACCCGCTGGCTGGCCGGCAGCGACCGGCGCAGCCACGGGCACGACGAGGCGGAGGCCGCCGGTGACGTTCCGGCCGGCCACGGCAGGCCGCCCGCCACGGCCAGCGCGACGGGCAGCACGACCGCCAGGAACCCGGCCGCCGCCGCCCTCCTCGGGAAACGACGCCTGCCGCGGCGACCTGCCGCGGGATCCAGCCCCATCCGCACCCCCTTGGTGCCCCAGGGTAAACAACCCTGGGGCACCGCGGAGCACCGCGCCGGGTCAGCCGATGCTGCGGGTGACGGTGAAGCTGCCGCGCAGCGGGAGGTCGGCCAGGGCCGAGGAGTCACCCACGTACACGCCGAACTGGCCGACCGGCACCACCCAGCCGTTGGCCGAGTCGTTCCAGTACGACAGCTCGTGGCCGTTGAGCTTGAACCGCACGGTCGTGGACTGGCCGGGCCGCAGGGTGACCTTGCCGAAGCCCTGGAGCTGGCGCGGCGGCTGGCCGGCCACCGCCGGGAGGTCCAGGTACAGCTGCGCCACGTCCGAGCCCGCGACCCGGCCGGTGTTGGTGACCGTGGCCGTCACCGTGACCAGGTTGACCGACTGCCCGTTGCAGTGGCAGCTGGTCGGGCCGGGGCCGGAGACGTTGTTCTGTACCTGCTGCGGAGTGATCTTCAGCCCGCTGAAGGCGAACCGGGTGTAGGACAGGCCGTACCCGAACGGGAACAGCGGGGTCTCGTTCTTGGCGTCGTAGAAGCGGTAGCCGACGTCGACGCCCTCGGAGTACAGCACCTGGCCGTTGACCCCGGGGAACTGCGCCGGGGTCGACGCGGGCACCTGGGACAGGTCCACCGGGAACGTGACCGGCAGGTGACCACCCGGGTTGACCTGGCCGAACAGCACGGCGGCCAGCGCGGTGCCGTTGCTCTCGCCCGGGTACCAGGCGTCGACCACCGAGGCGACCTGGCTGATCCACGGCATGACGACCGGCGCGCCCGCGTCGATCACCACCACCGTGTGCGGGTTCGCCGCGGCCACCGCCGAGACCAGCTCGTTCTGCGCCGACGGCAGGTTCAGGCTGGGCCGGTCGGCCGCCTCGGTCTCGGTGTCATCGGACACCACGACCACCGCGGTCTTGGCCGACTTGGCCGCCGCCACCGCCGCCGCGATCCCCGGGGCCAGGTCCGACGGCGTGGCCCAGCTCAGGTTGGCCGACTCGCCGCCGCCGGACAGCTGCAGCGTGTAGGTCTGGCCCTTCACCAGGTTCACGCCCACCGAGTACGTCGACACCGGCGGGGTGCCCGGGTTGGCCAGGAGCTGCGTGCCGTCCAGGGACAGGTTGACCGCGCTGTAACAGCCGCACGGGTTCTGGAAGGCCAGCACGTAGGTGCCGGTCTCCGGGGCGGTCAGGGTCCCGGTGTAGGTACCGCCGAACCCGGTGCCGGTGTAAGGCGGGCTCAGCGCGGAACTCGGGATGGGCGTCAGGGAGGTGTCGGTGGGCAGGCCCTGGGTGTAGCTGACCTTGGTGCCCGGCCCCGCCGCGGCCTGCAGGCCTTGCAGCGGGGTCACGCTGAACGTGGAGGTCACGTACGCGCTGCCGCCGCCGGTGTACTGCGGCTGCGCCGAGGCCGCCGGGCCGATCACCGCGACCGAGCCCCCGTTCGACTTCAGCGGCAGCGTCCCGCGGTCGTTCTTCAGCAGCACCGTGCCCGCCTCGGCCACCGCTGCGGACACCGCCTGGTGCGCCGGGGTGGTCACGGTCGCGCTGGTCGAGCCGGTGGGCGGGTTGTTGAACTCGTTGAACCGGAACATCTCGGTCAGGATCCGGGTCACCATCTCGTTCAGCGTGGCCATGCTGACCTGGCCGGCTTGCACGGCCGCCTCGAGCGCCGGGCCGTAGTACTGGGGCGCGGGCATCTCCTGGTCCGTGCCGGCCTCGGCGGAGGCCACGGTGGAGTGCATGGCCTGGTAGTCCGAGGTCACGAACCCGGGGAAGGCCCACCGCTGATCGAGGGTGGTGCGGAGCAGGTACTGGTTCTCGCAGGCGGCCTGGCCGTTGATGTAGCTGAACGCGCACATCACCGAGCTCGCCTTGGCCAGCTGGGTGGCCGCCCAGAACGCGGGCAGGTAGATCTCGTGCAGCGCCTGCGTGCTCACGATCGCGTTGTCGGCCGGGGTGTTGCGGTTGGTCTCCTGGTTGTACACCGCGAAGTGCTTGACCTGCGACATCTCGCCCTGGCTCTGCACCCCGTCGATGCTCCGCGACGGTCGTCGCCGCGTTCAGGAACGGGTCCTCGGTGTAGGCCTCGAACGACCGGCCCCAGCGCGGGTCCCGGTCGATGTTCACCGTCGGCCCCAGGTTGACCATGGCCCCCTTGCCGTGCTCCTCGGCCCCGACGACCTGCCCGTACTGGTAGGCCAGCGCCTGGTCGAAGGTGGCCGCCAGGGACACCGCCGAGGGCAGCTGGGTGACGCCGGTCAGGCCGTCGCCCACGCCGACCGGGCCGTCCTCCTCGCCGATGGCCGGGATGCACAGGCTCGGGATGGCCGAGATGTAGAACACGTACGGCTCGCTGAACCCGGCGCCGGTCACCTCGTTGATCTTGTCGGCCAGGGTCATCTGGGCCAGCAGCAGGCTCACCCGCTTGCTGATCGGCAGCGACTGGTTGAGCCACGGGCACGACGAGGTGGAGCCCGCCGCCCGTGACGTTCCGGCCGCCGACGCCGGGCCGCTCGCCAGGGCGAGCGAGGCGGGCAGCACGACCGCCAGCACCCCGGCGACCGCCGCCATTCTCGGGAAGTGCCGCCTGCCGCGGCGACTGTCACAGATGGGATCAGCTTCATCGACGGCCTCCGATGCCGGGACAGCGGATAAGGCTGGGCGTAACCGGGAGCGTCCCGGTGTTTCCCGCTGGTTCCTGCTCGTATCACTCATACCGCGCTGAACAGTCAAGTCCCGGTACTGCCCCGTGCCAATAGCGCGATCCGGCCGGAGGCAGAAATTTTCTGATAAAAAACCATCAACATCTTCACAACGCCACACGGCGCCCGCGGATGCGGCCGTCAGCCTGCCCCATCCGGGTGTGCATGCGCCTGCGGCGCCCGCCGCGGTACCGCCGTGGTATGACGGCCGAACTGGCTCCCTGGCGTGATGACACCGCCGGGTGAGCCGGGCAGGCTTGGCCCCGGTGGAAAGCGGCCCAGGCCACTGCCGCCGCCCGGCGCGCCGCATGACGATCGCGCCGGGGTTGACAGCAAACCCACACGCAGATCACGCGGATGCCCGAGAAGACCCGTAGAGGATGAGGCCGATGCCAGGTTCAGCGTTTCCGGTTTCCTTCCCGAGCCCGGTACGGCAGGCGAAGCATCGGAGGATCTCGTGACCCAGCTTGGCCCCCCGGCCACGGACAGCGGCCCCAGTGGTGGCAGCGAGAGTGACAGCGGCGCCCGGCCGGCGGTGCGCGGATCACGGCTCACCCGGCGGCGCCGGGTACTGCTCGGGGTGGGCATCGCGGCGGCGTTGCTGGCCGTCGGCGGGCTGATCGGCGCCTCCTTCGTGAAGTCGCCGCAGCAGCTGGCCGCGGACACCGCGCCCCCGTCCCCCACGGTGACCACGGCCACGGTCGTCTCCCAGGTCCTGACCTCGTCGGTGCAGATGCGCGGCGTGGTGTACCCGTCGACGCAGTACGACGTGTACGCGAGCGCCCCGTCGTCGGGTTCGTCGTCATCGGCGGGCGGCTCGGCGGCGGGCGGCTCGTCCTCCGCCACCGGGTCGTCGGCGGCGGGGGCGGTGTACATCTCGAAGCTGAAGGTCGCCGCCGGCGACACGATCACCAACGGCGAGCAGCTCGCCGAGCTCGACGGCGAGCCGCTGTTCGCGCTCACCGGCACGGTGCCCGCCTGGCGGGACCTGACGCCGGGCGAGAGCGGGCCGGACGTGACCGAGCTGCAGAAGGCCCTCGCCTCGCTCGGGTACTACGACGACGGTGACACGCCCGGATACTTCGGCTCGGCGACCGAGTACGCGGTGTCCCTGTATTACGAGCACCTCGGCTACACCCCGCCGTCGTCGGGCGGCGTGCCCGCGGCGGACGTGGTGTTCCTGCCGTCGCTGCCCGCGACGGTGGTCGCGGTGAACGGCGCCACCGGCGAGCAGCCCGGCCAGCCGTTCCTCGAGCTCGCCCCCCGCGGGTCGCTGGCGCTGACCGGCGAGCTGCCCCCGGCCTACGCCGGCCAGGTGAAGCCCGGCCTGAAGGTGACGATCTACGACGAGGTCACCGGCCTCCACGCGACGGGGACCGTGACCGGCCTGGGGACGGCCACCACCACGGTGCCGGCCGGGACGGTGGTCGACATCGGCAGCAGCTCGGGTTCGGCGAGCTCTTCGTCGTCCGCCAGCTCCAGCTCTTCCGGGTCGAGCAGCTCGGCCAGCTCCGGCAGCTCGGGCGGGACGCCGTTCATCCCGCTGACCGTGACCCCGTCCCATCCGCTGGCCTCGGCGCTGAACGGCGAGAACGTGCTGGTCACCGTGGAGACCGGGCAGACCGAGGGCCCGGTGCTCACGGTCCCGGTCGCGGCGATCGTCACCACCGCGTCCGGCACGAGCCACGTCACCGTGCTGGGCGCGCACGGAAAGCAGACCGACGTGGCGGTGACGCCGGGCATCTCCGAGAACGGCTACGTCCAGGTGACCCCGGTCAAGTCCGGCGCGCTCGCGGCGGGCGACCACGTGGTGGTGAGCGGCTGATGACCGCGCCGGTGATCGAACTGCGCGGCCTGGCCCGCACCTACCCCGGCCCGCCGCCGGTACCGGCGCTGCGCCCGGCCGACCTGGTCATCGACGACGGCGACTACGTCGCGGTGACCGGGCCGTCCGGCTCGGGCAAGTCGACGCTGCTGCACCTGCTCGGCCTGCTCGACGCGCCGACCGAGGGCAGCTACCTGCTGGACGGCCTGGACACGTCCGCGCTGAACGACCGGGACCGCTCCGCGCTGCGCGGCCGGCGGATCGGGGTCGTCTTCCAGGCGTTCCACCTGCTGCCCTACCGGACGGCGCTGGAGAACGTGCTGCTCGCCGAGCTGTACAACCGGACCCCGCGCGGCGCGCGGCTCCGGGCGGCGACCGGCGCGCTCGGCGCGGTCGGGCTGGGACACCGGCTCGACGCGCTGCCCACCACGCTGTCCGGCGGGGAGAGCCAGCGGGTGGCGATCGCGCGGGCGCTGGTGAACCAGCCGAGCCTGGTGCTGTGCGACGAGCCGACCGGGAACCTGGACTCGCGCAACGCTACCGCGCTCATGGACCTGCTCGACCAGCTCAACGCGGCCGGCTACACGATCGTGGTGATCACGCACGACCCGGGGGTGGCGGCCCACGCCAGCCGGACGATCGCGATCAGCGACGGCGTGCTGTCCGAGCGAACCGGGGCCGATCATGCCTAGCCCGGTCACCGGCCTGCCGTCGCCCCGGCTGGCCGCGCGGGACGCGGCCGCCGAGGCGGTCGCGGGCATCGTGCAGCGGCCGGGCCGGGCCGTGCTCACCATGCTCGGCACGGTGCTGGGCGTGGGCGCGTTCGTGGCCGTGCTGGGCCTGACCGCCACCGGGGCCGGCCAGATCTCGCACCAGTTCACGGTCCTGGAGGACACCACGGTGACCGTGGAGGACAACGGGCCGGCCAACAACGTCGCGCCGCCCGGTACCAATCCCGCCATCGGCTTCCCGGCCGACGCGGACCAGGTCGCCGGCCACATCAACGGGGTGACCGCCGCGGGGGTCTGGTGGCCGGTCTCCCTCCCGCAGAACGCGAGCTTCACCGGCTCGCTCGCGCTGTCCGCCGCCGCCTCCCAGACGGTCAGCCTGCTGGCCGCCTCGCCGGGCGCGGTGAAGGCGATGGGGCTGTCGATGGTCGCGGGCTCGCCGCTGAGCACGTACGAGAACGACACCCGCCAGCACGTCGCGGTCATCGACACCACCACCGCGGCCGAACTCGGCATCTCCCCCGCGCGCCTGCCCAGCCATCCCGCGGTGTTCGTCGACGGCATCGCGTACACGGTGGTCGGCGTCTACAGCTCCGCGCAGCGCGTGGTGGCCGACGAGAGCGCGATGCTGATCCCGCAGAACACGGCCCTGGCCGACTACGGCAACCCGCAGCCCGGCATCGGGAACCAGGACGAGGCCCAGATGGTCATCGCGACCAGGACCGGCGCCGCGCAGGCGGTGGCGCGGCAGATCGCCGCCGCCGAGCTGCCCACCGACCCGAGCCGGCTGGTCGTGACCTCCCCGCCCAACCCGCAGAACCTGCAGAGCGAGGTGAGCGGCGACCTGGCCGGCCTGTTCCTGATCCTCGCGCTGATCAGCCTGCTGATCGGCGCGGTCGGCATCGCGAACACCACGCTGGTCGCGGTGCTCGAGCGCACCGAGGAGATCGGCCTGCGCCGCGCCGTGGGCGCCCGGCCGCGGCACATCGCCGCGCAGTTCCTCGCCGAGTCCACCACGCTCGGCACGCTCGGCGGGCTGATCGGCACGTGCATCGGCGTCGGGGTCGTGGTGATCTTCGCCGCGGCCAAGGACTGGACCGCGATCCTGAACCCGGCCTACACGCTGCCCGCCCCGCTGATCGGCAGCGTCGTCGGCCTGCTGGCGGGCGCCTACCCTGCGCTGCGCGCGGCGCGGACCAGCCCGCTCGCGGCGCTGCGGCACGCATGAAAGGAACCACGATGCGCCTCCGCACCGGCCTCGGCCTTCGCCTGGGCCTTGCGACCTGCTGTTGCGCGGCCCTGGCCGCGTGCACCGCGGGCGCGCCCAAGGGACCGAACACGACCGTGACCACGCCCAGCGTCGGCAGGCCGCCGCCGCCCGCCTCGGCCCAGGCGGCGCTGTCCAGCGAGGCGTTCACCCCGTACGCCGCGCTCGGCATATCCAGCAACGACGGCCTGGCACCCGGCGAGTCTCAGCTACACCCTCGCCGGGCCGTGCATGAGCGCCGCCGGCTACCCGGGCGTGACCCCAGCGATGGCATCGTCCCCTTCAGCATCTCCATCGGCGCAGACGGGGGCCTGGCTTTCACGCAGCCCTGGGGCGGCTGGGGATACCTCGGCGCCGCCGACGCGCAGCAGTACGGCTTCCGGGTCCCCCCGGGCGCCGCACTCACCGCCCTCGGCCTCGGGGCAGGACTGCCGGCCAGCCCGCCGAGCGTGCCCGCGGCGGAACAGGCCGCGGCCGACAAGTGCGGCACGATCATGCAGGACTTCAGCCAACGCCACCCAGCACGGCGCGCTGGCCGGCATCGCGACGCTGAGCAACGACATCACCAACGACGTGCGCACGACGCGGCGGTGAAGGCCGCCACCCGGGCCTGGTCCGCCTGCATGGCGAAGAACGGTTACACCTTTGACCAGCCGCAGGACGTGTGGGGCCAGGAGCTGCGGGCCATGTACGGCGAACAGCGCTCGATCAGCCCGTCAGCCCCGGTCAGCGCGCCGCCAACCAGGCGCAGCTCGCGGCGGCCGTCACCGACGCCGACTGCACCCAGTCCAGCGACCTGGCCGGGATCTACTTCGCCGTCCAGGCCAGCTACGAGCAGCAGCTCGTCAACGCCAACCAGCAGGCGCTCACCGCCGCGGTCCAGCAGTACCGCGCCGCCTACGCCAAGGAGCTGGCCAAGCTCCCGGCGCTGCTGCGGACGCGAAGGCCCAGCCGTTCCCTCGCCGCGCGGCGCCCACGGACCGCGCCTCGACCGCCGGCTGACGCTGAGAGGCAGGACCATGCGCATCCGGACCGGCCTCGGCGTCCTGATCTGCTGCTGCGCGGGCCTCGCCGCCTGCACCGCCGCCGCGCCGAAGGGACCGGACACCACCGTGACCACGCCCAGCGTCGGCAGGCCGCCGGCCCCGGTTTCGGCCCAGGCGGCGCTGTCGAGCGAGGCGTTGACGTCCTACTTCGGACTCGGCGCCGCCACCGACGACGGGCTGGCGCCCGGCGAGACGTATGCCGCCCTGCACACCGCGTGCATGAACGACGCGGGCTACGGCCAGTACGCCGGCAGCACGCCGTACCCGGTGCGCGCGAACCGGGGCATGGCGTTCGCGCAGGCGTACGGCCCGTGGGGCTACCTAGGGACCGCCGATGCCGCGCAGTACGGCTTCGCGGTCGCCCACCGCATCCGATTCCCTCGGCTCGCCCGCCAATCCGGCGGGCAGCCTGCCCGCCGGAGCGCAGGCCGCCGCGGGCAAGTGCGCCAACATCGTCGCGGAGTTCAACGACGCCCAGTTCGCCACCTCGATGGCCGGCATCGAGACGATGAACGACGTCATCAGCACCGACGTGGTCCAGGACCCGGAGTTCAAGAACGCGATGAAGGCCTGGTCGGCCTGCATGGCCAGGAACGGCTACACCTCGTCCGATGCGGACGCGCTGGCGCTGCAGGAACTGGACGCCCTGGGCCTGCGGGGCACCCCGGGATCGGGCCCGAGCTCAGGGCCGACCGCCGCGCAGAACCAGGCGCAGATCGCGACGGCCGTGACCGATGCCGGCTGCACCCGGTCCAGCGACCTGGCCGGCATCTACTTCGCCGTCCAGGCCAGCTACGAGCAGCAGGTCATCGACGCCAACCAGCAGGCGCTGGGTGCCGCGGTCCGCGAGTACAAGGCCAACTACGCCAAGGAGCTGAGCAAGCTCCCGGCCCTGCTGCGGACGACATCGGCCACGCTCGACCTGCCCGGCCCGGCGGGCCAGCCCGGCAAGTCCGGTCGCCCGGGCCCGCGCGGCACGCCGAGCCCGACCCGCTCCTGAGGCGCCGCCAGCGCCGGGTCAGGCCGCCGGGTCGTAGTAGTGGGCGAACTGCCACCTCCGGTTTCATGACCTGCCGCGCTCCCCACGATCCATATCTGACCTGCATGAATGCCGTTGGCGACCGTTGACAGCCGCTGGCCTCAGACGGCGCTGCGACGGCCCACAGACGGCCCGAGCACCACATCCCTATTCGACGCACACGACAGCCGCCCCGCCGCGGCGTTGCCGCGCTCCCGCAAGGCCTTGATCCTCCATCCGCCACAATCGGAGGCCAACCCGATAGGAGCCTGAATAGCTCGCCTGAACGGGCAGCCGCGACGGCTCGCCGAACGGGTGAGGCTGATGCCGCCCGACTGGACCGCATTCGGCCAGCCTTGTCGCCCTAGTCTCCGCATGGCGCGCGGTAAAAAGGCACCGACAGCGCTACAGGACGCGTCCGGTCCGCCAGACAGCAACCAGGTCCGTGCCGACCATGCACTCGGTGACCAGGCACTCGACCTGGAGCCGGGCTACCTGCCCTCCGCGATGACCCCAATGCCCTCGGTGTTGTCCGTGCGGAGGTGCCTGATGGCCCCGTACTCAGCCTCGGCGATCACATCATCAGCGCCGGGCTGCCGCTGGCCGGGCGGCGGGTCACTCTGAGGCTGGATGGCCCGGTCGCCCACATCCTGTCCGGCGGCACCCTGGCCCGCACCGTCGCTTGCCCCGTCCCGCACGAAGCCCGGTCCCGGCTGCGCGGGGCACGCACCGGAACAGCCCTGCCGCCGCGCCTGCCCGATCCGCTGACGGTCACCCGGCGGGTCTCGGTGCGCGGGGCGATCATGGTCGGTGGGCAGAGGATCCAGGTCGGCCTGGCCCACGCCCGCAAGACTGCCGAGGTCACCGTGGAAGCTGATACCTACCAAATCACCGTCGAGCCACGCATCACCATCACCGCGCCCCGCACCACCAGCCGGGACATCAGGCGGCACAAGGCCTCCAGCTACGAGTGACACCAGCGGCTGCGAACTGCGCCGCCCTCGCCGGTCCACGGCGGTGCAGCCCGCGGCTCCTTACCAGCCTCCCTCCTGCCTCAGCAGGCTGGACCCGACGAAGGTGAACATGCGCTGGCCCTCTGCCAGCGGCTGCGGCTCGCCGCGAAAGCGGTGGACGCCAACGCCGAAACCCTCCTCCGGACCCGACAGCCACTGGCGGTCAAACCCGAACCCCTCGAACCACTCGCAGATCAGCGGCACGCGGTCCGGCGCGGCCCGGCCCCGGGTCCAGATCACGGTGCCGCCGCTCTTGCACAGCTGGCAGCACGCTCCGACCGTGCGCTCGATGTCCCCGAGGGTGATGTTGCCGAACACCCCGCAGGCCAGCGCCAGATCAGCAGGCGCCATGCCCCGGTAGTGATCGGTGAGCGAGGCATCGCCGGTCACGATCTCAACGCCCTCCAGCCCGGCGGCCGTGGTCTGTGCTCTCGCGGCCTCCGCGTTCCGCGGATCCAGCTCCACCAGGCGCGCCCGGACATCGCCGCGCCGCCGGTGCCCGGCGAGTACCTCCAGCAGGTCCCGGCCCTGTCCGGCGCATAGGCTGATCACCCGCAGCGAGCCAGGCGCAGCGCTGTCAAGCACGATCCTGACCTGCTCCTGAACCGCCTCCAGCCGCCGTGCCAGCCGGGACTCCGGACGATCGTAATCATCGTGCCAGCCATGCCAGTCCACGGCGCATACCCTACAGCGACAGCACCAGGCCCCGGCTCACGCTCACATTTACGGGTCGGCCAAGGCGAATCCCCGGCGGCGCAACACCCGCCAAGGGCATGATCGAGGACCAGGACAAACCTAGGGTCTGTCGCCACATCAAGCGAAGCCGATCCGTCGCACATCAAGTGGAGCTAGGCAGCGAGTTCGGCAGCTGTCCGGCTCCGCTTGATGTGCGACTCGGTGGCACCACTTCATCTGTTACAGGTCCCGATGCTGTGTGCCCACGCTCGGTGACTGAAGTGGGCCAGCAAGTGCACTGATTGTGCGGGAAGCGCCGTTACCCTGCGGCCTTGGACTGATCGCTCGCGTCAGCCTCGCTGGATAGCTGTGCCGCCCGGCTTCATTCACCGGGTTGAGGTGGGACGAATCCGTGAGGCCATTTCGTGGTGTCATCGGCGATCACCCCGGCACGTTGGGCATCCTGCAGCTTTGCTTTGGACAGGTCGGCTCCACGGAGTATGGCTCCGTCAAGGAGAGCCCCGGTGAGGTCAGCTTCCCGAAGGTTGGCGCCGGACAGGTTGGTGTTGCGCAGAGTGGTCTCCAGCATGTCGGCGTTGGCAAGGTTGGCCTTGGCGAAGTTGGCGCCGTCAAGGTTGGCGTGCGCGAAGCAGACTCTGGGGAGGTTCAACTTATTTAGTTCGGCACCGCGCAGGTCGACTCGCTCCAGTTCCGAATAGGCGTCACCGACGATCATTTTCTGTCGGCCGAGGGCAGCCATCGCGGCCGCGACGTCGTCGGCGAGGCCGCCATGGGACCGTGCCCGGTCTGCCTGTGCCTCGGAGTCCGGCTTAGAGGGTGGCCAGGGTGCGTGCTGGCAGACAAAAGCGGTGAGCAGTGCGTGGGCGTGCCCACGATAGTCATCGTCGAGATCGGACAGTTGTTCCAGTGCGTAGACCCCACCCTGCCTAACCGATACCCGGTTGCTGGCGAGTAGATCGATCGCCTTGGTGAACAGGTCGATGCTGCGTACCTCCCGGCTGGCCTTCACCTGACCGAACGCCACCACCGCGCCGAAAGCCGCCCCGCCGAGCACGAGGAGGCCGCCCAATCCCTGCAGCAGGGTGGAGCGGACAGCATTCTCCACGCTCAGCCGTTCTGCCGTTAGACCTGATTGCGGTCCTGCCAGCCAGGCAGGCCCGAAGATGATGCACACCGCCAGCACGCCACCCAGAACGATGCAGGCAACAAGTACCCAGGCCTGCGCTGCAGTGGGCCGCCAAGTACGCATCGGACCCTCCCGCCGAACCAATGCCGCCGATCTCTACCGCACCGCAGGACAGGCCTGCCACCAGCACACGATCGTTCACCAGCAAGCCGCGGCACTGATCTTCCTCCCACAGCACCGACACCGCTACCTTCCACCTGCGCAAGGTATCCATCCGCGCTACCGATCGCCGTTAGCTCAGCGGAGCAAAGCACAGCGCCGGTCACGGTCAGTAGCGATCACAACCCGGACTGCCTCGTCCAGCGTCACAGATCAAGCGAGGCCGTTTCGTCAACGATCAGTTGGTACTAGGCAGCGAGTTCGGCAGCGAGTTCGGCAGCGTGCAGAACTTCGGCTGATGCTTGACATTCCGTCCTCGGTTGATGCTTTACGCCCTGTCGGCTGGCTTGGCTTTTCCGTGGTCATTGACGATCACGCGGGAGGCCGGGTTGGCGCTGGTGGAGCTGAGTGTCATGGAACAGCGGTATCGCGCTGTGCTGGAAGCCGAGGCCGGGTGCCCGGTCACCGAGATAGCTGCCCGTCATGGCGTGTCCCGGCTAAGCGTGCACGCCTGGGTGCGCCGGTATCAGGCTGGCGGCCTGGCCGACCGCTCGCACCGGCCGCGGTCCTGCCCGCACCAGATTCCCGCCGAAGTTGAGGCCGCTGTGTGTGAGCTGCGGCGCTCTCATCCGCGGTGGGGACCGGCCGGGCTGGCGTTCGAGCTCGGCAAGCGGGATATAGCCCCGGTCCCGTCCCAGGCCACCTTGTATAAGGTGCTGGTTCGCAACGGCTTGATCGTTCCCGGCCAGCGCCGCTGCCCCGCCTCGTCGTATATCCGGTGGGAACGCGGCGAGCCGATGGAACTGTGGCAGCTCGACATCATGGGCGGGGTCTACCTGTCCGACGGCACCGAACTCAAGCTGGTCTCCGGAATCGACGACCACTCCCGCTACTGTGTGACCGCGCAGCTGGTCCGGCGCGCGACCGGTCGGGCGGTCTGCATCGCCTTCGCCGCGTCCCTGGCCAGATTCGGCGTCCCAGCCGAAGTGCTCTCAGACAATGGCAAGCAGTTCACCGGGCGATTCACCCGGCCGCGGCCGTCCGAGGTGCTGTTCGAGCGGATCTGCCGGGAGAACGGCATCACCACCCGGCTGACCCGCCCCCGCACCCCCACCACGACCGGGAAGATCGAACGCTGGCACGAGACCCTGCGCGGGGAATTCCTCGCCACCTGCGACAGCTTCGCCAGCCTGGCCCACGCCCAGGCCGAACTCGACGCCTGGGTTAGTTACTACAACTACGAGCGGCCGCACCAGTCGCTGGGCATGGCCACCCCCGCCAGCCGCTTCACCGCCAAGGCAGCCTCCTCAGACGGGCAGCAAGACCTGCCGCTGCGGCTGCCACCCAGCCTGGCTGCCCTGCCCCCGACTCCGGCTCCAGCCTCGCCGGCCCCGACCGCACCCGAAGCCAGCGGCGACCTTGCCGTCGAAGTCGACCGGGTCGTACCCGCCAGCGGGAACATGTTCGCCGCCGGGCGCCAGATCTGGCTCGGCAAACCGCTCGCCGGGCAGCAAGTCACCCTCCGCCTCAACCACTCCACCCCGCACGTCTTCCACGACGGCCAGCTGATCAAGACCCACCCGGTCACCCTCGCCGGCAAAGACCTCACCCGGCTGCGCTCAGCCGGCGCCAAGCCAGCCCGGCCATCCCCGGCCACCGCCCTGCCACCCGGACCGCTGCCCGCCGACGCCATCGTCGAAGTCCAGCGCTCAGTCGGCGCCGGCGGATGCATCGGCATCGGCGGCAAGCAGGTCAGCGCCGGAATCCACCTCGCCGGACAGCGCGTCACCCTCCGCGTCGACGCCAAGCTCATCCACGTCATCACCGCCGGCGGCGTCCTGGCCCGCACCCTGCCCAGCCCCCTCACCCCCGCCGCCCGCGGCCGCCTGCACGGAGCCCGCC
The DNA here is from genome assembly GCA_963745575.1 of uncultured Actinomycetota bacterium. GTDB lineage: Bacteria > Actinomycetota > Actinomycetes > Streptosporangiales > Streptosporangiaceae > JASHPR01. Next base: position 96,897 of record CAVUYA010000025.1, on the reverse strand, counting down.
GCGCCGGGCCCGCCCCCGCACCAGCCACCCAGGCCCTGCACGTGACCCGCGTGGTCTCCAGCCAAGGCGGCATGATGGTCGCCGGAGTAAAGATCCACCTCGGCCACGCCCACCGCGGGAAGGTCGTCACCGTCGTCATCGAAGACAGCCAGTTCCGCATCCTCCACAAGGGGATCCAGCTGGCCGCCCATCCCCGCACCATCATCAAGGAGGTCACCCGCCGCAGCGCCAGCGGCCACGTCAACTACCAGGCTTAACAAGTCCGGCCCGGCGCGGCCACGGAGAAGGTGATCAGGCGGCGCCGTCTTGCGGGTCTCTGCCCTGCTGGCGGAGAAGATCCCGGAGCTGCCTGACCTCCTCACCCATCCGGTGCAGCTCCCCGCTCAGGGACGCCAGGTCCAGATGCGCGGCCGCCCACTCCTGCTGGCGGGCGGTCTTGTCGGCGAGCAACTGCCGTTCCCGGTCCCGCAACGCCGCCGCGTTCTCGTAATCCTCCTCGCCGGCGGCCGCTTCCTTGCCCCGGCGCGCCTGCCCGATCTGCTGGTCCAGGTCGCCTGTCTCCGGCCCAGCATCCAGGCGCTGCCCGATAGCCGACAACTGTGAGTCGATCGACTCCACTCGCCCCAGGATCTCCGGCAGCAGCCCATGCTGCCGTCGGCCTAGCGGACGCTGCCTCGCTCCGCGCCCGGTCGACGGCCCATCCTTTCCCTGGCGGCCGTGCAGCAGCCGGATCACCTCCTGGCGGACCCCGTTCAGGTCCGCGCCCAGGCCCGCCAGCACCAGCGCGGCCACACCCTCGCCCTCGCGGATCAGGCCGAGCAGGATGTGCTCAGTGCCGATATAACCGTGGCCAAGCTGAAACGCCTCGCGCCGCGCCAGCTCCAGCACCTTCTTGGCCCGCGGCGTAAACGGGATACGCCGGGGCACGGCCTGCTGGCCCTGGCCGACGACCTCCTCGACCTGCTGGCGCACCGCCTGCAGGCTGATCCCCAGCGACTCCAGCACCTGAGCCGCCACGCCCTCACCCTCATGGATCAGGCCCAGCAGCAGATGCTCGGTGCCGATGTAGCTATGGCTGAGCATCCTGGCTTCTTCTTCGGCCAGGTCCATCACCCGCCGCGCCCGGTCGGTAAACCGCTCAAACATCCCCGTTCCGCCCCTTCGAGCCGTCACCAGTGGAATCAAGATACATCTGCCGCCAGCAAGATATGACGCGTCTCCGGTCCGGGCCGGAGCCAACGGCTGCCGGAACCCAGACCTCGCCCGGGCACCCGCACCACGCAGATGGTGATCCCCATCATCAAAGACAGCAGGCCCGGCATCCTGCACGATGGGATCCAGCTGGCGCCTGCCCCGAACCCCGCAAGAGGTCACCCGCCGCAGCGCCAGCGGCCACATCAACTACAAGATCTAGGGCCCGCGTCAAGCATCACCCGAGGACAATCCGGAAAGCATCAGCCCAGGTCTCACAGCGAGTTCGGCAGCGAGTTCGGCAGCTGTCCGACTCCGACTGATGGTTGACACGGCAAGGATCAAGTGAGGCTCGACAGCGAGTTCGGCAGCGGGTCCGGCAGGGCAGGTCATGCGGTTACTTCAGCAGCTGGCGGGCCATGACCACGTGCTGGATCTGGTTGGTGCCCTCGTAGATCTGGGTGATCTTCGTATGCCCCGCGAACCACCTTGTGCTTCACGCTGAACCACCGGGCCGACCTGCCCATTCACCGTTGGTCGTTGCTGGCGATCGTTGGGCCCCTTCGACGCTCTCACAGAACTGGCACGGAACAGGTTCCGTGTAGGCCTCCCCCGCCGCCGCTGGCGTGGCAGCCGGGTCATGACCGGGCCTGCGGTACTTAGCAAGCTCGCGCTGACCGCGGCGCAAGTTCGGGTGGTCATGTGCTGGTGCTGCCGCTTCCGTCTCTCCCTGTATCGGCAGGGTCTGGGCACTACCAATCGCTGACCCAGGCCGCTTCCCGCTATCTTGCCGCCAGCAATCCCCCGGTATGGTCGGATCCGGCCGGCCGATGCTGCGCAGACCGGCAGCCGACGACCGGATAATGGCGTCGGCCACCTCAGTAGCGTCCCGGGCGGAACGGGCCCACGACCTCGATCCAGCCGGATCTAGCAATGCACTGCGTTACCAAACCGGGCGCCGACGACGATGAGGACAGCAAAGAAGCGTGCCAGCGGAGGTGCAGCGTGAGTGACAGACACGGCGCCGGGAGCGGTGCCCGGTTGCGGCTGGCCCGGCAGGCGCGCGGGTACTCCCAGCAGCAGATGGCCGATATGGCCGGGGTGACGCGGCAGGCCATCACCGCGGTCGAGTCTGGTCAGTCCGACCCGTCCCTGCGGACCGCGCTGGCCCTAGCCCACGCGCTGGGCATGACCGTCGAGGAACTGTTCCGGTCGGCCACTCCGGTGCTGTCGGTCGCGGCCAGGCCGGTCGCGCCGCTGGGCGAGGAGGGGGCCAGGGTCACTCTTGCCCCGATGGGTGCGGGGTATGTCGCGCTGCCGCTGCGGGACGCCACGGTGAGCCGGGCCGGGTTTCTCCCGGCGGGCGGGCTGGCCGTCGACGCGGGCGGTGGTCGAGCGGATAGCAGGAAGGTCCAGGCGATAGGGCCGCCGCGGTTCACCCTGGTTGCGGCGGGCTGTGACCCGGCGCTGCCGTTGCTGGAAACTCCGCTCGGGCTGCTGGATCCGCCGGTGGCGTTCAGCTGGTGGCCCTGCCCGAGCCGGGAAGCGCTCGGCCTGGCTGCTGACGGGCTGGTGCACGTGGCCGGGACGCACCTGCGCGGACGCGGCAGCGAGTACAACGTCGGCCCCGCCGCCGGGATACTGCCCTGCGGCGGTGAGGTGATCGGGTTCTGTTCCTGGCGCGAGGGGCTGGCGCTGCGGCCGGACCTGGCCGACGGCATCTCTGGCGTGGGTGAGGTGGCCCGGCGCGGCCTGCGGCTGGTGAACCGGGAACCCGGTGCTGAGGCACGCAGCGTGCTGGACCGCGAGCTGGCCGATGCGGGAATCGACGGCGGCCAGCTGCCCGGCTACAGCACCCAGGTGACCGGGCACCTGCAGGTGGCCGCCGCGATCGCGGCGGGACTGGCCGATGCGGGGATCGCCAGCGAGCCCGCGGCCCTGGCCTATGGTCTGGCGTTCGTTCCGCTGACCGCCGAGCATTTCGACCTGGTCATCCCCGCCGAGCAAACGGGCACCCGCGAGGGGCTGGCGCTGCTGAAGGTCCTATCGTCAGCGTGGCTGCTCGATCAGCTGGCCAGCCTGCCCGGATATGACCCTGCCCGGTGCGGCGAGCGCATCGCGACGCTGCAGCCGACCCGAGGCACGTAGCGTATGGGCTGATACCGGTCGGCCTCACATCAGCACAGAGCTCACCGGACCTGGTGGGCGACCGATCAGGCCAGCATTTCCACCGCGCCAGCCCGGGACAGGTCATAGCCGCCGAGCGCGCCGATCGATGACTGGACGGCCGGGGTGCGCAGGGCGGCGATCAGCGGTTCGGCGGCTGGCAGGGCGTCGCCGCTGAGCACGATGTCGAAGTCTTCCCAGGCGACCGGGACGAAGCCCAGGCCGAGGGCGGTGGCGGCGGCGCGCACGCCGAGTCCGGTGTCGGCCTGGCCGGAGGCGACCGACATGGCCACTTCCAGGTGGGATGTCGTCTCCACGCCGGTCACCGAGGCAGGCGCGATTCCCGCATCGGTCAGCAGCCGGTCCAGCAGCACGCGGGTACCGGTGCCGAACGGGCGCCGGGCGATCCGCAGGGCGCCCAGGTCACCGGGACCGGTGATGCGATCGGGGTTGCCTGCCGGGGTCAGCAGGCCCTGCTCGCGGCGCCACAGGCGGATGATCGCCGGGCGGCGCCCGCGCAGCAAGGTCCGGGCGAACGTGCTGTTGTGGCCGCCGGAGCGGTGGCGCAGGTGGATCGCCGCGGCGTCGGCGGTGCCTTGCCAGATCCTGGTCAGGCCGTGGAAACTGCCGCGCACCCCGACCGTGGCGACGCCGGTCCCGGTCTGGCGCAGCACGATATCCAGGCCCGGGTCATCGCTACCGGCCAGCCGCAGCACCGGATGACCGCCGAGCAGCCCCCTGGCCGCGGCATCGCCCCTGGCGGCGACGCGGGAACGGCGCCGGTCGGCGACCTCGATCACGCCCGCGTCGGCCAGGTGGCGGTACGCCCGGCCGATGGTTGAGCCGGTCGTCTTGTACCGGTCCGCGGCGTTGCGGATGCTGAGCAGTTCGTCCCCCGGGCTCAGCACCCCGGAGGCGATGTCGCTGGCGATCTCCTGGCTGACCTGCAGGTACCTGGCCATGGCCCCGGACTCTACCGGCGCCGCCAGGTCCACGGCAGCGTGATGTGCACCTGGTCCCGATATGACGCCGCGCAGGACCTGGCCCCTGTTAGGATCTGCCCCGTTCTGTAGTCATACAGAAGGAGGCAGCCGTGGGCCGCAAACTGCACAAGGGCGGGCTGGCTGTCGCCGCCTGCCTGATCGTGACCGTGGCCGCTGCCTGCAGCAGCAGCTCCAGCACGTCCAGTAGTAGCCCGGGCCCGGCTGCTTCGGGAGCGCACGGCACGCTGACCGTGTTCGGCGCGGGCACGCTGTCGGCCCCGTTCACCGCGGAGATCGCCGCGTTCAAGACGGCCAATCCCGGCGTGAGCGTGCACTCGATGTTCGGCGCGAGCGGTGACATGGTCAAGGCCATCACCCAGCTGCACCAGCCCGCCGACGTGCTCGGGGTGGCGGACTATTCGCTGATCCCCAAGCTGATGTTCACCGCCAGCGCGACCTGGTATCTGGGCTTTGTCTCCAACCAGATCACCTTCGCTTACACCAGCCACAGCAAGGGCGCCAGCGGGCTCACCGCCGCCAACTGGTACAAGGTGCTGGCCCAGCCTGGGGTGCGCATCGGCCGGTCCAACCCGGCCGCCGACCCCTCGGGATACCAGACCCTGCAGATGCTCCAGCTGGCCAACGGCTACTACAACGACCCGAACCTGTCCGCCTCGGTGCTGAAGAACTCACCAGACTCCAGCGTCGCCGAGACCGAGACCTCGCTGCTGGCCGCGCTGCAATCCGGGCAGATCGACTACCTGGCCATCTACAAGTCCACCGCGCAAGAGGAGCACCTGAAGTACATCGCGCTGCCCGACCAGATCAACCTGTCCGACCCGGCCATGGCCGCCGACTACGCCAAGGTCTCCATCAACGCCGGGTCGCTGGGCACGCTGACCGCCAAGCCGATCATCTACGGGCTGACCATCCCCACCAGCGCGCCGGACGCGGCGCTGGGCGAGAAGTTCATCAGCTTCGTGATCGGCCCGCAGGGCCAGGCGATCATGCGCAGCCAGGGATTCGTGGTCATCTCCCCGGCACTGGCCAACCCCCAGGACAAGGTTCCCGCGTCGGTCAAGCCGCTGACCACCCCGTGGCCGTCCACCGGCGGGTGAGACCGGCAGCCAGGCCGCCCGGCGCCACAATGACCACGTGACAACCACACAGACCACCACGCACGCGGGCCGTACAGGCCGTGGCTGGCCGTCGGGCTGGTTCGCAGTCGTCACCTGGCTGCTCGGCGGCCTGCTGCTCGCGTTCATCGTGCTGCCGATCATCCGGCTGGTAACCACCTCGTCGGCGGCCAGCCTGCGCGCGGCCGCCAGCACCGCGGCGGTCCGGGACGCCATCTTGCTGAGCCTGCAGGCCGCGGCGATCACCGCCGCGGTCGCGACCGTGCTCGGGGTGCCGCTGGCCTGGATCCTGGCCCGCGGCAGCTTCCGCGGCCGGGGCGTGATCCAGTCCGTGGTGGACCTGCCGCTGGTCGTGCCGCACACGGTCGCCGGGATCGCGCTGCTGTTCCTGCTGGGCCGGACCGGCTGGGTCGGCGGCCCGGCGACCCACCTGGGGGTGTCGTTCTACGGCTCCCAGTGGGGCATCGTGGCCGCGATGCTGTTCGTCAGCGCGCCGTTCGCGGTCAACAGCGCCCGGGTCGCGTTCGAGGCCATCGACCCCCGGCTGGAACAAGCAGCCCGCAGCCTGGGCGCCACCCCGTGGCACGCGTTCCGGCGGATCACGCTGCCGCTGGGGCTGCGCGGGGTGCTGACCGGCGCGGTCCTGGTCTACGCCCGCTCGATCAGCGAGTTCGGCGCCGTCGTGATCATCGCCTACTACCCGGCCACCGCCCCGGTCGAGATCTACAACCTGTTCCTGCAGTCCGGTCTCACCCAGTCCGCCTCAGCCGCCGTCGTGCTGCTGATCGTCACGCTGGCCACCTTCCTGGTCCTGCGAACCCTGGCCTCCGGGCGGCTGCTCGCCCGCGTCGACCGTGCCTACCGCTGAGGGTGGGCTCAGCGTCAGCGAGCTAACCGCCCAGGCCGGGTCCTTCACCCTCGGCCCGGTCAGCCTGGACATCCCCACCGACCGGGTCCTCGTGGTACTCGGGCCATCGGGCGCCGGGAAGACGATTCTGCTGGAAACCATCGCCGGGCTCCGCCCCCAGCAAGCCGGGTACATCAGCCTCGCCGGGACCGACATCACCAGCCTCCCGCCCGAGCGGCGCCGCATCGGCCTGGTCTTCCAAGACGCCGCGCTGTTCCCCCACCTGACCGTCGCCGACAACGTCCGGTTCGGCCCGCGAGCCAGCGGAACGACATCCCCCGACGGCACCAGCGACCTGCTGCGCCAGCTCGGCATCGAGCACCTCGCCGGCCGGTCACCGCGCTCGCTCAGCGGCGGCGAACGACAGCGCGTCGCCCTAGCCCGCGCGCTAGCCATCCAGCCCCGCCTCCTGCTGCTCGACGAGCCACTGTCAGCGCTCGACCAGCCCACCCGCGAAGACATGCGCGCCCTGCTGCAGCAGCTCCTGACCCAGCTGGAAATCCCGGCCGCGCACGTCACCCACGACCGTGACGAAGCCCTGAGCATCGCCGACGACCTGGCCGTCATCGTCACCGGGCAGCTACGGCAGACCGGGCCAGCCGCCCGCCTCGCCGCCGAACCAGCCGACCCCGACGTCGCCCGCCTGCTCGGCTGGTCCGAACTCGGGCACGGCACCGCCGACGGAGCCACAGCCCACATCGGGCAACTCACCCTCGGCAACATCGCCGCTGGCCTGTCCGGGCCGGTGCACGTGTTCTACCACCCCGAAGACGTCCAGCTCAGCCAGGCCACAGCGGAGACATCAGCAGGCGCCAGCCTGACCGCGCACATCGAACGAATAGTCCGCACCCGGCCGCTCGCCCGCATCACCCTGCGCTGCGACCCACCGGTCGCGGCGCTGATGCTCCACCGCGACATCGAACGCCTCCAGCTCACCGCCGGCAACCCCATTCAGGTCAGCCTGCCCCCAGGCAGCCTTCGTATCTTCCAGACCCGAACGGGACCGTGAACGCGACAGCCCCACGGTGGCCGGGCATGTTCGGGATCATGATGGCGGCGGGTCAGTTACCCGTCTGCTCGAGCGTCAGCACCATCAGGACAGTAACCACCGGCAGGCACAGCACCGCCAGGCAGGTCACAACCGCCGCCCGCCCGGCCTGGGCGGTGCTGATCCGCTCCGGCGGGTTCTCAGGAACCGGCCGGCTGTGGCCCTGGGGGAGTCACCGACCGGAGCTCCTCCAGGGACACGTCCATCAGCGTAATGATTACAGTGTTACACTTCTGTGATGGGCGAGCCGCCAACACTATACGAGTGGGCAAAAGGTCGTCCGGCCATCACGCGGCTGATCGACTGCTTCTACGACCGCGTAGAGCGCGACGACCTGCTGAGCCCGTTCTTCCCGGGCGGGGTCAGCGCGGAACACCGGGAGCACGTGACGACCTGGTGGTGCGAGGTACTCGGCGGTCCGGCCAGCTACACCGAGCGGCTGGGCGGGTACCCGGCGATGCTGGCGCACCACCGCAACCTGGGGATCACGGCCGACCAGCGGTTCCGGTTCGCCTCACTGATGAGCCTGGCGGCCGACGACGCCGGCCTGCCCGATGACCCGGAGTTCCGCGCGGCGCTCGTCGGGTACCTGGAATGGGGCACCCGACTGGCCATGCACAACTCCCGGCCCGGCGCCGAAGTCATACAGCAGGCCCCCGTCCCGCACTGGGGCTGGGGCGTGGCCCCGCCCTACCAGCCGTAGGGACGATTTCCTGCGTACGCCGCGATGAGTCAGCGGTGCGTTCAGCGTCAGAAACGGCGTTCCTCGCTGTAGCCCCGCCGAAGCAGGCGCGATCAGCCGCCGATGGCGGACATCGGCCGGGCGGGCTGCAGGAAGCCCGGGTCGTTGATGCCATGCCCGGGCAGCTTGGCGGCGACGGCCCGGCGCCAGATGGCGGCTAGCTGATCGTCATCGGCTCCGGCCCGAAGCGGGGTGCGCAGGTCGCTCTCGTCGTTGGCGAACAGGCAATTGCGGATCTGGCCGTCGGCGGTCAGCCGGACCCGGTCGCAGGTCCCGCAGAATGGCCTGGTGACTGAGCCGATCACGCCGACCCGGTCCGGGCCGCCGTCGACCAGGAAGGTCTCGGCGGGCGCTGATCCCCGGCCGGCCGGGTCGGCGGGAGTGAGCGAGAACTCGGCCGACAAGGCAGCCAGGATCTCGCCGGCGGTGACCATGTCGGCCCGCCGCCAGCCGTGCTGGGCGTCCAGCGGCATCTGCTCGATGAACCGGAGCTGGTATCCGCGCTCCAGGCAGAACCGGAGCAGCGGCGCGGCCTCATGATCGTTGATGCCGCGCATGAGCACCGTGTTCACCTTGACCGGCGCCAGCCCGGCGGCGGCCGCGGCGGCCAGGCCGGCCAGGACGTCGGGCAGCCGGTCCCGCCGGGCGAGCGTCGCGAACGTCTCGGGTGACAGCGTGTCCAGGGATACGTTGATCCGGTTCAGCCCGGCATGGTGCAGTGGCCCGGCCAGCCGGGCGAGCCCGATTCCGTTGGTCGTCAGCGAGATCTCGGGCCGCGGGCATAGCGCCGCCGTGCGTGCCACGATGCCGGGCAGGCCGCGGCGCAGCAGCGGCTCGCCGCCGGTGAAGCGGACCTCGGTGATACCGAGCCGCTGCACCGCGATCGCGATCAGGCGGGCCAGCTCGTCGTCGGTCAGCAGCGCCGGGCTCGGCAGCCAGTCCAGGCCCTCGGCGGGCATGCAGTAGCTGCAGCGCAGGTTGCACCGGTCGGTCAGCGACACCCGCAGGTCGGTCGCAACGCGCCCGAAGGAGTCCGCTAGCACGACGTCACTTCCCCCAGACCCGGCACATCTGCCGTCCTGCCCAGACTACGTACGACTGCGCTCAGCGAATGACAGATCGCTAGCCGGGCGGCCAGCGAGCACCGCGTCTGCGGTGCTCTAGCCGCCGGCCATGGCGCCGACGATGAGGTAGGGCTCGGCGCCGGAGGCGACCGCGTCGGGCAGCGGGGTGTCGGGCGGCTGGTGGGACAGGTCCTGCTCGCAGGCGAAGAACCGGATGAACGCCCGGCGCGCGCCGCCGTCGTGGTCGCGGATGGTCCCGGCCAGCGCCGGGTAGCGGCGCTCCAGCGCGTCCAGCACCGAGGCCTGGGTGACCTGGCCGGCCACGTCCAGCTGCACCTCGCCGTCGACGCGGGCCAGGGTCTTCAGGTGCGCGGGCAGCACGACCCGGATCATGGCAGCGTCTGGGCCTCGACCGACAGCACGGCGGGCAGGTCCCGCACGATCGGCGCCCAGTGATCGCCGGAGTCCGGCCGAGGCGTACACCTGCCCGCCGGTCGTGCCGAAGTAGACCCCGCACTCCTCCAGAGCGTCGACCGCCATCGCGTCGCGCAGCACGTTGACGTAGCAGTGCTCCTGCGGCAGGCCGCTGGTCAGGGCCTGCCACTCGTCCCCGCCGGTCCGGCTGCGGTACACCCGCAGCTTCCCGCCGGGCGGGAAATGCTCGGCGTCGCTGGTGATCGGGACCACGTAGACGGTGTCCGGCTCGTGCGCGTGTACCTCGACCGGGAACCCGAAGTCGGTCGGCAGGTTGCCGCTGACCTCGCGCCACGACTCGCCGGCGTCGTCGGTGCGCATCACGTCCCAGTGCTTTTGCATGTACAGCACGTCCGGGCGCGCGGGATGCATCGCCAGCCGGTGCACGCAGTGCCCGACCTCCGCGTCCGGGTCCGGGATGCCCTCGGAGACCAGGCCGTGGTTGACCGGCCGCCAGCTGCCGCCCGCGTCGTCGGACCGGAACGCGCCCGCCGCCGAGATCGCGGCGAACATCCGGCCGGGCCGGGCCGGGTCCAAGATGATCGTGTGCAGGCACATCCCGCCCGCGCCCGGCTGCCACAACGGCCCGGACCGGTGCTCGCGCAGCGCGGGCAGTTCCTGCCAGCTCTGCCCGCCGTCGGCCGACCGGAACAGCCCGGCGTCCTCCACCCCGGCCCAGACCGTGTCCGGGTCCTCCAGCGACGGCTCCAGATGCCAGACCCGCTCGAACTCCCACGGATGCGGCGTCCCGTCATACCACTGGTGCGTCCCTGGCGTGCCGTCGTACGCGAACTTGCTGCCCGCCGGCTCCCACGTCTTGCCGCCGTCGTCGCTGCGCTGGATCACCTGCCCCGACCAGCCGCTGCGTCTGCGACGCGTACACCCGGTCCGGGTCCGCCGGCGACCCTTTGACGTGGTAGATGTCCCACCCGGCGAAATACGGCCCGCTGACCTCCCACCGCTCACGCTTGCCGTCCGAGGTCAGCACGAACGCGCCCTTGTGCGTGCCCACCAGCACCCGTACCCCACTCATCGCTGCTCCCTCCCGGCGGTGCCGGGCGCGGGGAACCCGCCCGGATCTGACCCCCGCCTGACCTGGCTTCCGCCTGTCCCTAGTGGCCTATCACAGCCCTGCGACGTTCTGACGGCCGCCGGCCCGCAAACTCATCGCCCCGCTGCCTCCAGTCGATGAAACTGTCGCCCGCATCCGAAGATGGCTCCAGTACGCAAGGGCATCGGACATGTTGGCGGGCGATCCGGCGATAGCGTCGCTGGAGCCGTTTGATCGTCGCCGGCCGCCGGTTGTTCCCGAGTTCGGGACAAAGTTCCGGTGCGCCCAGGGAGGTAGATCATGAGTGACGGGCACGGCGCTGGAAACGGCATGCGGCTGCGCCTGGCGCGGCAGGCTCGCGCTGCTAGACCGGGCGGGAGGTAATCCCGCGGACCTGCTCAGCAGACAGCGAGCCGCGTTCGGCCCCTCGCTGAGGCCCTGGCGGACCGGGTGCACGCGGCTGCCGGAATGGAGCACACGCTGGCGCTATGGCGCCACGAGACCATGTCCGCCATCATGCAATTCCTGGACCACGCAGCATGGCAAGCCGAACTGGCGGCTGCATCTGGACCGGGCGGCCATCCCCGGTCAGGCCAGATCCGGCTGCCAATCCCGCGCGAAGGATCATGAGGCCCGCGGCCCGGCGCGCGCCGCGCGGGACCTGCGGTGTCCCAGGACGTCAGCCGCCGCAGGCGCAAGAGAAGTCACAGTCGGCTGCAGGCCGTCTTTAGGGATGGGTGGCCGAGGAGTAGGTGGCGGGACACCGGGCGGAGTCTAGGTTCCTGGCCCGCCTGGCTGCTGGGCCAGTGCGGGCGGTGGCGGCCACGTGGGCTGGCCGTAGTGATGTTGCCACGCGGCTCCTTCGCTCCCCCTTTTCTTCGACTCGTCCTAGGGTGCCGGTCATGAATGTCATACGCAGTGTCGGCCTGTTCGTTGCGGCTGGCCTGGCCGAGATCGGCGGCGGCTACCTGGTCTGGCGCTGGCTTCGGGAGGGCTCCCCGTGGCCGGTCGGGCTCGCCGGCGCGGTCATCCTCATCGCCTACGGGGTTATCCCCACGTTCCAGTCATCGGCCGACTTCGGACGGGTGTACGCCGCCTATGGCGGGGTGTTCGTCATCATGAGCCTGCTCTGGGGGTGGGGCATCGACCGGCACCGCCCCGACAACTACGACTGGCTGGGTGCCGCTATCGTGGCGGTCGGCGTCGCGGTGATCTTCTTCGCGCCCCGTCATGCCTAACCGGTAGGCAAGCCAGGAGAGCGCGCAGGTGCAGATCCAGGACGGGTCGCGCCGGTTCGTGCCGCTGCTCAGCCGCGGGGCCACCGACGAGCTCGGCCTGCAGCCGGGCATGCTCGCGGTCGCCGCGATCAAGGCCACCAGCGTCCCGGCCGGGATCCCCGCCAGCGGGTCGTCACGATCGTGACGGCCCGCTGGTTGCCGGGGAGAACCGGCTAGCCGGCGCAGCCGGGGATGGTGCCCGGCGGGGCGCAGTTGTCCGGGTTGTTGCTCAGGACCTGGCTGAGGCTGAGTGTTACCGGGCTGCCGGTGCTGGCGAAGATGCCGCCGCCCTCGCCCGCGGAATTGCCGGTCACCTGGCTCAGCTGGAGGGCCAGCGGGCCGCCCGGCTGCCCCAGGCTGTCATCCGGATTGACGCCGTCCTCAAGAATGCCGCCGCCCAGCCCGGTGGCCGAGTTCGCAGACACCTGACTGCCGGTGACTGTCAGCACTCCGCTGTCGGGAGCCCCGGTGAGCGGGGTGATGTTGAGGTTGGCGATGCCGCCGCCCCCGCCCTGGTCGCCCGAGCTGTCGGTGAGAGCGGTGTTGTTGTTCACGACACTGCCCTTGATGGTCATCTGGCCGTGGTTGAGGATGCCGCCGCCGAAGCCGCCAGGGGCGGTGTTGCCGTTGACCTGGCTGCCGTTCAGGGTCGCGATGCCGCCGTTGGCGATACCGCCCGCGCCCGCCCGCGGGCCGCCGTTGGCGGTGTTGCCGTTGACCTGGCTGCCGTTCAGGGTGAGGCTACTGGCGCTGTTCGTCCCCATGCCGCCGGTGCCGCTGGCGATGCCGCCGCCCCCGTTGGCCGCGGTGTTGCCGTTGGCCTGGCTGGCGTTGAGGGTGAGCGTGCCGCCGTGGTTGAGGATGCCGCCCGCGCTGCCCGTGGTGGTGTTGCCGTTGACCTGGCTGGCATTGAGGGTGGTCGTGCCGAGCGGCCCGGTGCCCAAGGTGCCGGACGCGATGCCGCCCCCGGCGCTCATCGGCCCGCCGTCTGCGGTGTTGCCGGTGACCTGGCTGTGGTTCAGGGTGAGCGTGCCCTCCAGGTTGAGGATGCCGCCGCCCATCCCGGCGGTGTTGCCCCCAGTGATGGTCAGGCCCTGCACGGTCAGGTTCCCGGTGCCGCTGACCTGCAGGATGCGGAAGCTGGTGTCGTTTCCGGCGATCGTGGTCCCGGAGCCGTTCAGCGTGACCGGGCTGGTGATCACGGGCAGCCCGTTGGCGCCGAGCGTCGGGCTGGTGTTGTTAGCGGCGGTCAGCTGGTAGGTGCAGCCAGCAGCCAGGTTAATCGTGCCGCCGCCGCCAGCGTCCGCAGCGCCGATCGCCGCGATCAGCCCCGCGGCACCGCCGCCCGATCCTGAGCACGGCACGCTTACACCGGTCCCCGCGGCCGCCGTACTCGCAGGCAGCACGGCCAGGGCCAGCAGCGCGCCCGTCCCAGCCGCCGCAGCCAGCATCAGCCTCCTGGTCTCCATCGCTCCCTGGCCCTTTTGCCTAGATTCCGCAGTCTCCAAGATCCCGCAGCCCCTCGGCCACGAACATACAACTCAGCCGCACAGAACAACAGGCACCCGATCAAGCAGCAGGAAGCCCTGTGAGACCACACTGCGCTCAACACGGCGCACAACTCTCGCGCCCTGACCTGCTGGGAGGGCCGCCTGCCGTGCGACGCGCCAACCGGGAGATCGCCCACCTAGACCTTCGGGAACGCGGCTGGTTCGCATCGCCGGGGATTCCCCGGGAGGGCCGAAGGCCGCTGCGTCCCGGTCGCCCGCGTCCACACTTATCAGCCGTCGGTCCGCCAAGAACGCCTCCAGCCAGCCTCAATGGACAGGCACTGGTGCTCGTGCCGTGGCCGCTGTCCGGTACGGACCCGGGTGCCTTAAGCGCCTTCGCCGCCTTGCTCTGCGGCGGTGCCCGGTTGCGTCTGTACTTGCGGAAGCGCAGCCGCGTGCTTGTGAACGGCATGGCTGGCGCTGGCCAGCATCATCTCGGCAGCGCCGAGCCACGTGGCCGCGTCGTGCATGTCATGAGCCATCGCCTCGCGGCCAGCCTGGATGGTCTGCATGCAATGCTCCAGGTTCCGATGTACGTCCATCGGATCGCTCATCCCATCCTCCTTGTCAGCCGCGGTAGTGCCATGCTAAGGCAGCTGTCAGCGCTGCCGGTGGGCAAGGTCAGGCGCGGTGAGGCCTTCGAACGGCACCGCCGAGCGACTGCTCGCCGGCGGACTCGGCGCCAAGCGGACCAGGCTTCCGCCCCGCGGACGGCGATATGGGCCCTGCGCACCCTCGTCACGCGCTACCTGCACGCCTACGATCCGGCTGCGCCGCAGCACTTCGCCAGGTGGTGACTCGCCATCCCGGCGCGGTCCGCGGCCGGGCTGTTTGGCACGCTGGCCGACGCGCTGGAGCGCGTCGAACTGGACGGCCAGCCTGGATGGACCCTGGCCGGTGGCACCGCGACGCCGCCTGGGCCGCACCCCGGGATCTGCCTGCTGCCCTATTTCGACGCCTACCGCGTCGCGGGTCAGCCCCGGGATCGCCTGTACCCGGGCGCGGCCGACGCCCGCGTGCGCTCACCCCGGCGGCCGTGGCACCGCTACCGGCACTTCCGCGCGGCCGACCTCTGCCGCGAGCCGGTCCGACTCCGCCCGCGCATCCGCCCAGGCACCCGCCAGCGCCGGGCCCGCGTACGCCCTGCTCCGGGCCCGGGCCGCCACACGGCGTGACTGGTCGGCGAGCGCATTGTCCCGCTCCCGGTCACCGCGCCTAGCCCGCCCTGCGGGCGTCGCTTCGCGATGGCTTCGCCAGGCTAGACCCGGCGCCCGCTCGCATGGGATCGGCGCCTATCAGGAGGACGGGGCAGAGCAGTTGTCGGCTCAGGACCATACAAGGCTGATCAGCAGCTGGCACAGCCGCACGATTTCCCGGCCCACGCCCGGCGCCCTTCGACCACCGCCCAGCCCGCGATCCCGAGCGCGACTACGCCGTCCAGCCACCAGGCGCCCCACAGGGTGTTGGCAGCTAGCCCGGCGAACACGCCCATGGCCAGGTAGGCGCACAGCAGGTTCTGGGTTCCCTCCCCGGCCGTGGCCGCTGAGCCGAGCCGGGCGCCGATCCGCCGCTTGGCCACCCCGAGCGCGGGCTCGAACACCGCCGTGCCCGCGGTCAGCACCAGCCCGGCGATGCTGGTCTCGGCCCGGTCACCGGCGGCCAGGGCGTGAATGGCCTCGGCGGCGATGTAGGGGGCGAGCAGGAAGAAACTGACCGCCACCAGCTGCTGGGCGCGCCGCTCGGAGGTGGCACTGGCCAGCCGGGTGCCGGTGAACCGCCAGATCACGATGACCGACGCCATGGCCTCGATACCGCTGTCCAGGCCGAACCCCAGCAGGGCTACCGACCCTGCGATCACGGCGGCGGCGATCGCGACGCCGCCCTCGATGCCCATCCAGGCCAGGGTGAGCCAGGACAACAGCCGGGCCAGGCGGGCCAGCCGCAGCCAGTTCGCCGATCCCGGGACCGGCCTGGTGTCCTCGCGCCGGCCGGCCGGAGATGACGGCCAGGGCAGCGGCGTGGTCATGGCGTCTCGATGTGCTCCAGCACGGTGTAGTACTCCCAGGCCACCCCGTCGGGGTCGTGAGCCCACACCTTGTCCTGCAGCGCGTAGCAGCATACGGCGCCGGGTTCGGGCTCGGTCTGCAGGCCCTCGGCGTCCAGCCGGGTCCCGGCCGCAGTGACTTCGCCGGTCGTGCCGACTTCGACGCCCAGGTGGTTGATGGTGCCGCCTGGCCCGTTACCAGGTGAGTTCAGCACCAGCTTGAGCGGCGGGTCGTCGATGGCGAAGTTGGCATAGCCCGGCCGCAGCTTGGCCGGCGCCGTGCCGAACAGCCGCGAGTAGAACGCCACGGCGGCGTCGAAGTCGCTGACGTTGATAGAGAGCTGAACACGGGACATCCGGTTACCTCCGGAAAGTTCAGGCGGGTATCACTGGCAGGTGCCGGGAAGATCAAGACCGGCCAGGATGCGCAGGGCATCGGCCAGGCGCTGATCGGCCAGCTCGTAGCGGATCCGGCGGCCTTCAGCGGTCGCGGTCACCAGCCCGCACTCGCGCAGGCAGGTCAGGTGGTTGGACAGGTTGGCCCGGCTGGTCCCGAAGTCCTCGGCCATCTCCGCGGGGTAGCCGGGGCCCTCGATCAGCTGCACGAGCACCCAGCGGCGGATCGGATCGGCCAGCGCCGTGCCCACCCGGGCCAGGGTGCCCAGGTCCACCGCAGCCGATACAGTCATTCCTGTACTGTACAGGCCAGGCTGAATCAAGTACCAACCCTGCCCCGGCATCGAGCCGGACCTGTTACCTGCCCGCGAGCTGGCGCGCTACCTGGGCAATGCCCTGCCTCCACGCGGCGAGCTGGTCGGCGGGCAGGCAGCCGCTGGACCTCATGATTCTTCGCGTGGGAGTGGCGGCGGGAGCTGGCGTGACCGCGGGTGGCCGCCTGGTCTGGATGCGGCCGCCAGTTCGGCCTGCCAGGCGGCCTGGTCGAGGAACTCAAGGGTGCCCGACATCATCTCGTGCCGCCATAGCGCCATCGTGTGCTCGGTTCCGGTGGTGTCGTGTACCCGGCCGGTCAGCGCTGCGGCGAGGGGGCCGAAGGCGGCGAGTTGCCTAGCGAGCAGGTCCCGGGGGTTATGCCCGGCCCGGTCCAGGATCGCGAGCTTGATCATCAGTTCTGACCGGACGTCGCGGCCATGGGCCACGGGCGTGCGCAGCCACACCTTGGCGGACTTGCGGCCAGCCGGGGTCGCCGTGATTATCCAGTGGGGCGGGGCGTCCTCGGCGCGTTGCTGTCCGACCGTATGCACCAGGCCGAGCTGTTCCAGCCGCGGGATGGCCCGGTAGACACCCTGCCTGGAAACCTGCCAGACCCGGCCTAAACTCCCCCCGCGCGAGAACAGCCCGGCGATGACGGAGCCATAGGTCAGCTTCTCGCAGGCGACGCACAGCACCACCCACTCGATCAGCGACAGCGGCCGTTCGCCATGATCGGGCATAACCCCACCCTACGTGCCGGGGACGGGGCCGATCCCGGGCCCGCACGACCACGAGCAGCGTGGTCAGCTCAGGCCGGGTGCCAGGTAGCGGAGGCCGATCGCGATGACCAGAATGCCGACCAGGCGGCGGATCAGCAGGTCGGGCAGCCGGGACTGGAGCCGGGCACCGGTGTAGCCGCCGATCAGGCCGCCGACGCCCAGCGCGATGCCGGTCGGCCAATTCGGGGCCACCGGCGCGTGCTGGCTGACCGACAAGATGGTGAAGGTGATCACGCCGCCGACCGAGGTCACGAACGTAGACGCCAGGGCGGCCGGGGCGACCTCGACGGCGCTGCGGCCAGAGCCGATCAGGACCGGGGCCAGGATCGAGCCGCCGCCGATCCCGTAGATCCCGCCCACGCAGCCCACCGCCGCCGACAACACGACCAGCACCGGCGCCGGGATCCGCCGCACCGGGCGGCCCGGCTCACCGGCGGGGCGTGACGGCTTGGTCAGGGTGAGCCAGACTCCCAGCGGCACCAGCACGGCCGCCACCACCAGGTCGAACACCTTCGGACCGGGCAGCACCTTGACCCGGATCACCGAACCGGCGATGACGCCGGGCAGGGTCCCGGCGATCAGCACCAGGGCCAGGCGGCCGCCGGTCTGCCCCTGCCGCCAGTACCGGTACAACGCTCCCGGGGTCGAGACCACGTTGTACAGCAGGTTCGTGGGGGTGACCGACGGGCTGGGCGTGCCCAGCACGCTGACCTGGAACGGCAGCAGCAACACCGCGCCGGAGATCCCCGCCGGAGTCGCCAGCACCGCGATGACAAAGGCCGCGGCCAAGGCCACGACCTCGGTCCAGCCAGCCCCCAGCACGAAAGCACGCTAAGCGACTACCAGCCAGGTCGGCAGCAGATGACCGGCCTAATTGCGCCCGGCAAATCGCATGGCAGCCAAACAGCCAATGGCTATTGCGCGGCCCAATGCCAGTATCCGTTGCCCAGGGCAAACTCCATCAGCGACCCACTGCCGATCGCTGACCCAGGCCGCTGCACGCGGTCGGCCAGCCCTCGGCGCCCTGGGTTGCCCCGGGGCGTCGAGGGAATCGCCCCTTTTGCTGCTCCTCCGCAAGAGGGGTTGACGGAGGAGAACCTGTCAGCCGGTGCAGCCGGAGATGGTTCCCGGGGGCGCGCAGTTGTCCGGGGTGTTGCGGGTGACCGAGCTGGCGGTCAGGGTGACCGGGCCGCCGTTGTTGAAGATGCCTCCCCCGAGGATTCCTGCGGTGTTGCCGGTCACCTTGCTGTGGTTCAAGGTCAGGGCTCCCCCGATCAACGGCATCGGGCCGGGCAGGGGGATGCCGTTGGCGATCCCGCCCCCGTCGCCGCCCGCGGTGTTGTCCTTCACCACGCTGTTATTGAGGGTCAAGGTGGTGGGCACCGATCCGGGCTGGCCCTGGGCGCTGATGATCCCCCCGCCGGAAGCGAACACGCCGCTACCGGCCGCGGTGTTGCCGTTCACCTCGGACTTGTTCAGCGTCATCGCCCCGTGGTTCACGATCCCGGCGCCGCTGGTGAAACTGGCCGTGTTGTTGTCGACCTCGGTCTTGTTCAGCACCGCGTTGCCGCCGTTCGCGATACCGCCCGCGGCGATCGGCGGCCCGGCCATCGACCCGGGCTGGGGAACCGGCGCTATGGCCGTGTTCCCGTCCACCTCGGACTTGGTCACGATGAGCTGGCTGGTGGCCCCCGGGGCGCCGCCGTTGCCGGGCCCGCTGGAGATACCGCCCCCGTTCAGCGAGGTGTTGCCGTCCACCTGCGACTTGCTGACCGTGACCGTGCCCAGCAGGTTCTGGATGCCGCCACCTCCGGCGTTGGGCGCGGTGTTGCCGTTCACCTCGGACTTGTCGAGGGTCAAGAAACTGCTGGTGCCGGAGAAGTTGATGTAGTCGCCGCTGGCGATCCCGCCGCCGACCAGGCCCTGAGCGGTGTTACGGTCCACCGCGGACTTGCTGAGGGTCACCGTGCCCAGGATGCTGAGGATGCCGCCGCCGCCCAAGCCGCCGCCCTGGCCGCTGGGGTTCGGAGGGAGCGTCTGGCTGTTGCGGCTCACCTGGCTGCGGTTCAGGGTGAGCGTGGCCACGCTGGACGGGTCGAAGGTCGCGCTGGCGATCCCGCCGCCCGCCTGCGTGGCCGTGTTGCCGGTCACCCGGCTGTTATTCAAGGCGAGCGTGCCGCCGACATTCTCGATCCCGCCGCCAATGTCTGCCGACCCGCCGGTGATGGTCACATCGCGCAGCGACAGGTTCCCGCCCGGACCGTCGACCTCAAACACGCGCATCGTGCCGGTCCCGTCGACCGTGGCGTCGTTGCCGTTCACCGAGATCCGGGTCGACACCACCGGCAGCCCGTTCTCGCCATTGTCCGCAGCCGTCAGGCGATAGTGGCACCCTCTGGCCAGGTTGATCGTCCCGCCCCCGGCGGCATTAGCCGCGTTGACCGCCGCCACCAGCGCGGCCTGCGTGCACGGCCCGCCGCCCCAGGCCGGAGCCGCCAAGGCCACCGTTGGGGCCGCCAACATCAACCCCGCCAGGCCCACACCCGAACCCACGGCACACTTCACCAGCGTCGACAGTTTCATGAGTGTCCCCCTCAGTCGCCCCTCCCGACTCGTCTGAGAGTAGGCCCGGCCGCCCGGACTGGGCAAGGCCCCTTCCGACCAGGCACTTATGCCGATCGGCTCGGCCATAGTGCCGGTAGCCATCCCAGGTATCCTCAGACTCGGCCAGCCCGGTACCGGCCGCTCAGGGCCAGCGCCGGGCTGACCCCAGAGCCCAGAACCCGCAGGGCCACTGAGCGGATCCGTGCCACGTACGTGCCAGAACGCGCGGCCAAGAGCAGCGTTCCGCGGCTACTCACGGCGAACTGGACAACGGATTGAACTGCGCAGAGGCACGTCGCGGACAGTCCGATTAGACCGGGCGTACGTCGAGGTCCGCCTTGACGTGCCGACGCCGACCGTGCACGTCACCAGCCCGACCGGGCTCGCTCGCAGCCGCCGCCGCCGCCGGGCGCTCTCGCGGCTGTCAGCCCACGTCGCCGAGTTCCCCCCGGTCGCCGTGCCCTGGAGAATCCCCGGGGCCGAGCCCGTTACCGTCCGGCTGCTGTTCACCAATACGCGCGGCGCGGCGATCAGCAGCAGGGTCTTCGACAGCGCGCAGTGGCACCCCGCGTTGCGGACGGCCGGCATCGCGGAGTCGAGGGAGAACGGGTTCCACGCGCTGCGGCACCACTTCGCGTCGGTCCTGCTGCACGACGGGGTGGATATCGCCGCGCTGGCCACCTACCTCGGTCACCACGACCCCGGCTTCACCCTCCGGACCTACGTGCACCTGATGCCGGATGCAGCCGACCGGATGCGCTCGGTGGTCGACAGGGCCCTGTCGCCAGAGGCTGACGGCCCAGGCACGGCCCGGGAGGCGACTGAGTGAGCGTTAGCGCTGGTCAGTGGCCACAGGATCGTAGTAGTGGGCGTACTGCCAGCACACTCCAGCTTCATCCGCACCCCAGGTGCCCCAGGGTTGTCAACCCTGGGGCACCGCGGGACATCGTGGGCGTCCCGATCATCCGGTGGGCGTGCCCGAGCCGATGGCCATCGCGAAGATGTGCATCGCGGTTATGCCGTTCCCGACGCCAGCGCTCACCGTCGGTAGCGTGACCGATGCCACGTTCTTGCCGGCCTGCAGCGGCACCGACGCGAAGTACACGCTCACCGGGTGCGGCGTCTGCGTGCTGCTCGAGAAGTTCCAGCTGGAGGTGGTGGTGGCGACCTCGTCGCCGGCCACCGCCGCGTTGTTGTACCAGTCGGACATGACCAGGCTGAACGACTGGGCCGTGCCGTCGGCGTAGGTGATGGTGCCGGTCCCGCTGGCCGCCCCGAACGCGCCGGCCCAAGGAAGCCGAGGTCGGTCCCGGACCCGGTCAGGTCGATGGTCTGCCCGTCGGCGATCACGTCGTTGGGCATACCGACGGCGCTGGGCCAGGTGAACGTGGTCCCGCCGAACGCGGCCTGGCCGCCGGCGGTGAGCGGGGTTGGCGTGCCCGCGGCCAGCGCCTGCGCGGAGAAGCTGTCGCCGGTGCCGTCGAAGTTGCCGGGGGCCGGGTTTGAGTTGTCGGTGATGCCCACGTTGTTGTAGGCGGCGGCCAGCGACGAGTAGGGCGCCCCCGTCGTGGGCGTGCCGGTCCCGGTGGCCATGGCGAAGATGTGCATGGCCGTGGTGCCGCCCGCGCCGTTGAGGACGGGCAGCGTAACCGACGCCACCTGCTTGCCCGGCTGCAGCGGCACCGAGGCAAAGTACACACTCACCGGGTGCGGGCCGAGGGGGTTGCTCTGGAAGTTCCAGCTTGATGTGGTGGTCACGAGCTGGTTGCCTACCGCCGGGCTGTTGGCGTACCAGTCCGCCATGTTCATGTTGTAGGACTGGCTGCTGCCGTCGGTGTAGTGGACGGTGACGGTGCCGCTCGCGGTCCCGTTCTGGCTGGCGCCGAGGAAGCCGAGGTCGGTCCCGGTGCCGGACAACTCTACGGTCTGGCCGGCGGTGACCACGTTGTCCGGGGTCCCGGGCGCCACGCCGGGCCAGGTGAAGGTGGTCCCGCCGACGGTCACCTGCCCGCCCTGGGTCAGCGCGGCCGGCGTGCCCGCGGCCAGGGCCTGCGCCGAGAAGCTGTCGCCGGAGCCGTCGTAGTTCGCCGCGGCCTCATCCGAGTCGTCGCTGATCCCGAAGTTGTTGTAGGCGGCGGCGAGCGAGGTGGCCGGAACCGCCACGGTGGCCGACCCTTCGACCAGGCCCGGGCTGGGGCCGCCGGGACCCGTCTGCTGGTAGGTGATCCTGGCGGTGAGCGTCGGGGTGCCGGGCTGCGCGTCGGCGGGCACGCTCACCCGGAACCGGGCCGTGACCGTCTGGCCCGGCTCTACGGCGCCGGGGACCGGCCCGGCGGGCGTGACGGTCCAGCCGGCGGGGACGTCCAGGGTGAACCGGGTCTGGGGCATGGCGTAGTCACCGCCGTTCACCACGGTCGCGGTGACCGTGACGGTGGACCCGGGATCGATGACCGCGGGCGCCTGGACGGTCGCGTACCGCGCGCCCACCGTGCGGATGACCGTGAAACTGCCCTGGAGCGGCAGGGTGGCCGGGGCCGAGGAGTCACCGACGAAGACCTGGTACTGGCCGTCGGGCACCACCCAGCCGTTCGCGGTGTCATTCCAGTACGACAGGTCGTGACCGCTCAGGGTGAAGTGCACGGTCGTGGACTGGCCGGGCTGCAGGGTGACCTTCTGGAAACCCTTGAGCTGGCGCGGCGGCTCGCCGGCCGCGGCCGGGTCGCCCAGATACAGCTGGGCCACGTCCGAGCCTGCTACCGGGCCGGTGTTGGTCACCATGGCCGACACCGTCACCAGGTGGCCCGATTGCCCGTTGCACCCGCAGGCGGTGGCGCCAGGGCCCGACGTGCCGTTCTGGACGTTCCGCGGGGTGATGCTCAGCCCGCTGAAGCGGAAGTGGGTGTAGGACAGCCCGTAGCCGAACGGGAACAGCGGCGTCTCGTTGTTCGCGTCGTAGTAGCGGTAGCCGACGTCGACGCCCTCGGAGTACTGCACCTGCCCGCCGGTCCCGGGGAACTGGGCTGGGCTGGACGCGGGTACCTGGGACAAGTCCGTGGGGAAGGTCACCGGCAGGTGACCGCTCGGGTCCACCTGGCCGAACAGCACCGCCGCCAGCGCGGTGCCGTTGCTCTCGCCGGGGTACCACGCGTCGACGACCGATGCCACCTGGCTGAGCCAGGGCATGACCACCGGGGCGCCCGCGTCGATGACCACCACCGTGTGCGGGTTGGCCGCGGCCACCGCGGAGATCAGCTCGTTCTGGGCCGAGGGCAGGTTCAGGCTGGGCCGGTCGGCGGCTTCGGACTCGGTGTCGTCGGAGACCACCACCACCGCGGTGCTGGCCGACTTGGCCGCCGCCACCGCCTGGGCGATACCGGGAGCGAGGTCGGACGGCGTGGCCCAGCTCAGGTTGGCCGACGGCCCGCCGCCCGACAGCTGCAGCGTGTAGGTCTGGCCCGCGACCAGGTTCACCCCGACCGAGTAGGTCGACACCGGCGGGGTGCCCGGGTTGGCCAGGATCTCCTTGCCGTCCAGGGACAGGTTCGTGACGGTATACGAGCCAGGGTTCTGGAACGCCAGCACGTACGTGCCGGTCTGCGGGGCGGTCAGGGTGCCGGTGTAGGCCTGGCCGTAGTTGGTGCCGGTGTAGGCCGGGGTCAGCGCGGAACCCGGGATGGGCGACAGGGAGGTGTCGGTGGGCAGGCCCTGGGTGTAGCTCACCGTGGTGCCCGGCCCGGCCGCGGCCTGCAGCCCCTGCAGCGGGGTGACGTTGAACGTCGAGGTCACGTACGCGCTGCCGCCGCCCGTATAGTCCGGCTGCGCCGACGCGGCCGGGCCGATCACCGCGACCGTGCCCCCGCCCGACGGCTTCAGCGGCAGCGTCCCCCGGTCGTTCTTCAGCAGCACGGTGCCGGCCTCGGCGACCGCCGTGGAGACGGCCTGGTGCGCCGGGGTGGTGACGGTGGTGCTGGTCGAGCCGGTGGGCGGGTTGTTGAACTCGTTGAACCGGAACATCTCGGTCAGGATCCGGCTCACCATGTCGTTGAGCGTGGCCATGGAGACCTGGCCGTCCTGGACCGCCGCCTGCAGTGCGGACCCGTAGTACTGGGGGGCGGGCATCTCCTGGTCCATGCCCGCGTCCGCGGACGGCACCGTCGAGTGCGTGGCCTGGTAGTCCGAGGTCACGAAGCCCGGGAAGGCCCACCGCTGGTCCAGGGTGGTCTTCATCAGGTACTGGTTCTCGCAGGCGGCCTGGCCGTTGATCGTGCTGTAGGCGCACATGACCGAGGACGCCTTGGCCTGCACGGTCGCGGCCCAGAACGCGGGCAGGTAGATCTCGTGCAGCGCCCTGGTGCTCACGATCGCGTTGTCGGCCGGGGTATTCCGGTTGGTCTCCTGGTTGTACACCGCCAGGTGCTTGACCTGGGCCATCTCCCCCTGGCTCTGTACCCCGTCGATGTCCGCGGTGGCCATCGCCGCATTCAGGAACGGGTCCTCGGTGTAGGCCTCGAACGACCGGCCCCAGCGCGGGTCCCGGTCGATGTTCACCGTCGGCCCCAGGTTCACCATGGCTCCCTTGCCATGTTCCTCAGACCCGACGACCTGCCCGTACTGTTTGGCCAGCGACTGGTCAAAGGTGGCGGCCAGGGATGCCGCCGAGGGCATCTGGGTCACGCCGGTCAGGCCGTCGCCTACCCCGACTGGGCCGTCCTCCTCGCCGATGGCCGGGGCGCACAGGCTCGGGATGGCCGAGATGTAGAACACGTACGGCTCGCTAAAGCCCGCGCCGGTAACCTCGTTGATCTTGTCGGCCAGGGTCATCTGGCCCAGCAGCATGCTGACCCGCTGGCTGACCGGCAGCGACTGGTCGAGCCACGGGCATGACGGACTGGAGGCCGCCCGGGACGATCCGGCGGCCGCCGCCGGGCCGGCCGCCACGGCCAGCCCGACTGGTAGCACGACGGCCAGCAACCCGGCGACCACGGCCATTCTCGGGAAACGGCGACTGATGACAGGCGGGATCAGCTTCATGTACGGCCTCCGATGCCGTGACAACGGATAAGGCTGGGCGGAACCGGGAGTGTCCTGCTCGTTTCGCGTTGAACAGTCAAGTACCGGTACGTCTCAATGCCAACAGCGCGCCACGGCCAGAAGCAGAAATATTCTGAAAAAAATCATCGACCTATTCGCAACGCTGTACGCCGGCGCGTCGATCGGGCCGTCGGCTCGTGGTCCGGGGCCCACGCCACCTAAGCAGCACACCGTGGCCAACAGGTCCACTAGCCGGGTAGCTGCGTCAGTGCTGGTCAGAACCCACAGGATCGTAGTAGTGCGCGTACTGCCAGCTGCCCTTCTCGATAAGCACCTCATCGGTGAACGAGGGGAACCGGCCTGGGGATAGGGCCGCCAGCCCGGCGGGCTCGTCGCCGGTGATCCAGCGGGCCAGAGCCTCGCCGATGGCGGGCGAGGAGGAGAATCCCGAGCCGTTGCAGCCGCTCGCGATCCACAGGCCCGGCGCGTCGGGCACCGGCCCCACGACGAAGCGGCCGTCCGGGCTCATCGTGAACAGCCCGCCGCGGTGCTCGGCGACCCGGCCCGAGCTGGCCAGCGGGGCCTCGTCGGCGACCTGGGCGGCCAGCTTCCGCAGCACGCCCAGGTCCAGGGACAGGTCGCCGGTGCGGAAGGACGGCGGCTGGGTCCGGGGGTCGACGGGCAGCGGCCCGGCCTCGAACCCGCCGAACATCAGGCCGCCGCGGGCCGGGCGCAGGTAGACGGCCGCGTCGACGACCCGGGTGATCGGCTCCGCCGGGTCCACCTCCGCGGACGGCTCGGTGATGAGCAGCTGGTGGCGGACCGGCGCGACCGCCACCCGGGCCCCGGCCAGCTCGGCGACCTGCCGTACCCAGGCACCCGCCGCGTCCACGACGGCCAGGCCGGCGGTGATGGACCTGGCCGTGGTCTCGACCCCGGTCACCCGTCCCCCCGGAGACCGGCAGGCTCAGCACGGCCTCGGATTCCAGCACCTCGACCCCGTGGCCCCGGCAGGCCGCAAGGTAGGCGCGGATGAGGCTCATCGGCTCCTCGATGTAGATGTCCTCGGGGCACCAGAGCGCCAGGTCCGGGCCTGACCCTCGGTAGTAGGACACCCGGGCGGCCAGCTCGGCCGCGGTGGCCTCGCGCACGTCCGCGCCCCAGGCCCGGGACTGGCCGGCCTCGGCGCGGATGAACGCCTGGTGCTGGCCGGTGCGCGCGACCAGGAAGCTGCCGCAGCGGACCGCCGGCAGCGGCGCGCCGGCCCAGCCGCCGAAGCTGACCGCCTGGTCGATGCTGCGCCGGGCCAGCCTGGTGCGCAGCTCGTCGGCCTGAACGGACTTGAACAGCCCGGCCGCCCGGCCCGACGCCTGCGAGCCCGCGGTATCCCGCTCGACGACGATCACGGACCGGCCGAGCAGCGCACAGTGCAGCGCGGTGCTGAGCCCGAGCGCCCCGGCTCCGATAACAACGATGTCGGCCTGCATCAGGCCAGTCTGCCTGACCCCCGGTCGCGGCCGCCGCCCAGGAAGGACTCGATGAAGTCCGGGCTGGCCGCAAGGTCGGCGGGTGTCCCCTCCATCCGCACCTCGCCGCCGCCCAGGACGTAGGTCAGGTCCGAGATGGCCAGGGCGGCCCGGGCCCGCTGCTCGACGATGAGCACCGACGCGCCGCCCGCCGCCAGCCGGCGCACGTGCTCGTTCAGCAGCTCCGCGGCCACCGCGGGGGCCAGGTTCGCGGTGGGCTCGTCGAGCAGGAACACGCCGGGGTCGATCATGAGCACGCGGCCCATGGCGAGCATCTTGCGCTCGCCGCCGCTGAGCTTGCCCGCGGCGCGGCCGAGCATCCCCCGGAGCCGGGGGAACACCGCCAGAACCCGCTCGATGTGCTCGGCGACCTGCGGCTTGCGCAGCAGGTAGCCGCCCATCTCGAGGTTCTCCCTGACGGTCAGCGGCCCGAACACGTCGTCCACCTGCGGGACGTAGCCCACACCCGCCCGGGCGATCTCCTCGGGGGGCTGGTTGGTGACGTCCCGCTCGCCGACCAGCACGGTGCCCGACGACACGCGCACGATCCCGACCAGGCTCTTGAGCAGCGTGCTCTTGCCCGAGCCGTTCGGACCGACCAGCGAGACGACCTGGCCGGGCGCGACGTCCACGGTGATGCCGCGGATCACCGGGTCGCCGCCGTACCCGGCGGTGACCCCCCGGGCGCGCAGCGACAGGCCGGGCAGGGCCGGCGTCAGCCGGCAAGGTAGGCCTCCACCACCTCGCTGCGGCCCCGCAGCTGCGCCATGGTCCCCTCCGCGAGCACGGCGCCCTCGGCCATCACGGCCACCGGGTCGCAGAACTCGTCCATGATGGCCAGCTCGTGCTCGACCATCAGGATCGTCATGCCCTCCTGGCCGAGCGCGACCAGCTCGTGGCCGATCCGCCGGGCCAGGTTCGGGTGCACGCCGGCCATCGGCTCGTCCAGCAGCAGCATGCTGGGCTCGGCCATGAGCGCGCGCATGATCTCGACCAGCCGGCGCTGGCCGCCGCTCAGATCGCCGGCGTAGGAGTTCGCGATGCCCTCCAGGCCGAACCGGTCCAGCACGGCCCGGGCCCGGGCGATCGCCGCGGCCTCGTCGCCCTTCCAGTACCGCCGGCCCGCGATCGCGCCGCGCAGCGTGTCGCCGCGGTTCGACGGCACCGCGGTCAGCAGGTTCTCCAGCACGGTGAGCCGCTTGAACTCGCTGGCCAGCTGGAAGGTGCGGACCAGCCCGAGCCGGGCCCGGCGGAACGCGGGCAGCCCGGTGATGTCCTGCCCCTGGTAGATGACGGTCCCCGACGAGGCCCGCAGGGTCCCGGCCAGGAGGGCCAGCAGCGTGGACTTCCCGGCCCCGTTCGGCCCGATCAGGCCGGTCAGGGTGCCGTGGCGGACAGCCAGGGACACGTCGTTCACCGCCCGCACCCCGCCGAAGTCGCGGACTAGGTGGACGGCCTCGAGCACGACCGGCCTGGTGCCGGGGCTCGCGGGCGCGGCCGGGCGCGGCCGCACCGAGATCGCCGGGGCCGCCGGGGCGGCCTTCTCGCCGTCGGCCGCGGGCTCCGGCCGCGGGGGCAGCGCAGGCAGCTGGATCACCCGCTTGCGCTCGGGCAGGATGCCCTGCGGCCGGAACCACAGGAACACCACGATGAGCAGGCCGATGGCCACCCACTGCAGCGAGGGGATCAGGTTCGGCGGCAGGTTGTTCGAATTGGGGATGTACCGGGTCGCCTCCTCGAACCCGACCGGGACCAGGATCGCCCCGAGGATGGCGCCGCGGTGGTTGCCCGCCCCGCCGATGATCACCGCCGCGAACAGCACCACGGTCTCCGCGTAGCCCCAGGCCGCCGGGGACCACGTGGTGATGTAGGAGACCAGGACGCCCCCGGACAGGCCGGCGATGGCCCCGCCCAGCACCAGCATCCCGGTGCGCAGCGAGAGCAGGTTCTTGCCCAGCGCGTCGGCGACCGTGTCGTTGTCGCGCATGGCGCGCAGCGACCGCCCGTACGGCGATTCGGTGATGCGGCGCAGGAACCAGTAGACCGCCGCGCAGAGCAGCAGCGCGACCACGGCCAGGCCCCACTTGTAGCCCGACGCCAGCGGGTTGAACTCCCCCTGCAGCGGCTGCGGGATGAGCGACAGCGCCCGCGTCCCCGTTGAAGAGCGGCACGTAGTTCGTGACCAGCAGGTTCAGCAGCACGGCGGTGACCAGCAGGCCGATGGCGGCGAAGTCGCCGCGCAGCCGCCTGCCGACCAGGAACGTGAACGGCAGCGCGATCAGCCCGCCGGCCACCGTCGCGCCGATCCACGGGACCGGGAACGGCAGGCCCCACCCGCCGATGTAGGACTGGAACCCGCCGTTGGCGGTGTCCGGCGGCATGGCCAGGACCGCGGCCGTGTAGCCGCCCGCCGCCTGGAAGATGATGAAGCCGAAATTGGTCACCCCCGCGATCCCGAACTGCTGGTTCAGGGCGAGGCAGGCCATCGCGTCCACCGCCGCGTAGATCAGCAGGTTGACCAGGTAGTAGGTCATGCCGGGGCACCGAGCAGGCCGGTCGGGCGCACGCCGAGCATCACGAGCAGGATCACGAAGGCGACCACGTACTTGTAGTCCGCCGGGATGAAGGCGGCGCTGACCTCGGTGGCCAGGCCGATCACCAGCGCGCCCAGCATGGCGCCGTACGCCTGCCCGGGGCCGCCGAGGAACACCGCGGCCAGGATCAGCACCAGGAAGATGTCCGTGCTGGTGGGGCCGAAGCTGCCCGAGTCGATGGCGAACACCACGCCGGCCAGCCCGCACAGCGCGCCGGTCAGGGCCCAGGTCACGGTGATGACGCGGCCGGTCCTGATCCCGCAGTTGCGCGCCAGCGTCTTGTTGGCCGCGGTGGCGCGCATGGCCTTGCCCAGCTTGGTGTACCGCAGCAGCGCGTGCACGCCGGCCATGACCACCAGGCTCAGCGCGATGATGACCAGCTGCACCGTGGTCAGGATCAGGCCGCCGGCGTGGAACGTCCGGCCCTGGCTCATCGTGTACGAGACGCCGGTCCCGCCCGCCACCGCCCCCACGCCGAACTCGATGATCAGCGTCATGCCCAGCGACACGATGACCATGGTGATCGGGGACGTGCCCCGGCGCTGGAACGGCGCGTACACGCCGGAGTTCACCAGCACCGATCCCAGCGAGCACGCGGCCACCGCGGCGACCAGGCCGATCCACACCGAGGCGCCGGCCTGGTTCACCGCGTACGCGATGAACGCACCCGCGATCATGATCGCGCCGTAGGCCAGGTTGAGCACGTCCGTGACCCCGAACTGCAGCGTGAAGCCCACCGCCGCGATGGCCAGGACCGACGCCGTGACCAGCCCGAATCCGACCGAGGCGAGGAAGAGCGCCACTACCGGCCGGTCCCGGTGGTCGTGCTGCTCACCCCGGTAGTCATTCCCGCCTCACCCGGCGGTCATCCCGCCAGGGCCCTGAGCTGAGCCGCCGTCAGGTTCCCGACCACGTTCACCGTGCCGTTGACGGGCTGTAGGTGTCGACCTGGAAGATCCCGGTCGAGTCGTGGTAGCTGTCGAAGCTGGTCGGCCCGCCCGGGCCCTCGTACCTGATGGCCTGGCCGGCCTTCAGCGCCGCCGCGCCCTGGGCGAACGAGTACACCACCGTGGCGCCGGGAGACTCCGTTTCCGATCTTGATGATGTCCGGCCCGTAGACGCTCGGGTTGGTGCTCTTCGCCATGATCATGGCCAGCGCGGCCAGGTTGATCCCGTCGTACAGGTGCACGCCGCCCGGCGCGCTCAGGTACGTGGTGAAGTTGCCGGTGGTGCCGGGGACCTTGCCCTGCTCGGCCAGCAGGGCCTTGGAGAAGGCCTGGTACGCGGGCCCGCTGGACTCGGTGACCAGGTTGTCGGCGTGGAAGTTGGACGTGAAGGCCGACGCGCCCACGGCGGCCGCCGAGGCCTTGAAGAACGGCGGCGAGATGGCGGCCGACGTGGCCACGATCGGGATGATCTTGCCGCCGTTGAGCTGCTTGATCTCGGAGAACAGGGTCGGGTCCGCGTTGCCGAGGGCCTCGGTCATGATCGCGTCGGGGTGCGAGGCGATGATCGCCTCCGCCTCGGTGCGGAAGGTGGTGGCGTTCAGGTCCAGCGTCTGGTTGGTGGTCATGGTGATCCCGGCCGTCTTCAGCCCGGCGATCGCGGGCTGGATGAAGGTCTGCGACCCGATGTCGTTGCCGAAGGCCAGGGCGACCCGCTTGTAGCCCAGCTGCTTCGCGATCTCGACCATGGCGTAGGCCTCCTCCAGGTCGGGAGGGACCAGCCGGTAGAAGTACGGGTAGTGCACGTGGTCGAACTCCGACTGCCCGGTCATGCAGAACATGGCCATCTTGTGCGCGTTGATGATCGGCACCACCGCGGCGGCCTCGTCCGACGTGCAGCCGATCACCAGCGCCAGGCTGGACGTGCTCGCGAACATCTGGTTGACCGCGGGGACCGCGTCCGCCGGGTCGCCGCGGGTGTCCACGCTCTTGCAGGTCAGCTTGTGCCCGAGCACGCCGCCGTCGTTGTTGATGGCCGTGGTGGCGCCGTAGCAGGTGGCCAGGTACGTCGGGCCGAGCGCGGCGTCCGGCCCGCTGAACGGGGCGACGTCGGCGACCGTGAGCGACGAGCCGCTCGGTGCCGACGAACCGCTGGAAGTGCTGGAACTGCTGCTGGCGCAGGCGGTCACGCCCAGGGCGAGCGCGAGGGCCAGCCCGACGGTCGCCAACTTCATGGTCCCCTCCGTACTGCGTGTGGAAGCGGGGTGGAGCGGATTACCGGGGCGCTCCGGGACGCCAGCGCCAGTCGCCGGGGGCGTCTTCCTCGGCGACGATGCGGTTGCGGATGGTGCCGACGCCCTCGACGGTGACCTCGATGACGTCACCGGGGAGCATCCAGACCGGCGGGGTCCGGGCGAACCCGACGCCGCCCGGGGTGCCGGTGGCGATGACGTCACCGGGCGCGAGGCGGGTGAACGAGGAGAAGAACTCGACGGCGCTCGGGACGTCGACGAGCATCTGCGAGGTCCGCGCCGACTGCATGACCTGGCCGTTGAGCACGGAGCTGATGGCCAGGTCGCTCACGTCGACCTCGTCGGTGGTCACCACCTCGGGGCCGATCGGCATGCTGCCCTCGAAGTTCTTGCCGGCCGTCCACTGGGTCGCGGCGCGCTGCCAGTCCCGGGCCGAGGCGTCGTTGAGCACGACGAAGCCGGCGATGGCGTCGAGGGCCTTGGCCGCGGTGATGTACCGGCCGCCGGCGCCGATGACGATGCCGAGCTCGGCCTCGTAGTCGAAGCGCTCGGTCAGGGCGGGCTTGACCAGGTCGGCGTAGGGTCCCAGGACGCTGTCGGCGCCGCGGACGAACGCGTCGGGCCAGGTGGGAATCTCCCGCCCGCCCTCGAGCGCGTGCTCGCCGTAGTTCAGGCCCAGGCACAGGATGCGCGGGGGGCCGGCACGGCCGGAGCGAAGTCCGCCTCCTCGGCGCTGCGGCTTCCTTCGCGAATCCTGGAGCGACCGCAGGGCGTCCATCGCTGGCAGCCCCGCTTCCAGTACATACTGGAGCGACGAGAGCCGGGGATCCCCCGTCGCCTCGGCCGCGTCGACGTAGCCGGAACGGGCCCGCACGTGCAGTCGCGGCCCATGGGGGGTGGCAAGGGTGGCAAGCCTCACGCACGGCCTCCTTGGCCAGGGTCACCGCCTGCTAGATTGGTTCGACCTAACGGATTGGTTGAGCATAGGTCCCGGCCGGAATGACGGTCAAGGGGCCCTGACTAGCGGCACATGTAACGTTATGGTCATGATTAATCCAGGGATTGGTAGGATTGGTTGAACGCTACGGAAACGGGCTGATGCGGAGGGCGGATGCGGACCGCAGTTGGGGCCGGCGAGACTGAACCGTCCCGGCCGGCCGGCCTGGCCTGGCAGGCGGCCCGGGCCACCCCGCGCTCGGGGACGATGCACGCCGAACGGGGCCTGCGGCTGGCCGAGCTGATCCTGTCCGGGGCGCGCCAGGCCGGCCAGGGCCCGGGCTCCCGGCTGCCCACCGAACGGCAGCTCGCCGCGGACCTGGGCGTCACCCGCTCGTCGGTCCGGCACGCGCTGGCCATGCTGGAGGCGCAGGGGCGCATCTCCCGCGAGGTGGGGCGGGGCACGTTCCTGCGCGACACGCCGCGGACCGCCGCGGACGCCCTGGCCGCTGACTCCCTGGCCGGCCCGCCCTGGCCGCGCGCCCGCTGGCCGGGCCCGCTCCGGCCGCGGGTCAGGCTCCCGGCGCCGACTTCGCCCCGGCGGACGTGATGACGGTCCGGCGGCTGCTGGAGCCGCCCGCCATGTCGCTGGTGGTGGCCTGGGCCACCGCGGCCGACCTGGACGAGATGGACCGCTGCCTGGCCGGCGGCGACCAGGCGGTCAGCTACGAGGAGTTCGAGTCCTGGGACCTGGCCCTGCACCGGTGCATCATGGCGGCGAGCCACAGCCCGCTGCTGGCCGCGCTCTACCAGGCGATCGAGGCGGCGCGGCACGGCCAGGTCTGGGGCGACCTCAAGCGCCGCAGCGCCTCACCCGAGCACCGCGATCAGTACCAGGGGGATCACCGGGCCATCGTCGGCGCGCTGCACGCGCGCGACTCCGCCCGCGCGGTCGAGGCGATGCGGCTGCACCTGGCCCGGGTGTCGGATCACCTCAACGCCACCGACCCCGCCGCGGGGGTCATCTGGCGCTGAGCTGCCGGATCACCTCAACGCCACCGACCCCGCCGCAGGGGGCATCTGGCGCTGAGGTGACGTGACGGGTGAGCGGTAGTGGCGGCGCCTCCGCCCGGCGCGGGAGGCGCCGCCACGCTCACGCGGCGCGCGGGTCAGTACCCGTAGCCGCCGCCGCTGCTGCTGCCGGAGCTGCCGCCGGAGCTGCTGCCGGAGGTAGCCGACGTGGACGTCACCGTCGCCTTGATCTTCTTGCCCCGGAGCCGGTCATGATCCACCAGATTCCGCTGACGTTGTTGCCCGTGGCCATGCCGGCGGAGGTGTCGGCCTTGAACAGGTAGAGCGGATGACCGTCGTAGGTGGCCTGGATCGAGCCGTCGGCCCGCTTGATCGTGCCCAGCTTGCCGGTCAGCGAGACGCCGGAGGCGAAGCTCGGGGTGCCGAGCAGGGGCGGCCAGGCGGTGGCGCAGGAGCCGGTGCAGGTCGACGAGGTCGCGGTGTCGGGCGCGTACCAGTAGAGGGTGAACCCCTGGGCGTCGATGAGCACCACGCGGCCGCCGGCGGTCGCGGTCTTGATCCCGGCCGCCATGTCGCAGCTCGCGCTGCTGGTGCTGGTGGGAGCGGCCGCGGGCGGGTTCGAGGTGGTCGAGCCGCTCGGCGTGGAGGAGCTGCTGCTACCGCACGCCGCCAGGCCGACGACGGCGGCAGCGGCGAGGACGGAAGCCGCCAACCATCGATTACGCATCGTTTCCTCTCCATTCGTTACGGTTTCCCCGCTCCGCGTACACACGAAGACACGTACGGTACGCCGGAATCGTTCAAGCCGCGTTCAGATCGGCGTCAGGCGGAGATC
Source organism: uncultured Actinomycetota bacterium (assembly GCA_963745575.1). GTDB lineage: Bacteria > Actinomycetota > Actinomycetes > Streptosporangiales > Streptosporangiaceae > JASHPR01. The sequence goes on along the minus strand of CAVUYA010000025.1, from coordinate 63,019 downwards.
CGCTCGCACAGCCAGGCCAGCGAGAGCGGGTACCGGTAGTCGATGGCGGCGTGGGTCGCGTCGAACAGCTCGAACCGGATCACGTCGTCGGCCACGCCGACCTCGCGCAGCGCGCTTCCTGAACGCCTCGGCGCCCAGGTCGAGGTAGTAGTCGTCCCTGGTCCCCGCGTCGATCCAGATCGCCCGCAGCGACCGGAGCGCCCCGGCGTACCTGGGCGCCATCCGGACCGGGTCCCAGTCCAGCCAGCGCTCCCACGCCTCGGGGCGCAGGGCCCCGGTGCGCTGGTCGAACGGCAGCTCCACGGTGGCGTCCTCGTGCGCGGAGAAGCAGGCGGCCACGCCGAGCAGCCCGAGCAGGACCTGGTCGGCCTCCTTGGTGAACGACACCCGGGACCGGAAGTCGTCCCACCACCGCCAGATGTCGCCGTCGTAGTCCCGCAGGAACCGGGCGGCCGGGCCGAACTCGGGGATGTAGCACAGCTCGTAGAGCGCGTCGCCCGCGTGCGTGGCCAGCGCGCCGAACAGGTCCGGCCGCAGCATCGGGGTGATCATCGCGCCGAACCCGCCGCTGGACTTGCCCATGATCGCCCGGTGCGCGGGCTCCGGCAGCGTCCGGTAGCGCCGGTCCACCCAGGGCACGATCTCGTCGCACAGGTAGGAGTGGTAGCGGCCGGTGCCCGGCGAGTCCACGAACTGGCTGCCGCCGTACGAGCGTCCACGCGTCCACGTAGACCACCAGCGCGGGCGGCGCCTGCCCGCGCGCGAACACCGCGTCGGCCGTCTCGGTGAACGGCTGCCGGTAGGGACCGCGGTTCCGCCACATCTCCAGGTACCCGGTGTACCCCTGGATCACGTAGACCGCGGGATAGCGGCGGTCCTGGTCGTCGTCGTAGCCGGGCGGCAGGTACACCCACAGCGGCCGCTCGGGCGGGTCGCCGAGCGGATTGCCCCGCAGCAGCTCGCTGGTGATCACGTGCTCTTCGAGCTGGCCGGCCAGCTCGGCGGACCAGGGCAGCATGCCGCCTCCATTTGCCGTGGTGACCCTTCAGTGTGTCAGGGTGCATATCCTCGCGCACGGCGGGAAGCCCACCGGTGCCCGCCGTCGTTTCCGGCCGCCCGAACGGAGCCTTGCCGATGACCGGTTCAGCCGCTGATATCGCCGCGGTCTACTTCGACGCGTGGCAGGCCGGTGACTTCGCCCGGCTGCGCGCGATCCTGGCTGACGATGTGACCTTCGACGGGCCGCTCGGCCACGCGGGCAACGCGGAGGAGTGCATCGCCGGGCTCAGGCGCATGTCGCAGATCGTGACCGACATCGTCATCCGCAAGACCTTCATCGACGGGGCCGACGTTCTTACCTGGTTTGACCTGCACACGACCCAGGCCGGCCCGCTGCCCACGGTCAACTGGCGGCACGTGGAGGACGGCAAGATCACCTCCATCCGGGTGACCTTCGATCCCCGCCCGCTGACCGGCTGACCGTTACCGGTGAAACCGGCTCACCGCGGCAGGAAGCCGAGCAGCGCGCTGCCCACCTGGCCCGGGGCCGAGACGTTCGCGAGGTGCGCCGCGCCCCGGATCACGGTCAGCCGCGCGCCCGCGATCCCCGACGCGATCACCGCGCCGTGCCACGGCGGCGTCGCCGGGTCCTCGGCGCCCGCGATGACCAGCGTCGGCGCCGTGATCGAGGTCAGCGAGGGGCGCAGGTCCATGGCGGCGATCGCCTCGCAGCACCCCGCGTAGCCCTCCGGGTCCGTCGCCTCGACCTGGGCCACGAACGACGCGGGCACCGACGGCTGCCGGGCCCCGAACAGCGGGGTGAACCACCGCCCGATGACCACCTGCTGGGCGATCGCGCCCATGCCCGCGGACCTGACCTGCCGCGCGCGCTCGGCCCACAACGGGGTCGGCAGGTACGCGGACGTGCAGCAGAGCCCGAGCGCGGCGATCCGCCCGGGCGCGTTCGCGGCCAGCCAGAGCCCGATCATGCCGCCGAGCGAGATCCCGCAGTACGCGGCGCGCTCGATCCCGTACCCGTCGAGCAGGGCCAGCACGTCGGCTCCGAGCTGGCCGATCGTGTACGGCCCGGCGGGCGCGGGCGAGCCGTCGTGGCCCCGGTGCTCGTACCGGAGCAGCCGGAAATGCCTGCGCAGCAGGGCCTGCTGCGGCTCCCAGACCGCCCGGGTGGTGCCGAGCGAGTTGCCGAGCACGACGACCGGCGCGCCCGGCGGCCCCTCCAGGGAGGAGACCAGGGGCACCGGCCCGGGCACCAGTGGCTCAGACACGGTTCATGGTCATCGGGCGGCGCCGGTTACTGCTGCCGGGCGAGCTGGGTCTCCAGCTCGCCGAGCACCCGGTAGCAGCGCAGGACATCGCCCACGCTGGAATTCGGCTCGCGCCCTTCGCGGATCGCCGCGATGAACTCGCGGTCCTGCAGTTCGATGCCGTTGGTGGAAACGTCGACCGCCGACACGTCGATCGGCTCCTCGCGTCCAGTGACCAGGTCGTCATACCGGGCGATATACGTGCCATTGTCGCAGATATAGCGGAAGAACGTGCCGAGCGGGCCGTCATTGTTGAAGCTGAGCGACAGGGTGCAGATACGGCCGCCGGGCGTCCGCAGCTGGATGGACATGTCCATGGCGATGCCCAGGTCGGGATGCACCGGCCCCTGCACGGCGTTGGCGATCTCCACGTCCTCGCCGGTCTGGTACTGGAACAGGTCGACGGTGTGCGCGGCGTGGTGCCACAGCAGGTGATCGGTCCAGCTGCGCGGCTGGCCCAGAGCGTTCATGTTCGTGCGGCGGAAGAAGTACGTCTGCACGTCCATCTGCTGGATCGACAGCTCGCCCGCGGCGATGCGGCGGTGGATCCACTGGTGCGACGGGTTGAACCGGCGGGTGTGCCCGACCATGCAGATCAGGCCGGTCTCCTGCTGCACGCGATCGACACCGAGCGCGTCCGACCAGCTGTCGGCCAGCGGGATCTCGATCTGGACGTGCTTGCCCGCGCGCATCGCGGCGATGCCCTGCCGCGCGTGCAGCTGGGTCGGCGTGCACAGGATGACGGCGTCGACATCGTCGCGGGCGAGGACCTCGTCCAGGTCGGTCGTGGCGTGGTCGATGCCGTACTTCCGCGCGACCTCCTCGGCCTGCTCCTGCCTGCGGCTGACCACCGAGGTGACGGTGACGCCGTCGATGGCGGCCAGGCCGTCGAGGTGCTTGAGGCCGAAGGCGCCGGCCCCGGCGACTGCGATCCGCATGGGTCTGGTCTTCTTCCTGGAAGGACTACTCGGAGGGCCGCAGCACGATGTGCCCGACCGCGGTGTTGGATCCAGGGACATGGTAGAAGCGGTACAGCTCCTCGACCTTGGCGCCCAGGGCGCCCCGCATGATCAGCTGCATGACCAGCTCGATCCCCTCGGAGCCCGCCTCGCGCACGTACTCGATGTGCGGCACGAGGGCCAGCTTGTCCGGGTCGCTGACCAGCCGGTCGAAGAACGCGTTGTCGAACCTCGAGTTGATGAAGCCGGCGCGCGGCCCCTGCAGCTGGTGACTCATGCCGCCGGTGCCCCAGACGTGGACCGTGAGATCCTCGCCGTAGCTCTGCACCGCCCGGCGGATCGCCTGGCCCAGCAGGTAGCAGCGGTGGCCGGTCGGCGGCGGGTACTGCACGACGTTCACGGCGAGCGGGATGACCCGCACCGGCCACTCGCTGGGCTGGCCGTAGACCAGGGACAGCGGCACGGTGAGGCCGTGATCGACGTCGAGCTTGTACATGAGGGTGAGGTCGAACTCGTCCAGGATCAGCGACTGCGCCAGGTGCGCGGCCAGATCGGCGTGGCCGCGCACGACCGGCACCGGCCGGGGCCCGTATCCCTCGTCGGCCGGCGGGAACTCGTCGGCGCAGCCGAGCGCGAACGTGGGGACGATCTCCGGCGTGAACGCGGACGCGTGGTCGTTGTAGACCAGGATCACCACGTCCGGGACCTCCCGGGCGGCCCAGGCCTTGGTCCACTCGTAGCCGGCGAACAGCGGCTTCCAGTAGGGCTCCTCGGTCTTGCCGAGGTCGATCGCGGCGCCGATGGCCGGGATGTGGCTGGTGGTCAGCCCGGCGGTGATGCGCGCCATGGTCAGTTACCGTCCTTCACCGAGCGCCAGCCCTCGGGCGAACGCCCGCCGGAGATCATCATCTGCTGGTAGTCGTCGATGTTCATGCCGGTCATCGTGGACACGGCCTGCAGGTAGCTGAGCCCGTCGGTGGCGAAGATCTTCGCCAGGAAGTAGATGTTGCCGCCCTGGTCGAGCATGGCGTTGTAGTCGCGGTCCAGCACGGCCTGCTTCTGGGCCTCGGTCATCGGCCACTCGTCCAGGTAGGCCCGCTCGTCGGCCTTGAACCGCTCCCGGTTCTCCGGCTTCATCAGGCTCATGCAGAACTGGTTCAGGTGGTACCCCTGTTTCGCGCGCTGCGCGGTGAACACCCGGGTGCCGGGGATGTCGTCGAACTCTGAGGTGTATTCCGTCATCAGGCCTCCCAGTACAGGCGCAAGGGATTGTCCACCAGGAGACGGCGCCGCTGGTCCTCGGTGCGGGCGATCCGCGGGATCACGTCGACCAGGGCGCCGTCGTCGGGCATGTGGCTCTTCATGTTCGGGTGTGGCCAGTCGGTCCCCCACAGCACCCGGTCGGGGAAGGTCTCGACCAGGCGGCGCCCGAACGGGATCACGTCGGCGTACTGCGGCGGGCCGGACTTCGACAGCCGCTCGGGGCCGCTGACCTTGGACCAGACGTTCTCGTGCTCGGTCAGCAAGCGCAGGAACAGCGCGAAATCGGGGCCGTCGACGGGCTGGGTCACGTCGGGCCGGCCCATGTGGTCCACCACGACCGGCGTGGGCAGGCTGGTGAACAGGTCCCAGCGCTCGGCCAGGTCGGGGGCCTCGAAGTACACGACGATGTGCCAGCCCAGCTCGGCCACCAGGTCGACCAGGCCGAGGTAGTAGTCGTCCGGCTTGGGGTCGGCCAGGCGCCGGACGAAGTTGAAGCGGATGCCGCGCACGCCCGCGGCGTGCAGGTCGGCGAGCTCGGCCCGGGAGATCCCGGGCCGCACGGTCGCCACGCCGCGGGCCCGGTCCCCGGCCGTGAGCAGCGCGTCCACCAGGGCGCTGTTGTCGGCGCCGTGGCAGGTCGCCTGGACGATGACGTTGCGGTCGAAGCCGAGGAAGTCGCGCAGCGCGAACAGCTGCTCCTTTCCGGCATCGGCCGGGGTGTACTTCCGGTCCGGCGCGTACGGGAACTTCTCGCCGGGGCCGAACACGTGGCAGTGGGCGTCGACCGCGCCGGGGGGCGGGACGTAGCGCGGCTTGCTCGGGTCCGGGTCGTACGCGAGCCAGTCGGCGTCGGGGTGGAACGTGGCCGTCATCTACCGTCCCTGGGCGCGCAGCGCGCGGTCGAGGCGCGGGTAGACCCGCCGGGCGTTGCCCGAGAGCACCTTGGCGCGGTCGGCGTCGGTCAGGCCGGCCGCGTCGACGTACCGCTTGGTGTCGTCGAAGTGGTGGCCGGTCTGCGGGTCGATGCCGCGGACGGCGCCCACCATCTCGGACCCGAACAGGATGTTGCCGGCGTCGATGACCCGGAAGAGCAGGTCGATGCCGGGCTGGTGGTAGACGCACGTGTCGAAGAACACGTTCGTCATGACGTGCTCGCTCAGCGGCGGCTGGTTCAGCATGTCCGCGAGGCCGCGGTAACGGCCCCAGTGATACGGCACGGCGCCGCCGCCGTGCGGGATCACCAGCCGCAGGTCCGGGAAGTCGGCGAACAGGTTGCCCTGGATGAGCTGCATGAACGCCGTGGTGTCGGCGTTGATGTAGTGCGCGCCCGTGGCGTGGAAGACCGGGTTGCAGCTGGCCGACACGTGCACCATGGCGGGCACGTCGAGTTCGGTCATCTTCTCGAAGACCGGATACCAGTACCGGTCGGTGAGCGGCGGGGAGGTCCACCAGCCTCCGCTCGGGTCCGGGTTGAGGTTGCAGCCGACGAAACCCATCTGGACGCAGCGTTCCAGCTCGGCCACGGAGGCCTTCAGGTCGGCGCCGGGTGACTGCGGCAGCTGGCCCACGCCGATGAACGTCTCGGGGAACAGCCCGACGACGCGCGCGATCAGGTCGTTGCAGGCCCTTGACCACTCGATGCTGACTCGCTCGTCGCCTTCGTGGTGGGCCATGGCGGACGCCCGCGGCGAGAAGATGGTCATGTCGGCGCCGCGCTCGCGGAGCAGCCGGAGCTGGTTCTGCTCGATCGACTCGCGGATCTCATCGTCGGATATGGCCGGGTAACCGGGTGACGGGCCGCCCTCGCGGAACGCCGTGAGCTGGCTTTTGCGCCATGCGTCGTGCTGGGGTGGCGCGGTCGTGTAGTGCCCGTGGCAGTCGATGATCACCGCGGGCCCCCCGGGCGGGCTGGCCCGTCCCACACCGACGACGGCACGAAGACCTCGCCGCGCATGAGCAGCCGGGCGGTGCGCAGCAGGGCCGACCGCGTCACGACCGGCGTGCCGTCGCCGGCTTTCACCTCGATGGTGACGGTGAAGAAGCCCGTGGGGTGCTCGACCTCGATGTCGAGCGAACCCTCGGTCTTCTCCGGGACCACCGCGACCTCGTGCGCCACCGATCCGGGCAGCACGCACGCCGTGGCCACCGACACCGCGCCCAGCACCCCGATCGCCTCGTGCACCCGGTGCGGGATGAACGTCCGGGTCGACACCGTGCCGCCGTGCGCCGGGGGCGACAGCAGGCTCATCTTCGGCACGGTCTTGTCGGTGACGTCGCCGAGGTTCATCCGGGGCCCGGCGGCGAGCCGGATCGCCTCGACCCGCCGGGTCACCTCGGCGTTGCCCTCGAGCTCCGCCGGCGACTCCTGCCCGGACAGGCCGAGGTCGGCGGCGGCCAGGCAGACGACCGGCATGCCGTTGTCGATGCAGGTGACCTTCGTCCCCTCGATCACGTCGGTGACGTGGCCGGTGGGCAGCAGCGCGCCGCACGAGGACCCGGCGACGTCCGCGAACTCGATGGGGATGGGCGCGTGGGTGCCGGGCACGCCGTCGATGCGCGCGGCCCCGTCGTAGCGGACGCGCCCGCCCGGCGTCTCCACGAGCGCCGTGGCCAGGGTCTCGGTGTTACGCATCCAGATGCGCACGGGCGTCACGGGGTCGCCCGCGGCCACGAGCCCCTGCTCGATCGCGAACGGCCCGACCGCGGCCAGCATGTTGCCACAGTTCTGACTGTCGGAAACTTCCGGCCGGTCGGGCCAGACCTGAAGGAACAGATACTCGACGTCCGCATTGTCGCGGGGCGACAAACTCACCACGGCGATCTTGGACGTCAGCGGGTGACTGCCGCCCATGCCGTCGATCTCGCGCGGATCCGGGGATCCCATGGCCGCGAGCAGGACGGCGTCGCGCGTCGCGTGGTCGTCCGGCAGGTCGCCGGCCAGGAACACCAGGCCCTTGGACGTGCCGCCGCGCATGACCGAGCAGGAGATCGCGGTCTGGGTCTGGGCTGGCCCGGGGGACGACCCCCCGGAGCTGGCCGGGACCGGGCTCCCCCGCTCATTGCGCCTGCGGGTAATCGACGTAGCGCAGTCCCTTGTCGGCGAGTCGGCCGCGCATGTTGTAGAGGTCGAGGCCGAGCTCGCCGGCGGCCAGCCGTGGTCGCTTGGCCGTCTCGCTGGCCTCCCGGTCCTGGGCCGCCTTGAGCACGGTCGCGGCCTCCTCGCGCGGCACGACCACGACCCCGTCGTCGTCGGCGACGACCACGTCACCGGGCCGGACGTACGCGCCGGCGCAGACGATCGGGGTCTGGACGTTCCCGGGGGTCTCCTTCACCGTGCCCTTGGCAGAGATCGCCTTCGACCAGACCGGGAAGCGCATCTCGGTCAGCGTCGCCACATCCCGGACGCCGGCGTCGATGACCACTCCCCGGACGCCGTGCGCCAGCAGGCTGGTGGCCAGCAGGTCGCCGACATAGCCGTCGTCGCACGGGCTGGTCGGGGTGACCACGAGGATGTCGCCGAGCTGCGCCTGCTCGACGGCGACGTGGATCGACCAGTTGTCGCCCGGGGCGACCTCGCAGGTCAGCGCGTTGCCGGCGATGCGCGCGGGCCGGAAGATCGGGCGGATGTCCGCGCCCAGCAGCCCGGTACGTCCCTGCGCCTCGTGCACCGTCGCCACCCCCGCGGCCGCCAGGCCGTCGACGACCTGCAGTTCTGTTCGCGGGGTGTTCCGCACAACTAGCGGCACGTGAGTGCTCTCCTCTCGGTCGGGTGATCTCCGGCCGGCCCGGCCGCCGGGCGGGCGGTGATCATCGCGGTGCTCCTTCGGTGGCGGGCATGGTCGCGAGCAGGCCGCGCAGCACGGCCAGCTCGGACGGGCGCGGCGGCGGGATCTCGCCGAGGTCCGCGGCCACCCGCAGGTCCCAGCCGGTCCGCTCCCTGACGTCCGGAACGGCCACCCCGGGGTACACCGCCGTCAGCACCAGCTCGCAGGTCGCCGGGTCGGGTTCCAGGACGCCCAGGTCCGTGATGATCTTTTGCGGGCCCGCGCCGGTCAGCCCCAGGTACTGCCTGCTGCCCGGGCCGTCGCCGAAGCCGAGCGAGGTGACGAAGTCCACCCGCTCGACGAAGGTCCGGCGGTTCTGCCGTACGATCACGATCACTTCCCGGCAGGACGCGGCGATCTCCGGCGCGCCGCCCGCGCCGGGCAGCCTGACCTTCGGCTCGGCGTAGTCCGCGCCGATCACCGTGGTGTTGATGTTGCCGAACCGGTCGATCTGGGCCGCGCCGAGGAAGCCGATGTCGATCCGGCCGGGCTGCAGCCAGTAGTTGAAGATCTCGGGCACGCTGACCACGGCGTCGGCCGTCTCGGCGAGGATGCCGTCGCCGATGGACAGCGGCAGCCAGCCCGGCTTGGCCCCGATCGTGCCCGACTCGTAGATCAGCACCAGGTTGGGGGCGTGCGTGGCGCGGGCCAGGTTGGCAGCCTCGCTGGGCAGGCCGATGCCGACGAAGCAGGTCATCCCCTCGCGGAGCGCGCGCGCCGCCGTGACCGTCATGATCTCGTCCGCCGAGTAGCCAGCCCCCGGGGCGCCGGGCCCCGTGGGGCCGGGTACGGTGCCGCCGGTCACCGGGCGCCTCCCTCGTGCACGTGCTCGTCGAGCCACCGCCCGAACGTCTCCCGGTCGCGGCTGATCGCGTCCCAGGCCACGTAGAAGTCGTTGTCGCGGACCGAGTAGCCCAGCGCGTAGGACGGGTGCGCGCCCCCGGGAGCCAGCGCCACGTAGCCCACCACCCAGGACGGCAGCACCACGGCCCCGGGGCGCGGGTCCAGCACGTCGACGATCTCCTCGACGGTGACCACCGACCGCGCCGCGGCCAGCACCGCCTCCTTCTGCACCCCGGTGATGCCCCAGAACTGCACGTTGCCGGCCCGGTCGGCCCGCTGCGCGTGAATCACGGTCACGTCCGGCCGCAGCGCCGCCACCGCCGTCAGCGTGTCGCCGGTGAACGGGCAGATGATCTCGGCGATGTTCGCCGCGTGGTCGGCTAGCCCGGTCCCGCCGTACCCGCGCAGCACCGCGAACGGCAGCCCGGACGCGCCGGCCACGTAGCGGTTGGCCATCCCGGCGTGGCTGTGCTCCTCGAGCTCCAGCGGGCCGGGCCAGGAGTGCTCGACCGCGTCCCGGAACCGGTGCAGCGATCCCACGCCGGGGTTTCCGCCCCAGGAAAAGACGAGCTTGCGCGCGCACCCGGCCCCGATCATCTGGTCGTAGATCACGTCCGGGGTCATCCGGACCAGGGTGAGGTCGCGCCGCCCCTGCCGGATCACCTCGCGCCCGGCGGCGTGCGGGATCAGGTGGGTGAAGCCCTCCATGGCCACCGTGTCACCGTCGTGGACGGACTCGGCGATGGCTTCGGCCAGCGACACGATCTCCGCCACGCCGTACCCGCCTCCCGCTCGCCGTCGGTTACCGAAACGATAACTACAAACCGCCGCCATGTGCACACTTGTGCGTTCTACGTCTCATCCCGGTGACGACCCGGGCCGTGCCGGTCATGATGCCTATCCTGGCATCTTCCGGGGCAAACATCTTTGCGGAGGCCCGCCCGGTGATCCCTGGAGGTCCGGTGTCCCTGGATGAGTTCCCGCGTTATCCGCTTCTATTCGGGCCGAGCCCGATCCACCCGCTGGAACGACTGTCCGCTCACCTGGGCGGGGCCAATATCTGGGCCAAGCGGGAGGACTGCAACTCCGGGCTCGCCTTCGGCGGCAACAAGACCCGCAAGCTGGAGTACCTGGTCCCCGATGCGCTGGCCCAGGGCGCCGACACGCTGGTCTCCATCGGCGGGGTGCAGTCCAATCACACCCGCCAGGTCGCCGCGGTCGCCGCCCGGCTGGGCCTGCGCGCCCGGCTCGTGCAGGAGAACTGGGTCGACTGGCCCGACCCGGTCAACGACCGGGTGGGCAACATCCTGCTCTCCCGGATCATGGGCGCGGACGTGCGCCTGGTCGACGCGGGCTTCGGCATCGGCTTCAAGACCAGCTGGGAGCAGGCGCTCGAGGACGTCCGCGCCGCGGGGGGCACACCGTATGCCATCCCGGCCGGGGCCTCCGACCACCGGCTCGGCGGTCTCGGCTTCGCGAACTGGGCCTACGAGGTACAGCAGCAGGAAGACCAGCTCGGGGTCTTCTTCGACACCATCATCGTCTGCAGCGTCACCGGCTCCACCCAGGCCGGCATGATCGCCGGCTTCGCGGGCCAGGACCGCCCGCGGCGGGTCATCGGCATCGACGCGTCCGCCAAGCTCGACGAGACCCGGGCCCAGGTCGAGAAGATCGCCCGCAACACCGCCGCGCTCATCGGCCTGCGCCGGGACCTGCGCGACGACGAGATCGACGTCCGGCCGGGCTGGGCGGGCGACCACTACGGCATCCCGGTGCAGTCCACGCTCGACGCGATCCGGCTGACCGGGAGCCTCGAAGGCGTGATCATCGACCCGGTCTACGAGGGCAAGTCCATGGCCGGGCTGATCGACCTGGTGCGCAGCGGCGAGATCGGCCGGGATTCCACGGTGCTCTACGCCCACCTCGGCGGTCAGCCCGCGCTCAACGCCTACAGCGGCCTGTTCCGCTGAGCGCGCCGGACGACCCCGCTCCGCTGCTGGTCACGTCAGGCGGGTTCGCGCGGCCAGCCAGCGGGTGACCGTGTGCCCCCACTGCTCGGGCACCTCCCAGAAGGTCATGTGGCCCGCGTCGAGGAGGTGCAGCTCCGCGGCCGGGATCGCCTGCGTTATCTCGGCGGAGAGCGCGGGCCGGGTCAGGATGTCGTCCCGGCCGGCCAGCACGAGCGCGGGCTGCGGCACGCCGCGCAGTCCCGCCAGCGCGTCGTGGCCGAGGCAGGCGGAGGCGGCGGCGGCGAACCCGGCCAGGTCCGGCACGGGCGAGGAGCGGAACTCGCTGACGGTCTCCGGCTTGGCGGCGAGGTAGGCGGCCGACATGGAGAACAGCAGCAGGCTGTCCATCAGCGGTCCCGCCTGGCCCGCACTGGCCAGGGAACCCCAGTGTTCGAACAGCACGCGCAGGAACGCGTCGCTGCGCCCCCACGTGCTGGAGAGCACGAGCCCGCCGACGTCACCGGGATGCCGGATCGCCCATTCCTGGCCGATGGCGCCGCCCATGGACGAGCCGATCGCGATGCACGGTTCCAGCCCCAGCGCCCGGTGGATCGCGTGCGCGTCGGCGGCCAGCTCCGACATCCGGTAGGGCCCCGGCGTGATCGGGCTGAGGCCGGTGCCGCGGTTGTCGAACGTGACGCAGCGGTACTCCGGGGTCAGGTAAGGCAAGACCGGTTCCCAGGACGCGTGATCGTCGCCAAGCCCGGCGATCAGCACGGCCGGCGGCGCCTCGGCGGGCCCGGTGATCTCCACGGCGAAGCGGCCTCGTTCCGTGTCGAAATACTCGATCACGCTGGTATCCGTTCGTCGTGGCCGGGGGCGGGTGCCGGTGCTCCGGCCCAGTGAACCAGCGCCCGGCCCCCGCGGGCCAGCCGGCCCGGGGCGTCAGGCGTCGCGGGTCATCATCCGCCACGCCCCGAGGACGGACCAGACCACGATCCAGCCGGCGATCACCGAGATCATGGCCCAGGTCGGCATCGGGGGTATGCCGAGAGACCCGCGCCCGCCGAACAACGGACCGCCGCCGGTCGGGGCGAGCCCCGCGGGGCGAAGCTGGTCCATCGCCACGCCGACGTCGAGCCGCTGGCCATCCAGGAAATAGGGGATCGGGGTGCGGGCCAGGATCGGGGTCACGATGATCTCCAGCCCGATCAGCAGGATGGTCGACAGCGTGCGCTGCCCGGTGAGCGAGCCCAGCCCGAGCCCGACCAGGAACCCGATCCCGACCTCGAGCGACAGCCACAGCCCGATCTTGAACATCTCGTTGGCCGCCGGCTCGAACTGCTGGTCCTCGGACCCGATGTAGCTGGCGTAGTCGGTGGCGATGCCGGGCTTGGTCCCCGCCGGGATCGGGCCGGCGCCGTCGAAGATCTGGCCGGGCGGAAACGCCTGCTCCGCCTGCCGCGGATGCTGGTTGATCCAGGTCTGCAGCTGGGCCTGGTCGAGGTACGGCGGGACCGGGACGTTGTTGTTCATGCTGACCGAGGCCGGCTGCGGGGAACTCTCGTAGCTCGTCACCAGGCAGAGCATCGTGAACGCTATGGCGAGGGCCGGGAGCAGGATCGCCAGGCCCGCCGGGATGCGGGCCAGGTACAGGGCCAGGCGCGACCGGCCGGTGACGACCAGGTAGCGGAACACGCCGTCGTTCAGGTCCGTGGTCCCGGCGGCCGCGCCGACCACGGCGGCGATGATGAACCCGAACTCGGCCGTCAGGTTGGCGATGGCGGCGAACACGTCGGGGGCCCCGGCCGGCCCGTAGTGGGCCGGGTCGAACAGGTGGAACCCGAGCCGCAGGCCCAGGATCAGTACCGTCGGCGCGATGGTCATCACCAGGACGGTGATCATCAGGCCGCGGCGTTTGCGCAGTTCCAGGAGCTTGGTGGCGATGAGATCCCAGGTCGGCAGCGCGGCGCCCAGCCGCCGCGGGAGCGGCGTGCGGACGGGCCGCGCCGGGGATGGCCCTGCGGACAGCAGCGGCTCGGCCGCGGGGGCTGGGCTGGTCACGGGTGCTCTCCCAGTCGGGTCGTCACGGACAGGAACCATTCCTCCAGCGAGGCGCGGGTCTCCTGCAGGCCGTACACCGAGATACCCGCGCCGACCAGCCGCCGGTTGATGTCGGCGACCAGCTCGCGTGAGGACCCGGCGGGCAGGGTGACCGTCAGCCCGGCGTCGGTCAGGGAGGTGCCGACGGCGATCCCCGCCTCGTCGATAAGCCGCGCGGCCCGGGCCGGGTCGGCGCAGTCCACCTGTACCGACAGCGTGCCCGCGGCGCGGGTCAGCTCGTCGATCGGGCCCTGGCGGATGACCCGGCCGCGGTCCACGATCGCCACCGCGTCGCAGGTGCGCTCGACCTCGTCCAGCAGGTGCGACGACAGCACCACCGTCCGGCCCTCGTCGGCCAGGCTTATGATCATCTCCCGCATCTGGTGCATCCCGGCCGGGTCGAGGCCGTTCATCGGCTCGTCCAGGATCAGCAGCTGCGGGTCGGCGAGCAGGCAGGAGGCCACCCCGAGGCGCTGGCGCATGCCCAGCGAGTAGGAGGCGACCTTGTCGTCGGCACGCTCGGCCAGGCCGACCCGCTCCAGCGACGGGCCGATCCGCTGGCGCGCGTCGCCGCCCCGGGCCGCGGCCAGCAGCCGGAGGTTGTCCCGCCCGGTCAGGTGCGGGTGGAACCGGGGCTCGTCCACGATCGCCCCGACCCGGGCCAGGGCCCGGCTCCGCTCGGCCGGGACGGGGATGCCGAGCAGCGTCATCGTGCCGGCGTCGGCCCGGGTCAGGCCGAGCAGGGTGCGGATCAGCGTGGTCTTGCCTGCGCCGTTCGGCCCGAGGTAGCCGAACGCGCACCCGCGCGGGACGCGCAGCTCGACGTCGTCGACCGCGACGTTGGCCCCGAACCGCTTGGTCAGGCCGCGGGTCTTGACCGCCCAGCCCCCGGACGGGCGGTCGAAGGAAATGGCCGGGCGGCGGGGCGTTCGGGCCGGCGCCGGGCGCGCATCGCCGTTGGGCGCCGGGCTCGGGCCGCCGTCCGGCGCCACGGCAGGCGTCGCGGCCGACACGGCAGGCGTCGCGGCCGACACGGCAGGCGTCGCGGCCGACACGGCAGGCCCCGACGGCGACGGCGGTGCCGCCGGCGGCTCCCGGCGACCCCAGTGATCGTCGCGCTCGGTGCCGTGCCGTCCGCGGCGCACGCGCGTCACGCCGTAGGCCAGCCCGCCGAGCACCAGGAGCGCGAGCAGGATCACCCCAAAGTGAATGCCCTGCCCCGGCGGGGCGGTACCGGACCCCGCGGACGTGGCCGCCCACCGGGCCGGTCCGGGCACGTAGTGCGAGATCGCTCGCGTGTCGATGGCGTTCATCGACGCTAATCGTGGAACGAACGGCGAGGCGCTGTCATCGTGCGCGAGGATCAGCTCTGCGTCATTCCCGAGACTGACGCAGAGCAGGCGAGGAGACCGGCCGAGCTGTTGACGGGTGGCCGCTCATTGTACTTCCTGGCCGGTTCGCTCGCCTCCGGGCCGCTTGAGGCGTCCCCTTCCCTCGTCGCTCGGTCGCAAGCTCCCTCGCTCCTCAGTCCAGGCGACGCCGCGCCCCTCCGGCTCGCTCACACCGCGGTGGCGATCCCGGACTGGTACGCGAGGATGACGAGCTGGGTGCGGTCGCGGGCGTCGAGCTTGGTCAGGATCCGGCTCACGTGCGTCTTGGCCGTGGGCAGGCTCACCCGCAGCGTCTGCGCGAGCTCGGCGTTGGACAGTCCCTGGGCGACCAGGCACAGCACCTCGCGCTCGCGCTCGGTGAGCTCGTCCAGGCCGCGGGGGACTGTCGACGGCACCCGGGTCCCGGCGGTGAAGTGGGCGATGAGCCGGCGCGTGACGCTCGGGGCCAGCAGCGCCTCGCCGGCGGCGACGGTGCGGATCGCGCTCAGCAGCTCCTCGAGCGGGCGGCTCTTCAGCGCGAAGCCGCTCGCTCCGGCGCGCAGCGCTTCGAAGACGTACTCGTCCAGGTCGAACGTGGTGAGGATGAGCACCCGAGGCGCGCCCGCGCCCGGTCCTGAAATGATCCGCCGCGTCGCCTCGATCCCGTCCATCACCGGCATCCGGACATCCATGACGACGACGTCCGGCGCGAGGCTCGCCGCAAGCTCGACCGCCTGCCGCCCGTCGGCCGCCTCGCCGACGACGTCCAGGTCATCCTCGGCCTGGATCAGCGACGAGAACGCGGTGCGCAGCAGTGCCTGGTCGTCGACGACGAGGACGCCGGTCGTCACGCCGCTCACTCGATCGGGACCTCGGCGAGCACGTGAAAGCCGCGATCGGCGAGCGGCTCGGCCACCAGCCAGCCGCCGAACGCGCCGATCCGCTCGCGCATCCCGACGATCCCGTGGCCCGGGCCCAGGCTGGCCAGCCGCCCGTCCTCGCCCGGCGAGCGTGCGGCCGTTCCCCCGTCGTCGGCGACCTCGATGCGGATCTGGTTATCCGAGACCGTCAGGTCGACCGTGGCGCGGGCGCCCGGCGCGTGCTTGACGACGTTGGTCAGCGCCTCCTGGACGACCCGGTAGACCGAGAGCTCCAGGGCCGGGGAGAGCTGGCGATCTGTGCCCGACATCCGCAGCTGTACCGGCGTCCCGGAGGCCTGCACGTTCTCGGCGAGCTCCTTCAGGTCGACCAGCCGGGGGGCCGGCGCCAGCGCGGCCGCCCCGACCTCCTCGTCGCGCAGCAGCCCGAGCACGACCCGCAACTCGTCCTGGGCGGTCCGGCCGATCGTCTCGATCGATTCGAGCGCGGCGCCCGCCTCCTCTGGTCGCTTGGCCATCAGGCGCCTGCCCACCCCAGCCTGGACGGTGATCACGGTGAGCGTGTGAGCGACGACGTCGTGCAGCTCGCGGGCAATGCGCACCCGCTCCTCCCGGACCTCCTGGCGGGCGCGTTCCGCCTCGGCCGCCCGCTCCCGCTTCTCCTGCTCGGCCAGCCCGGCCAGGTAACGCCGACGGGCCGCGACGGCGTCGCCGACGAACCAGCCCGCCAGCAGCGGCGCGAGGCTTTGCACGGCCCCGCCGGCGGGCGAGTCGCCCCCGACCGTGAGGGCCGCGTACGCGAGCGCCACGCCCAAGGCGGCCGCGACGGCCAGGGCGGCCCAGATCGACGCCCGTCTCGGCACCCGCGAGGCGACGAAGTACATGGCGAGCCCGAGCACCAGGCCGATGGGCAGCGGGACCTGGCCCGAGGTCGCGACCAGCACGGTCGCGGCGGCCGCGACCGCGACCACCGGCAGCGGCCAGCGGCGCAGCAGGATGACCGGACAGCACACGAGGACGGCGAGCGCAAACCGTGGTGCTCGCTCATGCGGGTACGACCCGAGCACCACGGCCAGCGCCGCCAGTCCGGCGCACGCGCCCAGCACGCCGGCGGCTACCCACTGGCGGTCGCTGAGCCGGGCCGGAAGAGGGACCTGCGCCGGCCGCTGGTCTAGGTAATGACCCGACACAACACCGACAGTAACCAGCGCGCGGCCGGCGCGCATCAGTCCCGAGAATGACGCGCGGCCGGGCGGCGGTCAGCGGCGGCCCAGGCCGACGTAGTTCTCGGCCAGCGAGGTCGAGGCCGCCTCGGAGGTGCACACGTAATCCAGGTACGACTGCTGCAGCCGGCGGTCGTAGGCGTCGTAGCTGTCGAACGAGTGCAGCAGCGTGGTCATCCACCAGGAGAAGTGCTGGGCCCGCCACACCCGGCGCAGGCAGGCCCGCGAGTACCCGTCGAGCAGCGCCGCGTCGCCGGAGGAGTACCAGGCGGCAAACGCCTCGGTCAGCACGGTGACGTCGAAGGCCGCCAGGTTCAGGCCCTTGGCGCCGGTGGGCGGCACGATGTGGGCCGCGTCCCCGGCCAGGAACAGCCGCCCGAACTGCATCGGCTCGGCCACGAAGCTGCGCATCGCGGTGATGCCCTTCTCCGCCACCGGCCCGGTGACCAGGGTCCACCCGGGCACGGTCTCCAGCCGGGCGGCGAGCTCGGCCCAGATCCGGTCGTCCGGCCAGGCCCCGATGTCCTCGTCCGCGGCTACCTGCAGGTAGAACCGGCTCAGCTGCGGGCTGCGCATGCTGTGCAGGGCGAACCCGCGGTCGTTGCTCGCGTAGATCAGCTCGTCCGAGGAGGGCGCCACCGCGGCGAGCACCCCGAGCCAGCCGAACGGATACTCCTTGTCGAAGAACTGGAGCACTCCGGGCGGGATGGCGTCCCGGCAGACCCCGTGGAACCCGTCACAGCCCGCGATGAAGTCCGCCTGCAGCGCCAGGCGCTGCGAGCGGTGGGTGAACGACACCTGCGGGTGCGGGCCCTCCAATTCCTCCGGCACGACGTCGTCGACCTCGAACAGGATCTGCCCGCCGGTCGCCAGCCGCGCCGCGATCAGGTCCTTGACCACTTCCTGCTGGCCGTACACGGTGATCGCCCGTCCGGGCACGAGCTTCTCGAACGCGATCCGGTGGCGCTGCCCGCCGAACCGCAGCTCGATGCCGTGGTGCACCAGGCCCTCGCGCAGCAGCCGCTCCCCCGCGCCCGATTCGACCAGCGTGTCCACGGTGCCCTGCTCCAGCACGCCCGCGCGCACCCGGTGCTCGACGTACTCACGGCTGCGGGCCTCGAGCACCACCGACTCGATGCCGTGCAGGTGGAGCAGGTGGGACAGCAGCAGCCCGGCCGGCCCGGCGCCGACGATCGCGACCTGAGTACGCACCGGGGTACGCATGCACCGATCCTTCCGCTCAGCAGGCTGCCGATTGAGAGGATAGGCCCGCCGCGACCCGAACGGGAGTGCGCATGGCGTGCATCTGCCGCGCCCGGCGGGCGGCCCGCGGCGGTGCGGTCGCTCCTACGAACTGACCACGCTCGTGGTGCTGGCGGCCGCGCCTGACGTCGCGGTCGCGTCCGGCGCTGTCATCGCCGCCGGGCTGGCCCTGTACCTGCCGTTCGCGGTGCAGGTCACGCTCGGCCAGGACTACCTGCCGAACCGGATCGGCACGGCCAGCGGCGTCACCCTCGGCCTGGCCATATCCATCGGCGGGCTGGCCGCCCCGCTGTTCGGTTACCTGGCCGACCGTTACGGGCTCGCCGTGTCGCTCGCGGCGGCGGCCGCGCTGCCGGTGGCGTCGCTGGCGCTGGCGTCCCGGCTGCGCGAGCCGCGGTGCACCGAACCACGGGCCGCCGTGACGGCCTGACCGGGATCAGGTGCCCGGGGCGAGCCAGCGGCGGAAGAAGCCGGCCTGGGCGCGGAGCATCGCCTCGATGACCGGCGGCTGCCAGACCATGTGCGTCACCCCGGGCAGCATGAGCAGCCGGTGCGGGCGTGACGCCGCGAGCAGTTCGCCGGCCAGCAGCAGCGTGTGCCGCGGGTGGACGTTGTCGTCGGCCAGGCCGTGGACCAGCAGCAGCGGCCTGGTCAGGCCCGCGGCCAGCGGCAGCAGCGAGGTCCGCTGGTAGGCGTCGGGATGGGAGCGGGGGTGGCCGAGCCAGCGCTCGGTGGCCGCGGTGTCGTAGTACCGCCAGTCGCTGACCGGCGCCCCGGCGACCGCGGCGCGGAAGACATCCGGCCGGCGCAGCACGGCCAGGGCCGACAGGTACCCGCCGAACGACCAGCCGCGGATGCCGACCCGCCCGGCGTCCAGCTCCCCCGGATAACGATCCATAACGTGCTCCAGCGCGGCGACCTGGTCGTCCAGCGCGGGCGTGGCCACGTCGAGGTAGAACGCGCGTTCCCAGGCCGGGCCCCGGCCCGGTGAGCCCCGGCCGTCGGCCACGACCACGGCGAACCCCTGGTCGGCGAGCCACTGCGGCTCGTAGAACAGCCGGCGCGCCTTGAGCACCTGCTGGCTCGGCCCGCCGTACGGGGCCATGACGACCGGCAGCGGGCCCGGCGGCCGTCGGCCGTCCCGGGGCAGGATCACCGCGGTCCGCAGCTCCCGCTCGCCGGCTCGCAGCAGCGTCACCTGCGGGGCGAACGCCCGCGGCTGGGCCAGGGACCCGGTCGTGGCGAGCAGGCGCCCGCCGGTGTAAACCCGCACCGTGACGCCGTCGCGGTCGAGCGTCTCGGACGTGACCGCGATCAGGTTTCCCGCGACGACGCCATCGTGCACGCCGGGCTCCGACGTGAGCTGCTCGATCGCGCCGGTGGCGTGGTCGAGCGCGTACAAGTGCTGCTCGGTCGGCTCCGTCGTCGCCCGGAACACCGTCCGCTCGCCCACCGCGACCACGCCGAGGACCTGGAGCCCCGCCGGCGTGCACGGCTGGCTGCCGACGAACAGCCGGTAGGTGCCCTCAGAGACGGCAGATCGCAGCAGGCGGTCGTCGGGCAGCCAGCGCGGCGTCCCCGGCATGAGCTGAAGCCAGGCCGGGTCGGTGTCGGCGTGCACGAGCAGGGTCTGGCCGGTCACCGGGTGGACGGTCCGGATCTCGGCCCGGTGCTGGTCCCGGGCGAGCAGCGCGAGCGTCGGCGCGCTGCCGCGCTCCCAGCGGGCCGACATCAGGTACGGCAGCCGCTCGTCCGGGGCCCCGGCCACCGCGACGATGGCGCCGTCTCGCCCGGCCAGGACCAGGCGCACCTCGGCGTTCGCGGTCCCGGCGCGCGGATAGCGCTGCCGGACCGGCTCCTGTTCGTTGTAGGTGGGATCGCCCAGCCAGCACGAGGTCACGTCCCGGGTGTCGACCCGGGCCACGAGCAGCTGCCGGCCGTCGGGACTCCACCAGAAGCCGTGGTGGCGGCTCAGCTCCTCGGCCGCGGCGAACTCGGCGGCACCGTAGCTCACCTCCGGGTCGGCGCTGGCCAGCTCGGTGATCAGCTCGCCGCCCGGCGTGATCACCCGCAGCGCGCGGCCGTCCAGGTAGCCGATCGCGGTGCCCGTCGGGTCGATCTGCGGGTCCACGCACGGCCCGGCGGTAGCCACCGCCCGGGTGTCGCCGGTCGCCAGGTCGCACGCGAACAGCCGGCCCGAGAGCGCGAAGACCGCCTCGGCGCCCGCGGCGTCGGCCGAGTAGGCCACGATGCCCCGCGCCGACTCGCGCAGCCGTTCCCGGCGCCGGAGCTCGGCCGCGGGAATGACCTCGTCCGCGCCGCCGAGCAGGGCCCGCGGATCGGCGAGCAGGCGCTCCTGCCCGGTGCGCAGGTCCAGGGACCACAGCGCGGTGGCCGGGTCGTCGGCGGCCAGCGCCCGCAGGAACACCAGCGCGCCCGCGGCGGGAACCAGCGTCAGGTCACGCGGCCGGCCCAGGGTGAAGCGGCGGCTGGCCGCGTAGCCCGCGAGCGAATCCTTGTCATCCTCCCCATGGCTGCCCGCGGACTCCGGGTTCGGCATCGACGGATAAGAAGGGTTCCCTTCGCCGGGGTCGTGGTCTGGTGTGGTCACGCTGCTCCCTCCGTCGTAACCCTCTTCCGGGCGGCGCTCCCGACCCTGCCACATCCGGGGCTTCCCGCCGCTGCCGCCCCGGCCGCCCGTGCCCTATCGTCAACTCCATGACCACAACTGACCCCGTGATGGGCAACCCGGCGGTGGGCGGCCCCGGGCTCGCCCAGGAACGTCGCATCGTCACCGAGATCCCCGGACCCGCGTCGCGGGAACTGCTGGAACGGCGGCAGCACATCGTCGCCCGAGGGCTCAGCCATGTCCTGCCGGTGTTCGTGACCGCCGCGGGCGGCGGCGTGATCATCGACGTGGACGGCAACTCGCTGATCGATTTCGGCTCCGGGATCGCCGTGACCTCGGTCGGCAACAGCGCCGAGCTGGTCGTCGACCGGGTGACCGAGCAGGTGGCGCGGTTCACGCACACCTGCTTCATGGTGGTCCCCTACGAGGGGTACCTGCTGGTCTGCGACGAGCTGAACCGGGTGACGCCGGGTGACCACGACAAGCGGTCGGCCCTGTTCAACTCCGGCGCCGAAGCCGTCGAGAACGCCGTCAAGATCGCCCGGCACGCCACCGGCCGCAACGCGGTCGTGGTGTTCGACCACGCCTACCACGGGCGCACCAACCTGACCATGGCGATGACCGCCAAGAACATGCCGTACAAGCAGGGCTTCGGGCCGTTCGCCGGCGAGGTCTACCGGGTGCCGATGGCCTACCCGTTCCGCTGGCCCGGCGGCCCGGCCGCCTGCCAGGCCGACGCCCTGGACGTGGTGACCGGCCTGATCCACGCGCAGGTCGGCGAGCAGAACGTCGCCGCCGTGGTGATCGAGCCGATCCAGGGCGAGGGCGGTTTCATCGTGCCCCCGGACGGGTTCCTGCCCGGGCTCGCGTCGTTCTGCCGCGACCACGGGATCGTGTTCATCGCCGACGAGATCCAGACCGGGTTCTGCCGGACCGGAGACTGGTTCGCCTGCGATCACGAGAGCGTGGTGCCCGACCTGGTCACCACGGCCAAGGGCATCGCGGGCGGGCTGCCGCTGGCCGGCGTGACCGGGCGCGCCGAGCTGATGGACGCGGTGCACCCGGGCGGGCTCGGCGGCACCTTCGGCGGTAACCCGGTCGCCTGCGCCGCCGCGATCGGCGCGATCGAGACCATGGGCAAGGAGGACCTGCCCGCCGCGGCGCGCCGCATCGGCGACGTCATGCTGCCCCGGCTGCGCCGGCTCGCCGACGCGCACCCGGTCATCGGCGACGTGCGGGGCCGCGGCGCCATGCTCGCCATCGAACTGGTCCGGCCCGGCACCCTGGTGCCGGACGCGGCCGCCGCGGCCCAGGTCGCGAAGTCCTGCCACGCGGCCGGGCTCGTGGTGCTCACCTGCGGGACCTTCGGCAACGTGCTGCGGTTCCTGCCGCCGCTGGTCATCTCGGAAGAACTGCTCACCGAGGGGCTGTCGATCCTCGACGACGCTTTCGCGGCCCTATGACCGGCCCGGCCAGGCTGCCGGGCGCCGTTGACGCGCTGCGCGAGCGCCCGCTGCCCGCCGAGAGCAAGGGGCTGGGGCTGCTGGCGGCGACCGCAGCGGTGACCACCGCCAGCCTGGCCGACCGGCGCCTCAGCCTCTTCGGCCCCGAGCTGACCATGCCGTTGCTGGTGCTCAAGCAGGACGCCCTGGCCCACAACATCGGCGCGATGGCGCGGTACTGCGCCGAGGCCGGGGTGCGGCTGGCGCCGCACGGCAAGACCACCATGGCCCCGCAGATCGTCGCCCGGCAGATCGCGGCGGGAGCCTGGGGCGTCACCGCCGCGACCATCTCCCAGGTGCAGGTCTTCCGGGAGTTCGGGGTGCAGCGGGTGCTGCTGGCCAACGAGCTCACCGAGCCCGCCGCCGTCGGCTGGCTGGCTGCCGAGCTGGCCGCCGACCCCGGCTTTGACGGCTACGTCTACGCCGACAGCCTGGACGGCGTGCGGCTGCTCCAGGAGGGGGTGAAATCCGCCGCGGCCGGCGGGGCCGGCGGCGCCCGGCCGCTGCCGGTCCTGGTGGAGCTGGGCCAGCGCGGCGGGCGGACCGGGTGCCGCAGCGCCGAGCAGGCCCTGGCCGTGGCCTCCGCGGTCACGGCCGCGCCCGGGCTGCGCCTGGCCGGGGTGGCCGGCTACGAGGGCAGCATCGGCCACGACCGCGAGCCGGCCACGCTGGCCGCGGTGACGGCGTTCTGCCGTGAGCTGCGCGCCCTGGCCGGGCGGCTGCCGCCGCCGCAGGCCGGCCAGGACGGGTACCTGATCACCGCGGGCGGGAGCCTGTACTTCGAGGTCGTGGTGGCCGAGCTCACCGCGCCCGCCGGGCCGGGCCCGGCGCCGGCCGTGGTGCTGCGCAGCGGCGCCTACGTCACCCACGACCACGGCATCTACGCGCGGCTGACGCCCGCGGCCCAGCCGGACGGCACCGGGCCCGCGCTGATCCCCGCGCTCGAGCTCTGGGCCCGGGTGCTGTCCGCGCCGGAGCCCGGGCTGGCCATCGCGGGCGCCGGGCGCCGCGACGCGCCCTTCGACCAGGGCTTCCCGGTACCGCTGCGGATCCGGCGGGCGGACGGGCAGGCCGGCGACGCCGCCGGGATGCGGGTCACCGCCCTGGACGACCAGCACGCCTACCTGCAGCTCCCGGCCGACCGCGAACTGCACCCCGGGGACCTCGTGTGCCTGGGCATCTCGCACCCCTGCACGGCCTTTGACAAGTGGCAGCTGATCCCGGTGGTGGACGAGGACTACCGGATCACCGACGTCGTCCGCACGTTCTTCTGAGCCGACAGGCCTTGGCACCGGAGAGCCCGGCTGTCAAGATCGAGTGCGAGTCCTGTGGGCCACGAACGGACAGGGCGGGGACGACGTTCCGCGAAGGGGGATCAGGTGAACCTGACTCGCAGGTTTGGGCTGGGCGTGGCGGTGGCCGCGAGCCTGGCCATGATCGCAGCAGGGCCTTCGTCGACGGTGGCGCAGGCGTCTGCTTCGGGGAGCAGCCCGGCTCCCACGGTGACGCACTACACCGGCACGCCCGGGGTGGCCCGGCTGATGCCCAGGAGAGCGCCGGCCGTCGGGACGCCGTCGGCGCTGCGGCCGAGAGGCGCCCGCCGGCTGCCGTCCGGCCACTTCCCGGCGGCGGAGGCGGTGCCCGGCGCGCCGGCGCCCGCGGCCGCGGCCGCGGCGCCAGCGACGACGAGGTCCGCTCTGGTCAACTTCAACGGCGTCAGCAGCCGGGACAGCCAGTTCACCAACTTCGAGCAGACGTTCGAACCGCCGGACCAGGGGCTGTGCAAGGGCGGCAGCTTCGTGCTCGAGCCGGTTAACTCCGCGTACCGGATCTACAGCACGACAGGGAGGTCGCTGCGCGGTCCGTTCAACATCAACGACCTGTTCAACGTGGGCGCCAAGGAGTTCACCAGCGACCCGCGCTGCTGGTTCGACCGGTCGACGCGGACCTGGTTCGCGACGATCTTGTTCATCAATGACTCGTCCACCGCGTCCTCGTTGCTCATCGCCGTCCGGCACAACGCCGACCCGCGCGGGCTGTGGAACGAGTACTCGATCGACACCACGGACCTGGGCGGAAACGGCTGCCCGTGCTTCGGTGACCAGCCCAGGCTGGGAATCGACCAGGACAACCTGTATGTCACCGCCGACGAATTCTCGATCCTCGGGCCGCAGTTCAACAGCGCGGAGATGTGGGTGATCGACAAAGCCGACCTGGTCGCGGGCGTGGCCAGCCCGCGCTTCGTGCACTTCGCCGACCTGATGATCGACGGCCAGCAGACGCTGGCGCCGCAGCCCGCCCTGGCCACGGGGAAGCCGAACGCCGAGTACCTGCTCAGCTCCCTGGATTTCAACGGCACGGGCGACCACCGCATCGGCGTGTGGGCCGTGACCAACCGGGATCAGGGCGCGGGAGAGAAGCCGGAGCTGTCCAGCGTCGTCATCAGCTCCGAGAAGTACGCTGTCCCGCCGCCCGCTCCGCAGAAGGGCGCCGCGAGCAAGCTGGATTCCGGAGACGACCGGATGCAGAGCACGCAGTTCGCCGGCGGCACGGTCTGGGGTGAGCTGACAACCGCGGTACGACCCGCCGGCGACAAGTCGGTACGCGCGGGCGGGGCCTGGTTCCAGGTGAAGCCGACGCTCGGCACGACCGGGATCACCGGTGCGTCGATCGTCCGCCAGGGCTACATCGCCTCCGCCGGCCAGTACGAGATTTACCCGGCGGTGCAGCCGGACGCGGCCGGGAACGCGGCGGTCATCTTCACCCTGACCAGCAAGAAGCGGTTCCCGAGTGCCGCCTACGCCACCCTGAAGGCCGGCGGCAGGAACTTCGGGCCGCCGGTCGTGGCCGCGTCGGGGGCCGGGCCGTACGACCCGACGGCGACGCGCTGGGGCGATTACTCCTTCGCGGTTCCCGACACGTCCGATTCCGCGTGGCTCGCCACCGAGTACATCCCGCCCAAGTCGAGCCAGACCACGACCGGGGCGGCTAACTGGGGAACACGCGTCGTCAAGGTCCCGCTGGGCTGACGGTCATCGCACGCCCCGTAGCCGTCCGGGTGAGGCCGCGCCGAGGCGCGGCCTCACCTCAGCGGATGCCGCTATCGCAGTTGATGTTGATGCTGACGGGCGCCAGCGACGTGACCGAGACCAGGACGGGAGGGCAGCGGGGAACGACCTGCCTCATCGCGGCGACGAGCATATACCGGCCCTGCCGAAGCCTGAGAGCGTAGCGGCCGTCAGCGCGGGTGCGGGTGGTCGCGGTCACCCCGGCGGGCAGGGGCCGGGCCACGACCTGGACATCACCCAGCAGGCGCGGCCGGCAATCGTGGCCTGGCCGCTCGACGGGACATCCCGGGCTGGCCTCCACCACTCCGGAGACGAGCGCGGTTGCCGAAGACGGCTGCGACGAGGTCGCTGCGGCCGGTGACGGGACGGCTGCGCCGAGCTGGCTGCCGCCGGCGGACGGGACGGCTGAGCCGAGCTCGTGGCGACCGGACGCGCACCGCATGAAGCGCTCATGAGGACAATGCCGAGGGCCGCCAGCAGCCACCGGGCCCGCGGGCCGAGCCGCCGCATCGTGGTCACCACAGCAGCTTGGACGGCTCGCCGGGCCGATCGGTTCCCGCCTCGGTCAGCCCTTGCCCGGGTTGAACACTCCGCGCGGGTCCAGCGCCCGGCGCACCGCCTCCTGCAGCGCGACGGACCCCGGGTCGAGCTCGCGGCGCATGCCGTCGCGTTTCAGGATCCCGACGCCATGCTCCCCGGTGACCGTGCCGCCCAGCGCGATCGCCGCGTCGAGGAACTCCTCGAACGCGGCCTGCGCGGCGACGCGCGCGGCCTCGTCGCCCGGGGGCGTGATCAGCAGCGGGTGCAGGTTCCCGTCGCCCGCGTGCGCGATCGTCGCGATCTTCACGCCGTGCCGCGCCGCGATCGCGGTGACCTGTTCCAGCATCACCGGGACCTGGGACCGGGGCACGCAGATGTCCTCGGTGAGAACCGGGCCGAGCCGCTCGAGCGCCGGGTAGGCCAGCCGCCGGGCCTCGAACAGCGCCTCGGCCTCGGCGTCGTCGGTCGACTGCTCGACCCAGATCGCGCCCGCGTCCGTCATGGCCGCGGCGATCGCCCCGGATTCTTCCGCCCCCGAGTCCCCCGGCGTGTCCACGCGGGCCAGCAGCAGCGCCGTCGCGTCGGCCTCCAGGCCCAGGTGCTTCCATTCCTCGACCGCCTCCAGGCAGGCCCGGTCGAGGAGTTCCAGCACGGCCGGGGTCAGCCCGCACCGGGTGATCCGGGCCACGGCCCGGCCGGACGCGACCAGGCCGGCGAAGGCGCCGACGATGGTCCGCGGGGTGCCGGCCGGCGCCGGCCGCAGCCGCAGCGTCACCTCGGTCACCACGCCCAGCGTGCCCTCGGACCCGACGAAGAGCCCGACCAGGTCGAGCCCGGCGACGCCCTTGGTGGTGCGGCGGCCCAGGCGCACGGCCTCGCCGTAGGCCACCGGGCCGCCGACGACCGCGCGTAGGCCCAGGACGTAGTCGCGGGTGACACCGTACTTCAGGCAGCACAGGCCGCCCGCGTTGGTGGCGACGTTGCCGCCGATGGTCGACCACGGGGCGCTGGCCGGGTCGGGCGGGTACCACAGGCCGCGGGCAGGCCACGGCGGCCTTCACGTCATCGTTGATCGCGCCGGGCTGCACCACGGCCACGAGGTTGTCGGCGTCGATCTCCAGGACCTGGTTCATCCGCGACAGGTCGAGGATGACGCAGCCGCTGACCGCGTTGGCGCCGCCGGACAGCCCGGTTCCGGCGCCGCGGGGCACGATGGGGACGCCCAGGGCGGCGCAGGTGCGGACGACGTGCTGCACCTCGGCTTCCGACCGGGCGCGGACGCCGGCGGCGGCCTGCCCGGCCGGCGCCCACTCGGCGTCGTCGTGCGAGATGGCGGCGAGCACCTCGGGGTCGGCGACGATGCGGTCGCCGGGCAGTCCCCGGCTCAGCGCCTCGACCAGGACGCCGGCGTCGGCCATGACCGGGCCCGGCGCGCTAGCGGTCGATGACGGGCAGCACGAGCCGGCTCGGGCGCGCTGGGCCGTGGAAGACCCGGTTCACCGCGACCTGGACGTCGGCGTCGCCGTCCTCGGTGACGGCGCCGCCGGTGTTGGTGTTGCGGTCGAAGCGGGGGAAGTTGCTGCTGGAAACCTCGAGCCGGATCCGGTGCCCGGGCCGGAACACGTTGGACGTGACCGACAGGTCCAGGGTGACCTCGTAGATCTCTCCCGGGATGAGCGGCTCGGGCTCGGCGAGCGAGTCGCGGTAGCGCGCCCGCAGGATCCCGTCGGTCAGGAAGATGGCGCGGCCGTCCGGGAAGACATCGACCAGCTTCCCGGTGAAGTCGGTGTCCGGGGCGGACGAACAGACGAACAGCGTCAGCGCCACGTGGCCGGTGACCTCGACCGGACGGTCCAGGACCGGGGTCGAGTAGCACAGCACGTCGTCGCGTGCCTCGGCCGGCCGCTGGTCGACCGGGCCCGCCGCGTTCGCCGTGGACGGCATCATCACCCGCCCGCCGAGCGTGGGCACGGGCCGCAGCGGGTCGTACAGGTAGCTGTCGGCGCGCTCGTCGCCCGGCGGCTCGGCGCGCAGTTCCCCGTCGCCGCCTGCGGTGTTCGCGCGGCCGGAACTGTGCAGGTAGTAGTCGACGTAGGAGGTGTCGGGCAGCGGCCAGTCCTGCTCGTCGCGCCACTGGTCCAGGCCCATGACGAAGATCCGGACCGGGGCGGACCCGGCCTGGGCGTCGGCCCGGCCCCGCAGCCACCGGTCGAAGAACCGCTGGTGCGCGCCGGTCAGGTCGGCGTACAGCGCGTCGGCCATCAGCCCGAACTTCCGGTCGGGATACACGCCGGTGCTGTTGAGGTGGTCCCACGGGCCGATGATCAGCCGCTGGCCGTCGCGGGCCTCGGCGCTGCCGCCCCGCCGCTTCAGCTCGGTGAACGTCCGCGCGGTGTTGCTGACGAAGATGTCGAACCAGCCGCCGATGTTGAGCGCGGGCACCGTGATGTCCTCGAAGTGATCGGCGACCGACAGGCCGCCCCAGAACTCGTCACGGGCGGGATGGGCGAGGATGTCCGCCCACCACGGCCACTGCTTCTCCAGCAGCGGCCGCGCCCGGACCGGCAGCTGCGCGAGATGCGGGTCCGGGTTGGCCGCCATGCCCACGAGGTCCATCAGCGCCTGCGGGTCACCGGAGCCGGCGCCCACGGCGCGCTGCTCGTCGGCCAGGGCCATCAGCGTCGTCCAG
This sequence comes from uncultured Actinomycetota bacterium, assembly GCA_963745575.1. Classification (GTDB taxonomy): domain Bacteria; phylum Actinomycetota; class Actinomycetes; order Streptosporangiales; family Streptosporangiaceae; genus JASHPR01. The sequence continues at coordinate 34,592 of CAVUYA010000025.1, read as the reverse complement.
CTCTGGATCGAGTGCAGGGACAGGCCGCCCCCCTCGGAGTACCAGGGCGTCGTGTAGTAGTCCGTGGTGGTGACCGCCGGCGCGATCGCCTTCAGCCCGCTGCTGGCGGACGCGGTCGCCCACTGGACGAAGCCCAGGTACGACGCCCCGTAGGTGCCGATGTTGCCGTCGCACCAGGGCTGCCCGAGCAGCCAGGCCACGGTGTCGGCGCCGTCATTCGGCTCGTTGACCATGGGGATGAACTCCCCGCCGGACCGGAACGTGCCCCGGCAGTCCTGGTAGACCACCGCGTACCCGGCCTCGACCAGCGTGAAGACGTTCGGGACCAGCCCGTAGGCGTACAGGGTGGTCATGTCCTTGCTGTACGGGAGGCGCACGAGCAGGACCGGATGCGGACCGTCCCCGGAGGGGATCCACGCGTCGGTGGCCAGCCGGACGCCGTCGCGCATCGGCACCATGATGTCCTTCTCGACGTTGAAGCTCATCGGCTCTCCCTCATCCCGGCGGCCTCCGCCCTGCCATCCCGCGCGGCCTCCGCCCTGCCATCCGCGCCGGCCGCTGCCTTTCCGTCTGGCCCGGCGGCCCACCTTCTCTTGCCCCGGCGGAACGCGGGCAAAGCGCCGCGGCGCGCCCAGGGTCACGTCCAGGGTCACATCCAGGCCAGCTGGCCGCCGTCGATGACCAGGCCGGCGCCGTTGATGAACGAGGCGTCGTCGGAGGCCAGGAACGCGTAGGCGGCGGCCACCTCCTCGGGGCGCCCGGTGCGCCGCAGCGGGATCCGGTCCCGCGCGTAGGCCGCCTCGAAGCCCGGGTCCAGGCCGGCGGAGATCGCCGCGTTCAGCGGGGTGGAGATGTACCCGGGGCAGAGCGCGTTCACCCGGATCCCCAGCGGCCCGAGCTCCACCGCCATGGTCTTGGTCAGCAGCAGCACCCCGCCCTTGGAGGCGTTGTAGTGCGCGTAGTCCTCCTCGCCCGCGATCCCGTTGGTCGAGGACATGTTGATGACCACGCCGCCGGTCCCCCGCCGCACCATCCGCGCGGTGACCGCCTGGGCGACCAGGAACATGCCGCGCAGGTTCACGGCGATGATCCGGTCCCAGTCGGCCGCGGTGATCTCCAGGAACGGCGCGCGGCGGGAGGTGCCCGCGTTGTTGGCCAGCACGTCCACGCCGCCGAGCGCGGCATCGGCCGCCGCGGCCAGCCGCGCGACCTCGGCTTCCTGGCTCACGTCGCAGGCCAGCCCGCTGACCTCGCCGTGCTGGCGCAGGCCGGCCACGGCCGCGTCCACCTCGGCGGGCTCCAGGCCGGCCACGAAGACCCGGGATCCCTCCTCCAGGAACCGCTGGGCCGCGGCCAGCCCGATCCCGCTGCTCCCCCCGCACACCAGGACTCCCTTGCCCGCCAGGCCTCGCATCAGCCACCTCCGTCGCGATCCCGCCTCACGGCCAAACGTAGACGCGGGTAGCGGCAGTCCGCCAGCTGGTCTATGATTCCGTCCACCGGAATGCAGGGGGTGGCTGATGCCCGGGGGTTGGCTGATGCGGGGGCTAGCTGACGCGGGAGGTTAACTGATGCGGGAGGTTGGCTGATCGTGCCGGACAGCGAGGAGTCGCCGGTCACGAGCGTCGACCGGGCGCTGCGCATCCTGACCGCGATCGGCGAGGCCCCGCGGGGCCTGTCCCTCGACGAGCTCTGGGGCCGCCTGCGCATCCCGAAGAGCTCGCTGCACCGCATCCTGGCCGCGCTGAAGTACCGCAGGTTCGTGTCCCAGCCGGAGCCGGGCGGAGCGTACTTCCTCGGCACCGAGCTGCTCGCGACCGCGTTCCGGTTCCACGACATGCTCGACGTCCGGGCCCTGATCCACCCGCTGCTGTCCAGGCTCACCGGTGAGCTGAACGAGACGACTCACATGGCCGTGCTCGACGGCGCCGAGGTGGTCTACCAGGACAAGATCGAGGCGTCGCACTCGATCAAGCTGTCCTCGGTCATCGGCGGCCGCAACCCGGCGAACGCCACCGGCGTGGGCAAGGCGCTGCTGGCCTGGACGTACCCGACCGACGAGGCGCTGCGGGCGTGGGCGGCGCTGTTCGGGCCGCTGCCGGCGCCGACGCACCGGACGGTCGCCTCGGTGGGCAAGCTGGCCGCGCAGCTCGCGGAGGTCCGGCACCGCGGGTACGCGCTGGACATCGAGGAGAACGAGACCGGCGTCCGCTGCGCGGCCGTGCCGATCTTCCTGGGCCGGCCCTCGCCGGCCGCGGCCGTGAGCATCACCGTGCTCGGCGCCCGGGCCGAGCCTCCCCGGCTGGCCGAGCTGGGCGAATACCTCAGCCGGACGGTCGCGGAGTGGTCCCTGACCCCCGGCGGCTGACCCGCCCGGGTGCGGTGCCAGCATTGACACCTGGGACCGTCGGCTGGCATGCTCCAGCATGGCGAGTCTTTCCGACATGCGGAACGTCCTTCCAGGGATCGCGGAAGATCCCCGGCGCTTTCGGGAGCTGATCACGTGGCCAAGCAACCCGTCGCAGGCAGCCAGGCCGGCGCCTACTCCCCCGGCATCATCGCCGAGGGCCGCTTCCTGTACGTGTCCGGGCAGGGCCCGCTGCGCGACGGCGCGGTGGTCGGCGAGACCGCCGCCGAGCAGACCCGGATCGCGCTGGAGAACCTCGGCGCGGTGCTGGCCGCCGCGGGCGCCGGCCCCGCCGACGTGGTCCGGTGCGGGGTCTTCCTGGCCGACATGGCCGACTTCGCGGAGATGAACAGCGCCTACGCCGAGTTCTTCGCCGACCCGCTGCCCGCCCGGACCACCGTGGGCGCCGCCCTGGCCGGGTTCAAGGTGGAGATCGACTGCGTGGCGGTGCTGCCCGCCGCGAGCACTCAGGCGCGGAGCATTCAGCCGGGGAGCCAGGGTGACCGGGCCGCTGACCCGGCTGCCGGTGCCCGCGGCCTCGCTGGGCGAGGGTCCCTGCTGGGACGCCGCCGAGGCCACGCTGTACTGGATAGACGTCCCGGTGGGCCGGGTGCACGCGCTGGACGCGGCCGGCCAGCACCGCAGCTGGGACGCGGGCCAGCCGGTCGGCGCCGTGGCGCTGCGGGCGTCGGGCGGGCTGGTGCTGGCGGCCGCGGACGGCTTCTACACCCTGGACACCGGCACCGGGGCCGTCGCCCCGCTGGCCGGCGTCGACCACGGGCGGCCCGGGGTTCGCATGAACGACGGGTCCTGCGACCGGGCCGGGCGCTTCTACGCGGGCAGCATGGCCGCCGACGAGTCCCCGGGGCAGGGCGCGCTCTACCGGCTGGACCCCGATCACAGCCTGACCAGGCTGATGTCCGGGATCGGCATCTCCAACGGCATCGGCTGGTCCCCGGATGACCGGCAGATGTACTACGTGGACTCGCTGGACCACAGCCTGGACGTGTTCGACTACGACGCCGTCACCGGCGAGGTCTCCGGCCGCAGGCCGGTGGCCGGGATCGGCGGCGGTGGCGGCGCGGTGCCCGACGGCCTGACCGTGGACGCCGAGGGCGGCATCTGGGTCGCGGTGTGGGGCGGCGGGGCGGTGCTCCGCTACGGCCCGGACGGCGCGCTCACCGCGACCGTCGAGCTGCCGGCCGCCTACGTCACCTGTCCCACCTTCGGCGGCGCCGGCCTGGACACGATGTACATCACGACCGCGGCCGGGCCCGGTGACGGCGCCGGGGGGCTGTTCGCCTTCCAGCCCGGCGTCGCCGGCCTGCCCACCAACCCGTACCGGGGCTAGCCGTGCGGGCGCTGGTGTTCACCGGTCCGGGCGCGATGGAGCTGCTCGACATGCCGGAACCTGACGTGGCCGAGGGTGACGTCCTGGTGCACGTGCGGTCGGCCGGGATCTGCGGCAGCGAGCTGCACGGCGCCCGCCATCCCGGCTTCCGGGTGCCGCCCCTGATCATGGGGCACGAGTTCGCCGGGATCAGCGACGACGGCGACCCGGTGATCATCAACCCGATCCTGTCCTGCGGCCAGTGCGACCTGTGCGCTCGCGGGCTGCGCCAGGTCTGCCGGTACCGGGCCATCATCGGGGTGCACCGGGCGGGCGGGTTCGCCGAGCGGGTCGCGGTGCCGCGCTCGGCGCTGGTCCCGCTGCCCGACGGGCTGGCCTGGGACGCGGCCACCGCGGTCGAGCCCGCGGCCAACGCGGTGCACGCCTGGGGGCTGGCCGGCGGCGCGCGGGACAAGCGGGTGGCCGTGCTGGGCTGCGGGGCCATCGGCCTGTTCTGCCTGCTGGTCGCGCTGGCCGACGGCGCGGCCAGCGTCGACGTCACCGACCTGGCCGCAGGGCCGGCTGGAGGCGGCCCGGCGCCTCGGCGCCGCCGCGGCCGCCGCGGCGCCCGAAGGCGAGTACGACGTGGTCATCGACGCGGTCGGCTCGGCGGTCACCCGGGCCCAGTCCGTGGCGCACCAGCGGCCGGGCGGGACCGCGGTCTGGCTCGGCCTGGCCGAGCCGCCCGCCGGGTTCGACGCCCAGGACCTGGTGCGCGGCGAGAAGCGGGTGCTCGGCTCGTTCGCCTACAGCGGCGAGGAGTTCCGCCGGGCCGCCGGGCTGGTCCAGGGGTGGGACCTGAGCTGGGTCTCGCCCTACCCGCTGGCCGAGGGCGCGGAGGTCTTCACCGGGCTGATGAACGGCGGTCACTATCCGGTAAAGGCGACGCTGCGGCCCTGAACAAGCCTTGACGCACGGATTAGGCGGGTGCAAGATAATTCCGCCGATGCAGAAAAGCATTCCGTATTACGGAATGATCGCGGCTGTGCGGTGCGGCGCAGTCCCGTTGACACGCGGATCATTTCAGAGGTGCCCGATGAAGAGATTCGGCCTATGCATCGCCGTCGCGCTGACCTTGCTCGCCGCCGCGTGCTCCTCCGGCGGCAGCGGGACCGGGGCCAACGGACCGAACGGCCAGGTGAACCTGGTGCTGTGGATGGGCTACACCCCTCCGCCGCCGGTCAGCCAGAGCGCCGAGTACATATCCCTGAAGAACCAGGTCGCCAAGTTCACCCAGGAGCACCCGAAGATCCACATCCGCATGGTGTACGTGGACAACGACTACGCGCTGCAGAAGGTGACGGTCGCGCTGCAAGGCGGTGAGCAGCCCGACATCTCCTATCAGTACGGCACGAACATGCCGCAGGTCGCGCAGGCCAGCCAGCTGGTCAACCTGACCCAGATCGTCAAGCAGGCCCAGTACGGCTGGAGCGACTTCGTCCCGGGCGAGCGGGACGTGGCCACGGTCGGCGGCAAGGTCCTCGGCATCCCGGCCCTGGTGGACAACCTCGCGGTGGTCTACAACAAGACGCTGTTCGCCCAGCACCATCTGGCCGCGCCCGGGCCCGACTGGACCTGGAGCCAGCTGGCCGCCGACGCCAAGGCGATCACCGACCCGTCGAAGAAGATCTTCGGGCTCACCTTCCCCGCCGACGGCAGCGAGACCACGGTGTGGGAGTACGAGGCGATGCTGTGGGAGGCCGGGGGCCACATCCTGAACTCGTCCAACACCCAGGCCGCGTTCAACTCCCCGGCCGGGGTCGAGGCGCTGACCTGGCTGCGGCAGATGCAGCAGGCCCACGCGCTCTACCTGGACTTCCATCCCGACGCCGGGAACAGCGAGACCCTGTTCAACTCCGGCAAGCTCGGCATGATCATCACCGGGCCCTGGGACCTGTCCAGCTTCCCCAACGTGCACTACGGCGTGCAGATCATGCCGTCGTGGTCTCCCGGCGGCAGCCACCAGACCATCTCCGGCCCGGACAACTGGGTGGTCTTCAACAACGGCCCGGCCCGGGTCAAGGCGTCGCTGGAATTCCTGCAGTTCCTCACCTCGCCCGACAACCTGCTGCAGAACTCGATGGCCACCGGCGACCTGCCGACCAAGCTCTCGGTGCAGAGCCTGCCGGGCTTCGCCGACTTCAACACCAAGTTCCCCGGCGCGGGCGTGTTCGCCGCGAACCTGAAGAACGTGGAGCAGGCGCGGCCGCAGATCGCGCAGTACCCGCGGGTCTCCGCGGCGCTCGGCCGGGAGGTCGTCGCGGCGCTGCTGGGGCAGGCCTCGCCGCAGGCCGCCCTGAACTCGGCCGCGCAGCAGGCGAACAGCTACCTGGTCGCCCCCTGACGTGAGCCAGGTCCGCCGGATCCTGCAGTCCGATCACGTCTCCGGCTGGGCGTTCGCGTTTCCCGCCGTTTTCCTGATCTTCGTGTTCGGCCTGGTCCCGGTGATCTGGTCGGCCCTGCTGTCGTTCCAGCAGACCAACCTGATCTCCCCGCCGCACTGGATCGGGCTGGCGAACTACAAGGCCCTGTCGCACGACCCGCTGTTCAAGCAGTCGGTCGAGCACAGCCTGGTCTACACCGCGCTGTTCGTGCCGGTGTCGGTGCTCGGCGGGCTGCTCACCGCGGTCGCGCTGAACCGCAGGATCCGCGGCATCCGGTTCTACCGCACCGCCGTGTTCGTGCCCGTGGTGCTGTCCACGATCGCCACCGCGATCATGTTCCTCTGGCTGCTGGACCCGAACTTCGGCCTGGTCAACTTCCTGCTCTCCAAGGTCGGGCTGGGGCCGTACGGCTTCTTCGACAGCATCAACGGCGCGCTGTACACGATCGTCGGGATGACCGTGTGGGGCTGGATCGGGTTCGACGTGATCGTCTACCTGGCCGCGCTGCAGGGCATCCCGCAGTCCCTGGTCGAGGCGGCCGAGATCGACGGCGTCCGGACCTGGAGCATGTTCCGCAACATCACGTTCCCGCTGCTCGGGCCCGCGACGCTGTTCCTGGTCGTGTGGTCCACGATCAACGCGCTGCAGTTGTTCGACGAGGTCTACTTCCTCACCAAGGGCGGGCCGGGCACCGCCACCTACGTCGTCGTCTACTACCTGTACAGCCTGGCCTTCTCCCAGGGCATCGCCGGGTACGCGGCGGCCATGGCCTACGTCCTGCTGGTCGCGATCTTGTGCCTGACCCTGGTCCAGCTCTGGATCGGCCGAAGACTCGTCTACTACGCATCTTGACATCCTCCCTGCCATAACTGGCAGGGATTTCAACCACTACGCGGGAGGGAGCAGAGGTTGGGGTTCGCGGTTCGTCCGCCCGCCCAACGGCGAGCGTCCCCGCGCAGTCACCGCATGCCCTGCGGCGATGTTTCTAGCCGCGTTCACGTCCGCGTTGCCGACATATCTGCAGGTCACGCAGCGGAAGAGAGCTTGGCTCTCGCGGCTCTCCGCTGCGACGTGCCCGCACGCCGAGCAACGCTGGCTGGTGTACGCGGGATGAACCTTCTCCACCCGGTCGGGAGCCTTAGTCTCCAGACGGCGCGCCAGCAAGCCCCATCCGGAGGCCAGGATGCCCCGGTTCAGCGCGGCCTTCTGCCGGATATTCCGGCCAGGGCTTTCGACAGTGCCCCGGGCCGAACGGGTCATGTAGGGGACGCGCAGGTCCTCGACCCGGATCAGGTCGAACCGGCGGGCCAGATCCGTCGAGGTCTTCTCAGCCCAATCCTTACGCCGATCACGCTCCCGGGCGCGCAGCCTCGCGACCTCAGTCCTGACCCGGGCACGCCGGGTGGAACCCTTCGCGGCGCGGGCGAATTGACGCTGCAGCCGTCGCAGCCGGATCTGCTCGGTCGGGAGCAGGCCGGGGCAGCGCAGCAGTTCGCCAGTGGACAGGGCAGCCGAGACCGCCACCCCGCGGTCCACGCCCACCACCTCGTCTGTGCCCGGACCGGGGATGGGCAGAGGGGCGGCAGCGAACGCGATATGCCATCGTGCGGCCCGGTCGCGGGTGACCCGGTAGGACTTGGCCGCTGGGACGGCGCGGGACCATCGGAACCGCACCCACCCGGCCTTAGGTACCCAGACCTGGCCGACGTGGCGAGACAGCCGACGGACGTGGCCGGGCTTGACCGCGACGATCCGGAAGCCTTCGTGCCGTCCGGCTTTGCGCCAGGTGGGTTTGTAGTGGGTGCCAGCGAAGTAGTAGGCCATGGCCTGGGCGAAGTCCCGCAGCGCCTGTTGCTGCACCATCTGGCTGCCTTCCCGCAGCCATGCGTGTTCGGCGCGGACCTCGGTCAGCTGGGCGTTCTGCGCGCCGTACCCTGGTGCACTGCCGCGGCCGGGGCGCCACCAGGACTGCTGCTCGGCGGCGAGATTCCAGACGTACCGGGCGTGCGCGCAGTGCCGGACCAGGATAGCCTGCTGTGCTGGCGTCGGTGTCAGCCGGTAGCGGGACATGAATCGAATCTAATGACGACTACTGACAGTCTTGAGAGGGGGGAGCGGCGTTCCCTGCCCGGCCTGAAAGCAAAGGTCTTCACGCCGCGAACCCGATGACCACGCAGATCCTGACCCAGACCGAGCGTCCCGCCCGACGAGGAGGAGGAGCGGGAGACCAGCCGGTTCCTGTTCAGCCCCTGGCACCTGGTGCTGATCCCGATCGCGGTCGTGATGCTGATCCCGATGGTCTGGATGCTGGTGACCTCGCTGGAGACGCTGAACGAGACCCGGCACTTCCCGCCGGTGCTGCTCCCGCACACGCTGGTCCCCGGCAACTACGCCCAGGTGCTGCAGCAGGCCCCGTTCGCGCGCTGGTTCGTGAACACGATGATCGTGACGGTGGCCACGGTGGCCGGGAACCTGCTGTTCTGCAGCCTGGCCGGCTACGCCTTCGCCCGGATCAAGTTCTTCGGCCGCGAGGTCGTGTTCGTGCTGCTCCTGGCCACCCTGATGATCCCGTTCCAGGTGGTCATGATCCCCACCTTCATCATCGTGAAGGACCTCGGGCTGATCAACACGCTGAACGCGCTGATCGTGCCGAACCTGGCCAACGCGTTCGGCGTGTTCCTGCTGCGGCAGTTCTTCCGCACCCTGCCCGTGGAGCTGGAGGAGGCGGCCCGGATCGACGGGGCCTCCCGGCTCAGCGTGCTGTTCAAGATCGTGCTCCCGCTGTCCGGGCCGGTGCTGGCCACGCTCGCGGTGATCACGTTCCTGTGGACCTGGAACGACTTCCTGTGGCCGCTGATCACCATCTACACGCCGAACAACATGACGCTGCAGCTGGGGCTGACCACCTTCCAGGGCACCCACCAGACGTCCACCAACCTGCTCATGGCGGCCAACGTGATGAGCATGCTGCCGGTGCTGCTGCTGTTCTTCCTGGCCCAGAAGTACTTCATCCGCGGGATCGCGACGTCGGGGCTGAAGGGCTAGCCATGGCCAGGGTTGCGCTCAACAACGTCACCAAGGAGTTCCACGGCGGCACCCGCGCGCTGGACGACCTGTCGCTGGAGATCCCCGACGGCGAGTTCCTGATCCTGGTCGGCCCGTCCGGCTGCGGGAAGACCACGGCGCTGCGGCTGATCGCGGGCCTGGAGAAGGCCACCTCGGGCACGATCACGATCGGCGACACGACCGTCAACGGCGTCTCGCCCCGGGACCGGGACATCGCGATGGTGTTCCAGAACTACGCCCTGTACCCGCACATGACCGTGTACCGGAACCTCGGCTTCGGGCTGCGGGAGCGCCGGACCCCGCGGCGCGAGGTCGACCGGCGGGTCCGGGAGATCAGCGCCGTGCTCGGCCTGGACGACCTGCTCAAGCGCCGGCCCGCCCAGCTGTCCGGCGGCCAGCGGCAGCGGGTCGCGATGGGGCGCGCCCTGGTCCGCGAGCCCAAGGTGTTCCTGCTGGACGAGCCGCTGTCCAACCTGGACGCCAAGCTCCGGGTGCAGATGCGCGCGGAGCTGAAGCGGCTGCACGCCAAGCTCGGCATCACCACGATCTACGTCACGCACGACCAGATCGAGGCGATGACCCTGGCCGACCGGATCGTGGTGATGTCGGCGGGCCAGGCGCTGCAGATCGGCACGCCGCAGGAGGTGTTCTCGCGGCCGGCGAACCTGTTCGTGGCCGGCTTCATCGGCAGCCCGGCCATGAACCTGCTGCGCGGCCGGGCCAGCGCCCGCGGGTCCGCGGACACCGAGATCACCGCCGGGGACCTGCGCTTCGCCCGGCCCGGGGTGCCGGACGGGGACGTCATCGTCGGGATCCGGCCCGAGTGCCTGGCGCCCGCCCCGGCCGACGCGCCGAGCTGCCCCCGCCACCCGCCCCGACCCGCCCCCCCTGGACCTGGAGGTCGACCTGGTCGAGCCGCTCGGCGAGCAGGCGCTGGTGCACGGCACCGTGGCCGGGACCGCGGTGCGCAGCGGCGCCGAGGAGGAGCAGGCGATCCTGGCCGAGCCCTCGTCGCGGGCCCCGGTGACGGCGGTGTTCCCGGCGGCGGCCCTGCCCGGTACGGGCGACCGGGTCCGGGTCGGGTCGCCCCGGATCGGATCTACCTGTTCAGCGCGGACACCGGCGAGGCGATCTGGTGAACGCACGGCGGACGGAGGGACGGCGATGAGCAGTCGTGCCGGAGGCGCGCCCATGAGCGCCGGGCAAGCCCAGGATCGTGATCGTCGGCGCCGGGGGGTGGGTGTTCCCGGTCGAGCTGGCCCGGGACATCCTGTCGTTCGGCTCGCTCGCCGGCGGCGAGCTCGTGCTGTACGACATCGACCTCGAAGCGGCCGAGCGGACCGCCCGGGCGGTCCGGCAGCTCATCGGCATCGGCGGGCTGGCCACGACCGTGGAGATTCCCGCGGAGCTGCCCGAGGCGCTGCGCGGGGCGGACTTCGTGGTGACCGTGTTCCAGGTCGGCGGGGTGAAGGCCTACGCGCACGACCTGCTGATCCCGCGCGAGTACGGGATCGACCAGATCGTCGGCGACACGCTGGGCCCGGGCGGGGTGTTCCGCGGGCTGCGGACGATCGAGGCGCTGCGCGTGGTCGCCGAGACCATGCTCGACGTCTGCCCGGGCGCGCTGCTGCTCAACTACGCCAACCCCATGTCGGCCAACATCTGGGCCACCGACCTGCGCGGCGTGCGCGTCATCGGCCTGTGCCACAGCGTGCAGAACACCGCCGAGCTGCTGGCCCACGAGCTCGGCGTGCCGCTGGACGAGGTGACGTTCGACACCGCGGGGGTGAACCACACCGCCTGGTTCACCACGTTCCGGCGCGGCAGCGAGGACCTGATCCCGCGGATCCGGGAGGTGATGACGGCCCGGTACATCGACGAGACCGAGCCGCTGCTGCCGCGCTCGGACGACCCGTACGAGTCGATCGAGCGGGTCCGCGCCGAGCTGATGCAGCTCACCGGGTACTTCCACACCGAGTCCAGCCACCACGCCAGCGAGTACTGGGCGTGGTTCCGGCGGACCCCGGAGCTGGTCAGTCACTACCTGGACCGGCACTGGGACAACCTGGAGATCGGCACCACCATGGACAAGGAGCGGTGGGACGCCGAGCTGGTCGAGGAGGCCCGCCGCGAGGGGATCCGGCACGGCGGCGAGCTGGCCGCGCCGATCATGGACAGCGTGGTGACCGGGACGCCGCGGCGGGTGCACGTGAACGTCCGCAACGGCGGCTCGGTCACGAACCTGCCGGAGGACGCCTGCGTCGAGGTGGCCTGCCTGGCCGACGCCACCGGGGTCCGGCCGGGCCGGTACGGCGCGCTGCCGCCGGCCTGCGCGGCGCTGAACCAGCTGCAGATCGCCGAGCAGCGGCTCACCGTGCAGGCGGCCATGACCGGCGACCGCGCGCTGGTGCACGCCGCGGTGGCCCTGGACCCGCTGACCAGCGCCGTGGCGACCCTTCCGCAGATCCACGAGATGGCCGACCGGATGCTCGCGGCCGAGGCCGAGTGGCTGCCCCAGTTCGGCTAGGGGCCGTTTCCGTTAGGGACCGTGATGAAGATGATCACTCGCCGCCTGGCCGTCATCGCGGCGTTGTCCGTCGTTCCCGGGCTGGCGATCGTCGCGGCCCCGGCCGCCGCGAGCGCCGGCCAGCCCGCCCGCGCGGGCCAGGCAGGCGGCCGGCGTCATCGGGCCGCCGGTCGCCCGCGGCCGGCTGCGGGTGACCGGCTCGCTGCGCGACGGCGGCGTGGTCCGCGCGTCCGGCCTGTCCTGGCGGCCGGGCCCGCTGCCCCGCGGTGACCGGCTGCTCACCTTCGAGGTCGGCTACGCCTGGCAGGCGTGCACCTCCCCGGCCGCCGGCTGCGTGGCCGCGGCCGACTCCACGGCGACCCCGTACGCGGCCCAGCGCTATCTCGTCGGCCACGCCGACACCGGCAAGTACCTGCGGATCAGGGTGACCGCGGCCGAGGTGGTGGAGACCGACCCGGCCACGTTCGCGTTCAGCGTGGTCCGCACGTCGGTGATCACCGTGACCCGGCACCGGGTGGCAGGCTATCCGGCCGGGCACCGTCCGGTGACCGGGTTCCTGAACGGCCTGCCCGAGCGCCGGACCGGGTCAGCGGAGGAGTACTTCCAGGTCGTCACGCCGCACTACGCGGCGGCCGACGGCGCGCCGGTCCAGCAGTACCGGATCGACCGCGGCCCGTGGCGGGCCATGCCCGCCAGCCGCGTGTTCTTCACCGGCACGCTGGCCCTGGGACCGCACGAGGTGGCGGTGCGCACCGCCAACCGGGCCGGGGCCACGATCTTGCGGTTCCGCTGGCAGGTGGTTCCGCTGCCCGCGCCCGTGCGCTGTACCCGGCCGCACGGCCGGCCCTGCTGGTACCCGCCGCACCTGGACTCCACCGGCCACCCGATGCGCTGGGACTGGCAGATCGGCCGGGTGACGCCGCGGCAGCGCACCGGGGCCCGCGCCGTGGACATCTACGACATCGACGGCTTCCTGACCACCCGCGCCGAGGTCCGCCAGATCCACGACCGCTGGCAGGCGAAGACCCTGGCGCACCCCAGGGCGGTCTGCTACCTGGACCTGGCCTGGGAGGACTACCGCCCGGACGCGAGCCCCGGGGGTTACTTCCCCGCCGCCACGCTGGGCAAGGTCTACTTCGGCTACCCGCAGGAGCGCTGGGTCGACTTCCGCCAGCTGGACCAGCTCAAGCCGATGCTGGACGAGCGGATCTCCATGTGCGCGCGGAAGGGCTTCGACGCGGTCGAGCTCGACGACATCGACAGCTTCGACCCGCCGTCGACGACCGGCTTCCAGCTGACCGTGGGCGACGCGCAGAACTTCCTGGCCTGGGCCCTGAACGACGTGCACCGCCACGGGATGACCGTGCTCTGGAAGAACGCGCCCGGCCTGGCCTGGTGGGGAGTGCGCTACGCCGACGGGGCGGTCGTCGAGGAGTGCTACATCTACCACGAGTGCTTCGCGTCCTCGCAGCTCGGCCAGCGCCAGGACGGCATCACCTGCACCGCGCTCAGCGGGCCGACCCCGTGCGGCTGGGACGTGTTCACCGCGGACCGCACCGCGCGCCAGCCCACCGGCAAGTGGGTCGGGGAGGCCGAGTACGACGCCGACGGCTTCGTCTGCAACCCGGGCCAGCGCTGCCGGGGACCGCACGCGTTCGCGCGGTACTGCCAGCTCGTCTACGCGCCGCGCAACGGGTTCTCCGCGGTCAAGTTCGACGTGGACCTGGACGGGTCGATGTTCTTCCCCTGCCCGCGCGGGATCTGACCCGGAGGCAGAACCCCTGGCGTAAACCGGCCGGCCCGCGCCTGCCTAGTTCTCATGAGAGCTGGGGTCGAGTCGCGGTGAGGCGTTGCAGGGCTGCGGCTCCTGGCGGTCCCCACGTGGCTTTTCCACCCGGGCGGCCGTGGACTCCGGCATCGCCAATGAGCACGCAGACGAGGGCCTTGGAGAGCGCCCAGCCGCGAGCACGACGCAGGGTCGCCGCGTCAGCAGCCGGCGCGTAGCTCTGATGGAAACGGTCGATGAGCCCATCGGGCAGAAGTATCCAGCAGGCAGCCAGATCACAGGCCGGGTCCCCCGCGCACATGTCGCCGAAGTCGACCACGCCGCAGAAATTGCCGTCTCTGGTCAGAAGATTAGCCGGGTGCAAGTCCCCGTGCAGCCACAGAGCCGGACCTGTCCAGTCAGGCGCAGCTAGCGCATCATCCCAGACCTCGCGCACGGCGGCCGGGTCGGAAATCAGCCCACGATCGGTTGCCTCCTTCAGGAAATGTGCGAAGCCTTCGCCGATATCGGCCAGCCGACCGCCTTGGTTGAACCGGCCAGCGGCGCGTCGCCAGGCGCGGGCTGATGCAGGGCTGTCAGCAAAGCCGCCAGGGTATCGGCGGCCTTGGCACCGCGAGTCGCAGGTGCGCGGTCAGCAGGTTCACCGGCGACCCAGGTGGTGACAATCCAAGGGCGCGGGAACCTCTCGGACGGCTGGCCGAGACGCTGCGGAACAGGTACCTGCAACGGGAGGCGCGGCGCTATGGCAGGCAGCAGGGCGTGCTCCTTGAGGAGCAGCTCGTCTGCGTGCTGAGTGGCCCACGGCAGCCGGACCGCGAGGTCGTCGCCGAGCCGCCACAACTGGTTGTCCCAGCCGCGAGCGCCAAACGTCACCGGCAAGCCGGCCAGGTCGGGGTGCTGTTCGCGGAGCAACTCCGCAATCAGATCCGCAGTGATCTCATTTTCCGTGCCCGTCACAGAAGCAACCGTAGGCCCAGCGTCGAGAACCGGCCCTTAGCCAGGCCGACAGGGATGCGGCCAGCGCACCCAGGCATCACGGTGAGAACGGGTGGCCCGTATGGGCCCACCACCGCGCCGCGGATGGTGGCGGTGATGGTGTGCGAGCCGGCCGCTGCGGGCCACTCTCCCAGGCTTCGGCGCCGTCAGGAAGCGGTCTACAGTCGGTGGCATGGCTGGAGCCAGGTACGACGCGGTCGCAGACTTCTACATCAGCGGTTTCGGCTCGGCCGACGATCCGGCGTCCGTGGCCCTGCTGAAGCTGTTAGGACCGGTCGCTGGCTTGCGTGTCCTGGACGTAGCGTGCGGGCACGGGCGCATCACCCGCGAGCTGGCGCGCCGGGGGGCCGAGGTAACGGGCATCGACATCTCCGGCGCCTTGATCAGCAAGGCCAGGGAGACCGAGCACCACGAGCCGCTTGGCATCCGCTACATCCACGCCGACGTCACCACGCAGGTAGCCCTCGGCGACGGCGAGTTCGACGCGGTGGCCTGCAACTTCGGCCTGACCGCGCGCATCCGAATGCCGGATTCCGGGCCTAGCCCGGACATGGGTGATGCTAGCGCCCGCCAGCGGCTCAGGCGGCGACGTCTCCCGGCTCGACCAGCGGGCCCCAGGCTTCGCGGACCCACGGCGGCAGGTACATGTCCTCCCACAGCCGCACCAGCTCGGGCCCGTTGACGAGCGCGCAGACATCGTCCAGCGTCCCCTTCACCAGCACGATCTCGTAAAGATCGCGGCGGCGGCCGCGGTCGGACAGGTCCCAGTGCACGCGCCGCGGATCCGGTCCCAGCCAGAACAGCCGGGCGGGCAGGCTGGCCACCCCCTCCAGCGGGCCGCACAGCTCGCCCAGGGAGCCCGGGACGGGCATGCGCCGGCGCTCCTCGCTTCCCCACACCGGAGCGCCGACAGCGATCACGCTTGTGGTATTCCCCGCACCTGCGCCGGGACACCTACCTAGATCGGCCGGCCCCGGGCGGGCGGGTTACTCCAGCGGGCCCGGGTAGGCGGCTTCGGCCCGCGCGGCGAGCTTGCCCGTCTCGCGGCGGATCAGCAGCACCCCGGCCACGATCGCGATGACCGCGACGCCGATGAGGATCCAGTTAATGATGTCCGAGGCCTGCTGCAGAGCGTTGCCGGCCAGGTAAAAGGCAAAGGTATAGATCCCGGCCCACAGGATTCCGCCCGCGGCGTTGGCGGGCAGAAACCGCCGCCAGCGCATCTTGCTGGTGCCGGCGAGGAACGCCGCGTAGGCGCGCAGGACCGACACGAACCGGCCGAAGAACACGACCCTGGCACCGTAGCGGTCGAACAGGTAGCGGGCGATCTTCAGCTTCTGCTCATCCAGCCGGATCTTGGGGCCGTAGCGGCGGGCCAGCGGGTAGCCGCCCTTATCGCCGATCCAGTAGCCGATGTTGTCCCCGATGATCGCGGCCGCCGACGCCACCAGGAAGATCAGCCAGGGATTCAGGCGGTGCGTTTGGCCGGCGTAGACGCTCGCCGTGATCACCGCGGTCTCCCCCGGCAGCGGGACGCCCAGGCTCTCCGCGGCCACCAGGACGAAGACGGCCAGGTAGCCGTAGGTGTCAACCAGGTGGCCGATGCTCACCCTGTGTTGATCACCTGACCAGCTCGAGGTAAACGATGCTGCCGAGGCCGACAACCAGGCAGTAGACCGCGAACGGGTAGAGCGTGCGGGTCCGGAAGTAACGCATCAGGAAGCGCACCGACAGGTAGGCGCCGACCCCGGACAGGATGCTGCCGACCAGGATCTGGCCGTGGATCCCGTTACCCAGCGAGCCGGTCAGGTCGGGAATCTTCAGCGCCCCCGCGGCCAGGATCACCGGCGTGGCCAGCAGGAACGCGAACCTGGCGGCGTCTTCGCGGGACAGGCCGCGGAACATGCCCGCCACGATGGTCACCCCGTCCCGGCTGATGCCCGCGAGCAGGGCGAGGACCTGCGCCGAGCCGATGAGCAGCGCCTCGGCCGGGCCGATCGCTGCCACCCGCTGATCGGACCGTACCGCGTCGGCGATCTCCTGGTTGCGGACAGCCTCATGGCCCGAGGCGTGCCGGGCCGGGCCGGGGCGCGCGGCGGCGCTGAGGGCCAGCTCCCGCTCGGCCGCGACATGCTGGTCGGCTTGCCGGGAGGCCCCCCGGAACCGCTCCCCGGCGAACAGGATCAGGCCGTTCACGCACAGGAACACCGCGGCGTAGACCGGCTTGCCGAAGATCACCCGGAACAGGTGCTCGAACGCCAGGCCCGCGATGCCGACCGGGATCGTGGCCAGGATGATCATCCAGGCCAGCTTCTCGTCGGCGGTCAGCCCGGCCCAGCGGCCGGTGCCGGCCGCGGGCCGGACCAGCTGCCCGAACGAGGTGAAGAACCCGGCGATGATCCGGACCCAGTCTCGCCAGAAGTAGATCAGCAACGCGATCGCGGTGGCCACGTGCAGGCCGACGATGAAGGCCAGGTACGGTGACTCCGTCGCGGCCACGTTCAGGTCCTTCGCCCAGCTCCCGCCGACCAGGGCCGGGAGCAGCACGTTGTGCCCGAGGCTGGACACCGGGAACAGCTCGGTAACGCCCTGGATCAGGCCGACGACAGCCGCCTCCAGGTAGGTCAGGTGAGTCATGCCAGGCCTTTCGAGTCCCCGCTCATGTTCTACAAGAGTGTAGAACCTGAGTTGGGCTTCTCGGACGTCACCTGTCCAGCACGCTTCCGCCGATCGGCGCGGGTGCCCGTGGCCGGGGCCCTGTTCAGGCGATCGGCATTCTCCCAGCTTGCTTCCAGCAATTGCCCAGTGGGCGGTCAGCTTCATTGTTGATAGTTGAGCGGCTCCTCCGGGAGGAGGCGCGGAAGGGACGATGCGCCTTCGGCCAGATCCGCCACGGTGCCGGGAGGGCGGCAGTGCCGCTCTGCATGGCCGGAGATGCGGGCCAGTCGTCTGGGCAGGTTGCGGACGCGCCGAGTGAGCCGGTCCCCGGCGTGCTGGCCTGTCCGTCAGCCTGCTTGGCCGCCAGGTTACCCATTGTCCGGAACTTCCGGCTCTGACGGCCACAGCACGCCCGCCGCGAGCGCCACCGGCCGGTCATCAGCCTGCCGGACGCAGGAGCGTATGCGGGGAACCCGGCCGGGGGCAGGGGTCACGCAGGGGGGATATCACGATGACCATGCCAGCGGACAAGCCCGCCAGGTACCGCAGGCTGCGTGCCGCTGGCCTGCCCGGGGCAGCCACTTCGGGCAGCGCCGCCGCGGCCGGGCAGGCGGCCGATAACGCGGTTACGGTGATGTACCGGGCCCACTACGCCGCGCTGGTCCGGCTCGCGGCGGTGCTGGTCGGGGACGTCGCCACCGCCGAGGACGTGGTACAGGACTCGTTCATCGCCATGCACCGCGCGTGGCGGCGGCTGCGCGACACCAGCAGGGCGCTGCCCTACCTGCGCCGGTCGGTGATCAACCGGTCCCGGTCGGTGCTGCGGCACCGCGTGGTCGCCGACCGCCAGTTCCCGATGCTGGCGCCGGAGCTGCCCAGCGCCGAGGACAGCGCGCTGGCGGTGGTGCGGCGGTCGTCGGTGCTGGCCGCGCTGAGCACGCTCCCCTGCAGGCAGCGGGAGGTGATGGTGCTGAGGTATTACGCCGATCTGTCCGAGGCGCAGACCGCCGCCGCCCTGGGGATCAGCAGGGGCGCCGTCAAGTCTCACACCGCCCGGGCCAAGGAGTCCCTCCGGGCGATGCTCGGGTAACCGAGGGCAAATCCCGCGGGGCCGCAGGGGAAGGCGCCGGCCAAGAATGGCGGGCAATCGCTGCGGCAGCTCCGGCCTTCAACCACGACTTCTAATTCGCCGCCGCGACCGTGATCCCCATTCTCTTCCTCGCCATCGCCCTCACGACCAGGCCATGGCATCCCAGAACCACCGACCTGGACCACCTCGGACGAACTGGGGTGGTCACTATCCCGGGAAGCCATCCTGGCTGTTCCATGCCGGGGATCTGCCCGGCTGGCCAGTCGGGCCGATGCGCGATGATGGCTGCGTGATCGCCGTCGGGAAGCCAGATTGAGCCGACTCACCGATCTGGTCGCGCCAGCACGTCTCGGCCGCGACTTCCGCTGGTTCCTGGCCTCGTCCTGGGTCACCAACCTTGGTGACGGGATCACGCTGGCCGCCGGGCCTCTGCTCGTGGCATCCCAGACCCACAACCCTCTGGCCGTGGCGATGGCCGCGCTTTTGCAGCGGGTGCCCTGGCTGATGTTCGGGCTCTATGCCGGCGTGGTGGCGGACCGGATCAACCGGCGGGCCATCCTCATCACCACCGGCCTGGCCCGGGTAGTGATCTTGCTCCTGCTCATCGCCTCGATTCTCGGCCACCACGTCGACACCGCAGTCGTCCTGGCCGCGCTGTTCTTGTTCGGGGTCAACGAGACCTTTGGCGACACCACGACGACCACGCTGCCACCGATGCTGGTCGACCAACGCGACCTGGGCATAGCGAACTCCCGCACGATCACCGGGATGATCGTGTGGAATCAGATGGCTGGCCCGCCCATCGGCGCCGTGCTGTTCGCGGCGGGGATGGCGCTGCCCTTCGTGAGCGAAACCCTGTGCGTGCTGGCCGGCGTGATACTGATCTCCCAGGTGCGACTGCCCGCCTACGCCAGGCGGGCACGGCCCGCCCGGGTACGTGAGGACATCCGCGAGGGGTGGCGCTGGTTGTGGGCGCACCCTCCGGTCCGGACCCTGGCCATAACCATCTTCACCTTCAACATCACCTTCGGCGCCGCGTGGTCAGTGCTGGTCCTGTACGCCCGGCAACGGCTGGGCATGAGCGAACTCGGCTTCGGGCTGATCACCACGGCCATCGCCGTGGGAGGCCTGCTTGGCGCCGCGTCCTACGGCTGGCTCGAGCGGCACGTCTCGCTGGGCGTGATTATGCGGGCCGGGCTGATCATCGAGACGCTCACCCATCTCGCGCTCGCGCTGACCCGCTCGGCCTGGTTCGCGCTGACCGTATTCGTAATCTTCGGCGCGCACGCCTCCATCTGGGCCACGACCTCCACCAGCGTGCGGCAGCGGGCCGTGCCAGCCGAGTTCCAGGGCCGGGTAGCCAGCGTCTACCTCACCGGCGTGGTCGGCGGGATCGTGATCGGCTCCGCGCTTGGCGGCCTGGTCGCATCGGTGTGGGGCATCACCGCCCCGTTCTGGTTCGCCTTCGCCGGCTCAGCCATCATCCTCGCGCTCATCTGGCGTTCGCTGCTGCACATCGCGCACGCCGACGAGAACATCCGCGCCGACGCTCCCACCGCCCAGACGCGACCGTAGTCCACAGCGCTATCGGGCGACCGTTAATGGTCGCGGCACCAGAGGGTTAACCCTACGGCGGCCCTCGTGCACCCCACGGCCTGGTGTGGCGTCTCAAAGTATGTAGTCGTCATAAAACTCAGGGGGGAATCAGTTATGTCAATGCCCATGCCACCCGGTCAGCCGTCCGGGCCGCCACCGCCGATCCCGCCACCCGGGAAGCGCGCCTGGCCCCGGCGCCATCCCGTCTGGTCGGCCCTGATCGCCGGTTTCGCGCTGTTAGTGATCATCAGCGCCACGACGAATGGCACCGGATCGACCAAGGCCAGCTCGGCCACGGCAGCCGCCTCCCCGCGCCCCGCGATCGCGCCGACGCCCCACGCATCCCTGCTGACCTGCGACGCCCAGGCCGTCAGCGAGCGGCCTGCCGATCACGCCGTCGTGCGGATACAAGTCCGCACCATGGCCCACGCCCGGGTCACCGCGACCGGTCCCCTGGCCTTGGCGCGCGGCGAGAGGGCAACGGGCCGCGCCAGCGCCGGCGGCACCCGATGCTGCGATTCCGGGTCGGCGATGCCCCGCCGGGCGTCGCCGTCGTGATTACCGTGCGCGTCTCTCACGCCGGAAATTCGGGCAGCTGCCAGGCCGCATTGCTACCGCGCCCGGCTCAGCTGGCCGCGGTGGCCGTGCCCGCGCAGCCCACGGCGCCACCGTCACCGGCCCCCGCGCCGCCCGCGGCCCCCGCGCCGCCGCCAGCCACGACTGCCTCGTGCCACCCGCTGAGCGATGAGGGAACCTGCTACGAGCCCGGTGAGTTCTGCCGCGACAGCGATCACGGCGTGACCGGCGTGGCCGGCGACGGTGAAACGATCAGGTGCGAAGACAACGATGGATGGCGGTGGGAACCGGTATAGCCAGAGCCGCCTGCCAGGTGAGTCAGTCGAACTCGCCGGCCTTGACGCCGGCGACGAAGGCATCCCACTCGGTCGGGCTGAAGACCAGCATCGGGCCGTCTGGGTTCCTGGAGTGACGCACGGCCCGGCCGCCGTCGGGCAGCCGCCGGGTCTCCACGCAGTCGCCGCCCTGGCCGTTGCTGAAGCTGCTCTTAAACCACTCGGCACGGGACAGGTCAGGTGCTTGGTTCATCCCATCCCTCCTACGAAGTCCCTACGTCATGGTAGTTCCTCCGCTGCGCGCGCCGTGAGCGCCCGCGAGGCGTCGACTGGCAGCGCAGCCGCGCGCAAGTGGTCGAACATCAGGCTATAGCGCCGGACCTCCGCGGCCTTCTCCAGATACAGCGCCCCGGTGTGGTACTCGATATAGACGATGTTGGGGTCGGTGGGCTCGGGAAAACCCAGCAACTTGAAGGAACCGTCCATGGCGGGGTGGGCACCCCCTGCGAACGGGACGACCTGGAGCGTCACGTGGGGCAGCTTCGAGGCCCCGGTCAGGCGGCCAAGCTGCTCGCGCATGACCTGCGGGCCGCCGACCATGCGCCGGATGACCGCCTCGTTCAGGACCAGCCAGACCTGCGGCGCATCGTCCGAGGTCAGCAGTTCCTGGCGGGCCATGCGCACCTGCACCAGCCGGTCGATCTCAGTTTCGGTAGCCGTGATGAGCTGGGCCCGGTGGACGGCCCGCGCGTACTCCTGCGTCTGCAGGATGCCGGGCACGAACTCGGCGTCATAGCCCCAGATGGTCGCGGCCTCGGCCTCCAGGCCGACGAAGACCTCGAACCAGTCGGGCACGGCCTCGCCGTACTGCTGCCACCATCCCTTCTGGCGTGACTCCCGGGCCAGGGTGAGCAGTACCTCCCATACGTCGTCACTCTCACTCAGGCCGTAGGTGCGCAGCAGGAACTTCACGTCGCGCGGCAGCACGCTGACCCGGGCGTTCTCGATGCGGCTGATCTTGGCGGTCGACCACTCCAGGCGCTCGGCGACCTCGTCGATCGTCAGCGATGCGGCTTCCCGGTGGTGACGCAGTTCCGCCGCCAGCCTGCGCCGCTTGACCGTGGGACTGCTCCGAGCTGGCATTGACTCTCCTGTAAGTTGCGGATGTATGTTGCATCTGTAGTAGGTCTGTGTGAAGCTGACGCTTAGCATCCCACCGATGACGGAGTACAGCCATCTCGACACGCGAAGGGGCCTCATGAGCGGCAGTGCCGACGCCGGGGACAGCGGCCTGTCGGCGAAAGACCGCACAGATGCTCCTGAAGAGGGCTGCGGCGTCGTCACCGTTTCCAGCCGTCGGCCGCTCGTCAGCGGTCTTGAACTCGGGCGCTCCCGACGGCCGTGGGCTGCGGCCGCGATCATGCCAGGCAGGTGCTTCGGGAATGGGGACTGAGCCAGCTGGCCGATGATGCCGAGCTGCTGGTCAGCGAGTTGCTGACCAACGCCCTGCGGGCCACGTGGACGCTCGACCCGCCCGCGCCGATATCCCTGCGCATGCTGGCCGATGATCAGCAGCTGACTATCGAGGCATGGGACCGGTGCGTGGAAGGGCCGGAGCTGCGTCCGCAGCAGTCAGGCGATGGCGAGCACGGCCGGGGCCTGGTGGTGGTGCAGGCCTTAAGCCGTCGCTGGGGCGTCCGTCGGATGAGCGGCGACGTCAAGGTCGTCTGGTGCGAGCTTCGCATCAGTGCCCGGTCATGAGACCGGCGAGCGGCCTGGCATTCGGGCGGGCTGCGTCGTCGCAAGGATGAGCAGAGCCCACGCTCATCCAGCGAAGGGAACCGGCGATGAAGGCCATCCGCATCCACGAACCGACCGGCATCAGCGGGCTTGTCTTCGAAGAGGTGCCCGACGCCAAGCCCATGGCCTGTGACGTGCTGGTCAAGGTGGTCGCGTGCGGCATCACGCACAACGAGCTGGACTATCCCATCTGGACCTGCCGGGCCGGTCATCAGCGGACCTCGATCATTCCCGGCGCCGAGGTGTCGGGGGTGGTCGCCGCGCTGGGACCCGGGACGGCCGGGATCGCCGTCGGCGACGAGGTGTTCGGGCTGACCGACCAGTGGCGTGACGGGACAGCCGCCGAGTACGTCGCCGTCGAGGCCCGCAACATGGCCCCCAAGCCGCAGACCGTGGACCACGTCCACGCCGCGGCGGTGCCGCGGGCAGGCCTGACGGCGTGGCAGGCCCTGTTCGACCACGGAAAGCTGGCCAAGGGTCAGACCGTGGTCATCCACGGCGCGGGCGGCGCGGTCGGGTCGACCGCGGTCCAGCTGGCCCGCTGGACCGGCGCCGAGGTGATCGGGACCGGGCGCAGCCACTCCCGGCCGCTGGTCATGGAGCTGGGCGCCGACCGCTTCGTCGCGCTGGACGCCGACCGCCTCGAGGACGTGGCCAGCCAGGCCGACCTGGTGTTCGACACGATCGGCGGCGAAGTGCTGGCCCGGTCGCCTGCTCTCCTGCGGCCCGGCGGAACACTGGTCTCGGTGCGCGCGGCCGCGCCGCCGCCCAGCACCCGGGACGACATCAGGACGGTCATCTTCATCCAGGAGTCCAGCCGCGCTCAGCTGATCGAGCTCGCCCGCCTGGTCGACGAAGGGTACCTGCGCCCCCAGGTCGGCGCGGTGTATCCGCTCGCGCAAGCCGCCGAGGCGTACAGCGCGAAGGCCGCCGGCGGCATCCCCGGCCGGATCGTCCTGCAGCCCTGACCCAGGCCCTGGCTGCAGCCCCGAGCCAGCTAGCCCTCGTAGTAGCGGTCGATGACGGTGAAGACCTCGTCCAGGATGGCCAGGCCCTCCTTGGCCTCCGCCTCCGACACCGTGCACGGCGGCACCACGTGCAGCCGGTTGTAGTTGAGGAACGGCATCAGCCCGCGGGCCCGGCACTGGGCCATGACCTCGGCCATGGCCTCGGAGGATCCGCCGTACGGGGCGAGCATGGCCCGGGTGGCCCGGTCCGAGACCAGGTCCAGGGCCCAGAACACGGCGAGCCCGCGGACCTCGCCGATCACCGGGTGCCGTGCGGCCAGCTCGCGCAGGCCGGGGCCGAGCACGTCGGCGCCGATCCTGGCCGCGTTCTCCAGGACGCCCTCGTCCTTCATCGCGTCGATCGACGCCACGATCGACGCGCAGGCCAGCGGGTGACCCGAGTAGGTGAGCCCGCCGGGGAACACCCGCTCGTCGAAGGTCGCCGCGATCTCGTCGGAGATGATCACGCCGCCGACCGGGACGTACCCGGAGTTCGCGCCCTTGGCGAACGTGACCAGGTCGGGCACCACGCCGTAGTGCTCGAACGCGAACCAGGTGCCGGTCCGGCCGAAGCCGCACATCACCTCGTCGGCGATGTAGACGATGCGGTACTTGTCGCACAGGGCCCGGACCCCGGCCAGGTAGCCGGGCGGCGGGACCAGCACCCCGGCCGTGCCCACGATCGTCTCGATCAGGATGGCGGCGATCGTGGACGGGCCCTCGAAGGTGATCACCTCCTCCAGGTGCTCCAGCGCCCGCTGGCACTCCTCCGGCTCGGTCGCGGCCCAGAAGGAGCTCCGGTACAGGTACGGCCCGAAGAAGTGCACGTGCCCGGTGGCGAACTCGTTCGGCCACCGCCGCGGGTCCCCGGTGGAGGTGATCGCCGCCCCGGTGTTGCCGTGGTAGGAGCGGTAGAAGCTGAGCACCTTGCTGCGGCCGGTGTGCAGCCGGGCCATCCGGATCGCGTTCTCGTTCGCGTCGGCGCCGCCGCCGGTGAAGAACACCTTCTCCAGGCCGTCCGGCGCCAGCGCCGCGATCCGGGCGGCCGCCTGCCCGCGCACCTCGACCGCGTGCTGCGGCGCGATCGTGGCCAGCCTGGCCGCCTGCTCCGCGATGGCCGCGGTCACCCGGGGGTGCTGGTGCCCGAGGTTGGTGTTCACCAGCTGGGAGGAGAAGTCCAGGTACCGGTGGCCGTCGTAGTCCCAGAAGTACGAGCCCTCGGCCCGCGCGACCGGCAGCGGCCGCAGCGCTCCCTGCGCCGACCAGGAATGGAAGACGTGTGCCCGGTCGGCGGCCAGGACTTCGTGCGCCGCGTGCCGGGTCGGGCAGGGGTTCGGTCATGACTGCCTCCGGGGTCCCGCGGCCGGGCCAGCTCTTGACCGCCCGACCACGCAATGTTACTGAACGAATAGAGTCCGTATCCGGGCGCGCAAGGGAGAACGCGTGCTGCCACGTGCCGTCACCCGTCACCGCCTCGTCGTGGCCGCCGTCACGGCCGCGGCCGCCGCCTGGCCGGCGCTGGCCGTCACCGTCCCGGCCGCGGCCGCCGTCCCGGCCGCCACGCAGCCCGCGGTCCGCTACGTCGCCCTCGGCGATTCGTACTCCTCCGGCCTGGGGGCCGGGAACTACTCCGGCGGGTCCTGCGAGCGGAGCGCCCGGGCGTACCCGGCGTTGTGGGCGGCCGCCCACCATCCGGTTTCCTACGTCTCGCAGGCCTGCGCGGACGCCACCACCAGCTCGGTGATCAGCGGCCAGCTGGCCGGGCTCGGCCGCGGCACGACGCTGGTGTCGATCACGATCGGCGGAAACGACGCCGGTTTCGTGCACGTGATGACGACCTGCGTCCTGCTCCCCACGAGCTTTTGCGTCAGCGCGGTCAAGGGAGCCGAGTCGACGATCCGCTCAAGCCTGCCCGGCGAGCTCGATAAGGTCCTGGCCGCGATCTCCGCCCGGGCCCCGGACGCCAGGGTCGTGGTACTCGGCTACCCGGACCCCTACGACCTGTCCAGGTCCTCGTCCTGCGTCGGGCTGAGCAGCACCGACCGCGCCGGCCTCAACCAGGCGGCCAACCAGCTCGACGGCCAGATCCAGGCGGCCGCGCGGCGGCACGGCGACGTGTTCGCCGACGTCCGGCCCGCCTTCGCCGGTCACGAGATCTGCGACTCCGGCCGCTGGCTGAACTCGGTGGACTGGCTCGACATCGGCGTCTCCTACCACCCGAACGCGGCCGGGCAGGCCGGCTACGACCAGGTATTCAGCGCCAGCGCCTCTTGACCGCCGGGTCCGCTTATGTCACCTTATTTACTGACCTTTACGAAAGGGAGCGGCCGGTGCTGCGACGTGGCCTAGCTCGTCACCGCCTCATCCTGATACCCATGGCGGCGGCGGTTGTCACCTGGTCGTTGGTGGCCGCGGCCCCCGCCGGGGCGCAGTCCGCGGTCCGCTACGTGGCGCTCGGCGACTCCTACTCCGCCGGGGACGGGGCGGGGGCCTACTACGGCGGATCCTGCGGCGAGAGCGCCAACGCGTACCCGGCGCTGTGGGCCGCCGCCCACGACCCGGCGGGCTACGCCGCGAAGACCTGCGACGGGGCGACCACCAGCTCGGTGATCAGCGGGCAGCTGTCCGCGCTCAGCACCAGCACCACGCTGGTCTCCATCACCGTCGGCGGCAACGACGTCGGCTTCAGCTCGGTCATGGAGACCTGCGTCCTGCTCCCGACCAGCTCGTGCGTGAGCGCGATCGACACGGCGGAAGGCAAGATCAGCACCAGCCTGCCCGGCGAGCTCGACAACGTGCTGGCCGCGATCTCCGCCGACGCCCCGAACGCGAGGGTCGTGGTGCTCGACTACCCCGACCTGTACGACCTGTCCAAGTCCTCGTCCTGCGTCGGGCTGAGCAGCACCGACCGCACCGACCTCGACCAGGGGGCCGACCAGCTCGACAGCCAGATCCAGGCGGCCGCCGCGCCGGCACGACGACGTGTTCGCCGACGTCCGGCCCGCCTTCGCCGGTCACGAGATCTGCGACTCCGGCAGCTGGCTGAACTCGGTGAACTGGCTCGACCTCGGCGCCTCCTACCACCCGAACGCGGCCGGCCAGGCCGACGGCTACCTGCCGGCGTTCAGCGCCGCCGCGGGCGGCTGAGCACCCGCGGCACGGGGCCGGCCGGAGGGGCCGGCCCCGCTGCGGACCGTTGCGGAATCCCTACCGGTTGACCGGGAAGCCCAGGCTGACGCCGCCGTGACTGGGGTCCAGCCAGCGCGACGTGACCGCCTTGCCGCGGGTGTAGAAGTGCACGCCCTCGGTGCCGTGCACGTGCGTGTCGCCGAACAGCGACGCCTTCCACCCGCCGAAGGAGTAGAACGCCATCGGCACCGGGATCGGCACGTTGATGCCCACCATGCCGACCTCGACCTCGTGGGTGAACCGCCGGGCCGCTCCCCCGTCGTTGGTGAAGATCGCGGTCCCGTTGCCGTACGGGTTCCCGCTGACGACCTGCAGCGCCTCGTCGTACCCGGAGACGCGGACCACCGACAGCACCGGCCCGAAGATCTCGTCGGTGTAGCAGCCCATGGCCGGGGTCACGTGGTCGAGCACCGAGGGGCCGAGCCAGAACCCGTCCGCCGCCTCGCCGGTGACCGGGTGCCGGCGGCCGTCCACGGCCAGCACCGCGCCTTCGGTGCACGCCGGAGTCCAGGTAGGACGCCACCTTGTCGCGATGCTGCCCGGTCACCAGCGGGCCCATCTCGGACCGCTCGTCGTCACCCGGGCCGACCTTCAGCGCCGGGATCCGGCTGGCGATCTTGTTGACCAGCTCGTCGCCGACCGGGTCGACCGCGACCACCACCGAGACGGCCATGCACCGCTCGCCCGCCGACCCGAAGCCCGCCGACACCGCGGCGTCGGCGGCCAGGTCGAGGTCCGCGTCGGGCAGCACGACCATGTGGTTCTTGGCCCCGCCCAGCGCCTGCACCCGCTTGCCCGCGGCCGTCCCCGTCTCGTAGATGTAGCGGGCGATCGGCGTCGAGCCCACGAAGCTGACCCCCTTGACCTCCGGGTGGGCCAGCAGCGCGTCGACCGCCTCCTTGCCCCCCTGCACGACGTTGAACGCCCCGTCCGGCAGGCCCGCCTCGGCCAGCAGCTCGGCCAGCATCAGCGACGCGCTCGGGTCCTTCTCGGACGGCTTGAGCACGAACGTGTTGCCGCAGGCGATGGCGATCGGGAACATCCACATCGGCACCATGGCCGGGAAGTTGAACGGGGTGATCCCGGCCACCACGCCCAGCGGCTGCCGGATCGAGAACGCGTCGACGCCCGTGGAGACGTTCTCCGAGAACCCGCCCTTGAGCAGGTGCGGTATCCCGCAGGCGAACTCGACCACCTCAAGCCCGCGGGAGACCTCGCCCGCCGCGTCGCTGGCGACCTTGCCGTGCTCGGAGCTGATCAGAGCGGCCAGCTCGTCCTGATGCTGCCGGAGCAGCTCGCGGAACGCGAACATCACGTTCGCCCGCTTGGTCAGCGACGTCTCCCGCCAGCCCGGCCAGGGCCCCGGCCGCGGCCGCGACCGCCGCGCCGACCTCGGCCGCCGAGGCGAAGTCCACGGTCCCGGTGACCTGCCCCGTCGCCGGGTTGTAGATGTCACCGCGGCTCGCGGCCTCGCCCGCCCACGGCTTGCCGCCGATCCAGTGCGCTTACGTGCTTCATTGCTCGCTTCTCCCGCTCCGCGCGTCGCTCGCCTGCTTCATCGATGCCTCCGCGTCGACCGCGCGCAGCGCGTCGATCAGGATGCCCAGGCCCTCCTTGGCCTCGGCCTCGGTCAGGGTCAGCGGCGGCGCCATCCGCAGCGTGTTCCCGGACAGCCCGCCCTTGCCGATCAGCAGCCCGCGCTCGCGGCTCTCCTCGAGCGCCCGGGCCGCCAGGGCCGGGCTCGGCGCCCCGGTCACCGGGTCGACCAGGTCCACCGCGAACATCAGCCCCTTGCCCCGCACGCCGCCGACCGTGGCCAGCGGCCCGGCGGCGTCCCGCAGCCCGCCGATGATCAGGCTGCCCACCGCCGCGGCGTTGCGCTGCAGGTCGTGGGAGAGCACGTAGTCGACGGTCGCGTTCGCCGCCGCGGTGGCGATCGGGTTGCCGCCGAAGGTGGAGATGCCGTTGGCGGCCAGGCCGTCCATCAGCTCGCCGCGCGCGACGACGCCGCCGATGGCGAACCCGTTGCCGAGCCCCTTGGCGAACGTCATCATGTCCGGCACCACGCCGTGCGCGCCGATCCCCCAGAAGTGCTCGCCGGTCCGGCCCCAGCCGGTCTGCACCTCGTCGGAGATGAGCAGGATGCCGCGCTCGGCGAGCACCTCGTGGTAGGCCCCCAGCAGCCCGTCCGGCGGCATCGTGAAGCCGCCGACGCCCTGGACCGGCTCGGCGATCAGGCAGGCCACGTCGCCCGCGGTGGCGGTGGCCAGGACGTGGCGCAGGTCCGCCACGGCCGCGTCGGTGTACTCGGCGTCGGACATCCCGGCGAACGCGGGCAGCTCGCGGTCGGTCCCGTGCAGGTAGTGCACGGCGAACGGGGCCAGCTGCGAGGACCGCCACCCCCCGTTGCCGGTGATCGCGACCGCCCCGAACGACCGCCCGTGGTAGCTGTTGCGCAGGGCCAGCACCTGGTTGGACCGGCGGGCCGCGGTGGCCAGCATCAGCGCGGTCTCGTTCGCCTCGGTGCCCGAGTTGGTGAAGAAGACCTTGGCGCCGGGGATCCCGGACAGCCGCGCGATCTTCTCCGCCAGCTCGACCTGGTGCCGGATCAGGTACAG
Organism: uncultured Actinomycetota bacterium; assembly: GCA_963745575.1. Classification (GTDB taxonomy): domain Bacteria; phylum Actinomycetota; class Actinomycetes; order Streptosporangiales; family Streptosporangiaceae; genus JASHPR01. The sequence goes on along the minus strand of CAVUYA010000025.1, from coordinate 5,227 downwards.
CGTGGAGGTGTGCACCACGCCGGTGCTGAGCTGGCGTTCCACGGCCTCGCGCACCTCGGGCACGTTGTACCCGAGCATGTTGGTGAGGATGCCGCAGAAGAAGTCCAGGTAGCTGCGGCCGTCCGCGCCGGTGACCCGGTTGCCCGTGCCGCTGACGATCTCGAGTGGCTCGTCGTAGTACAGCGCCACCCAGTTCGGCATGACCTGCCGGTGCCTGTCGAGGAGTTCGCTCATGCTGCCAGCGTAAGCCTGCCGCTCAGCCGGCCGCGCTACGGGCGCTGATGCGGCGGGCCAGCTCGTCCGCGGGAGCGTCATGGCCGGCCGCCCGGGCGGCCTCGAGCGCCTCGGGCGGCAGCGCGGCGCGGATGGCGGCCATGGTCTGCTCTCGTGCCGTGATCTCGTACGCGCTGAACTGCTCGCCCACCTGCTCGTGGAGCGAGTCCGCGTGGCCGAGCAGCCACGCCGCGCCCGGCGCGTCGCCGAGAGCGGCACTGGCCCGGGCCATGCCGTCCAGCGACCTGGCCACCCCGGAGCGGTCACCGACCTGCGAGAACATGGCGGCGGCCTGCCGGTGCAGCGACAGGCTAGCGTCGAACTGCCCCGCCTCGTCGTGGATCAGCGCCAGGGTCTCCGTGGCCCGGGCGGCGCCCCGGCTGTCGCCGAGCCGGCCGAAGGCCGCCAGGCTCTGCCGGGCGATCTCCTCGGCCCGGGAGCGCTGGCCGGCCAGGCCCAGCGCCAGGGCCAGGTTGTTGAGCACGAGCGCCTCCGGCCAGGGATCGCCCGCCCGGGCCAGGTGGTCCAGGCTCGCCTGGTAGCAGCCGATCGCGCTGTCGCTCTCGCCCCGCTCGATGTGCACGTTGCCGATGTTGATGAGCGCGCTGGCCACGTCGGCGTCGCTGCCTGCCTGCTCGAACACGGCGAGCGCGCGCCGGTGCAGGCTCATCGCCGTGTCGAGGTCGCCCTGGTCCCGGGCCAGGTTCCCGTCGGCCCTGATGGCACGGGCCCGGATGACCGGCGGGACCGGTCCGGTGAGCGCCAGGACGCGCGCCAGCCAGTGACGGCCCTCGGCGAGCTGCCCGGTGATCTCCCAGTACCGCCACAACGCCACCGCCAGCCGGTAGGCCCGGAGGCCGTCATCGGAGGTGACCGCGTGATCCAGCGCGGAGCGCAGGTTGGCCTGCTCGTCGCCGAGCAGCCGGACCCAGGTGACCTGGCTGGCGCCGGTCAGCTCCGGCGCCGCGGATTCCGCGAGGCGCAGGTACCAGTCCAGGTGGCGTTCCCGGACCGCGCCGGCGGTCCCGGCCGCGGACAGCAGCTGCGCCGCGTAGTCCCGGATCGTGACCGGCAGCAGGAACCGGATCCCGGCCGGCCGCTCCTCCCGCCACACCAGGCTGTTGTCGACGAGCATGGCCAGCGCGTCCAGCGCCTCGATCTCGTTCCCGGCCTCGCACACGCCGGTCATCGCGCCCAGGGTCCACCCGCCGGCGAAGGCCGACAGCTGCGGCAGCAGCCGGGCCGCGCGCGCATCGAACAGCCGGTAGCTCCAGTCCAGCGTCGCGCCGAGGGTGCGGTGCCGGTCGTCGGCGTCCCGCGCGCCCAGCGACAGCAGGTCGGCCCGCTCGCCCAGCCGGGCCAGCAGCTGCGCCGGCGGCAGGACCTTGGCCCGCGCGGCGGCCAGCTCCAGAGCCAGCGGCAGCCCGTCCAGGCGGCGGCAGATCCCCGCCACCGCCGCGGCGTCGTCGGCCCGCATGGTCCAGCCGGGCAGGACCGCCCTGATCCGGTCGGTGAGCAGGCGGACGGAGGCGAAGCCCAGCAGTTCGCCGGGCCGCGGCGGAGCCGCCTCGGGCGGCAGGCCCAGCGGAGCCAGCGGGTACTCGTGCTCGCCGTTGACCCGCAGCGGGCGCCTGCTCGTTACCAGGAACTTCACCTGAGGGCACGTGCCGAGCAGCCCGGACACCACCGTCGCGGCCGCCACGACCTGCTCGAAGTTGTCCACCACCAGCAGCGCGTGCGCCGCGGCCAGCCTGGCCGCGACCTGGGCCGCCAATGCCTCGGTCCCGCCCTCGCGGACCCCGACGGCCCGGGCGATGCTCGCGATGACCAGCTGCGGGTCGCGGACCTGCGCCAGGCCGACGAAATGCACGCCGTGCGGGAAGTGCTGGGCGAGCTGGCCCGCGACCGCGACCGCCGTACGGGTCTTGCCCACCCCGCCGAGCCCGGCGATCGTGACCAGCCGCACGTCCGCGCGCAGCAGCAGGTCACAGCAGGCGCTGACGTCAGCGCCCCGGCCGACCAGCGGCGTGGGCGGCACCGGGAGCTGGCCGGCGCCCTGGCCCGATTCGGGATCCGCGCGCCCGCCGCCGGCCCGCCCTCGCGCGACCGTCTCGAACAGGTCCCGGGCCGACCCGGACAGGCCGAGCGCCTCGCTGAGCAGCCGGGCCGTTTCCTTGCGGGCGGTGCGCGCGATGCCGCGCTCCAGGTCGCTGACCGACCGCGCGCTGATCCCGGCGGATTCGGCCAGTTCCTCCTGGGTCAGCCCCGCGGCCAGCCGCAGCCGCCTTAACAGCTCAGCCAGCGACCCGTTGGGCGCGTCGGCCACCCCGCCCTCCCCTCGCCGCCGGGCGCGCCCCGGGCCGTGCCCGGGCCGGACGCGTCCGGCGGTCCCCTGCCCAGTGCCGAATATAGGCCGCGCCGGGCCGCCCGTCATCGTTCCGGGACGGCCGGGCGCCGGGGGCCCGTCGCAGTTCCGGGACGGCGTGGCACCGGAGCCCGCCGATAATGGCAGCATGACCGCGAAGCCCGTGAGCCTGACCGGGGCCCTGGCGTCCTTTGACGCGATCTACAGCCCCCGGATCGTGACCCGCATGAACGACTACGACGTCAAGATCGCCCACGCCCGGGGCGAGCACGTCTGGCACGTCCATGCCGACACCGACGAGTTCTTCCTGGTGCTGGACGGCCAGTTCGACATCGCTCTGCGTGACGCGGACGGTAACGAGACCACGGTCGTCCTCAGGAAAGATGACATCTTCGTGGTGCCCCGGGGGACCGAGCACAAGCCGTCCTCGCCGGGCGGCTCGATCCTGATGTTCGAGCCGTCGGGGACACCGAACACCGGCGACCGCCACGAGGGAGAGATCCCGGGTTACATCGACAGCACCACCGGCCGCGAGCTGGCCTGAGCGGGGTTCCCGGTCAGGCCGGGCCGGTGCCGTCCGTGCCCGGGCCGGCGGGGCTCGTGCCGCCCGGGGGCGCCGCCAGGCCGGGCAGGGTGAGCTCGCCGCCGAGATAGGCCAGCAACGGGTCGGCGGGGTCCGGCTCGCCGTGCGCAGCGATGACCTCGGCGGCGTACGCCTCGGCGTCGTCGCGGGGCTGGTAGCCGAGCGCCCGGGCCTCGTCCAGGGATACCCAGCCGCCGCGGGCGTTCGCCGACACCCCGAAGGCGACGCGGAAACCCGGGCTCGGGGCCGACAGGCAGCTTTCGAACAGCCGCCCGGCGTCGTCCGGGGACAGCCAGGTGGACAGCGAGCGCACGGTCGTCGGGCGCTCGGCGCAGGTGAGGATCCGCAGGCAGATCGCGTCCAGGCCGTACCGGTAGTGGTAGAGGGCCGCCAGCGCCTCGCCGGCCACCTTGGACACCCCGTAGTAGGTGTCCGGCGCGGGGAAGGCGTAGTCCGGCACCGGGAAGTCCGCGCGCGGGCTGAACCCGACGGCGTGGTTGGACGAGGCGTAGACGACCCGGCCCACGCTGGCCCGGCGGGCCGCCTCGAACACCGCGTGGGTGCCGTCGATGTTGACCTCGAGGATCTGCGGCCAGGGCGCCTCTCCCGGGATGCCGGCCAGGTGAATCACGGCGTCCGCGCCCTGGCAGGCCTCGGTCATCGCGCCGGCGTCGGTGATCGAGGCCGTGATGGCCTCCTCGTCCGGGCCGGCCGTCATGCGGGCCGTGTCGAGCAGGCGCAGCGTCCGGCCCGGCCGGGCCAGGCGCGGGCGCAGCATGCTCCCGATCCGGCCCGCCGCGCCGGTCACGAGAATGATCGACATGCCCGTCACCCTAGTGCGGAAGGGCTGCTTGATGATCTGGGTAGCTGAAGCGCACACAGGGACTTGTTCTAAATCCGAAAGATGGGGCTGTGCGGGGTCTGCCGGGCCGGGACGGGGCGTAGCGCTGGCCGGTGGCGGCCAGGCCGGAGCGCGTCAGCCAGCCACCGCGTGCGACCCTCCGGGCCATGGGAATCTAAGCAGCTATGGCCATGGCGCTCATGGCCTGCCGGGGCCGTCGAATTCTCCGCGTCGCGCTCCTGCGAGGAATGCGCGCCATCCGGCGGATGTGAACCGCAGGATCGCCGTTTCGGGGTTCTTGCTGTCACGCACACCTACCTGGCCATCAGGCAGGCGCGCCACCTCGACGCAGTTGCCATTGGCGTAGCTGTAACTCGACTTGATCCACATCTGCGGGGCTCCTTAGCCGTGATAGTAGACATCGGGGCCGTCAGCCGTCGCGCTGGCGGCGGTCGTGCTGCAGCACGACCGTGTACTACCAGCCTGGGCACTCATCTTGCACTCGCCTTGACGCCTGCCTTGCGCCCCAGGTCACGGGCCTGGCGGTCCGGGATCCGCCGGGAGATGCCGCTGCTTCCCGACATGGTGGCCAGCCCGGCGTACACGTCAGCGCGGTCGGCCCGCAGCGGGGCGTGATCGGGCCGCCATTCACTGACCGGGACCACCCCAGGCGCCACGAGCGACAGCCGGCCGATCAGGCTGGTGACCTCAGCGTGGCTGCGGGCGGTGATCGCGGCCGGGACCAGCGCGTTGTACGCAGCCACCCCCGATGACACCGCCTGCGGGGCGAAGTCAGCCGTCAGGTGCGAGATCGCCACGAAGCTTCCCGGCGCCAGCGCGGCGGCCAGCGCGGCCACGACGCCGGCCGGGTCGTCCGCGTCGGCCAGGAAATGCAGGACAGCGGCCAGGATGACAGCCGCGGGCCGGGTGAAGTCCAGCGTCTGGCCTGCGGCTTTCAGGATCGCCTCGGGGTCGCGCACGTCGCCGTCGAGGTACTCGCATGCCCCCTCACGGGTGCTGGTGAGCAGGGCGCGAGCGTGCGCCAGCACCACCGGGTCGTTGTCCACGTAGACGATCTTGGATTCGGGGGCGATGGCCTGGGCCACGGCGTGGGTGGCCTCGGGGGCGGGCAGGCCGGGGCCGATGTCGATGAACTGGCGTATCC
>CAVUYA010000024.1:0-152829 GCA_963745575.1 uncultured Actinomycetota bacterium | reverse complement strand
TGAGCCCCGCCGACCTGCGGGTCATCGTCGAAGCCTCGCTGCGGCGGGCCGGGGGGATCGGATGTCACGCCGTGGGCGACGCGGCGGTCCGCGTCGTTCTCGATGCCTACGAGCGGGCGCTGGCCGCCGGGTGGGCCCGGGACCCGCGGCAACTGGTCATCGAGCACGCGCTCAACTGCGCTCCCGAGACGATTCAGCGCCTGGCCGCGCCGGCGTCAGCGTCTCGGCTCATCCCGGCATCGTGTACGAGTTCGCCGACGATATCCGGCGGTACTGGGGCGAGCGGAACGCGGCCCGGGCCGCTCCGGTGCGCGACATGGTTTCGGCCGGGGTCGCGGTGGCGGCGGGCAGCGACGGGGACGTGCCCCCGTTCGACCCGCTGCGCGGCATCTGGTTCATGGTGACCCGGACGGGCCGCACCGGCGGGCTGATCGGCGACGGCCAGGCCGTGGCCCGGCACGTCGCGTTCGACCTGTACACCCGCTGCGGCGCGGCCCTGCTCGGAGTACAGGCGAGGCGGGGGGAGTTGCGGCCCGGCCTGGACGCCGACCTGGTGGCGTTCTCGGCCGACCCGCTGTCGTGCCCGGTTGACGAGTTGCCGGATACCGAGATCCTGCTGACCCTGGTGGAAGGCCGGGCGGTCTATGATCCGGGGCGGCTGATGGAGGGGGCGTGCCCGTTATGGATGATCCGAAGATCCTGGTCAACTGCCATGTCGTCGACGTCCGCGGCGCCGGCGTGCACCGTGATCAGTACGTCCTGGTCCGGGACGGCACGATCGCCGAGATGGGCCCGCGGGGCGCGGCGGCGCCCGGGGACGCGGCCGTGGTCGATCTCCAGGGCTCGTACCTGATGGCCGGGCTGTTCAACATGCACACGCACTTTTCCCTGGCGCTGCCCGGGCCGCTGGGCGACTCGGTCCGGGCCATGTCGCCGCACGAGCTGATGCTCTACGTCGCCGACGGCGCGCGGCGCACCCTGCGGTGCGGGGTGACCTCGGTCCGGTGCGTGGGGGAGAGCGACCACGCCGAGTTCGCGCTGCGCTCCGCGATCAAGGCGGGACGCGCCGAGGGGCCGCGCATCTTCTCGGCCGGCCGGGCGCTGGTGTGCACCGGCGGGCACGGGCACGAGGCGCCCAGCGCCCTGGAGTGCGACGGCCCGGACGGGTTCGCGCGCGGCGCGCGGGCGCAGATCAAGGCGGGCGCGGATCTCATCAAGGTCATGATCTCCGGCGGCATCGCGGGAGCGAACGAGACGATCGAGACGATGCCGCTGACGCCCGGCGAGCTGGAGGCGGTGATCGCCACGGCCCACGCCTGGGGGCGCAAGGTGACCGCTCACGCCGGGCCCGCGCGGGTCATCGGGCAGGCCCTGGACCAGGGGCTGGACTGCGTCGAGCACGGGTACCAGCTGACGGGTGCGGTGGCGCGGCAGATGCGTGACCGCGGCGCCGCGCTGGTGCCGACGCTCTCGGTGACCAGGTGCGGCGAGTTCTTCGATTCGCTGGGCGTGCCAGGCCTGGATGAAGGAGCGGTCGCTGAGCGCCGCGCCCGTGCACGAGGAGTCCTACCGCCTGGCCCTGGAGGCCGGGGTCGAGGTGATGCTGGGCAGCGACCTGCCGCCGTTCGCGCCGACCGAGGGGACATCGGCCACGGTGCGCGAACTGGAGCACATGGAGGCGTTCGGCCTCCCGCCGCGCGACGCGCTGCACGCCGCCACCCTGGGCCCGGCGGCGTGGCTCGGGGTAGACGAGGACGTGGGGTCGGTGGACGTCGGGAAGCGGGCGGACCTCATCGCGATGACACAGGACCCGACCGCATCGGTATCCGCGCTGCGCACGCTGCACTGGGTCATGAAGGACGGGGACATATACCGGGATGACACATGGGTGAGGTGACGCGCTCCGGCGGCGCGGATGACCCGGGTTCCCGCGATGACCCGGGTTCCCGTGATGACCCGGGTTCCCGTGATGACCCGGGTTCCCGTGATGACCCGGGTTCCCGTGATGACCCGGGTCCGCGCGATGACCCGGGTTCCCCCGACGACGCGGCCCCCCTCTATGACCTGCGGGTGGTCGTGGACCGCATCGAGGGGCGCTCGGTGTGCGGCCTCCAGGTCGGTGACTGGTTCGAGCTCACCCAGAGCAGCCGCCTGCGCACCTGCCCCGGCCGTTTCTTCTGCGCGTACGCGCTCGCGGCCGTGCTGCCCCTGCTCCCGGCGAAGCAGCGCCAGCTCGCCCCGGGGGACTGGCTCGAGCACGACAACTACGTCGCCTGCCCGGACCCTGACGAACGGCTGATCATGCGGATCGAGCGCACCGGCACCAGGACGATCTCGCTCCGCGACGTGACGTGACCGACGACTCCGCCCGCGAGGGCCGCGAGGGCCGCGAGGGCCGCGAGGGCCGCGAGGGCCGCGAGCTGAGCATCGCGCTGCAGTCGGATGAGGACCTGGCCACGTACGCCAGCCTGGCGCCGCGGATCGAGGAACTCGGCTTCGGGACCATATCGGTCTACAGCGACCTGCTCTACCCCTCGCCGCTGCTGCCGCTCATCACCATCGCCCAGCGCACGCACCGCATCCGGCTCGGCCCGGCGTGCCTGAATCCCTACCTGCTGCACCCGGTCGAGATAGCGAACCAGCTGCACATCCTGGACCTGGTCTCGGACGGCCGCGCCTATCTCGGGCTCGCCCGCGGGGCGTGGCTTGACGCGGTCGGGGTCACGCAGGAGCGGCCGGTCCGCCGCCTGCGGGAGGCCGTTGACGTCGTCCGCCACCTGTTCGCCGGCCGCGACGAGGCCTACCGCGGCGAGATCTTCCAGGTGGAGCCGGGCGTGCGCCTCGCCTACCGGCCGCTGCGGCCGGAGGTCGACCTGGTGCTGGGGGCGTGGGGCCCGCTGGGGACCCGCCTGGCCGGTGAGCTCGCTTCCGAAGTCAAGATCGGCGGCTCCGCCAGCCCGGCCCTCCTGCCGCCCGCGCGCCGGGAGCTGGCCCGCGGCGAGGCGCGGTCCGGGCGCCCGCCGGGCCAGGTCGGCCTGGCCTGCGGGGCCGTCACCGTGATCGACGACGACGGGGCGAGCGCCCGGCGCCTGGCCCGGGCCGAGGTGGCCACCTACCTCCCGGTCGTTGCCGGGCTCGACCCGGCGCCCGGGCTCGACCGGGCCGGGCTCGACGCCGCCGGGCTGGCCGCGATGCAGCGCCTGGTCCGCGTCGGCGACCACGAGGGCGCCGGCGCGCTGGTCCCGGACGAGGTCCTGGACCGCTTCGCCTTCTCCGGGACGCCGGACCAGGTCGCCGCCCAGGTGGAGGCGCTGTTCGAGGCCGGCGCCACCCGCGTCGAGTTCGGGACGCCGCACGGCCTGACCGCCGCGCGCGGCATCGAGCTCCTCGGCCGGCGTGTGCTGCCCGCCGTCCGGGCCGCATCCGGCTGACCGTCCCTCCATCCGGGTTCCATCACCGGCACACCCGGGATCCTCGCCGCCGCGATATCAACGGATCAGGTACAGGGGGTGACGACATGCCGTGGTTGATCGTTTTCGCCGCGGGCCTGTTCGAGACCGGCTTTGCGGTCATGCTGAAGCTGAGCCACGGGCTGACCCGGCCCTGGCCGACCGCCGGGTTCGCCGCTTGTGCGCTGATCAGCTTTGCCCTGCTCACCCTGGCCCTGCGCGAGCTCGAGGTGGGCCCCGCGTACGCGGTGTGGACGGGGATCGGCGCCGCCGGGGCGGCCACGGTGGGCATGATCTTCCTCGGCGACGGGGTGTCCACGCTCAAGCTGGTGTCGATCGCGCTGGTCCTGGCCGGGGTGATCGGGCTCAACCTGTCCGGTGTGACGCCCTAGTCCTGGTGACCATGGCCCAGATCCGCCGGATGGCCTCGATCACCAAGCTGACCGCGACCGTGATGCCGAACGCGACGACCAGACCGATCCAGGGCCGGTCCTCGAAGGCCTTGCCGCCGAGCCGGCCGATGAAGAAGGCGTAGCAGGCCCAGATGACCGCCGCGATCGCGGTCGCGATGACGAACCGTCGGCGCGAGTAGCCGACCAGGCCACAGCTCAGCGTGACGGCCGTCCGCCCGCCCGGGATGAAGCGGCAAACGATGATCAGCTGCATGCCGAAACGTTGCAGGGAGTGCTCGGCCCATTGGCGCCGCCGCGCGCCCTTCTCGCTCGCGAAGAACCGGCGCTCCACCGCGGGCCCGAACCGGCGCCCGAGCAGGTAGCAGAGGTTGTCACCGAGGAAGGCACCCGCGGCCGCGCAGGCCACCAGCAGCGCGATGCGAGGGTCGGCGCTGCCTGCGGTCGCGACGCCCAGGGCGATGACCGCGGTCTCGCTGGGCAGCACCGGGAAGACCGCGTCCAGGGCGGGAACGATGATCGCGATCAGGTAGGAGACCGGGGAGCCGACTTGCAGGCTGGTCAGCACGTTCAACCGGGCACCCGCTCCTTCGGTAGCCCGCGATCCTGCTGGTGCTCATCCTGCCGCTCCGCCGGGCGCGGGCGGGCCCGGTCCCGCCACAGGCTGGCGGCGACCGCGCCGCCCACGACCACGGCGATCACGGCGAGGCTCACCGTGACCGGCACGTGGACAAAGGCGGAGGCGAGCATCTTCACGCCGATGAACACCAGCAGCGCGGCCAGCCCCTGCTTGAGGTAGCGGAACCGGTCCATCGAGCCGGCCAGCAGGAAGTAGAGCGCTCGCAGGCCGAGCACGGCGAAGGCGTTAGAAGTGAACACAACGAATACGTCCCGGGTCACGCCGAAGACGGCCGGGATCGAGTCCAGCGCGAACACCAGGTCGGTAGTCTCGATGGCCACCAGGGCAACGAATAGCGGTGTGGCCACCATCTTCCCGCTGACCCGGGTGAAGAAACGGCCTCCGTCGTAATCGCTGCTCACCGGCAGCACCCGGCGCATCGCGCGCACCGTGAGATTCTTCGCCGGGTCGGTGGCGGCGTGCGGGCGGGCCATGCGCACCCCGGCCAGCACGACCAGCGCGCCGAAGACGTAGAAGACCCAGCTGATGTGATCAAGCAGCGCGCCGCCGGCCGCGATGAAGCCGCCCCGGAGGACCAGCGCGCCCACCACCCCGAAGTACAGCACTCGCCGCTGCTGCGCGGCCGGGACCGCGAGCGAGGTGAACAACAGCACGAACACGAAGATGTTGTCCACGCTGAGGGCCTTTTCCAGCAGGTAGCCGGCGAAATACTGGCCGGCCAGGGCCCGGCCCTGCCACAGCCAGAGGACCCCGCCGAAGGCCAGCCCCGCCGCGGCCCACAGCCCGCTGGCCAGGGCGGCGGCGCGCAGGCTCTCGCTCGCTCTCCTGGTACGGATCAGATCTACGGTGATGAGCAGGGCGAAGATGGCCAGTGTCGCGATCCAGGCCCACGGGGGCACGGTCATCTCAGGCCCGAACCCGGCCCGACAGGGTCGGCGCCGGGTCGGCCCCGGCTTCGCAGCGCGGGCAGTAGCGTCGCTCGGGGATGACGGCGAGCAGCCCGGCCGGTATCTGTGACTCGCATTGCTCGCAATAGCCGAAGGTTCCTGCGGCCAGCCTGCCTAGGGCCTCTTCGACATCCGCCAGCTTCCGGCGGGCCACGATGGCGCGGCACAGCAGTTCGCGGCACAGCAGCTCGTGGCGCAGCAGTCGTTGTGTTCCCAGCGGGCCAGGCCCGCCGGCGCGCGACTGCGGGTCGGCGGGGCCGGGTGGGTCAGCCGGCACCGCCGCGGCGGCTGCGTGGTAGGCCAGCGACAGCTCGGTGACTTCCTGCAGCCGCGCCCGCCACCGGGCCTCCAGGAGTGCACGCCAGCGCGGGGCGCGAATCCCGGGGTTCATGACCCCGGAGCTTGCGCGTTCTTGTTGGGGCATTGTGTTCCCTGTGGGTGAGGACACCGCTCCGCTTCCGGTTCCGAGGTGTCACGCTGGGAGGCGTGCTGCCGGGAGGCATGGCGTGCGCGAACCAGCCGGATGCAGACAACCGTCAGCGCGGCGGCAAAGATGATCCACGGTGCCGCCACGATCAGGTCAGTTCCGGTCATCCATGCCGCCCTAGGTGTCGGTGCTGTCAGCGTCAGTGCACCCGGAGGTCGTGCCCGTCCGGTGAAGCTGTCATGGTGGCGGTATGGAGGCGCGATCGGCCGGCCCGGGTGGCCGGCCGGGAAGGACAGGTGAGCAGGGATGACGGCGACCGTGCTGCTGGTAGAGGACGAGCGCAAGCTGCGGGACTTTGTCCGGTCCTATCTGGAGCGTGCCGGGTTCGCCGTGCTGTCGACCGGTTCCGGAGCCGAGGCCATCACCATGGCCGCCGAGGCCTCACCGGACCTGGTCGTGCTCGATCTCGGTCTGCCGGATGTGCCCGGCGAGACGGTGGCCCGCGAGCTTCGTGCCGCGGCGGCCACGCCGATCCTGATGCTGACGGCCAAGACCGCGGAGGAAGACCGGATCCGGGGGCTGGAGCTGGGCGCCGACGACTACGTGACGAAGCCGTTCAGCCCGCGCGAACTGGTGCTGCGCGTCCAGGCGATCCTGCGCCGCGGCGGGGCCGCGGCCGAGCAGGGCGTGACCAGTTACGGCGAGGGCGTCCTGGTCATCGACGAGCCGCGGCACCTGGCCACGGTGCGCGGCGAGGTGGTTGAGCTCACGCCGACCGAGCGGGGCGTCCTGCTGGCGCTGGCCACGGTGCCGGGCCGGGTGTACTCACGGTTCGAACTGATCAACCGGGTGCGGGGGTATGAGTTCGAAGGCTATGAGCGCACCGTTGACTCGCACGTGAAGAACCTGCGCCGCAAGATAGAGGCCGATCCCGCCAATCCGCAGATCATCCAGACCGTCCACGGCGGCGGTTACCGCCTGGGCCTGTCCCGCGACGACTGAACCCCTACCTCCGCCGGCCTGGTGACCGTTGCGTCCGCTGGCCTGGTGACCGTTGCCTCCGCTGGCCTGGTGACCGTTGCGTCCGCTGGCCTGGTGACCGTTGCCTCCGCCGTACTCCGCCGGCCGCACGCTCCTTCACACCGTCACCATCGCCGCAGCGTCCCGCGTCCACAGCCGCCGCATTAGCTGAGGTCGGCCGCAAGGCCGGCCCGGCGCACCCGGCGCTGGGCGTACGACAGGGAGCTCAGCAGATGAGAATGACAGGACGAGCCCGCCGGGCCGGCCTGACCGCGGCGACGGTTGTCGTCATCGGCGGCGGCGGGGTCGTCGTCGGCGCGACCGCATTGGCCCCCGGCACGTCCGGGAGCGCCCCGGCCGCCGCGGCCGACGTCGCAGATCCGGCCGCGACCAGCGGCCCGGCCTCGGCGGCCCGGCCAGCTACGCGGGCGTGGTGCGCCAGGTACTGCCCTCGGTGGTGCTGATCCGTACCTCCGAAGGACTCGGCTCCGGGGTGGTCCTGGACCGGTCGGGCAACATCGTCACGAACGCCCACGTGGCCGGAAACGCCACCTCGTTCGAGGTCCAGGTGGCCGGGGATCCGGCCCCCCGCACGGCGCGCCTGGTAGGCAGCTACCCCCCCGACGACCTCGCGGTGATCCGCGCCGACGACGCCTCGGGCCTGCAACCAGCGCGATTCGGGGACTCGGATCGGGCCCAGGCCGGTGACGTGGTCCTCGCGGTCGGCAATCCGCTCGGGCTGTCCGGCAGTGTCACCGAGGGAATCATCTCCGCGACCGGCCGCGCGGTCACCGAGCCGGCCAGCACCCCCGGCTCGGCCGCGGTGGCGCTGCCGGGCGCGATCCAGACCAGCGCGCCGATCAACCCCGGTAACAGCGGCGGCGCGCTGGTCAGCGTCTCCGGGCAGGTGATCGGCATCCCCACGCTGGCTGCGGCCAGCCCGCAGGGCGGCGCCCAGGCCCAGGGCATCGGCTTCGCCATCCCGTCCAACCTGGCCCGCGACATCGCCCGGCAGATCATCACCTCCGGCCATGTCACCAACTCGCACCGCGCCGCGCTCGGCGCGCAGGTCGCGACCGTCACCGGACCCGACGGCGCGCCGGGCGGAACCGGGATCGTCGCCGTCACCGACGGCGGTCCCGCCGACCGGGCCGGGCTGCGCCCCGGCGACGTGATCAAGTCCGTCGGGGGCACGCAGACGCCGGACGCCACTGCCCTGTCCGAGGCCCTGGCCGCCGCACGTCCCGGAGACCAGGTCACGCTCACGGTCATCCGCGGCGCCCCGGGTCAGGCCCAGGGGACGACGCAGGAACTGACCGTCCACGTGACGCTTGGCGAGCTGCCCGGCAGCTGACCGGCCGTCTCCATCCGGAACCCATACCTAGCGCACCAGGACTCCAACGCCACCGGATGGCATGGAGCCGAAGGAGGCTGACATGCCCAGCACACTCAACCCGGCCTGCCCGCTCTGCGGGCTCCAGTACGCCAACAGGCCGCTGCTTGAACTGCATATCCGCGAGGACCACCCCCAGCGAAACCGCCCCTCGGGCCAGACCACGGAGACGATCCCCATGACCGCGACACAGCCCCCCGGCGAGTCCCGGGCCCCCCGCCAGCCCCGCTCGGGATGGGCGAGGACCACCCTGCGCCGGGCCCTGGGCCGCCTCAAGACCCTGAACGATGAGTTCATCCGCGTGCCGACAACCATGGCCCGGTCGGCGCGCGCACCGCAACCCGGCTCGCGGCCAGACGCGCCCACGGGCAAGGACGCCCCGGCCCCCTTAGGGTCTACGGGTTGGCCTGAACCGGCAGACTCGGGTCCAGCCGCGACAGCCGGATCAGCATGGCGGCGGGCGCGAATTTCGCGCCCGCCGCCATGCGCCACGCAGAAACCCCGGGCCCGGAACGCCCGGATTCCATGATCATCTTCTCATCTTTTAACGCGTTCCGTGCCCACAAGTCGGATATATCCCCCCGGGAAACGACTGGAACGCGTGAAGAGATGTCGATGATCAAGCTTGGGGAGGGTTCGCTGCGGAATATGGGGCTCGCTGCGGGAGATGGGGGTTCGCCGCGGAGGGAGGGGCCTTGCGGCGGGGGGAGAGGGCTAGCTATGGGGGATAGGGCTAGCTGCGGGGGGCGGGGGCGAGCCAGCGGAGCGTTTCGCGGCCGTCCAGGAGGTCGAGCCGGCGTTCCACCTCGGGCAGTGCCTGCGACTGGCTGAGGTACGCCGCCACGGCGGAACGCTGGGTGGCGCGGGCGGCCGCGGGATCGGGACCCAGGCCGACGCGCCGCGCGCCGCGGGTGCCCGGCGTCCTGGTGCGCGCCACCACGGGCAGGCCGGCCTGCCCGGCGGCGGAGCGGACGGCCCTGGCCACCACGGCGCCGTCCGAGTCCTCGCTGACCAGTATGGCGTCGTCCGGATCGTCGCCGGCGGGTACCGCACCGCCTGGGCTGGTGGTGACCGGGTCGACGACCAGCAGGAGGTCAGGCGCGTGCCTGCGGATCTCGCGCTGCACCAGTTCGGTGAGCTCGGCCAGCGGGCGCCGGGAGAGCCCGCCGTCGGGGTAGTCGGCCACGCTGAGCGAAGAGATGCCGAGAACGGCCGCCGCCACCTGCAGTTCCCAGGGCCGGCGGGTCTCCAGCCGCTCCCAGGTGGAGTTCAGTGGCGACGCCTCGCCCCGGGTCACCGACAGCAGCGCCAGGCGGGCGCCCGTGCGCCGGAACGCGTGCAGCAGCGCCCCGAGGTCCGCCGATTCCTGGCCCGGGCGAGCGATCACGGCCAGCACGCGCCTCGCCCGCGGCAGCGGGCCGCGGGCAGGCGGCGCGGGCACCAGATCGTCCTGCGGCCGGGAATCGGTCGCGGGGGCACACCGTAGTGCGGCACTGCCGCCGGCGGCTGCGGTTACCCGATGGGACACGATACGGCTCCTCGGGCCAGGCCGGCCCGGTCGGCCGGTCGCTGCCATCTAGCCAAGCCTGCGGCTGTGGACGGCCGGTGCGGCCGATGTGATGGCCAGATGAAGGACGCCCGCGTGTCTCGCCCGGCACGAGGCAGCCTCGCGGACCCGCCCCGGCGCCTGCCAGGGCAGGACCTGGCCGAGACGGACCGCAAGGCCGCCGGGACCGGGCAGGCTCAAGCCGGCGGTCGCGGGCGTGGCCGCCCTCGCCGGCCCGGAGCCCGTCCGGGCCGGTCATGACCGTCCCTGGGCTCCACCCCTGCCGTGCGAACCTGGAGCCCTCAGTACAGCCGCCGGGCGTGTCGGGCCCATGGAGGCGTCGTGACGGAAGCGTGGAGACGGCCGGGCCGGGCCGGTGACGGCCGGCCGCCAGCGTTCAGCGGGGCGCGGAGCTCAGGCGTGGGATGCGAGGACCAAGATCAGCAGGATCACGAGCCCGATACCGACGATCCACACGACGTGATGCGTGCGGTCCTTGCGGTAGGCCTTGAGCTGACCCTTCCTGACCGGGATGCCGCGATGCGCCCCACGGGCCTGGCTGAAGTGCCAGCCGACATAGCAGGCCACCGCGAGCCCGACGAGCACTAATCCCATAACTTTCGCACTGTAGCGCGCGGTGCCGCCAATGTCGCGAGAGTTAACCCGGGCGCGCCGGAGAACCTAGCGGGCGCCGAGGGCACGCCCCGCCTGGTCGGCCAGGGTCACCGCGACCAGGCGAGCCTGCAGGGAGGGCCGGGATTCCGGCTTGGGCCGCAGCATGAACCGCCCGTAGTACTGCCCGTTGCCGAACGTCCGCAGCTCGATCTCCTCGCCGGGGAGCCCGGATTCCTCGACGTCACGGCGGTGGTACCCCATCATCACGCTGCCGTCCGGTTCCAGCCGCGGCGGGTGGCCCAGCAGGGTTCCGTACTCGGCGGCCTGGGCGATCGCGAACCTGTCGTAGGGCACGGTGAAGAAGAAGTCGAACCAGGCGGCCGCCGACACCGCCGCCAGCGCGCCAGCTCCGATCGCCGCTACCGCGACCACCGCGACCACCAGCACCAGGGCCATGTTCGTGTTCGACCAGCTCGACCGCAACGGCAGCAGTACCACCGCCACCGCCAGCGGCAGCGCTGCCGCGGCCACGACCGCGAGGCGATCCCTGGTCAGATAGCGAGCCATACCGCTCACGCCAGCACCTCCCGCGCCGCCCCCATCTTCGGCCGGCAAGGCCACCGGCCGTGCTAACAGCATCCGAACGCGCTGGCCGCGAATCCTGACGCCGTCAATACGCTTGGGTCATGACCACCATCACCACCGCCCGCGAGTTGCTCGGCCGCCACCCGATTCTCGACGGGCACAACGACCTGCCCTGGACCCTGCGCGTGGCGGACGAGCTCGACCTGGACACGACCGATCTCGCCGCGCCGGTCGCCTCCACCCAGACCGACCTGCCCCGGCTGGCCCGCGGCGGGGTCGGCGCGCAGTTCTGGTCGGTGTTCGTGCCGGCGGATCTGGAGGGCGAGACGGCGGTCACGACCACGCTGGAGCAGATCGACCTGGTGCATGAGCTGATCCGGCGCTATCCGGACGCCCTGGAGCTCGCGCTGACCGCCGCCGATGTCGAGCGGATCATGGCCGCGGGCCGGGTCGCCTCGCTGATCGGCGCGGAGGGCGGGCACTCCATCGGCGGCTCCCTGGGCACGCTGCGAGCGCTGTACGCGCTCGGCGTCCGCTACATGACCCTCACCCACAACCGCAACCTGCCCTGGGCCGACTCCGCGACCGACGAGCCGTCGGCCGGCGGCCTGACCGCGTTCGGCCGCGAGGTGGTGCGGGAGATGCAGCGGCTCGGCATGCTGGTGGACCTCTCGCACGTGTCCCCGGACACCATGCGCGACGCGCTGGACGTCGCCGAGGGACCGGTCCTGTTCTCCCACTCGTCGGCGCTCGCGATCTGCGATCACCCCAGGAACGTGCCCGACCAGATCCTGGCCCGGCTGCCCGGCAACGGCGGCACGTGCATGGTGAACTTCGTCCCGGCCTTCGTCTCGCAGGCGTGCCGGGACTGGGCGCAGGAATTCATCGAGGACATGAAGCGACGCGGGATTGATCTCCATAACGTGCCCGGCCGGGGCCAGATGCGGGCCGAGCGCGCGGCCTGGGAGGCCGAGCACCCCCGGCCGAGGGTGACCCTGGCCGAGGTGGCCGACCATGTCGAGCACGTCAGGGAGGTGGCCGGCGTCGACCACGTCGGCATCGGCAGCGACTACGACGGCGTCGACTGGCTGCCCGAGGGCCTGGAGGACGTGTCCCGCTACCCGGCGCTGATCGCCGAGTTGCTCGACCGCGGCTGGAGCGAGGCCGACTGCGGGAAGCTGGCCAGCGGCAACGTACTGCGGACGATGCGCGACGCGGAGGCGGCCGCCCGGGCGATCTCGGCCCGCCGCGGGCCGTCTCGTGGCCGGATCGAAGAATTGGACGGTCAGCCGACGGCGGCTGCGCCCGCTAGCTGAACGGAGTCCTGGGCTTGGCTTGCCGCTCGCCGTCCAGGTAGACGTCCACCTTCTCGTCGTAGAAGCAGGCCAGCCCGGCGATCTTCTGGCTCTCCGGCAGCGGGGCGCGGTAGATCCAGACGATGTCGGGGTGCTCGCCGTTCCCGGCGTCCACCGACCAGTAGCTCGCGGTGCCCTTGTACGGGCAGTGGCTGGTGGTGTCCGACGGCCGCAGCAGGTCCATCCGGACGTCGGTGAGCGGGAGGTAATGCCGGGGCGGCAGGCCGGTCTCGAACAGGATCCGCGGCTGGCGCGACTCGGCGACCGTGACGCCGTCTATCTCCACGCGCACGTGCCGCGAGCTGGCCAGGATGTCCACCCGCTTGTAGGGGTCGCGCGGGTGGGTGTAGACCGGCTCGTCCTCCTCGAACCACTCGCTCATCGCGTTCCAGTCGATGCGCACCAGGCCGCGCAGCTGCTCGAGCGGCGAGTCGGGATAGCGCAGCGCCGCGCGCTCCGCGGTCGCGGTGGCCACCTTCACGTGCAGGACCTCGCCGTCGCCGCGGCTGGGCGAGTGGTCGGTCTCGCCCGCCGGGATCAGCGTGGCGCGCACGTCGGACACGGGCAGGTAGTACGTGGGGTAGTAGGGCCGCTCCCAGACCAGGAACGGCGTCCTGGTGTCGGCAACCAGCTCGCCGTTCAGGTAGACGCGGACTCGCTTGGGCCCTTGCTCGACCCTGACGCTGCCGCGCGAGCTCTCGGACATGCTGCCTCCCAGTGGTCTGTGGCCCGTTCCGACCATAACGGGAGGTAGCGTCGAAGTATGCGCTTGGGGGTCCTGGACGTTGGTTCCAACACGGTCCACCTTCTGGTGGTCGATGCCCACCAGGGAGCGCGGCCGCTTCCGGCGTTCTCGCACAAGGCCGAGTTCCGCCTGGGCGAGCACCTGGACGCCGCGAACCGGCTGACCCAGGACAGCGCGAACCAGCTGCGTGACTTCGTCAACGACGCGCTGCGCATCGCGGAGGACAAGGGAGTGCAGGAACTGCTGGCGTTCGCGACGTCGGCCGTGCGGGACGCCGACAACGGCGACGAGGTCCTGGCCTGGATCAAGGCCGAGACGCGGGTGGACATCCGGGTGCTGCCCGGCCCCGACGAATCCCGGCTGACGTTCCTGGCCGCGCGCCGGTGGTTCGGCTGGTCGTCCGGGCGGCTGCTGATGCTGGACATCGGCGGCGGCTCACTGGAGATCGCGTCCGGCGTCGACGAGGAGCCCGGCGTCGCGGTCTCGCTGCCGCTAGGCGCCGGGCGGCTGACCAGGGACTGGCTGGTCAGCGACCCGCCGTCAGCCGACGAGGTGCGCCAGCTCCGCAAGCACGTGCGGGCGGAGATCGCCGGCACGGTGGGCGTGGTCATGCGGGACGGCCGGCCCGACCATGCCGTCGCGACCTCGAAGACGTTCCGGCAGCTCGCCAGGATCGGCGGCGCGGCGCCGTCCAGCGACGGCCCGTACGTCCGGCGGTTCCTGCATCACGCCGATGTCACGGCGCTCGCGGAACGGCTGTCGCAGACCAGCACCGCCGACCGGGCGCAGCTGCCCGGGGTGTCCCTGGGCCGGGCGCCGCAGCTCACCGCGGGCGCGATCGTGGCGGACGCGACGATGGACCTGTTCGGCCTGCCCGAACTCGAGATCTGCCCCTGGGCGCTACGGGAGGGCGTCATCCTGCGGCGGCTGGACACCATGCCGGGTCCGGCCGCGGGCTGACGTCGGGCGACGCCCCTGCTCGGCTGGCGTCAGTCCGGGACGATCCGGACGTTGTCCGCGGTGTCATCCGTCGTGTCGGGTCGCGGGCTGCCCGCGGCGTGGCGGGCACCCTCGCTAGGTCCCGGCCGGGCGGCCGACGCCCGAGTGGCCCTCGCTCTCGGCGGGCTGACCGTTCGCGGCCCGGGAGGCAGCCGTGCCCGTCCGGGCCGGAGCCTCGGTCGCCGGCTGGCCGTTGCCCGCTCCGGCCACGTCGCCCGGCTTGACCGGCGCGGGCTGGGTCCTGGGCGCCGGCTCGCCGACGCGGCTGCGCGCAGCGGCCTGGGCGGCGGCCGCGGCGATGCCGGGAGACGTGCCCGAGGCCTGCTGGGCCGCTGGGGCCGGGGCGCCCGATCCGGCGGCCGCGGGAGCGTGCCTGCCCTCCGCCTGGCCTGGGGCGCGGCCCGCGCCGGGCTTATCGCCGATGGCGCTGGCCACGGCCTTGTCGACCTCGTCCTCCAGCGAGCCGCGGGCGACTTCCCCCGCGACCAGGGTGGTGACCACATCGCGGATCTCGGTCAGCCGCCGGATCGCCTCGCTGTGCCGGGACATCAGCAGGTTGAGGCGGCGCTCCGCGCCATCGTGAATCGCGGTCGCGCGCGCGGTGGCCTCATCGAGGACCTGCTTGGCCTGAGCCTTGGCGTTGGCCACGGCGGTCTCGGATTGCTTGTGCGCCTCGGAGACCGAGCGCTCGGCCTCGGCCCGGGCGGCGTTGCGCGTCTTTTCCGCCTCGGCCCTGGCGCTGGCCACCGAGCTCTCCGCCTGCTCCTGCGCGGCGCGCAGCATGCGCTCGGCCTGGCTCTGCGCGTCGGCCCGGAACTTGTCGGTCTCCTGCTTGGCCTGGGCGCGCAGTCTGTCGGTCTCCTGCTTGGCGTCGGTGCGGAGTTTCGTGATCTCGTCGTTGGCGTGGTCCCGCTGCGACTTGGCCTCGTCGTCGGCCAGCTTCAGGATCTGGCCGACGCGCTCGCTGATCTCCTCGTGGGCCGGCTTGCCGCCGGCCGCCTGCCGCGTCGCGGACAGTTCCAGCCTGATCCGCTCGTTCTCGTCCAGGGCGTGTGACAGCCTGCTTTCGAGTTCACGGGCGTGGCGGGCCTGGCCGCGAGCCTTCGCCGCGAACTCGTCCACCTGCCGACGGCTGTAGCCGCGCCTCTCCAGCTCAAATTCCTCTTGGCCCAGCTCAGCAAAGCGGTCAGTGTGCTCGCTCATAATGTCCACCCGTCAAATGGGTCAGGCAGACTCGGCCTAGCGGCTGGCGCACACTGGCTGACCGCTCGGGAGCAAGCCAGGGAAGCCGGGTCTGCGGATGTTGTTCTACTGTAGGCGGCCCGCTCGCAGCTGGGATCTGCGGGTAGCGGGCCGGGCGCGGCGTACGAAATGACGGGCACGACTCTCGTCCCGAACAGACCCTCCGCGCAACCGAAACGGCTGAGTATCCGGTTATGTCTGGATTGATCGAGGCAACGTGAACGGTATCCTCCGCTCCAGCCGGGTCTTCCGCTCTAGCCGGATCCTCTGCTCCAGCCGGATCCTCTGCTCTAGCCGGATCCTCTGCTCCAGCGGGATCCTCTGTTCTAGCCGGATCATCCGCTCTAGCCGGATCTTCCGCTCTAGCCGGGCGTGGGCGGGGAAGGCTGGGGACCGGAAAGGCTGGGACGGTGCCACGGGGGAAGAGGCCGGGAAGGCTGTGAAGGAGAGGCGGGGAGAAGGCCGTGAGCTTCCTTGGATCGCTGGACGGAGCCGTTCCTTCGGTGCACCCGGAGGCGTGGGTCGCCCCTGGAGCCGTGGTCGTGGGCCGGGTCGCCCTGGGCCGGGCCGTGAACGTGTGGTACGGGGCGGTCCTGCGAGCGGACGACGACGAGATCGTGATCGGCCCCGAGTGCAATATTCAGGATCTGTGCTGCCTGCACGTGGACGCGGGCGAGCCGATCCTGCTGGAGGAGCGGGTCAGCGTGGGCCACCACGCCACGGTGCACGGGGCTCGGGTGGGAGCAGGCGCGCTGATCGGGATCGGGGCGGTCGTCCTGGGCGGCTCGCAGGTCGGGGCCGGGACCCTGGTGGCCGCGGGCTCGGTGGTCCGGCCCGGCTCCGTCGTTCCGGCCGGCGTGCTGTTCGCCGGGGTGCCCGGACGGGTGGTCAGGGAACTCACCGATGAAGACCGCGAGATGTTCGCGGACTCGGCCATCAAGTACGTGGCCCGGGCGGCCAGGCACCGCGAGGCGACCTGGGCCGCCCCGGCCAGCATGCCTGAATCCGGTCAGCATGACTGAATCTCTACTGAAATTTGCCTGAATTGGTCGTCCAGGTCTGGGTAGCCTTACTAGAAGATGGTTCTGGAATGACCCTGATGGGTCATGCGGGGCAATGAGATTGCGCCGTAGCCTGAGCCCAGGTTCCCGCGAATCCGCTCGGCAATGGAGGTGGGCGCGTTGCGAGAGCACTTGGACCTGCGCGTCCACGATCGAGTGGCGCTCGATGAGATTGAACTGTACGCGGAGGTACTCAGCGCGGTGGCCGCGACCGACCGGCCGCTGACCGCGGAGGAACTCGATCGGGTTCTCGGGATCCGGCCCGTGGCGGGGGCGTCGGTCGGCTCGAGCTGATCCCGGATCGGGCGCGGGTACGCGTAAGCATCGGTGCCCTTGAGGCTGGCTGGGCCCTGGCCGCCTGCGGGGCGAGTTGCCATCGTTCGGCTCCGGGGGTACCGCCATGCGCGGTACTGTTTAGGGGCCCTGATCCCAGAGGATCTTCGGAGTAACGCTGAACGCAGCGACAGGCCGTCACCGTCGCCGGGGGGCCAACGACCCCGCCGCCGGGCCGGGCGGGCTCTCGTTAGACGGAGGGAAACACCGGCGTGGCCCGGCTGCCCGGTCCGCCGGCCCTTCTGGCACGGCCACAGCGAGGCGGGCAAATCCGCCCCCGAACACCGCTCCGCCCCAGAACAGTGCGCCGCCGGTCCCCCGGCGAGCGCGGCAAGCGTCCTGGTCGGCCGCGCCCGTGCCCGCACCGGTGTCCGCGCCGTTGCCCGGCCTCTCGCCCTCGCCGGTGCCGGGGTCTGGGCCGTTGCCCGGCCTCTCGCCCTCGCCGGTGCCAGTGTCTGGGCCGTTGCCCGGCTTGCCCCCGCCGATGCCCGTGCCGGCGCCCGGGCCCGGGGCCATGACCGAGCTGGTCACCGCGTCTGCGCCGGTGACTGCGCCCGAGCCCATGGCCAGCCAGATGACCCGGTGGAATAGCGGGCCGGGCGGAACTGCCCTCCGAGCTATCTGCGCTGACCTGACCAACGTCGTCACGCTCTTCCGGCAGCTAGCAGATCCGGCGACAGACCTGCCCTGGCCCAACCTGCGTGATGCCTGCTGCTGCCTCGGCGCCGACGTGTCGATGGCCATGACCGCGCCGTCGATGCCCGACGCTCAAGCGCAGTCCTTGTGGGCAGAAGTCCTGGCCGCTGCGCAGCTCGCCGCCGCGGACCTTCGGGCCGGCACCGAATTGCGCAGCGCGGCCCTGATCCGCCAGGGAAACGTCGAGCTCCGGGCCGCCGCAGATCACCTGGCCGAGATGACCAAGCGGATCAAGGCGATCCCGCCCTCACAGTGACCGAGGGCGCCCCTCCGAGATACATCACGTCGGTGTCCCAATGCGTGAAGCCAAGCGACTCGTACAGCCCGATCGCGGGGACATTGGATTCGTCGACGTACAGCATTACCTGGAATAGGCCCTGGGAGCGCAGGTAGCGAAGACCCGCCAGGGTGAGCGCGCGGCCGAGGCCGGTGCCACGTTCTTCGGGCGCGACGCCCACAACATAGACCTCGCCGATCGCCTCGTGGGCCCCTTCATCCTCCTCATTGCTCAGGCCGTGGATCTTCGTCCAGTGAAACCCGACGAGCTTCCCGTCTCGTTCGGCCAGGAAGAACCCGTTCGGGTCGAACCACGGTTCCCGCTCGCGCAGGTCGAGATCCTCGCGCGTCCAGGCGCCCTGCTCCGGATGCCGGGCAAAGGCCCGGGAGTTGAGATCGGTCCACTCATCCTCATCCCGGCCGATCATGAACGTCCGGATGGTGATGCCGTCGGGGACCTTGGGTCGCTCCAGCCGGGACTGCAGCGAACGCCGCATCTGCCACAGCGCGCGCACCCGTTCAAACCCGGCCGCGGCGGCCAGCCGGGCCGCGGCCGGCAGGTCGCCGTGCGCCCACAGCCGCAGCGGCCGCTCTCCGGCCTCGGCCACGAGCGCGCGCGTCAGCAGCAGGCCCAGGCCCTGCCCGCGGTGCGCGGGGTGGATGACGAGCTCGCCGCTCGGACCCTCGACCGGGTCCGTCGGGTCCAGGTGGGCGTACCCCGCCAGATCGCCGTGACTGACGAGCAGCAGGTTGCGGGCGCGGGGATCGCCGCCGTACCGCAGGTGGAGCATGACGTGCTCGGAGAGCGGGCCGACGCCGTCCTCCTCCGCGGCCGCCTTGACCAGCTCGCGGACGGCCAGCGACTCGGCCTCGGTCATGCGTCCGTGAACAGCGATCTGGGGCGGCCCGGCTTTCTGTGACGTGGCAGCGGTTTCCGGTGGCGTGGCTCTGGTTTCCGGTGGCGTGGCTCTGGTTTCCGGTGGCGTGGCTCTGGCTTCCGGTGGCGTGGCTCTGGCTTCCGGCGGGGTGCCGGCGGCTTCCGGCGGCACGGCGCCGGCGACCGGCGGCTCTGGACCCTCAGACCTTGGCATGCGCGGGATGCGCTTCCCGGTCTGTGGCCGCCTCGGCGCGCGTCTCCTCGTCCAGGGCCATATCGGCCCGGGCTTCGAGCTCATCCCCGCCCCGGTTCGCCTCATCGCCCTTGACCGGGACAAACCGGTATCCGACGTTGCGCACCGTGCCGATCAGCGCCTCGTGCTCGGCGCCGAGCTTGGCCCGCAACCTGCGTACATGCACGTCCACGGTCCGGGTGCCGCCAAAGTAGTCGTAGCCCCACACCTCCTGCAGCAACTGGGACCGGGTAAATACCCGGCCTGGGTGCTGCGCCAGGAATTTCAGCAGCTCGAATTCCTTGAAGGTCAGGTCCAGCGCATGGCCGCGCAGTCGCACGGAGTAGCTCGACTCGTCGATCAGCAGGTCACCCGACCGGATCTCGGTGGACGCGGCGGGTGCCATCCGGCCGATGGCCAGACGCAACCTGGCATCGACCTCGCCGGGGCCCGCCGTGTTCAGGATCACGTCGTCCGCACCCCAGTCGGCGGTGACTGCGGCCCAGCCGCCCTCGGTGACCACGGCCAGGACCGGCACGGTCATTTCCGCGCCGTGCAGCAACCGGAGAAGTCGCCTGACCTGCAGCAGGTCGCGCCGTGCATCAACCAGGACCGCATCGACACCGGATCCGCCGTTAGCGGCGGTCGCGGAAGCCGGGCCGGTGCGGACAGCATGCGACAGCAGGCTCAGCGATGGCAGTATGTCGGCGGCAGGTTCATTTGCGTCAGTGAGCAGCAGCACGATGCTCAACCGCCGCCACCTCCATCCCGCGGAGTTATCCGCGGGAGGCTGCCCTGACTCCCGCTATGCCCGGGGCCGATACCGTCCGGGTCCGTCATGAGCAAGGATAGCTGACATGGCCATCGTGACCCTTCGTTACTGGGCGGCGGCAAAGGAAGCGGCAGGGATAGCCGAGGAGACGATCAGCGCGGGAACGCTTGCCGAGGCGCTGGCTGCCGCTCAGGGCAAAGCAGAAGGTGACGGGCACACCAAGCAGAATTCACGGCTTCGGACGGTGCTGGCGCGCTCATCGTTCCTGATCGACGGAACGCCCGTCGGAAGCCGGGCGCCGGAAACCGTCGTGCTCAGCGACGCGGCAGTGATCGAGGTACTGCCCCCCTTCGCCGGGGGGTGAGGCGTTGCCCGGTACGGCGGAGCCTGGTCAAATTACCGGGCGCTGCCCTTGATCGTCGGTGCCGTGAGCCAGCGGGACTAGGCCCGCGGCTAGGACGGATACGGCTCCGGGTCGATGGTGTAGCGGCGGCCGCTGGGGGTGGTCCAGGTCAGGATGCCTGGTTCGGGCTGGCTGAGGTGCCAGCCGGGGGCCTGTTTGGCCTGGTGATGCCGTCGGCACAGCGGGTAGAGGTTGCATTCGCAGGTGCGCCCGCCCTGGTGGTGGGGGATGGTGTGGTCGTCGTCGCAGCGGGTGGCGGGGCGGCGGCAGCCGGGATAGCCGCAGCGGGGGCTGCGGGTCTTGATCAGGTGCCGCAGGGCGGGGGAGGGCTGGTATCCGGCTGTTTCGCGGCGGTGGGCGCAGGTCCGGGTCTCGATCGGGGTGGTCGTGATCCGGGCCAGCCAGGCGGCGGGGTCTGATGTGCCGGGCGGGCCTGGTCCGGCGCGGGCGCAGCCGTGGGCGATGGCTTGTCCGTTGGGGCCGGTGAGGGTGAGGCACCAGCGGGTGGCGGGGTGGGTTGCGAGGGCGGCGGCCAGGTCGCGGCAGGTGGCGGCGTCGATCGCGCCGTGCCCGCCGGCTTCTCCTGGGGAGTCGGCCAGGCCGAGCCAGGTGGTGGCGGGCATGACCAGGTTCACCGTCCCAGTCAGCCCGCCCGGCCAGCTGCCGTGGTCGGCGGGCCAGCCGCCGGGGCTGGCCAGCGCGGCCGAGGCCGGGGCGCCGGAGCCGGCCGGGCTGGCGGGGGAGGGACGAAGGGTTTCGAGGGGCTGGCCGGTGAGCCGGGCCAGGAATGCCTGGGCGCGCAGCTGGTCCAACGTCCCGGAGGCGCCGTTGCGTTGCAGCCAGCGGGCGGCGGCGTCGAGGTACTTGTCCGCCGCGATGACGGCGGCCAGGTTCAGGTCTCGCCCGGCGATCGCGCCGGTCCCGGCGGGCTCGGCCCAGCATTCGACCCGGGCGTCCCTTTCGGCCCGCTCTTTGCGGCGGACCGCGGCCTGCGGGTCATGGGCCAGCACCGCGCGCTGGCACGCGGCGGCCAGCCGCCCGGTGGTCATCGCGCCCGCCCGGGGCGCGACCGTGTCCTCCACTGCCGCCGCGGTGGCGTCGTCCAGCAGGCTCAGCTGGTCGGCAATCACGGTGGCGCGGGAGCGGTCGATGATCCCGGCCGCTAACAGCGCGGCGGTCTGCGGCAGCCGCTCCAGCCGCCGCGACAGCTCCAGCAGCGCGCCGGCGGACCGGCCGGTCAGGGTGAGCGCGGCGCCGAGTTCCTCGGCCACGTGCTCGCCCTCGCGGCCGCCGCGTCCGGCCCGGCGGGCGTCCAGCTCGGCGACCGTGGCCAGTTCCAGCTCGGCCTGCCACGACCCCAGCCGCCGCGCCGCGCCCAGGACGCCGATCAGCTCGTCGTCGGAGAAGGCGTTCAGCCCGCGCTGCCGGGCCTGGCCGATGTGCCAGGCCAGCTCCGGACCGGGCAGCATGACGTCCAGAGGACCGCCCGCCGCGAACCCGGTCCCGGTACCGCCGTAACGGTGAGTGAACCCGGCCTCCAGCGCCTCCGGGATGGCGTCCTCGCCGGAGTCATCCGGGTAGAGGTCATCGCCGAGCAGCTCCCGGCGCTGGGCGGTGGACATGAGCTCCCAGCCCTCGATCGGGCTGTTGTCCGGGTCGAAGACCAGCCCGTGCAGTTCCTCCTCCGACGGCGGCTCGCGGTCCACGTCCAGCCCGCAGTCGTCGAAGTCATCGCAGAAGCCATCATCAAATGAGTCGCTGAGGCCGGGTGGGCCTGGCGGTTGGGGGTCGGGTACGTCGGCCACCTGGCCCTCCTCAAGGCTGCCGCTTATTTCTTCGACTAGTATAGCATCAAGTAGCTTACCATGCTAAATTTTTTTCGATTAATACGCCACTACGTGCACGCGGTGTAGTCCAGAAGCGCCGTGTGGGCGGGGATGGATGTGAGGCCCAGGAAGCGTCCCCGCAGGCACATCCGACGCGCTTTGCTGCGGGTGGGGGCTTGTAAGGGTGGCTGGCGTGGGTTGCTGCGGGCGTGCGCTGGGGGGGTGCCGCTGCGTGGGTTGCTGCGGCTGGCGCGGGTTGTTGCGGGGCGGCCGCCTGCGTGAGATCGCGGTACTCGCAGGCGAGCGGTACATGGCACGAACCGACGGAATATGCGCGGAACTACTTGAACCAAGTTGGCCGCCAGGGACGTTAATGGTACGTGGCAGGGCCAGATGGGGCAGGCACTCGTGGAGCGCGCGGCACAGCCGCGGACGAGATGCTGGTACGCACGCTCTACGCCGAACACGCTGGGCCACTGCTGCGTTATGCGTTGCATTTGACCAGCGGGGACCGGCAGCGTGCGGAGGACATCGTGCAGGAGACCCTGCTGCGAGCATGGATGCACCCGGATGCGATCGCGGACCGGCCTGCCCGGCCGTGGCTGTTCGCGGTCGCCCGCAATCTCGCGGTGGACGCCTATCGGGCCAGGCGGGCCAGGCCGCATGAGGTGGGCGAGGCCGCTCTCGAACTGGTCCCCGCTCCCGACGAGGCAGATCGGGCGCTCGAGTCGTGGGCCGTGGCCGATGCGGTCAAGGCTCTGCGGCCCGACCATCGCCGGGTTCTCCTCGAGACGTACTACCGGGGCAAGTCCGTGGCCGAAGCAGCCGCGGCCCTTGGCGTTCCGCCAGGTACTGTGAAATCACGGACGTTTTACGCGCTCCGGGCACTCAAGCTGGCACTAGAAGAACGGGGGCTCGCACCATGACCGAGCTCACGGACTGCGGTGACATCCGTCGTGCCCTCGGCGTCTACGTTGTGGGCGCGATCGATCCGGCCGAGCGCGCGACCGTGGACGCGCATCTGCCCCACTGCTCCGACTGCCGCGAAGAACTGGCCGGCTTCGCCGGTCTGCCCGCGCTGCTCGGCCGGGTGCCGAAAGAGGACGCCGAGCGGCTGGCCCTCGGCAGCGAGGAACTCGAGGAGGCTCCGGCCGAACTGCTTGACTCGCTGCTGCGGCAGGTGGCCACGCGACGGCGGGCACGCAGGTGGCGCGGTATCGCTGCTGCCGCAGCCGCCGCGATCATCGCGGTCGGAGGCGGGATCGTCGGCGGAGCCGTGATAGCGCATTCGCATAGCTCGCCGACGGAGGTGACGGGGGACCTGGCTCGTGGCAGCAATCCCGCGACGGGCGCCACCGCCGCCGTCTACTACCGTCCTGGGGGTAGTTCCGGAGCCATGGCGTCCGAGACCACCATGCAGGTGGGGGTCACCGGTATCCCGAACGGCACGCACTGCTCGTTCTGGCTGACTACCACCAGCGGTCACCATCTCTGGGTCGCCGACTGGACCGTGAACGCCGCCGCCCAGTATGGCAACTGGTTCTCAGTCTCGTCACACACGCCGATCGAGGACGTGCGCAGCTTCGACATCAGCAGTCCCAGCGGAAAGGTGCTCGTCACCATCCCGGCCGACCCGCATTAGCCAGGGTGGCCGCGGCCAGTCAGACAGGTGGCCGCGGCCAGTCAGACAGGTGGCCGCGGCCAGTCAGACAGGCGGCCGTGCTCAGTCAGACAGGCGGCCGTGCCAGTCAGACAGGCGGCCGTGCCCAGTCAGCCATGGGTGACCTCGCGGCAGGTGAGCCAGGGCGTCGGCTGGGAGTTCTGGACTGGGAGCGGCCCGGGTGCCAGGCACGGGAATGAGGCGGTGCGCTCACGCGCTTAGCAGGGCATGGCACCCGGAGTCATCGCGCTTCTCGCGGCGCTCGCCGTCGCGGTGGTGACCGGGCTCGCCTGGCGGCGGACCAACGGCCGGATGCGCAGCACCACGGCACCCGGCGTCCCGGCGGGAGCGGCGCAACCGCCGGGGGCTCAGGCCCCAGGCGAGCAGGCGTCGAGAACGCAGGCCGCCGATCCCGGACCGCTGATCACCGGCGCCGACCTCGGGCTGCCGCTGGGCGAGCGGGCCACGCTGGTGCAGTTCTCTACCGCGTTCTGCGCGCCGTGCCGCGCCACCAGGCAGATCCTGGCCGAAGTAGCCGGGATGACCGAAGGGGTGGCGCACGTGGAGGTCGACGCCGAGTCGCACCTCGACCTGGTGCGCCGCCTGGATGTCCGCAGGACGCCCACGGTTCTGGTGGTCGGCCCGGACGGCCGGATCGCGAAGCGCGCGAGCGGCCAGCCCCGCAAGGCTGACGTCATCGCCGCCCTCGGCGATGTGGGTTAGACCATATTCCTACTGGTCAGATCGGGAAAAGAGGGGAGGGAAATGACACTGAGCCCGGCCGCGCATAGCATCGGCACTGTGTCTGCCCGGATATCAGCCGTTTCCGTGATCGGGACCGCACGGATCCCCCGGCCGATGCTGACCAGGCGGCGCGCTGTGGACTTCTGCCGCGTCGCGACCGCGCTGTGTCGGGCTGCCTGCGGCAGGAGCCGGCCTGCCGCGTCACGGTCCTGCGGGGCCGCCAGCTGACCCTGAGGGAAAGCGCAGGCGGGCGCCGCGTCACAGACCGACCCGCCAGCATCCCCGAAGGGACACCCGCAGATGGACATCGACCCGAGAGGGCCGCGCTTCGGAGCGCTGATCACCATGGTGGTCTTCGCCCTGGTCCTGATCACCGGAAGCGTATGGCTACTCGCCGCGCAGGCGCTGGTCTTCGCGGTGGGCACCGTCTTCGGCATGCGCAGCGCCCCCTACGGGCTGATCTACCGCTGGCTGGTGCGGCCGCGCCTCGGGCCGCCCCGGGAGCTAGAACCAGAGGCGCCGCCACGATTCGCCCAGGCCACCGGCCTGGTGATCAGCCTGATAGGGATCATCGGCTACGCAACGGGCCTGACGCCCCTGGGAATGGCGGCTGCCTCGGCCGGCTTGCTGGCGGCCTTCCTCAACGGGGTCTTCGGGCTCTGCCTGGGCTGTGAGATGTATCTGCTTATCCGACGTATCTGGCCGGGCCGCCAGGCGCTGGTTCCGGCCGAAACTGACAAGGAGGTTCCCATATGAGCCGATCCGACGTCCTGGTGGACGCCGACTGGGTCGAGGCGCACGGCAGTGACCCTGGCGTGGTTCTCGTCGAGGTAGACGAGGACACCAGCGCTTACGACAAAGGCCACATTCGCAACGCCGTCAAGATCGACTGGAAGGCCGACCTGCAGGACCCGGTGCGCCGCGACTTCGTGGACAAGGCCGGCTTCGGGGCCCTGCTCTCGGACCGGGGCATCGCCAACGACGACACGGTCATCCTGTACGGCGGCAACAACAACTGGTTCGCGGCCTACGCGTACTGGTACTTCAAGCTCTACGGCCACGACAAGGTCAAGCTGCTCGACGGCGGCCGCAAGAAGTGGGAGCTTGAGTCCCGCGAGCTGGTGACCGACGTGCCGCACCGGGAGAAGACGAGCTACCACGCACAGGAGCAGGACAAGACCCTCCGCGCGTTCCGCGACGAGGTGGTCGCCTCGATCGGCAACAAGAACCTGGTCGACGTCCGCTCGCCGGATGAGTTCGCTGGCCGGCTGCTCGCTCCGGCCCACCTTCCTCAGGAACAGGCCCAGCGCGGCGGGCACATCCCGACCGCCAAGAACGTCCCATGGTCGAAGGCCGCGGAGGAAGACGGCACGTTCAAGTCCGACGAGGCGCTGCGCGCACTCTACGACGACGAGGCGGGGCTGGACTTCGGCCAGGACACGATCGCCTACTGCCGCATCGGCGAGCGCTCGGCCCACACCTGGTTCGTGCTGCACGAGCTGCTCGGGCAGCCGAACGTGAAGAACTACGACGGCTCGTGGACCGAGTACGGCTCTCTGGTCGGGGTGCCGATCGAGGTAGGGGACGGCAAGTGAGCACGGGGCAAGTGAGCACGGACGGCTGCGGAGCGCCGGCCGGCGGGGCGGCGGTGAGCGCGGCCGCGGATGCCGGGTCCCAGGCCGTGGTGCAGGGCAGGGTGACGCGGGACGGATCCGCGGTGCCGGTCGGCTACGCGCGCCTGCTCAACTCCGACGGCGACTTCGTCGCCGAGGTGCCGCTCGGCGAGGACGGCGGATTCCGGTTCTTCGCCGCCCCCGGGTCCTGGACGCTCCGCGTGCTCGCCCCCGGGAACGTCCGGGCCGAGCGGGTGGTGTCGGCCGACACCGGCAAGGTCACCGAGCTGGAGGTGGCCGTCTAGCGCCGCGCGCGGCCCAGTACGGAGGCGAGGGATGCCGGCGCATCGGCCGGCATCCCTCGCCACGCCTTACACCCCTGAACCGCTGCTCAGCCCGCCGGGCAGCGGGCGTGCTTTCAGGCTGTGTTTCTCTTCTTGCCATCTGTTCATCGCCTTTTGAGAACCTGTTGTTCAACTGTTCATCACCTTGGCCCCTTAGAACTGGTGTGGCCGTGTGAACGCGGTCGGTTCCATCAGGACGCTGGGGGGCAAGGCGGCATCATGTCGAGCGAGGCTTATCCAGGCGGGTCCGGAACTGGCTGCGGCCAGCGGACGGTGCTGACGTCCCCCGTGCCCGGCGTCGTGGCCGGCCTGCCTGTAGCCATGGCCGGCCTGCCTGTAGCCATCGCGATCTTCAACTTCTGGAATGCCGGAACGACCTCCCGGCGCCATGCGGAGTGACCGCCGTGCCGGGAGCCAGCGAGGAACCGGTTCAAGAGGGGGGAAACAGGTCGGCATTCGCGCAGGCCCCGATGACAGCTAACGGCGACCAGGAGCACGAAGGGCGCGACGCCGTCCCGGGCGGCGCGGCCGGCCCGGCGAATCCAGTCGGCGCGGTCGGCGGCCGGCGCCAGCCGGAGCCGCTGCGCCCGGCCATCGCCGTGCTCGCGGACCGCATAGCCGCCGCGCTCGTGCATCACGAGCCGGGCTGGCGGCTGCCGAGGCATACCGCGCTGGCGCGGCGCTACAACGTCAGCACCGCCGAGATCGACGCCGCCGTGACCGAACTCACCTCCCGGCATCTCGTCCGCCGCCTGCCCGACGGCCAGCTCTACCGGGTCAGCCCCGCCGAGTACCTGATCCCGATCGAGGGCGCGCCCGGGCTGGCCTCGCGGGCCGACCCGATGGGCGGACAGATCACCTGCCGGAGCTGGCAGGCCTCGTGGCGCCAGGTTCCCGAGGACATCGGATGGGCGCTGCAGATCCCGCCGGCCGACCTGGTCGGCGTGATCCGGGTGCAGTGGGCCGCGAGCGGCGAGCCCGCGGCGTTCTGCACCACCTACCTGATCAAGGAGATGGCCGCGCCGTTCATCAGCGTTCAGGGCCCCGGCGCCTCGGCCAGCCTGACCCTGCTGCCGATCACCGCGCCGCCCGCGGCGCCGGACCCGGAGCGCGGCGAGCTCACGCCCGTCGGCGAGCCGCGGGCGATCCACGTCGAGCTGCAGCCGCCGCCGGCCTCGGTGGCCAGGAGCTTGCGCCTGGCCGCCGGGCAGCCCGCGGCGCTGGTGACCGTGCGGTTCGACGATCCCGAGGCGGGCCGGCCGGTGGCGCTGACCGTCGCCGTGCTGCGCCCGGACCTGTTCCGGATCGTCGTCGAGTCCGGCGACCACGCACTGACCGAAGCCAAAGAGGGGACTTTCTCAGGAGCCTGGACACACGCGGCGGAGGACTGGGACTCTTGATCCCATATGTCGTACTTCGCAGATCGCGCACCGCGGCGGTCGCCTGTTCCCGGGCCGAGGGATGCCCCGCGCCACCGTGAGTTAATTGCTGTCCTGGCCGTGGCCGCGGTGCTGACGCATGCGGTGGCGGGCCAGCTGACGCTGGTGCTCGCGGTGGTCATGTACGTGATCGACAGGGTCAGCCGGTGGCGGCCGCAGTGGCTGGCGGTCCCGGCCGGCATCGGGGTGATCTGGTCGCTCGCGATCGGGCCCGCGCGCGCCGTGGCCGGCTTTACCGCCGGGCCCCGGCAGGTACTGGCGTACCTGGGCGGGATCGGCAGGTATCCCGGCCACCTCATCCGCCCGCTGGGTGCCTACTCCGGCCTGGGGCACTGGCTGCCCGAGCAGTTCCCGCTCGCGCTGGTCCTGGCCTCCGCCGAGGTCTTCGGGCTGAGCTTGCTGCAGCGGCGGCTGGAGGGCGGGCGCGCCTGGCGGCCCGGCCTGATCGTGGCTACCCGGCGGAAGATGACGACGGCCGCGCTCAGGTCGGGCGGCGTGGTGAGCCGGGACGGCTGCCGCGTCGGCCTCGACGTGACCACCGGGCACGCCGCCGAGGTTTCCTGGCGGGAGGCCGAGGGCGGCGTGCTGTGCACCGGGCCGGCCGCGGCCCCGGGCTGGGACCGGCCCTGGACGCCGGGCATGACGGCCCGACCGGGAACGCCTTCACGCTGGCCCACGCCGCGATCAGGCGCCGCAAGCCGGTGATCGTGATCGACCTGACCGGGTCGCGCGTGGCTGGCCGGGTCGCTGGCCGCCGCCTGCCGGGAGCCGGACGCGCCGTTCTCCCGCTTCGGCCCGGACGGGCCCGGATACTACGAGCCGGTGCGCGGCGGTGATCCGGCGCGCGCCGCCTCGCTGGTCATGGGCATGATCGACTGGGCCGGCGTCGGCGACCGGCAGCGCCGGTCCTGTGCCGCGTACCTGACCGACGCGCTGGCCGTGCAGGCCGCGGCGCCCGGAGACCGCCGGGTACCGGTGCTCGATGACCTCGTCCGCCTGCTGACCCCGGACGGGCTGCGCCAGCGCGCGGCGCTGATCCCGGCCTATCACCCCCGCCGCGACGTGCTGGCCGACCGGGCCGCGGTCTCGGCCGGCCTGCTGCAGGCCGACCCGGCCACGGTCGCCGCGCCCGCCGCGCAGCTGCCGGGGCTGCGGGCCTCGGCCCTGGGCCGCTGGCTGCAGCCGGGACCGCCGGACGCCCCCCGGGTCAGCCTGGGCCAGACGGTCAGGGAACGAGGAGTCGCCCTGTTCTCGCTGGACGGCGGCGCCGAGGGCCGGGCCGCCGCGATGATCGCCGGGCTGGCCGCCGCCGACCTGATGGCCGTGTGCCGCGAACTGCACGCCATGGGAGTCCCCGGGGATAGCCTGGCCTGGATCAACGGCTGCGAGGTGCTGGGGCCGCAGGTGCTGGCCGAGCTGGTCGAGGCGGGCGGGGGCGCGGGGATGGGCGTGGTGCTCAGCACGGCCTCCGCGGCGGTCGCGGACGACCTGGCCGGCCAGGTCCACGTCCTGGTCGCGCGCGGGCCCGTCGATCCGGACCTGGTCGGCCGGTTCGCCGGCGGTAACGGCGCGGCCGGAGTGAACGGCGCCGCCGGCAGTAACGGCGCGGCCGGCGTGAACGGCGCTGACCCTGCCGGCCTGTTCGCGGCGGGCCTGTCGTCGCCGGGTGAGGAAGCGTTCGCGCTGCTGGCCCGGGGGCCGCAGGAAAGGGTGCTGCCGTACTGCCGGCATGTTCCCGCTCATCCGGGCGGTCGGCCGGAGTGAGCGCCGCGCCTCCCGGATACCGCCCGGCCGTTACCCCGCCGCCGCGGCGGGCCATGATCCGGCCGGACCGGGTGTACCTCGGCTGGCAGTACGCGCCGCTGTACCCCGATCCCGGCCCGCTGCCGCGGCGGCCGGCCCCGCCCGCGGCGGAGCAGCTCAACCAGGGGTGGGTGGACGCGCAGCGCCGCGAGGACGGGCGGCTGGGCCGGCCGCTCAAGGTGACCTGCGCGGCCTCGGCCGGCCTGTTCGGCCTGCTGCTGGCGCTCGGCCTGACCGGGCTGCTGAACGCGTGGCTCACCGGGGCCGGCGCGGCGGCGTGCCTGGCCGCCGCGGCGGTCAGCGGGCGCGGCGTCCGGCGTGACGAGCAGGCCTTGCGGGAGCGGATCGCGGCCGAGCAGCGGCGGGTGGAGAAGATCCGCGAGGTGCAGCTCCGGCGGCTGGCGGCCCGCCAGGAGCAGCACGCCCGGCGGGTCCGCTCGTGGGAGTCGCGCCGCGAGGCGTTCGACCGGCAGACGCAGTGGTACGCGGTGTCGCTGCCCGCCCAGGTCGACCGGGTGGACGTGGCCGGCGGGACGCTGGCCGGCTGGTCCGCGCTGCTCACCATGATCGCGGCCCCGCGCCTGTCGGCGGGCGGCGACGTCACGGTGCTCGACCTCACCGAGGGCACGGTGGCCCGTGACCTGCTCGCGGTGGCGCGGCGGGCCGGGATCGAGCCGCTGGTCTGGGTCATGCCCGGCGACCTGCCCCGGCTGGACCTCGGCACCGGGCTCGGCGCCAGCGCCCTGGCCGACGTGCTGGCCGCGACCGTCGCCGCCTGTGACGAGCCCGGCCCGGGCTCCCCGGGCGGCTCGGGCGCGTCGGCCTCGATCGACCACTCGATCCTGGACCGGGTGCTCGGCGTGCTGGGCGACACGGCGAGCATCGCCCAGGTCACGGCGGCGCTGCGGGTGCTCGCCCAGGTCGGCGACGCGCGCGAGGACCTGGAGGCCGGGCGGCTGACCGCCGGCCAGCTGCAGCGCGTGACCACCCTGTTCGGCCGCGACGCCGCGGGCCGGGTGGTGATCGAGAGGGCATGGGCGATCGAGTCCCGGCTGCGCAAGCTGGAGCAGCTCGGGTCGGGCACGTCGCCGCTGCCGCCGAGCAGGCTCCGGGTCGCGTGGCTGGACCGGCGGGCCGGGGCGCTGGGCAACCGGGTGCTCGGCACCTACCTGGCCGTGACCCTGACCCACCTGCTGCGGCAGGCGCCGTCCGGCCGCCGGTGGCAGCAGACCCTGTGCGTGCTCGGCGCCGAGAAGCTCGGCGCCGACGTGCTGGACCGGCTCGCCGACGCCTGCGAGATCTCCGGCACCGGGCTCGTCATCGGGTACCGCTCGATCCCTGGTCACGTCCGGGAGCGGCTCGGCCGGGGGAACGCGGCGGTCGCGTTCATGCGGCTGGGGAACGCCGAGGATGCCCGGGTCGCGAGCGAGCAGATCGGCACCGAGCACCGTTTCGTGATCAGCCAGCTGACCGACACGGTCGGGATGTCGGTCACCGACACCGCCGGCGACTCCTACACCAGCACCGTCGGCACGGCCGACTCGGTGGCCGACACCGTCTCGGTCAGCGACAGCGTCGGGCACAGCAGCGGGCGCGGCACCGCCCGCCAGGACGCCTTCGCTCCGTTCGGCCACGTCACCGGGTCGCGGAGCCGGGACACCAGCGAGTCGCACGGCACGTCAGGCTCGCGGTCGATCACCGAGGGCATCAGCTCGAGCACCGCGTGGGGGATCAGCACCTCGACCGCGATCGGCGCCAGCTCCTCGGCCGCCCGCACCTCGCAGCGGTCGCGCGAGTTCCTCGTCGAGCCGCACGAACTGCAGCAACTGCCGCCGAGCGCGGTGATCGTCACCTATGCGTCGCCGCAGGGGCGCCGGGTGGTGCTCGCGGACGCCAACCCCGCCATCATCGCGCTGCGCACGTCCACCCTGCTCAGCCTGGAGGAGGTCGTGGACGCCACGGCGGCGCGGCCCGCGTACCCCGAGGCGGCGGGCGCTGCGCCGCATCCCGGGGAGCCGGACGCCGCGCTGGTCCCCGAGGCCGGCCCCGGCGCGCCGCCGGGCGACGAGCCGCCGCCCAACCTCGGCCCGCCGCCCGAGCGCCTGGACTGGCGCCAGCCGCGCTGAGGATCTCCCGGGCCGGCCTACGCCCCCGGAGCCGGGGCCCGGGAGCAGTCCAGGGTCGAGCCCGGCCGGCCCGGCCCGGCCGAAATCTTCGTCGACGCTGACCACCTGGCGTCCCCGGGCGGCCAGCAGCGAGGCGGCCATCGTGGCCCGGTAGCCGCTCTGGCAGTAGACCCAGACCTCACCCGGCGGCAGCTCGCCGGCCCGGCCCGGCAGCTCGCTGAACGGGATGTGGATGGCCCCGGCGACGTGGCCGTCCGCCCACTCCAGCCGCCGCCGCACGTCCAGGATGACGAGCTGCCCACCCTGCTCACCCTGCCCGCCCTGGCCGGCCGCCGCGGCCAGGTCGCCGAACGTCGCCCGCCGCAGCCGGGTCAGCGGCCGGCCGCCGGACCACTGCTCCGGCCGCCCCGCGGCCGCCCCGGCCGGCCGGTCGATGCCGATCCGGGCCAGTTCCCGCTGGGCCCGGGCCACCTGCTCGCCGGTCTCGCCGAGCAGCGTCACCGGCGTCCCCCAGGGCAGGACCCAGCCCAGGTAGGTGGCGAAGCTGCCGTCCAGCGGGAAGCTGACCGAGCCCGGTACGTACCCGGCGCAGAACGCGACGCGGTCGCGCAGGTCGACGACCCATTCCCCGGACTCGATCGCGCGCCGGATCTGGTCCGCGCCGGCCGGCCGCGGCGGGGACAGGTCGGCGCGGCCCGGCCCGGCCAGGTTGGCCGGGCCCATGTGGGCGTAGTACGACGGGTAGGCGTCGAGGCCGGCCAGCAGCGCCTCGACGTAGGCCTCCTGGT
Organism: uncultured Actinomycetota bacterium; assembly: GCA_963745575.1. Taxonomy (GTDB): domain Bacteria; phylum Actinomycetota; class Actinomycetes; order Streptosporangiales; family Streptosporangiaceae; genus JASHPR01. The sequence continues at coordinate 120,463 of CAVUYA010000024.1, read as the reverse complement.
CCAGGGTCAGCGCGGGGTTGAGCCGCCTTTCCTGCCCGATCGTGGACGACGCGGACTGCGCCTGCGTGGCCGCGCAGAAGCTGCCGAAGCCGTGCGTCGGGAAGATCTCCGCGGAGTCCGGCAGCTCGCGGGCCAGCCGCCGCGCCGAGGCGTGCTGCGCCCGGGCCAGCGCCGGGGTGCTCGCCGGGCCGAGCAGGTCCGGGCGGCCGGTCGAGCCGAACAGCAGCGATCCCCCGGTGAACACCCCGGCCGCCTGGCCGTCGGCCTCCAGCACGTAGGACAGGTGGTTGAACGTGTGCCCGGGCGTGGCCAGGGCCCGCAGCCGCAGCACCGGGCCGATCTCCACGACGTCGCCGTCGCGGACCGGCTCGCGGCCGAAGCTCACCGGGTCGGCCGCGCTCACCAAGTAGGCCGCGCCGGCCTCGCGGGACAGGGCCAGGCCGCCGCTGACGTAGTCGTTGTGTATATGCGTCTCGGCGACATGGGTGATCCGCACGCCGAGGCGCCCGGCGAGCGCGGTGACGCGGTCGATGTCCCGCTGCGGGTCGATCACCACCGCCACGCGGCCGTCGTGGGCCAGGTAGCTGCGGTCGCCGAGCGTCGGCGTCTCGATCTGCAGCACTTCGACCATGGCTGTCCCCCTTGACCGCCGTGGGCATCCCGATGCGGCAAATGTACGCTGACCTGCCAGGGGAACAGGAGGCCCGCCTATGAACCAGGTACCGGTGGAGGCGACGGCGTCCGCTGGCCTGCTGGCCGCGGCGACGCTCGGCGGGGCGGCGCTGCCGCTGGTGGGCCGGGCGCGGGTGTACGCCTGCGGCATCACGCCCTATGACGTCACCCACCTGGGCCACGCCGCGACGTTCGTGTGGGTGGACACGCTGGCCCGGGTGCTGCACGCGGGCGGCGCCGAGGTGATCGTGTGCCGCAACGTCACCGACGTCGACGACGTGCTGCTGTCGGCCGCGAGCCGGGCCGGCGCCCCCTACGACCGGTTCGCCGCGATCCAGCAGTACTACTTTGACCGCGACATGGCCGCGCTCGGGGTCGGGCCCCCGGCCCTGCAGCCCCGGGCGCACGCCTACGTCGGCCAGGTGATCGCGCTGGCGGCGGGCCTGCTCGCCCGGGGTGCCGCCTACGAGCGGGACGGCCAGGTGTACTTCCGCGGCGCCGCCGTGGCCCGCCGGGCGGTCCCGGACGCGGGACAGGCGCTGCGGCTGGCCGCCGAGTACGGGGACCACCCGGACGACCCGCGCAAGGACGACCCGTTCGACGTGGCGTTGTGGCAGGTGTCGGGCGACGGGGAGCCGGCCTGGGCCAGCCCGTGGGGGGGCGGGCGGCCGGGCTGGCACGCCGAGTGCGCGGCGATGGCGCTGCACGCGTTCGGCCCGGCCGTGGACGTGCTGGCCGGCGGCGCTGACCTGCGTTTCCCGCACCACGCCTACCAGGCGGCCCTGGCCGAGGCGCTCACCGGGGTCACGCCGTTCGCCCGGGCCCGGCTGAACGCCGGGACGGTCCGGGTGGCCGGGGCCAAGATGGCCAAGTCGGCCGGGAACCTCGTGCTCGTCAGCGACCTGGTCCGGGACTACCCGGCGGCGGCCGTGCGGCTGCTGATCCTGGACCGCCGCTGGCACGCGGACTGGGACTTCGAACGCGCCGGGCTGGACGCCGCGGCCGCGCGGCTGGAGCGCCTGCACCGCGCCGCCGGGCGCCCCGGGCACGACGGCGCGGCGGCCGGCGCGGTCCGGGCGGCGCTGGCCGGCGATCTCGACGTGCCCGCCGCGCTGCGCATCGCCGAGGAGGACGGCGGCCCGGCCGCCCGCGGCCTCGGCTCCCTGCTCGGGCTGTGGTAGCCGGGCGGGTCACGGTCACGTTCGCGGGCTCCGGTGACGCGTTCGGCAGCGGCGGCCGCTACCAGGCCTGCGTCCACGTCAGGCCCCCGGGCGGCGCGGCCCCGGTGCTGCTGGACTGCGGCGCGACCTCGCTGCCCGCGCTGCGGCGCTGCGGGCTCGACCCCGGCGAGATCGCCGCGGTGTTCGTGTCGCACCTGCACGGGGACCACTTCGGCGGGATCCCCTTCCTTATCCTCAACGGTCAGTTCGCCGGCCGGGCCAGCCCGCTGACGGTGGTCGGGCCGCCGGGAACCGCGCGGCGGCTCCCCGAGCTCATGGAGTGCATGTTCCCCGGTTCTTGGAGGGCCCGGCGGCGGTTCGCCGTGGAGGTCGCGGAACTGCGGCCGGGAGCGGCCGTCACCGCCGCGGGCGTGCGGGCCGAGGGCTTCGGGGCCGACCACCCGAGCGGCCCGGACGGCCCGGCCCTGGCGCTGCGGCTCACCGTGGGCGCCACCGTGATCGGCTACACCGGCGACACCGCCTGGACCGACGCCCTCGTCGACGTGGCCGCCGGAGCCGACCTGCTGATCGCCGAGGCCTACTACCGCGACAAGGCCGTCCCGTACCACCTCAGGCACGCGGACCTGGTCGCGCACGCCGGCCGGCTGGCCAGCCGGCGGATCGTGCTCACCCACATGTCCGCCGACATGCTGGACCACCTGGACCAGGCCCGGTTCGAGGCCGCCGCCGACGGGCTGGTCCTGCGCGTCTGAGGGCCGCGGCGGTGCTTACCGCGGCGCGGGCTGGTACGGCCGGGGGCGCCGCGTCAGCCACTGCCAGAACGTCCGCCGCGGCGGGCGGGCCGTGATGCTGCCGCTGCGGACCTGGCCGGTCACCTCGATGCGCAGCGTGGCCGGCAGCGTCGTGGCCCCACGGTTCCCTGACCTTCACGCTGCCGCTGCGGACCGAGACCTCATCGGCGTCCACCACGATGCCCGGCCTGGTCACCAGGGTCAGGTTCCCGCTGTGCACCTCGGCGTCGACCTTCAGCGTCGGCTGCGTGATGACCGCGTCGGTGAAGTCCAGCCTGACGCTGCCGCTGGTTACCCGCACGTCGATGCGCTGCGGTACCACCCAGCGGCCGTCGCGCCTGGTGCTGCCGCTGCCGCAGTCGATGCGGACCACGTCCTTGGGCTCGGGAACCGCCGCGGCACCCGCCGGGCCCGCGGCGGGCAGGTCGGTGGTCAGCACGGCCAGCTCGGCGTAGGTTCGCGCGGTCAGCGCCGCCTCCAGTCGCTGGTCGAGCTCCTCCGCGGTCAGCCGGCCGTCGCCCGCGGCCACCCGCAGGATCTCCACCACCCGGTCCCGGTCCTGGTGCGAGGCTCTCAGCTGGCCAGGCTGGACCGGCTCCGCTCCGCGCTCGGCCGGCAACATCCCGTCCGCCATAGAGCTAACTGTAAGACCCGGCCGGTCCGGCCGTCAGGACGGCGGGATGACCCGCACTCCCGGCCACCGCCGGGCGGGCTGGTGGCGGGCCAGCCGGGCCAGGCTGACCTCGAGGCTGGCGCGGCGGGCGTTGCGGCGCCAGACGCCGCCCAGCAGGTCGCCCAGGCCGAGCGGGGCGCATATCTCGATCCCGGTCCGCGCCGCGCGGCTCCAGGCGCACCGCGACGGCCGTGGCCGTCTCCGGCCAGGTGGCCACCGCGTCGGCGACCGACAGCAGCGGGGCGACCGGCTCGCCGCCGAACTTGCCGCTATACCAGGTGTGCACGGCCGCCTGGTTGCGGGCCTGCCACGGTATTCCCGGGCCCGCGGCGAGCAGCCGCGCGGTGGCCTGCTCGTCACGGCGCCGGGACTTGTCGGCCGGATCGAAGAACGCCACGTCGACGTCGTGTACCTCGCCGGGCGTGAAGCCGGGCCCGTAGAGCTCGCCCCAGACCAGGTCACGGAGCACTCCGGCGCCCACCCACGCGTCCGGCAGCCCGGCCTGGCGCACCGCCCGCAGCACTCCCATCAGCCAGGCGGAGGACCGGATAATGCCCCGTATCCGGTCCTCGTCGGCGGCCATGCCCGACATCATCTCGCGCGCCACGAACCTCGGCGTATCCGCGCCAACCGGTGGCAGCCAGGCCCCCAGCCTGATATGCACGGCGATATGGCCGCTGCGTCTGGTATCGGGGGAGGTGCCGCGGGCCCGTGGTACCGGGTCCAGGCGATCATGGCCGACGGCCGTCGCGGCGGCACGGCGGAGCGGGACTACGCGTCGGTGCTGCCGGCCGTGCTGAACGCCGCGCAGCACCGCCGCCCGTTCGTCGCCGGGTGGCTGTCGCGCGGCGGCGGCGCGCCCCTCGAGCTGATCACCAACGCCGGGCCGCTCCCCGAGCCGGGCGTGGCCGACCGGTCCCGCCTGGGCCAGGTCCCGATGGCCAGCGTGCAGGCCGTGCCCCCGGCGCGGCACGAGCTCATCGACTCGCCCGTGGTCATCGAGCCGAGCCGGGTCATCGACCCGAGCCGGGTCATCGTGCCCAACCGGGCGGTCGAGCCGGCCGGGATGATCGAGCCGGGCGCGGCGTTCGAGCCTAAGGAGCTCCTGTTCCCCTGGGGCGCCCGCGGCGTGCCGATGCCGGGCGGGCTGCTCGCCGACCTTGACCGCCTCGTCTGGGCGCCCTGCCCCGGCCGCCAGGCTTCCCCGCTCGGCTGGGATCTGGGCCAGCCGGGGGACGTGGCCGCGGGTTACCTCGGCCGCGGCGCGCCCTACGGCCCGGGCGGCCGCCGCGCGGCGACGACCAGGGGGAGCGGCACCCCACGCTGTTCGAGTCGGCCCTGGTGACGCTCATGGCCCGGCCGTTCGGCTGGCTGGTGGTCGCCGAGCCCTCCGACCTCATCGACACCGAGATCGCCGAGCTGCGCACGCAGCTGAACGTGATCCGGCGCTACGACGAGGAGCGCTCCCGGTTCGACGTCGGCCGCGCCGAGCGCCGCCTGGCCGAACTCGACGCGTTCCGGGAAGCCGGGCTGTGGAACGTGCGGGTGCTCGCCGGGGCGGCGAGCGAAGCGGAACTCGGGCTGATCGCCCCGATGCTGGTCGGGTCCGTCGACCTGTCCGCGCACCCGTACCGGCTGCGCAGCGCCGAGGAGCCCCGCGACCTGGCCGACGCGCTGGCGGCCAAGCTCGCGGACCCGGTCGACGGCGCGCAGGTGCCGTTCGCGGCCACCGCGGGCGCCCTGGCCGCGCTCACCGGCCTGCCCCGCGGCGAGGTGCCCGGGGTGCGGGTGCTCGAGCCCGGCTGCTTCGACGTGACCAGCGAGACCACGCGAGGCCTCCGGCGAGACCAGGGTCAGGGCCGGCGCCGAGCTCAGCACCGAGACGGCGAACGGCGAAGGCGTCGGCCCCCGGGGCGACCAGGCCATCGAGCTCGGCGCGATCCTGGACGGCCAGGACCGCAAGGTCGGCACGTTCCGGGTCCCGCTCGCCACCTTGAACCGGCACGCGTTCGTCACCGGGGCCACCGGCGCGGGCAAGTCGCAGACGGTCCGGTACATGCTGGAGCAGCTCACCGGGGCCGGGATACCGTGGCTCGCGATCGAGCCGGTCAAGTCCGAGTACGCGGCCATGTCCGGCCGGATCGCGGGCGTCGGCCAGGTGACGATGATCAACCCGTCCGACCCGGCGGCGGTGCCGCTGTCGGTCAACCCGCTCGAGCCCGAGCCCGGTTACCCGGTGCAGGCCCACATCGACATGGTGCGGGCGCTGTTCCTGGCCGCCTTCGACGCCCGGGAGCCGTTCCCGCAGATCATCTCGCAGGCGCTGCAGCGGGCCTACGAGAACTGCGGCTGGGACCCGGTGACCGGGGCCGGGCGGCCGGGCGCGCCGGCGCCTCCGGCGGTCCCCACCCTGGCCCAGCTGCAGCGCGCGGCGCTCGAGGTGATCGAGGACGTCGGCTACGGGCGGGAGCTGCAGGCCGACGTCCGCGGGTTCGTCGACGTGCGGCTGCGCTCGCTGCGGACCGGCTCGGCCGGCCGGTTCTTCGAGGGCGGGCACCCGGCCGACATCGCCGACCTGCTGCGCCGCCACGTGGTGCTGGCGATCGAGGACGTCGCCAACGACGAGGACAAGGCGTTCCTGATCGGCACCCTGATCATCAAGCTCGTCGAGCACCTGAGGCTGCGCGCCCGCACCGCGCCCGTCGAGGGCCTCGCGCACGTGATCGTCATCGAGGAGGCGCACCGGCTGCTGCGCGCCAGCCGGGAAGGCGCGAGCGCCCACGCCGTCGAGCTGTTCGCGAGCCTGCTGGCCGAGATCCGGGCCTACGGCGAGGGGATCGTCGTCGTCGAGCAGATCCCGGCCAAGCTGCTCCCCGACGTGGTGAAGAACACCGCGCTCAAGGTGCTGCACCGGCTGCCGGCGCACGACGACCGGCAGGTCGTGGGGGCGGCGATGAACCTGGACTACGACCAGTCGCGGCAGGTGGTCTCGCTGCGGCCGGGGGTGGCGGCGGTGTTCGCGGACGGGATGGACCGGCCGCTGCGGATCCGGGTCCCGTTCGGCGGCGCCAAGGAGCGGTTGCAGCGGTCCGCCGACCGCTCGATCCCGGTCCGGGGCAGGCGCTCGGCCGCCTGCGGCCCGGTGTGCGTATCCGGGCGGGCCTGCAACCTGATCGAGCTGCGCGCGGCTGACCTGCTCTCCGGCTCGCCGGAGGACGCCTGGCTGCGGATCTGGGCCGAGGCGCTGGTCCTCGCGTTCCTCACCAACCGGCCGCTGCCGGTGGTGCCGGCCTCCCTGCGCACCCGGTGGGCCGAGCTTGACCAGCGGCTGCGCGAGTGCCTGCTGGCCACGGCGATCGACCGGTCGCTGCGCGGCCGGTCCGTGGCCGTCCGCGCGTTTTACGACCCGCAGCGGCTGGCGGCGGCCGCCGCGGCCACCGCGCTCCGGCTGCTCGACGGGGGAAAGGGAGCCGGGGCGCCGGTCGGGGGTGACTGGGTGATCCCGCAGCTGCAGTGGCTGCACGAGGTGGAGCGGGTGTGCCCGTTCGGGGACGACCAGCCCGACCCGTTCGCCGAGGCGCCGCCGCTCGACTACGCCCTGAACGGCCTGGCCGACCGGCCGGGCCTGCGGGTCGGGCAGCGGGTCAGCGGGCTGCGCAGGCACCCGCTGTCGATGGAACTGGCCCGCAACCGGCAGCCGGCCTGGACCGTCCTGCTCGGCGAGGACGAGCAGCGCGGCTTCGCCGACGACCTGGCCGCGGTGGTGATCGGGGTGAGCCATCGCGGGCAGTTGCGCCAGGCGGCCGGCGAGATGGGGATCGTGGGCTGGCTGGAGGCCGTGCTCTCCTGGCCGCGCCGGTTCATCGTCGGCACCGACGACCAGGTGGCGGCGGCGTCCCCCGCGTCGGCTAATTCGGCCAGCAGCGCGAGCGACGGATAGCATCGGCGGCGATGGGAAAGCTTCCGCTGCGCGCTCGGCTGGCCACCACCGTCGGCGGGGCCGCCGGACGGGTGTCGCGGCTGTCGGGCCGCGGCGACGGGTCGGTGATCGGCGGCGTGGTCGGCCTGCGGATGGAGCCCGACCTGCTCCGGCTGCTGGCCGCGGGCCGCCAGATCGTGCTGGTGACCGGGACGAACGGCAAGACCACCACGACCAGGCTGATCGCCGCGGCGCTCGGGGCGCTGGGCTTCCAGGTCGCGTCCAACGCGTTCGGCGCGAACATGGAGGCCGGGCTCGCGTCCGCGCTCGGCCAGGCCCGCAGCGCCCCGTTCGGGGTCCTGGAGGTCGACGAGCGCTACCTGCCCGCGATGATCGGCGCGACCGACCCCAGGGTGGTCACGCTGCTCAACCTGAGCCGGGACCAGATGGACCGGGCGGCCGAGATCTGGCTGGTGGCCAGGCGCTGGCGGGAGGCGCTGGCCGACGCTCCGGACTGCCAGGTCGTGGCCAACGCCGACGACCCGCTCATCGCGTGGGCGGCCAGCGCGGCGAAGCGGGTCACCTGGGTCGCGGCGGGGCAGCGCTGGCACGAGGACTCCTGGTGCTGCCCGGAATGCGGGTCGCACCTGCGCCGGGACGCCCTGGGCTGGCGGTGCGGCGAATGCGGCTTCACCCAGCCCGTGGCCCGGTGGGTGCTGGACGGGGATTCCGTGGTCGACGCGACCGGACGGGTCCGCGAGCTGGCGCTCGCCCTGCCCGGCCGGGCCAACCGGGCTAACGCGGTGGTCGCGCTGGCCGTGGCCGAGTACTTCGGCGTCGACCTGGACCAGGCCCTGCCCCGGCTGCGCGAGGTGACCTCGGTGGCCGGCCGGTACACCCAGCTGGAGCGCGACGGGCGGCGGCTGCGGCTGCTGCTGGCCAAGAACCCGGCAGGCTGGCTGGAGGCGTTCGACGTGCTCAGCCCGCCGCCGTCCCCGGTGCTGCTGGCGGTCAACGCGCAGGGTCCGGACGGCAAGGACACGTCCTGGCTGTGGGACGTGGACTACCGGGTGCTGCGCGGCCGCCCGGTGCTGGTGGCCGGCGAGCGCAGGCTCGACCTCGCGGTCAGGCTGGAGGCGGATGAGGTGCCGTTCGAGCTGGCCGACGGCGTGGACGACGCCGTAGCCCGGGTCCCCCCCGGCGCGCTGGACGTGATCGCGAACTACACGGCGTTCCAGCAGATCCGCACCGCCCTGGGCCGGGCGCAGTGACCGGCCCGCGGCACCGCGCGACGTCGAGCAGCCTGCGGCTGATCTGGGTCTACCCGGACCTGCTCAGCACCTACGGGGACCGCGGCAACCTGCTCGTGCTCCAGCGCCGGGCCCGGCTCCGCGGCATCGACGCCGAGGCGGTCAGCGTGCACGCGGACGAGCCGGTGCCCCGCAGCGGCGACATCTACCTGATGGGCGGGGGCGAGGACCTGCCGCAGATCCTCGCCGCGCAGCGGCTGCGCGCCGACGGCGGGCTCGCCGCCGCGGCCGGCGCCGGAGCGGTGGTCCTGGCCGTGTGCGCCGGCTACCAGGTGATCGGCGCGGAGTTCGGCGGCGCGGAGGGCGAGCCGGTTCCCGGGCTCGGGATCCTGGACATCCGCAGCGGGCGGGGCGAGCGCCGCGGGGTGGGCGAGATCGTCGCCGACGTTGACCCCGAACTCGGCGTGCCCCGCCTCACCGGGTTCGAGAACCACCAGGGAGTGACCAGGCTCGGGCCGGGGGCCCGCCCGCTGGCGCGGGTCACCGCCGGGGTGGGCAACGGCGACGGCACCGAGGGCGCGTACGCGGGCAAGGTGGTCGGGACCTACCTGCACGGCCCGGTGCTGGTGCGCAACCCTGGCCTGGCCGACCTGCTGCTCTCCTGGGCCGCCGGGCCGCTCGCCCCGCTGCGGGAGGCCGACGAGGACTGGGCCCGCCGGCTGCGGGAGGAGCGCCTGGCCGCGGTCTCCCACTGACCCGAGCGAGCCAAAGGGCGCGGCGGCGTCTGGACTGAGGAGCGCAGGGAGCCTGCGACCGGAGCGACGAGGGAAGACGTCGCAGTGAAGGGGGATGGGGAGGCGGGCGGGCCCGGAGGCGAGCGAGGGACGGAAAATCAGTAGACGAGCGCCCGCGCGTCGTCGGCCATGACCTCGGCCAGGAAGGTCGACGCCCCGGCGATGCGCACCCCCGGGAGCGTGTCCTCGGCGGTGATCTCCCGGCGGGACGCGCACTGGCTGCAGACGGTCACGGTCCCCTCCTCCAGGACCTTCGCCAGCAGCTGCGTGAGCGGCGCCGCGTGCGGAAGCGCGATGTCCTGCGCGCGGTTCGGCAGCGCGAACCAGGCCGCCTCGCCGGTCAGCCAGAGCGACACCTGCAACCCGCTCGCGACGGCCGTCGCGGCGATGGTGAAACCCTGGTTGCAGCGTTCCTGGTCGTCCTGGCCCGCGGTGACCTTGACCACGAGTGAGCGGGAAACCATGCCCGCAGCCTAGTGCGGATCCGCGAGCCTGTGCACGGCCACATTGGCGCTTCCGGGGCTCTGGCCTCCATACTCGAAAGAGGTACCGTTGGTGAACCGGGTTAGGGCCACTCCAATCCAGGGGAGGGCGCCTGTGGGTCTGCGACATCTGTTGAGTGTCGCGGCGCTGATCATCGTGGGCTTGCTGGTCACCGGGTGCGTGGCACCCCAGTACACCTACGTCACCGACTCCGCGGATAGCGCGTACTTCAAGGTGCCGCCGACCTGGCGCCAGGTGGACCAGTCCACTCTGCAGGCCGCCGAGGGCACGTCCAGCCAGCAGGGCGCCTACCTCTGGTCGCGGGCCTACGACGACACGGCCAAGCCGTCCATCAACAACGTCTTCTCGTCGTCGGCGGACCCGGTCGCCTACGCGAGCGTGCTCTCGCTGTCCTCGGCCGAGCGCAGCGACATGTCGTTCAACAGCATGCGGGACCTGCTGCTGCCGGTGACGGCGACGGCGCGCAAGGCCGCGGCCGCGAACCACGAGACGCTGTCCGGGTTCGCGTCGCTCGCCGATCAGGTCATCACCGACGGCCATAACGACCGCGGCATCCGCGAGATCTTCGACTACGACCTGGGCGTCACCCCGGAGACGTTCGACCTGACGGTGCTGACCAACAGCTCCACCACCAAGCTCTACTTCCTGCTCGTGCACTGCTCGGCGAACTGCTTCGCCAAAAACTACAAGCAGATCGCCGCGGTCGTCGGATCGTTCACGGTCGGAGGGTCGTGAAGATGTCCTTCTCGGTTAGGAGCCCACGATGACGATAGCCCGGGCGGGCTCTCCGGAAGGACTGCAGCCCGACGGCGGGCGCCCGCGGGATGACGAACGGACGACCCGCAAGCCGCTGGCGCTCTGGGACCGGCTGAAGTTCCTGATCCTGCTGACGCTGCTGTGGTTCATCCTGGTCTGGTCGGTGATGGCGTCCGACCCGCTCATCGGGTTCACGGACGCGGTGCGGATCGAGGTCACGTCCGCCTGGTGGGTGTTCGCCCTGTTCGGCTTGGAGGTCGTGCGCCAGCTGCACTTCCTGATCAGCGAGCACTGGGCCGGCTATTACCGGTTCTGGACCCAGACCGTCTTCGGCGGCTGGGAGCGGATGACGCGCCGCAAGTTCTCGGCGTGGACCAGGTTCCGCTTCTGGCGCGTGCTCATGTGGCTGTTCTGGATCGGCGTGATCGCGGTGGTGGCCGGCAAGGTGACGCACGCCGACCCGGTGACCGCGCTGCTGAAGATGCCGTCCTACATCTGGCACGCGCTGCCGTTCATCCTGCAGCTCATGGTCATCCTGCTGTTCGTCGTGCTCCAGTTCGCCGCGATCTTCTGGTTCCTGTCCCGCGGCGGCGTCGACGTGTACTACCCCGACGACATCAAGACCCGGTTCACCGACGTCTGGGGCCAGGACCACGTGCTGGCGCGGGTCAAGGAGAACATCCTCTACCTGGAGGACCCCGAGCAGATCGAGTCGCGCGGCGGGTACGTGCCCGGCGGCATCCTGCTCTGGGGCCCGCCCGGCACCGGCAAGACGCTGATGGCCGAGGCCGTGGCGGGCGAGACCGGCCGTCCCTACGTGTTCGTGGATCCGGGCGCGTTCATCAACATGTTCATGGGCGTCGGCATCCTGAAGGTCAAGTCGCTGTTCCGCAAGCTGCGCCGGCTGGCGCTGCGCTACGGCGGCGTGATCGTGTTCTTCGACGAGGCCGACTCGCTGGGCAGCCGCGGCGCCCTGGCCCAGGGCGGCCCGGGCTTCCCCCGCGACACCCCCGCGGCCTGGCAGGCCGGCGGCTGCCACGGCTTCTCCTACCTGTCGGAGGACGTGCAGTGGCGGCTGGCTCAGCGCGCCCTGTCGTCGTCGGTCGGCGAGGAGCCGGACACCCGGCGCAACAAGCAGATCATGGGCATGGGCATGAACGGCGGGGGCGGCATGGGCACGCTGCAGGCCCTGCTGACCGAGCTGTCCGGGCTGAAGAAGCCGCGCGGCTTCATCAACCGGCACGTCCGGCGGCTGCTCGGCATGCGTCCCAAGCCGCCGCCCAAGTACCGGATCCTGGTCATGCTGGCGTCCAACATGCCGGAGTCGCTGGACGAGGCGCTGCTGCGCCCCGGCCGTATCGACCGGATCTACAAGGTGGGCTACCCGTCGAAGGCGGGCCGGATGCGCACCTACGAGGGCTACTTCGCCAAGGTCCGGAACGAGCTCACCCCGGAGGACATCGACAAGCTGGCCATCGATCACCCCGTACGCGACCGGTGCCACGATCAAGGACCTGGTCAACGAGGCGCTGATCCACGCCATCCGCGACGGCCGCGACGTCATCACCTGGCGGGACGTGATCAAGGCCAAGCAGCTCAAGGAACTCGGGCCGGCCGAGGACGTCGAGTACATCGAGCGCGAGCGGCACGCGGTCGCGGTCCACGAGGCGTGTCACGCGCTGGTGGCCTACCGCACCCGCCAGCACATGGAGATCGACATCGCGACGATCGAGAAGGGCAGCGACTACCTGGGCATGGTGGCCAGCATCCCGCCCGAGGACCAGTTCACCCGGTGGCGCAGCGAGTACGAGACCGACATCCTGGTCTCGCTGGCGTCGCTGGCCGGGGAGCGGATGTTCTTCAACAACGACAGCTCCTCGGGGGTCTCCGGTGACCTGGAGTCGGCGACCACGGTGGCGTCCTTCATGGAGGGCTTCTGGGGCATGGGGTCGACGGTGTCGTCGTACTCCACGGCCAAGCGGCTGGAGGTCGGCTCGCCCGGCGGCGGGGTCGGCGGCCGGAAGAAGAAGGGCCAGGACCCCGAGGCCGACGTGCGCCGGGCGCTGGCGGACCGGATCGAGGACAGCCTGAACGGCCTGCTGGGACAGGTGCAGGAGATCATCACCGAGAACCGGGATCACGTCCTCTCGCTGGCCCACGCGCTGGAGACGCACAAGACGCTGACCGGTGATGACGTGGTCGCCGTGATCGAGCGGCAGCCGGGCCCGTTCGTGGACGGCAGGCCGTACGCGGACCCGGCCATGATCCGTGAGCTGGAGGACTACCACGACCACGCCGCGGCCGCCCACCGCGCGCACGGCAAGATCGCGCTCGGCATGCCGGAGATCCCCAAGCCGGTGCTGGCCGCGTCCGGCCCGGGTAACTGGCTGGTGGCGCCGGACTCAGACCCGCTGGGCGTCCAGGACGGGAACGGGCGCGGGCCGGCCGAGGGCGAGACCGGGCCGTCCAGCGGCTCCTGACCGCATCGGCGGCGATTCGCGGGATCTCGCGGGTTTCACGACGGAAGGTGCGCCGCTGTGCCGAGGTTTCACCGCCTCACGGTGCTACGCCGCCTGCCGCACCCCGGCCGGGGCTTCACCCAGGGGCTGGTCGCGGCGGACGGCGTGGTCTGGGAGAGCACCGGCCTCTACGGGCAGTCCACAGTCCGGCGCTACCGGCTCGGCGCGGACCAGCCGGACGCCGCCGCGGACCTGCCGCCCGACCTGTTCGGCGAGGGCATCTGCCGGGTGGGGGAGCAGTTGTGGCAGCTCACCTGGCGGGAACGGGTCGCCCTGCGCTGGGATCCGCGCAGCCTGACCCTGCTGGACAAGGTCCCGTACAACCGCGAGGGCTGGGGCATCTGCAGCGCGGGCTCTCACGTGCTGACCAGTGACGGGAGCAGCGAACTGGTATGGCGCGATGCGCAGACCCTGGCGCCGCTCGGCCTGGTCGTGGTGCGCTGCGGCGGACAACGGATCGGCGGGCTCAACGATCTCGCGTGGGCCGGCGGGCGGGTCTGGGCCAACGTCGCGCCGCACCCGTACCTGGTCGGCATCGACCCGGACAGCGGCGAGGTGCTGGACATCGTCGACGCGCAGGCGATCCGGGAGCGCCACCGGCGTGATCCCGAGGCGATCCTGAACGGCGTCACGGCGCTGCCCGGGACGGGGGAGTTCCTGCTCACGGGGAAGGGCTGGCGGTCCCTCTACCATGTCCGGCTGGTCGAGGACCGTGGCTCGAAGCGGCTGGAACGGCTGCTGACCGGCTAGCCAGCGATAGGCGGCCAGCCGCCCGCAGCCACCGCCAGTGCCCGACACACCCGGCCGGTGACGGCCGCCACCGGGACCGCGCACATACACTCCGGGGTATGAAAGGCGAGTTCAGCTGGCTCGTGCTGGTCGCGGCGTTCGTGATGATCACGGGGCTCTGCGGGATCGCGGTGGCCAGGCTCTGGCGCATCGCCGGCTCGCCCGGCGAGCCGGCGCCTGCTGCCGACGCCGAGCGCGGCGCGGGCGGCTCCGGCGACCGGCCCGCGCCGTGACCGGCGACGCGGCCGCGGACCCCGAGGTTCACCCGCTGCTGGTCCCGCTCGGCTTCCTGCTCGGCCGCTGGGAAGGCGCCGGGGTGGTCGGCTACCCGACGATCGAGAGCGCCAAGTTCGGCCAGGAGATCACGTTCAGCCAGAACGGCAAGCCCTACCTGATCTACGCCAGCCGCACCTGGCTGCTGGACTGACGAAGGGCGCGCCGGGCGGCCGCTCGCCATGGAGACCGGGTTCTGGCGCCCCCAGCCGGACGGCCCGCTCGAGGTGCTGATCGTGCACCCGACCGGGATCAGCGAGATCTACCTGGGCGAGGTGACCGGCACCAAGATCGAGATGGCCACCGACGCCGTCGTGCGCACGTCGACGGCGAAGGAGGTCACCGCGGGTCACCGGCTGTACGGCCTGGTCGAGGGCGGCGATCTGGCCTACGCCTACGACATGGCCGCGGTGGGCCAGCCGTTGCAGGCCCACGCCTCGGCCCGGCTCAAGCGGGTCGGCTAGGCCGCCGGGCGCCGGAAGCCGGCCAGCCCGTCGGCGGCGTGCTTCGCAGGCAATTGTCCGCAGAATACGGGCTATATCGTGACTCAGTAGACTAAAAGACTCCCCTAGGGGTAGGCTGTGCGCGGCCGGCCTGCCTGGCCCGACCAGACGGCTCGCCGATCAGGAGGCACGGGGTGCAGACACGGGTGGAATTCTGCCTGCTAGGGCCGCTCATCGTCCGGTCCGGTGACGGCGTGCTGCCGATACCGAACGGCAAGCAGCGAACCCTGCTCGCGGTGCTGCTCGCGCACGCCGGGGAGGTCATCCCCGTCGATGAGCTGGCCGAGCTGCTCTGGGAGGGCAGGCCGCCGCTCTCGGCCCGGGTGACCTTACAGAACTACGTCAAGCGGCTGCGGCAGGCCCTGGGGCCCGCCGGGCAGGCGCGGCTGCGGACCCACCGCCCGGGATACCTCATGGAGGCCAGCGCCGACGAGGTGGACCTGCTCCGGTTCGACGCCTTGTGCGGGGCGGGGCACGCGGCGGCCCGGCGGGGCGACTGGGCGCGGGCCGCGGCCCAGCTGCGGGCGGCGCTGTCGCTCTGGCGGGGCCAGCCGTTCGGCGGGGTGCCCTCCGGGCTGCTGGCGCTCGCCGAATGCCCGCGCCTGGAAGAGATGCGGATCGACGCCCTGGAAGCCAGGATCGACGCCGAGATGCACCTGGGCGGGCACGGTGAGGTCATCACCGAGCTACGCCACCTGATCGCGGCCGGGCGGCTGCGGGAACGGCCCCGCGGCCTGCTGATGCTCGCCCTGTACCGGGCCGGGCGGCCTGCCGAGGCGCTCGCCGAGTACCGGGACGCGCGCCGGACCCTGGTCCAGGAACTGGGCCTGGAGCCCGGTCCCTGGTTGCGCCAGCTGCTCCAGCAGATCCTGTCCGCCGATCCCGGCCTGGACCTCGCCGCGGCCGCGCCGGTCCGGGATGCCCCGCCCGCCGCGGCCGGTCCGCGCTTCCCGCGAGCGGCCGCTCCCGGGCCGGCCGCGGCGCGGGCCGCGGTGGTTCCCCGGCAGCTGCCGGCCGCGGTGGCGCACTTCACCGGGCGGCAGGCCGAGCTGAACGCGCTGACCCGGCAGCTGGACCGGCCGGCCCGGGCGGCGCGGTGACGATATGGACGGTCGTCGGGACCGCGGGGATCGGCAAGACGGCCCTGGCGCTGCACTGGGCGCACCGGGTGGCGGGCCGGTTCGGTGACGGGCAGCTGTACGCCAACCTCCGGGGCTTCGGGCCGCGGGTGACCCCGGCGCCGCCGGGGGAGGTGATCCGCGGCTTTCTCGGCGCGCTGGGCGCTGCCGCCCGCCAGCCTGCCCGCCCCCCTGGAGGCCCAGGCGGCCCTGTACCGGAGCCTGCTGGCCGGGCGCAGCATGCTCGTGGTGCTCGACAACGCCAGGGACGCCGAGCAGGTACGCCCGCTGCTACCCGGCAGCCCGGGATGCGTGGTCGTGGTGACCAGCCGTAACCAGCTGACCGGCCTGGTCGTCGCGGAAGGAGCCTACCGGCTGAGCCTCGACCTGCTCCCCGAGCAGAGCGCGGCCGAGCTGCTGGCCCGCCGGCTGGGCCCCGCGCGGCTGTCCCGGGAGCCGGGGGCGGCCCGCGAGCTGATCGGGCTCTGCGCGCGGCTGCCGCTGGCGCTGGCCGTCGTGGCCGGGCGCGCGGCCAGCCGCCCCGACGTCCCGCTGGGCCGGATCGTCACCGAGCTTCGCGCGGCCCGCCTGGACGCGCTGGCCACCGGGGAGCCCGCCACCGACCTGCGGGCGGTGCTCTCCTGGTCCTACGGCTGCCTGACGCCCCCGGCCGCGGCCATGTTCCGGCTGCTCGGCCTGCGCCCCGGGCTGGACATCACCGCCGCGTCCGCCGCGAGCCTGGCCCGGATGGACCTGCGGCAGGCGCGCGCGGCGCTGGCCGAGCTGGCCCGGGCGCATCTCATCGAGGAGCAGGCGCCGGGCCAGTTCGCCCTGTACGAGCTGCTCCGGGCCTACGCGGTGGAGCGGGCCGGCGCCGAGACGGCGATCCCGGCCTGAATGGGCAAAAAGAGCCCCCGGGCGCCTCCCTATAGAGGGGACCGGCTGGACAAGGCCGGTCAGCCCGGGGGTCCGGTGTCTGCCGTGTATTCAGCCGGCCGCCGCTGGCGGCAACCAGTTCTGATTACACGGGACGGCGGCTAGCTGACAGCCACCTCACGAGTCCGACATCTATGCATTCTGTTGGACCACCTCCTTTCCCGCGTTAGCCAGAACGTTATGTCAGAGCGCCGGAGCGGGCAAGCGCGTTTCACCGTGGGCTCATAGACTCGGCTCATGTCGCAGACGTGGGATGCCGCGCTGCGGGCCAGCGGTTATCGCGTTACCCCCCAGCGCCAGCTCGTCCTCGAGGCCGTCACCAGGCTGAACCACGCATCGCCCGAGGAGATATTCGCCGAGGTGCACCAGAGAGCGCAGGGAGTCAACGTCTCGACGATCTACCGCACCCTGGAGCTGCTCGAGCAGCTCGGCCTGGTGACCCACACCCACCTGGGGCACGGCGCCCCGCGCTACCACCTGGCCGCCGAGGCCCAGCACGTGCACCTGGTCTGCCGCGACTGCGGCCGGGTGACCGAGGTGGCGCCCGAGGCCGCGCGCCCGCTGGTCACCGCCCTGGACGAGCAGGAGGGCTTCGAGACCGACGTGGGGCACCTCACCGTGTTCGGCACCTGCCGGGACTGCCGCTCATGACCGAGCCGACGGGGCGCGCCGCTGCCGGTGAAGGAGGATGGGAAGGTGGGCGGGGAGCGAGGGAGCCTGCGACCGGGTGACGAGGGAAGGAAGCTCAGTGCAGGGGGAACGGGGAGGCGGGCGGGGCCCCGGAGGCGAGAAGGAAACACAGCCCGCTGCTGGCGACGCCCGGGGCGGTCCCCGCCGATCCTGAAGGGCCCGACGCCGGGGTCGCCGCGCACTACGGCGACCCGTTCGCCGAGCAGCGCGCGCTGGACGGCCGCCTGGGCCTGGTCGACCGGTCGCACCGGGGGGTGATCCGGATCAGCGGCCCGGACCGGCTGTCCTGGCTGCACAGCCTCACCACCCAGGACCTTGAGCACCTCGCGCCCGGTGACACCGCCGAGGCGCTGATCCTGAGCCCGAACGGGCACATCGAGCACCACCTGATCCTGACCGACGACGGGACGCACCTGTGGGCGCACGTCGAGCCGGGCACGGCCGGGCCGCTGCTGGAGTTCCTGGAATCGATGCGGTTCATGCTGCGCGTCGAGCCCGCCGACGTCACCGGCGAGTACGCCGTGCTCACGCTCATGGGCCCGCAGGCAGCGGAGGCGATCGCGGCTGGTGACCTGGCGGAGGCCACGACGCAGGAGCTCGGGCTGGACCTGATCGTGCGCCGGGAGCAGTTTGCGGATGTCGCGGCGCGGCTGCAGGAGCGCGGGGCCGTGCTCGCGGGCATGTGGGCGTATGAGGCGCTGCGGATCGCCCGCCGGCGGCCCCGGTTCGGGCTGGACACCGATCACCGGACGATCCCGCACGAGATCGGGCTGGATCGAGACCGCCGTGCACCTGTCCAAGGGCTGCTACCGCGGCCAGGAGACCGTCGCGCGGGTGCACAACCTGGGCCACCCGCCGCGCCGGCTGGTCTTCCTGCACCTGGACGGGAGCGAGGACCGGCTGCCCGCCCACGGCGACCCGGTGTCGCTGGGCGAGGGCGGTGGCGGGACCGTCGGGTTCGTCGGGTCGGCCGCGCGGCACTACGAGCTCGGGCCGATCGCGCTGGCCCTGATCAAGCGGACCGTCCCGGTAGACGCCCCGCTGCTGGCCGGGGGCCTGGCCGCGGCCCAGGAGGTCATCGTGCCGCCGGACGCCGGGGCGAACGTGGCCATCACCCTGCGGCGGCCGAAGCGGGATCTGATCCGGCCGCGCGAGTAACCTTGGCCGGCAGGAACAATGCCGTTCCCGCCGTGCCCGGGGAGGTTTGCGCCATGCTGCGCCGCGCGCTGCTGGCCGTATCGGCCAGCGAATCGGTCCGTCACCTGGTCACCACCGTCCCGCTGACGCGTGACGTCGTGGCCAGGTTCGTGGCCGGCGACACCGCCGATGACGCGCTGGCCGTGACGCGCCGGCTGCTGGACGACGGCCTGCTGGTCACCCTCGACTACCTCGGCGAGGACACCGTCGACCCGCAGCAGGCCGCCGCCGTGACCGGTGAGTACATCCGGCTGCTCGGGCGGCTGGCCGCGGCCGGGATGTCCGGCGCCGGACGGGCCGAGGTCTCGGTCAAGCCGACCGCGGTCGGCCTCGACCTGGCCGAGCACGGCGAGAAGACGGCCCGCGAGAACATCGCCAGGATCTGCGCGGCCGCCCGCGACGCCGGCACCACGGTCACGCTCGACGCCGAGGACCACACCACGGTCGAGCCGACGCTGCGGATCCTGGGGCAGCTCCGGCCGGAATACCCCGATCTCGGCTGCGTGATCCAGTCCTACCTGCGCCGCAGCCCGGGCGACTGCCGGGCGCTGGCGGCCGGGGGATCCCGGGTCCGGCTGTGCAAGGGCGCCTACAGCGCCGCGGCGGACGTCGCGTTCACGTCCCGGGCCGAGGTGGACCGGTGCTACGTCCGCTGCCTGCGGGTGCTGCTGGACGGGCCCGGCTACCCGATGATCGCCACCCACGACCCGCGGCTGATCACCATCGCCGGCGCGCTGGCCACGCTGGCCGACCGTCCCGCGGCCGGCTTCGAGTACCAGATGCTCTACGGCATCCGGCCTGCCGAGCAGCGGCGCCTGGCCGGCCAGGGGTCCCGGGTGCGGGTCTACGTCCCCTACGGCAGCGACTGGTACGGCTACCTCGTCCGGCGGCTCGCCGAGCGCCCGGCCAACCTGGCCTTCTTCCTGCGCTCCCTGGCCTCGCGCGGCTGACCGCCGAACTGCCCGGTAAGCTCGCGGGATGATCGCTGTCCTGGGCACCGGGAAGATGGGCGAGGCCCTCCTGTCCGGGCTGCTGCGGTCCGGGGTGGTGGCCCCGTCCGGGGTGCTGGCCGCGGTGCGCCGCGACGAGCGGGCCAAGGAACTGCGCGAAGCCTACGGCGTCGAGGTGTTCAGCGCCGCGGAGGCGGCCGGCCTCGCGGAGACCCTGGTGATCACGGTCAAGCCGCAGGACATGGCGGCGCTGCTGAGCGAGATCGCGCCGGGCGTGACCGCCGGCAAGCTGGTGATCTCGGTCGCCGCCGGCATCACCACGTCGTTCATTGAGAACCGGCTCCCCGAGGACGTTCCCGTGGTCCGGGTGATGTCGAACACGCCGGTGCTGGTGGACGAGGCGATGAGCGTGATCTCGCCGGGCTCGCACGCCGGGGAGCAGCACCTGAGACGCGCCGAGGAACTGCTGCGCCCGGTGGGCAAGGTGCTGCGGATCCCGGAGTCCCAGCAGGACGCGGCGACCGCGCTGTCTGGCAGCGGGCCCGCGTACGTCTACTTCCTCGTCGAGGCGATGGTGGACGCGGGGATCCTGCTCGGCATGCCGCGCAGCACCGCCCTGGAGATGGTCAAGCAGGCCGTGTACGGCGCGGCGACCATGCTGCGCGACTCGGGCGAGCACCCGGTGATCTTGCGCGAGGCGGTGACCTCGCCCGGCGGCACGACCATCAACGCCATCCGCGAACTGGAGAAGCACGGGGTCCGGGCCGCGTTCCTGGCCGCGATCGAGGCGGCCAGGGACCGGGGCCGCGAACTGGGCGGCGGCTGAGGTCGCGCCGCATAATTGACGCCGCGGCCGCGGCTGAATTCGGGCCCCGCGCCGGGTTGCCCTTTTCCGTACAGGACTTACGCTGGAGACGGGCGTGACTGGTGCGCTGAATCTCGCTAGGCGCACGCAGCAAGCCGGAAGAGGGCTATTCATGGCAGCAGACGCAAGCTCGCTCAGCGAAGTCAGGTTCCTGACCGTAGCCGAAGTGGCCACGATCATGCGCGTGTCCAAGATGACCGTCTACCGCCTTGTTCACTCTGGTGAGCTGGAGGCGATCCGGGTCGGCCGCTCGTTCCGCGTCCCGGAGCAGGCGGTCAACCAGTACCTGCGGGACGCCTTCGTCGCGGCCAGCTGACTGACGCTCGGGGGGCCATCAAGCGCCCGGAATGGCGGCCGGGTGATCGGACCGGCCGGTACCGAGGTAACCTGTGGCGTTGGCGTGTGCCCGGCCGCTGCGCGGCGGGCGTGCGCGTGTGCATGCCCGTAAGCCAGGACGCAGAGCAAGGGTGGATTCGTGGGCTCGGTTATCAAGAAGCGCCGCAAGCGCATGGCCAAGAAGAAGCACCGCAAACTGCTGCGGAAGACGCGCGTCCAGCGCAGGAACAAGAAGTAGCGAGCCCGAGCCGAAGGGGCGCGCCGCCGTCTGGACTGACGAGCGAGGGCGCGAGGAACGAGCGCCCGAGCGAGGAGGGAAGACGGCGGGTCAAAGCGCCCCGGAGGCGAGCGGAAACACAGCGCCCCGGAGGCGAGAGGAAGCACAGTGAGCCCGATCGTCGGCGTCGCGGATTACGTCTGGCACCGGATGAACGGCGACGCCCCGGTCGACGAGACCGGCTTCGACCCGGAGTTCAACGCCCAGGTGTTCATGCCGGTGTTCCGGCCGCTCTACCGCACGTGGTTCCGCGTGCGGATGCGCGGCCTCGAGCACGTGCCCGGGTCGGGCGCGGCCCTGGTCGTGGCCAACCACTCCGGCGTGCTCCCGTTCGATGCGCTCATGCTGCAGGCGGGCGTCTTCGACGAGCATCCGCAGCACCGGATCCTGCGGATGCTCAGCGCGGACCTCGTGTACGAGGTGCCGGTACTGTCCAGCCTGGCCCGTCGCAGCGGGCACATCCGGGCGGACCCGGAGCTGGCCGACCAGGCCCTGGCGGCCGGCCATCTCGTCGGCGTGTTCCCCGAGGGCTTCAAGGGGATCGGCAAGCCGTTCAGCCAGCGGTACCGGCTGCAGCGCTTCGGACGGGGCGGGTTCGCCGCGACCGCCCGGCGGGCGGGCGTGCCGATCATCCCGTGCGCGATCGTGGGCGCCGAGGAGATCTACCCGATGATCGGGAACTCCCGGGCGGTCGCCCGGCTGCTCGGGCTGCCGTACTTCCCGGTCACGCCGCTGTTCCCGTGGCTCGGCCCGGTGGGCGCGGTTCCGCTGCCGTCCAACTGGATCATCGAGTTCTGCCCGCCGGTGCCGACCGGCAGCCCTAACGGGGCGAGCGCGGACCACGCGGTCTCGTCCCTCGCCGACCACGTGCGGGACATCATCCAGCGCAAGATCGATGACCTCCTGGTGGAGCGCGGCCCGGCGTTCAGCTAGCGCCTGCGGCCCTCGCCGATCTCGTGCGGTTCGGGCGGCCCCATCGTGGCCGCGTCCGGGCCGAACTTCGCGACGTAGCCGGGGTGCACCTCGCTCCAGTGGTCGCCCGACGACCACGGGGGAGCTGCCCCCTGCAGGTGGTGGGAGAGGAAATCGAGGCAGACGTGCCACCCGGCCGCGTCGCGGGCGGCCTTGCCCAGCTCGTCGAAGGTGTCGGTCAGGACGAACGTGCAGCCCTGCGGGTTCGGCACGATCTCGAAGCGGATCACGTCGCTGCCCCACCGGAACTCGAGCAGCGACGGCGGCTCGCAGGCCAGCACCTCGCCGTCGAAGGACGGGAACTCGCCGCTGCGCGACTCGAACGTCAGCGGGGCCCCGGCCGTCCAGTCGCCGAGGATCCGCTGCGGGAACCAGGCGTCCAGGTGCGCGGGCTCGGTGACGGCCCGCCACACCTTCTCGGGCGGGTACGCCAGGTCCCGGGCGAACCGTAGCCGCCAGCGGTCGCCGGCCTGCTCGAGGTCGCCGTTCATGTCATGTCCTCCAGGTGGCTTTCCAGGGCGTCGAGGCGGGACGCCCACATCGCCCGGTACGGGGCCAGCCAGTCGTCCAGCTCGCGGAGCGGCTCGGGCCGGACCCGGTACAGCCGCCGCTGGGCGTCGGCCCGGACCTCGACCAGGCCGGCGTCACGCAGCACCCGCAGGTGCTTCGAGACCGCGGGCTGGCTGACCTGCAGCAGGCTGACCAGGTCGTTGACCGGGCGTTCCCGTTGCGCAAGAAAATCAAGGATCCGCCGCCGGTTGGGCTCGGCCAGCGCCTCGAAGACCATGGTCATGAGCCTGAGTATTCCGCTACAGTTATATATCTGTCAAGTTATGAAAGGCGAGAATCTAGCGGGCCGCCGCCCGCCGCCGCGGCCACGGCGGCGCCCGCGGCCACCCCGCCGGCCATGGCGCCCGCGCCCGCGGCGATCGGCAGGGCGATCATGGTGGCCCGGCGGCCCGAGCGGAAGTCGTACACCGGCCAGCCGCGGCTGCGCGCCTCCGCGCGCAGGCCGAGGTCGGGATTGACCGCGTTGGGGTGGCCGACCAGGGTCAGCATGGGCATGTCGTTGAGCGAGTCGCTGTAGGCGGAGCACCGGGCCAGGTCGAGGCCCTCGCGGCGGGCCAGGGCCCGGACCGCGGCGGCCTTGGCCTCGCCGTGCAGCAGCCCGCCCACCAGGCGCCCGGTGTACACGCCGTCCCGCGTCTCGGCCACGGTGCCGAGCGCCCCGGTGAGGCCGAGCCGGCGCGACAGGATGCTGGCGAGTTCCACCGGCGTGGCCGTGACCAGCCATACCCGCTGGCCGGCCCGCAGATGGCGCTGGGTCAGCTCCCTGGTGCCGGCCCAGATCCGGTCGGCCATGGTCTCGTCGTAGATCTCCTCGCCGAGCCGGACGATGTCGGCCACGCTGTGCCCGGCCACGAAGGCCAGCGCGGCCTGCCGGGCAGCGTCGATATGGTCGGAGTTCTCGGCGCCGCGCAGCCGGAAGCTGATCTGCCCCCAGGTCATCCGGGCCAGGTCGCGCGGGCCGAACATCTTGCGGGCGGCCAGGCCGCGGGCGAAGTAGTAGATCGACGCGCCCCGCATGAGCGTGTTGTCGACGTCGAAGAAGGCCCCGGCCTGCGGGTCGGGCACCGGGGGCGGCTGCTCGACCTCGGCGGCCGCGGCCGAGGCCTGCCCGGCCAGGGCCGCCTCGTTCCACGGTAGCCGTCTCGACAGCCGCCACATGCCTGCGAGCCTACCGGGGCCCGCCGGGCCGGGACGCTCGCCGCGGACTGTCGCCGCGGCCGGCCGGCGCGGGCGCCCGGCGGGCCGGTGACGGCCCGCTGCCGCAGCCCGGTCGCATCATTGACGCGCGTCAGGCACCATAGTTGGCAATGTCTGTTCACTTCCTGGCCGCGGCCGCCGGCGCGCTCATCTCCGCCGTGGGCACGGGCCTGCTGGCCGCGCGGTGCCTGCGGGCCCCGGCGCCGCGCTCGTGGCCTGGACGGTCGCGCTGTTCGGGCTCACCGTGGCGCTGGGCGCGCAGGTTGTCGGCTATCACGCCGGCTTCGGGCCGGTGGCCTTCCGGGCCATGGAGATCGGCGCCCAGGCCCTCGCGCCGCTCGCGCTCGCGCTCGGGCTGGCCGAGGTGGCCGGCAAGAGCATCGTCACCAGGTTCGCCGCGCGGCTGCTGCTGGCCGCGCTGGGGATCGTGGCCCTGATCATCTTCGCCACCGACCCGCTCAGCGCCGCGGCGTTCACCAAGGCCTGGCCCGCGACCACGGTCTACTACCAGATCGTCCCCAACAAGCTGCTCGAGTACGTGCTGGCCCCGGCCGTCGCGATCGTCGCGCTGATCGCGATCGGCACGACCGCCGCCCGGTCCGGCC
This sequence comes from uncultured Actinomycetota bacterium, assembly GCA_963745575.1. Classification (GTDB taxonomy): domain Bacteria; phylum Actinomycetota; class Actinomycetes; order Streptosporangiales; family Streptosporangiaceae; genus JASHPR01. Next base: position 96,126 of record CAVUYA010000024.1, on the reverse strand, counting down.
GCGACCGGGCGTGGCGGGCCGCCGTCCCGGCCACCGTGGCCGCGGGCGCGGCGGCGCTCCTGCTCGCGGTGCCCGGCATCGCCGCGGTGCTGGGGCTGTCGGTGCCGATGGCCTCGCTGTTCACGCTGCTGTGCGTGCTGGCCGCGGTGGCGACCTGGTTCGCGGGCCTGTCGGTCGGCCGTCTCGGGCTCGGCCTCCTGCACCAGGAAGCCGCCGTCGCCGCCGACGGCGCGGGCCAGGAGTGGGCCCGGCAGCGGTCGTGGGCCGGCGGCCCGGACGCGACCGGGGATTTCGACCCGGCGGCGGCCGACGACGAGTTCGGCATCTACCGCAACGGCTCGCACCGGGAGCGTGACGATCTCGACTTCCGCGCCGGATCCCCCCGCGACGCCGGGTACCCGGACCAGGCCGGCTACGCCGATGAGCCCGCCAGGTACCCCGATCAGGCCGGATACCAGGATCAGGCCCCGTACGAAGAGGCCCCCTACGAACAGGCCCCGCCGCCCGGGTACCGGGATGGGGCCGGGTACCCCGAGACGGCCGCCGCGCCCGCGGCGGGCCGCAGGCCCCGGCCGGAGTTCTTCGGCCAGATCGCGATCTACACGCTGCTCGAGGACCGGGTGGACGATTTCGACCGGCTGACCAGGCAGGTCGTCAGGCAGGTCCGGGCGCACGAGCCCGACACGCTCGTCTACATCGTGCACGCCGTGCCCTCAGCGCCCATGCAGCGGATCCTGTACGAGGTCTACAGCGACCGGGCCGCGTACGAGGCGCACAAGCGGCAGCCCTACGTCGTCGCCTTCGAGGCTGACCGGCGGCCTTACGTGCTGGCCACGAACATCATCGAGCTCGGCCTGCAGCAGGCCAAGGTGTCGCCGCTGCCCTCGGTCGCCGACCTGCTCAGCGACACCGGGTTCGACCTGCTCAAGGACACCGGCTTCGGCCAGCCTGGTTTCGGCCCGCGGTCGCCCGCCGGCGGGACCCCCGCCGCCGACGGGGGGGTAGGCGGCGCCGCCGGCGGCGGACCGGGCGGCGGGGCTCATGGCTAGCCAGGGGGAGCGCCCGGCTCACGTGATCACCCTGCTCACCCGGCCGGGCTGTCACCTGTGCGACGACGCGCGGGCGGTGATCGAGAAGGTGGCCGCCGAGCTCGGGGTGCCGCTGGCGGGAGCGGGACATCACCGGGTCCGACAGCGACCTGCGCGCCTACGGTGACATGATCCCGGTCACCCTCATCGACGGTGTCCAGCACGACTTCTGGCGGGTCAGCGAGCAGCGGCTGCGAGCGGCGCTGACCGCCCCGCCCCGGTAAAGCACCGGCAAAACCCCGGCCAGCGGGCCGGACCAGGAACTTCCCGACTTTGTGCATGCGTTCACAAGGGCGTAGCGTGGCCGCTAGGCCAGCACGCGGGTACCGAGGCCCGCGTGCCCGCGGCGTCGACCCCCAGGAGTGCCCGGCGCATGTCCCGCAGTTCCACGACCGAGAACGGCCACCACGGTATCCCGGAGGCCACGGTCAACCGGCTTCCGGTCTACCTGCGGGCCCTGTACGCGCTGGCCGACCGCGGCATCGCCACCGTGTCGAGCGAGGAGCTGGCCGCCGCGGCCGGGGTCAACTCCGCCAAGCTGCGCAAGGACCTGTCGCACCTGGGCTCGTACGGGACCCGCGGCGTCGGCTACGACGTGGAGTACCTGGTGTACCAGGTGTCCAGGGAGCTGGGACTCACCCAGGACTGGCCCGTGATCATCGTCGGCGCGGGCAACCTGGGCCACGCGCTGGCCAACTACGGCGGCTTCGCCTCGCGCGGGTTCCGGATCGCGGCGATCTTCGACTCCGACCCGCTCACCGTGGGCACCGAGATCGGGTCCCAGGTGGTCAGGCACGCCGACGAGATCGAGTCCGTGATCGCCCGGCACGGGGTGTCGATCGGCGTGATCGCCACCCCGGCCGCCGCCGCCCAGGGAGTCTGCGAGCGCCTCGTCGCCGCCGGCATCACCAGCATCCTGAATTTCGCACCTGCGGTACTTAACGTGCCTCCGGGCGTAGATGTGCGTAAAGTCGACCTGTCGATCGAGTTGCAGATTCTTGCCTTTCACGCCCAGCGGCGGGCCGTGGTCCGCGTCGCGCGTAACGGAGAGCGCGAGTGGGCCGACAGCCGCCGGGAGCTGCGGGCGAAGCGGCATGGCGGAGGGGAGCCCGCCCACGTAGGGGACATTCCCGTAGAAGGTGAGACTGGGATGCCTACACAGGCGGTAGCGACATGAGCGTGCTCGTGGTGGGCCTGTCCCACAAGAGCGCGCCCGTCCCGACGCTCGAGCGGGCCGTGGTGACCGGTGACACGCTGGGCAAGCTGCTGCGCGACGTGTTCCACGCCGACGGCGTCGCGGGATCGCTGGTCGTGAGCACGTGCAACCGCGTCGAGGTCTACGCCGAGGTGGAGAAGTTCCACGGCGGCGTGTCCGCGATCTGCGATCTGCTGGCCCGGCATTCCGGGGTTCCGCTGGCCGAGCTCACCCCGCACCTGTACGTGCACTACGAGGACCGCGCCATCCAGCACCTGCTCTCGGTGGCCTGCGGGCTCGACTCCATGGTGATCGGCGAGGGCCAGATCCTCGGCCAGGTCCGCCAGGCGCTGCGCATCGCCGGGGAGCAGGGCACGCTCGGCCGTGCCCTGTCCGACCTGGGCTCGCTCGCGCTGCGGGCGGGCAAGCGGGCGCACGCCGAGACCGGGATCGACCGGGCGGGCGCGAGCCTGGTGAGCGTGGGGCTCGACGCCGCGGCGCGGCACCTGCGCGATGTCACGCCGCGGCGCGGTGCCGAGCCTGCTCCGGCCGGCGTCCTGGCCGGCCTGTCCGTGCTGGTGGTCGGTGCGGGCTCGATGAGCTCGCTGGCCGTCGCCACCGCGGCCCGGATGGGAGCGGCCCGCCTGGTGGTGGCCAACCGGTCGGCCAGCCGCGCGCAGCGGCTGGCGGCCAGCGCGCCGGCCACCGTAACGGCCACGGCGGCTGACCTTTCCCGGCTCCCCGCCGAGATCGCCGCCGCCGACCTGGTGGTCTCCTGCACCGGCGCGCCCGGTCACGTGATCACCGCGGACACCGTGGCGGCCGCGCTGGCGTCGCGCGCCCCGGCCGGCCGCGGCTGGTCCTGCTGGACCTGGCGCTGCCGCGGGACGTCGACCCCGCCGCCGCGGCGCTGCCCGGCGTGGGCGTGATCGGCCTGGAAGAGGTCAGCCAGGGCCCGCACCGGGGAGCCCACGAGCAGGACGTGGCCGCGGTCCGGCGGATCGTGGCCGAGGAACTCGCGGCGCAGGTGTCGGCGGACCGCGCGGCCCGGGTCGCCCCGACCGTGGTCGCGCTGCGGGCCAAGGCCGCCGAGGTGGTGGACGCGGAGCTGGCGCGGCTGGCCGGCCGCGTGGGCGGGCTGGACGCCCGGACCCGTCGCGAAATTGCGCAGTCCATGCGGCGGATCGCCGATAAGCTGCTGCACGCGCCGACCGTCCGGGTCAAGGAGCTGGCGGGCTCCCCGGGCGGCGACTCGTACGAGGCGGTGCTGCGCGTGCTCTTCGACCTCGATCCGGAAGCGGTCCAGGCGGTGACCCGCCCGGACGCCGTCGCGCCGGGCTGGCCGGAGCAGGAGGTGCGCACGTGACCACCCCGTCACGGGGAGCCCGGAGGCTGCGGCTCGGCACCCGCAAGAGCCCGATGGCCATGGCCCAGACCCAGCACGTCGCCCGCTTGATCACGGAGCGGACCGGGTGCGAGGTGGAGCTGACCGGGATCACCACGTTCGGGGACGTGAGCCGCGCCCAGCTGGCCCAGATCGGCGGGACGGGCGTGTTCGTCAGCGCCCTGAGGGCGAGCCTGCTGGCCGGCGACATCGACGTCGCGGTGCACTCGCTGAAGGACCTGCCGGTCGCCCAGCCGGACGGCATCGAGCTGGCCGCGGTGCCGGGCCGGGACGACCCGAGGGACGCCCTCGCCGCCCGGGACGGCGCCAAGCTCGCCGACCTGCCGCCCGGCGCGACGATCGGCACCGGGTCGCCGCGCCGGGCGGCGCAGCTGCTGCTGCTGCGGCCCGACATCCGTCCCGTCCCGGTCCGCGGCAACGCGGGCACGCGGCTGGGCCGGGTCGCGTCCGGCGAGGTCGACGCGGTGGTGCTCGCCTACGCGGGGCTGGCCAGGATCGGCCGGCTCGACGTGGTGACCCAGGTCTTCGAGCCCGACGAGATGCTGCCCGCGCCGGGCCAGGGGGCCCTGGCGGTGGAATGCCGCTCCGGCCAGCCGGAGCTGGCCGCCCTGCTGGCCAGCGCGGACGACGCGGCGACCCGCGCGGCCACCACGGCCGAGCGCAGCCTGCTGGCCGCGCTCGAGGCAGGTTGCAGCGCCCCGGTCGGGGGGTATGCGGCCGGGGCGGACGGACTGCGACTGCACGCCATCGTCGTCGAGCCCGGCGGCGAGTCGGCACTGCGGGCGAGCGCCAGCGGGCCCGCGGCCGAGGCCGGGCGCCTCGGCCGCGAGGTGGCGGCCGAACTGCTCCGGCGCGGTGCGGGAAGGTATACGGCTGTGCCCGCTGGGACAGCGGTGCACATCAGCAGCGGGGACGATGACCAGTGAACCCACCACCCGGGAATGACAAGCAGGGCGACGGCCGCCAGGCGAGCGGCTGGGTCGCCTTCGTGGGCACGGGCCCCGGCGATGAGGGCCTGCTGACCGTGCGGGCGGCGGGGCTGCTGGCCAAGGCCGACCTGGTGGTGGCCAGCCCGGAGCTGACGGCGCAGTTCGGGCGGCTGGCCCGGCCGGAGGCGGAGACCGCGGACGCCGGCGCGCTCGCGCAGGACCCGCGGCTGCTGGTCAAGGCCGCCCGGGCCGGCCAGCACGTGGTCCGGCTGCTGCCGGGGGACCCGTTCCTGTCCGGCCCGGCCGCGGCCGAGGCCGCGGCCTGCGCCAAGGCGCGGGTGCCGTTCGAGGTGGTGCCGGGGGTGCCGGCCGCCACCGCGGTTCCCGCCTACGCGGGCATCCCGCTGACGTCGGACGCCAGCGGCGACGTCAGGATCATCCAGGCCGCCGAGGCGAGCCGGGTGCAGGCCGGCCCGGGCAGCCTGGTGATCCTCGGCGCCGAGACCGGGCCCGCCGACCTGGCCAAGATGCTGGTGGCGGCCGGCTGGGCCGACACCACCCCGTTCGCCATCACCTGGAACGGCACCACCACCGACCAGCACACCGTGGTCTGCACCCTCGGCTCGGTCGCCGCCGACCTCAAGGCCGCCGGGGTGAGCCTGCTCACCGCCCACGGGCCCGCCGTCGCGGTGGTCGGCGACGGGGTGGCCGCCCAGCGCGAGCTTTCCTGGTTCGAGACCAAGCCGCTGTTCGGCTGGCGGGTCCTGGTGCCGCGGACCAAGGAGCAGGCCGGCGAGGTGATCAGCCGGCTGCAGGCCTGGGGCGCGGTGCCGGAGCAGGTCCCGACCATCGCGGTCGAGCCGCCCCGGACGCCGCAGCAGATGGAACGCGCCGTCAAGGGCCTGGTGACCGGCAGGTACCAGTGGATCGCGTTCACGTCGGTCAACGCCGTCCGCGCGGTGCGGGAGAAGTTCGAGGAGTACGGGCTGGACGCGCGCGCCTTCGCCGGCATCAAGGTGGCCGCGGTCGGCGAGCAGACGGCGGCCGCGCTGCGCGCGTTCGGCATCATGCCCGACCTGGTCCCGGACCGCAAGCAGTCCGCCGAGGGCCTGGCCGACGTCTGGCCGGCCTACGACGACGTGCTCGACCCGATCAACCGGGTGCTGCTGCCGCGGGCGGACATCGCCACGGAGAGCCTCCTGGCCAGGCTCACCAGCCTCGGCTGGGAGGCCGAGGACGTCACCGCCTACCGGACCGTGCGCGCCGCGCCCCCGCCCGCGCCGGTCCGCGAGGCGATCAAGGGCGGCGGATTCGACGCGGTGCTGTTCACCTCCTCCTCCACCGTGCGGAACCTGATCGGGATCGCCGGCAAGCCGCACGCGGTGACGGTGATCGCGGTGATCGGCCCGGAGACGGCGAAGACCGCCGCCGAGTTCGGGCTGCGGGTGGACGTCATGGCTCCCCGGCCGTCGGTGACCGCCCTGGTCGACGCGCTGGCCGAGCACGGCGCGGGGCTGCGCGACGCCGCGGTCGCGGCGGGCGAGCCGGTGCGCAGGCCCAGCGAGCGCCGCCGCGGCGCCCGCCGCAGGATCAGGTAGCGCGACGCCCGCCGCCGATCAGACAGGAGCCCCGATGAGCGCCGGATTCCCCGTGGCCCGCCCCCGCAGGCTGCGCCGGACCGCTGCCCTGCGGCGCCTGGTCGCGCCCGGCGGCGTGCGAGCCGCCGACCTGGTCCTGCCGCTGTTCGTCAAGGAGGGCATCGGCGAGCCGCGGCCGGTCGACTCGATGCCGGGCGTGCTGCAGCACACCCGGGACAGCCTGCGCAAGGCGGCGGCCGAGGCGGTGGACGCCGGGGTCGGCGGGCTCATCCTGTTCGGCATCCCGGCGGCCAAGGACGCGCGCGGCTCGGCCGCCGACGACCCGGCCGGCATCATCCAGCTGGCCCTGGCCGACCTGGCCGCCGAGGTCGGCCAGGACACCGTGCTCATGGCCGACCTGTGCCTGTGCGAGTACACCGACCACGGGCACTGCGGCGTGCTCACGCCATCCCGCGAGGTGGACAACGACGCGACCCTGCAGCGCTACGCCTCGGCCGCGGTGGCCCAGGCGGCGGCCGGCGCGCACGTGGTGGCGCCGAGCGGGATGATGGACGGCCAGGTGGCCGCGATCAGGACGGCGCTGGACGAGGCCGGCTTCGGTGACGTCGCGATCTGCGCCTACTCGGCCAAGTACGCCTCGGCCTTCTACGGGCCGTTCCGTGACGCGGCCGAGGGAGCGCCGCAGTTCGGCGACCGCGCCTCCTACCAGCAGGACCTGGGGAACTCCGGCGAGGCGCTGCGGGAAGTGCTGCTGGACGTGGCGGAGGGCGCCGACATCGTCATGGTGAAGCCCGCCCTGGCCTACCTGGACATCATCAGCCGGGTGGCCGCGGCCGTCCCCCTGCCGGTCGCCGCCTACCAGGTCAGCGGCGAGTACGCCATGGTGGAGGCGGCGGCGGCGAACGGCTGGCTGGACCGCGACCGGGTGATCATGGAGACGCTGACCGCGATCCACCGGGCGGGCGCCGGCATCATCCTGACCTACTGGGCCACCGAGGTGGCCCGCCGCGTGCGCTGAGTCGCGGCGGGCCGGCCTGCGCCGCGACCCGGTTACCGCGGCGTCTCTGTTGGGCAACACCTGGGTCTCGTCCCGGGGGTAGGTGGCAGGCCGGAACGAACGCCCGGGCATTATCGGTGGATACAGAACCCGGGCCGAGCAGAAGTGGAGCCGACGGTGGAGGCGGTACTGCGCCGGGGCCGACGCAGGGCCGTCGGGCGGATGATGGCGGCGGCCGCCGAGTACGCTGCCATGGGCTGGCCGGTGTGCGCCGGCGCCTACCCGCCAGGCCGCTCGCCGCGCCACGGGGAGACGCTGCGGGCCTGTTCCTGCGACCGGGTCGGCTGCCCCGATCCCGGCGCGCACCCGATGTCCCCGGCCTGGCAGGCCCAGGCCACCGTGGATCCCGGCCTGGTGACGCAGTGGTGGATGGCCCAGCCCGAGGGCAACATCATCCTGGTCACCGGCCGGGTATTCGATGTCCTGGACGTGCCGGCCGCGGCGGGAGCCGCGGCGCTGGCCCTGATGGAGCGGTCAGCGGTCCGGCCCGGTCCCGTCGCGGTCAGCGCGGGGAACCGGGCCCTGTTTTTTGTGGCGACCCGCGGCGCGCCGGCCGACGAAGACGAATGGTGGTCCTGCCATCTTGACTGTGAGCCCGAGATGAACTCTGAGGTGGTCGGGCTGCGCTGGCACTGCCGCAGCAGCTACGTGCTCGCCCCGCCGTCGCGGGACGGCAACGCGCTCAAGGCGCACTGGCTGCGCCCGCCGGACGGGCGGCCGCTGCCGGACGGGCTCCGGCTGCTCGGGTTCCTGGCCGACGCCTGCGAGGGGACCGCCCGATGACCCAGGACTCAGCCGAGCTGTTCACGCGGGCCTGCGCCGTCGCGCCGGGCGGGGTGAACTCGCCGGTGCGCGCGTTCGGCGCGGTCGGCGGCACGCCGGTCTTCATGGCGTCCGGGCACGGCGCGTACCTGACCGACGTGGCCGGGCGCGAGTACGTCGACCTCGTCTGCTCCTGGGGGCCGATGATCCTCGGCCACGCGCACCCGGGGGTTACCGAGGCCGTGCGCCAGGCGCTCGGGCACGGCACGTCCTTCGGCACGGTGACGCCCGGCGAGGTGGAGCTGGCCGAGGAGCTGACCGCGCGCACCCCGGTGGAGAAGGTCCGCCTGGTCAGCTCGGGCACCGAGGCGACCATGTCGGCGCTGCGCCTGGCCCGGGGCTTCACCGGCCGGCCGATGGTGGTCAAGTTCGCCGGCTGCTACCACGGCCACGTGGACGCGCTGCTCGCGGCGGCCGGGTCGGGCGTCGCGACCTTCGGCCTGCCCGACTCGCCCGGGGTGACCGGGGCGGCGGCCGCCGACACGCTGGTGCTGCCGTACAACGACGCCGAGGCGGTGCGGCAGGCGTTCGCGGCCCACGGGGACCAGATCGCCTGCGTGATCACCGAGGCCTGCCCGGCGAACATGGGCGTGGTGCCGCCCGCCGCGGGCTTCAACGAGTTCCTGGCCGCGCGCTGCCGCGAGCACGGGGCGCTGCTGATCATGGATGAGGTGCTGACCGGGTTCCGGGTCACCGGCTCGGGGTGGTACGGGCGCGAGGGCGTGGCCGGCGACCTGATGACGTTCGGCAAGGTGATGGGCGGCGGGCTGCCCGCGGCGGCGTTCGGCGGGCGGGCGGAGATCATGGACCGGCTGGCCCCGGCCGGGCCGGTGTACCAGGCGGGCACGCTGTCCGGCAACCCGCTGGCCACCGCGGCCGGGCTGGCCACGCTGCGGGCGTGCACGGCCGAGGTGTACGCGCGGGTGGACAAGGCCGCCGCGGCCGTCGCCGGGCTGGCGGCCGACGCGCTGGCCGCCGAGGGAGTGCCGTTCCGGCTGCAGGAGGCGGGCAGCCTGTTCTCGGTGTTCCTCGGCGTCAGCGGCCCGGTGCGGGACTTCGCCGGCGCCCGCGGCCAGTCGCCCGCCGCGTACGCCGCGTTCTTCCACGCGATGCTGAGCCAGGGCGTCTACCTGCCGCCGTCCCCGTACGAGGCCTGGTTCCTGTCCGCGGCGCACGATGACGCGGCCATCGGCCGGATCGCGGCCGCGCTGCCGTCCGCGGCCCGGGCCGCGGCGACCGTGCTGGGCTGAACAGGGCCGGACTGAACGGGGCCGGACCGAGCGGAGGCGCTACCCGGAGAGCCAGGCCGCAGATCCACGATTTCCCCACGGGGCGTCCCGGCCGCCCGCGGCCGCGCGGGCCCGGGCGCGCCGGGCGATAGGCTGGGCGGCCTATGAGCGAGAAACCCGACACGATCGTGCATCTGGTGCGGCACGGCGAGGTGGAGAACCCGCGGCGCGTGCTCTACGGGCGGATGCCCGGGTTCCACCTGTCGGAGGACGGCCGGATGCAGGCCAAGGCGGCCGCCGACTTCCTGGCCGGCCGGGACGTGACCGTGCTGCGGTCATCCCCTCTGGAGCGCGCGCTGGAGACGGCCGAGCCGCTGGCCGCCGAGTTCGGCCTCGTGGTGGTCGTGGACGACCGGCTGATCGAGCCGTGGAATCACTTCGAGGGGATGGCGTTCGGCGTGGGGGACGGCTCGCTGCGGCAGCCCCGGCACTGGCACCACTTGCGCAACCCGTTCCGGCCCTCGTGGGGGGAGCCGTATACGGAGGTCGAGGTGAGGATGCGGGCCGCCATGTCCGACGCGGCCGACGCGGCGCGCGGGCACGAGGCGGTCTGCGTCAGCCACCAGCTGCCGATCTGGGTCGCCCGCCGCAGCGTCGAGGGCCGCAGGCTCTGGCATGACCCGCGCCGCCGCCAGGCCGCCCTCGGCAGCGTGACCAGTTTCGGCTACCACGAGGGCCGGGTGACCGTGCTGAGCTACGCCGAGCCCGCGGGCGCCGGGCGCGGGCAGGTGGCGGGGGCCTGATGCCGGCCCACTTCCGGACCGTTCGGGGGGATCCGGCACAATGGGGCACGATACTACTGCGTGTAGGAGATCACCTAGTGAGCCTTTTCTCCGCCGATCTCACGCTCATGCCAAGTGAGCGGTGCTGGGGCGGATGAAAAGATCCATGCCCCGCCCGCCTCGTTCCGCGCGCCGCGCCGTCCTCGGCGCGGCGGCCGCCGCTGCCCTGGCGCTCGGCGCGGCGGCCTGCGGCGGCGGCGCGACCGCGCAAGACACCGCGGTCGGCAACGGCAGCAGCTTCGTGGCCGGAACCTACAGCACCACGGTGTTCGGGCCCGGGGCCCGCCCCGACGCCCCGCCGGTCCTCGGAACCACGCTCAGCGGCGGGACGTTCCGGCTGTCCGCCGACCGGGGCGCCGTGGTGGTCATGAACTTCTGGGGATCGTGGTGCACGCCCTGCCGCGAGGAGGCGCCGGTGCTCGGCGCCCTCGCCCGGCACTTCTCCGGGGCCGGCGTGCGGTTCCTCGGCGTGGACATCAGGGACGACCCGGCCAGCGCCGAGGCGTTCATGCGCACGTACCGGATCAGCTATCCGAGCCTGAACGACCCGAACGACCTGATCGCCCTGGACTTCCGGGGGACGGCACCGCCGGCCGGCATTCCCACCACGCTGGTCATCGACGCCCGCGGGCGGATCGCGGCGCGCGTCATCGGCCCGGTGTCCTATGACGGCCTCAAGGCGCTGATCACGCAGGCCGCGGGGCGCACGTGACCGGGCTGCGCATCCCTCCCGAAGCCGAGCCGGAGACCCCGGCCGCCGGCGAGTCGCGAGTCCGCCGTCCGGGACGGCTTCGCCGATCCGGAGCGCGCCGCGCCCGCCGCCCGCGGGCCCGCGGCCCCCCGGCTGGGAGTGGCCGGCTGGCTGCGGTGGGGCTGGCGAACCCTGACGTCGATGCGCACCGCGCTGGTGCTGCTGTTCCTGCTCGCGGCCGGGAGCATACCGGGATCGCTGCTGCCGCAGCAGGGGACCAACCCGGCGGCGGTGGCGCAGTACTACACCTCGCACCCGCTGCTGGCCAGCATCCTGGGCCGCCTTTCCCTGTTCAACGTGTTCGGCGCGCCGTGGTTCGCCGCGATCTACCTGCTGCTGTTCGCGTCGCTGCTGGGGTGCGTGCTGCCCCGGACGCTGCGCCTGGCGGGGTCCGCGCGGCAGCCGCCGCCGAAGGCGCCGCGCAACCTGAGCCGGCTCCCGTTCGCGGTCAGCTACCGCACGGCGCTCGCGCCCGAGGCGGCGCTCCAGGCGGCCGCCCGCGCGCTGTCGGGCCGGCGGTTCCGGGTGCGCACCGGCCCGGGCTGGGTGGCCGCCGAAAAGGGCTACCTGCGGGAAGCGGGCAACCTGCTGTTCCACATCGCGCTGCTCGGCTGCCTGGTGTCGATCGGGCTCGGCGGGCTGTTCGGCTACCGGGCCGACCGGCTGCTGGTGGCCGGGACCTCGTTTTCCAACACCGTGACCGCGCTGGACGAGTTCCATCCGGGCCGCCTGGTGTCCCCGGGCGACCTGCAGCCGTTCACGGTGACGCTGGACCGCTTCAGCGCCTCGTACGTGACCTCGGGCCCGCTCACCGGGCAGCCGTCATCGTTCACGGCGGCGATCCGCTACGCGGACACGCCGCAGGGCCCGGTGCACCGCTACGCGCTGACCGTCAACCACCCGCTGATCGTGGACGGCGTCCGGGTCTTCCTGATCGGCCACGGCTACGCCCCGGTGTTCCGGGTCACCGATGGCACCGGGCACGTGGTCTTCGCGGGGGCCGTCCCGTTCATCCCGGTCGAGACCTCCGGCCTCACCTCGGAGGGCGCGATCAAGGTCCCGGACGCGGAGCCCGAGCAACTCGGCTTCGTCGGGCTGTTCCTGCCGACCGCCGTGGACGCGGGCGGGCGGCTGGCGTCGGCGTTCCCCGCGCCGCTGCGCCCCATGGTCAGCCTGGTCTCGTACGCCGGCAACCTCGGCATGAACTCCGGTCCGCCGCAGTCGGTGTACACGCTGAACACCGCGGGGCTGCGCCGGCTGCCGCTCGCGCCGCAGCCCCTGGTCCCGGGCCAGTCGATGAAGCTCCCCGGCGGCCTGGGGACGGTCACCTACACCGGGTACCAGCAGTGGGTCAGCCTCGCGATCACCTACGACCCCGGGCAGCTGCCCGCCCTGATATCCGGGATCGCGGTTCTCGCCGGGCTGCTGCTGTCCTTCCTGGTCCGTCGGCGCCGGGTGTTCGTGCGCGCCCAGGCGACGGATCAGGGGATGGACCAGGCGGCCGGCGCGCCGGGTGAACCGGGCGGGACGTGGTCGACCTGGCCGGGCTGACCCGCTCCGACGCGGCGGGCGGGTTCGAGGACGAGTTCTCCGGCCTGGCCGCCGAGATCAGGACCCTGCACCAGGGCGGTCCCGACGGCCCGTCCGCCCGCGGCCCTCGTCTCCCGACGGCCCCGATCCGCCGCGGCCCCGTCCGCCCGTCCCGATCCGCCCGGCGCCGGACCGTCGCGCGCCTGCCCGGCCCCGGTCCCGCCGATCCGGGTTCACCCGGCCCCCATCCACCCGACGGGGAGTGAGGCTCACGTGCCTGTCAACACCGGACTCGCCGATGTCAGCAACGATTTCCTGCTGGCCGCGGTCGTCATCTACGCCCTCGCGATGCTGGCCTACGCGTGCGACTTCGCGTTCGGCCGCCAGCCAGCCCGGGTCGCGGGCACGGCTCCGGCGCCCGCGCTGGTAGGCGCGGGGCCGGCGGAGGCCGGAGCCGAGGCCGGGCGCCCCGGCGCAGGCCGCGGCGGGCGTCCCGGCCGGGGCCGGGACGCGGCCGGTGCCCCGGGCGGGGCCGGCGGCAGCGCCGTGCCCGCGGGCCGGGACGGCGTGGGCCGCTGGGGAAGCACCTGGGTGACCATCGCGGTGGCGCTGACCTGCGCCGGCCTGGCCGCGCACACGGCCGGCGTCGTGCTGCGGGGGGTGTCGGTGCACCGGCTCCCCTGGGGGGACATGTACGAGTTCGTCACCGCGCTCACCTGCGTGGCCGTCGCGTTCTTCCTGGCCGTCATGATCCGGTACCGGGCCTACTACCTGGGCTTGTTCGTGATGGTCGCGGTGGTCCTGGTGCTCGGGCTGGCCGAGACCGTCATCTACACCCCGGCCGGGCCGCTGGTTCCCGCGCTGCAGTCCTACTGGCTGGCCATCCACGTGACCGCGATGACCCTGGCCACCGGGGTGTTCTTCGTGGCCGCGGTGATCGGGATCACGTACCTGTTCGTCGACCGGCACGCCCGGCGGGTCGCGGCAGGCCGCCCGGCCGGCTCGGACGGGATCCTGCGCAGGCTGCCGGGCCCCGAGACGCTCGACCGGCTCGCCTACCGGACCGTGGTGTTCGGCTTCCCGATCTGGACCTTCGGCGTGATGGCCGGGGCGATCTGGGCGGACCGGGCCTGGGGCAGCTACTGGAGCTGGGATCCCACCGAGACCTGGGCGTTCATCACCTGGGTGGTGTACGCGTGCTTCCTGCACGCCCGGGCGACCGCGGGATGGCGGGGCAGGCGGGCGGCGTTCATCCAGCTCGCCGGCTTCGGCTGCGTGCTGTTCAACGTGCTGGTGGTGAGCCTGGTCGTCCCCGGGCTGCACTCCTACGCCGGGCTGACCTAAACCCCGGAACCGGGGTCGCGGGGGCGGCGGATCCTGCGCGCCAGCTCCTCCAGGAATTCCGGGATCGTCGTCGGGGCCCGCGGGCCGGTCCGGGGCCTCGCCCGCCCGGAGCGCGCCGGGGCCCGGCGAGGCCTCGATGCCCGGGTCCATGGCCCGGCCGGCCGGGTGGCGCCTGAGCGCGTCCTGCGGGCCGAACGACGGCGCGCCCTCCAGGTGCCGGGGAAGCAGCGTCCGCCGGCGCCGGTCGGGCCGCCCGGCCACCAGCCAGGCGACGGCGCCGAACACGGAGAAGAACACGATCACCAGGACCCAGGCCGGCTTGGTGAGGCTGCGAAGCTCGCGGGCGGGGGTGACCGCCACGTCGACCAGGCAGGGCACCACGAAACCCACTGTCACCAGGCCGACGACAATGCCCACGAGCAGCATGGCCGCAGCCTAGCCGCAAGGCTGCCCCGGCTGCGCGCAATTTGGCTGAGTCCTCCGGGATCGTCCCGGCGGACCGTAATAGATTACATTCCGTAACCCGACGTGAGATCGCGAGGATCGTCGTAGCCTGGCGCTTATCGACCTGGGGAGACACGATATGCGGCTGTGGTTACTCGATCGCTTCCGTCGCTGGCGCCGGCGGCGCAAGTCCTGACCAGGTCGAGGCGGACCAGGTCAGGGTGCGTGACCGGGGCGACGCGGCCCCGGGGCCGGGCGCCGGGCCGGCGGCGACACCGGGAGCCGCCGGCGCCCACCGCCGGACCGGCGGCGGGCGGCCCGCGGCCCCGCGCGCCGACACGGACCAGCCGGGGGCCGCCGGGGCCCGGCCGGGGCCGCCGGCGAGCGCGGCGAACCGGGCCTCCACCGCCTCCCCGGGCACGTCCGCCCAGGCCGGCCGCACGGCGACGGCCGGGCGGGCACGCCCTGCCGCGCCGGTGGGGGATGGCCAGGGCGGCGACGCGGGCGGCGCCCAGGGCCGACGCGGCCGCCGAGACGGCCCCGCCGCCGGCCCGGGCGGCCCGCCGGGCCGCCGAGCGAGGCCCCCGTGGTATGAGATCGCGCAGAGTAACCGGACGGCGGTCGGCCGGCGGCACTGCGGGCACCTCGAGCCGCTGGTCCACCGGGAGTGGGCCGAGAACGCCGTGCCCTCGCCCGAGATCGTGCGGGCGATCGACCGGCTGGCCGAGCTGCCGCAGCTGATCAAGTCGAAGCTGGCGGCCGGGCTCGACGCGATCTACGTCGGCATGGGCGGCGTCCCCAACCTGGACGACATGGGGCGCCTGGCCGGGGTCCCGCTGCCGTCCGGGCGGGCGACCTGGGACGCGTGCGCGGGCGCCTACGGCGAGCGCAAGATCATCGTAGGCTCGAGGCCGTCGCCGTCGCCGGACGTCATGTGCCACGAGATCGGGCACGCGCTGGATGACATCGACGGCATTGACGATCAATGGCAATCCGACTCCGCGGAGTTCCAGGCTCTCTACGACCAGTGCCTGCCGCACATGGTGAGCGCGTTTCACCAGCAGCCCGGGCTGCTCGGCCGCCGGGAGTTCTTTGCGGACGCGTTCGCCGCGATTGCTTCCCGGCAGCGGCCCGCGCTGGTGGAAATGCTCGGCGGCGACACCAGGACGGCACTGAACGTGATGCTCTACTTCAACGTCCGCTACGGCATCTAGGGTGGGACAGGCGATGTACGTAATACGGCTACCCAACGGCAATCTCTTGGTCCCCGAGTCCGCGACCGCCGACAGCGGCCGGATTATCAGCGACGCCTACGTGGAGATCGGCCCGGACGATGCCGACTACGCGCGCCTGGCCGAGCAGGCGCTGACGCAGGAGGAGTTCGACGAGCGCCGCAAGCGCTGGCAGGAGGGGGACGAGTCGCTGCGCAGGCAGTTCCTTGACTTCCTCGCCCGCCGCGGCCATCCGGGGCGCGCGCCGGACACCGAGGACAGCCGCGGGCCCGGGTAGGTGAGCGGGTCCGGGCCGCCCGGTGGGTGTCAGTCGCCGGCCGGCCTGCCGGGCCGCCCTCCGGACCGGCTCCGTGACGTCCTAGGCGACCGGTTCCGGGGCCGCGTCGTCGCCGAGGAGCGCCCGGACCTCGGACTCCCGGAACCGCCGGTGCCCGCCCGGGGTGCGGATGCTGCTGATGCGTCCCGAGGCCGCCCAGCGGGTGACGGTCTTCGGGTCCACCCGGAACAACGCCGCGACCTCACCCGGCGTAAGCAGCCGCTCACTGTTGCCGTCCATCCTCGCCAACCCCTCCTGATCTCCATGGCGGAGCCCGTCCTGAGTGTTGCGACCCTGATCTCCATGGGAGCCTGTCCTAAGTGTTGCGACAAGAACGGTTTTTCTCCCTAGTTTCCGTAAAATCTGGTCTGGCGAATCCGCGGCCGCCGGTCACCGGCCGCCGGCCCGGCCCTGCGGGGGGCGGCCCGGCCGGGCCGGTGAGCGTGGCCCATAAACTGGCCCTGCCATGCGTGCCACGCTCGCCTACACCGCCGCGAGGATCCTGCTCTTCGCGGTCGTCCTGGGGCTGCTCTACCTGGTAGGGGCCCGGGGGCTGCTGCTGGTCGGCCTGGCCCTGGTGATCAGCGGGATCGTCAGCTTCATCGTGCTCTCGCGGCAGCGCGATGCGATGTCCGGGGCGATCTCGTCCCGGATCGGCCACGTGCGGAAGCGGCTCGACGAGGGTACCCGGGCCGAGGACGAGGACTGAACCCGCCGTCAGCCCTGACCGGCCGGCAGCCATCCTCCCGAGGTGAGCAGCCCGAGCACGGCCTCGGTGGCCTGCTCGCGGGTCATCGTCGAGGTATCGATGACCAGGTCGGCGTCCAGCGGTTCCTCGTACGGATCGGAGATCCCGGTGAACTCGCCGATCAGGCCCGCCCGCGCCTTGGCGTACAGGCCCTTCCGGTCGCGTGCCTCGCACACCTCCAGCGGCGTGGCCACGTGGACCAGCAGGAAGTCGCCGACCTCGGAGACCATCTCCCTGACCCGGGCCCGGGCGGCCGCGTACGGCGCGATGGGCGCGCAGATCGCGATGCCGCCGTGCCGGGCCACCTCGGTCGCCACGAAGCCGATCCGGGCGATGTTCAGGTCCCGGTCCGCCCGCGAGAAGCTCAGGCCGGCCGAGAGCAGCTGCCGGACCAGGTCACCGTCGAGCAGGGAGACCCTGCGGTCACCGCGCTCGGCCAGGATGTCGGCGAGGTCCCGGGCGATGGTGGACTTCCCCGAGCCGGACAGCCCGGTCAGGAACACCACGAAGCCTCGCTCGGCGCGCGGCGGCCGGGCGCGCCGCAGTTCCCGCGCCACGGCGGGCGGGGTGAACCAGGCCGGTATCTCGGCGCCCGCGTCCAGGAGGTCGGCGACCTCACCGGGCGACAGGTCGGCCCGCTCGGTGCCTGCCTCGATGAGGGCCAGCGGCCGCCACACCTCGGCGACCCGGTCGTAGGCCCAGTCGCCGGCGCGGACCACCGGAATCGCGAGACCGGTGCCGTCCGCCACGCCGCTCGCGCCGGGAACGGCCGCGACGGCGCGTCGGCCCGTCGATCATCAGATGCGATGCCCCGTACGCGCCGGCGACCAGGGCCCGGGCCGCCAACTCGCGCTCCGGGCCGACGTCGGCCTGCGGCCCGCGGGGGGCCAGCGGCACCGGGATGACCACCGTCGCCGCCGGGAGGTTCGCCGCCGCGGCGAGCGCCGCGCGGACCAGCGCCTCGGGCCGGGTGACCACCTCGGCCGGCCCGGCGGTGAGCGGCAGCAGCAGCAGGCGCGCCTTGAGCTGGCCGGCCATGTGCCGGAGCTGGCCGATCTGCCGGCTGTGCACCGGGCCGCGGGTGGCAAAGGCCAGCACCGGGGCACCGCCGAACGCCGCACGCGCCTCGGCCGGCCCGAGCATCAGCCGGCGGAACGG
This sequence comes from uncultured Actinomycetota bacterium, assembly GCA_963745575.1. GTDB lineage: Bacteria > Actinomycetota > Actinomycetes > Streptosporangiales > Streptosporangiaceae > JASHPR01. The sequence goes on along the minus strand of CAVUYA010000024.1, from coordinate 78,438 downwards.
GCCGTGCTCCGGCTCCCGCAGGCCGGTCACGGGGCCGGCCAGCCGGGTCAGCCGGGCGCCCTCGGCGTGCCGCCCGCGCCTGGCGGCCGAGACCTCGCTTCGCTCGGTGATCTCGAGCAGGGCCAGGGGAGTGCCCTCGGGATCGGCCAGCACCACGTGGCGCGCGTCGTCGGGCACCGCTCCCGGGCTGACGTCGAGGGTCACGGGGATCGGCCAGGGCGTCCCGTCGGCCAGCGTCCCGTACTCGATGACCGCGCTGACGTCCGCCGTGCCCATGAACCCGGTCAGCGGCGCGAACGCCCCGGACAGCAAGAGCTCGGTGTCCCCGAGCTGAGCGTCGTCCAGCGTCAGGGACGGCACCCCGATGAGGTCAGCGGGCAGGTCGGCCTTTGCCTCAGCAATCACGTCAGCCTCCGTCAGGCAAGCCCGAGGTTACACGGATGCTAGCGCCAGGTGATGCGGGTACCGCAGGCCGCCCGTCCCGGGACGGTCCGGGACGGTCCGGGAAGGCCTGGTCCGGTCCAGACGTTAAGCTAGTGAGGTCCCGTGTCCCAGCGGACCCCGTTCATCCGGGCACGGGAGTTTTGTGCTGCCTGCCGGACATTAGGAAGCAATGAGCCTGCCGGGACTTGTGCGGGTCATCGCCGATGACCCCCAGCTCAAGCGCGCGCTCGAGGAGGCTGACGCCCCCCTCTCGCCGGGCGCGGACCTGATCGCGCCGTCGGCGCTGCGGCCCTTCCTGGCCGCCGCCCTGGCCGGCGCCGGGAGCCAGGCCGCCGGGCCGGCGCTGACCTGGCCGGCCCGGCCTCGGCGCTGGCCGGCCCGGCCTGGCCGGCGCTGACGGGGTCGGCGCCGCCGGGGACGCGGCGCGCAGGTTCGTGCTCGCCGTGACCGCCACCGCCCGCGAGGCCGAGGAGCTCACGGCCGCGCTCGGCTCGCTGCTGCCCGAGCGGCGCGGCCGCGTACTTCCCGCCCTGGGAGACGCTCCCGCACGAGCGCCTGTCCCCGCGCTCCGACACCTCGGGACAGCGGCTGGCGGTGCTGCGCCGGCTGGCCCACCCCGACCCGGCCGACCCCAGGTCCGGCCCGCTGACGGTGGTGGCCGCTCCCGTGCGCTGCCTGCTCCAGCCGATGGTCGGCGGCCTCGGCGCGCTCGAGCCGGTCCGGCTGCGCGCGGGCGAGACCGCGGATTTCGAAGATCTGGTGATCCGGCTCGTGGAGATCGGCTACGCCCGGGCCGACCTGGTCGAGAAGCGGGGCGACGTGGCCGTGCGCGGCGGCATACTCGACGTCTTCCCGCCCACCGAAGAGCATCCGCTGCGGATCGAGTTCTTCGGCGACACCGTCGAGGAGATCCGGTACTTCCGGGTCGCCGACCAGCGCAGCCTGCAGGGCGCGGCCGACGGGCTCTGGGCGCCGCCCTGCCGCGAGCTGCTGCTGACCCCGGCGGTGCGGGAACGGGCCAACGAACTCGCCGCCGTGCACCCGGGGCTGTCGGATGTCCTCGGCAAGCTCGCCGACGGCATCACGGTGGAGGGCATGGAGGCGTTCGCGCCGGTGCTGGCCGAGCGGATGGAACTGCTGCTCGACTACGTGCCGGCGGGCGGCCTCGTGCTCGTCTGCGACCCGGAGCGGATCAGGGCGCGCGCGGCCGAGCTCGTCCGCACCAGCCAGGAATTCCTCGACGCGTCCTGGGTGAACGCGGCGGCCGGCGGCGAGGTCCCGATCGACCTGGGCGCCGCGGCGTTCCGGCCGATCACCGAGGTGCAGGAGCGCGGCCGGGGCGGCGGGCCTGCCCTGGTGGACCATCACGCCCTTCGCGGCGGATCCGGCCACGGCCGGCGCGGTGGCCGAGGCAGGCCCGGCCCTGATTCCGGGCACGACGATAGCCCTGGACCCGGCGGCGGCCGCGGGCCCCGGGCCCGGCGGGGCCCCGGGACAGCGGAGCCCGGGGCGCAGGCCGGCCCGGACTCCGCCGACGGCGCCGGACGCGACTCGTTCCGGATGGAAGCAAGCCCGGCCGAGGCGTATCGCGGCAACACCCCGCGCGTGGTCGCGGACGTCCGGCGCTGGCTGGACGACCGGTGGCGGGTGGTGCTGGTCACCGAGGGCCACGGCCCGGCGCAGCGGCTGGTCGAGCTGCTGCGCGGCGAGAACGTGGGCGCGCGGCTGGACGACGCCGGCGATTCCGGTCGCCTGCCCGAGCCGGGCATCGTGCACGTGGCCACCGGGATGATCGGCCACGGCTTCACCTGGCCGTCGGTGCGGCTCGCGGTGCTGTCCGAGGCCGACCTGGCCGGGCAGCGCACCGCGGCCGGGCACGAGCGGATGCCGAGCAGGCGGCGCGGCGGCATCGACCCGCTGCAGCTGACCCCGGGCGACTACATCGTGCACGAGCAGCACGGCGTCGGCCGGTACCTGGAGATGACCAGCCGCACCGTGGCCGGGGCGACCCGGGAGTACCTGGTCATCGAGTACGCGCCGGGCAAGCGGGGCCAGCCGCCGGACCGGCTGTACCTGCCCACCGACCAGCTGGACGAGGTGACCAGGTACTCCGGCGGCGAGGCGCCCAGCCTGCACCGGCTGGGCGGCGCGGACTGGGCCAAGACCAAGGGGCGCGCGCGCCGGGCGGTGCGCGAGATCGCCGCCGAGCTGATCCGGCTGTACTCGGCGCGGGTCGCCTCGCCCGGCCACGCCTTCGGGCCGGACACGCCGTGGCAGCGCGAGCTCGAGGACGCGTTCCCCTACGTGGAGACGCCGGACCAGCTGGCCGCGATCGACGAGGTCAAGCGGGACATGGAGAAGCCGGTGCCGATGGACCGGCTGATCTGCGGCGACGTCGGCTACGGCAAGACCGAGATCGCGGTGCGGGCCGCGTTCAAGGCGGTGCAGGACGGCCGGCAGGTGGCGGTGCTGGTGCCGACCACGCTGCTGGCCCAGCAGCACCTGGCCACGTTCAGCGAGCGCTACGCGCCGTTCCCGGTGGTGATCAGGCCGATGTCGCGGTTCCAGAGCGACGCCGAGGTGGCCGAGACCCTGGCGGGCCTGGCCGAGGGCAAGGTCGACGTGGTGATCGGCACCCACCGGCTGCTGTCCCCGGAGGTGCGGTTCCGGCAGCTCGGCCTGGTGATCATCGACGAGGAGCAGCGGTTCGGCGTCGAGCACAAGGAGTACTTCAAGCGGCTGCGCACCGAGGTCGACGTGCTCGCGATGTCGGCCACCCCGATCCCGCGCACGCTGGAGATGGGCGTGGCCGGGATCAGGGAGATGTCCACGATCCAGACCCCGCCCGAGGAGCGGCACCCGGTGCTGACCTTCGTCGGGCCGTACGACGAGAAGCAGATCGGCGCGGCGATCCGGCGCGAGCTGCTCCGCGACGGCCAGGCGTTCTTCGTGCACAACCGGGTGTCGTCGATCAACCGGGTGGCCGCGCGGGTCGCCGAGCTCGTGCCCGAGGCCAGGGTCGCGGTCGCGCACGGCCAGATGAACGAGCACCTGCTCGAGAACGTGATGGGCGAGTTCCTGGACCGCAAGCACGACGTGCTGGTGTCGACCACGATCGTGGAGTCCGGGCTGGACATCCCGAACGCCAACACGCTGATCGTGGACCGCGCCGACGCCTACGGGCTGCCGCAGCTGCACCAGCTCCGCGGCCGGGTGGGCCGGGCCAGGGAGCGGGGCTACTGCTACTTCCTGTTCCCCCCGGAGAAGCCGCTCACCGAGACCGCGCACGAGCGGCTGGCCACCATCCAGCAGCACACCGGCACGGGCGCGGGCATGTACGTCGCGCTGAAGGACCTGGAGATCCGCGGCGCGGGCAACCTGCTCGGCGGCGAGCAGTCCGGGCACATCGCCGGGGTCGGGTTCGACCTGTACGTGCGGATGATCGGCGAGGCCGTGACCGAGCTGCGCGGCGACGGCCCCGCCGAGCGCCCCGAGGTCAGGGTCGAGCTGCCGGTCGACGCGCACATCCCGCACGACTACGTGCCCGGCGAGCGGCTGCGCCTGGAGGCCTACACCCGGATCGCCGCCATCGACTCCGTCGACGACATCGACGCCGTCCGCGACGAGCTGGCCGACCGGTACGGCCCGCCGCCCCAGCCGGTGCTCAACCTGCTCGCGGTCGCGCGGCTGCGGGCCAGGGCCCGGCGGGCCGGGCTCACCGACATCGCCCAGCAGGGCAGCCACATCCGGTTCTCGCCGGTGGAACTGCCCGAGTCGCGCGAGGTACGCGCGCAGCGGCTGTACCCGAGGACGCTGCTGAAGCCGGCGGTGCGTACCATGCTCGTACCGGTGCCGAAGGCGGACGGCGCACGGGCCAGCGCCGGCCGGGCCGCCCCGGCGCGGCCGGTGTCCCTGGGCGCCCCGCCCCTGCGCGATCAGGACCTCCTGGCCTGGTGCGAGGAACTGATCGAGACCGTGCTCGGCGGCATCGGCCCGGCCGGACAGCAAGACTGAGGAGGGAGCGCCGACGTGTCCCGCACCCCGATGAAGTTGGCCGCCGTCATGCTCGCGGCCGGTATCACGGTCGCCGCGTGCGGGACGGTGAAGATGGGCGCCGCCGCGATCACCACCAGCCAGCGGATCTCGACCACCACCCTGTCCGCCCAGGTGGCCAACCTCAACGCGGCGTACCAGGCGCACAAGAGCGCGGTCCAGCTGCAGTACCCGGTGTCCGAGATGCCGCAGCAGGTGCTCTCGTGGCTGGTCAGGTTCCAGGTCGGCGACCAGCTCGCGGTGCAGCACGGGATCACGGTGAGCCCGACCGAGGCGCAGCAGGCGCTGCTCGCGATCTCCGCCTCGATCAAGCAGAACGGGAGCAACGAGACGCTGACCGAGGCCGCCGTGGCCAACGGCCTGCCGCCGGACATGCTCGACGAGCTGGGGCGGTACCAGGCCATCGAGACCAAGCTGCTGAACCGGCTGGACGGCGGGCAGGAGCCGACCAGCACCGCGGGGCAGGCGGCGCTGCAGAGCGAGTACAACAAGACGCAGTGCCAGGCGGCCAAGAGCCTGAACATTCAGATCAACCCGCAGTTCGGCGCGTTCGACTACGGCAGCAACTCGGTGGTGCTCACGCCGTCGGGGCTGTCCAAGGCGGCGGTGCCCGCCCCCTCACCGTCCGCCTCGTCCAAGCCGGTGCTGACCCCGCCCTGCTAGCCGGGAGGGAACGGTGACGCAGGACGAGCCGGCCGGGGCCCGGCTGCTGGAGCTGGTGGCGGTCATGAGCCGGCTGCGGCGGGAGTGCCCGTGGGACGCGAAGCAGACCCACGGAACCCTCGCGCCGCACCTGCTCGAGGAGAGCTACGAGGCGCTCGAGGCGCTGGAGAGCGGCGATCCCGACGCCCTGCGCGAGGAACTGGGCGACGTGCTGCTGCAGGTGATGTTCCACGCCGAGGTCGCGTCCGAGCGGACCGACGGCACCGGCTACACGATCGATGACGTGGCGGAGGGGATCGCGGCCAAGCTGGTCCGCAGGCACCCGCACGTGTTCGGCGACGTCATCGTCTCCGGCGCGGACGAGGTCAAGCAGAACTGGGACGCGATCAAGGCCGCCGAGCGCGAGGCCAAGAGCGGCGCTCCCGGTTCCGTCCTGGACGGCGTGCCGTTCGGCCAGCCCGCGCTCGCGCTGGCCGCCCAGTTGCAGCGGCGCGCCGAACGGGCCGGCGTGCCCAGCGAACTGGCCGACCTGGGGAGCGAGGTGGGCCCGGCGGATACGGAGACTTCGCCCAGCGAGATCGGCGCCGAGCTGTTCGCGCTGGTGGCCCGCGCCCGCGCGGCTGGCCTCGACCCGGAGCTGGAGTTGCGCGCGGCCGCCCGCGCCTACCGCGACCAGGTCCAGGCCTGGGAACAGTCCCAGCGCCCCTGACGCCCCTCCGCCTCAGCGCCCCCGCCTCAGCGCCCCCGCCCGAAACTTGCTTCACCGGACGCTGCTATCACGACGTCCGGTGAACAACGTCGGCGCGGCAGTGCTCGCCGCGTACCCGGCGTGCCCCGCGGCAGGTGCGTGTCCGCTCTACTAGGCTCCAAGGCGGATATGTCATCGCAGCCCCGCCGGGAGCCTCCTTGTCCTCCATCGAAGCAATCCACGCCAGGCAGATCCTGGACTCGCGCGGCAACCCCACCCTCGAGGTGGAGGTCGAGCTTGACGACGGCATGCAGGGCCGCGCGGCGGTGCCCAGCGGGGCCTCGACCGGGGCGTTCGAGGCCGTCGAGCTCAGGGACGGCGGCAACTCCTACGGCGGCAAGGCGGTCGGCCGGGCGGTCCAGGGCGTCATCGACGAGATCCAGCACGAGCTGCTCGGCTACGACGCCGACGATCAGCGCCTGGTGGACCAGGCCATGATCGACCTCGACGGGACACCGGACAAGTCGCGGCTGGGCGCGAACGCGATCCTCGGCGTCAGCATGGCGGTGGCCAGGGCGGCCGCGGATTCGGCGCGGCTGCCGCTGTTCCGCTATCTCGGCGGCCCCAACGCGCACGTGCTGCCGGTCCCGCAGATGAACATCCTCAACGGCGGCGCGCACGCGGACAACAACGTGGACGTCCAGGAGTTCATGATCCTCCCCGTCGGGGCGGGCACGTTCGCCGAGGCGCTGCGCTGGGGGGCGGAGACCTATCACGCGCTGAAGTCCGTGCTCAAGCAGCATGGCCTGGCCACCGGCGTGGGCGACGAGGGCGGCTTCGCCCCCGACCTCGAGCACAACCGCGCGGCGCTGGACCTGATCGTCGAGGCCATCGGCAAGGCGGGCTTCACGCCCGGGGAGCACGTCGCGCTCGGCCTGGACGCCGCCGCCTCCGAGTTCTACTCGGAAGGCGAGTACACGTTCGAGGGGAGCAGGAAGACCGCCCCGGAGATGACGGCGATCTACGCCAGCTGGCTGGATGCCTACCCGATCGTCTCGCTGGAGGACCCGCTGGCCGAGGAGGACTGGCCGGGGTGGATCGAGCTCACCGCCCGGCTCGGCGACCGGGTGCAGGTGGTCGGCGACGACATCTTCGTCACCAACCCGGGCCGGCTGCGCCGCGGCATCGCCGAGCACGCGGCGAACTCCCTGCTGGTCAAGGTCAACCAGATCGGGACGCTCACCGAGACGCTGAACGCCGTCGCGCTCGCGCAGCGCAGCCAGTTCAGCTGCGTGATCAGTCACCGGTCCGGCGAGACCGAGGACACCACGATCGCCGACCTGGCCGTAGCCACCAACTGCGGTCAGATCAAGACCGGCGCGCCCGCCCGGTCGGAGCGGGTCGCCAAGTACAACCAGCTGCTCCGGATCGAGGAACTGCTCGGCGACGCCGCTTCCTATGCCGGGCGGGCGGCGTTCCCGCGCTCGGTGGCCGGCGGGCGATGACGTTGCGCCTTTTTCATCCTCTCCGCGACCGCCCACGTGCCGTGAGCGTGAGATCGGCGGATGAAAAGGGTGCCGACCCTGCGGACGGGCCGATGCGGCCGGGCCAGGGACGGCGGGCGCCCCAGCCGGGCGCGGGCCCGCGCCCGGCGCCCGCCGAGCGGTCCCGGCTGACCAGCCGGGCCGCCGTCCTGGCCGTCGTGCTGTGCGCGATCGCGCTGAGCCTGGCCTATCCGGTGCGCGAGTACATCGCCCAGCGGCGGCAGATCGACCAGCTGGAAGCGCAACGGCAGGCGATCACCACCCAGCTCGGCCGGCTCGAGCAGCAGCAGAGGCTGCTGAACAGCAGCGGCTACGTGCAGCAGCAGGCGCAGGACAGGCTGCACATGTGCCCGCCCGCCAAGAAGTGCTACGTGATCATTAATCTGCCGCCGCCCCCGGCGAAGGCGGCCGCAGGCCACGCCGCCGGCACGCCATGGTACGAACGGCTGTGGAGCTCGGTCCGGCAGGCGGACAAGGCCCCCGCCCGGTGACGGCGTCATCCACGGGGCCGTCCGCAGAGCCGTCCACGGGGCCGTCCGCGCAGGAGGCGGCCGCGCCGTCCGCTTCGGATGCCGCTGTCGTCGCGCTGCAGCTCGGGCGGCCGCCGCGGGCCCTGCTCGCCGTCGCGCACCGCTGCCCGTGCGGCCTGCCGGACGTCGTGGAGACGGCGCCGCGGCTGCCGGACGGCACCCCGTTCCCGACGCTGTACTACCTGACCTGCCCGCGCGCGGTCGCCGCGGTGAGCCGTCTCGAGGCGGCCGGGCTGATGCGGGAGATGACGCAACGGACCGCAGCCGACCCGGCGCTGCGGCAGGCCTGCCTGGCGGCGCACCACGACTACCTGGCCCGGCGCGACGAGGCGGCCCGCCGGACGGACGTCGAGCCGCTCCCGCCGGGCACGCCCAGCGCCGGCGGCATGCCGGACCGGGTGAAGTGCCTGCACGCGCTGGTCGCGCACGAGCTGGCGGCACCGGGAACGAACCCGCTCGGGGCCGAGGCCGCGCGGGCCGCGGGGCCGTGGTGGCGGGCGGGCCCGTGCGTCACCCCGCCGGCGGCGGCGCGATGAGCGGGTCCGGCGCCGTCCGCGTTGCGGCCGTGGACTGCGGCACCAACTCGCTGCGGCTGCTCATCGCCGACGTGGACCGGCAGGCGGGCCGGCTCGCCGACGTGGACCGGCGGATGGAGATCGTCCGGCTGGGCCAGGGCGTGGACGCGACCGGCCGCCTGGCGCCGGAGCCGCTGGCGCGGACGCTGCGCATGCTCGAGGCGTATGCGCGCGCGATCGATGACGCCTGCGCCGGCTGCGTCCGCATGGTCGCGACCAGCGCGATGAGGGACGCGGCCAACGGCGGGGAATTCATCCGCGGGGTCACCGCGATCCTGGGCGTACCGCCCGAGGTACTCAGCGGCGACGAGGAGGCTCGCCTGTCGTTCACCGGGGCGACGGCGGAGTTCGCGGCCGCCAGGCCCGGTGATCCGCTGCCGCCCTACCTGGTGATGGACATCGGCGGCGGATCCACCGAGTTCGTGCTCGGCGCCGGCGGGCCGGACGCGGCCGACCCGGTGGCCGCGGTGTCGGTCGACATCGGCTGCGTGCGGATGACCGAACGGCACCTGCACACGAACCCGCCTCGGCCCGGCGAGGTCGCGGCCGCTACCGCCGACATCGACGCGGCGCTGGACGAAGTGGCGGCGAAGGTCCCGGTGAGCAGCGCCCGCACCCTGATCGGCCTGGCCGGATCGGTCACCACGGTGGCCGCGATCGCGCTCGGGCTGCCCGCCTATGATCCCGCCCGGATCCACCTGGCCCGGGTCCCCGCCTTCACGGTGCACGATATTGCCCGTGACCTGCTCGGCCAGCCCTACCAGCAGCGCGCCAGGATCCCCGTGATGCACCCCGGCCGGGTCGACGTGATCGCCGCGGGCGCGCTGGTGCTCGACCGGGTGCTGGCCAGGTTCGGCTTCGCCGAGGTCGTGGCCAGCGAGCACGACATCCTGGACGGGATGGCCTGGTCCATGGTCGTGAGCGGCCGGTGACCAGCACGCGGGAGCCCGGTGCCGCCCGGCACGGGGAGCCCGGTACCGCCCGGCACGGGCTGGCCGGATGACCCGGCCACGCCCGCTACGCCCGTCGCCGAGAGCCCCGCCGCGGTGCGCAGGCTCGCGGCCACGGCCGGGACGCTGACCGAACTGGTCGCGCGGCAGTCGGTGTGCCGCGCCTGCCCGCGGCTGGTCGCATGGCGGGAGCAGGTCGCCGCGGCCAAGCGCCGGTCCTTCCGGGCCGAGCGGTACTGGGGGCGGCCGATTCCCGGCTGGGGAGCGGAGCGGCCGCGGGTACTGGTCGTGGGCCTGGCGCCTGCCGCGCACGGCGGAAACCGGACCGGGCGGATCTTCACCGGTGACCGCAGCGGGGACGTGCTCTATGCCTCGCTGTGGCGGGCCGGCCTCGCCGCCCAGCCGACGAGCGTCGCGGCCGGGGACGGCCAGCGGCTGCTGGGCGCGCGCATGGTGGCGGCGGTGCGGTGCGCGCCGCCGCAGAACAAGCCGTCCGTGGACGAGCGGGATACCTGTGCGCCCTGGCTGGCGGCGGAACTCGGGTTCGTCGCCAGCGGCCTGCGCTCCGTGGTGTGCCTCGGCCACTTCGCGTGGCAGGCCATCTGGCCCCAGCTGGCGGCCGCGGGATTCGCGGTACCCAGGCCCCGCCCGCTGTTCGGTCACGGCGCGGAAGCTCTGGTACCTGGCCCGGACGGGACGCCGGTGCTGGTCATCGGCTGTTATCACCCGAGCCAGCAGAACACCTTCACCGGCCGGGTGACCGACGTCATGCTGGACGAGGTGTTCGGCCGGGCGCGTCGGTACGCCGGCCGGTAACGCGCCGTCTGGCCGATCTGCTTACAGACCGTATATGTTCCCGTAGAATAGTTACGCGCCGTATCTGTTGGCAGATCGGGCTAATTAGATTGGTGTAATTGGTTGAGAAAGGGGCTCACCGTAATTCCATTATGCGTGCATTATCCGAACGGCGCGGGGTATCATCTCTGAGCCCCCGTAGCCCAAGGGAAGAGGCCGGCCCCCTAAAAGGGTCCCCAGTGTCGGTTCGACTCCGACCGGGGGTACGCCTGAGCTGCCTTCACCCCGCGCCCCGCCGCGGTCCTGTGGCTGACCGTCCGTTCCGGCAGTCCGCTGGAACGCCGATCTCGTCGGCACGCTTCCGATTGCCGCCGGGCCGTAATTAACTCGTGCGACCTCATTGGGTACGCCATTGCCCGGGGGCCGGTTTCCCAAAAGTACTTCAGCGTTCTTTTGCATTTTCTGTTGCATGTTCCTTGGTATGTGCTTTGCCGGGAATGAACAGAACCTGAGCGTCAGGCCGGCGCGAACACATAGCTGCCTGGGGTTTTGCTGAAGCGATGAGGGGAGAATCAGCCGGCGATCGCCGGCGGTCAGGGATCAGCCGCTGGCGTCCGGGCCGGCCCGGGTAATCGTGATCCTGACCATGACCCGGCGCTCGCGGCGCATGGCCTCGCGGTAGTCATCCCAGTCGGGATGCTCGCCGGAGATCTGCCGGTAGTAGTCCACCAGCAGGTCCATCGCCTCGGGAAGGTGGACGATCTCGGCGGTCCCCTCGGCCTGGACCCACTCCCCGAAGAAGCCGTCGTTCAGCACGCACAGCGAGGCGCGCGGGGCGCGGGCCAGGTTCTTGGCCTTCATCGCGGTTTCCCTGGTGCTGATCAGTATCCGGCCCTCGGCATCCACGCCGGCGGTCACGGGTGACAGCTGTGGCCGGCCATCGGTGCGGGTCGTGGCCAGCACGGCATGATGGTGGACGCGCAGGAACTCCCTGGCGTGCTGCGGGTCCACGTCAGAAGTTCAGTCTGATGCTGCGCTGTATCTCGTACTCGTGCACGATCGCGCTGGCGTAGCCGTGCGTCAGGCCATGCTCGTCGGCCAGCCAGTGAGCGCGTTCGGTACACCGCAGGAACGCGGGCCCATTCTCCAGGCTCCGGAACCACTCTCGGAGGTCACGTCCGGTGACCGAGGGGATGCGGGCGATCAGGTTCTTGTGCATCTCCGGAGAGTGGAACACAGACAAGTGGCACCTCCAGGTGCTGCCCAAGGCCGCGGGGCGGTGAACCCCTTCCAGACGAGACTGCACCACGGCGGGGCGCCTGACAACCCCCCGGATGTCACCATTCTGTAATACGGCGTTGGCGGAGGCGGTCAGGACAACCGCTCGAAGATCATCGCCATGCCCTGGCCGCCGCCGACGCACATGGTCTCCAGGCCGAAGGCCTTGTCGTGGAACTGCAGGCTGTTCAGCAGCGTCGAGGTGATCCGCGCCCCGGTCATGCCGAACGGGTGCCCGACGGCGATCGCCCCGCCGTTGACGTTCAGCTTGTCCTCCTCGATGCCCAGGTCCCGGTAGGAGGGGATCACCTGGGCGGCGAACGCCTCGTTGATCTCCACCAGGTCGATGTCGTCGATCGTCATCCCGGCTCGCGCCAGCGCCCGCCGTGACGCCTCGACCGGGCCCAGGCCCATGATCTCGGGGGACAGCGCCGTGACCCCGGAGGAGACGATCCTGGCCAGGGGCGTGATCCCGAGCTCGGCGGCCCGGGTGTCGCTCATGACGATCACCGCGGCGGCGCCGTCGTTCAGCGGGCAGCAGTTACCCGCGGTGACCGTCCCGTCCGGCCGGAACACCGGCTTCAGCGCGGCCACCCTTTCCAGCGTGGTGCCCGGGCGCGGGCCGTCGTCCGCGGACACCACGGTGCCGTCCGGCATCGTCGCCGGGGTGATGTCCCGCTGCCAGAACCCGTCGGCCAGCGCCTTCTCGGCCAGGTTCTGCGACCGGACGCCGAACTCGTCCTGCTCCAGCCGGGAGATGCCGCGCAGCGCCGCCACGTTCTCCGCGGTCTGGCCCATCGCGATGTAGATGTCGGGGATCTCGCCGCGGCGCCGCGGGTCGTGCCAGACCGGCGCGCCGCCCTCGGCCAGCTTGCCGCCGCGCTCCTCGGCCGCGTCGAACACGGGATTCTTGGTGTCCGGCCAGCTGTCGCTGCTGCCCTTGGCGAACCGGCTCACGCACTCGACGCCCGCGGAGATGAACGCGTCGCCCTCGCCCGCCTTGATCGCGTGGAACGCCATCCGGGTGGTCTGCAGCGATGAGGAGCAGTACCGGGTGACCGTGGTTCCCGGCAGTCCGTCGTAGCCGAGCAGGACCGCGACCACGCGCGCCATGTTGTAGCCCTGCTCGCCGCCGGGCAGCCCGCAGCCGAGGATCAGGTCGCCGATGTCCGCCGGGTTCAGCTGCGGCACCTTGGCCAGGGCCGCGGTGACCATCTGAGCGACCAGGTCGTCGGGACGGATGCTGGTGAGCGTGCCTTTGAACGCCCGGCCGATCGGCGAGCGCGCGGTGGCGACGATGACTGCCTCGGGCATGACGATCCCCCAAACTAATGGTTAACCCGGAAGTAGCTTATGCCGCGCCTGCGGCTAATTCACCAGCTGACCTGGTTACCCGGCCCGGTGGGATAGCGTCGGTGGCCTGAGAGCAAGGTGGTGAGCATGCAGGTACACGATTCCCTGATCGAGCTGTTCGGCAACACGCCGCTGATCAGGCTCAGGCGAGTGACCCGCGGGGACCGGCCCCAGGTGCTGGCCAAGGTCGAGTACCTCAACCCCGGCGGGTCGGTGAAGGACCGGATCGCGCTGCGCATGGTCGAGGCGGCCGAGGCCTCCGGCGAGCTGCGCCCCGGCGGCACGATCGTCGAGCCGACCTCGGGCAACACCGGGATCGGCCTGGCCATCGTCGCGATGGAGAAGGGCTACCGGTGCGTGTTCGTCTGCCCGGACAAGGTCGGCCAGGACAAGATCAGCGTGCTGCGGGCGTACGGCGCCGAGGTCGTCGTGTGCCCCACCACCGTCTCCCCGGATCACCCTGACTCCTACTATTCGGTGTCGGACCGGCTGGCCCGGGAGACGGAGGGCGGCTGGAAGCCTGACCAGTACGCCAACCCGGAGAACCCGGCCTCGCACTACCACACCACCGGCCCGGAGATCTGGGCGCAGACCGAGGGCAAGGTCACCCACTTCGTGGCCGGGATCGGCACCGGCGGCACGATCTCGGGCGCCGGCCGGTACCTGAAGGAGGCCTCCGGCGGCCGGGTGCGGGTCATCGGCGCCGACCCCGAGGGCTCGGTGTACTCCGGCGGAACCGGCCGCCCGTACCTGGTCGAGGGGGTCGGCGAGGACATCTGGCCGCAGACCTACGACAAGAACATCTGCGACCAGATCATCGCGGTCAGCGACGCCGAGTCCTTCCGGATGACCCGCCGGCTGGCCCGCGAGGAAGCGCTGCTGGTCGGCGGGTCCAGCGGGCTGGCCGTGGTCGCCGCGCTGCGGGTGGCGCAGGCCGCCGCGCCGGACGACGTGATCGTGGTGCTGCTGCCCGACGGCGGCCGTGGCTACCTGGCGAAGATCTTCAACGACGACTGGATGGCCGACTACGGCTTCCTCGCCGAAGAGACGGCCGAGCCGCGGGTCGCGGACATCCTGGAGAGCAAGCCGGGCGGCCTGCCGCCGTTCGTGCACGCTCATCCCGACGAGAGCGTGGCGGCGGCGATCGAGAGCCTGCGCGAGTACGACGTGTCGCAGCTGCCGGTGCTGAGCGCGGAACCGCCGGTGATGGCGGCCGAGGTGATCGGCTCCATCGTGGAGCGCGACCTGCTGGAGGCGCTGGTCTCGGGCCGGGCCCGGCCGCAGGACCCGGTCGCCGGGCACATGTCCGACCCGCTGCCGATGGTGGGCTCCGGTGAGCCGGTCAGCACCGCGGTCCGGGCCATGGAGAAGGCGGGCGCCGCGGTGGTCCTGGTCGAAGGCAAGCCGGCCGGGATGATCACGCGGCAAGATGTGCTGACGTACCTGGCCGCCGGGACGGCCTGAGCAGCGAGCGAGATACGGGCGGGACGAACGGGGGGCGGGAGGGATGGGGCAGATGAAACCAGATGGATTTGAGACGCTGGCCATTCACGCGGGCCAGGAGCCGGACCCGGCGACCGGGGCCGTGGTCCCGCCGATCTACCAGGTCTCCACGTACAAGCAGGACGGGGTCGGCGGCCTGCGCGGAGGGCGCCTGCAGGGGGTGGCCGACGGCCCGGGACGCTGGATCGAGGGCTACGACTACTCCCGGAGCGCGAACCCGACCCGGGGCGCGCTCGAGGAATGCCTGGCCGCGCTGGAGGGCGGCACCCGGGCGCTCGCGTTCGCGTCCGGGATGGCGGCCGAGGACGGCCTGCTGCGCACGGTGTGCCGGCCCGGGGACCACGTGCTCATCCCGCACGACGCCTACGGCGGGACGTACCGGCTGGCCAACAGGGTCCTCCGGGAATGGGGTGTCAGCTACCGGCCGGTGCCGATGTCCGAGCCGGCCGCCGTGCGCGGCGCGCTGCGGGACCGGCCCGCGCGGGTGATCTGGGTCGAGTCGCCCACCAACCCGCTGCTGTCGGTGGCCGACATCACCGCGCTGGCGGAAATCGCGCACGAGGCGGGCGCGCTGCTCGCGGTCGACAACACGTTCGCCTCCCCGTACCTGCAGCAGCCGCTGGCGCTCGGCGCCGACGTGGCGGTGCATTCCACCACCAAATACATCGGCGGTCATTCCGACGTGGTCGGAGGCGCGCTGATCGTTGCGGATGCCGGGCTAGGGGAAGAAATCGCCTACATCCAGAACGCAACGGGAACGGCAGCCGCCCCGTTTGACGCCTGGCTCACGCTGCGGGGGGTCAAGACGCTCGGGGTGCGGATGGACCGGCACTGCGAGAACGCGCAGCGGGTGGCCGACCTGCTCGCCGCGCATCCGAAGGTCGCCGAGGTGTTCTACCCGGGGCTGCCATCGCATCCGGGTCACGAGGTGGCGGCCAAGCAGATGCGCGGGTTCGGCGGGATCGTGTCGTTCCGGTCGGCCGGCGGGGAGGCCGAGGCGGTGGCGGTGTGCGGCCGGACCCGGCTGTTCACGCTGGGGGAGTCGCTCGGCGGGGTGGAGTCGCTGATCGAGCACCCGGGGCGGATGACGCACGCGTCGGCGGCGGGATCGGCGCTGGAGGTGCCCGCCGACCTGGTCCGGCTGTCGGTCGGCATCGAGACCGGCGAGGACCTGCTGGAGGACCTCCGCTCCGCGCTCGGCTGATCCGGCCGGTCAGCCGTTCCAGACCATCAGGACCAGGATCACCAGCCAGATCAGGCTGACCACGCCGCCCAGGGAGGCGATCCGGCCGCGTTCCACGTGCCCGAGGTGCGCGCCCGCGGCCGGCGGGTCGCCCGGCAGCGGGGCCGGCCCGGGGCTCTCGCCCGTGGCGGCCGCCGCCGTGTCCGGGCCGGGCTGGCCGGCCTCGGGCGCGGCGGCGACCTCAGCGACCTCGGCGGCCGTGGCCTCCGCGTCGTCCAGGATCGCGATGGCCCGGTGCTGGTCGCGCACGATCAGCACGAGCAGCACCAGCGAGACGACGAAAAGGGTCATCGAGACGGTCAGCCACGGCTTGCTGAAGTCGTGTTTCAGGCGGGCGAGGATCAGGCCGGCGATCAGCACGCCCAGGGAGAGGATCGCGAACAGGCGCGTGATCCGGTACAGGTACCGGAGGATCACCAGATTGCGCCGCCTGATGTAGCGGGGCGTCGACATGATCGCCACCGTGACCGGGCCGATCGTGAAGATGGCAAAGCCGATATGCAGCCAGAGCACGAGCCGGTCGGCGAAGGACATGTGCTGATCTTAGGGCCGGGCCGCGTGCCATCGGCCTGATCTTGAACGGACCCCGGGGACCTTCCTAGCTCCCGCTGGTGCTGGTGCTGCCGCTCTCGGTACCGCTGGTGCTCGCGGTCCCGCTCCCGGCGGCGCCCCCGGCCTCGCTGGCGTTCCCGCTCGCGGCGACATTCCCGCTGGCGCTGGCGCTCGGGCTGGTGCCGCCGGCTGGCCTCGTCCTGGCGATGTAGGCCCCGATCAGGCAGGCGATGCCGATGACGAACGAGACGATGGCCCGGATCTGGTGGTGGCCGTGGTGGACGCTGCCGACCATGAAATGGATCGAGTTCGCCGCGCCGGACACGTAGAGAATCCCGGCGATGATGGCCAGGATCCCGATGACGGTCAGGACGATCACCAGCGGGCCGCGGCCCGACGGCGCCCCCGACGGCGCCCCCGATGTGCTTGCTGAACTCACGTGCTCCTCCTCGAAGATGGGCTGGGCCCACTTTAGGTCCCCGACAACCAGGTTGAGCTTACTGAGCGAGCAGGATGCCGACCTGGTCGTCATCGCGCGAGACCCCGGGCCCGGGCCGGCGGCTCCCGGGACCCGGGCCCGGGACGGCGGGATGCGGGCCGCTCCCGCTTAGCTGCTGGACTTCGTCTTGCTGCTGAACCAGGCGCCGATCAGGCAGGCCACGCCCAGGACCAGCGCGACGCCGCCCCGGGCGAGGTGGTTGCCCTTGTGAACGTGGCTGCCCGCCGTCAGGAAGCTGGGCAGCGAGGTCCCGGCCACCATGTAGAGGACCCCGACGATGATCGCTAGTATCCCGATCACGGCCAGGATGATGACCAGCGGCTTCTTGCTGGTCGAGGTGCCGCCAGACACGCTTGTGCTACTCACAGTTTTTCCTCCTAGAAGGCCGCAGCGCCGCGCGCCGCCGGCCGCCTTCATGCCGTCCTTGGGTTCACTACCTGCGGCACGGTACTACGGGCAGGGCCCGGAGCGGAGGACTTCCCAAAAGCGACGAAAGTAAAATCTACTTACGGCTTTTCCTGCGCGATCGCAAGAAGTCCCTGACCACGTATTCGCCCAGGTTCTCCGGCATCGCGCGGAGCACCCGGCCTCCGTTGCGCCGCGCCACCTCCTCGACGAAGGTGGTGAGCCGCACGTCCTCGGCGAGCATGAAGATGTTCATGGTCGCCCGGCGCCTGGTCATCTTGTCCACCTCGGCCAGCGTGAGCTCGAGCGTCTCCGGCGACGGGGGCCAGTCGAACCAGGACTGCCCGTCGCGGCGCAGGTGCGCGGTGGGCTCGCCATCGGTCACGACCAGCACGACGGGGTTCTGCTCCGGCCGGCGGTCCAGGAAGCGCCCGGCCAGGATCAGCGCGTGGTGCAGGTTGGTGCCCTGGACCATGTCCCAGCCCAGCCCGGCCAGGTCGGTCTCGCGCAGTTCCCGCGCGTAGTTCGAGAAGCCGACCACCTGGATCGAGTCCTGCGGGTACTTGCTGCGGACCAGGGCATGCAGGGCCAGCGCGGTCTGCTTGGCCACCCCCCAGGTGCCGCGCAGCGCCATCGAGTACGACAGGTCGACGAGCAGGCAGACGGCCGCCGCCGTCCGCCGCTCGGTCTCGCCGACCTCGAAATCGCTGACCGAGAGCCGGACCGGGCCGTCTTCCTCGGGCAGGCCGCCGCGCAGCAGCGCGTTGCGCACCGTCGTCGGGGTGTCGATCGCCTGCTCGTCGCCGAAGCTCCACGGCCGGGTGCTGCCGGTGTACTCCCCGGCCTGCCCGGCGTCGGGCTGGTCGTGGTCCCCGCTGCCGCCCTCGGGGAGGTCGGCGAACACGCGGCGCAGCGCGGTCTCGCCCAGGCGGCGCACGGCCTTCGGGGTCAGCTCCAGCTTGCCGTCGGTCCGCTGCAGGTATCCCTGGCGCTCCAGTTCCCGCTCGATCTGGCGCAGCGCCTCCATGTCGTCGACGGCCTGACGGCCGAGCGCGCGCCGCACCGCCTCCTCGTCGATGTCGTCGAGCCGGGCGCCCGGGTAGTCCTGGCGCAGCGCGTCCTCCAGGTCAGCCAGGTCGGCCAGCTCGGACAGGGCGGTGGTCGCCTCGCTCAGGCCCAGCGGGTTCTGGCCGGTCATCTGCTCGCCCGGCCATCCGTCGAAGTCCATGTCGGGGCGGCGGGTGCGCAGCGCGTCGGCCAGCCGGGACATCTCGGCGGCCAGCCCGGCGTCCTCCAGCGTCTGCGCCATCAGCCCGGCCAGCTCTTCCCGCTGCTCGTCGGTCAGCGAGTTCAGCAGCCGCTGCGCCGCGGCCATCCTGCGGACCAGCGAGTCGACCAGTTCCTCCAGGTTGCCGGGCGAGTCGGGGAACAGGTCCCCGTACTGCTCCATGAAGTCGTCGAAGTCCTGCTGGGTGTGGGCACCCTGGGCGTCGGCCTCCAGCATCGCGTTGAGCGCGGCCATCATGTCCTTGACCCGCTGCATGGCGGCGGGGTCGGGCTGCTGCAGGGTCTGCTTCATGCCGCGGAACTGGCTGTCGAGCACCTCGCGGCGCAGCAGGTCCTTGAGCTTCTCGAAGGTCTGCCGGGCCGCCGGGGAACGCCAGTCATAGTCGGCCAGCTGCCGGATGGCCTGCGCGGTGTCTTGCGGCAGCGCGTCGAGCTCGGCCTCCCGCAGCCGGGCGTCGTCGGCGGGGTCGGGGAACAGCTCGGCCCGTTCCTGCCCGACCGCGGTGTCCAGCAGCGCGCGGGCCTGCTCCAGGATGCCGTCCAGGCGGCCCCGGTCGCGCAACTCCCGCTGCCGCTCGCGGACCCGGCGGAGCAGGTCATCGAGGCCCTGGTGACCCGACATGCCCCGGCGCAGCAGGTCGCGCAGCGCGCTGGCGGGGTCCGATCCGTCGAGGACCGACTCGCCGAGCTCGTCCACCGCGCCGCGCACGTCATAGGGCGGCTCGAGCGGATCCGGCCCGTCGTGGTAAGGGCCGTACCGGTAGCCGCTCACGCTCATTTTGCCTCGCTCGCCTCCGGGCGCTTTGACGCGCCTTCTTCCCTCGTCGCTCGGTCGCAGGCTCCCTCGCTCCTCAGTCCAGAAGCCGCCGCGCCCTTTGGCTCGCTCGTCATGTGCGGTAGACCGAGGCGCCGTCGACGACGTCCTTGGACAGCCTGCGCATCAGGTACAGGCCCTCCAGCGCGAACTCCAGCGCCGCCGCGGCCTGCCCGAAGGACTCGCTGCCGTCCATGGCGAGCCGGTCCATGATCCTGGCCAGGCCGGGGACGTCCCCGATCCTGCGCAGCAGGTCGTCGGCGGGAACCAGGTCGCCCGACTCCACGCTGCCGCCCTCGGCGAACTTCGCCAGCAGGCCGCTCAGGTCCGCGTTGCCCAGCGCCGAGCGGAAGGTCTCGGCGATCGCCCGGCGCAGCAGGTGATCGAGCACCTCCTGCTCCCGGCCCTCCTCGCTGACCTCGAACTCGACCTTGCCGCGCAGCGTGCTCACCACGCTGGGCAGGTCGCAGACCCGGGCCACCGGCTGCTGCTCCCCGGTGATCGCGGCCCGGCGCACGGCGGAGGCCGCCACGGCCTCGGCCGCCGCGATCGCGAACCGGGCCGAGACGCCGGACCGCGCGTCCACCGCCGGCGAGGCGCGCACCAGGCGGGTGAATCTCGCGATGACCTGCACCAGGTGCTCGGGCAGCAGGGCACCGGGATCCTGATCGTCCCAGGCCACCCGCGACTCCTGGCGGATCAGCGCCAGCTCCGCGTCGAGCGACACCGGGTAGTGGGTGCGGATCTCGGCGCCGAACCGGTCCTTGAGCGGCGTGATGATCCGGCCCCGGTTGGTGTAGTCCTCCGGGTTCGCGCTCGCCACCAGGACCAGGTCGAGCGGCAGCCGCAGCGCGTACCCGCGGACGCCGATGTCGCGTTCCTCCAGCACGTTGAGCAGCGCCACCTGGATGCGCTCGGCCAGGTCGGGCAGCTCGTTCAGGCAGAAGACGCCGCGGTTGGTCCGCGGCACCAGGCCGAAGTGGATCGTCTCCGGGTCGCCGAGCGTCCGGCCCTCGGCCACCTTGACCGGGTCGATGTCGCCGATCAGGTCGCCCACGCTGGTGTCGGGGGTGGCCAGCTTCTCGCCGTAGCGGTCGTCCCGGTGGCGCCAGATGATCGGCAGGTCGTCGCCCTGCTCGGCGGCCAGGCGGCGGCATCGCGCGCACACCGGGGCGAACGGGTGGTCGTTGATCTCGCACCCGGCGACCGCGGGGGTCCACTCATCGAGCAGGCCGGTGAGCGTGCGGATCAGCCGGGTCTTGCCCTGGCCCCGTTCCCCGAGCAGGATCACGTCGTGCCCGGCGATGATGGCCCGCTCCAGGTGCGGCAGGACCGTCTGGCCGAAGCCGATGATCCCGGGGAAGGCGTCCTCGCGCGCGCGCATCCGGGCCAGCAGGTTCCTGCGCATTTCCTCCTTGACGGTGGCGAATTCGTGACCGCTGGCGCGCAGTTCACCGAGGGTCCGGGCCGCCGGGGGAGCTGGCATTTCTGTCGTCGACTGGGGCTGGCTCTGTGGCGTCACCCTTCGACACTATGTGCATGGTAGAGAGATCCGCATCTTGGGAGGCTGGGTTTGGCTGAGCGCGAACCGGCGCTGGCCATCGACGTCGGCGGGACCAAGCTGGCCGCGGCCGTGGTGGAACCCAGCGGCCGGCTGAATAACTGGACTCAGGTTCCTACCCCCCGTGAGCTGGACTCCGAGCAGTTGTGGCGCACGCTGGAGGCGCTGGCCGGCCGGGTGCTCGACGCGGCCGGGATCTGTTCGCCGGCCGGCCTGGCCGGTGTCGGCGCCGGCTGCGGCGGCCCGATGGAGTGGCCGGTCGGCCTGGTCTCGCCGCTCAACATCCCGGCCTGGCGGTCGTTCCCGCTCCGCGCCCGGCTGCGGGAGCGCTTCGCCGGGGCCGCGGTCCGGGTGCACAACGACGCGATCTGCCTGGTCGCGGGCGAGCACTGGCGGGGCGCGGGCCGGGGCGCGGACAACGTGCTCGGCATGGTCGTCTCGACCGGGGTGGGCGGCGGGCTGATCCTGGACTCCCGGGTGATCGTGGGAGCCTCCGGCAACGCGGGCCACATCGGGCACGTTGTGGTCGACCCGGAGGACGGGCCCGAGTGCGCCTGCGGCGGGCGGGGCTGCCTGGAGGCGATCGCGCGCGGTCCTGCGCTGGTGGCCTGGGCCCAGCGCGAGGGCTGGCGCCCGGGCCAGCCGGACGCCACGGCCAAGGACCTGGCCGACGACGGCGCCCAGGGCCACCCGATCGGCCTCGCCGCGATGCGCCGGGCGGGACGGGCCCTGGGCATCGCCATCTCATCCGCCACCCTGCTGTGCGACCTGGAGGTGGTGTCGATCGGGGGCGGGCTCTCCCAGGCGGGCGCCCTGCTGTTCGAGCCGCTGGAGGAGTCACTGCACGCGCACGCCCGGCTCAAGTTCGCGCGCCAGGTCCGCGTGGTGCCCGCGGCGCTCGGCCAGAGCGCCGGGCTGGTCGGCGCCGCGGCGCTCATCCTGGCCGGCGACCGCTACTGGACCGGCGACTGAGCCGTTACCGGACCCCGGACTGAGCCGATACCGGGCCGGCGGCCGGGCCGTCCCGGTGCTCCCTGAGCGGTGACAGACTTCATGCATGACGACGTCTTCCCCTCCGGGTCCGGATGACGTGGCCGCAGCGCGCAAGGTCCTCGACGATGTCGTCCTGCACACCCCGATGCTGCACTCCCGGGCGCTCTCCGAGCAGGTCGGCGGGCCGGTCTACCTGAAGTGCGAGAACCTGCAGCGCACCGGGTCGTTCAAGGCCCGCGGGGCCTACCTGCGTATCTTCCGGCTGTCCGACGCGGAGCGCGCTCGCGGGGTCATCGCCGCCAGCGCGGGCAACCATGCTCAGGGCGTCGCGTTCGCGGCCGCCCGGCTCGGTGCCCGGGCCACGGTGGTCATGCCGGAGCGCGCGCCGCTGCCCAAGGTCGAGGCCACCAGGTCGTACGGGGCCGACGTCGTCCTGCACGGCAGCACGGTTGAGGATGCCCTGGCCCGGGCCGAGGAACTCGCGGCCTCCCGCGGGTCGATCTTCATCCATCCCTTCGAGCACCCGGACGTGCTGGCCGGCCAGGGCACCGTCGGCCTGGAGATCATCGAGCAGTGCCCGGACGTGCGCACGATCGTGGTCCCGGTCGGCGGCGGCGGCTTGGCCGCGGGCATCGCCGTCGCGGCCCGTGGTGCCGCCCCGGCGGTCCGCATGATCGGCGTGCAGGCGGAGGCCGTGGCACCGTTCCCCGCGTCGCTCGCGGCCGGCCACCCCGTGACCGTGGCACCCGGGTCCACGATGGCCGACGGCATCGCCGTGGCCTGCCCGGGCGAGCTGGCCTTCGCCGTCCTGGCCGAGCGCGTGCACCGGATGATGACCGTGTCCGAGAAGAGTCTCTCCCGGGCGCTGCTGCTCTGCCTGGAGCGTTCCAAGCAGGTGGTGGAGCCCGCCGGGGCGGCCGGGGTGGCCGCGCTGCTGGAGCACCCGCGGGCCTTCGAGCCGCCGGTGGTGGCCGTGCTGTCCGGCGGCAACATCGACCCGCTGCTGCTGGCCAAGGTGCTGCGGTACGGCCTGGCCGCGGCCGGCCGCTTCTTGACCTTCCGCTGCTCGCTGCCCGACCGTCCCGGCGCGCTGGCCACGCTGCTGGCCGAGGTGGCGGCGCTCGGCGCCAACGTGCTCGACGTGGTGCACGAGCGGAACACGCCGGGCCTGCACGTGGACGAGGTCGAGGTGCTCCTGCAGGCGGAGACCCGGGGCCCGGAGCACTGCGACAGCGTCATCGGCCGGCTGCGCGAGTCCGGCTATAAGCTGCTGTTCAGCTGAACGCACGACGGTCAGCTGAACGTACAGACGGCACGTGCTGGATGCCCCCTGGTGTATGTCCTGATGTATCTCCGGGTATCAGAGATTTCCGCGGCGCGACTGTTCCCGCTCTATGGCCTCGAACAGCGCCTTGAAGTTGCCCTTGCCGAACCCCTCTGACCCGTGCCGCTCGATCAGCTCGAAGAACACCGTGGGCCGGTCCTGAACCGGCTTGGTGAAGATCTGCAGCAGGTAGCCGTCCTCGTCCCGGTCCGCGAGGATGCTGTGCTCGCGCAGCTCCTCCAGCGGGACCCGGGTATCGCCGACCCACTCGCCGAGCGTCTCGTAGTAGCTGTCCGGCGTGTCGAGGAAGTCCAGGCCCGCAGCCCGCATGCCGCGGACCGCCGCCACGATGTCATCGGTGGCCAGCGCGATGTGCTGGACCCCGGGGCCGCCGTAGAACTCCAGGTACTCGTCGATCTGCGACTTCTTCTTGCCGGCCGCCGGCTCGTTGATCGGGAACTTGACCTTGCGGCTGCCGTCCGCGACCACCTTGCTCATCAGCGCCGAGTACTCGGTGGCGATGTCGTCCCCGACGAACTCCTTCATGTTGGTGAAGCCCATGACCTGCCGGTAGAACTCCACCCACTCGTCCATCTTGCCGAGCTGGACGTTGCCGACGCAGTGGTCGATCTGGGTGAAGAACGGCCGGGCGCCAGCGGGGGCGACCGGGCCGGCGGCCACGTAGCCGGGCAGGTAGGGGCCGCTGTAGTTGGTGCGCTCCACCAGGGTGTGCCGGGTATCGCCGAAGGCAGCGATCGCGGCGAGCACCACCTTGCCGTGCGCGTCCTCGACGACCTCGGGCTCGGCCAGGCCCGTGGCCCCGCGGGAGACCGCGAGATCATAGGCGGCCTCGGCCGAGGGGACCGTGATGGCCAGGTCGATCACGCCGTCCCCGTGCGCGGCTACGTGCTGGCCCAGGGCCGTGCCGGCCCGCACCGGTCCGCGGAGCACGAACCGCGCGGCGCCGGATTCGAGCACGTAAGCGGCCTCGTCCCGGCAGCCGGTCTCCGGGCCGCGATAGGCGACGCACCGCATGCCGAACGCCGTCGAGTAGAAGTGGGCGGCCTGCCGCGCGTTGCCGACGGCGAAGACCACCGCGTCCATGCCGGTGACGGGGAACTCGTCCGCCGCGGTCACCGCTTCCTGCTGCCCTGGTCCTGGCTGTGCCGACGTGGCCATGTCACCCTCCCTGCCCTCGTCATCGAGGTCAAGAAAAGCATCAATCAGGGAGATCAAGATGTGCAACTGTGGCTTGGATTGCTATGCACTTTGCAGAGTTCTAGGCCGGAAAACGCTGTACAACTGGGCACCATGCTGCCTGAAGGGAGGTACGAATGATCGACAGGCTCGATGCGCGGCTGATCGACCTGCTCACGGCTAGGCCCCGGATCGGCGTGCTGGATGCGTCCCGGCGGCTCGGTGTGGCCCGGGGGACGGTTCAGGCGCGGCTGGACCGGCTGAGGTCCCGGGGCGTCATCATCGGGTTCGGGCCCGATGTCGATCCCGCGGCGCTCGGTTACGGGGTCACCGCCTTCGTGACGCTGGAGATCCGCCAGGCCGGCGGCCACGACCCGGTGACGGACCGGCTCGCGCTGATCGCGGAGGTGCTGGAGGCGCACACGATCACGGGCCCGGGCGACATGCTCTGCCGCGTGGTCGCGCGCGACAACGCGGACCTGCAGCGGGTCATCGACGCGATCGTCGACGTGCCCGGGGTGGTGCGGACCTCCACGGTGATCGTCCTGGCCGCGCCGGTCAAGTACCGGGTCCTCCCCCTGGTCCACGCCGCCGCCAGCGCCGCCCCGCCCTGACCCGCCCGGGCCGGTCGGTGGCCGGCAGCTGCCAGGCAGGAAAATCGCTATCCCGCCCTCGCGTCCCGCCGCTACGTTGCGTAGATGGGGCACGGGCCGTCCGCGCTACACCAGGGCTGGCGGGTGACGTCGGGAGAACCTGACCCTGCCACGGTGGAGCGGCTGCTGCGCAAGCTGCCAGCCTGGTTCGGCATCGAATCCTCGGTGCTCGAGTACATCGAGTCGGCCCGGCGGCTGCCCGCCTACCTGGCCTGGCCGCGCGGCCCGGCGTCCGCCGGCCGTCCGCCGCACCCGGCCGCTGGCCGTCCGCCAGATCTGGCTGGCCGTCCGCCGGGCCTGGCCGCTGGCGTGCTGCTCGCGGTGCGGCACTTTCCCCGCTCGGCCGAGATCTACCTGCTGGCCGTGGACCCCGCCGTCCACCGCCAGGGAGCGGGCCGGGCCCTGGTCACCGCGCTCGAATCCGACCTGAGCGCCGACGGTGTCGAGTTCCTTCAGGTCAAGACGCTCGGTCCGTCCCATCCCGACCCGGGCTACGCGCGCACCCGCCAGTTCTACGCCAGCGTCGGGTTCCAGCCCCTGGAGGAGATCACCGGCCTCTGGCCCGGGAACCCGTGCCTCATCATGATCAAGGTTCTGCCCGGCGGCACGATCGGGGGCGGTAGGGCGAGATAGCGCGGCACCCCGGCGGCGGTGGGCAAGAGGGCGCGGTACCCGGGGCGGTGGGCGGGTCAGGCCGCGCCGGAGATGACGTCGTCGAGCCAGCCGGTGAGCCGGGCGGTGTACTCGGGGCTGATGGCGGCCAGCTCGCGCCGCCCGCCGTAGGTCGGGTGGTGAGTGGTCCCGGGGAGCTCGTGAATGGCCAGCCGGGCCGGATCGGCATACGCGGTCCGCCAGACGGCGATGCTCTCCGGTACCGGGACCCATTCGTCCGCGCCGTAGAACGCCAGCACCGGGCAGCGGACCTGGCCGATGCTCGCGGCCGGGTCAAAGTCCATGTCGTCCCAGTCCGGCGCCTCCGGCAGGACGCGCGGCACCCAGCTCAGCCCGAACCAGGCGCGGCCGGCATACGCGTCCACCACCTGCTGGGCCTGCGGGCGGGCCAGCTGGCCTCGCTGGTAGCCCTCGTAGGCGGCCCGCAACCTGGCCAGCTCGGCCAGGCTCTCGGGGCCGAACCCGGCCCGCCGGAGCTGCTCAGCGGTTCCGTACCGCATCTGGCGGGCCGGGCTGACCGCGCTGCACCCGACCAGGACCAGGAAGGCGATATCCGCCCGGCGCGCCGCCGTCAGCAGGGCCACCCAGGCTCCCTGGCTGAAACCCCACAATCCCGTGGGGACCGGACCGGTCACCTCGGCCAGAGCCGCCAGGCCCTGGGCCAGGTCCTCGGCCTGCAGCTCGTACGGCACGTCCCGGCCCGGCGGTGCCGCCCGGCGGTCGTAGCGGAGCACGGCCACGCCGCGCTCGGGCAGCACCATGGCCAGGTGCTCGAACAGGAACTGCCGCCGGGACGGATCATCCGCCGGGTGCAACGCCGCCAGCGCCGCCCGGCAGGTGCCGTCCGGACGGGTCAGGCTCGCCGCCAGCCGGGCGTCCCGGCAGCGGAGGACCAACGGCGTGTCCGGCACTAGTCTTCGGAGATGCCCTTGGCCACGTCGGAGGCGATACCGAGAATCGCCTCGGACAGCTCGCCGCGGTCCTTCACCTGGTCGGCGAAGAACATCCAGCCGACGCTCACCCCGCCGAGCGTCATCGCGGCGCGCAGCCGTTCCCGCAGGCTGGCCTGGGGCTCGGTGAGCGCGTCGATCAGCCCGGTCATCCGTTCCCGGAACAGGTCACCGCGCTGCTTGGCCGAGGACAGGGAGTTCAGCGCGGCCTGGTTGTGGTGCAGCATCCGGAACACGTCGCTGCCGTCCGCGACGATCTGCACGTACCGGCCGAGGATCTCGTCGCGGGTTTCCGGGGTTCTCGGCTGAGTCTTGGCCCAGGCGATCAGCGCGTCGATCTGGCCGAAGTAGTCCTCGACCAGGCTGCGGACGATGTCCTCCTTGGACTTGAAGTGGTAGTAGAGCGCGGCCTTGGTGACGTCGAGCCGCTCGGCGATCTCGCGCAGCGACGTCTTGTCGTACCCCTGCTCGGCGAACAGTTCCAGCGCCACCTGCTGGATGCGCGCCCTGGTGTCGCTGCGGGCGCGCACCTCGTGCGGAGCGCCATGCCCCTCGGCGTGGTGGCCTCCCGCCTGGTCCCCGTCGGCCTGGTGCTCTCCGGCGGGATGCCCCTCGGAACGCGCAGCCGCGGCGGGCGCCATCTCGGCGACCGTCGTTACCCCGCGTACCTGCTCGTTCATCAATCTCGTCCAGTCTCGTCGGTGCCGCCAAATTTACTTGACGGCCGGTAAGCAAACAGCTTATCCTAACTTGTCGCCTGATACTAGCCGGTCGGCAAGTAGGTTGAGAAGCGCCGCGCCGCGCACCGCTTGGCGTGCCGCGCCGCGCACCACGTGGAGGGGAGTCTAAGCATGGCGGAGACCCAGTCGGCCGCAGCAGCCGGGGGAGGCGCGGTCAGCGGGCCCAAGCGTGAGGTCCTGGTCGTGCTGCCGGGACTGCTGCTCGCGCTGATCCTCGCCATGCTCGACCAGACGATCGTCTCCACCGCGCTGCCGCGCATCGTCGGTGACCTGGGCGGGGTCACCCACCTGTCCTGGGTGGTCACCGCGTACGTGCTGGCCTCCACGATCACCACGCCGCTGTACGGCAAGCTCGGCGACCTCTACGGCCGCAAGCGCTGGCTGATGATCGCGATCGTGATCTTCCTGATCGGCTCGGCGCTGTCCGGGCTGTCGCAGACGATGGACCAGCTGATCCTGTTCCGGGCGCTGCAGGGGCTCGGCGCGGGCGGCCTGATGGTCGGCGTGATCGCCAGCATCGGGGACCTGGTCGCGCCGCGGGAGCGCGGCCAGTACATGGGCTACATGATGGCCTCGATGATGCTGGCCATGATCGCGGGCCCGCTGGTCGGCGGCTACATCACCGACAGCCTGTCCTGGCGCTGGATCTTCTACATCAACATGCCGGTCGGCGGCGCGGCGCTGATCTACCTCTGGGCCACGCTGCACCTGCCGTACAAGAAGGTCCCGCACAAGATCGACTACATGGGCGCGGGGATGCTCGCGATCGCGGCCACCGCGATCGTGCTGCTGACCACCTGGGGCGGCACTCAGTACCGCTGGGGATCCGGGCAGATCCTGGGCCTGGCCGTGGTGGCCGTGGCCGCTGTCGCGGCGTTCCTGTTCACCGAGACGCGGGCCGCGGAGCCGGTGCTGCCGCTGCACGTGTTCAAGAACCGTAATTTCTCGGTCGCCACCGGGATGAGCTTCCTGCTCGGCGTGGCCATGCTGGGCGCGCTCACCTTCCTGCCGCTCTACCAGCAGACGGTGCAGCACCTGTCCGCGGTGGGCAGCGGGCTGCTGCTGATCCCGATGATGCTCGGCGTGACCGTCACGTCGCTGATCGGCGGGTTCGTGATGACGCGCACCGGCCGGTACCGGTTCATGCCGATCGTCGGCGGCGCGATCATGACGGTCGCCATGCTCCTGCTGACCGGCCTCGGCGTGCACACCACCCTGCTCGAGTCGGGCCTCTACTACGCGGTGCTCGGCATCGGCATGGGCTTCCTGATGCAGATCACCTCGGTCATCGTGCAGAACAGCGTGGAGCCCCGCGACATCGGCGTGGCCAGCAGCTCGCGCACGTTCTTCCAGCAGATCGGCGGGTCCCTCGGGGTGGCGCTGTTCGGCGCGGTCTTCGCCCGGCGGCTGACCGAGAGCATGACCAGCCTGCTGCCCGGGGTGCACCTGAACACGGGGAACGGGCAGCTCAACCCGGTCACGGTCAACCACCTGCCCGCGCTGATCCGGCACGACGTGTTCGTCGCGATCTCGCACGCGATCCAGGGCGTGTTCTACCTGGCGGTGCCCGCGGCCTTCGCGGTGTTCGTGCTGGCCTGGTTCATCAAGGAGGTGCCGCTGCGCAGCAGCGCGCCGCCGCCACCGTCCGAGGCCCCGGCCAGCGAGCCCGAGTTCGCGGCGTAGGACCGTTACGGCCAGAAAATCATGATCGCGGTGACCGGACCGGGCCGGCCACCGCGATCATGAACTGCGTGCTGGGCGCCGCGGGGCTACATCCCGGCGTACGGGACGGCCTCGAGGATCTCGACGGTCGTGGTCTTCCCGTTCGGCAGCGAGTAGGTCGCGGTCTCCCCGACCTTCTTCCCTGAAATCGCGCTGCCCAGCGGGGACCGGGGGGAGTACACGTCGATCGGCGCGCCGCTCTCCTCGCGCGAGGCGAGCAGGAACGTCACCTCGTCCTCGTCCCCCGCGAAGCGGACCGTGACGGTCATGCCGGGGCCCACCACGCCGTCGGTGCGCGGCGGGTCGCCGACCCGGGAATTGTCCAGGATGTGCATGATCTGGAGAATGCGGCTCTCCTGCTTGCCCTGCTCTTCCTTGGCTGCGTGGTAGCCGCCGTTCTCGCGCAGGTCGCCTTCATCCCGGGCGGCCTCGATCCTCTTGGCGATCTCCGTGCGCCCCTCACCCGTGAGGTAATCCAGCTCCGACTTGAGCCGGTCATACGCCTCCTGGGTCAGCCAGGTGACGGTGTCGTCGCGGGTTTCGGTCACGAGAACTCCTAGGTTGGATGCGGAACAGACGTCCGCCGGGCCCGGATCGGGCCCTGGGGTAATCATTCGAGATTAACAAGGCTCCGCAACTACGTCGCCCATGTCAATGGGACGCCGGCCCGCCGGCGCGGGCCCCCGGCGGGCCGCGATGACGCGGGAATGCCGTAACCGAACGGGCTTGTTGTGTAGCACAATGGCCAGTCGGCGCCGGCGTTGCCGGCGCTTGAGCCCGGCGAGGGCGGGGGTGCCGCGCCGGGGCTAGCCGGGAAATCAGCCATGAAGGGAAGCTTGTTGTCCGCCGTGACCACCGATCCCGCGGGAGTGAGCGCCGCCGCGACGACCGGGGACGTTGAACCAGTCCTGCGGGCCACCGCGCCGCTGCGGCTGATGGCCGTGCACGCGCATCCGGATGACGAGTCCAGCAAGGGTGCCGCGACGATGGCGCGCTACGCGAGGGAGGGCGTGGACGTGCTGGTCGTCACGCTCACCGGCGGCGAGCGGGGCGACATCCTGAACAAGGCCATGGACCGCCCGGAGATCCGCGCCGACCTGGCCGGCGTCCGGCGCGCGGAGATGGCCAGGGCCCGCGAGATCCTCGGCGTCCGGCAGCAGTTCCTCGGGTTCACCGATTCCGGGCTCCCCGAGGGGGACCCGCTTCCGCCGCTCCCCGAGGGATGCTTCGCCCTGGAGCCGCTGGAGACGGCGGCACGCCCGCTGGTGCGGGCCGTCCGGGCCTTCCGCCCGCAGGTGATCCTGGGGTACGACGAGAACGGCGGCTACCCCCACCCCGACCACGTCAAGTGCCATCAGGTGACCATCGAGGCGTTCGAGGCCGCCGCGGACCCGGACCGCTACCCCGACTGCGGCGAGCCGTGGCAGCCGGCCAAGCTCTACTACTTCGCCACGTTCCACAAGGCCCGGTTCATGGCCCTGCACGAGGAGATGGTGCGGCGCGGCCTGGAATCGCCGTTCGCGGAGCGCCTGGACGAGTGGGTGGACAACCCGGACCACCCCGGGCTGGAGATCACCACCCGGGTGCCCTGCGCCGACTTCTTCGAGATCCGCGACCAGGCGCTGCTCGCCCACGCCACCCAGATCGACCCCGACGGCGGCTGGTTCGCCTGCCCGCGGGAGGTGCAGGTCGCGGCGTGGCCGACCGAGGATTTTCACCTGGCCAGGTCGGTGGTGGATACTGAGAAGCCGGAAGACGACCTGTTCGCCGGGGTACGGGACAGCGTGAGGGGATAAGCGGGGTGAGCTCGTGACGGTCGCTGGCCGCGAGCTCGGCCAGCAGCTCCGCCGAGCCGGGGACGCTGGCGTTCCTCGTCGTCTTCGGCATGGCCATCGTGCTCGTCTTCCTGTTCCGCTCGATGACCAAGCACCTGCGCAAGGTCAACGCCGCCGCTCGCCGTAACGAGACAGCCGCCGCTTCGGGCCCCGCGGCCGCCGACCCTGCGACCGGGGACACGACCCAGGCGAGCTCGCCGGACCGGCGCGGCGAATCCTGATCCGGGCGGGCGCCGGCCCGGCTAAGCCGGGGCTGGCCCGGCCTGGCCGTCGCTGGTCAGGGCCAGTCCGTAGGCCAGCAGGGTGACCCCGGGAGCCGGAGACCAGTCGCGGTCGGGAAGCCTGCGGAAGCCCGCGCGCTGGTACAGGTGCTGCGCGGCCGCCATCTCCGGCTGCGTCAGCAGCACCAGGTGCCGGACACCCTGCCGCGCGGCGCGCTCGATCACGGCCCGGAGCAGGGCGTCTCCCGTTCCCCGGCCCTGTGCCTCCGGTACCACGGCCAGCGCCCTGATCTCGGCCTCGTCCGGCCCGGCGACCACCTGGCCGGCGTGCGGCCAGGGCTGCAGCATGACGGTCCCGAGGATCCGGCTGTCGTCTGTCCGGCCACCGCGACCAGGACCGTGCCGTCGCCGTTCCGGCCCAGGTCGCGCAGGATCGGCGCGTACCCGGAATCCGGCGACATGAAGCCGTCGGCCCCGTAGGCGGCCACCCGGATCTCGCCGACCTCGGCCAGCTCATCGGGCCGCGCGTCGCGAACGATCACGGCGTCTCCTCTCACCCCGGCCCGTCACCTCCCTGATTTCTCATCCCGGCCCGTCATCTCCCGGCTCGTCACCCGGCTCGCCGTTCCCGGGCCGCCGTTACCCGTAGGCTGTGGGGAAGCGATGGCGAGGATATGCGGCCGGGCCGCGAGGGAGTGCTGATCAACGGTGACAGAGCGGGGACATCCGAGGTACCGGCGGCCGCCGTGCCGGAGGGCGCGTGGCTCCTGGACGTGCGCGAGCCTGACGAGTGGGCGGCGGGCTATGCGCCCGGCGCGCGGCACATCCCGATGGGCGAGCTCAACGCCCGCGCCGCCGAGATACCGCAGGATCAGGTGGTCTACGTGATCTGCCGGTCCGGGGTGCGCTCCGCGCGGGTCGCGCAAGCACTCACGGCCGGCCGGCTGGGAGGCCGTCAACGTGGCGGGCGGGATGCAGGACTGGGCCGCGGCCGGCCGCCCGATGGCCACCGACTCGGGAGCCGAGCCGTTCGTGGCGTGACCGCCGCGGTAGCCAGCGGCCGTCGGCCTACCGGCCGGCGGGCTGGTCGTTTTGTCGGTGGCCCCTGGTGGGATGTGCATTAGCGTGCTGAACGGTTGGTCCGGGCCGTTGCTGGGGTGCTCGCCATGCTGGTGATCCACGGGATCTGGGCTTACGGGGCGCTGAGCCTGTGGGCCGAGGACTCCGAGGGCCCGGCCAGCGTCCCGCCCCGGCCCGGCCGCCCGTCGCGTGCGCCCCGGCCGCACCCGTTCGCCGGGAGCGTGGACGCCCTCGCCGACGTGCTCGCCGAGCTGGCCGGGCCAGCGGCGGACCTGGCCCTCAAGGCCATCGAGGACGAGCTGACCCTGCGGCTGCCCGCCACGCCGGACGGGCCGCTGGCCTCGCCCGCGCTGATCAGGGAGGACCGTGCCCGCGCGGCCGGCCGCGCGGCCCGGGCTCGCCGCCTGGCGCGTGCCCGCGCTGACCTTCGAGCCCGCCGCCGCGCTCGACCTGCTCGGACCGCTCGGCGAGCCGGGCGCCGGATCCTCGCGGGCGGTGCTCGGCGGATCCGTGCCCTACCTGGCCGCGCTGGCCCGGCAGGCCGCGGACCTGGCCGCCCGCGGCCGCGTCCTGCCGGCCCTGGCCGCCGACGAGGACGGCGGCTACGCGGCCCGCTGGCGGCCCGTGCTGTCCGGCGCGGACGCGCAGCGCGCCCGGGACCTGGCGGCCGCGATGCCGCCGCTGTGCCGCGCCCTCGACGGGGCCAGCGCGGCGTCGGCGCAACTGCTGACCGATGCCCTCGACGCGCTCGCCGACGCCGCGGCCCGGGCCAGGCTCGGCCTGGCGCCCGGATTCGCGCTGCTGCCCGACCGGCGCGGTCGCCGGCCGGCCCGGGTCCCGGTCGCCGAGCGCTGGGCGGCCGCCCTGGCCGGCGCGGACGCGCAGGTGCCCGTGACCACGCCGCAGGACGAGGCCGAGGCCGCGGACCTCGCGGCGGCCCTGGACCAGTGGCGCGCCGCGGCGCAGGTTCCGGCCGGGCCGGTCCGCACCTGCTTCCGCCTGGTGGAGCCGGAGGCAGCCGACCCGGACACGCTGGCCGCCTCGACGGTCCCGGGTAGCGCGGGCACCCCGGACACCGGCGACACCTCGACACCCCGGACGCCTGGACGGTCGAGTTCGCGCTGCAGTCGACCGACGACCCCAGCCTGCTGCTGCCCGCGGCGGACATATGGTCCGGTGCCGCGGCGGGCGGCTGGGCGGCGGCCGGGATCAGGCACCCCGAGGAGGACCTGCTCGCCGGGCTCGGCACGGCCTCCCGGCTGTTCGCCGAGCTTGACCAGGAGCTGCGGTCCGCCGCCCCGGTCGCGGTCGGCCTCGACACCGAGGGGGCGGCCCGGTTCCTGAGCCAGACCGGCCCGCTGCTGGCCGGGGCCGGCTTCGGCGTGCTGCTGCCGGACTGGGCGGGCGGGCGCAAGTCGCGGCTGGGCCTCAAGATCACCACCCGGACGCGGAGCACGGCGGGCGGCGGCTCCGTCGGCAAGCCGAGGTTCGGGATGACGGACCTGGTCGACTTCCGGTACGACCTGGCGGTCGGCGACGAGGCGCTGGATCCGGAGGAACTGGAGGAACTGGCCCGGCTCAAGGTCCCGCTGATCCGGCTGCGCGGCCAGTGGGTGGAACTCGACGACCGGCACCTGCAGGCCGCGCTGAAGTTCCTGGAGCGCAGCCGGGCCGGGACCACCACGGCCGAGGAGGCCCTGCGCGACGGGCTGAGCAGCATGGACGACGACCTGCCGGTGGTGGGCGTGGACGCCGACGGCTGGCTCGGCGACCTGCTGTCCGGCCAGGCCGACCACAGGCTCGCCCCGGTCCCCACCCCGGCCTCGTTCCACGGGGAACTCCGCCCCTACCAGGAACGCGGCCTGGCCTGGCTGTCCTTCCTCGGCAACCTCGGCCTCGGCGCCGTCCTAGCCGACGATATGGGACTAGGTAAGACAATTCAGCTTTTGTCGCTTATTTCCTTGCGAATACTTTCAAGTTCGAAATAGGGCATCCCTGGATCAGCAGGCCAGCCAATAGAGCCGCATTTCTGACGATTACAAGTTCAGGCTACCGAACGCTGCTCAGGAATCTTGGCTATGCCTGGGGGAGGAGGTCAGCCGATAAGCGCATCCCTGACTTCATCGTTGCCGCGGACGATGACACGATCCGGCGGTTCCTGCGCGAGTACTTCAGCGCCGAGGGCTCGGTGCTTTCGAGGATGCGGTGCGTCGAGATCAGCTCGGCGTCTGGGTGGCTGATGCGCCAGCTTTCCTGCATGCTGCGCAGATTCGGGATCTGGCTGCGGATCACCGAGAAGCAGAAGCGGGCTACCAACGGCTCGAGAATCTACCGGACGTATTATATCGGACTGATCGGCGGTGACTCGGTCCGCCGCTTCTGTGACCTCGTCGGCTTCTCTGACCCGGTTAAGCAAGCTAAGCTGGCGAAACTTTGCGAGCCGACGGCCAACACCAATACCGAGGGGATTCCAGGGTCGTTTGCCCTGGCGCTGCGCGCCGCCTCACCCGGCTTCCGATGAATCACTTTGGCGTTGGGGCCGTTTATTTCACTGGTACACAGGAGCTATCAAGGAAGACGACGAGTATGGTGGTCGCAGCGATGGATCGCATCCTTTCAGGCGAGGCTGCCGCCGAGTACGCCGCCCGACCCGCAAGCAAATGGACTGCCTCCACGCTGGCCGCATACGACCGCTTCAATCCGATCGATCTCGGCGTGATCAGGGATGCCCTTGCGGAACGAGCGGACCGGGAGGTGTTCTACGCCCGCATCACGTCTGTAGAGGACGTGGACTACACCGGCTGGGTCTACGACTTTGAGGTTGAAGAGCACCACAACTTCGTCGCGGAAGGCATCCTCTGCCACAACACGGTCCAGTTGCTTGGTCTGCTGGCGAACCAGCGTGAGGCGGTCCAGGAGGGCGCCGCGTCGCCCGACGCTGCTGGTGTGTCCGATGTCGCTGGTCGGGAACTGGGAGCGGGAGGCGGCGCGGTTCACCCCGGACCTCACGGTGTACGTGCACCATGGCGCGGACCGGCTCACGGGCGAGGAGTTCGCCGACGCGGTCAACGCGGCCGACCTGGTGATCACGACGTACGGACTGGCCACCCGCGATACCGATGCGCTGAGCCAGGTCCAGTGGGCCCGGGTGGTGTGCGACGAGGCCCAGAACATCAAGAACGCGGCCACCCGCCAGGCCCGGGCGGTGCGCGCGCTGCCCGCGGGCTCCCGGATCGCGCTGACCGGCACGCCGGTCGAGAACCGGCTTACCGACCTGTGGTCGATCATGGAGTTCGTGGGTCCCGGCCTGCTCGGCCCGGCGGAGCGGTT
This sequence comes from uncultured Actinomycetota bacterium, assembly GCA_963745575.1. GTDB lineage: Bacteria > Actinomycetota > Actinomycetes > Streptosporangiales > Streptosporangiaceae > JASHPR01. The sequence goes on along the minus strand of CAVUYA010000024.1, from coordinate 42,984 downwards.
CCGTAAGAGGTACACGGTGCCGATCGAGCGCAACGGCGACGACGAGGCCGCGGACCGGCTGAAGCGGATCACCGGGCCGTTCATCCTGCGCCGGCAGAAGACCGACAAGACGATCATCTCCGACCTGCCGGACAAGCTGGAGATGAAGATCTGGTGCAACCTCACCGCGGAGCAGGCGTCCCTGTACCAGGCGACCGTCAACGACATGCTGGCCCGGATCGAGGCGGCCGAGGAGGGCATCGAGCGCCGCGGCCTGGTGCTGGCCACGATGGCCAAGCTCAAGCAGGTGTGCAACCATCCCGCGCACCTGCTCGGGGACGGCTCCCGGCTCGACGGCCGGTCCGGCAAGCTGGCCCGGCTCGAGGAGATCTGCGACGAGCTCATCGCCGAGGGCGACCAGGCGCTGTGCTTCACCCAGTACGCGGAGTTCGGCCGGATGCTGCAGCCCTACCTGGCCAGCCGGCTCGGCTGCCCGGTCCTGTACCTGCACGGCGGCACGCCGAAGAAACAGCGTGACGCCATGGTCTCCGAATTTCAGGACGCAACGGAACCGTCGCTGTTCATCTTGTCGCTCAAGGCGGGCGGGACCGGGCTGAATCTCACGGCCGCCAATCATGTGATCCACATCGATCGATGGTGGAACCCCGCGGTTGAGGACCAGGCCACCGACCGGGCCTTCCGGATCGGCCAGCGCAAGGACGTGCAGGTGCGCAAGTTCGTCTGCGTGGGCACGCTGGAGGAGCGGATCGACGCCATGATCGAGGAGAAGAAGGCGCTGGCCGAGCGGATCGTCGGGACCGGCGAGAGCTGGCTGACCGAGCTGTCAGTGGCCGACCTGCGCCAGGTCCTCACGCTGTCGCCGGAGGCGGTGTCGGAATGAGCTGGCGTGACTGGGGACCGTCCCGCCCGCTCGAGGTCGAGGGCGGCATCCGGGCGCGCAGCCAGCGGGGCACCATCGGCGAGCAGTGGTGGTCGCGCCGGTTCATCGACGTGCTGGAGTCGTTCGGCATGACGGGCCGGCTGGCCCGGGGCCGGAACTACGCCCGCCGCGGCCAGGTGCTCGGCTTCGAGATCTCGACCGGCTACGTGACCGCCCAGGTACAGGGGTCGCGGCCCAAGCCGTACCGGGTGCGGATCCAGGTCACCCCGCTCACCACGCCGCAGTGGCGGCGGGTGGAACAGGCGCTGGCCGGGCAGGCGCTGTTCCGGGCCAGGCTGCTGGCCGGCGAGATGCCGCGGGAGATCGAGGAGGTGTTCGCCGACTGCGGCACGCCGCTGTTCCCGCGGTCGGCCCGGGACCTGGTGATGTCCTGCTCCTGCCCGGACTGGGAGGTGCCGTGCAAGCACCTGGCCGCGGTCTGCTACGTGCTCGCCGAGGCCTTTGACCTTGACCCGTTCGGCATCCTGGCCTGGCGCGGCCGGGACCGGGAGGAACTGCTCGCCTCGCTGCGGCTGCGGACCACGGGGGAGTCCGAGGCCGCCCGGCCGCTTATCGACGTCACCGACCGCCCGCTGGCCGAGTGCCTCGCGGATTACTGGTCACCGGGAATGAGCGCAGCCCGGCTGCGCGCCCTGCCGCCCGTCCCGGCGGCACCCCCCGACCTGCTGCTGCGTACGTTCGAGCCGCCGCCGGTCGTGGTCAGGGGCAGTGACCTGGTTACCCTGCTCACCCCCGCCTATCACCGGCTCGCCGACCCGGGCGATCCGGTCAGCGGCTGACTCCTACCCTGCCGTACCACCAGTGGGAGCCGTCGCTGTCGGCCAGCCCGGGATCGTCTGCGCCCCACAGCCCGATGTGCCGGCGGTTCAGGAAGCCTGGGCCTGCTTGGTCCCGGACTTCCTCCGCGTCCTGGGCGCGGCGGCTGCCTTGGGCGCGGCGGCTGCCTTGGGCGCGGCGGCTGCCTTGGGCGCGGCGGCTGCCTTGGGTGCAGCGGCGCCTTGGGCGGCCGGGCCCCACCAGGGTGACCCGCATGTCCGGGGATGACCGGTCCTTCTTGACCTCGACCAGGTCCGGCAGGCGGCTGAGCAGGACCCGGAAGCTGCTGGCCCCGTAGTTGCGCTCGTCGAAGGCCGGGTCGAGGGCCAGCATCTTGCTCTTCAGCCACGACCCGGTGGCTGAATCGTCGGGGGACTCGTTCATGGCCGCGACCACCAGCCGTTTCACGTCGGCGATGTCAAAGTTGGCTCCCACCTCGGCCCGCACCGCCGGGTTGACGGCGGCCACGATCGTCCCCCAGTACTTGTACTCGGAGCACACCGCGACCAGCCGGGAACTGGCCGAGGCCTTGGTGCCGACGCCGACCACCCATTTCCCGAACTCGCGCAGCCGCTGCACCAGGGGTGAGTAGTCGCCGTCGCCCGCGACCAGCATGAACGTGCCGACGTCGGGGTGGGTGATCAGCACTTCCATCGCATCCACCGCCATCAGGATGTCGGCGGCGTTCTTCTGCTGCGCCCCGAACCTGGTCACCTGGATGAGCGTGATCCCGTTCTGGGCCAGGTTCTGCTGGTACCGGCTGAACTCGGGCTTGGACCAGTCGGCGTACGCCCGGCGGATCGAGGCGTTGCCGTAGTCGCGGACCAGCAGCTCGAGAGCCTTGTACGGGATCGGGTCGGCCTGACCGGGCAGGTCCTCCCGGGCGCCGAGCGCTAGGTTCTCCAGGTCGATGAAGACTGCCACCTGGTCGCCGAGCGTTGCCTGCGTGGCGCTGGGCGCGGCCATCAGGCGATCCGCCGTTTCTGCTGCACGACTGGCCACCTCTCGTCGGTTCGGAGCGGGACTTCCACGCTATTCTGCCCGGCCGGGCGCCGGAGGGGACGGCGCCCGGCCGGGCAGGGGAGATGGCGGCCCGCGGACAGGGGAGTTGGCGGCCCGGGCGGAGGGGGGTTGGCGGCCGGCCGCCGGGGGGAGGAGATGGCGGCCGGCCGCCGGAGAGATGGCCGACCGTGGAGGGAGTTGACGGCCGGCCATCGGGAGGGGGCCGAGTGCGGAGGGTTCCGGCCGGGCCGGCCGCGGTCGGCGGGCGACCGGGGAGGTTAGTGGGTGTCCACCCGGAGCAGGTCCTGCTCGGCGAGCAGCTTGTCCAGCCGGGCCTGGTCGACCCGGCTGACGACGTCGGTCTCTTCCTGCCGGTCGCGCACGCACTTGGCCAGCGTGAACGCCGAGGTGATGGTGTACAGGACGCCGACGGCGAGGAAGGCGCGCAGCCAGGGGCCGACCGGCAGGTACGCGATCCCGAAACCGACCAGGACCAGGGAGGCGCCGAACGAGATCGCCGCCTGAGCGTAGAACGCGGTAGTGGTGTGGGGCCGAAGCGGTGTTGTGCTCATGTCCCCATCGTGGGCCGCCCGGGCCCGCGGCGCCTGAGCACAACTACTCATCAGTAACATCTGAAGGCCCGGGCGGCGCGCAAAGCTCCTGGAGGAACTCCATGGCCCGTCGCTGCGCATCGTCGCGCACGATCCTGGCTTTCGCCTACGATGCCGGCTGGTACTCCAGGCCGAGGAGCGGCGCGGTCTCCGCGAGCATGAGCTCGAACAACGGCTCGGCGTCGTCGAGCGCGAAGCCGAGATGGCCGAATACTTCCAGGCTCACGATGCCGTACAGCCGCACCCAGCAGCGCAGGAAGGTGAGCAGCAAGCCCTGCGGCAGGTCGGCGGCCAGCTCGCCCAGTCCCTCGCGGTAGCGCTCGAGCTGCTCGCGGAGCCCGGGGTCGATCTCGTCATCCGCGGGCACCGGGAACGGGTGGGAGCGCCAGAGCTCCAGGATCAGCAGGAAGAACGTGTTGCCGAACTTCCCGCCGCACTCGGTGGTGATCTCGTCGTGCTCGATGTTCACGCCGGGGAGCGGCGTGCCGAACAGCATGCCGAACTCCCGCTGGTGGTTGAGCGACCAGCGCCGGAACTCCCGGGCGGCCGCGATGACCTTCGCGGTCAGGTCACCACCGCTGGTGACGCCCGCCTCGGCGATCGCGGCCTGGAGGTCCGCGGTGAGCTCGGTGAAGATGTCGGCGATGACGTGCTTGATCAGTTCCTCGTGGCTGCCGAAGTAGCGGTAGAGCGCGGGCGCGGTCATCCCCATCTCGCGGGCGATCGCGCGCAGCGACACCGCGTCGGGTCCTTCGGAGACCAGGATCCGCCGGGCCGTCTGCTTGATCTCCGTCGTGGTCGCGGCCCGGACGCGATCACGCCGGTTGAGCGTCTGGACCATCTCGCCTCCCGCGGGCCACCTGGCCCCTGCCGGACGGGCACGCGCCGTCCGGTAAACCCGCTTGACATCCGTGAACAGCGTATGCCAAGTTAACACTATTAGCAGTATACACCGTTTACTGCGGTGATGATCTGTAAGTTTAGCCCGCGGAGGGGCCATGTTCGAGACCTGGGGACGTTTCGTTTACCGCCGCCGCCGGCTGATGCTGGTGGTCGCGCTGCTCGCCGTGGCGTTCGCGGCCGTCTGGGGCACGGGGGTGTTCAGCCGGCTGCAGTCGTCGGGCGGGTTCACCCCGCCCGACAGCCAGAGCCAGCAGGCCGCCAACCTGGCGCAGGCCGCATTCGGCCGGGATGCCGGCGACGTGGTGGTGCTGTACTCCAGCCCGGACCAGACCGTCCGGTCGCCCGGGTTCCGCGCCGCGGTCACCGGCACGCTGGCGGCCCTGCCGCACAGCAGCGTGCTGTCGTACGCGACGTACTGGTCGACCGGGTCGCCGCAGTTCGTCAGCACCAGCGGGCGGGAGACCTACGCGGTGCTCGAACTGGCCGGCTCGACCGACGACGCCCGGCAGACCAGCTACGACGCGATCAAGAACGACCTCGGGGCGCCCGGCCTGCACACCCAGGTAGGCGGGCCGGTCCCGACCTACGAGACCATCAGCAAGGAGGTCAAATCCGACATCGGGCGGGCCGAGGACATCTCGCTGCCGGCGCTGCTGATCGTGATGCTGGTGATCTTCGGCAGCCTGGCCGCGGCCAGCCTGCCGCTGGCCATCGGCGGCATCGCGATCCTGGGCTCGTTCACCGCGCTGCGGCTGCTGACCCTGGCCACCCCGGTCTCGATCTACTCCATCAACATCACCACGATCCTGGGCCTCGGGCTGGCCATCGACTACGGGCTGTTCATGGTCAGCCGGTTCCGGGAGGAACTGCACCGCCAGGCCACGGTGCAGGATGCGGTGGCCCGGACCGTGGCCACCGCCGGCCGCACGGTGGCGGTCTCCGGCATCACCGTCGCGCTGGCCCTGGCCAGCCTGATGCTGTTCCCCGAGACCTTCCTGCGCTCGATGGGCTACGGCGGGGTGGCGACCGTCCTGGTGGACATGATCGCCGCGCTGACCATCTTGCCCGCGCTGCTGGCCCTGCTCGGCCCGAGAGTGAACGCGCTGCGGATCCGCCGCACGGTGCGCCGGCCCCCGGTCGCGGAGGGCCAGGGCGCCTGGTACCGGCTGGCGAGCAGCGTGATGCGCCGCCCGGTGCTGTACGCGGTCCCGATCGTGGTCGTGCTGCTCGCGCTCGGCTCGCCGTTCCTTAAGGTCACCTGGGGCGGCACCGACGCCACTGTGCTGCCTGCTGGCTCCCCATCCCGGGTGGTCACCGAGGCTCTCGGCCGGGACTTCCCCGGCGACCCGACCGCCCCGATCGAATCCGTGGTCCAGTTCCGCGGCCCGGTGGCCGGCTCGCCGGCGCACAGTGCCCAGCTGGCCGCCTACGTCGGCCGTCTCGACCGCATCCCGGGGATCACCGGCGCGCAGGTGACCGGCGTCCGCGGGGACGTCGCGCGGGTCGACATGCGTTATGGCCCCGCCGCCTACTCACCGCAGGCCCGGGCGATCGTGGGGCACGTCAGGGACGTGCCGCCGCCGGGTGGGGCCCGGGCGTACGTCGGCGGGCAGACCGCGCAACTCGTGGACGAGCTGTCCGGGCTCGGGCAGACCCTGCCGTGGATGGCGCTGGTGGTGGCGGCGGCCACGTTCGTGCTGCTGTTCCTGGCGTTCGGGTCGGTGGTGCTGCCGGTCAAGGCGATCGTGATGAACGTGCTGTCGCTCGCGGCCATGTACGGGGTCGTGGTGTGGATCTTCCAGGAGGGCCACCTGTCCGGGCTGCTGCAGTTCACGCCGAACGGGACGATCGACCCGACGATGCCGATCCTGATGTTCGCCATCATGTTCGGGCTGTCCATGGACTACGAGGTGTTCCTGCTGTCCCGGGTCCGCGAGCGCTACGACATCACCGGCGACAACACCACCGCCGTGGCGAGCGGGCTGCAGCGCACCGGCGGCCTGATCACCAGCCTGGCCCTGCTGCTGATCATCGTGGTGGGGGCGTTCTCCGCCTCCGGGATCACGTTCATCAAGCTGCTGGGCGTCGGCATGATCGTCGCGCTGATCGTGGACGCATCGGTGGTGCGGGTGCTCCTGGTGCCCGCGGTGATGCGGCTGCTCGGCCCGGCGAACTGGTGGGCACCACGGCCGCTGCGTCGCCTGTACGCCCGGTACGGTCTCCGTGAGACGGATACGGTCCCGGCGGACGCCTCACCCGCCGCTCAGATCTCAGCGGCCGCAGCGGCGCGCTGAGAAGTCGCCGCTCAGATCTCAGCGGCCGCAGCGGCGCGCTGAGAAGTCGCCGACATGGAGAAGGCCGCTGCGGAACTGGTCACGCTCGGCGGCCTGGCCCGAGTTCCAGCCGGGCGGCGACTCCTGGATCGTGCTCACCGATCCGGAGGGTCATCCGTTCTGCGTGACCACCGCCGGCTGACCGGCCGGTCAGCCGCTAGTGACGGCGAGGGCGAGCGGAAGCGCGGCGGGGGCGCCGGCCTCGCGGACGAGCTTGGCCGCGACGGTCATGGTCCAGCCGGACTCGACCCGGTCATCGACCAGCAGCACCGGTCCGCCGAGCCGGGCGACCGCGTCGCCGACCGGCTCCGGGACCGTGAGCTCGTGCCAGATGGCGCTCAGCCGCTGGGCGCTGTTGTACTGACGGCCCGCGGGCCGGTTCGTTCGCGTGCCGGGCCGGTAGCTCAGCCCGCCCAGATGCGGGATCCGGCCGATCTCGGCGATGCGCGCCGCGAGGCTGCCGATCAGCCGCGGCCGGGTCCGGGAGGGCAGCGTGATCACGCCCGCGGGCCGCCGGGCCCAGTCCCACGCGGCCAGTACCTTGACCATCGCGGCGATCAGGTCGTCGGGGACCGGGCCGTCGGGGCCAGGGCCGCCGGGACCGGGAGCGCCGGACCCGCCGTCGTCCAGCAGCGCGCGCAGCCGCGGGCCCCAGCCCAGGTCGGTCAGCCGGCCGAGCGCGCGCCCCGGCTCGGCGGATACCTCCGGGCCGATCTTGCCGGACAGCTCGATGCCGAGCGCGGCCAGGCCGCCGGCCACATCCGCCGCGGCGTGATCTCCACCCCGGGCCGCAGCAGCCGGTCGCTGGCCGCCGTCACCGCGGCCTGCGGCACCTGCTGCGGCCAGTACCGCCCGGTGCAGTTGTCGCACCGCCCGCACGGCGCGGCCTCCGGGTCGTCGAGCTCGCGGCGCAGGTACTCCATCCGGCAGCCGGCGGTCGTCGTATACCCGAGCATGGCCTGCTGCTCGCGGGCCCGCTCCGCCGCCACCCGGGCGTACCGGTCGGCGTCGTAGGCCCAGCGGGCGCCGGTGGCCGCCCAGCCGCCGCTGACCCGGCGCACCGCCCCGTCGGTATCGAGCACCTTGAGCATCATCTCCAGCCGCCCGCGGGACACATCCACCCGGGTCTCCAGCGCCGCAGTGGACAGCGGCCGGCCCGCCTCGGCGAGAGCCCCGAGCGCGGTCCGGACCACGGGCTCGGGCGGGAACGCCAGCGAGCCGAAGTAGGCCCAGATGGCGGCGTCCTGCAGGCCCGGCAGCAGGATCACGTCGGCCCGGTCGGTGGCCCGGCCGGCCCGGCCGATCTGCTGGTAGTACGCGACCGGCGACGGCGGGGCCCCCAGGTGCACGATGAAGCCCAGATCCGGCTTGTCGAACCCCATGCCGAGCGCGCTGGTCGCCACCAGCGCCTTGACCTCGTTGGCCAGCAGCGAGTCCTCGGCGGCGGTCCGTTGTGAATGATCGTCCTGGCCGGTGTAGGCGAGGACGTCATGCCCGCGATCGCGCAGGAACGCGGCGGTCTCGTGCGCGGCCGCGACCGTCAGGGTGTAGATGATGCCGGAGCCGGCCAGCTCGCCGAGGCGCTCGGCCAGCCAGGCCAGGCACTGCTGCGCCGCGGGCAGCCGCACCACCGCCAGGTGCAGGCTGGCCCGGTCCAGGGAGCCGCGCAGGACGAGGGTCTGCGCGCCGAGCTGCTCGGCCACGTCCCGGGTGACCCGGGCGTTCGCCGTCGCCGTGGTGGCGAGCACCGGGACGCCGGGCGGCAGGTCCTCGAGCAGCGAGCGCAGCCTGCGGTAGTCGGGGCGGAAGTCGTGGCCCCAGTCGGAGATGCAGTGCGCCTCGTCCACCACCAGCATCCCGGCCGCGGCGATCAGCTTGGGCAGCACCAGGTCCCGGAAGCCGGGGTTGTTCAGCCGCTCCGGGCTGACCAGGAGCACGTCGACCTCGCCCGCCGCCACCTCGGCGTAGACCTGGTCCCACTCGTCGGTGTTGGCCGAGTTCACCGTGCGGGCCCGGATGCCGGCCCGGGCCGCCGCGCCGATCTGGTTGCGCATCAGGGCCAGCAGCGGAGAGACGATGACCGACGGGCCGCAGCCCCGGGCCCGCAGCAGCGCGGTCGCGGTGAAGTAGACCGCGGACTTGCCCCAGCCGGTCCGCTGCACCACCAGGGCCCGCCGCCGTTCGGTGACCAGGGCGCGGATCGCCGTCCACTGGTCCTCGCGAAGCGCGGCATCGGGCCCGGCCAGCGCCCGCAGGCAGCGTTCCGCCTCGTCGCGGAGCGCGGCGTCGGTACAGTGCGGGATCGGACACCGCCGGGTCGTCGGTCACGGGTTCCTTCGTACCAGCAGGCGCCGACGGTCGGTGGCGGCGGGCATGATTCGTCCTGTGCCGGACAGCGCAGGCTTCGATGAGCGCCCGGTCCGGGCCTTCCGCCCCGACCCGGGCCGGCCAGGTCGGCGCGGCCCGGTGGCCGGCCACGGTGCCCGCGGTGGCGCAGATGCTGCGCGACGGCCTGGACCTGCCCGCCGGGCTGACCGTGCTGGTGGGCGAGAACGGATCGGGGAAGTCGACGGTCCTGGAGATCCTCGCGGAGGCTTGCGGCCTGAACCCGCAGGGCGGATCGGCCCTGGCGCAGTTCCGGACCAGGGACAGCGAGCCGGGGCTCGGCTCGCACTTCGTGGTCGAGCGCGGGATCGCCCGGTCGCGCTGGTCCTATTTCCTGCGCGCGGACACCATGCACGGGCTGTACAGCTACCTGGAGGCCAACCCGGGCGTCCGGCCGGAGCGCTTCCACGAGCTCAGCCACGGCGAGGGGTTCCTCGAGGTGCTGCGCACCCGGGTGAACGAGCCCGGCTTCTACCTGATGGACGAGCCCGACGCCCCGCTGTCGTTCACCGCCTGCCTGGGGCTCGTCGCGCTGCTGCACGACCTGACCCGGGCCGGAGCCCAGGCGGTCGTCGCGACCCATTCCCCGATGATCGCCGCGGTGCCCGGCGCCAGCCTCCTGGAGCTGGGCGAGTGGGGCATGCGCGCGGCGAGCTGGGACCAGCTGGACATCGTCAGCCACTGGCGCCGGTTCCTCCGGGAGCCGGACTCCTACTTCCGGTGCACATCTTCGTAAGTTCGGCGGTGGCCGTTACGAGGTCCTCGCGGTGGGGCGAGCGACTCCCCGGGCCGGCCGTGGCGGCCGACGGGGCGGGCAGGTGCCTGCCAGGGGACCCGCGGGCGGCGCCGTGATGGGGGCGGCGGCGCGGGTCACGTCGTGCCGGGGACACACCCGGAAGATGGTTCCCGGCGCGGCGGTGCGTGACGCCGGCCGCGGTGACGGCTGGCGTGAGGCCGCCGCCCGCGCGGGCGGCGATGTTGGCCGCCGCGATCAGGTCGCGGTGGCCGCCCAGCCCGCAGCGCGGGCAGCAGAACACCCGGCCGCGGGGTTTGGGAACCCGGGCCCGGCAGGCCGGGCAAGTGGAGGAGGTGCCCCGCTCGTCGAGCAGGGTCAGGGTGATCCCGGCCTGTTCGGCCTTGTCGCGCAGCACGCTGATCAGGTGGCCGACCCGCCAGTCGCGGGTGCGCCGGTTGTGCCGCCGCCCGGCGTCGATGTCCAGGACGCCGCGGGGGTCGCCGACGGCCAGGGTGCCGATCCGGCGGGCGACGGCCCAGCCGACCACGGCGCGGGCGGCTTCGTGCTGGGCCTGGCGGACCCGGCGGGCGTGCCGCGCCTCGACGATCCGCTGGCGGCGCCGGTAGTGCCGCCAGCGCCGGGACCCGCGCTGCCCGGGTTTCGGCGCGCGGCGGGCGACGGCCCGGCGCCGGGCTTTGGTGTCTTTGAGGTGCAGGTGGTGCTCGGCGCGGATCGCCCGGCCGGATACCAGCAGCGCCTGCCCGCCAGGCTCGGCGACGGCGTAGGGGTGGATGATGCCCAGATCCACCCCCGCCACCCGCCCCGGATCCGGCTCCGCGCCCGGCGGGTAAGCCGTGACTGGGACCTCGGCGGTCACATCGGCCCACAGTCGTCCCGCGTCGTACAGCAGAGTGACCGACCGGACTGACTCAGGCGGGTAGGGCAGGTCCCGGTCCAGGCGGACCCATAATGGCGGGCAGCCTCGGGCTACCGGGATCCGCAGCCGCCGGCCAGCCAGCTCGAACCTGTCATGGTACCAGCGGACCGGCGTCATCTTGCGGCGGCGCCGCGGGAACCGCGCCGAGGCATCCCCGTTCTTGCGGCGGGCCGCGGTGGCGAACCAGGCGTCAGAATAGCGGCGCAGCACCGACCGGGCGCCGGTACTGTCCAGCTCCCCGAAGCACCCCGGCCCTGCTGCGGCCAGCTCCCGGCACAAAATTTGATACGACACCAGCGGGGCGTCCTGGCGGGCCCGCCGCCACGCGTTCAGCTCCAGGACACAGGCCCACACGTCCCCGGCCGAGACGAGCAGGCCCACGGCCCGACGCCGCTGCCCAGGCGTCAGCCGCAGGCCCGCGCGGGCGGTGCGGTGTACGACCGTCGGGCGGTACGGCTCGCGGTACCTGGGCATGCCACCATCCCATCAGCGGCCGCCGACAAAACAACCCGATCCAGCCGATCCGGCCGCACCGGCATAACGGGCGGCTGAACCAGATCGAGAACTCCTTCTCCCTCGTCGAGCGCCAGCCGCCGACCTTGGCGAATTAACGGGCGCGACCACTAGCGCCGCGAAGCCGTCACGCCCGGCCCCGGAACACGAGATGATGTCGCGGGGCTCAGGACTTCTCCCGCCAGAACGGATCATGCGTGATGGACGAGTCATCCTCTCCGCCACCCGGCGGCGACGCCGAACTGATCGGCGCGATCGCGTCGGGGGACTCCGCGTCCTACGTCAGGCTCCACGAGCGTCACGAGGCGGCGGCGCGGAGCCTGGCCCGCCAGCTCATGACGAACCCCGCCGAGGCGGAGGAAGTGGTCACGGAAACCTTCACCCGGCTGCACGGTGTGCTCCGCCAGGGCGGAGGGCCGGATGCCGCGGTGCGGCCCTACCTGCTCACCGCCGTCCGGCGGGTGGCAGGCGAGCGGTCCGGCGGCCAGCCCGCGGAGGCCGCGGCCGGCCAGGCAGAGGCCGCGGTCGCGAAGGCAGAGGCGCGGTCCAGCTGCCCGCGGCGGCGGCCGGCCTCGGGGAACTGCTGCTCAGCGACCCGGCCACCGCCGAGATGGAGCGCGAGCCCGTAGCCCGCGCCTTCCTGTCGCTGCCCGAGCGGTGGCGCGCGGTGCTGTGGCACACCGAGATCGAACAGGCGGACCCCGGCCAGGCCGCCGCGTTGCTCGGGCTCACCGCGGACGGCGTGGCCGAACTCGGCGAGCAGGCGCGCGCGGGCCTGTCCCGGGCCTACCTGAAGCTGTACCTGGCCGGCGTCACCCGCGACGACTGCCGGTCCGCCGCGGGCAAGCTCGACCTGCACCTCAGCGGCGCGGCACGCGGTCGCACCGAGAGCAAGGTGCAGCGCCACCTGCGCGGCTGCCGGGCCTGCCGGGCCGTCGCGGTCGAGCTGGCGGGCCTGGGCCGGTCACTGCGCCGCGCGGTGGCCCCGGTCTTCCTCGGCCCGGCGACGGCGGCCTACCTGGCCGCGGTCAAGGCCGCGCCGGCCCGCCGGGCCGGCGCTCCGGCCGGCGCCTCAGCCCGAGCCTCCGCTGGCACCTTGGTGACCAGCAGGCTGCGCGGGATGCGTCAGGCCGCGCGTCGGCCACGGCAGGCCCTGGTAGCAGGTGTTCTGCTGCTGGCGGTGTTCGCGGTCACCGGGCTCACGCTGGTGCTGGCGGGGAACACTACCTCGCCTCGTACCGCCCTGCACCCGGCCGCCGCGGCCGCCGCGCCGTCCCGTCCGGCCGCCACGGTGCCGTTGCCGTTGCCGGCCCCCGCGCGCTCCCGGCCCGCGGCACCGGCCAGGCCGGTCACGCCGACCATCCCGGCCAGCCCGTCCCCGCTGGACCCGGACGCAGCCGCGTCGCCCCCGCCCTCTCCGTTTTTCGACCACCGCCATCACCGACACCATCATCACGACCCGGACCAGCCCAGCGCGCCGTAGCGGTGGGCTAGGGTGGCGGACCCAGCGCGGCGTAACGGCAGGGCTAGCGGGCGGGCTCTGCTAGCGGGCGGGCGGGCGCAGCCGCAGGCCGGCCATCCCGCCGTCGACCGCGAGCGCCGTGCCGGTGACCGCGCCCGCCAGCGGGCTCGCCAGGTAGGCGATCGCCGCCGCGACCTCGTCGGCGGACACCAGACGTCCCGTGGGCTGGCGGGCGGTCAGCGCGGCGCGCTCGGCGTCCGGATCCGGCGCCGCCTGCAGCAGCCGGGCCACCCACGGGGTGTCGACGGTGCCCGGGGTGACGCAGTTGACCCTGATGTGCTCGCGGACGTGGTCGGCGGCCATGGCCAGGGTCAGCGCGTAGACGGCGCCCTTGCTCGCCGAGTACAGGGCGCGCTGCGGCAGGCCCGCGATGCCCACGATCGAGCAGGTGTTGACGATGGCGGCCCCGCCGCGGCGGGCCGCGGCCGCGCGCAGCGCGGGCAGGGCGGCCCGCGTGGTACGGACCACGCCGAGCACGTTCACGTCCAGGACGTGCCGCCACTCGGCGTCGTCATTGTCCTCGACGGTGCCGGCCGCCCCGATGCCCGCGTTGTTGACCAGGATGTCCAGGCCGCCGAGGGCCTCGACCGCGGCGGTGACCGCCGAGCGGACCGCGGCGTCGTCGGTGACGTCGGCGATCACCGGCCGCAGGCTCTCCGTCCCCGGAAGCGCTGCCGGGGATCTCGCGGTCGAGGATCGCCACCCGTGCGCCCCGCGATGCCATCAGCCGTGCCGTGGCCAGGCCGATCCCGGAGGCCCCGCCGGTGACGAGAGCGGCGAGACCGTCGAGTTCCTGCGGGTAGGGCGTGGACATGCGGCGTGCCTCCGATCGCGGCGGTGCGGCGGGCCTCCCCGGGACCCCTCCGGCGAACATCAGATGTCTAACCGACGGCCGGGCGCGTGTCCAGGGCGCCGGCCGCCGGATGGCAGAATCGCTGAGGCAAGCGAGGGCAAGCGACGGCGGCGAGGGCGGCCGGGCAGGCGAGGCGGGGAGGAGGCCGGTGATGTCCTTTCAGGGCTGGCCAGCGGAGGCGCTGGAATTCTACGAGGGCCTGGAGGCGGACAACTCCAAGGCGTACTGGACCGCGCACAAGGCGGTCTATGAGGAGATGATCCGGGGCCCGATGGCCGAGCTCGTGGAGGAGCTCGCCCCCGAGTTCGGCGAGACCAAGATCTTCCGGCCGTACCGCGACATCAGGTTCAGCAAGGACAAGTCGCCGTACCAGACCCACATCGGCGCGGTCGTCGGCGACGGTTACATCCAGCTGTCCGCGAACGGCCTGGCCGCCGGCAGCGGGATGCACCGCATGGCCCCGGACCAGCTGGACCGGTACCGGCAGGCGGTGGCCGACGACAAGGCCGGCGAGGAGCTCGAGCGCATCATCTCCGCCATCGAGCGGCAGGAGATCGGCGTGCACGGCCACGACGTGCTCAAGACCGCGCCCCGGGGCTATCCCGCCGATCACCCGCGCGTCGGGCTGCTGCGCTACAAGGGCGTGGTGACGTGGAAGGAATGGCCGGTCGAGCCCTGGCTCGAGACGGCGGCGGCGCGGCAGCACGTGGCCGGGTTCCTGACCGCCAGCCAGCCGCTCTGCGCCTGGCTGAACGCGAACGTGGGGGAGTCCGCGGCCGAGCCGGCCCGCCGGTAGCCAGGCGCTCAGGGCCGGCCGCACTCCGGGCACAGGCCGAACAGCTCCACGGTGTGCCCCACGTCGGTGAAGCCCGCCTCGGCGGCCACCTGCTCGGCCCAGCGCTCGACCGCGCGCCCCTCCACCTCCACGCTCTTACCGCAGTTGCGGCAGGTCAGGTGATGGTGATGGGCATCGGTGCGGCACTTGCGGTAGAGCGTCTCGCCGCTGGAATCGCGGATGGCGTCGACCCGGCCGTCCTCGCTGAGGACCTGCAGGTGCCGGTAGACGGTGGTGAGCCCGACGTGCTCGCCCCGGTCGCGCAGCGCGGCGTGGATCTGCTGGGCACTGAGGAAGCCGGGCAGCTCGTCCAGCACCGCGGCGACCGCCTCGGCTTGCCGCGTCCCGCGGACCCGGGTGCCGCGGCCGAGCGGCGGGCTGGCCGGCCGGGAAGTGGTCACACACGCACGTTAGCAGCCTTCCGGGGCAAGATAGTCACCATGGCCGACCGGCTGCGCAACGCGACGAGCCCGTACCTGCTTCAGCACGCGGACAACCCGGTGGACTGGTGGCCGTGGGGTGATGAGGCATTCGCCGCGGCCCGCGAGCGCGGGGTCCCGGTGCTGCTGTCCGTCGGGTACTCCGCCTGCCACTGGTGCCACGTGATGGCGCACGAGTCGTTCGAGGACGACCAGACCGCGGCGCTGATGAACGAGCACCTGGTATCGATCAAGGTGGACCGGGAGGAGCGCCCGGACGTGGACGCGGTCTACATGACCGCGACCCAGGCCCTGACCGGGCAGGGCGGCTGGCCGATGACCGTGTTCATGACCCCCGACCGGGAGCCGTTCTTCGCCGGCACCTACTTCCCGCGCGAGCAGTTCCGGCGGCTGGTCCTCGGGGTGGCCGACGCCTGGCGCCAGGACGAGGGCGGCGTCATCGGCCAGGCGAAGCGGATCGCCGCGGCCCTGGCCGAGCAGATGTCGGCGGCGGCGCCCGGCGGGGGACCCGGGCCCGGCCCCGAGGCGCTGGCCCAGGCCGGCGAGGCGGCCCTGACCGGGCTGCAGGCCAGCTACGACGCCCGGTACGGCGGATTCGGCGGCGCCCCCAAGTTCCCGCCGTCGATGGTGCTCGAGTTCCTGCTCCGCCGGGACGAGCGGGACCCGGAGGGATCCGGGGCCGCGGCGCTGCACATGGCCGAGGGCACCTGCGAGGCGATGGCCCGCGGCGGCATGTACGACCAGCTGGCCGGGGGATTCGCGCGCTACTCGGTGGACGCCGAATGGGTGGTCCCGCACTTCGAGAAGATGCTCTACGACAACGCGCTGCTGGCCCGGGTCTACGCGCACTGGTGGCGCCGCACCGGCTCACCGCTCGCCCGCCGCGTCGCCGCCGACACCTGCGCCTGGATGATCGCCGAGCTAGGCACCGCCGAGGGGGGCTTCGCCGCGGCCCTGGACGCCGACAGCGACGGCGAGGAGGGCAGGTTCTACGTCTGGACCCCGGCCCAGCTCCGCGAGGTCCTGGGGGCGGCCGACGGGGCGTACGCGGCCGAGGCGTTCGGCGTGACCGGCGAAGGCACGTTCGAGCACGGTACGTCGGTGCTCCAGCTGCGCCGCGATCCGCCCGACCCCGAGCGCTTCGCCCGGGTCCGGGCCGCGCTGCTGGCCGCCCGGGAGCAGCGGGTCCGCCCGGCCCGGGACGACAAGGTCGTCGCCGCCTGGAACGGCCTGGCCATCGCGGCCCTGGCCGAGGCGGGACTGCTGCTCGAGCGGCCGGACTTCATCGCCGCGGCGGTCGGCGCGGCCGACCTGATCGCCGGGGTGCACCTGCACGCGGGGCGGCTGCGGCGGACCTCGCGGGACGGGATCGGAGGGGACAGCGCGGGCGTGCTCGACGACTACGCCTGCGTGGCCGAGGGATACCTGGCCCTGTCCGGGGTGACCGGGCAGGGGCGCTGGGTGACCCTGGCCGGGGAGCTGCTCGAGACCGCGCTGGCCCGGTTCGGCGATGCCCACGGGGCCTTCTACGACACCGCGGACGACGGCGAGCCGCTGATCTACCGGCCCGCCGACCCGGCCGACGGGCCCAGCCCGTCGGGCACGTTCGCGGTCGCCGGGGCGCTGCTCAGCTACTCGGCCCTGACCGGCTCCGCCCGGCACCGGGCCGCCGCCGCCGCGGCGCTCGGGCCGCTGCCGCCGCTGGCCACGCGCTACCCGCGGCGCCGCCGGATGGGGCCTCGCGGTGGCCGAGGCCATGGCCTCGGGCCCGGCCGAGATCGCGGTCGTCGGCCCCTCCCGGCGACGACCGGACCGCGGCGCTGCACCGGACGGCGCTGCTCGCCGCGCCGCCCGGCGCGGTCATCGCCCTCGGCCACGGCGAACCGGACGGAGCGGACCCGGTGCCGCTGCTGGCCGGCCGTGAGCTGGTCGGCGGCGCCCCGGCCGCCTATGTTTGCCGCGAATTTGCCTGCCGGATGCCGGTCACCGATCCGGAGCGGCTCCGCGCCGAGCTACGCTCGGGCGACAGGCCCGACGACGCTCCGAGGTGATGGCCGCGATCACCGTCGGCGTAGACATCCGGTGCGGCTTGATGCATGGTGTTCTAGGGCACGATGGCTCGGCTGCATCGTGACCATGAACGGAACGCCCCGCGCCCGCCGTGACAGTGTTGACGAACCGAACGAGGGAGCCGTAGTGCAGTTGCGCGGATCGCGTCGCGTGCTGGTCACGCTGGGTGGCGGGATCGGCGCTGCTGATCGCGGCCGTGGTGGGCAACGCCGCGCCCGCGCTGGCCGGAGCCCGGACCGGGCCGGCCGCGGCCGGGTTGCTCGGCAGCACCACGACCGGCACCTCGGATGCGGTTCTCCCCGGGCCGTCGCGTTCTGGCTCGCAACCGGTCACGGTCTCCCACTTCGCTCATCCCGCGTCGCCGGTCATCGCGCCGCTGCGCCGGCTGCTCCAGGCCGACCTGTTCGTCGTGGCGCCCACCACGCTCAGCCCCGCCGTGGCCGCCGCCGTGCGGAGGCTGCCGGGGGTGACCGCCGTCCAGCCGCTCGACGCGGCCCGGATCCAGATGGACGGCAAGCTGACCGCGACCCTCGGGGTGGACCCGTCGGCGTTCCGCGCGTTCGCGGCCAAGCCGACGGCCGAGTCGACCGGCCTGTGGCAGAACGTGGCCGCGGGCGGCGTGGCGATCTCGTACACCATGGGCAAGCTGGACAAGCTGCCGCTCGGCCGTGACGTCCTGGTCGAGGGCCGCCGCGCCGAGAAACTGCCCCTGGCCGGCCTGGGCACGGTCGGGATCGGCGGGGTCGACGCCGTGGTTTCCGACGCCGTGGCGCGCTCGCTCGGCATGCCCGCCGACAACGCGATAGTGATCAGCGCCCCGCACGCCGTGCTGAGCACGCTGATGGCGCAGATCCGGAAGATGCTGCCGCGCGGAGCGGCGGTCGCGCCGCTGGTGGCCCAGAGCACGCCCTCGCCCGCGGCGGGGACGGCGACAGGCTCCGGCTCCGCTGGCACCTGGGCGGGCGCCGGGACCGTCCGCCGCCGACGGCCCGAGCCTGAGCCGCGCGCAGGTGATCGCGTTCCTGACCGCCGCGGAGAGCAGGCTGGGCATGCCCTACGTGTGGGGCGCCAACGGCCCGACCTCGTTCGACTGCTCCGGCCTGGTGCAGTGGTCGCTGGCCCAGGCGGGCGTGGTCATGCCCCGGGTCGCCGCCGCCCAGGCGCAGGCCGGCCCGGCGGTCTCGCTCAGCCAGCTGGCCCCCGGCGACCTGCTCTTCTACCACACCGACCCCACGGCTCCCGGCTACATCTCGCACGTGGCCATCTACCTCGGCGACGGGGAGATGCTCCAGGCCCCGCAGCCCGGCCAGGACGTCGAGGTGGTCCCGGCCGACTTCGGCTCCGAGTTCGCGGGCGCGATCCAGGTGGACCCGAGGGTGGCGGCGGCCGTCGCCGGCAACCCGGCCGGCTGACCTGGCCGCCCCCGGCGCCCGCCCCCGGGCGGCTGGCCCCGGCGGGCGGGACATCTCATACCCGGGTATGACACTCCCTGGCGGGACGACTGGGCCGTCCCGGCCGCCCTACCCTGGGCGGCGTGAATCGGAGGAAGCCGGTCTCCCGTGCCCGCCGCCTGATGCTCCGGCCCCGCTTCGCGGTGCCCATCGCGATCCTGGTGGTCGGCGCGTCGATCGGCGCCTGGATGCTGACCTGGTCCACGGCCTCCGCCGGCCCGTCGTACCGCCTGGTCCCCGCGACCATGACCACCATGCGCCAGACGCTGTCGTCGACCGGCACCATCGAGCCCGCGTCGACCAGCACGCTGAGCTTCGCCGCGGCCGGCCAGGTCACCGAGGTGTACGCCACGGTCGGGCAGCACGTGACCGCGGGCCAGACCCTGGCCGTCATGAGCTCTCCCGCGCTGGTGGCCCAGGTCGCCCAGGCCCAGGCCACCCTGGCCGGTGACCAGGCCCGGCTCTCCCAGGACGAGGCCAGCGGTGCGTCCAGCGCCCAGCTCGCGGCCGACCAGGCGTCCGTCAACGCCGACCAGTCCCAGGTGGACAGCGCCGAGGAGGCGGCCAGCGGCGCCACGCTGACCGCGCCGATCGACGGCATCGTGGCCACGGTCGGGCTCACCGACGGCCAGCAGATCAGCGGCGGGTCCGGCGGATCCGGCGGCGGCGGAGTGGCGGGATCTGGGGGCGGCGGACGCGGGTCCGGAGGTGGCGGCGGATCCGGGGGCGGCGGGTCCGGAGGCAGCGGCATCCGGGAGCGGGGACAGCGGGTCTGGCAGCGGGGTCCACGACTCGATCACCGTGGTCAGCGCCAACGACGTGATCGACGCCAGCGTGAACGCCAGCGTGGTGGGCCACATCAAGGCCGGCGACCAGGCGCTGATCACCACCGAGGGCGTCGCCGGCCCGGTCGCCGGCACGGTCGCCTCGATCGGCCTGACCGCGGACACTAGTTCCGGCGTGGCCACCTTCCCGGTGACCATCGACGTCACCGGCACCCCGGCCGGCCTGTACGCGGGGGCGTCGGCGAACGTCACGATCATCTACCACCAGCTCGCGGACGTGCTCGCGGTGCCGTCCGCCGCGATCGGCCCGGGCCCCGGCGGGAAGAGCACCGTGCAGGTGATGGTGCACGGCCACCAGGTCACCAAGGTCGTCACCACCGGGCTGACCACGGGCGGGCTGACCCAGATCACCAGCGGCCTGACCGCGGGCGAGACCGTGGTCCTGAACATCGTGAGACTCAGCCCCGGCAGCCCCGGCGGCGGGCCGGGCGGCGGGCGTCGTCTTCGTCGGCCCGGGCGGAGGCCTGCACCAGCGCGTCGTGAACGTCGGTGCCCGGCGGGGGCTGACCGGATGAGCCTGATCGAGCTGGCCGACGTCCGCAAGACCTACCGCAGCGGGTCGCTGCGGGTGGCGGCGCTGCGCGGGATCACCCTCACCATCGACGACGGGGAGTACGTCGCGATCATGGGCCCGTCCGGCTCGGGCAAGTCCACGCTGATGCACATCATCGGCTGCCTGGACGTGCCCAGCGAGGGCCGCTACCGCCTGGCCGGCGAGGACGTCAGCGAGATGACCGAGGCCCAGCTCGCCGACGTGCGCAACCGGCGCGTCGGATTCGTCTTCCAGCAGTTCAACCTGCTGGCGACGATGCCGGCCTGGCGCAACGTCGAGCTGCCGCTCACCTACGCCGGCGTCGGCCGGGCGGAGCGGCGCGAGCGGGCCAGCCGGGCGCTGGACTGGGTCGGCCTGGCCGACCGGGCCCAGCACCGGCCGGGCGAGCTTTCCGGCGGCGAGCAGCAGCGGGTGGCCATCGCCCGGGCGCTGGTCACCGAGCCGGACCTGCTGCTGGCCGACGAGCCGACCGGCAACCTGGACTCGGCCTCCACCGCCGAGATCCTCGGCCTGCTCGACGAGCTGCACCGCACCGGCCGCACGATCGTGGTGATCACCCACGAGGCCGACGTGGCCCGCCGGTCCGAGCGCACGGTGCGGCTGCTCGACGGCCTGGTGGCCGGCGACACCCCCACCACGGCGGTCACGCGGTGAGCTGGCGGGAGACGCTGCGGACCGGGCTCGAGGCCGTCCGCTCGCACCGGCTCCGATCCGCGCTGACCATGCTCGGCATCCTGATCGGGATCGCCGCGGTGATCCTCACCGTGGGGTTCGGCGAGGGCGCCTCCGCGCAGATCCGCGCCCAGATCAACGCGCTGGGCACCAACCTGCTGATCATCACCCCGGGCAGCGCGGCAAGCTCGGGCGGGGTGAACGGCCCCCTGGGGTCGGCCACCACCCTGACCCTGCAGGACGCCGGCGCGCTGGCGTCCAAGGCCGCCGCGCCGGACATCGCCGTGGTCGCCCCGGTCTCGATGACCGCGGCGACCCTGACCGCCGGCACCGCCAACTGGTCCACCAGCGTGGTCGGCACGACCCCGGGCTGGCTGCAGGTGCGGGCCCGCAGCGTGGCCGAGGGCCGGTTCCTGACCGCGGCCGACGAGAAGAACGTCGGCCGACGTTACCGTCCTCGGGCCGTACACGGCCAGCAAGCTGTTCTCCCGCAGCGACCCGCTCGGCCAGACGGTCAACGTCAACGGCCTGCCGCTCGAGGTCGTCGGCGTCCTGGCCTCGGCAGGCTCGTCCGCCAGCGCCACCAACGAGGACGACCAGGCGCTCGTCCCGCTGTCCACGCTGGTGCAGCAGATCGGCGGCGTCTCCCGGACGTCGGTAGACACGATCTACGCCGAGGCCACCTCGCCGGCGACGCTGTCCGCGGCCTACCAGGAGGCGAACGCGCTGCTGCTCAACCTGCACGGGGTCAGCGCGGCCGACGCCGACTTCACCATCAACACCCAGCAGTCGCTGGTATCCGCCGCCAGCTCGGTGAACAAGACGCTGACCGTGCTGCTCGCCGGGATCGCCGCGATCTCCCTGCTGGTCGGCGGCATCGGGGTGATGAACATCATGCTGGTCTCGGTGACCGAGCGGATCAGGGAGATCGGCCTGCGCAAGGCGCTCGGGGCCACGCCCCGGGTGATCCGGCGGCAGTTCCTGGTCGAGGCCTCGCTGCTCGGCCTGGCCGGCGGGGTGCTCGGCGCGGGCGTCGGCCTGGCCGGCGCGGTCGTCCTGCCGCACCTGATCTCCAGCGCCGTCGCGATCTCGCCGGCCGCGATCGCGGGGGCGATCGCCGTAGCCATGGTCATCGGCCTCGTCTTCGGCGTCTACCCGGCCGGCCGTGCGGCCCGGCTCGCCCCGATCGACGCGCTGCGTACCGAATGAGACGAGGAGCTGCGCGCATGGGTAACCGGTTCCGGCGGCTGGCCGTGCTCGGCATCGCCGTCGTGATCGTCGCCGCGGGCGCCGGGACGGCGTACGCCGCGATGTCCTCGTCCGGCCCGTCCTACCGGCTGGCCACCGCGACCCCGGCCTACGTGACCGCCACGCTGCCGGAGGTCGGCACGCTCACGCCGGTACACCAGGCGGGCGTCGGCTTCGCGGCCGACGGCACGGTGCAGGCCGTCGCGGTCAAGCCCGGCCAGCACGTCACGGCCGGGCAGAGGCTCGGCACGCTCGACCCCACGTCGCTCCAGGCCGCGCTCACCGCCGCGCAGTCCGCGCTGGCTAACGCGAACCTGCAGGTCAGCAACGACATAGCCAGCCAGGACACCGCGGCGGCCGCCTCGGGTACCGCGCTCCGCCGGCTCGTCGCCGGGCTCCTCCACCGCGCCCTCGCCCGCCTCCGCGCTGCGGCCGCTGCAGCAGGCCGTCCTGAGCGCGCAGCGCCAGGCCGACAGCGCGCTCGCCCAGGCCAGGATCGCGCTGGCCCAGGCCAAGCAGGCCTGCGCTCCGGCGCCCTCGCCGAGCCCTACCCCGTCGCCCGGTCCCACCTCGCCGAGTCCCTACCCCGTCGCCCGGCCCCACCTCGCCGAGCCCCGCGCCCTCGCCGGGCCCCGCCTGGCCGGCGCCCTGGCCGAGCGCCACGGCGCCGACCGCGCCCAGCCCGGCGCCGACCGCGCCCGCCGGCCCGGCGCCGGCGGGCACCGGGACCGCCCTGGCCCCCCGGCCCGCCGCGGTCACCTGCCTCGCGGCCACGCAGCGGGTGCTGGCCGCCGAGACCACGCTGCTGCAGGCCCAGGAGGCCTTGTCCGGGCGGCTGACCGCGCTGGCCGACGCGCTCGCCCAGGCCGTAGCCGCGGCCGCGAAGTCCTCGTCCGGCGGCGGCACCGGTGGCGGTGACCCGGCCAGCCCCGGCGGCACGGGCGGGTCAGGAGGCGGGGGCGGCGGCCCGGTCAGCGCGGCCCAGCTGGCCGCCGACCAGGCCTCGGCCGACGCGGCGGCCGCCCAGGTCACGGTCGCGCAGCAGGATCTGAACGCGGCCACGCTGGTCAGCCCGATCAGCGGCACCGTGGTCACGGTCAGCGCCACCCCGGGTACGGCCGAGACCGCGGGCGCTGCCGCGTTCGTGATCGCCGGGCTCGACGCCTACGAGGTGGTGACCCAGGTTCCGGTGACCGACCTGCCGCAGCTCAAGACCGGGCAGCGGGCCAGCGTGCTCCCGGACGGCACGAGCACCCCGCTGTCCGGCTCGGTGGTCTCGATCGGGCTGATCCCGGATTCGACCGGGTCGCCGGTCACCTACCCGGTCACGATCGGCCTGGCCGGACAGCCCTCCGGCCTGCTCCCGGGCAGCTACGCCGGCGTCACCATCACCACGGCCCGCAGCAGCGGGGTCAGCGTGCCCACCTCGGCCGTGCACCGGTCCGGCCATCAGGCCACGGTCATCGTGTACGCCGGGGGCAAGGCCCGGGTGACCAAGGTCACGGTGGGGACCGTGGGGCCGGTGATGACCCGGATCACCGCGGGCCTGCGGGCCGGCGAGCAGGTGGTGCTGGCCAACCTGAGCCAGCCGCTGCCCAACAACAACCCCGCCAGCCAGGGCCCCGGCCCCGGCGGCCGCTTCTTCGGGGGACAGTTCCCGGCCGGGGGAAGCATCAACTTCGTCGCGCCGCCCGGCTAAGATCGCGGCACCGGCGCACTCGCCCGCGCGGCCCGGCGGCCCCTCTCGCCCGGCACCGGCGGCCCCGCCTGCCGCGAACCCGTTGCGCGCATGATCACAATGTGTAATCCTCATTACATGAGTACGGCGAGCGAGGGCTCACCAGCGTCGGCGGGCGAGAGGCTGCGCGGGTGGTTCAGCGGCCGCGTGCCGGGCGACTGGTTCACCGAGCCGCCGGAGGTCACGCTCGACCGCGAGGAGATCAACGTCATCGGCGCCCTGGCGGCGCCGGAAACCCCGGCGGACGCCACCGACGCCGAGCGCGCCGAGGCAGCCGAGGGCCGCAGCCGCAGGTTCCGCGAGGACACGCGCCAGCAGCGGATCGAGATCGCCCGCGAGGCGGAGCACCGATTCGGCCGCAAGGTCTCCTGGGGCGTGATCTGCAACAACAAGAAGGTGATGTTCACCACGTTCTCCGTGCCCGTGATGACCAGGCTGCGCCAGCCGGAACGGCTCGTCCTCGACACCCTGGTCGACTCCGGCGTGGCCCGCAGCCGGAGTGACGCGCTGGCCTGGTGCGTGCGGCTCGTCGGGGAACACGAGGACACCTGGCTCTCGGAGCTCAGGGAGGCGCTGCGCCACGTTGAGCAGGTGCGCGCCGAAGGCCCCCGGTCCTCCTGACCTCGCGCTCAGTCGGCGTCGTCAAGAGCCGCGGCGACGCGGCGGTGGGCCTGCCAGATCTCCTCGGGCAGGTCGGCGAACTGCTCCAGGTGCTCGGCGCGGTACTTCATCTCCTGCCGCCACCGCGGCGTGTCGATGGTCAGGATCGTCTCGAGGTCCCGCGGCGCGATCGCGACCCCGTCGAGGTCGAGCTCGTCCTTGACCGGGACGATGCCGACCGGCGTCGGCCTGCCGCGGACCTCGCCCTCCGCCAGGCGCAGCAGCCAGAGCAGCGGGCGCAGGTTGTCGCGGTACCCGGGCCACAGGTAATGCCCGTCCTCGGTGTCGCGCTGGAACCAGTTGACGTGCGCGAAGATGGGCTGGCTGGCCGCCGAGCCGATGACCTTCAGCCAGTGCGCCGCGTACGCGCCCTCGGGATAGGACATGAACGGGCGCATGGACATCGGGTCGTAGCGCAGCAGCCCGTCGACGCCCTCGGCGGCGAACGTCGCCTCGGCGCCCAGCGTCAGGCCGTCGTAGACGCCCTCGGCGAGGTCGGTGATCGCCCGGATGAGCGGCTCGCGGTCGCTCGCGCGGCCGCCGAAGATGATCGCGTCGATCGGCACGCCCTTCGGATCGTCGAAGTCCGGCGCGATGTTCGGCACGTTGGCCAGCGTCGTGGTGAACCGGCTGTTCGGGTGGGCCCATGGCGCGCTCGGCGTCCTCCGGTGACCGCTCGGAGATCAGCGTGCCGGTCCAGTCCCGCCAGCCGGCCACGTCGGCGGGCGGCTCGGGCGTGCGGCCCTCCCACCACACCTCGTGGGTGTCGTCGTTATAGGCGACGTTGGTGAACAGCGTGCCGGTGCCCGGTGCCACCGACGCGAGCGCGGTCGGGTTGGTCGTCTCGTTGGTGTCCCTGGCCACGCCGAACACGCCGAACTCCGGGTTGATCGCGTAGATCCTGCCGTCGTCGGGATCGACGCGCAGCCACGCGATGTCGTCGCCGTAGAAGTAGACCTGGTAGCGGTCGCCGAGCGCGTCGGGCGCGAGCATCATCGCCAGGTTCGTCTTGCCGGAGGCGCTGGGGAAGCCGCCGCAGATGTGGTACTGCTTGCCGGTCTGCTTGTCGGCGATGCCGATGAGCATGAACTGCTCGGCCAGGAACTCACCCGACGCCCAGCCGTCGTAGGCGGCTTGCCGCAGCCCGTGCGCGATCTTGCCGAGCAGCGCGTTGCCGCCGTAGGACGAGCCGAAGTGCAGAATGGTCCGCTCGTCGGCGAACGTGACGAAGTAGCGCTGGTCGTCGGGCGTGCCCTGGCCGAGCTTCTCGAGATCACCGGTGACGTGCACCGCGCGCACGAAGCTGCTGGCGTCGGCGAGGTTGTCGATGTAGTGCACCCCTACGCGCGCCATGCGGATCATGTGCAGCGCGACCGTGCGGCAGTCGGTGAGCTCCACGCCCGCGGCGTACCGCTCCAGCGGCGAGCCGGCCGGTGCCATCAGGTACGGCACCACGTACATCGTCTTGCCCGCGGACGCGCCGCGCATGAGTCCCTCGAGCAGCGGGCGCATCTCGGCGGCCGGGCGCCAGTTGTTGTAGACGCCCTTGTCGGCGGGGTTGCTCGTCGCGACGATCGTGCGTTCCTCCGAGCGCGCGGTGTCCTTGACGTAGCTGCGCGAGTAGTACTGTCCCTCGCCGACGGGCAGGATCTCGCCATCGGCGAGGGCCTCGCCGATGAGCCGCGCGTCGTCGTCTGCGCTGATGACCTCGACCTGTGCGGCTCCGGTGAGCTCGGCCCAGTACCGCACGTACTCGCGGACGTGAACGTTTTTCAGCCCCGCCCTGTCAAGCGCCGCGTGCACGTCGACCATCGGCCGTCCTCTCGCCTGCCTGAAGAGGCTTTCACCTCTGTACATTGCGAGAAGGATATCAGTGACAGGCTGCCCGTCGGCGGGCGCCGGATACCTGTGCCGTTCCTCGGGCCAGCACCGGGTCCTTCGGGGTGCCCGGCCGCGTTCTTCCGGACGCCTGGCCATCGGGCCGGGCACCGTCGCCGGCCCCGCGCGGCACCACGGCGGGCCGCGTACTCGCTGGTGAGGATGCCGCCACGCTGATGTGCCCGAGCGCCGGGTCCGCAACGAGATGCCCGGCGGGCAGCAGCAGCGGCCGGCCAGACCCGGGGATCGGCCAGAAACCGCCCGGTACGAGGCGCCCTTCTCCGAGGCCGAAACGTTAACGTTCCGTTATAGAAGAACTACGTAGCGTTGATGGACCCATTCTCGCGGTTACCCCCGTGGCGGCCAACGACCCGAGTGGGCATGCCGTGCGGAAGGATGGTCTCTGACCGCCGCGCGGTCACTGAGGCGCGGGAGGCGGATGGGAACGCGGCTGCGAGCCGTGCTCGCCTGCGCCGAACGGGTGCCATCGTTGGATACGGTGCTTAGGGGACGGTCATCCTGGCGGCGGCGAGGAGGGTGCGGGGATGCGAGTGCGCGATGTCGCCTACCGGCTCTACGAGCACAGGCTGGAAGCGTCGCTGTCGCCGCAGGCGATCCCCAGGCACGTCGGAGTGATGTGCGACGGCAACCGGCGCTGGGCGCGGTCGGCCGGCCTGGCCGACGTCAGCAGCGGTCATCAGGCGGGCGCCGACAAGATCTTCGAGGTGCTGCAGTGGTGCCGCCAGGCCGGCGTCGAGGTGGTCACCCTGTGGCTGCTGTCCACCGACAACCTGGCCCGCCCGGCGGCCGAACTCGAGCCGCTGCTGCGGATCATCGAGGAAACCGTCCGCGAACTCGCCGCGCAGCACTGGCACGTGAACCCGATGGGCGCGCTCGACCTGCTGCCCGCCGACACCGCCCGGGTGCTCAAGGACGCGGCGGAGGCCACGGCCGCGCAGGACGGGCTGCTGGTCAACGTCGCGGTCGGCTACGGGGGCCGCCGGGAGATCGCCGACGCGGTCCGCTCGCTGCTGCAGGAGCACGCCACCCGCGGCACCACGATCGAGGAACTCGCCGAGATCCTCGACGTCGAGCACATCGCCGAGCACCTCTACACGGCCGGTCAGCCCGACCCCGACCTGGTCATCAGGACCTCCGGCGAGCAGCGGCTCGGAGGGTTCCTGCTCTGGCAGAGCGCCCACTCTGAGTTCTACTTCTGTGACGCCTACTGGCCGGCCTTCCGGCGGGTGGACTTCCTGCGCGCGATGCGTTCCTACGCGGCGCGGCAGCGCCGGTTCGGCGTCTGACCCGGCCCCAGGCCAGCCGTCTGGCGCCCGGACCTGGCCCGATGAGTCGCCGCGATGTCGGGCGCGTTAACAGCCTGCGGCGGTACTTCCGGGGAACGGCGTACCGAGGGTAACGTCTGGGGTGACGGGCGGTGCGGTGCCGCCCGGCGGGAAGGCCCTCGAGATCCTCGAGCTTCGCGTCCTGGCACGCAGGCGAGATGAGCGAAGGGCCGGCGCCCGGCCCTACGCTGGCCGGTCCCGGTCCAGCCCACACATCTGTGTCCAAACGCGGCGCACTGGCGCCTAGGGGAGAGCGAGTGGCCACTTCCTCAGCACGTCGTACCTACGTCCTCGACACCAGCGTCCTGCTCGCCGACCCGGCGGCCATCGGCAGATTCGCCGAGCACCGGGTGGTGCTGCCGGTGGTGGTCATCACCGAGCTCGAGGCCAAGCGGCACCATCCCGAGCTTGGCTTCTTCGCCCGGCAGGCGCTGCGCTACCTGGACGACCTGCGGGTCGAGTACGGCAGGCTCGACGCCGACCTCCCGGTCGGCGACGAAGGCGGCACGGTCCGCGTCGAGCTGAACCACGCGGACCCGTCGGTGCTGCCCGCCGGGTTCCGCCTCGGCGACAACGACACCAGGATCCTGTCCGTGGCGCGCAGCCTGGCCGCGGAGGGTGACAACGTCGTCCTGGTCAGCAAGGACCTGCCGCTGCGGGTGAAGGCCGCCGCGATCGGCCTGACCGCTCAGGAGTACCGCGCCGAGCTCCCCGCCGACTCGGGCTGGACCGGCATGCGCGAGCTGGACGTCACCGCGGCGGAGATCGACGAGCTGTACCAGCAGGGGGCGCTTGACTGCACGGCGGCCCGGGACCTGCCCTGCCACACCGGCCTGGTGCTGGTGTCCGGGGCGTCCGGCGCGGGCAGCGCCCTGGGCCGGGTGCAGCCGGACAAGTCGGTGCGGCTGGTCCGCGGCGACCGTGAGGTGTTCGGGCTGCGCGGCCGCAGCGCCGAGCAGCGGGTAGCGCTCGACCTGCTGCTCGACCCGGACGTGGGGATCGTGTCGCTGGGCGGCCGGGCCGGGACCGGGAAGTCGGCGCTGGCCCTGTGCGCGGGCCTCGAGGCCGTGATGGAGCGGCACCAGCACCGCAAGCTCGTGGTGTTCCGCCCGCTGTACGCGGTGGGCGGCCAGGAACTCGGCTACCTGCCCGGCTCCGAGGCCGACAAGATGAACCCGTGGTCGCAGGCGGTCTACGACACCTTGTCGGCCGTGACGTCCCAGGACGTGATCGACGAGGTGCTGGCCAGGGACATGCTCGAGGTGCTGCCGCTGACCCACATCCGCGGCCGGTCCCTGCACGACTCGTTCGTGATCGTGGACGAGGCGCAGTCGCTGGAGCGCGGCGTGCTGCTCACCGTGCTGTCCCGGATCGGCGGCGGGTCACGGGTCGTGCTCACCCATGACATCGCGCAGCGCGACAACCTGCGGGTCGGCCGGCACGACGGCGTGGTGGCCGTCATCGAGAAGCTCAAGGGCCATCCGCTGTTCGCGCACATCACGCTGGTCCGCTCGGAGCGGTCCCCGATCGCCGCACTGGTGACCGAGATGCTGGAGGATGCCGTTCTCTGAGCCGGAGCAGCGCCTCCGCCACCTCGAGGTCGCCCGGGTAAGTGATCTTGATGTTGCGCTCGCTCCCCGCGACCAGGCGGACCGGGACGTCGGGCAGGTAGCGGTGCACGATGCCGCAGTCGTCGGTGGCCGGGCGCTGGGCGAAGCCAGGGTCGGCATCGGCCAGCTCGTAGGCCCGCCTGATCACCGAGAGCCGGAAGCCCTGCGGCGTCTGGCAGCGCGCCAGCGCATCGCGTCGCGGCATGCCCGTCACCACGCCGTCGCTGACCTCGACGATGGTGTCGGATGACGGGACGGCGACCCCGATGGCCCGGTCCGCGGCGAGCGCGCTGACACAGTCGGCGATGATCCGCTGGTCCACCAGCGGCCGGGCCGCGTCGTGGAACAGCACGTCGCATTCGGCCTCGCCGAGCGCGGCGATGGCGCAGCGCGTCGAGTCTGTCCGCGTGGCCCCGCCCTCGATGACCGCCGTCACCTTGCGGTAGCCGCCGGCGGCCGTGAACTGCTCCCTGGCCTGGCCGACG
Organism: uncultured Actinomycetota bacterium; assembly: GCA_963745575.1. Lineage (GTDB taxonomy): Bacteria > Actinomycetota > Actinomycetes > Streptosporangiales > Streptosporangiaceae > JASHPR01. The sequence continues at coordinate 13,602 of CAVUYA010000024.1, read as the reverse complement.
AGGCCCGCGGGCATCACGACCATGATCGTGTCCACGCCCGGGGCACGCTCGAAGGCCGTGACCGAGTGCTCGATCAGCGTCCGTCCGGCCAGCACGTGCAGTTGCTTGGGCCGGTCACCGCCGAACCGCTGACCGGTCCCGCCGGCCAGCACGACCGCCACCGTCCGCATGAGGGGACATTACCTGCCGGCCGCCGCGGCCGGCGCGGGCCCGGGCGCCGGGTCTGCCTCCCACGCTGCCTGGGTAGATCTAGTTACGCTAGGTGGCGAGCCTGTTCATCTGCTGGTCTGCGCGCAGAGGACACCGGCCACCGCGGGACGATGAAGAGGTTCGCTGAGCGGACTCGTGCAGAACGGGAGCCGGATGGGCCGGATGACCGCAGCCGGGCCGGGGGCGCGGCTCACGGGAGCGCGGACATGACCGTGCCGGAGGCGCTCGACAGCCTGCCGCGCCGCCTGACCGGCTGGGCGGCGGACCGGTACCTCGCCCCCATCTCGGTGAGCGGCATCTCGCTGGCCCTCGGCCTGTGCGCCGCGGTCTGGTTCAGCGCGGGCACCAGTCAGGACAGCGTCAGCGGAGCGCTCGCGCTGTGCGGCAGCTACCTGGCCTTGCGTGCCGCCCGGCGGCTGGCCGGCCCGGCCGGGGCCACGGCCGCCGGGGCCATGACGCGGACATCCAGCGCCAGCGCCGCGCTGGCCGAGTTGTGCCGGGACCGCATCGGAGCTTGCCGTCTATGCCGGCCTCGCGGTGGGCGGGTACGAGGCGCACTCGCCCGGCACGTGGCAGCTGGCCGTCGCGGCCACGATCGTGCTGGCGGTGCGCCGGACGCTGGTCGCGTGCAGCCGTCCGGTCCTGGGCGACGGCCACCACCCCGTGGTCCGCGCGCTCGGCGAGCTCCTGGCCTGCCCGCCCGCAGGGCGGGTCGCGCTGATCGCCGTGGCCGCGCCGGTCTGGGGCGCTCGCGTGACGCTGCTGGCCCTGCTGGACTGGGGGATCGTGGCCACCTGCTACGCGCTCGCCGGCCGCGGGCCGTATCGCGCCGCCGCCCGCGCCGGGACCCGGAGCAGGTGCCGGTGTCCGCGGCCGTGCCCGCGGCCCGCGGCGGACCACCCACGGAGGCCGGGGCGGCGCCGGCCGCGCCCTCACCCAGCAGACCCGACAGCGGGCTGGACCCGGCGCTGGACGAGCTGATCTCCGCGGCCGCCGCCCGGCCGCGGAAGCCGAAGCCGAAGGCTCGTGGCGGATCCGGCGGCCGTCGCGACCCTGATGGCGTGCCGGGATGACGGATCGGTGTCGGTCAGGCTCGGCCAGCTGGTCCGGGGGGAGTTCGTGCCGCTGCCGCCCGCGGTGGCGGGGCTGGCCGCCACCTGCTTCCTGGCCTGGCTCGGCATGCGGAACCTTCCCGGGGTCCTGCTGCTCACCCCGCTGGTCGTGCTGCTGCTCGCGGGGTTCGGGTCCACCCACGCGCACGACGGGCGCCTGGACTGGATGACGCCGGCCGTGCTGCTGGCGGGGCAGCTGGTGTACCTGGCCACGGTGGGATTCTCGTTCCGGATCCCCGCCCCGGTGACGTTCGGGGTGTGCGCGCTGACCGCGCTGCGTTACGTCGAGCTCGCGACCAGCGTCCGGCCGTCGACCTGGCACCCCCCCGACACCCGGCTCGGCTGGGAGGGCCGGATGCTCGTGGCTGGCCTCGGCCCGATGTTCGGGATCGCGATCGTCGGGTACCTGGTGCTGGCGGCCTACCTGGTGGCGCTCGTCTCCAAGGAGCTGCGGCCAGCTACCTCGCGGTGCGGGGCGGGCCAAGTCCAGTAACGCGTGGCCCCGCCTGTCCCATGCGATCGTAAACCGCTCCTGGGCTGGCCCGCAGCGCACGCTAAGCTTTGCCGGAGTGGAGGATTGTCTACGATCATGCTTTCGCTGAGGGCAGCGGCGCCGCACAGCGCTCCGGGTCACCGGGGCGGGTGGCTGTCGCCTGTCAGCGTTCCCCCGTACTGGGCGGCTGCGGCGTTCGCCGCCTGCGCCGCCTTCGCGGGCGGCGTGGCCCTGTTCAGCACGAATGACCTGCACCGGCTCTGGGGACTGATCGCCGGCTGCGCCTACGTCGCGGCGGCGATGGCGGTCCTGGTCTGGCGGTCGCGGGGGATCGACCTCGCGCTGGTGCTGAGCGTCGCCGGAGCGCTGGTCACGCCGCTGTTCGTGAACGCCGCCGACGGGCAGCGCCAGCCCGAGGTGGCGGTGATCGCCCGGTCCGCCGGGCAGCTGGTGCATGACCACTCGCCGTATCAGAGCGTGGCCTCGCTGGCCACGGTGCATGACCCGAACGCCTACAATCCCTACCTGCCCGTTATGGCGCTTTTCGGCATCCCGCGGGCCCTGTTCGGCTCCCACGTGATCACCGATCCCCGGGTCTGGTTCGGCCTCGCGTTCGTGGTCATCTTCTGGCTCGCCCTGAGGATGGCCGGCGCCCGGAACTCCGTGCGCTGGACGGTATTCATCGCGGCGTCGCCGGTGATCGCGTTCGAGCTCGCGGTGGGCGGGACCGACGTGCCCATCCTGGCCCTGATGTGCCTCGGCTTCGCGCTGCTGTGGCAGTACCCCCGGTTCGTCCTGGCCGGCATCGCGCTCGGCCTGGCGTCGGCGGCGAAGGCCACGGCCTGGCCGGCCGTGATCGTCGCGGCGGTGCTGATCGGGATGCGCGACGACAAGAGAGCCGGTCCTGGTCTTCCTCGGCTCGGCCCTGACCGCGTGCGCGGCCATCGTCGGGCCGGTCGCGATCCTGTGGCCCGGAGCCCTGGCGGACAACACGATCCTGTTCCCGCTGGGCCTGGCCGATATCAGGTCGGCCGCGGCCAGCCCGCTGCCCGGGCACGTGCTCGCCGATACCGGGCCGGTCGGGCACCTGGTCGCCGTGGGGCTCCTGGTGCTGGCCGGGGCGGCGATCGCCGCCTCGCTGGTGGTCCGTCCGCCGAGGACCGTTCCCGCCGCGGTCTGGCGGCTCATCATCGGCCTGACGCTGATGTTCCTGCTGGCGCCGGCCACGCGGTTCGGCTACTTCATCTATCCCGCGTCGCTGCTGCTGTGGCTGGAGGTGTCGCAACTCGGGCTGCGGCAGTCCGCGGTCGAGGAGGCCGCAGCGGCGGCCGGGCAGGCGCGGGGGCGGGTCGCCTCGGCGGCCGGGCCTGCTTAGCGGCCGGCGGCCCGGGGCTCGGCCAGGTCAGCCAGGTCGGCCTGCCAGCCGGCGTACCAGGCGGCAAACCAGGGCTCGCGCGCGGCCAGCGGGACGATGTGGGTCACGGTCTGCGCGTAGTAGGCCCGCTGCTGATCCGGGGGGAGGTTACGCAGGGTCTGCACGTTGCTCGCCCGGTCGGCGAGCTTGACCAGGATGGCGTCGGGCGGCGCGTCGCCGAGCCGTCGCAGGTAACGCTCCTTGACGGACGCGGCGTCCTCGCCCGGGCCCGGATCGGGGATCGTGACCCAGCCGACGAGTTCGGCCACCCGCGGCCCGAACCCAGCGCGGAGATCGGCCAGCGTGCACGGCGTGTCCTCGACGACGTCGTGCAGCACCGCGGCCACGAGCACGTCGCGGCGGCTCACCCCGGCCCCCTCGACCAGGATCTGCAGCGCTTCGAGCAGGTGCTCCAGGTAGGGCGCTCCGGTCTTGCGCCGCTGGTCGCCGTGGTACGTCGCGGCGAACCTCACTGCCCTGGCCAGGTCGGCGACCACCTCGGCGGGCAGCCGCCGGCGCAGGCCGGGCTCCGCGTCGGCCCAGGTGTGCCAGGCGGTGAAGGTTTCCATCCAGGTGCTTCCCAGTGTCCCGGTGCTGCCCGCCGCTGGCCAGGGTGCCGCCCGCCATCCGGCCCGGCGGTCAGCCGCCCGGGCTGTTCGGGCCGACGAACGCCGACTGGTTGCTGCAGATGTTGGTGTTCGCCGTGATGCCGCCCGCGGCCTGGCCGAGGGCGGCGACCGACGGGGTGGACGAGGCGGACGGCGCTGGCGTGGGCGTGGGCGTGGCGTTGAACGAGGTGAAGCTGGAACCGATGATCAGATCGATGGTGCCCGGCGTCAGTGTCGAGTTCTGCTGCACCTGCACGTTGCTGAGCCGGGACTTCAGCGTGTTCACCGCGGGCAGGTCGGAGGCAGCCGCGTACTCGATCACCGAGTCGGTGTAGCTGAAGTTGCTGGCGTCACCGGTGCCCACGACGTCAAAACCGAGGTTGGTCAGGGCACTGCCGGCCTGGCTCGGCGATCCCGTTGAAACCTGATCCGTTCTCGACCTCGACCTTGACCTGGGAGGGGGTCGTGTCGACCGCCGGAGGTGCCGTCGCCTTCTTGCCCTTGCCCTTGCCTTTACCCTGGGTCGGCTTGGTCAGGGTCGAGTCGTGCGCGATCGCGGTGAAGAGCTGCGTCGGCCTGCGGCTGCTGGAACACCACGTCGTTGATGTTCGCCGGATAGGGGACGTTGGGCGCGGTGACGAACTGCACCGCGCTGGACTTCACGCCGCGCAGGCTCTCGGCGACCTGCAGCATCGCGTCCTGGTCCAGGCCGGTGTCGGTGGTCATCGCGTCGGTCGCGTCGCCCACGACCTTCAGCATCTTGCTCGGGCTGCTGAGCAGGCCGCTGTGCTCGATGCCCTGCACCAGCGCGGCCATCTCGAACTGGTCCCGCTGGATCCGCTGGATGTCCGAGCCCTCGCCCACGCCCTCCCGGGTCCGCCAGAACGCCAGCGCCTCGTGCCCGAAGACGTGGTGCACGCCCTTCGACAGGTTGAGGCCGGACTGGGGATCGTCGATCGCGAAGGGCAGGCAGATATTGACCCCGCCGAGATCATTGATGATCTTCTCGAAGCCGGTGAAGTCCAGCTGAACGAAGTGGTCGACGTGGATGTTGGTGACGGCCTCGAAGGTCTTCCAGGTGCAGGCCGGGCCGCCGAAGGCCAGGGCCGCGTTGATCAGCTCCAGCTCGCCCGGCTGGGCCGTCTGCCCCGGGGTGCCGTCGCTGGCCGCGCAGGCCAGGATCGGGACCATCGTCTCGCGCGGGAAGTTGACCACGGTGACCTGGCGATGGCTGGGGGAGATGTGCAGCAGCATCAGGGTGTCCGAGCAGTTGCAGCCGGTCTGCCCGCCGATTCCGTGCTGGCCGACGCGGGTGTCCGAGCCGATCAGCAGGATGTTCTCCGCGTTGGTGTACTTGGGCGGCTGCGGGCCGATGAGGCCGGCCACGTCGACCCGCCTGATGCTGTCCCAGAAGCTCCGGTACTTGGCGTAGGCCACCAGCGCGCCGGCCACGAGCACGCCGACGAGGGCGACCGACGTCCACGCGGCCACTCGCTGGCCAACCGAATGCCGCGAGCGGCGGCTCTTGGGCTGCGGACCGCGGCGCCTTCGCCGCGGCTGCTTCCAGCCAGCGTCGTCCACGTCGTTGCGGCGGCTCATCATTCCTCCGGGCCAGAATCCTTGTCCGCCGGGCGGGGAGTCCGGCCGTTAGGCTGCGCCCATGATACGTGCGGTAACTGAGAGGATCCTTATGTAGTTGGCAAAGCTCGTGGCGAGCGAGGCCCGGGCGGCGGCCGCTCCGGGTGCGGCGACCGGCTGACGTCCCGCTGGCGATCCCCTCTACAGTGGAACCCGTGCGCTCTGGCGACCGCCCGATCGGCAACCCGCCCTCGACTGACCAGTCGTCCGCGGCCACGGAGGTGACCGGCAACCCCGAGGATAGCGACGCCGGGCGGGCAGCGCCGGCCGTTCCGCCGGCTGCCGAGACAGCCGGGGACGCCACGCCCGGCGCGGCGGGACAGGGCGGAGCAGGCGAGCGCAGGCGGCCCCGGGCCCGGCGACGACGGGGTGGCCCCGGCACCCGGCGAGCCAGGGGGCGGCACCGGGACGACCGCCCCCGGCCGGGACGGGCCGGGGTCGCGCCCCGGCCGGCCGTCGGCCCGCGCGCGGCTCGCCGGCGCGGGTGCCTCCGGCGTGGCAGGCTGGGCGGGCACCATGCGCCGCTGCGCCGGTGGGCCGACCGCCACCCCGGCTACGTGGCGGCGGGCGGGGCAGGCTTCGCCAAGATCACCGTACTGCCGGCGATCCTGGTCATGGCCTGGTTGCTGGTCGGCCTGCCGTTGCTGCTGGCCGGGGCGTTCTTGCCGGCGCCGGTGCTGCTCATCGCGGTGCCGGTGGCCATCGCCCTGGCCTCCGGGCTGCGCCAGGTTCCCGCCGCCTGGCCCCGCGCGCTGCCCGGGGCGGCCCCGGCCGAGGACCGCGCGCCGCGCCGGGAGCCGGAATGGGCGGCCTGGTGGGGACTCGCGGGCACGGTCGCGGTCGCGGCCGGCTTCACCCTGTGGCAGTTCCTGTTCAACTCCGCGAGCATCATCGTGCTGCGCAACCCCGGGGCCGCCCTGCAGACGGGCTACTGGATAGCGCAGCACGGCTCGCTGCCGATCCCGCAGTCGCTGGCGGCCTTCGGCGGCTCCCATCCGGCGCTGGAGTTCACCAGCACCGGCTTCTTCGCCCAGGGCACCTCGGTCGTGCCCGGGCTCATGTCCGGCCTGCCGTTACTCCTGGCCGGGGCGTTCTGGGTGAACGGGACCTCGGCCGCCGCGGCGATGGGGCCGATACTCGGCGGGCTCGGGGTGCTGGCGTTCGGCGGCCTGGTCGGGCGGCTGGCCGGGCCGCGGTGGGCCCCGGCCGGGGCGCTCGTGCTCGGGCTCGCGCTTCCCCAGCTGTACACGAGCCGGGCCTCGTTCAGCGAGCCCGCCGTGCAAGTGCTGCTGTTCGGCGGGCTCAGCCTGGTCGCGGACGCGCTGACCCTCGACCGCGCGCGCCGGGATCGCGTAGCGCGCTTCGTGCTCGCACGAGCCGGCCACGGAGGTGCTGGACGGCCCCGGCTGGGGGAGATGGTCCGGCCCGCGTGCCCGGCGTCTGGCCAGACTCCGGCTCACCGCGCCGCAGGTGCTGATGGTCCTGGGCGGCCTGGCGCTCGGGCTCACCGCCGTGGTCCGGTTCGAGGGACTCCTCGACGTGCTCCCGGCGATCCCGTTCATCGGCATCCTGGTGGTCCGCCGGAACCGCATGGCCCTGCCGTTGAGCATCGGCCTGGCGATCGGCGCGGCCTACGGGCTGGCCGACGCCTACCTGCTGGCCCGGCCGTTCGTCGACTCGCTGGAGCCCATGCCGGAGCTGATCGGGCTGCTCGCCGCGTGGCTGATCGCGCTGACCCTGGCCGCCGTGGAACTGCTGCGCCTGCCCGGCCTGCGGCATCGCGTCCGGGCGCTGCTGGGCAAGCCCCCGGCGCGCTGGCTGCCCGATCTCGGCGGGGCGCTGGCCGTGGCCGTTCTGGTCGGCTTCGCGATCCGCCCGTACCTGCAGACGGTGCGCGGGCCGGTCAACGGGGCCGCGGCCGCCTATGTCGCCGGACTGCAGCGCCTTGAGCACCTGCCGGTCGATCCCGGGCGGCTGTACGCCGAGGACACCCTGTACTGGGTCATCTGGTACATCGGGCTGACGACGCTGCTGCTGGGCGGGTTCGGCCTGGCGCTGCTGGTGCGGCGGTGCCTGCGGGCCCTGTTCTCCTGGCGGGATCCCTCGGGCGCGGCTCGCATCTGGGCGCTGCCGCTCGCGGTCATCGGCTGGGGCTCGGCCGCCGTCTTGTGGCAGCCGGAGACCCTCCCGGACCAGCCGTGGGCCAGCCGTCGCCTGGTGCCGCTGGTGCTTCCCGGGCTGATCCTCTGCGCGGTCTGGGCGTCGGCGTGGCTCCGCGGCCGCGCGCGATCGCGGGGCGCGGGCCGGCCGCGGCGCTGGTGGCCGCGTGCTGCGTCGTGGCGATGCTCGTGCCCACCGTGGCGACCTCGTTCGGCCTCGGCGCCACGCACTCGGCCAGCAGCGGCGGGCTGCGCCTGCAGGCCAACGGCCTGGCCACGAAGCAAACCGGCCAGGGGCAGGCCGCCGCCGTCGCCGAGCTGTGCTCGGCGCTCGGGCCCTCCGCCACCGTAGTGATCGTTGACCAGGTCGTCGCCGCGCGGTTCACCCAGGTGATCAGGGGGATGTGCGGAGTCCCCGCGGCGTGGATCGCCGGGCCGCCGGCCGCGAACCTGCCAGCGGTCCTGAGCGGAATCGAGCGCGCGGGACGGCGGCCGGTGCTACTCGGGTCGCGGCCGTCGCAGCTCGACGCCTACGGCACCCCCGTCCGCGTGATGAACCTGCGGACCCTGCAGGACCCGCACACGCTCACCCAGCCGCCGACCACGCCCTGGCCGGCGCGCTACGTCATCTGGATGACGACCCCCAGCCCGTCCGCCGCCCGGGTCTGAGCAGGCCAGCCCGCGCCCCGCGCCCGGCGGGACGGCGGGATTTGCCTGCCGCCCGGCGAGGCCCTAAAGTAAAGGAACCTCGACGCGGGGTGGAGCAGTTCGGTAGCTCGCTGGGCTCATAACCCAGAGGTCGCGGGTTCAAATCCCGCCCCCGCTACCAAGGCCAGAGGCCCCTTCCACGACCGGAAGGGGCCTTCTGCATGCCGGATGCTAACGGATCTGCTAACGCCAGCCCGATTCACGCCGCTGGTCCGCCTGCCTGGCCGCTGGTTTCGCCGGTGATGTCTACCGACGCCAGCGAGCCGCCGATGATCAGCTCAGCCAGGGCCGCCGCCACCTGGCGATCGGCCTCCAGGTCGCTCTGGACGTACTGCCGCATCGTGAAAGCGACATCCGCGTGCCCTATCCGGCTGCTCAGCGCCTTCCAGTCGATCTTGGCATCCCGGCCTGCTGTGGCATAGCTGTGCCGTACGTCGTGCAAGTTGATCTTCGGGAGCCCCGCCGCGGCGGCGAGCTTGTGGAAGCGGCGCGTGATCGTATCCGGATGCAGCGGTTTGCCATCCTCCCAGCAGAACAGCAAGCCGTCATCGTGGTAGCCCGGTCCGAACTTGGCACGCTCCTGATCAAGCATCTCGACATGCCCAGCGAGCACGGCAAGAGTCAATGCGTCCAGCGCGATCACGCGCTGGGCATTCTCGGTCTTGCCGTCCGACTCGACCACCCTGCCGTCCACGACCACCCTGGTCTCCTCGATCGCCAGCGTTCCGGCGTCTAGGTGCAGCAGCTCACGACGCGCTCCGGCCAGCTCGCCGCGCCGCATTCCCGATGTAGCCTCCAGCACCCACAGGGCAAAGAAGCGATCTGATCGGGCACGGGCCAGGAACACGCGGAGCTGAGCGACCGTCCAGACCTTGCGCCCTTTACGTGCCAGGCGCGGCGGATGCGCGTCAGCGACTACATTGCGCTTGACCCAGCCCCAGGCCATGAAGTCTTCCCAGGCCCGGTACAGCATGCGATGCGTATTAACGACTGTCTTCGGCTCAAGTCCGGGCGACATAGATCGCTGGCCATCAGACCCAGCGGGTCGCTGTCGTTTCGCTGCTATTGGCTGGCCGAGCAGCGGATCATCCTCAGCATGCAGGCGATAACAGCGTGCCGCATCGTATCGGTACGGACGGCACGGCAGGACCCTGCCAGTTGCCGAAAGACGGCGGGTGTGCACTGCGCTGTTCTGACGGGGCACCTTCGGCCTGGCCTTGACGCGCCCCTCAGCGAGAAGCCTCGCGTACAGCGCGTCGCAGACGGCACCGTCGATGTCCTGCACAGGCCTCGCGCCAACGTAGGGAATGACGTAGTAGTCGGCGTAGTTCCGCCAGTTCTGCACCATTGAGGGCTTAAGCGAGTGTTCTACGCGAGCGAGCCACTCGGTCATCGCACCAGCGACCGTGCGCCTGGACGCTCTGACCAGGCGGCCCTTGTCGTGGTCGGCCATCGCCTCTCGGCAGGCTTTCCACGCCTGTCTTTCGGACTCGAAACCGCTCTTGGTCTGCTGGCGGCGCTTCCCCGTCAGCGGATCAGGTTCGATATCGAACCAGTACGCCCAGCCCTTCCCGCGCCTCGACACATGCCCTTTCACGCCGCGGACCTTTCGGTTTCGATGAACTCGCGCAGCCGGGCCACGACCACATACACGCGGCGGCCAAGCCGTTTGCTCGGCAAGTCGCCTGAACTGGCAAGCCGATAGGCGGCTGCCCGGCTGATTCCGAGCAACTCGGCCGCTCTCGGAACCGGGATCAGCAACGGCAGGCCGACCAACGGGTCATGATCGCCAATCTCGTTCATGCCGCACTCCTCGCTGCCGAAAGTTCGCCCGTAGCCTCCTGGGCTCTGCGCTTTGCCTCGGCGAGCGCCTCATACCATCGGGCGCGGTCAGCCAGGACGTGCAGCAGCCGCCTGCCGTAGGTCATGTGATCAGAGTCGGCCGGGGTGACCGCCTCCCACCGGTAGCGGTGATCGTCGCCGGGGTCGGGCAGGCCGAGCATGCCTAGCAGCCAGGCCTTTCGGTCGCCCCGGTGGTCGGCCAGGGTCTTGCCCGACCACTTGCGCGAGACCAGGACCCGGCGTCCGGCGTAGCCCAGGTGCTCGGGGCGGTGGGCCTTGCCCTTGCAGGCGCCGGGCCGCAGGCCTTCGCGGGTGTTCTTGGGCTGTATGCCGTACCGCAGCCAGTTCGCGCACGCCGGGGAGCAGGGCTCGAACCTGAGGGCGTCGGCGAGCCGGTCGACGTGGAGTTGCTGGGCGGGAATGTCGGCCTGATGGCAGGCGGCGATGTTCTTGGTCAGGTACTTGGTCAGGTAGCGGATGCACCGGGCTGAGTCTTTCGATCCGGCGAGCACGCCTTGGGCGTCGAACTTCGGGCCGAACTGGGCCACGTGCAATGGAGTATCGCCGATGGCGTCGAGGGCCTGGTCCCAGGTGGGCAGGACTTCCCCGGTCGCCGGGTCGAGGTAGTTCCCGGACGGCTCGTGCCAGACCGGGAGCTGGTCGCCGTCGAAGCGGATCACGTCGGTGGATGGCCACCAGACCTGGTGGTAGGTGGCGGCGAGGACCTGGCGCAGGTCGGCGCGGGCGATGGTGCCGCGGGTGGCGATGTGGGCGTGCGGGGCGAGGCGTTTTTGGGGTTCGATGGCGGCGAAGTATTGCAGGTCGTAGCCGAGGTAGCGGCGCAGGTTCTGGATGAACCGGTCGAACAGCGCGGGGAAGTGGATCGCGTCGCGGGCGGCGCGCTGGTAGTCGTAGCTGCTTGGGTCGGCGGGAGTGCCGTCCTCCAGCACTCTGCCGTATGAGTCGCAAGTCAGGGTGAGGAACATCGAGGGGCGGAACATCTTGCCTTCGGGGGCGGTGTAGACCTTGCCGGTGGTGCGGGGGCTGATCTTGCGGCGCGGCAGGGCCGGGGTGTCCTGGCGGCGGCGGGTGGAGCGGTGCCGGGGTTTGCGGTTGGCGCTGGGGTCGGGGTTGCCGCGGATACCGGAGCGGGCCAGCTCGGTGTCCACCTCGCCGATCAGCTCATCCAGCCCGGTGGTGGCGTCTCCGGCAGTGTGGGCGCCGTCGCGGAGTTGCTGGAGCTCGGCGCGCTGTTCCAGCAGCCAGGTCTGCCAGTCATCGGGGGGCGCGGGCTCCTGGATGGGCTCGTCCTCGAGGTGCCAGCCTTCGCGGCACTGGGTGGCGCGTAGCGACTTGGCCCGTTCCGCGCAGGCTGGGCAGAGTGTGGCGAGGGTGGCGCCGCAGGGGACGATGACCTGTTCGACCTGACCGGTGTCCAGGTCGGTTCGGCGGAGTTGGACCGGGCGGATGCACCCACCGCTGGCCTCGGCCAGTGTCTTGATCGCGTCGGCGGCGCGAGGCCGGGTCATCCGCTCGGCCCGAGTTGTGCGGCCGGTCATTGGTGACCTCCGTCCTGGCCGGTCGCCCAGGTGGTTGACCAGCCGCACAGCGGGCAGTCCTGCCTGACCGCGCTAGTGCCGTTGTCGGTGCTGTGCAATCCGGTACCACAGACCGGACACGGGTCGTCGGTGCGCCAGGTCGTCAGCCGGTTCATGCGGCAGCCTCCTGGTCCATCGCCAGCGGCTCCCCAGCCGCAGGCGGCGGCATGCACAGACTCGGCCATGGCGCGGATGTGGTGTCGGGACCCAGGCGGCGCGGACCCGTACCGGGTCGGGGTCGGTCTTCCAGCCGGACGAACGCCACCCCCGCGCCGAGGGCGGGGTCGGAGGAGATCAGCTCGGCGGCGGCGCCGCGGTCACGCGCCCGTCGCCGAGGACCATGTCGACCTGCTCGGGTTCGTCCAGCCGCATGGCGATCCGGTCGGGGAACAGGTTGCGGATGGACATGACGTCCTTGCGCGGGTCTTGCAGCGCGGCGACCACGCAGTACCCCACGGCCCGGCCCTGCGTGGTCGAGCGTGGCCAGGTCGGCCTTGATCCGCTCCCGCAGCCCCTTGTCCGGGTGGTAGGCGGTCAGGAACGCCACCTCATCCACCACGATCACCACGAACGGGAACTCCACGGTCGGGGTGTGATCACGCTGCTTACCGCCGAGCCGGTCGGCCCGGTCCTGCATGTCCGCGACGGCCCGGGCGAGCATGGCGGCGATGTCGGCGGGGTCGGCGGCGTAGCAGCCGTAGGCGTCGAAGATCTCCCGGCCGTAGGACAGCTCCATCCGTTTGGGGTCGGCGCCCAGCAGCCGGACCAGCCCGGCTTGCAGCAGGGAGAACATGGCGCGGATCAGGCCCCAGATGACCGAGGCCTTCCCGGCCCCGGTGGCCCCGGCGACCAGGAGCGTGGGTGCCGTGGAGCCGGCACCAGCCACAGCGACCCGTCCTCGCGGCGGCCGATCGCCAGGGCCTTGAGATCGGCCGCGCGGGGATCGGGAGGGCGGCGATGACCTGGCGGCGAGGGCGTCGCGGCGGACGAACTCCAGCACCAGCCACCCCGGCCGGGCCGAGCGGACCCGGCACAGCAGCGCGCCGAACCCGTGGGCGAGGGCGTCGGCGCGGCGGGCGAAGTCCTCGGGTGACTGGCCGGACACGATCCCGGTCAGCACCCGGTCGGTGTACGGAGTGGAGGTGACCGTCTGCCCAGCACCGGCAGCAGCAGACGCCCCTGATACACCGAGGCGAGGCGGCCGATGGTCATGACCGCGAGCCAGTGCCGCTGGTAGTGCCAGCGCCGCCACTTCCCCCGCACCCGGCCGAGAACGTGGCGGCGGAACGAGGACCGCCAGCGCCACCACCACGTCGTCAGCCCCGCCGTGACGGAGGTGGTCAGGGTGACCGGGCCGGGCCAGCCGAACCGGTACCAGGCCAGGCCCAGCGCCGCTGCGGTCAGGGTGGCCACCGGGTGCCGGGCCAGGAACGCGACCACGGTCTTGACCGTCCGGAACAGCTGGACGATGGTGATCACCCAGCCGGGCGTGTGGAATACCGGGGAGCGCCACACCGGTACCGCGAACGGGTCGGGATTGTTCACCTGGGCGATCTGATCCCCCGAGAAGGTGGACATCTTCACGGCGCCACCTCCGTACGGCCGGGGTCGGCGGGGTCGAAGCAGCCGCTGTAGGACATCAGGGCGTTGCAGGCATCGCGGCGGCGCCGCGGGATGTACACGGCCTCGTAGGTGATCAGCCCGAAGCTCCGGGCGGCGATGTAGTGGCCGCCCTGCCCGGTCTGGTCGGTGACGGTGACGCCGAGGATGGCGGCGATCCGGTCGACCTCGGCGGCGCGGTTCGCGTCGTCGGCGTGCTG
>CAVUYA010000023.1:0-152129 GCA_963745575.1 uncultured Actinomycetota bacterium | reverse complement strand
CGCGTCGCGGAAGTAGGCTGGCCGGGAGCGGCGCGGCACTCGTAGCGTGGGTGCCGTACGCCCAGCTGCCCCGGGAGTAGCCGTGTTCGACAGCATCATTGACCCCACGCTCGGTCCGGCCGCTGAAGCGCAACGCGGCCCGGCGGCGCTGGCCGACCGCCCGGAAAGCCTGGCGGGCCTGCGGCTGGGCCTGCTGGCTAACACCAAGCGCAACGCCGAGCAGTTCCTGGACGAGGTCGGCCAGCTGCTGGCGGACCAGCACGGGGTGACGGCGGTCCTGGCCCGCAAGAAGCCCGACATCACGAACACGGCTCCCGAGCCGATCCTGGACGACCTGCGCGCCGGGTGCGACATCGTGGTGGTCGGGGTCGGCGACTGCGGATCCTGCAGTGCGTCCGCGGTGGCCGACGGGATCATCCTGGAGCAGTCCGCCATCCCGGCCGCGGTCATCTGCACCGACGCGTTCACGGCCAGCGCCGACGCGATGGCGCGCGTGCGCGGGGTCCCGGGCTACCCCTACCTGACCGTGCCGCACCCGATGGCCAACCTCACTCCCGAGGGCGTGCGGGACAAGGCCGCGGCGGCGGTGCCCGGGATCGTCGCGATGCTGACCGGCCGCGCCATGGCTGCGGCCTCGTGACGGCGCCCGCCGATCCGGCGGACCCGGCGGCCGATCCGGTCGAGCAGGCCAAGGCCGTCATCGAGTACTGCTACGACCAGGGCTGGACCGACGGGCTCCCGGTCGTGCCCGCCACCCGCTCCGGTGTCGAGGCGTTCCTGGCCACGACCACGCGGGGGGCAGACGAGATCATCGGCACGGCCCCGCATCTCGGGCGCAGCATCACGGTGGCGCAGGCCGCGGCGAACGCCATCATGGCCGGCTGCAAGCCGGAGTACTTCCCCCTGGTCCTGGCCGCGTGGGAGGCGGTGAACCTCGAGCGGTCGGCCCGTGGCGCCTGGCAGTCGACCAGCGGCCCGTCCCCGCTCATCGTCATCAACGGCCCGGTCCGCTCCCGCCTGGAGATCAACTGCGAGGGCGGGGTGTTCGGCCCGGGGTTCCGCGCGAACGCGACCATCGCGCGGGCCGTCGGCCTGATCGTGCGCAACGGCTACGGAATCCGCCCGCATGAGCTGGAGCAGGCGACCCAGGGCCTGCCCGGGCGCTGGTCGGTGTGCCTCGGCGAGAACGAGGAGGCTTCGCCGTGGGAGCCGCTCAGCGTGGTCGGCGGCCTCGAACCGGGCGTGGACGCGGTCTCGGCTGTCTTGATCAGGACCTGTGAGTACGTGGATAACCGCGGGACCGACAGCCCGGAAGCCGTGCTGACCGACTTCGCTGACACGCTGGCCCGGATGGGCGCCTATCTGGGCGGCGGGCATTCCAGCGGGGGCCTGGTCCTCGGTCCCGAGCACGCGCAGCTGTTCGGGCGCTGCGGCTACAGCCGGGCCGACGTGCAGCAGTGGCTGTTCGAGCACGCGGTGCGCGACCGCGCCGACCTGGCCGCCGCGGGCAAGGGCGAAGGCCCGGTGAGCGACCCGGCGCAGGCCGGGACGCCGTTCCCGATGATGCCGTCGGCCCAGGACATCCCGATCCTGGTGGCGGGCGCCGCCAACGCCGCGATCTCCATGGTGTTCCGGCCGTTCGGCTGGGCGCCGTGGTCGGGCCGCTCGGTGCCGGTCGCCTGGTCGCGGGCGCTGTCCGGCGTCTGACCCGGGGCGCCGTCGTCCCGTTTCCCTTCCTGCCGAAGTCCACCCCGGCTGAATCGGAGCACTGACCGTGGAGATCTCGCTAGCGGGCAAGGTGGCGCTGGTCACCGGCGTCGGGCCCAACATCGGCAGCGGCATCGCCCTGGCCCTGGCCAGGTACGGCGCCAAGGTGGCCTGCAACGACGTGGACGAGCCGGCGATCAAGGCGTGCCTGGCCCGGATCGGGCGCAACGGCGGCGAGGCCATGCCCGCGTCCGGCGACGTGACCGACGAGGCCACGGTGCAGCGCTACGTCGGCGAGGTGCTCGACCGGTGGGGCCGCATCGACATCCTGGTCAACAACGCGGCGCTGCTGGGCGGCCGGGGCGTGCTCGACGAGAGCGCGGAATTCTTCGAGCGGGCGGTGCGGGTCTCCGCGCTGGGCTACTTCCTCAACACCAAGCACGTGGGCCGGTCGATGGCCGAGCGCGGGATCAAGGGCTCGATCATCTGCATCTCCTCCTCCAACGGCTGGACCTCGTCGCCGGGCATCATCGCCTACGCGTTCAACAAGGGCGGGGTCAACAACTTCGTCCGGGCCGCCGCCATGGACCTGGCGCCGTACGGCATCCGGGTCAACAGCTTCACCCCGACCGCGCCGAACCCGGACAACCCGGAACTGCTCGCGGAACGGGCCAGGGCCGGGCTGGGCCCGGGCGGGATACTGCAGCAGCGCGGCGGCGGGCTGGGCGGCCCGACCGGCGACGAGCCGTGGCGCAGGCCGACCCGGTGGGCCGGGGCGCGAGCGCCGATGGTCCCGATGGGGACCACCGGGACCCCGACCGACATCGGTCACGCCGTCGCCTGGCTGTGCTCCGACTACGCCCGGCTGATCACCGGAATCGACCTGGTCGTCGACGGCGGCGCGCGGGCGAAGAACTTCGCCTACGCGCCGGCGGCGCCGGAAGACCTGGCCGGGCCGCTGCCGCTGATCGTGCTGGACGAGACGCCGCAGTACGGGCCCCCGGACTCAGCGTGAGCCGGCGGGCGCCTGAGCCGGACCGCCGAGGCCGAGGAGCCGGGCCGCGTTCTCCTTCATGATCAGCGGCCGGACCTCGGGCTTGATGTCCAGGTTCTCGAAATCCTTGATCCACCGGTCGGGGGTGATGGCCGGGAAATCCGAGCCGAACATCACCTTCTCGCGCAGCAGGGTGTTGGCGTACCGCACCAGCAGCGGCGGGAAGTACTTCGGCGACCAGCCGGACAGGTCGATGTAGACGCGCGGCTTGTGCGTCGCGACGGACAGCGCCTCATCCTGCCACGGGAACGACGGATGGGCCAGGATGATGTCCAGGTCAGGGAAGTCGACCGCGACGTCGTCGAGATACAGCGGGTTGGCGTACTTCAGCCGGATCCCGCCGCCGCCGCGCGTGCCCGCCCCGGCTCCGGTCTGGCCGGTGTGGAACAGCGCCACCAGGCCACGGGAGGCGATGACCTCGTAGAGCGGGTAGGCCATCCGGTCATTCGGGTAGAAGCCCTGCGTGCCGGGATGGAACTTGAACCCCCGGACGCCGAAATCATCGGCCAGCCGCCGGGCGAGGCGCACCCCGGCCGCGCCGCGGGCCGGGTCGACGCTCGCGAACGGGATGACCACGTCCGCGTGCTCGGCGGCGAGCTCGGCGATCTCGATGTTGTCGGGCACCGGCTCCTCGCCGGTCGCCGTGACGTTGTCGATGGTGAACGTGACGCACGCCATGTTGCGCTGACGGTAGTAATCGGCCAGCTCGGGCACGGTGTAGTGCGGCATCGACCCGATCCCGAAATACGCGCCCATGGCCTCGTTGCCGCTGGCGGTCGGCTCCGGCGCGGCGCGGACCGACCGGTGCACGTGGGTGTGCACGTCGATCGCGGTGATGCTGGTGACGTCCACTGACACGGTCGCGTTTCCGTTCTGGTCGTCGGAAGGCCGGATCCCGCGGGGAGGACTACCCCGTGAAATCCTCCACATACGGGGCGGCGGTCCGCTCGCGGACGGCCGCCGGCGGCACGCCGGGGGCGCACTCCTTCAGCCGCAGCTGCCCGTCCGCCAGGTGGAAGACGGCGAGATCGGTATACACCCGGGTGACCACCCGGCGCCCGGTCAGCGGGAACGTGCACTCCTGCACGATCTTCGGCCGCCCGGTGCGGTCGACGTGCTCCATCACCACCCAGACCTCGCGCGCGCCGGCCACGAGATCCATCGCGCCGCCGACGGCCGGGTTCTTGCCGGGCACGTACCAGTTCGCCAGGTCGCCGTGCGCCGAGACCTGCAGCGCGCCGAGAACGGTCACGTCCAGGTGGCCGCCGCGGACGATGGCGAACGACGTCGCGGAATCGACGATCGCCGCGCCGCTGATCAGCGTGGCCGGCTGCTTGCCGGCGTCGGTCAGGTCCGGATCCTCCTGGCCGGGGGGCGGTGCCGGGCCGAGGCCCAGGACGCCATTCTCGGCGTGCAGGACGACCTCGGCGCCGGCCGGGATGAACCTCGGGATCAGCAGCGGGATGCCGACGCCCAGGTTGACGACGAAGCCGTCGCGCAAGTCTCTGGCCAGCCGCTCGGCCATGCCTTCCCGGGACAGCCCGCGCACCGCGGCGGCGCCCATGGTCTCTGTCATGACACCTGCCCCGCGATCGTTGGCTGCCTGGGTGACGCGCCGGAGGCGAGCAGCACGTCGTCGACGAACACCCCGGGCAGGTGGATGTCGTCCGGATGCAGCTCGTCCACCTCGACGAGGTGTTGTATCTCCGCAAACGTGCGCCGCCCGGACATGCCGGCCAGCGGGTTGAAATTCCGGGCGGAGAGCCGGAACCGCAGGTTCCCCTTACGGTCGCCCTGGTACGCCTTGACCAGGCCGAAGTCCGCGACGATGCCGTACTCCAGGACATGCTCGCGCCCGCCGAAGTCGCGGGTTTCCCGTAGCGCCATGCGCTCGGCGGGGGCGCCGTCGGCGGTGTAACTGAGCGGGAACGTGCCATCCGACAGCATGGTGCCCGCGCCCGAGGGCGTGTAGAAGGCGGGTATGCCCGACCCGCCGGCCCGCAGCCGTTCCGCCAGCGTCCCCTGCGGAACCAGCTCCAGTTCCACCTGGCCGGCGAAGTACTCGTCGTAGAACTCCGGCAGCACCGGGAACGACGCCGTCAGGCGCCGGATACGGCCCTCGGCCAGCAACCGGCCCACGCCGGTGAAGTCGCTGCCGACGTTGTTGACGATCAGGTGCAGGTCACGGCGGTCCAGGTCGCACAGCGCGTCCAGGAGCGTGTCCGGCCGTCCCGAGCTCCCGAAGCCCCCGACGGCCAGCGAAGCCCCCGAAGGCACCGCGTCGAGCACGGACATCACGTCCGCGCGCAACTTGTCGATCACCCTGTGTCCTTCCACGGGCAGATGTCGCGGAAGTTAGCACGCCGCCGCGCAGCGGGGAACAGCCCCTTCCGCGTCGCAGAAGCCGCGCCGGGGGTGCGGGGGTCATCCCCCGGATTACACAGTCTTCCGCGAAGTGAAAAGGGGTATGGCGGGTGCCATCGCGGCCGCGTCATCGTGGATCCGGCCGTGGATGACGCGGGGTGACCCGTCAGCCGCCCGCACACCGGGAAAGGAGGCCACAGTGAGCATGACCACCCGCGCCGCGGTCTGCCGCGCGCCGGGCCTGCCGTGGGAGATCACCGACCTCGAGCTCGACGAGCCGAAGGCCAACGAGGTCCGGATCAAGTTCTACGCGGCCGGGCTGTGCCACTCCGACGACCACCTCCAGAAGGGCGACGCACCGATGCGCCTCCCCTTCGTCGGGGGTCACGAGGGCGCCGGCGTCGTCGACGCGGTCGGGCCGGGCGTGACCAGGGTCAAGGTCGGGGACCATCTGGTCTGCTCGTTCATCCCGGCCTGCGGCTCATGCCGCTACTGCTCGACGGGCCGGCAGAACCTGTGCGACGCGGGCAAGAACGCCGGCACCGGCATGTTCGCCGACGGGACGTTCCGCTTTCACCAGAACGGCGAGGACTTCGGCGGGATGTGCGTGCTCGGCACGTTCTCGCAGTACACGGTGGTCTCCGAGTTCTCCTGCATCCCGATCCCGGACGACATCCCGTTCGACGTGGCCGCACTGGCCGCCTGCGGCGTGCCGACCGGATGGGGCTCGGCGGTATACGCCGCCGGGGTGCGCCCCGGCCAGACCGTGGTGATCTACGGGGCCGGCGGCGTGGGCAGCAACGCGGTGCAGGGCGCCGCCCTGTCCGGGGCCAAGAACGTCATCGTGGTCGACCCGGTGGAGTTCAAGCGGGAGATGGCCGCGGTGTTCGGGGCCACCCACACGTTCGCGACCGCCAAGGAGGCCCACGACTTCGTGGTCGAGACCACCTGGGGCGAACTGGCCGATCACGCGATCATCACCGTCGGGATCCTGCACGATGAGGTCATCCACAACGCGATCGGTGTGGTGGGCAAGACCGGCCAGGTCACGATCACCGCGGTCGGCGGTGGCTTCATCGACGAGAACCCCGGCATGCTCATCGGCTACCAGCGCCGGATACAGGGCGCGATCTACGGTGCCTGCAACCCGCTCGTCGACGTGCCGCGGCTGCTCGGCCTCTACCGCTCCGGCGACCTCAAGCTCGACGAGCTGATCACCCAGCAGGTACCGCCTGGAGGAGATCAACCAGGGCTACCAGGACATGCTGGACGGCAAGAACGTCCGCGGCGTGATCATCCACGAGCATGGCTAGCCCTAGGGGGACAACCCCCCTGTAACCCCGACACACCGTCCGTGAGCACCCACACTGCGCGCCGCGAGGGAGGACCTGATTCCATGAGCATCACGACGCGCGCCGCCATCGCCCGTGGCCCGCACCTCGGCTGGGAACTGGCCGACCTGCAGCTGGACGAGCCGAAGGCGCACGAGGTCCGGGTGAAGTTCTACGCGGCCGGGCTGTGTCACTCCGACAACCACATCACCAAGGGCGACGCGCGGCCCCGGTTCCCGATCGTCGGCGGTCACGAGGGCGCCGGGATCGTCGAGTCCGTGGGCCCGGACGTGCGCCGGGTCAAGGCCGGCGACCGCCTCATCTGCTCGTACATCCCGGCCTGCGGGGCCTGCCGGCCGTGCGTGAGCGGGCACCAGAACATGTGCGTCAAGGGCCTCAACGCGGGCACCGGCATGTTCCTCGACGGCACCTTCCGGTTCCACCTGGGCGATGAGGACCTCGGCGGCTTCTGCACGCTGGGCACCTTCTCCCAGTACGCCGTGGTGTCGGAGTGGGCCTGCGTCCCGATCGCCGACGACATCCCGTGGGAGGTCGCGTGCCTGGTCGGCTGCGGCGTCCCCACCGGGTGGGGCTCGGCGGTGCACGCCGCCGGGGTGCGGGCCGGCGACACCGTGGTCGTGTTCGGCGCGGGCGGCGTCGGCAGCAACGCGGTGCAGGGTGCCCGGTACGCCGGGGCGAAGAACGTGGTCGTCGTGGACCCGGTCGAGTTCAAGCGGGACACGGCCACCAGCGTGTTCGGCGCTACCCGCGCGTTCGCGACCGCCCAGGAAGCGCACGAGTTCGTGGTCGAGACCACCTGGGGGCAGCTCGCCGATCACGTGATCCTGACGCCCTCGGTGGTCACCGAGGAGATGGTGAACGCCGCCGTGGCGATGACCGGCAAGGGCGGCAAGGTCACCATCACCGCCGTCGGCCACGCCGACGAGCACGCCGTGCACCTGCGCGCCGGCCTGCTGATCGGCTACCAGCGGCAGATCCGCGGCGCCCTGTTCGGCGACAGCAACCCGCTCTACGACATCCCCATGCTGCTGGGCCTGTACCGCTCCGGCGACCTGAAGCTGGACGAGCTGATTACCCGCAGGTACCGGCTGGAGGACATCAACCAGGCCTACCAGGACCTGGAAGACGGCAAGAACATCCGCGGCGTCATCGTCCACGAGCCGTGAACTCTTTCATCCGTCGGTCTCAAGCTTGGGTTAGGCAGGCGGTTATGGTGAGGATGAAAAGGGTTCCGCCATGAGTGCCATGGTGCGCGCCGCCGTGCAGGTGGCCCCGCGGCAGATCGAGCTGCGCGAGTTCCCGCGGCCGCAGACCGGGCCGGACGACGGGCTGCTGCGCGTGGAGGCCAACGGCATCTGCGGCAGCGACGTCGAGACCTACCGGGGCCACCTGGGCGGGCCCCGGCCAGCCTTCATCCCCGGTCACGAGCCGCTCGGCATCGTCGAAGAGGTCGGCGAGCGCGCCGCGGAGCGCTGGGGGGTCCAGCCCGGCGACCGGGTGGCGCTGGAGGTGATCGTCCCGTGCCGGTTCTGCGCGGACTGCCTGACCGGCCGGTACCAGTTCTGCCGCAACCGGAAGTACGGCCACGGGGTGACCGGCATCGACACCGAGCCCGCGCTGTGGGGCGGGCTGGCCGAGTACATGTACCTGTCGCCCACCTCGGTGCTGCACAAGGTCGACAACGGCCTGCCGGTCGAGCTGGCCGCGATGTTCAACTCCGTGGGCGCGGGCGTGCGCTGGGCCTGCCACCTCGGCGAGGTACGGCTCGGCGATACCGTGCTCGTGCTCGGCGCCGGGCAGCGCGGCATCGCCGCCGTGGTGGCGGCGCGCGCCGCCGGGGCCGGCACGGTCATCATCACCGGGCTGGCCGCCGACGCGCACAAGCTCGCGGTCGCCCGCGAGTTCGGTGCCGACCACACGATCGTGGTGGACGGGGACGCGGCCGAGAACACCGTGCAGCGGGTCGAGGAGATCACCAACGGCGAGATGGCCGATGTCGCGCTCGAGCTCACGCCGCTGGCCGCGGAGCCGGTCTCGGACGCGCTGCTGGCCGTGCGGCGCGGCGGCCGGGTGGTGCTGGCCGGGCTCAAGGGCAACCGCGAGATACCGCTGCGGACCGACGTGATCATCAACCGCGCGCTCACGGTCCGCGGCGCCTTCGGCGTGGACAGCCAGGGCATGGCGGACGCGATCGCACTGATCGAGTCCCGCCGCTTCCCGCTGGAGAACATGCATACCCACACGTTCGGGCTGGACGACGCCGCGCTGGCGATCGAGACGCTCGGCGGCGAGGTGCCCGGCGAGTCCGCGATTCACGTCTCGGTCCACCCCGGGGAGTAACCGTGCTGGTCGACGCCCACGCTCACGTGCTGCCCGGCGGCTACCCGCCGGACGCGCCGGACTGCTTCCCGCGCATGGAGCCGATCGACGGGAGCACCGCCCGGACGCTGGTCTTCGGGTCCATGCGGTTCCGGGCCCGTGACGTCTTCTTCGAGGCCGAGCGGCGGGTGGAGGAGGCCGCGGCGTCCGGCGTCGACGCCGAGGTGCTCTCGCCGATGCCGCCGCTGTTGCGCTACGACCTGCCGATCGCCGACGGCCTGGCCCTGGCCCGGCACGTCAACGAGTTCGTCGCGCAGATGTGCTCCATCGACTCCACACGGCTGATCGGGCTGGGCATGGTCCCGCTGCAGGACGCGGATGCGGCCGCGGCCGAGCTGGCCGCCATCGGCGGACTGGGCCTGCGCGGCGTGGAGATCGCCTCGAACGTGCTGGACACCCCGATCGGCGACGAGCGATTCCTGCCGTTCTTCGCCGAGGCCGAGCGCCTCGGCCTGGCTATCTTCGTGCACGCCATGCCGTCCGCCGGCGGCGGCCTGCCAGCCCAGGCCCGGGGGACGTACGCGGTCGGCGTGCAGGGCGCGCTGGCGGCCGCATCCCTGGTGACCGGGGGCACGGCGGCGAAGTGCCCGGACCTGCGGATCTCGTTCAGCCACGGCGCCGGCGGCTACCCGCTCATGATCCCGCGCGCGCAGTATTTCTGGAGCGGCGCCTGGAACGAGGAGCCCGTAGTGGCGGAGCGGGCGGTCATGCACGACGACGGGCCGTCACCGTTTGAGTACGCCCGCCGTTTCTACTACGACTCGCTGGTCTTCGACCGCCGGGCGCTGCGGTATCTCATCGACGCGCTCGGCGCCGACCGGCTGCTGGTCGGCTCGGACTTCCCGGCGATGCTCCGCGAGGAGCCGGCCGGGCGCACGCTCCGCTCGATGAACCTGCCCCCGGAGGTGATCGAGGACATCACCTGGAACAACGCCTTCCGGTGGCTAGGGATCACACCGACGCGCTGATCCTCCACCCTTCTCCCCCGTCCCCCCGCACCCCGGCCGTCGCCGGCGCGCAGCCCGGGTGCCGGCGCGCGGCCGCGGCCAGCCGCTGCCCGGGCTGCGGCGCGAGCCCCCGGGTTATCGTTCCGGACGCGACCGTCAGCATGTTCGCCAGGACCAGCGGCTTGGCCCTCTCGGCCTCGACCACCACGCTGATCGCCGCGGCCACCTCGCCGAACTGGTCGTAGACCGGCACCGCCACCACCAGGTCCGGAAGCGTGATCCGCCCCCGGGCGACCGCGAAGCCCACCTGGCGGACCTGGGCCAGTTCGCGGAGCAACTGGCCGCGGTCGGTGACGGTTAGCGGCGTGAATCGCTCCAGCGGGCCCCGCAGCACCCGGTCCTGCAGCTCCCGGTCGGCGTACGCGAGCAGGACCAGGCCGGTGCCGGTGGCGTGCATCGGCCAGCGGTCACCCATCCGGCCGTTGGTCGGATGCGTGGCGCAGGCCGTGATCGTCTCGACGTACACGACCTGTATCCCGTCACGCACGCCGAGGTGCACGTTGGCGCGCGTACGGTGGTGCAGTTCGTCCAGGACGGGGAACGCGGCCTCGCGCAGGCCCAGGCCGCGAGGGGACAGGGCGGCCAGCTCGAGCAGTCGCAGCCCGATGGAGTAACGGCCGCCCGGGCCGCGTTCCAGTGCGCCCCAGTTCGCGAGCTCGCACACCAGCCGGTGGGCCGTGGACAGGCTCAGCCCGGCCCGCCGTGAGATCTCGCTCAGCGACAGTGAGCGCTGCTGGGGGCCGAAGGCGTCGAGCACCGCCAGGAGCCGTCCGGCTGCGTTCGTCCGCGGGGCCCGGGCGCTCGCATCCTCCGGGACATCCAGGGATTCCGGCATGCTCAAACCCCTTGTCGGCCGTGCCGTGCGGTGAGCGAGCTTAAGTGACGCGAATGGTGCTGCTCGGGTACCGCCGGGTGCACGAGCGGTAACGAGATCATGCTTACACGCGTGGATGGGTCCGGCAAGAAATATCAGGAAACGATATGGACACAGTGGAAATACAGCCGTAAGGCGCCCGGCCTGCGGCAACGCACTCAAGTCGCCCAGGCGCGAACCCGGCCGCGCGCGGGACCGCAGTCCCCGCCGCCGGACCTGTTTTCCTTTCGCCCGGTGGAAGCGCCATGGACTCCGGCCAGGTGCGTCCCCGAAGCTGACGCTGTTTATTGGTGAGGGCCGGCTCACCGCACCAGGGACTGCCGGGGCCTGCGTTGCCCGGCGACCGGGGCAGCGCAGCGTCCTGTCCGTCAACGCCTATCCATAGCAGGAGCATTCATAGCAGGAGCGTCGCCGTGAGACCCAAGACGAACCACAGACGTAGGTTTATCCTGTCTGCCCCGGCCATTCTCGCGACGGCTGCGGCCCTCGCGCTGGCAGGCTGCGGATCATCGAGTTCCTCGTCCGCACCATCCTCCTCGTCATCGGCGGCGCCGCACGCAAGGCGGATCGCTCACCGTGCTGGAGGGCGCCAGCTTCGCCGGGGCCTGGCCGGGTCTCGACCCCGCCACGGACACCGACGGGGCGGCGAACCAGAGCTACATGAACTCCATCTTCGGGGAGCTGTTCGAGCTGGGCACCGGCGGGAAGCTGATCGACGACCTGGCCACGGGATACTCCTACACCAACGGCGGCAAGACGGTCGTCATCACCCTCCGCAAGGGCGTGACGTTCTCCGACGGGACCCCGTTCAACGCGGCCGCCGTCGTGTGGAACTGGAACCGCGACCTGGCGGGCACCTGCACCTGCAAGCCGGTCTTCCTGGCCAAGCCGGTGGTCACCCAGACCGGTCCCTACACCCTCTCGCTCACGCTGCCCTACGTCGACGCGCCATTCATCAACGGCATCCAGGACGACATTTTCAACTGGATCGCCTCGCCGACCGCCGTCCAGAAGATGGGTGAGACGGCGTTCGCCCTCAAGCCGGTCGGCGCCGGGCCGTTCACCGTCGTCAGCGACACCCCGAGCTCGCAGCTGGTGCTCAAGAAGAACCCGCATTACTGGGAGAAGGGCAAGCCCTACCTCGACACCCTCACCTTCAAGCCCGTCTCGGCCGACGAGCCGGCCTACGAGGCGATGCTGGCCAACTCCGGCCAGGTCTACGAGGGCATGTCCACGCCGCAGCTGGTCAAGACGTTCGCGTCACACTTCACGGTGACCGCCGAGCCGTCGACGTCGCCCTATGACATCCAGCTGAACACCAGGGCCGCGCCGTTCAACAACATCAAGGCCCGGGAGGCGATCTACTACGCCACCAACGCCGCGCAGATCGACGCGAAGCTGTTCAACAACACCTACCCGGTGACCGAGTCGTTCACCGCCAAGGCCGGCCTGTTCTACGAGCCGACGGTGCCGGGGTACCTCGGCTACGACCTGGCCAAGGCCAAGGCACTGGTCCAGCAGGTGGGCGGCATGAACATCACGCTGTACACCATCACCAGCCCGGTCGCCGAGGCGCTGGACGAGGCGCTGCAGACGCAGTGGCAGGCAGCGGGAATGCACGTCACCCTGAAGACCTTCGACCTGACCAGCCTGATCGCCGTCTTCCAGTCGCACAAGTGGCAGTCGTTCCTGCAGACGGCCGGGAGCCTATGACCCCGGTACCGGCGTCGGCGTGGCCTTCCGGTTCGCGTCGACCTCCCCGTTCACCGGCGTCTGGGATCCGAAGGTGGACACCCTCATCAACTCCGCGGCCTCGACCGTGGACAACTCGACCCGGGCCAGCGACTACGCGCAGCTGAACGCCTACATCGCCAAGATGGCGTACGGGCCGTTCCTGTTCCCCATCGCCGGGTACAACATCGCCGACAAGGGCGTCTACGGGCCCGGGCTCACCACGGCGATTCCGACCATCGTGGTGCTGCCCGGAATCCTCTGGCAGGACGTCTACACCAGCAAATAACAAATGAGGCGCAGACTGTAATCACCATGAACACCTCGGTCACCGCAGGGGAGCCAGGGACCTCCAGCGTCGAGCCGAGTCGGCCGGGCGGCGGTGCAGCTGTGCACCGCCGCCTGGCTGGCTCGCCCGCCCTGCGGGTGGTCGGCCGGCGGTTGCTCATCGCCATCCCGGTGCTGTGGGGCGTGACGTTCCTGACGTTCGTCGTGCTGAACGCCCTGCCCGGCGACGCCGCCACGGCGCTGCTCGGCACGAACGCCACCCCGGCCGAGATCCGGGCCGAGACCATAAAGCTGCACCTCAACGAGCCATTGCTGGTCCGCTACTGGAACTGGCTCGTCGGCGTGCTGCACGGCGACCTCGGCACGTCCCTGTACTACAACCAGCCGGTCACGTCGATCCTGGCGCAGCGCCTGCCGGTCACGCTGGAACTGGTGGTGTACGCGCTGGTCATCACGTTCGTGGTCTCGGTCCCGCTGGCCATCTTCTCCGCCCGCCGGCCGCGCGGGGTCGTCGACCGGACCAGCATGGTCTTCAGCATGGCCAGCCTGTCCGTCGCGCCCTACGTGCTGGCCCTGCTGCTCATCCTGGTCTTCGCGGTCAACCTGCAGTGGTTCCCGGCACTGGCGCAGGGAACCGGCGGAGACATCAGGGACCTGACGCTGCCCGCGATCACCCTCGCCATTCCGCTGATCGGCTTCTACGTCAGGTTCCTGCGCGCCGACCTGCTCGAGCAGATGTCCGAGGACTACACCGTGACCGCGCTGGCCAAGGGCCTGTCCCGGTGGAAGGTCCTGAGCCGGCACGCGCTGCGCAACTCCTTTATCGGGCTGGTCACCGTCATCGGGCTCAACCTGGCCACGCTCATCGGGGCGACCGTGATCGTGGAACAGATCTTCGGGCTGTCCGGCATCGGGTACGAGCTACTCCGGGCGATCAACAACCGGGACGTCCCGCTCGTCGAGGGCATCGTGCTGGTCTTCGCCACCGTCGTCGTCCTGGCCAACCTCGCCACCGACCTGCTGTACGACGTGCTCGACCCAAGGATCCGCCATGGCCGTTCCCGTAGCTGACGCGCTGTCCCCCGCGCTGCCCGCCGGTGACGTCGCGGCCGCCGGGCCGGTTCTCCCGTACGCGCGGCGTGCTGCGCACGCTCGAGATCACGATCCCCGCCGCCGTGCTGCTCCTGCTGCTGTTCTTCTGCTTCGTCTGGCCGCTGATCTACCCGGTGCCGAAGCCGACGGGCGGCTCGATTCTCGACTCCGGCCTGCCGATGTGGTCCCCCGGTCACATCTTCGGCACCGACAACGTCGGCAACGACATCATGGCCAGGATTCTCTACGGCGGTCAGGTGTCGTTCGAGGTAGCGTTCGCGGTTCAGACCATCGGCCTGGTCGTCGGGGGCGCCCTGGGCGTGATCGCCGGCTACTTCGGCGGGCCGGTGGAGTCGGTGCTGATGCGCGTGCTCGACGTGTTCATCGCCTTTCCCTCGCTGGTCCTCATCCTGGCCATCGTCGACAGCCTCGGCCAGAGCGAGCTGAACGTCATCTACGCGCTGGCCGCCTTCAGCATCCCGGCCTTCGCGCGCCTCTCGAGGGCCGCGACCCTGCGGCTGCGCGACCAGCCCTTCGTGGTCGCGGCCCGGCTCTCCAGCGTGAAGTCCTGGCGGATCATCTCCGGTCACATCGTGCCCAACCTGATGCCGCAGCTGCTGACCTTCAGCCTGCTCGGCGCCGCCGTGGTGATCATCCTGGAGGGGGCGCTCGACTTCCTGGGCTACGGCATCCCGGACCCCGCCCCGAGCTGGGGCAAGATGATCGCGAACGGACAGACCATGCTGTCGGTCCGTCCCAGCCTCGTCATCGTGCCGAGCATCTTCCTGTTCGTGACCGTCGGTCTGCCTGAACCTGCTGGGCGATGGCCTGCGGGCCCGCTGGGAGGTGCGCTGATGACCGGCCCGCTCGGGCAGCGGGTCCGCCGGCGGGCCGCGCCGCCGGCGGGCGCGTCAAGCGCGGAGCGCGACGGGCCGGCCTCCCTGGGTTCCGGTCCGGGCGATGCTCCCCTGCTCGAGGTCCGGATCTGCGGGTGCGCTTCCGCTCCCGCGGCGGCGTCGTGAACGCCGTGCAGGGCATCAGCTTCACCGTCGAGCCCGGCCAGACGCTGGCGATCATCGGCGAGTCCGGTTCGGGGAAGACCGTCAGCGCGTACGCGCTGATGGGCCTGCTGCCGCGCACCGCGCAGGTCTCCGGCTCGATCCGGTTCCGGGGCGTGGAGATCGTCGAACTCGGCGAGAAGGCACTGCAGGATCATCGTGGCCGTAACGTCGCGATGGTGTTCCAGAACCCGGAGCGGTCCCTGAACCCGACGATGCAGATCGGCGCCCAGATCACCGAGGCGGTCCGGCGCCACCTTCCGCTCGGCCACCGGCAGGCCGCAGAGCGCGCCGTGGAGCTGCTGCGGACTGGTGCGCATACCAGCGCCCGAGCGGCGCTGCCACGAATATCCGCACCAGCTCTCGGGCGGCATGCGCCAGCGCGTGGTCATCGCCATCGCCCTGGCCTGCGAGCCCCAGCTGCTGATCGCGGACGAGGCCACGACCGCGCTCGACGTCACGACTCAGGCGCAGATCATGGACCTGCTGCTCGACCTGCAGCGGGAACTCGGCACCGCGCTGCTGATGATCAGCCACGACCTCGCCCTGGCCGCGTCCTACGCCGAGGAGGTGCTGGTGATGTACGCCGGCCGGGTGGTCGAGCGGGCCTCGGCCACGGACCTGTTCGACCGCGTGCGGATGCCGTACACCCGGGCCCTGATCGACGCCGTCCCCCGGGCCGACCTGGAGCCGCACGTGCTCCTCCCGGTGATCGGCGGGCGGCCTCCCGACCTGTCCACGGTCATGCCCGGATGCTCCTTCGCGCCGCGCTGTCCCGACGCACAACAGGACTGCCGGCAGCAGGCCCCTGCGCTTGAGGAGCACGAGATCGGCCACTGGTGGGCGTGCTGGCATCCGTGCGGACAGGAGGCGCCCGGTGATTCCCGAGGCGACTCCCGTCACCCCGTGACGGCGGTGACCGAGGCCGGCCCGGCGCCCGCGCCCGGTGGTGAGCTTCTCCTGGACGTCCGCCACCTGGTCCAGGAGTTCGTGCTCCGCGACTACGGCGGGGTCAAGGGCGGCGTGCTCCAGGCCGTGTCCGACGTCTCGTTCGAGCTGCGCGCCGGCGAGACGCTCGGCATCGTGGGCGAGACCGGATCCGGGAAGTCGACGCTGGCCCGGTCGGTGATCCAGGCCCCGGCCCCGAAGCAGGGCGAGGTGATCTTCCAGGGGCAGGATCTCGTGGGCCTTTCCCCCCGGGCCATGAAGCCGGTGCGCCGGGACCTGCAGATGGTGTTCCAGGATCCGTTCACGTCCCTGGACCCGAAATGGACCGTGTCACGGATCGTCGCCGAGCCGCTGACCGCCTACGGGCTCGGCTCCCGCCGCGAGCGCCGGGAGCGGGTGAGCTCCCTGCTCGAGCTGGTAGGACTGGATCCCAAGGGCTACGGGCGGCGGCGGCCCCGTGAGCTCTCCGGCGGGCCAGGCCCAGCGGGTGGCGATCGCCCGGGCGATGGTGCTCGAGCCCAAGCTGATCCTGTGCGATGAGCCGGTCTCGTCGCTCGACGTCCTCGTGCAGGCCCAGGTGCTCAACCTGCTCGAGAAGCTCCGCAGCGAGCTGGGTCTTTCGTACCTGTTCATCGCGCACGACCTGGCGCTGGTCAAGCAGGTCAGCGACCGGGTGGCCGTCATGTACCTCGGCAAGCTGTGCGAGATCGGCCCGGTGCGCGACATCTACCGCCAGCCGCTGCATCCGTACACGCTGGCACTGCTGGCCTCAATACCGAGCGCGGACCCTTCCGCCGGGAAGCGGGACGCCCGCAGCGTGATCCGCGGGGAACTGCCCTCGCCGCTGGATCCCGCCCAGCGGCTGCCGGTTCCGCACCCGCTGCCCCCGGGCCCAGGAGCGGTGCGCGGCCGAGGTGCCGCAGCTGCGCGCCCTTGGCACCGACGGGCACCTCGTGGCCTGCCACTTCCCGCTGTCCGGCGGCCCGGGGACGACGGCCGGCTCACCGGCGTCGGCCGGCGTTACGGCTCAGGACGCGCCCGCGACCGTCAGACGTTGAAGCCGAGCGCGCGGAGCTGCTCCCGGCCGTCCTCGGTGATCTTGTCGGGTCCCCACGGCGGCAGCCAGACCCAGTTGATCCGGAAGTCGGCCACCAGCCCGTCGAGCGCCGAGTGCGCCTGATCCTCGATCACGTCGGTGAGGGGACACGCCGCGCTGGTGAGCGTCATGTCGATGGTGGCGACGCGGTCCTCGGACACGGTCACGCCGTAGACCAGGCCGAGATCGACGACGTTCACGCCGAGCTCAGGGTCGACGACGTCCCGGAGCGCCTCCAGCACGTCCTCGGTGTCGGGGGTGAGCTGGCCGGTCATCCCGGATGCGTTATCGGTGGTCATGTCTGCTCCCTGCCTGATCGTGGGGCGGCTGACCCGTCCAGGGCCTGAGTGGTCGCGTCCTTCCAGGCCATCCAGCCGAGCAGGGCGCACTTGATCCGCGCCGGGTACTTGGCCACGCCCTCGAACGCGACCGCGTCGCCGAGCAGGTCCTCATCGGGCTCGGCCGCGCCCCGGGACTGCATCAGCTCGAGGAATGCCCCGCTGATGTCCATGGCCTCGCGCACGGTCTTGCCGATCACGGCCTCGGTCATCACCGACGCGCTCGCCTGGCTGATCGAGCAGCCGAGCGCGTCGTAGGACACGTCGGCCACGGCCACCTCGCCGCCCGCGTCCTTGAGCGCCACCCGCAGCGTGACCTCGTCGCCGCAGAGCGGGTTCACGTGGTGCACCTGGGCGTCGAAGGGCTCCCGCAGGCCCTTGTTGTGCGGGTGGCGGTAGTGATCCAGGATGATCTCCCGGTACATCGACTCGACTTCCATGACACCGCCTTCAACGCGTCTGCGGTCCGGGGGTGTTCCCCGGCGCCGGGCCGCTCCTCAGGTGAAAAACCGCTGTGCCTGGCGGACGCCCTCGACCAGCGCGTCTACCTCGTCGTGGGTGTTGTACACGTAGAACGTCGCCCGGGTGCTGGCCTGCACGCCGAGGGCCCGGTGCAGCGGCCAGGCGCAGTGATGGTTAGCCCGTACCGCGATGCCGAGCTCGTCGAGCACCTGGCCGACGTCGTGCGGGTGAACCTCATCGACCGTGAACGACACCGCGCCGCCGCGCTGCTCGGTGGTCAGCGGGCCGAGGACCCGCACGCCGGGCATCTCCCCCAGCGCGGCGAGCGCGTGAGCGGTCAGCGCCTCCTCGTGCGCGGCCACGTTCTCCATGCCGAGCGCGTCGAGATAGTCACAGGCCGCCGCCAGGCCGACCGCCTGGGCCGCCGGGGGGACCCCGGCCTCGAACCGCTCGGGCGGCGGCAGGAAGGTCGAGCCCTCCATCCTGACCACCTCGATCATCGACCCGCCGGAGATGAACGGCGGCATGGCCTCGAGCAGCTCGCGCCGTCCCCACAGCACGCCGATCCCGGACGGGCCGAGCATCTTGTGCGCGGAGAACGCGAGGAAGTCCGCGCCCAGGGCCGCGACGTCGATGGGCCGGTGCGGCACCGACTGGGCGCCGTCGGCCACCACCAGGGCCCCGCGGGCATGCGCCAGGGCGGCGATCTCGCCGACCGGCGGGACCGTGCCGGTGACGTTGGACTGGTGCGTGACGGCTACGAGCCTGGTCCGGTCGGTGATCAGGTCGTCGGCGCGGGACAGGTCCAGGCGCCCCTCCGGGGTGACGCCGAACCAGCGCAGCGTGGCGCCGGTGCGCTGGCACAGCTGCTGCCAGGGAACCAGGTTGGCGTGGTGCTCCATCTCGGTGACCAGCACCTCGTCACCGGGGCCGACCCGGAACCGCTGCGCCTGCGGCCCGGCGGTGGCCGCGTTGCTCATCGCGTACGCGACCAGGTTCAGTGCCTCGGTCGCGCTCTTGGTGAACACGATCTCGCCGGGATCGGCGCCGATGAAGGCCGCGACCCGCGCCCGGGCGCCCTCGTAGGCGTCGGTGGCCTCCTCGCCCAGCAGGTGCGCCCCGCGATGCGCCGCCGAGTTATGCATCGTGTAGAAGTCACGCTCGGCGTCGAGGACCTGGCGCGGCTTGTGCGAGGTGGCGCCGGAGTCCAGGTAGACCAGCGGCCTCCCGCCGCGCACCGTCCGGCCGAGGATCGGGAAGTCGGCCCGGATCCCGGCCACGTCGAACGGGCGTGCGGCCGCGCTCGTCAGCCCGGCCTGCCCGGTCGGAGTGGAGGTAGCGGTCATGCCGCGCGTCCGCCTTCAGGAACCTCTCGTAGCCCTCCGGCCTCCAGCACGTCGGCCAGCTCGGCGCCGCCCTCCTCGACGATCCGGCCGCCGACGAACACGTGCACGAAGTCGGGCTGCACGTACCGCAGGATCCGGGTGTAGTGGGTGATCAGCAGCACGCCGTGCCCGGGCTCCTGGCGGAACGTGTTGATTCCCGCGGCGACCACCTTCAGCGCGTCGATGTCCAGCCCGGAGTCGGTCTCGTCCAGGATGGCGATCTTCGGGTTCAGCAGCTGCATCTGCAGGATCTCGTGCCGCTTCTTCTCGCCGCCGGAGAAGCCCTCGTTCAGGTTCCGCTCGGCGAAGTCCGGGTCGATCGACAGAGCGTCCATGCTCGCCCGCAGTTCCTTGACGAACGTGCGCAGCTTGGGTGCCTCGCCGCGGACCGCGGTGACCGCCGTGCGCAGGAAGTTCGACACCGAGACGCCGGGCACCTCCACCGGGTACTGCATGGCGAGGAAGAGGCCAGCCCTGGCCCGGGCGTCCACGCTCATGGCCAGCACGTCCTCGCCGTCCAGGGTGACCGACCCCTGGGTCACCCGGTACTTGGGATGCCCGGCGATCGCGTAGGCCAGGGTGGACTTGCCGGAGCCGTTCGGCCCCATGATCGCGTGAGTCTCCCCGGCCGAGACGGTCAGGTCCACGCCGCGCAGGATCTCCCGGCTGGCGCCGGACGCCTCCTCCACGCTGACGTGCAGGTCCCGGATCTCGAGGGTGGAAGGCTTGTCTGCCGTGCTAGGCATTATTTCTATTTCTCCTGGTCGGGCAGGGACACGTAGACGTCCCTGCCATCGGTGTGCACTGGGTAGGTGGGAACCGGCTTGGTGGCGGGCGGCCCGGTGGGCGCGCCGGTGCGCAGGTCGAAGCAGGACCCGTGCAGCCAGCACTCCACCGTGTGGTCGTAGATCTCGCCCTCGGACAGCGGGACCTCCTCGTGCGAGCACACGTCGTGCAGCGCGAAGATCTCCCCGCCGATCCGGATGATCGCGACCGGCGTGTCCTGCACCTCCACGCCGAGCGCCCCGTCCTCGGGGACGTCGGCGAGGGCGCAGGCGCGCACGTAGGTGTCGGGCATGCTCATGCGGCACGCTCCAGCGACCGGGCCAGCTCGGCATCGATCGCGACGGTCACCCGATCCCGCAGCTCGGGCACCTCGATCTGGTCGATCAGCTGGCCGAAGAACCCCTTGATCACCAGCCGCCGCGCCTCTTCGTACGGGATCCCGCGGGCCATCAGGTAGAACAGGTGATGATCCTCCAGCCGCCCGCTGGCGCTGGCGTGACCGGCCCCGACCACCTCGCCGGTGAGGATCTCCAGGTTCGGCACCGAGTCGACCCGGGTGCCGTCGGTGAGCACCAGGTTCCGGTTGTACTCGTAGGTGTCGGTGCCGGTCGCCGCGGCCCGGATGATCACGTCGCCGATCCACACGGCGTGCGCGTCGTGGCCCTGCAGCGCGCCCTTGTAGCTGACCCGGCTGCGGCAGTTGCGCTCGGCGTGGTCCACGAACAGCCGGTGCTCCAGATGCTGGCCTGCGTCGGCGAAGTACAGCCCGCGCAGCTCCGCGTCGCCGCCGGGGCCCGCGTACCGCACCGACGGCGCCAGCCGCACCAGGCTTCCCGCCCAGCGTCACCGCCGTGTGCGTCAGCTTCGCGTCCTTCCCCAGCTGCGCATGGTGATGCGACAAGTGCACCGCGTCATCGGCCCAGTTCTGCAAGCTGACCACCGACAGCGCCGCCCCGTCCCCCACGACCAGCTCAACGTTGTCGGCGTAGGTGGCTGACCCGGCGTACTCCAGCACCACCACGCCCCGCGCGTTCGGCTTCACCTCGACCACGAGGTGCCCGAACGCCGCCCCGGCAGCATCCTCCCCCCGGATCGAGACCCACGTCGGCGCCGTCCGTTGTGGCCCTTCATCCACGGTGATGACGGTGGCCTCGTCAAACGACGCGAACGCCCGCGCGCTGACCCGGTCGGCGGGCACGAAGGCGGTGCCGAGCCGGGGGTCACCGTGTTGCGCAAGCTCAACGGCGACACCCGGAGCGGCATCGACTGCCACGGTGACCTTGCCCGGGGCCAGATCGCCGTCGCCGTGCAAACCACGCAGCCGCCGCAGCGGCGTGAACCGCCACTCCTCCTCGCGCCCGGTGGGCACGCCGAAGTCCGCGGGGTCATAGGACTGCCGCTCGTGCAGCCTGGACACAGGGGCGCCGGACTCGACCGCCCCCTGAAGAGCCGACGACATCAGCCGACCGCTCCTTCCATCTGCAGCTCGATCAGCCGGTTCAGCTCGAGCGCGTACTCCATGGGCAGCTCGCGCGCGATCGGCTCGACGAAACCGCGGACGATCGTGGCCATCGCCTCGTCCTCGGTCATGCCCCGGCTCATCAGGTAGAACAGCTGGTCCTCGGAGATCTTCGACACGGTCGCCTCGTGGCCCATCTCCACGTCGTCCTCGCGGACGTCCACGTAGGGGTAGGTGTCGGAGCGGCTGACCGTGTCCACCAGCAGCGCGTCGCACTTCACCGTGGACTTGGAATGCTCGGCGCCCTCCCGGACCTCGACCAGCCCGCGGTAGGACGTGCGCCCGCCCGACCGGGCCACCGACTTGGACACGATCTGGGAGGAGGTGTTGGGCGCGCAGTGCACCATCTTGGCGCCGGCGTCCTGGTGCTGGCCGGTCCCGGCGAAGGCCACCGACAGGGTCTCGCCGCGGGCGTGCTCGCCCATCAGGTAGACCGCCGGGTACTTCATCGTGACCTTGGAGCCGATGTTCCCGTCGATCCACTCCATGGTCGCGCCCTCCTGCGCCACCGCCCGCTTGGTGACCAGGTTGTACACGTTGGCCGACCAGTTCTGGATCGTGGTGTAGCGGCAGCGCGCGCCCTTCTTCACGATGATCTCGACCACCGCGGAGTGCAGCGAGTCGGAGGAGTAGATCGGCGCGGTGCAGCCCTCGACGTAGTGCACGTAGGCGTCCTCGTCGACGATGATCAGGGTGCGCTCGAACTGGCCCATGTTCTCGGTGTTGATCCGGAAGTAGGCCTGCAGCGGGATCTCGACGCTGCACGCCCTTGGGCACGTAGATGAACGACCCGCCGCTCCAGACCGCGGTGTTCAGCGAGGCGAACTTGTTGTCGCCGACCGGGATCACCGTGGCGAAGTACTCCCGGAACAGCTCGGGGTGCTGCCGCAGCGCGGTGTCGGTGTCCTCGAAGATGACGCCCTTCTCCTCCAGGTCCTCGCGGATCTTGTGGTAGACGACCTCCGACTCGTACTGCGCCGCGACGCCGGCGATCAGGCGCTGCTTCTCGGCCTCGGGGATGCCCAGCCGGTCGTAGGTGTTCTTGATGTCGGCCGGGAGCTCCTCCCAGTTCGCGGCCTGCTTCTCGGTCGACCGCACGAAGTACTTGATGTTCTCGAAGTCGATGCCGGACAGGTCCGAGCCCCAGGTGGGCATGGGCTTGCGCCGGAACAGCTTCAGGCCCTTCAGCCGCAGGTCCAGCATCCACTCCGGCTCGTCCTTCAGCGCCGAGATATCGCGGACGACTTCCTCGTTCAGGCCGCGGCGCGCGGATGCGCCCGCCGCGTCGGAGTCGGCCCAGCCGAACTTGTAACGCTCCAGCCCCTCAAGCTCGGGGCGCGCGATTGTCGTCATGCGGAGATGCCTCCGGACGTTGTCGTTGTGTTACCGGTTGTGGTGTTGCGTGGAGCAGGGGCGTGCACGAGCGACGGCGCGGTGACGTGCGTGGTGCAGATCCCGTCGCCGCGGGAGATCGTGGCCAGGCGCTGCACCGGGGTGCCGAGGAGGCGGCCGAACGCTTCGGTCTCGGCCTCGCAGAGCTGCGGGAACTCGGCGGCCACGTGGGCGACCGGGCAGTGGTGCTGGCAGAGTTCCTCGCCTCCGCCGACCGCCGGGGCGGCGCGCGCCGAGGCGGCGTAGCCGTCCGCCGACAGCGCCTCGGCCAGGGCCTGCACGCGAAGCGCGTCCGGAGCGGCGTCGACCACCGGGCGGTACCTGCTCTCCAGGTCGGCGACCTGCCTGCGGGCGAACTCGGCGACCGCGCCGGGTCCCGCCCGCTCGGCCAGGAACCGCAGCGCGCTGGTGGCCAGGTCGTCGTAGGCGTGCTCGAAGGCGCTGCGGCCCGCGTCGGTGATCGCGAACAGCCTCGCCGGGCGGCCCCGTCCCCGGCTGCCGTAGCAGCGGGCTTCCCTGGCCTCGATCATGCCGTCGGCCAGCAGGTTGTCCAGGTGGCGGCGGACCGCGGCCGGGGTCAGGCCCAGCCTGCCGCTCAGCCCGGCCGCGGTGACCGGGCCGTGCTCCAGGATCAGCCGCGCGATCCTGGCCCGGGTCCCCTGCTCGGTGCCCGGATGCCCCGGCTCCCCGCGGCGGAGTGTCCCGTCGTAGGCTGGGTCGGTGCAGCACTGAGGCCGGCACCTGCTGCGGTGCCGGGCACCGTGCCGTCCAGTCCCAGTCCCATGTTTTTCACAACATCATTGTGCCGTAAATACTTCCGCGTCCGCAAACGATTCGCGAGCTTAAAGGCCGAGTCGCCGGGACAGGTCCGAGGCCAGGACGGCCTTCGGGTCCAGGCTGGCGCGCAGCGCCCGGAATTCCGCCAGCCGCGGGTACATCAGCGCCAGCACGTCCGCGGGTACCCGGGAGTCCTTGGCCAGGTAGACGCGGCCGCCTGCCCCGACCACGAGATCGTCGAGCGCGCCGAGCAGCCCGGCGAGCCCTGGCGTGCGCGCGGGAAAATCGAGCGCCAGCGTCCAGCCTGCCATGGGGAACGAGAGCAGGCCCGGGTCGCCCTCGCCGAACCGCTTGAGCACGGTCACGAACGAGGGCGCGCGCGCCGCGGAGACCAGCTCGAACGACCTGCGCACGGCGGCTTCCTGGCCGAACGGCACGACGTACTGGTACTGCCGGAAGCCGCCCGGGCCGTAGACGCGGTTCCAGTTCCGCACGCCGTCCAGCGGGTGAAAGAACTTCCCGATCGGCTGCAGCTCTCCCTGGCGCCACCGCGGTGCCCTGCGGTACCACGCCTCGTTGGCCAGCGCCACCGTATACCGGCTGATCAGCCCGGGCGGGAACCCGGGCGGCACGCCCAGGCGGGCCCGGGGCCGGAACGCGAACGGGTCCGCCCGTTCCCCGGGGGGCAGGTCGGCCAGGCCGGCGAAGTCGCCGCTGGTGATCACCGACCGCCCCAGGCTGGCCCCCCGGGCCAGGCTGTCCGACCAGGCCACCGTGTAGCCGTAGGCGCGGTCGTGCTCGGCCAGCACGGCCATCGTCTCGTCGATGTCGGCCGTGCGGACGGTGTCCACCCGCACCCGCGAGGTGGCTACCCGCTTCAGCTGTACCGTGGCCCGCACGATGAGCCCGGTCAGGCCCATGCCGCCCGCCGTCGCCCAGAACAGCGAGGGGTCGGCCGCAGCGGTCACCGTGCGCAGCTCGCCGCTGGGCAGGAGCAGGTCGAACGACGGCACGTGCCGGGCGAAGCTCCCGGCCACGTGGTGGTTCTTGCCGTGCACGTCGGCCGCGATGGCGCCGCCGACGGTGACCTGCCGGGTGCCGGGCGAGACCGGCACGAACCATCCGGCGGGCAGTCCCGCGACCATGAGCTGCTCCAGGCTGACGCCGGCCTCGCAGGTCGCCAGGCCGGTCGCGGCGTCCAGCGCGATGATCCGGTTCAGCCTGGCCGTCGAGATCACCAGGCCGCCCCCGCACTGCGCGGCGTCGTTGTAGCTGCGGCCGAGGCCGCGGGCGATCACGCCGTGGGACGGGGTCGCGGCCTGCCACGCCGCGGCGGCGTCGGCATCGCTGGCCGGCTCGGCCAGCTCGGCCCGCGACGGCGCCAGCCGGCCCCAGCCGGTCAGCGTGACGGTACGGCTCGGCATGGGGCGCTCGGTCTCCTCCGGTCGCAGTGAACCTTCTTCATCCGCCGACCTCGGGCTCAGACTATGTGGCCGCCATGACGAGGATGAAGAAGGCTCAGTATTCCGCGGACTTGCCCTCTGATTGAACCAGTGATATCTCCGATCGTGGGATGAGGACGGTCATGGACGATGCGGCGGGCGCGGCCAGGCGGATGTGGACCCTGTTCGAGCCGGTCCACGTGGTGACCTACTTCACGGCCGAGGCCCGCGCCGGGTTCGAGGACGCGGGCCTGCGCGGATTCTGGCGCGGCTACTTCGCGGGGCGCGCGGCGCCGCTGGGCCGGGCCGGCCCGGCGGTGGTGACGGCGTCGTTCTACAACTTCGCTCCCCCGATGGTCGCCCGGGCCCTCCCGGCGGTGTGGGACCTGACCACGCCGGACGACGCGCTGGCCGCGCGCTCGGCGGGCGCGGTCGCGGCGCTGCGGCGCCTGCTGGGCGAGCGCGCGGCCGGGCTCACCGCCCTGGCCGACCGGCTGCTGCGCGCCACCGACGGCCTGGACTGCTCCGGCCGGGTGCTGGCCGCGGCGAACGCCGCGCTGCCGGTGCCCGCCGAGCCGGCGGCGCGGGTCTGGCACGCGGCGACCCTGCTGCGGGAGCACCGGGGGGACGGGCACAGCGCCGCCCTGCTGGCCGCGGACATCGACGGCTGCGAGGCGCTGGTGCTGCGAGCCGGAGCTGACCTGTCCCGCGAGGTACTGCAGCCGGCGCGCGGCTGGTCCGACGAGGAGTGGGATCAGGCGGCGGCCCGGCTGGCCGGCCGGGGCTGGCTGGGCGAGGACGGCCGGGTCACCCCGGAGGGGGCCGCCGCCCGGCAGGCCGTGGAGGACGCGACGGACCGGGCGGCGGCGCGGCCGTGGGCCCGGCTGGGCCCGGCCGCCACCGAGGAACTGGCTGGCCTGCTGGCCCCGGTCGCCCGGGCGTGCGCCGCGGAGCTGCCGTTCCCCAACCCGGTCGGCGTGCCTCAGCCGGCCGCGGACCCCACATGAGCGCGGCGGCTCGGCCCGCGCTGGCCGCGCTGGCCGACCCGGCGGTGCTGCCGGATCCCTACCTGGTGCTGGCCGGGCTGCGCGAGGCGTCGCCGTTCACCGAGGCGGGCGGGGCGCTGGTGGTCGTCGGCCGTCACGAGGACTGCTCGGCGATCCTGCGCGACCCGCGCTCCAGCAGCGAGCGGAACAACTCGCTGCTGGCGCCGCCCGAAGTGCGGGCGCAGCGGGCCCCGTCGTTCCTGTCGCTGGACCCGCCCGATCACACCCGGCTGCGGCGGCTGGTCTCCAAGGCGTTCGCGCCGCGGGTCATCGCCCGGCTCGAGCCCAGGATCCGCGAGCTGTCCGACGAGCTGCTGACCGCGGCCGCCGTGAAGGGGGATGGGGAGGCGGGCGGGGGTGGAGCGCGGCAGATCGAGGTGGTGAGCCAGCTCGCCTACCCGCTGCCGGTCCGGATCATCTCCGAGCTGCTGGGGGTGCCGGCCGGGGATCACGCCCGGTTCGCCGGGTGGTCGGCCAGCCTGGCGCACTCGCTGCAGCCGCAGTTCATCGCGGCCGAGGCCGCGCCGGCCGCCGCCGCCGCGCAGCAGGCCCGGATCGAATTCGCCGAGTATTTCCGGGAGCTGATCGCCGCCCGCCGGGATCGCCCGGGCGACGACCTGCTGTCCGAGCTCATCCGCGCCGAGGACGAGGGCCAGCGCCTCAGCGAGCCGGAGCTGATCGCCACCTGCGTGCTGCTGCTCGTGGCCGGGCACGAGACCACGGTGAGCCTGATCTCCAACGCGATCCTGGCCCTGCTGCGCCACCCCGATCAGCTCGCCGCGCTGCGCGCCGACCCGGGCCTGGCCGCGGGCGCGGTCGAGGAGACGCTGCGCTACGACGCGCCGGTGCAGTTCACCGGCCGGGTCGCACGCGGGGGGATGCAGGTCGGCCCGGTCACCGCGCCCGACGGCGCGGTGCTGCTGCTCCTGCTCGCCGCGACCGGACGTGACCCGCTGGTGTTCGCCGACCCGGACTCGTTCGACATCCGCCGCGGCGCGGGTAACCACCTGGCCTTCGCCGCCGGGCCGCACTTCTGCCTCGGCGCGCCGCTGGCCCGGCTGGAGGCGACGATCGCCCTCCAGGCGTTCGCGACCCGGGTGGCCGGGCCGGAACTCGACCCCGCGGGCCTGGCCTACAAGCCGAACCTCAACCTGCGCGGGCCCGGACGGCTGGTGGTCGGGTTCAGCCGCGTCCGGCCGCAGCCCTAGGGCCGGGCTGCGGCCGCCCCCGACACCGCGGGCGGCTCGACCAGGTCCAGCGGGTGGTGGCAGGCGGCCAGGTGGCCGCTGCTCCCGTGCTGGACGAGCGGCGGCTCCTCGAGCCGGCAGACCTCGGTGGCGTACCGGCAGCGCGGGTGGAAGCGGCACCCGGACGGCGGGCTCACCGGGCTGGGCACGTCACCCTCCAGCACGATCCGCTCCCGCCGGGCCGAGACGTCCGGGTCGGGGAGCGGGACCGCCGACAGCAGGGCCTCGGTGTAGGGGTGGACCGGATGCCGGTACAGCTCCTCGGCGGGCGAGATCTCGACGATCTTCCCCAGGTACATGACCGCGATCCGGTCGGAGATGTGCCGCACCACGCCCAGGTCGTGGGCGATGAACACGTAGGTGAGGGCGAGCTCGTCCTGCAGGTCGTCCAGCAGGTTGATCACCTGAGCGCGGATCGAGACGTCCAGGGCGGAGACCGGCTCGTCGGCGATGATCAGCTTGGGGTGCAGCGCGATGGCCCGGGCCACCCCGATCCGCTGGCGCTGGCCGCCGGAGAACTCGTGCGGGTAGCGGTTGACGTGCTCGGGCGACAGGCCGACCAGCTCCAGCAGCTCCCGCACCCGGTTCTTGATCTTGGCGCGGTCCCCGTAGTTGTGGATCCGCAGCGGGTCGGAAATGATCGTCCCCACCCGCTTGCGCGGGTTCAGCGAGGCGTAGGGGTCCTGGAACACCATCTGCAGGTCGCGCCGGACCGGGCGCAGCTGGCGCCGGGACAGCCGGGAGATGTCACGGCCCTCGAAGGTGATCGAGCCGCCGGTCAGGTCGTACAGGCGCGCGATGCACCGGGCCAGCGTCGACTTCCCGCACCCGGACTCGCCGACCAGGCCGAGCGTCTCCCCGGTGCGCACCTCGAGGCTGACGTCATCCACGGCGTGCACGCGCGCCACCTCGCGCTGCAGGATCCCCTTGCGGATCGGGAAGTACTTCTTGACGTGCTCGGCGCGGACGAGCATCTCGCCGTCCCAGGTCGCCGTCACCGCGTTTCTCCCGTTGGCCTCCGGCGCGCTCACCGTGACTCCTCGGTCAGCTCCGGCCCGGCCAGGTTGCCCTGCCCGACCAGCTCGGGATGGATGGCGGTCTCGCGCAGGTCCCGTTTCTGCTCCAGGTCGAGGTGGCAGGCGTCCAGGTGACCGTCGCCGAGCCGGTCCTCGAGCGGCGGGACCTCCGCGCACCGGTCGAACCGGTACGGACAGCGGGGACCGAACGCGCATCCCTGGGGCAGGT
The DNA here is from genome assembly GCA_963745575.1 of uncultured Actinomycetota bacterium. GTDB lineage: Bacteria > Actinomycetota > Actinomycetes > Streptosporangiales > Streptosporangiaceae > JASHPR01. Next base: position 123,540 of record CAVUYA010000023.1, on the reverse strand, counting down.
GGATCAGTGACGGCGGCATCCCCTTGATCGCGGTGAGCCGCGGCGGCCGGGGCCGGTCCAGCCGGGCGATGGATCCGAGCAGGCCCCAGGTGTACGGGTGCTCGGCGTCGTAGAAGACGCTGCGCAGGCTGCCCTGCTCGACGATCCGCCCGGCGTACATCACCGCCACCCGGTCCGCGATGTCGGCCACCACGCCCATGTCGTGCGTGATCAGCACCACCGCGGTGCCGAAGTCATCCCGGAGCTTCTTGATCAGCTCCAGGATCTGCGCCTGGATCGTCACGTCCAGCGCGGTCGTGGGCTCGTCGGCGATCAGCAGGTCGGGGTTGCAGGAGATCGCCATCGCGATCATCACCCGCTGCCGCATGCCGCCGGAGAACTGGTGCGGGTAGTCATCCACCCGCTCCTGAGCGTGCGGTATGCCGACCGCCCGCAGCAGTTCGATCGAGCGGTCGTGCGCGGCCTTGGCGGAGATCTTCTCGTGGGCCCGGATCTGCTCGGAGATCTGCCAGCCGACCCGGTAGACCGGGTTGAGCGAGGTCATCGGGTCCTGGAAGATCATGGCGATCCCCGAGCCGCGGATCGCGCGGATCTGGTCCTGGCTCAGCTTCATCAGGTCGCGGCCCTTGTAGAGCACCTCGCCCTCGACGCGCATGTTCGGGTCGTTGATCAGCCGCATCACCGACATCATGGTCACGCTCTTGCCCGAGCCGGACTCGCCCACGATGCCGAGCGTCTCGCCCTCCGCGACCTCCAGGGAGACGCCGTCCACGGCCTTGACGGTTCCGTCCTCCGTGCGGAACGACACCTTGAGGTCGCGCACCTCCAGCAGTGGCTCCGCCATCAGGTCGGCCGCACTCTGGGGTCGAGCCAGGCGTAGCCGATGTCGACCAGGGCGTTGATCAGCACGATGAAGAACGCCCCGAACACCACCACGGCCATGATCGTGGGAAGGTCGAGGGCCTGAAAGGCCTCGTACGTGAGGAACCCGACGCCGTGGATGCTGAACACCACCTCGGTGATCAGCGCCCCGCCGGCCACCAGGGCGCCGAAGTCGAGCCCGAACAGGCTCACGAACGTGATCATGGAGTTGCGCAGCGTGTGCCGGACCACGACGCGCGGCTCCCGCAGCCCCTTGGCCCGGGCGGTGCGCACGAAGTCCTCGTTCTGGATCTCGAGCAGGTTGGCCCGCAGCACCCGGGCGTAGAAGCCGATGTACAGGATCGACAGCGTGATCCACGGCAGGAGCAGCCCCTTGAACCACAGGGTGGGGCTCTGCGTGAACGGCGTGTACCCGAGCGGCGGCACCCAGCTGAACAGGAATGTGTTGTGCAGCTTCCCCTGGCTGATGTAGTTGGCCAGCGTGCCCACCCACACGACCGGTGCGGAGATGCCGATCAGCGCCAGGATCATCAGCACCGGGTCGAGCCAGGTGCCGCGCAGCAGAGCCGCCGCGACCCCCATGACGATGGCCAGCACCACCCAGAGCACCGCGGCGCCGAACACCAGCGACAGCGTGGCCGGCGCCGCCGCGGCGATCTCCGGCACCACCAGCAGGCCCTGGTTCGAGTACGACACCAGGCTGCGGGTGACGAACAGTTGCTTCATCATCAGCAGGTACTGGACCGGGAGCGGCCGGTTGAGCCCGAACGAGGCCCGGATCTCGGCCAGGGTCTGCGGGTTGGGATTGCGGCCGGCCAGCGCGCGGGCCGGGTCGACGCCCGGGGTCTTGAAGAAGATCAAGAAGGTCAGCGCAGTGATCACGAACAGGACCAGCACGGTCCACGCCAGCCGACGGACGGCGAACGTCAGCATCGGACCACCTCGGCCGCCACTACCCCTCCGCCCACAGCTTTGGCCCGCGGGCCGGGCGCGTCCTGGCCGCGGCTGCGCAGGATCATTGCGCCGCCTCCACCCGCAGCTTGGCGCGCGGGTCGAGCGCGTCCCGGACCCCGTCCCCCAGCACGTTCAGGGCCAGCACGGTGAGCACGATCATGATCCCGGGCGCGATCGACACCCAGGGGCGGGTGTACAGCAGGCTCTCGCCGTCGCTGATGATCGTGCCCCAGCTGACGTTGGGCGGCTGCACGCCGATGGACAGGAAGGACAGCGCCACCTCGGTCAGGATCGTGGTGGCGATCATCAGCGGCAGCAGCACGATCACGGTGGACACCACGTTCGGCAGGACCTCCGAGAAGACCAGCCGCAGGGTGGACGCGCCCTCGGCGATCGCCGCCTCCACGAACTCCTTCCGGACCACCGAGAGCACCTGGCCGCGGACCGGGCGGTAGACGTACGGCAGGTAGATGAACGCGATGATGATCGTGGGCAGCCAGAGGCTGCTGGCGCTGACGTGCACCGGCCCGAACTGGAAGCCGCTGGAGTGCGTGAGCAGTTCGGTCGAGATCGAGAAGAGCAGCAGGAACACGGGGAAGGCCCAGATGATGTCCATGATCCGGGACAGGATCGAGTCCGTGATCCCGCCGAAGAAGCCGGCGATGAGCGCGATCACGGTGGCGATCACGCAGCAGATCACCGCCGCGCCGATGCCGATAAACAGCGAACTGCGCCCGCCGTACAGGATCAGCGCGGCCACGTCCCGGCCGAGGAGATCGGCGCCGAGGGCGTAGTGGTACGGGTCCCAGGTGGGGCCGATCGGGGTCTCGCCGAGCTTCAGCGTCCCGCCGCCCTGCTGCATCACCGGCACGACCTTGCCGTTGATGACCGTGGTGCCGTTCAGGTTCGGCGCCAGCGGGTTGACGTGAGCGATGTGCTCTGCGTACAGCGGTGCCGCCAGGCACGCCACCACGATCAGCAGGAACAGCGCGAGCGCCGCCATCGCCAGGCGGTTGCGCCACAGCCGCCGTGCGGCCAGCGCCCACGGATTGCGGCCGACGACCTCCGGCCGCAGATCCGCGGGCGCCTCAACCTGTTCGATTATGGCGGCCATGGGCCTCCTCCTGAGCCGACCAGCCCTATGACAGCCAGAGCTGGTCGATCAGGATGTACCACTGCGGGCTCCACTTGTAACCGTGCACGTTGCTGGACAGGAAGTCGATCTGCTTGGGGTTGTACATGTCGACCCACGGCGCCGCGTTGGTGTCCTCGTGGTCGATCTGCGTCCACAGCGTGGCCGCCCCGGACGGGTCGCTGGTCTCCATCGACTCGGCCTGGCTGATCTGCGCCTGGGTGGACTTGTCGCAGTACGCGGCGATGTTCGGGCTGGCGTCGCTGTTCGGGTGGATGGTGCCGCACCCGAGCAGCACGTTCAGGAAGTCCGACTGCGCCGGGTAGTCCTGGTACCAGGCCGACCAGCCGACCTGCCACTTGGCGGAGTTCGTCGAGTTCTGCACGAACGGGTACTGGACTCCCGCGGCCAGCAGCTGCGCGGTGGCCTTGTAGCCGATCGAGTTCAGGTCGGAGACCATCTGCTCGACCAGGGCCTTGCCGACCTGGTCGTTGGTGCCGTCGACCACGACCTTCGTCCCGGCCGTGCCCGACTGCTGCACCAGCTGCTTGGCCTTGGTCAGGTCGGGCGCCACCCAGGTGTTATGACTCCCCGTGGTGTACGGGCAGTAGGGCACGTACGAGGGGTAGTTCGGCGGCAGGATCTGGCAGGTCGGGACGGCCAGCGACGGGCCGCCCGCGATCTTGACGTACGCCGCCCGGTTGGCCGCGTAGTTGATGGCCTGGCGGGCCTTCACGTTGTTGAACGGCGCCGTCCTGGTGTTGAGGGCGAAGTACCAGTCGGCGGTGAGCGTGTTCACGTGCACCTGGTTGGCGTACTTCGGGCTGTTGAGCTGGGCGAGCTGGTCGGACGGGATCTGGTCGCCGTCGAACACCTCGTTGGCCTGGTTGTTCTGCACCGCGGTCACCTCGTTGGAGACCAGCTGCGCCGTACTTCTCGACGATCTCGTTCGGGTAGCCGGCGGCTGGGCCGCCGCGCTCCACTGCTTGAAGTACGGGTTGCGGACCAGCACCGCCTCGGTGTTCGGGTTGTACGACTTCCACATGTACGGCCCGGTGCCCGGCGGCACGTTGTTGCCGGTCAGCTTCAGCGAGGTGCTGGACGGCACCGCGAACGCGAACGGCAGCGACAGCTGGTCCATGAGCTCGGGGTCGGGCCCGGTCAGGTTGATGGTCAGCGTGTAGGCGGAGTCGTCGGCGACCACGCCCTGGCTGAGGTCGCAGCCCTTGGTCGAGCACGCGCTCGCGCCGACGATGTCGGAGTAGAACGACGTGGGCCCGGGCACCGTGAACTGGCGCTCGAACGTCGTCACGAAGTCGCTCGGCTTGAGCACCGCGCCGTTGGAGAACTTGATCCCCTTGCGGATGTGGAAGACGTAGGTCTTGCCGCCGTTGGTGGGCAGCGGGATGGAGGTGGCCAGGTCGGGCACGATCGTGTTCCCGGGCAGGCCGCTCTCCTTCGCGAACCCCACCAGGCCGTCGTGGCTGTCGATCAGCAGCTGCCACTCCTGCAGCGTGTAGTTCTGCGCCGGGTCGGCCACGCCGAAGTTGGAGTTGGCCAGGATCGTGAACGTACCGCCGGGCTTCCCGGTGGACGAGGAAGCGGCGCTGGGGGATGAGGACGACGAACTGCCGCCACCGCAGCCCGCCACCGTCAGGGCCACGGCCACCAGGGCCGCTCCGGACCATCGCAACGGATGACGTGTCACGGCAGTGTGAATTGAGCGCACAAGCCTCATCTGATGCCTCCCTGAGGGCTCCTGCCGACGTCTCACGCTCCGGGGATCATATGCACGGCAGGCATAGCACCGGAGCAGCAGACAGGTAACGCTTTGGGATCAATAAGTAAGGGAGGTTGCCTAATACTCGTGGGCCTGCCGTGACCAGTCACCCGCCGTGACGATGGCGAGGCGTCGCGTCATCAGGTCAGGAAGCCGCGGAGCAGGGCGGCGGTGCCCTCCAGGTGCTCGGCCACCGCCTGCCGGGCCCGTCCGGTGTCACCGGCCAGGATCGCGGTCACGATGGCCGTGTGCTGGCCGGCCGTGTGGTCGATGTTGCGCTGCAGCACCGGGATCGCGTTCAGCAGGTCGTTCAGCCGCATCCGCGCGTCCGCGCAGGCGGCGGTGAGCAGGGTGGACCCGGTGAGCTCGGCGATCGACAGGTGGAACAGGGTGTCCAGCCGGCGGTAGTCCTGCGGGCGGGCGCCGTTCACGTCGGCGAGCCTGCCCTGCAGGACCTGCGGCGCGTCCTCCCGCGCCGAGGACTGGGCCACCAGCTGGGCCAGGGCGTCGGCCGAGCCGGTCTCCAGGGCCAGCCGGAAGGTCAGCGCGTCGGCGAGCTTGTCCCCGTCCTCGCGGGCCAGGCGGCGCAGCTCGCCCCGGCCGGGCGCGGGCGGCCTGCCGGTCACGAAGGTGCCGCCGGACCGGCCGCGGCGCGATTCCACGTAACCCGCCTGCTGCAGTTCCCTGATCGCCTCGCGCAGGGTCAGCCGGCTGATGCCGAGCTGGGCGGCGAGCTCGCGCTCGGCCGGGAACCGCTCGCCCGGCCCGATGAAGCCAAGCTTGATGACCGTCAGCAGCCGCTCGACCGTCTCCTCGAACGCGAGGTTCTCGCGCACCGGCCGGAGCAGGCCGGTCAGGTCAAGCCCGCTGCTCGTCACGATCGCCCTCCGCGGGACCGCCCTCTCTCGAGTCTGCGCCGTGCCGCCAGCGCGGCCGGGCCGGCCCTCGCTGACTCTACGGGCGCGTGCGCCCCGGCGTACCGGTACCGGCGGGGCGCGTGTGGTGAATCTGGCCCGGGGTCTTGAACATTCCCGGGCGCCCGTCCATCATTGGTTCGATATTGAACCATTAAAGCCCGCGGCCGGCCAGCGTCAGCCTGGCGGCAATCCCTGATCCGAGGAGCACGCCGTGGCGGTCAACGAGCAAGCGCCCTCAGCGGCCGGTACCGACGAGGAAATCCTGCACCGGCTCGGCTACGCCCAGGAACTGCGCAGGCGGATGTCCGGGTTCTCGAACTTCGCCGTGTCGTTCACGATCATCTCGATCCTGTCCGGCTGCCTGACCCTGTTCTACTTCGGCATGGATGAGGGCGGCCCCGCCATCATCGTCTGGGGCTGGCCGATCGTCGGGATCATGACCCTGTTCGTGGGCCTGGCCATGGCCGAGGTCTGCTCCAGCTTCCCCACGGCCGGCGGCCTGTACTACTGGGCAGCCAAGCTCGCCCCGCGCAACGGCGCGGCCTGGTCCTGGTTCACCGGCTGGTTCAACTTCCTGGGGCAGGTCGCGGTCACCGCCGGCATCGACTTCGGCGCGGCGTTCTTCATCAACTTCCTGTTCAGCCTGTGGTTCGGCTTCGACACCACCACGCACTGGCACACGATCCTGATCTACGCCGTCGTGCTGTTCGTGCACGGCATGATGAACCAGTTCGGCATCCGGCTGGTAGCGCTGCTGAACAACGTCAGCGTCTGGTGGCACATCGCCGGCGTGCTGATCATCGTCGGCGCGGTCACGTTCGGCCTGCAGGCGGGCGTGCACCACGCCTCGCCCACGTTCGTGTTCACCGGCCTGGAGAACCTGTCCGGGTTCCACATCGGCTGGTGGTACATCCTGCCGGTCGGGCTGCTGATGGCCCAGTACACCTTCACGGGGTACGACGCCTCGGCGCACATGACCGAGGAAACCCACAATGCCGCGCGCAGCGGCCCGCGCGGCATCGTCATGTCGATCCTGATCTCGCTCATCGCGGGCTGGGTGCTGCTGATCGGCGTCACGTTCGCGATCCAGAAGGCGAACTACGCGACCGAGGCGGCGGCAGGAGTCGCCGCCCCGGGACAGATCTTTATCGACTCGGTCGGCCGGACCGGCGCCGAACTGCTGCTGCTGGTGGTGATCGGCGCCCAGCTGTTCTGCGGCATGTCGTCGGTGACGGCGAACTCGCGGATGATCTACGCGTTCTCCCGGGACGGGGCGCTGCCCGGCTCGAGCTTCTGGCACCGGGTGAACAAGCGGACGAGAACGCCGACCAACGCGATCTGGCTGGCGGCCGGCGGCGCGCTGATCCTGGGCCTGCCGTACCTGTGGAACGGTGCCGCCTACGGCGCGGTGACCTCGATCGCCGTGATCGGCCTGTACATCGCTTACGTCACGCCGACGTACCTGCGGCTGCGGCGGGGCGAGAGCTTCCAGCGCGGGCCGTGGCACCTGGGCCGGTGGAGTTACGTGGTCGGCTGGATCGCCGTGGTCTGGGTGGTGTTCATCTTCTTCCTGTTCATGCTCCCGCAGTTCGGCCCCATCGGCTGGACCACGTTCAACTACGCGTGCATCGCCGTGGCCGTGGTGATCGGCTTCGCCGGCATCTACTGGCTGGTCTCCGCGCGCAAGTGGTTCACCGGGCCCCGGGTGCAGGGCACGCCCGAGCAACTGGCCGAGATCGAGGAGGAACTCTCCGCAGTCTGACCGCCGCCGGGCGCCGGTTCTCCCGCGCTTAACCTGATGGGATGCCAATGCAGAAATACCGGGGTCCCGGGCCTTCCACGCAGCACCGCGGCATGCTGACCCTGGAGCGCCTGCGCGTCGAGGTCAGCGACGGCACGGTCGACACCGTCGTGCTGGCGTTCACCGACATGCAGGGCCGCCTGCAGGGCAAGCGGCTGGCGGCGGAGTTCTTCCTCGACGAAGTGGCCGAGCACTATTCCGAGGGCTGCAATTACCTGCTCGCGGTCGACGTGGAGATGAACACCGTGGATGGGTACGCGATGTCGTCCTGGGACCGCGGTTACGGCGACTTCGTGATGGTGCCGGACATGACCACGCTGCGCCGGGTCCCGTGGCACGAGGGCACGGTCATGGTAACCGCCGACCTGACCTGGCTCGACGGCACGCCGGTGCTGGCCTCGCCGCGGCAGATACTCAAGGCGCAGACCAGTCGGCTGGCCGAGCGCGGGTGGACCGCGATGGTCGGCACCGAGCTCGAATTCATCGTCTACAACGACTCCTACGAGCGGGCCGCGGCCAAGGCCTACCGCGACCTCGTCCCGGCCAACCAGTACAACGTGGACTACTCGATCCTGGGCACCTCCCGGATCGAGCCGCTGCTGCGCCGGATCCGCAACGAGATGGCCGCGGCCGGCCTGTACGTGGAGTCGGCCAAGGGCGAGTGCAACCTCGGCCAGCACGAGATCGCGTTCCGTTACGCCGAGGCCGTCGCCACCTGCGACAACCACTCGATCTACAAGACCGGGGCCAAGGAGATCGCGGCCCAGGACGGGACCAGCATCACGTTCATGGCCAAGCCGAACGCCCGCGAGGGCAACTCCTGCCACATCCACCTGTCGGTCCGGGGTCAGGACGGCACGCCCGTTATGGCCGGTGACGGCCCGTACGGGTTCTCCAAGCTCGGCGAGCATTTCCTGGCCGGCCAGCTCGCCGCGATGCGGGAGCTCACCCTCTGCTACGCGCCCAACATCAATTCCTACAAGCGCTACGTGCCCGGCAGCTTCGCGCCGACGGCGGTCCGCTGGGGCCCGGACAACCGGACCTGCGCGCTGCGCCTGGTCGGCCACGGTCCCTCGCTCCGGGTGGAGAACCGCGTGCCCGGCGGCGACGTGAACCCGTACCTGGCGGTCGCCGCGATGATCGCCGCCGGCCTGCACGGCATCGACAATGAGCTGCCGCTGGAGCCCGCGGTGGAGGGCAACGCGTACCTGGACACCAGCGCCCGGGTGCCGCACACCCTGCGCGACGCGCTCGAGCTGTGGGGGAAGAGCGACCTCGCCCGCGAGGCGTTCGGCGCCGAGGTGGTCGAGCACTACGCCAACTACGCCCGGGTCGAGCTGGAGGCCTACGACGCCGCGGTGACCGACTGGGAGCTGCGGCGCGGCTTCGAGCGCCTCTAGCCCAGGCTCCGACGATCGGAGAAGCCCAGCCATGTCCCAGTTCACGGTGCTGAATCCCGCCACCGAGCAGGCCGTCACCACGCTGACGCAGGCCTCGGCCGAGGACACCGACGCGGCGATCGCCCGGGCGGCCGCGGCCCAGGAGCGCTGGCGCGCGCGTGGCGCCCGGGGACCGGGCCGGCCTGCTGCGCCGGTTCGCGGCCGCCGTGGACGCCCACGTCGAGGAGCTGGCCAGCCTGGAGGTGGCCGGCTCCGGCCATCCCGTCGGGCAGGCCCGCTGGGAGGCCGGGCACGTCCGCGACGTGCTGCTGTACTACTCCGCCTCCCCCGAGCGCCTGATCGGCAAGCAGATCCCGGTGCCGGGCGGGCTGAACATCACCTTCCACGAGCCGGTCGGCGTGGTCGGCCTGATCGTGCCGTGGAACTTCCCCATGCCGATCTTCGCCTGGGGGATGGCGCCCGCCCTGGCGGCGGGGAACACGGTGGTGGCCAAGCCGGCCGAGCTGACCCCGCTGACCGCGGTCAGGATCGGCGAGCTGGCCCTCGAGGCGGGCCTGCCCGAGGGGGTGCTCCAGGTGCTGCCCGGCAAGGGCAGCGTCGTCGGCCAGCGCCTGGTCGACCACCCGGCCGTGCGGAAGATCGTCTTCACCGGGTCCACCGAGGTCGGCCGCCAGGTCATGGCCGGATGCGCCCGGCACATCAAGCGGGTCACGCTGGAGCTCGGCGGCAAGAACGCCAACATCGTGTTCGCTGACGCCGACCTGGAGCGTGCCGCCGCGACCGCGCCGTACGCGGTGTTCGACAACGCCGGGCAGGACTGCTGCGCGCGGTCCCGGATCCTGGTGCAGCGCTCGGCCCTGAACCGGTTCATGGAGCTGTTCGAGCCCGCGGTCAGGGGCGTGGCGGTCGGCGACCCGGCCTCGCCCGGCACCGAGATGGGCCCGCTGATCTCGGCGGCGCACCGGCAGCACGTCGCCTCCTACGTGCCCGAAGGTGCTCCGGTGGCGTTCCGCGGCAGCGCGCCGGACGGTCCGGGCTTCTGGTTCCCGCCCACCGTGCTGGCGCCGGTCAGCGCCGATGACCCGGCCTACACCGAGGAGGTCTTCGGCCCGGTGGTCACCGTGACGCCGTTCGAGGACGAGGCGGAGGCGGTCACGATCGCCAACGACACCCCCTACGGACTGTCCGGGTCGATCTTCACCTCCGACGTCGGCCGCGCGATCCGGGTGGCGCGGGCCGTGGAGACCGGGAACCTGTCGGTGAACTCGCACTCGTCGGTGCGCTACTGGACCCCGTTCGGCGGCTTCAAGCAGTCCGGCCTCGGCCGCGAGCTCGGGCCCGACGCCCCGGACGCGTTCACCGAGACCAAGAACGTCTTCATCGCCACCGAACCGTGATCAGCAGCGGCGCGAGCCGGGAAGGGAGCCGCAGCATGCAGCGCTTGCAGGACCGGGTCGCGGTGGTCACCGGGGCCGGCAGCGGCATCGGCCTGGCCAGCGCGCGCCGGCTCGCGGCCGAGGGCGCCGTGGTCGTGGCGGTCGACATCGACGAGGCCGCGGGCAAGGCCGCCGCGGAGCAGGCCGGCGGCACGTTCATCGCGGCCGACGTGTCCCGCGAGGACGACGTGCAGCGGCTGTATGAGTCGGTGGCGGGCCGGCACGGGCGGGTTGACGTCGCGTTCCACAACGCGGGCATCTCCCCTCCGGAGGACGACTCGATCCTGTCCACCGGGCTGGAAGCCTGGCGCCGGGTCCAGGAGGTCAACCTGACCTCGGTCTACCTGTGCTGCAAGCACGTGATCCCGTACATGCAGCGCCAGGGCCAGGGATCGATCATCAACACCGCGTCGTTCGTCGCGGTGGTGGGCGCGGCGACCTCGCAGATCTCCTATACCGCGTCCAAGGGCGGGGTGATGGCCCTGAGCCGCGAGCTCGGCGTACAGTTCGCCCGGGAAGGAATCAGGGTCAACGCGCTCTGCCCGGGCCCGGTGAACACGCCGCTGCTGCGCGAGCTTTTCGCCAAGGACCCCGAGCGCGCGGCCCGGCGGCTGGTACACATCCCGCTCGGCCGGTTCGCCGAGCCCGAGGAGATCGCGGCTGCGGTAGCCTTCCTGGCCAGCGACGATGCGTCGTTCATCACGGCGTCTCAGTTCCTCGTCGATGGCGGTCTCACCGGCGCCTATGTGACACCCTTGTAAGCGGTCGGCCGGGACCGGGCCGGAGGATGGCCGGGAGCGGAGGTTGGATCGATGGCTGAGGGCACGGGCGCCCCGCTGATCGGGATCAGTGCCTACTGCGAGAACGCCCGGTGGGGCGTCTGGGAGGCACAGGCCATGGTGCTGCCCCGGCGCTACGCCGACCGCATCTCGGCCGCGGGCGGGATCCCGGTGCTGCTGCCGCCGGTGCCGGGCATCGAGGACGCGCTCGGGCGGCTGGACGGGCTGATGCTCTCCGGGGGCGGGGACATTGACCCCGCCCGCTACCGCGCGGATCCCGTGCCGCAGGTCACGAGCGTGCGCGAGGAGCGCGACACGGCGGAGTTCGCGCTGCTTGCCGCGGCCATGTCGCGGCACCTCCCGGTGCTCGGGATCTGCCGCGGCCTGCAGGTCATCAACGTGGCCCGGGGCGGCAGCCTGCACCAGCACCTGCCCGACGTGGTCGGCCACGACGGCCACGCCCCGGTGCCCGGGGCCTTCGGCGCGCACCCGGTGCACGTCGCGCCGGGCAGCAGGCTCGGCGGGATCCTGGGCCGGGAGGAGGTCGACGCGCCGATCACCACGCCGACCCACCACCATCAGGCGGTCGACCGGCTCGGCGAGGGGCTCGTGCCAACCGCCTGGGCAGCGGACGGCACGATCGAGGCCTTCGAGGTTGACGACGACGGCTCGTTCGTGGTGGCCGTCCAGTGGCATCCCGAGGCGGGAGACGACCCGAGCCTGTTCCGCGCCCTGGTCGCCGCCGCCCTAGGCCGCACTCCCGTCCCCGCCTGACGCAGAAGTCAGCTCGCGGAGGATGCGGGGCAGGTCGGCGGGGGCGACCGGCTCGCCGAGTGAGTCGATATCGTCCGCCGTGCACCACCGGTAGCCGGTCACGGTCTGCTTCTCGACGTCGTGCTAGCACCACGACGGCGGACCGGCTGGCCGCCTTGCCGCGCTGGCCCGGGCCAACCAGACTCGCACGGAAGGGGGTGCGCGATGGCTGCGCTCGGGTTGCTGCTCCGCGCCATGCTCCGCCACCGATGGCGGTCATGGCTGCTGCTCAGCCTGCTCGTGGCGCTCGTCAGCGGGCTGGTGCTGGCCAGCGCCGCCACCGGCCGCCGCACCGCCTCGGCGTTCCCCCGGTTCAAGGCGGCGCACGGCTACGACGCCTTCCTGTTCACCCTGACGCCCAAGCCCAAGATCGCGGCCCGGCCCGAGGTGGCCTCGGCCACGCCGGTGGGGGCGGTCGGGATCGGCACGCCGACCTGCGCGTGCACCCGTCCGATCGCCGACAGCGACGTCGGCGTGTTCGAGGTGGCGCCGAAGGACCTGCCCCGCGTGGTCAAGCTGGTGGCGGGCCGGATGCCCGATCAGTCGGACCCGTACCAGGTGCTGGCGTCGTTCTCCCTGCAGCAAGACGCCGGCCTGCACATCGGCACGGTGATCCGCGTCCCGCTCTACGCGGCGTCCCAGCGGGCGGCGGTGCTGGGCGGCGTCGGCGTCAAGCCGGGCGGCCCCACCGTCAACTTGCGCGTGGTGGGCATCGAGGCCGCCGACGGGGAGTTCCCCGGCACCGGCCCTCCGAACCACAACGTGTACACCACCCAGGCCTTCGCCAAGACCGTCAACCCGCGGACGATAATCCTGGCCGCCTACCTCGTCCGGCTGCGCCACGGCCCGGCCGACTTGCCCCGGCTCCAGGCTCACGCCCGGGCGCTCGGGGTGGCGGCCATAGTCGACCTGGACGCCCAGACCGCCGCGGTCACGTCCTCGATCCATCCCCAGGCCACGGGGTGGTGGATCCTGGCCGGCCTGGCCGCGCTGGCCGGGATCATCGTCGTGGCCCAGGCCCTGGCCCGCCAGGCCGCTATCGAGTCTGAGCCCTACGTCACGCTGAGCGCGCTGGGTGTCTCTCGGCGCCAGCTGGCCGCCCTGACCATGACCACGACCCTGCTGATCGCTGTGGCGGGCGTGGCCGGCGGCGTGGCCCTGGCCGTCGCGCTCTCCCCGCTCACCCCGGTCGGCGAGGCACGGATCGCCGAACCCTCCCCCGGGTTCGCGTTCGACGCGCTGATCCTGCTGCCCGGCGCGGTGGTGGCGGTCATCGTGGTGCTCGCCCTCGGTGTGTGGCCGGCCGCGCGGGCCGCCCGGACCCGCTCCGACCCCGGACGCGGCGCCGACGCGGTCCTCCCGCGTCGTGGCGCTGCTGGCCGTGGCCAGCATCCCCGTCAGCGCCCTGATCGGAATCCGCCACGCCCTCGAACGAGGCCGCGGCCGCGCGGCGGTGCCGGTCGGCCCGGCCCTGCTGGGATCGGTCCTGGCCGTCACGGTGCTGTGCGCGACCGCCGTGTTCGGGGCTAGCCTCTCCCATCTGACCAGCACCCCGGCTCTCTACGGGCAGCCGTTCGACCTGGCGTTCTCTCCTGGCAATGCCCCCCCTACGTTCAGCCAGCTGGCCACCAGTCTCACCGCTGACCGCGCCATCTCGGACGTCAACGTGGGCGTCGGCGAACCCGTGAGCATCAACGGCCGGACGATCTCGGCGATTGGCGGCCAGAGCCTGCGCGGCCGACTGCTGCTCACCACGATCAGCGGCCGGCTCCCGGAAGCCGACGATGAGGTCGCGCTCGGCGCGAGCACGCTGCGCCAGATCGGGGCGCACATCGGGTCGCTCGTGCGGGTCGCGGCCCCCGATGTCGGGGGCCGGGGCCGGACTTCGCTCGACCGGGTGGTCGGTACGGCCGTGTTCCCGCCCAACGTCGGCACGGCGGGCCTGGGGACCGGCGCGGTGCTCACCCTGGACGGCCTGCTCGGCGACCAGTGCGCGCCAGGCCGGGCGGGCCAGGCCTGCCAGGTCCGGGCCGTGACGATGGCGGGCGGCGCGATCCTGGTGCGCGTGGCGCCCGGGCCGGGGAGGGCGGCGGCCCTGGCCCGGCTGGCCCGGGCCTACCCGGACGCCGTGCAGTTCCCCGCCACCCCGGTCAACCTGGCCAACTTCGGGCAGGCGGTGAACTTCCCGCTCATCTTCGGCGTGATCCTGGTGCTGTTCGGAGTGGCCACCCTGGTGCACCTGCTGCTGGTGAGCGTGGCCCGGCGCCGGCCGGAGCTGGGCCTGCTCAAGGCGCTCGGATTCGTCCGCCGGCAGGTGGCGTTGTCGGTCCTGTGGCAGGCCACGACCGTCGCCCTGGTGGGAGTCATCATCGGCGTGCCGGCCGGGATCGCCGCGGGCCGGCTGATCTGGCAGGCGTTCGCGGCCAACCTCGGCGTGGTGCCCGTGACGGTCGTGACCGCCTGGGTCATCGCGGCGATCGCGCTGGGCAGCGTGCTGGCCGCGAACGGGCTCGCGATCGGCCCGTCGCTGGCCGCCGCGCGATCGCGCCCGGCGAGCCTCCTCCTCAAGGCCGAATGAGACCGACGGCCAGCCCGCGCCCCGTAGACTCGCGAGCGTGTGTTCCGCTCTGGCCGTCGAGATCGACGGTCTGGTCAAGCACTACGGGCGCACGGCCGCGGTAGCGGGCCTGTCGCTGCGGGCCGAGCGATCACAGGTGACCGCCATCCTGGGCCCCAACGGCGCCGGGAAGACCACCACGATCGAGATCTGCGAGGGCTACCGGCGCCCGGACCAGGGCACCGTGCGGGTGCTCGGCCTGGACCCGATCCGGCACGCGAAGGCCCTGCGGCCGAAGGTCGGCGTCATGCTGCAGTCCGGCGGCATCCCGACCGCGGCCCGCGCCGGGGAGTACCTGCGGGTGATGGCCAGCTTCCACGCCCACCCCATCGCTCCGGCGCTGCTGCTGGACCGGCTCGGCCTCACCGGCTGCGCCCGCACCCCGTTCCGCCGGCTGTCCGGCGGCCAGCAGCAGCGGCTGTCGCTCGCCGCGGCCGTGATCGGCCGTCCCGAGCTGGTGTTCCTCGACGAGCCCACGGCCGGGCTCGACCCGCAGGCCCGGCACGCCACCTGGAGCCTGATCAGCGGGCTGCGCGCGGCCGGGGCCGCGGTCATCCTGACCACGCACTACATGGAGGAGGCCGAACGCCTCGCCGACCAGGTGGTCGTGGTCGACCACGGGCGGCCGGTCGCGGCCGGAACCCCGGCGGAGCTCACCGGCACCGCGGGCCAGCTCAGGTTCCGCGCCGAGCCCGGCCTGGACACCGACGGCCTGCTCGCCGCGCTGCCGCCCGGCAGCGCCGCCAAGGAGTCCCCGGCCGGCTACTACGTGGTCGAGGTGCACGACGGGGTCGATCCCCAGCTGCTCGCGGCGGTCACCGCGTGGTGCGCCGAGCACGGCGTGCTCGCGCAGAACCTGCGGATCGAGAACCGGACGCTGGAGGATGTCTTCCTGGAGCTGACCGGGCGGGAGCTGCGCTCGTGACCGAGATCACGGAGGCCTGGCCGTCCCCGGCGCCGGGCGCGGCGCCGCTGCCGCGGATGGTCGGCGCGCAGGCCGGCCTCGAACTGCGGACGCTGCTGCGCAACGGCGAGCAGCTGGTGCTGACCCTGATCATCCCGGTGCTGCTGCTCGCCGCGTTCAGCCAGGAGGACCTGGTCAGCTACGGGCCGGGCCGCCGGATCGACTTCCTGGCCCCGGGCATCCTGGCGCTGGCCGTGCTGTCCACCGCCTTCACCAGCCAGGCCATCGCCACCGGGTTCGAGCGCCGGTACGGGGTGCTCAAGCGGCTGGGCACGACGCCGCTGTCGCGGCGCGGCCTGATCGCCGCGAAGACGCTGACCGTGCTGGCCGTCGAGGTGCTGCAGTCCGTCCTGATCGTGGCCGTCGCGCTGCCGCTCGGCTGGCAGCCGCACGGCGGCGCCGCCGCGGTGGCCTCGGTCGTGCTGCTGATGGTCGCCGGGACGGCCGCGTTCAGCGGGCTCGCCCTGCTGCTGGCCGGGACGCTGCGGGCCGAGGCCACCCTGGCCGCCGCGAACCTGCTGTACCTGGTGATGCTCGGGATCGGCGGCGTGGTGTTCCCGCTGACGAAGTTCCCCGCGGCTGCGCAGCCGATCCTGCGGCTGCTGCCGGCCGGGGCGCTGTCCACCGGCCTGCGGTCGGTGCTGCAGTACGGTAGCGGCCTGCCCGTGCGTGACCTGCTGGTCCTCGTGGTCTGGGCGGTGGCCGGGATCGCGCTGGCCGCGCGGTTCTTCCGGTGGGAGTAGCCGGGGGCCCGGAGCGTCGGCCTCCCCTAGCGCCTGCCCGGCTGGCCCGGCCGAGGGTGGTGCGGCACACTGAGCTTTTCTGATTCTTCCCGCGGCCGGCTGACGTAATCTGGCCGGCAATCGACGGATGAAAAGGTTCAGCTCTTACGATGGGTTCCGTGCCTGGCCTCCCCCGCCGGTGGGCGGATGCGGTGCTCGCGCCGTCGCCGACCTCGATGCGGCGGCTCGCGCTCGCGGGCGTCGTGGCGTCCGCCGCCATCGTCGTGACCGGCGCCGGGGTCCGGCTGAGCGAGTCCGGGCTCGGCTGCCCGGACTGGCCGAGGTGCACCGCCACCAGCATCGTCGCCAGCGGGGCGACCGGGGACCCGCTCATCCACCGCTGGATCGAGTTCGGCAACCGGCTGGTGACCGTCGCGATCTTCGTGGTCGCCGTGGCCGTGTTCACCGCGGCCTGGCGGTACCGGCCGGACGGCAGCGGCCGCCGCAAGGACCTGGTCTGGCTCGCCTCGGCGCAGCCCGCGGGGATCCTGGCCCAGGCCGCCCTGGGCGGGATCGTCGTGCTGACCAAGCTGGACCCCGTCTGGGTCAGCGTGCATTTCCTGCTCTCCATGGCCCTGGTGGCTGCCGCGGTCGCGCTGCAGGTGCGCTGCACGGAGGCCCGGGGGCCCGCCCGCCTCCTGGTCCCGCGCGAGGTGCGGCTGCTCGCGCTCGGCGCCGTGGCCGTGCTCGGCCTCATGATCGCCGCGGGCACCGTGGTCACCGGGACCGGCCCGCTCGCCGGGGCCGGCGACGTCCCGCGCTTCCACCTGCCGCTCACCGGCGTCACCCAGTTGCACGCGGACATCGGCTGGCTGCTGGCCGGCCTGGTCATCGCGCTGGTCGTCGTCCTGCGGCTGGCCGGTGCCCCCCGGCAGGCCGTCAGGCTGAGCTGGGTACTGCTGGCCCTGATCGGCGCGCAGGGCGCGATCGGCTACGCGCAGTACTTCAGCGGGCTGCCGGCCGGGCTGGTCTGGGTACACGTCACCGGCTCGGTGCTGATCTGGATCACCGCGCTCCGGCTGCTGTTCGCGCTGCGCGACCGGGGAACGGTTACCGCCGCCGGCCAGGCCCGCGCCGGCACGGCGGGATTCGCGGACGCCGCGCCCGCCTCGCCCGAGCCGGTCTCGCCCGCGCCTTCACCGGCCGGCGGGCCGCGGCCGGCGGATGTCCCGCAGCGGTAGCGCCGACCGGGTGATCAGGGCGGCCGCCCGGTGGCAGGCCGCGCGGCCCGGCGGACGCGGACTGCTCGTCGTCGCGATCGACGGTCACGGCGCCGCGGGCAAGTCGACGATCGCCGGGGCCGTCGCCCGGGCCACCGGAGCCGCGCTCGTCCACACCGACGATTTCTTCCGGTCCCCGCCCGCGGCGGACAGCGGGCTGGCCCTGCGGGGTTACTACGACTGGCGCAGGCTCCGGGCCCAGGCGCTCGAGCCGCTGCGGGCGCGCCGCGCCGTGACGTTCCGCCGGTTCGACTGGGAGCGCGGCCGCGGCCTGGACGGCACCGTCGCGGTGCAGCCGAGCGACCTGGTCCTGGTGGAGGGCGTGTTCTCCGCCGCGTCCGAGCTTTCCGACCTGGTGGACCGGTCGGTCTTCGTGCAGACGCCGGCGCGCGAGCGGCTGCGGCGGCTGCGGCGCCAGGTCACGCCCGAGGAATGGGACGCGGACTGGCTGATCGCCGAGCAGGCCTATTTTGACCTGGTCCGCCCGCCCTCGTCGTTCGACCTTGTCATAACGGGCACGGGCCGACCCGCCCCCGCAGGTAGCAGGGCGGTAACATCGACGTAAACCACACGGGAGCTCGGGCTGACCGGGCTGAGAGGGTGGCTGGCCACCGGGCCTGCGTGCCACCGACCGTTTGAACCTGACCGGGTAATGCCGGCGTAGGGAGGCAGCCACCATGACGGCCCTCAGGCACCGGCATCGCCGTACGCTCTGGACGCTCGCGCTCGCCATCACGGCCTCGCTCGGCCTGGCCGCCTGTGCCGGGGGCCGCGGGACGGCCCCCGCGGCCGCCGCCGGCCCGCCGGTCCAGGGCGGCACCGCGTACTTCGCCGAGCAGCCGCTGTCCCCGCCGACCTACATCTTCCCGCTGATCTCCGGCCAGTACTACACCGTCGCCAACACCAGCAACCTGCAGACCCTGCTCTACCTGCCGCTCTACTGGTACGGCGACCGGGGGGACACCTCCATCGACTACCGCCTGTCGATCGGCAACCCGCCGGCCTACAGCGACGGCAACCGGGTGGTCACGATCACCCTCAAGCACTACGTCTGGTCCGACGGCGAGACCGTGAGCGCCCGTGACGTCGGATTCTGGATCAACCTCCTCAAGGCCAACAAGCTCAACTGGGCCTCCTACGTTCCCGGCGGATTCCCCGACAACGTGGTCTCCTGGCGGGCGCTCGGCCCCACGACCATCCAGCTCCGCCTGAACGCCAGCTACAACCCGTTCTGGTTCACCTACAACGAGCTGTCCCAGATCACTCCCCTGCCGATCGCCTGGGACCGGACGTCCCTGGGCCGGCCGGCGCCGTCGCCCGCCGCCGCGGGCCTGCCGGACACGACCACCGCGGGCGCCAGGGCCGTGTACAGCTTCCTGAACGCCCAGGCCACCAAGATCACCGGGTACGCCTCGAGCCCGATCTGGTCGGTGGTGGACGGCCCGTGGAAGCTCAGCAGCCTGACCAGCGAGGGCACCGCCACCTTCGTGCCCAACCCGAGCTACTCCGGCCCGCAGAAGCCGCACCTGGCGAAGTTCGTCGAGCTGCCGTTCACGTCCGCCGCCGCCGAGCTCTCGGTGCTGCGGGCCGGCCAGGCCACCGGCGGGCCCGGTACCTCCGGGCAGCAGATCTCGGTCGGCTACGTGCCGAACAACGACGTGCCGCAGCAGCCCGCCCTGCGGGCGCAGGGCTACCGCATGGTCAGCTACGTCCCGTTCGGGTTCAACTACCTCGAGCCGAACTTCAACAACCCGACGGCCGGGCCCATCTTCCGGCAGCTCTACTTCCGCCAGGCCTTCCAGCACCTGATCGACCAGCCCGGGTGGATCAGCGCCTACTACAACGGCCTGGGCGTGCCCACCTACAGCCCGGTGCCTGCCCGCCCGGCGAACCCGTACGCGGACGCCCGGGCGTCGGTGAACCCGTACCCGTTCAGCGTGCCGGCCGCGCGCGCCCTGCTCGCCGCGCACGGCTGGCGGGTCGTCGCCAACGGGGTCAGCACCTGCGCCAGGCCCGGAAGCGCGGCCGGCGAGTGCGGCGCGGGCATCAGGGCCGGCCAGCCGCTCCAGTTCACCCTCATGTACCCGGCCGGCCAGCCCTACACCGACGGCTCCATGGCCGACCTGCAGTCGGCCGCGAAGCAGGTCGGCATCGAGATCACGCTGAACCAGGTGACGTCGGCCACGATCGCCGCGACCATCTTGTCCTGCGCCCCCGGGTCGGCCGCGTGCAACTGGCAGATCGGCAACTACGGCACGGCCTGGATCTTCGCGCCCGACCACTACCCGAGCGGCGAGGAGATCTTCCAGACCGGCGCCCTCGGCAACGTCAACAACTACTCGGACCCCGCGGTCGACAAGCTGATCCTCGCGACCACGAGGACCCCGGCGAGCGGCGCCCAGGCCGCCCTGAACGCGTACGCCGACCAGGTCAGGCTGCAGCTGCCGGACTTCTGGCAGCCCAGCCCGGGCACCCTGGTCACCGTCCAGTCCAACCTGCGCGGGTTCGCGCCGAACGCGTACGGCTTCATCAACCCGGAGGAGTGGTACTTCACCAAGGCCGACGGCTGAGATATCCCCCAGGCGCTGTTCACCCCCGGTTAACCCGCGAGGTAGATGGGACTGCCCCGCCGCGAGATAGGGTCGGTCTCATAGCCCCGCTGCGCCCGAAGGAGACCATGTCGCGGTGAGCAGCCCGCTGAACCCGCCCGATCCCGCGCTGGGCTGGTCCGACACCGTGGGGCAGCTGGGCCGGGAAGCGCGCGACCTGCCGCGGCGCGAAGGAACCGCGCCCCGCGTGGTTTCCATGTCGCGCGCGGAATGGTTTGCTGAGCAGGAGGCTTCCTATCAGGAGGACGTGCGGCCGCACGCGATCAGGGCCCGTGTCTGCGTCGAGGCGGGGAGAAGAATACGGGATAACAGCTCAGCGGGTCGCCCGCGCGGCCCGGGCCAGCCTCGCCAGGCTGAGCGCCACAGCAAGCCCACGGACAGCAAGGGGTGGAAGGTATGAATTCCCGGCCTGACGACGCACTGGCCCAGCTCACCGCCGCGGGCGTGTCGGTGTGGCTCGACGACATCAGCAGGGAGCGCCTGAGCACAGGCAACCTGGAGATGCTGATGCGCGACCTGCACGTGCGCGGCGTGACGTCCAATCCCACGATCTTCGCCAAGGCCATCTCCACCGGCTCGGCCTACCAGGACCAGATCGCCGACCTTGCGCTGCGCGGCGTCGACCGTCGACGAGGCGGCCCGGGCGATCACCACCTACGACATCCGCTGGGCCTGCGACGTGCTGCGCCCGGTCTACGACCAGACCGCGGGCCTGGACGGCCGGGTGTCGATCGAGGTCGACCCCCGGATCGCCCGGGACACGGCGAAGACCATCGCCGAGGCCAGGGCGCTGTGGTGGCTGGTGGACCGGCCCAACCTGTTCATCAAGATCCCGGCCACCGTCCAGGGACTGCCGGCCATCACCCAGTGCCTGTCCGAGGGGATCAGCGTCAACGTGACGCTGATCTTCTCGCTGCAGCGGTACGAGGAGGTCATCGACGCGTTCATGGCGGGCCTGGAGAACGCGGCCGGCGATGTCACGAAGATCGCCTCGGTGGCATCCTTCTTCGTCAGCCGGGTGGACACCGAGGTCGATGACCGGCTCGACAAGCTGGGCACGCCCGAGGCCGCGGCGCTGCGGGGCAAGGCCGCGCTGGCCAACGCGCGGCTGGCCTACGAGCTGTTCGAGCAGAAGTTCGCCACGCCCCGGTGGTCGGCCCTCAGCGCCCGCGGCGCGCGCGTCCAGCGGCCGCTCTGGGCCTCGACCAGCGTCAAGGACCCGGCCTTCGCCGACACCATGTACGTGGTGGAGCTGGTCGCGCCGGACACGGTGAACACCATGCCGGAGTCGACGATGCACGCGACCCAGGCCCACGGTACGATCCGCGGCGACACTATCGACGGCACGTACGACGAGTCCCGGCAGGTGTTCCAGCAGCTGGAGGGCCTCGGCATCGGCTACGACGACGTGGTGACCGTGCTGGAGAACGAGGGCGTGCAGAAGTTCGAGGCGTCGTGGAACGAGCTGCTCGCGACGATCAAGGCCGAGATGGCCGCCGGGGCGAAGAGCTGACGAGCCGGGCCGGAGGAGCCGCATGACATCGAATCCGCTGCGCGATCCCCGTGACCGCAGGATCCCCAGGGTCGCCGGGCCGTGCGTCCTCGTCCTGTTCGGCGTGACCGGCGACCTGGCCGGCAAGAAGCTGCTGCCGGCCATCTACGACCTGGCCAACCGCGGCCTGCTGCCGCCGGGGTTCTCGCTGGTCGGCTTCGCGCGCCGGGACTGGGAGGACGAGGACTTCGCGAAGATCACCCATGACGCGATCAAGGCGCACGCCCGCACGCCGTTCCGGGAAGCGGTCTGGCAGCAGGTCTCCGAGGGCGTCCGGTTCGTGCCCGGCGAGTTCGCCGACGACGACGCGTTCGACCGGCTGGCCGCCACCGTCAGGCAGCTCGACGCCGAGCGCGGGACCGGCGGGAACTACGCGTTCTACCTGTCCGTCCCGCCCAAGGCCTTCCCCCAGGTGGTCGGGCAGCTGAAGCGGTCCGGGCTGTCCACGCCGCACGTCCGCCCCGACGGCCACCTGCCGTGGCGGCGGGTCGTGATCGAGAAGCCGTTCGGCCACGACCTGGCCAGCGCCCGTGAGCTGAACGCGATGCTGGACGCGGTGTTCCCCGCGTCCTCGGTCTTCCGCATCGACCACTACCTGGGCAAGGAGACGGTCCAGAACATCCTCGCGCTGCGGTTCGCCAACACCCTGTGGGAGCCGGTCTGGAACCGCGGCTACGTGGACCACGTCCAGATCACGATGGCGGAGGACATCGGCATCGGCGGCCGGGCCGGGTACTACGACGGGATCGGCGCGGCCCGGGACGTGATCCAGAACCACCTGCTGCAGCTGCTGGCGCTCACCGCCATGGAAGAGCCGGTGTCCTTTGACGCCGACTCCCTGCGCCAGGAGAAGGAGAAGACCCTCTCCGCGGTCAAGATCCCCGAGGACCTCGCGGTCGGCACCGCCCGCGGCCAGTACGCGGCGGGCTGGCAAGGCGGGATCAAGGTGCGCGGCTTCCTCGAGGAGGAGGGCATCCCGCTGGACTCGATCACCGAGACCTACGCGGCGGTGCGCCTGGAGGTCGACACCCGGCGATGGGCCGGGGTGCCGTTCTACCTGCGCACGGGCAAGCGGCTGCCGAGCCGGGAGACGGAGATCGCGCTGATGTTCCAGCGCGCCCCGCACCTGCCGTTCGCGGCCACCGACACCGGGGAACTCGGCCAGAACGCGCTGGTGATCCGCGTGCAGCCGGACGAGGGCATCACGGTCAGGTTCGGCTCCAAGGTGCCCGGCTCGGCCATGGAGGTGCGCGACGTGAACATGGACTTCGCCTACGGCGAGTCGTTCACCGAGTCCAGCCCCGAGGCCTACGAGCGGCTGCTGCTCGACGTGCTGATCGGCGACCCCCCGCTGTTCCCCCGCCAGGAGGAAGTGGAACTATCCTGGCGGATCCTCGACCCGATCGAGGACTTCTGGGCCGTGCACGGCAAGCCTGAGCAGTACCCGGCCGGCACCCCCGGCCCGGCGAGCGCGGACGCGCTGATCGGCCGCGACGGCCGGGCCTGGCGCCGGCTCTAGCCAGGCCGCGGTACGGGTATGCCGCGATGAGCCCGGCCGGTGAGCCGCCAGGCCAACAGGGAGAGGCGCGATGATGATCGACCTGACCGATACCAGCACCCATGCCGTCCGCGACGCGCTGACCCGGGCCCGGGACCAGATGGGCGGCCCCACCACCGGCATGGTGCTCAACCTGATCATCATGACCGACGAGTCGGCCCAGTACGACGCGGTCCGCGCGGCGACCCAGGCGGGCCGTGAGCATCCGTGCCGGGTGCTCGGCGTGATCGCCCGGAACCCCGACGCCGAGTCCCGGCTCGACGCCGAGATCAGGACCGGCGAGGGCGCCCCGGGACAGACCGTGCTGCTGCGGATGTACGGGCCGATGGGGCTGCACGCGGACTCCGTGGTCACGCCGCTGCTGGTGCCCGATACCCCGGTCGTCACCTGGTGGCCGCGCAACGGCCCGGCCGTACCGTCCGGCGACCCGCTCGGCATGCTCGCGCAGCGCCGCGTGACCGACGCGGCGTCGGTCCCGGACCCGGCCGAGGCCCTCGTCGCCCTCGCGACCGGCTACCGGCCCGGCGACACCGACCTGAGCTGGACCCGCGCCACGCCCTGGCGGTCCCTGCTCGCCGCCACCCTGGACCAGCCGCACGGTGAGATCACCGGGGGCTCGGTGACCGCCGAGGCGGCGAACCCGAGCGCGGACCTGATCGCGGCCTGGCTCTCGGGCCGGCTCGGCGCGCCGTTCACCCGCGACGTGTCCGGCGGGCCCGGGATCACCGAGGTGCGGTTCACCACCACCGACGGCGACATCACGATCACCCGGCCGGACGGCCGGACCGCCACCCTCAGCCGGCCGGACCAGCCCGACCGGCGGGTCGCGCTGCACCGCAGGGACACCACCGAGCTGCTGGCCGAGGAGCTGCGCAGGCTCAATCCCGACGAGGTGTACGGCGAGGCGCTGACCCGCTTCGCCGCGGTAACGGGGAGGTAGCGCCATCGCCGCTCCACCGCAGGTTCTCATCCACCGTGACGAAGAGCTGCTCGCCCAGGCCGTGGCCGCCCGGCTGGTGACCAGGCTGGTGGATGTCTGCGCGGCGCGGGGCCGCGCCTCGCTCGTGCTGACCGGCGGCGGCATCGGCACCCGGGTGCTCACCGAGCTCGCCGCGGCCCCGGCCCGCGACGCCGTGGACTGGCGGCACCTGGACATCTGGTGGGGGGACGAGCGCTTCCTGCCGACCGGGGACCCCGAGCGCAACGAGACGGGCGCCCGGAAGGCGCTCCTCGATCACGTGGACGCCAGCCCCGACCGGGTGCACCCGATGCCGGGCCCGGACGGCCCGGACGGGCCGGACCCGGAGGCGGCGGCGGCACGCTACGCGGGATGGCTGCTGGCCGCCTCGCAGCCCGAAGATCACAGCCAGGTCCCCTCCTTTGACGTGCTGATGCTCGGCATCGGCCCCGAGGGGCACGTCGCCTCGCTGTTCCCCGGCCTTCCGGCCCTGTACGAGGAGCGGACGGTCGTGGCCGTGCACGGGTCGCCCAAGCCGCCGCCCACGCGGCTCACGCTGACGCTCCCGGCCATCACGGCGGCCCGCGAGGTCTGGATTCTCGCCTCCGGCGAGGACAAGGCCGGGGCCATCCGGCTGGCGCTGTCGGGGGCCGGGCCCGTGCAGGTCCCCGCGGCGGGCGCGAGGGGCAGGCAGCAGACGCTGTTCCTGCTGGACCGGGCCGCCGCCGCGCACGTCCCGGCACGGCTCGCGTCGCTCCGCAGCTAGGCCGCCTGGCCTCGCTCCCCGGGGCCTGAGCGCGTCACTCTGAGCGGATATGACCGGGCCTGGCTAGGATCACGCCGTGGTCACCGATCCCCCTGCGCGTCCCGGCCGCAACCACTTCGTCGTGTGCGGCGACGACCCGCTCGCCTCGCGCCTGGTCGAGGAGCTGACCGTCAGGTACGGCGAGCAGGTCACCGTGATCCTGCCCTCGGCCCGGCGCGGTCACGGGCCGATCATGGCCCGGCTGCCCGGGGTCCGGCTCATCGAGCGAGCCGACCTGGACAACCACGCCTTCCTCGCCGCTGACCTGCCTTCGGCCCGCGCCCTGGCCCTGCTGCGCCAGGACGACCTCGGCAACTTTCACGCGGCGCTGCGGGCCCAGGAACTCAACCCCGACCTGCGGCTCGTGGTCGCCATCTTCAACACCAGCCTGGGCGAGCGCATCCGGACGTTCTTCACCGACTGCGCGGTGCTGTCCGAATCCTCGATGGCCGCACCCTCCTTCGTGGCCGCTGCCCTGGGCGAGCCGACGCCCAGCCACGTCCGCCTGGCCGGCCGGACGCTCTACGTGGCGCGCCGCGATGACGCCGGCCCCGGGCACGTGATCTGCGGGGTGGTCCCCAGCGCCGAGGGGGGCTCCCCCCGCCTGACGGCCCCGCAGGACAGCGGCTCGGAGCTCGTGCTCGCGGTGGCCGACGGCACGCCGCGCAATCCCCTGGCCAGGCCGCGCCGCCACCCGCTGCGCGCCGCCGCGCGGATGTTCCGGATGCTGTTCTGGCACAGATTCGGCGTCGCGTTCGCGTGCCTGATCGCGGTCCTCGGCGTCGGCTTCGCGCTGCTCACCCTGGTGCCGCGGTATACCACGGCCGACGCCATCTACCTGACGTTCCTCGACGCCGCCGGGGCGGCGGTGACCGGCCCCCGGGTGACTACCCCCGAGCGGATCGCGCAGTTCCTGCTCACGTTCGACGGGCTGGCCTTCCTGCCGCTGGTCACCGCCGCGATCGTGGGGGCCAGGCTCACCGGCTCGGTACACGGCCGGGACCGGCCGGTCAGCGATCACGTGATCGTGGCCGGGCTCGGCAACGTCGGTACCCGCATTCTCGGCCAGCTGCAC
Organism: uncultured Actinomycetota bacterium; assembly: GCA_963745575.1. Classification (GTDB taxonomy): domain Bacteria; phylum Actinomycetota; class Actinomycetes; order Streptosporangiales; family Streptosporangiaceae; genus JASHPR01. The sequence continues at coordinate 97,506 of CAVUYA010000023.1, read as the reverse complement.
GACCTGGGCGTCGGCGTGGTCTGCGTGGACAAGAGCGAGAGCGCCGCCGGGGTGCCGCTGGCCCGCCGCCTGGGCCTGAGGGTCGTCATCGGCGAGACCCACCGGGAGGAGACGCTGCTGGCCGCCGGCATCACCAGCTGCCAGGCCCTGGTCTCGGTGACCGACAGCGACATCGTGAACCTGGAGACGGCGCTGCACGCGCGGGCGCTCGCCGAGCAGCCGCGCATCGTGGTCCGGCTCTACGACGACGACCTCGCCGAGCGGGTCCAGAAGGCCGTCGGCAACACGATCTCGCGGTCGGTGTCGTACCTGGCCGCGCCCGCGTTCGCCGCGGCCATGCTCGAGCATCAGGTGCTGCGCACGATCCCGGTGGGACGGCACGTGCTGCTCATCGCCGACGTCGCGGTCGGCCAGGGAGCCGAGCTGGCCGGCGGCCGGGTCGACGACGTGCACGACGGCAGCGACGTGCGGCTGATCGCCCTCCGGCGCCGGGGCGAGACCGGGGTCGACTGGTCACCGCGGGCCGGCGACGGGCTCAGGCCCGGCGACGGGCTGGTCGTCCTGGCCACCAGGGCGGGGCTGTCCCGGGTGCTCGCGCGGTGCCGTTCGCGGTAGCCGCCGCCCGGGCAGACGGTCTGCCACACGGCGAAACTGGGTCTCCCTAAAGCACGCTTCCAGCGTTACGCTCAGGGCAGATCTTCCACTTGGTTCTGATGAGCCAGCTGTGAAGAGAAGGAAGGTTGGCTTATGACGGCAATTGCGCGCCTTTTATCCGTCGCAAGGCTGCCGCGGCCCGGTGCGCGCCGCCGGGCGGGCAGTTCCGCGTGACCGGTTCGTCGTGCTCCTTCCGTCCATCCGAGCGCCTGCCCTGCCCCGCGGGCGACATGCCAGCAGGTCCGGGCGGCGCAAGCGCACAGGAGGAATCTATTGAGCACCACAGATGATGCTCCCGCTACCACCCCCACCCGAGGCCTCCATAGCCGATCCCGCGCCGCTCGGGCTGGCCGCGTTCGCGCTGACCACGTTCCTGCTGTCGGCGTTCGAACGCGGGCTGGATGAACAGTGCCACCGGCAACGCCTGGCTCGGCTACGCGTTGGCCTACGGCGGGCTGGGCCAGCTACTCGCGGGGATGTGGGAGTTCAGCAACCGGAACGTCTTCGGCGCGACCGCGTTCGGCTGCTACGGCGGCTTCTGGATCGGCCTCGGGCTATGGGTGCATCCTTGTGGCCCGCGCGGGTCCGACGACTCCCCTGGCCGCCGCGGCCTACGCCTCGGCGACCGGCAAGGACCTCGGCTGGATCCTGCTGGCCTGGGCCATCTTCAACACCTACATGCTGATCGTTAGCTCGCAGGCCAACCTCGCGGTGTTCCTGGTGTTCCTTACCCTGGAGGCCACCGAGGTCATCCTGTTCATCGGCGTTCTTCGCCAACAGCTCGGGCGTGCACAAGTTCGGCGGCTACATCGGGATCCTGACCGCGATTGTCGCCTGGTACACGTCCGCGGCCGGGGTGCTCAACGGGATGAAGGGCAGGGTCATCGTGCCCGTGGGCAGCCGCTGTTCGACCTCTGAATCCGCGCCTGCTACCTGGGCCGCGCGCTGATCCCGGGGACTCGCTCCGAGTCCCCGGGATCGGTTTGTGCCTGCGTGGGTAGCGTAGGCACGTGGATCTCCAGGAGAGACATCAGATCGACGCGGCCCGCGAGCACCTGTCCGAGGTCAAGGCGCGGGCCCGGCCCTGGCTGGCCATCTTCGCCCTTGTCGTCGCCGTCATCGCGGCCGCCGTGTCGGTTCAGGCCCGCACGGTCGCTGACCTGCCCCCCGGCCTTCGCGCCGGCCGGCTGCTCGGCACCCTCGGCCGTAACGGGAACCTGGCCCTGGCCTACGGCGCGGCGGTGGTGTTCTTCCTGCTCGCGGCCTACGCCAGCATCGGGCTCGGTAACAAGGCCCGCGAGGTGCTGCTGCCCAGGCTCGGCTACGCGCACGCCGCGGTGGTCCGCTTCGCCATCGTCGTGGCCGGCGGCATCGCCACCATCCTGGTCACGCTGCAGCTCTGCGACATCGCGGTCACGCAGCTCGTGGTCGGCGGCGCGATAACCGGCGTCATCGTGGGCATTGCCGCGCAGCAGAGCCTGGCCAACGTTTTCTCGGGGATCATCCTGCTCTCGGCGCGGCCGTTCCGGGTCGGCGATCGTATCGGCATGAGGTCCGGAGCGCTGTCCGGGCTGCTCGAGGGCACCGTTACCGAGATCAGCCTCACCTACGTCCTGCTGGAGACCGCGAACGGCCCGGTCCACGTGCCCAACTCCCAGGTCCTGGCGGCCGCCGTCGGCCCGGCCGGGGCGGTGCCGGGGCCCGCCGCGCCGGGCACGCCGCCCGCCGGCCGGGAAGCATCGCCCGACGGCCGGGACGCACCCCCGGCGGCCGGGACGCACGGCCGGACGCCAGCGAAGGACCCCACGGTGGCCAGGAAGCAGCGCCGGGCGGCCAGGACGCAGGGTCCGCGGGCCCGGGAGCGGGAGCGCTGGCCGGCGCCTCCGCGGCGGAGGCGGATTCCCCAGCGTCGGCCCAGCCGCATGCCGCGGCCTCGCAGGCTCCCCAGCGCGACGCCGACCGTCAGCCTTCCTGAGGCACCTTCGCCGCGCCTCAGCGGTGGCTTGCCTCGTACCTCGCAGTGACCTGCGCCGGGATCCGGCCGCGGTCGCTGACCGCGATCCCGTTCCGCTTGGCCCAGGCGCGAACCTCGGCGCTGTGCCGGCGGTGAGCCGCCGTCCTGCGTTTGGTCCGCGTGACCCGGCCGGTCACCTTGCGCGCCCTTGTCGGCGAACCGCCTGAGCGCCTCGTCGAACCCCTGGCTGTGCTTCTCGCACAGGTCGATCTCATAGTCCCGGCCGTCGAGGCTGAACGCTCGCGTCAGGTGCTCGCCTTCCGTGATCACTCTTGAGTCGTAGTCACATGCAAATGTGACCGAGACCTTCTGCGCCACTTGCCACTCCCCCTTCCCCCGGCGCGAATATATCCCCAGGAGCATGGCATCTGTAACAGCACCCCGGCCATTTGTTTTGGCAGCTTGTTTTGGCGGCGCCCTTCGGGCCGCCGGCCTGGCGCGGAAACCCGCCGGATCAGCCCCGCGGCACGTCGGGCGCGGCGTGCCGGCTCGCTGCCCCGTGCCGCCCCGGCGGCCGGTCGTAGGGGTCCGGGACCGGGCCCGGCCCGGCCGGGATGTCGCCGGTGACGGCACCGTCGTATGGCGGCGGGTAATCGGCGGCCTCCGGGCCGGGAACGTCACCGTGGCCGGGCGCGGAAGCTCCGGGCGGGTATGGCGAGCCCTGATAATCCATCGGGCCCGTCCCGCCGAGATAAGGATCGTCCGCGACCGGGTCCGGATAGCCGGCCTCGCGGCCGGTGCCGCGCGGATAAGGCGCGGCGCCGCCGTCCCCGGGATTCCAGGCTCCGGAATGGCGGCCTGCGTCGAGCGGGCTGTCGTAGCCGGCCGGGCCCGCCGGGCCGGTGCCGGGCAGGTCCGCCAGGTATTCGGTCCGGTGATCGGGCGCCTGGGCCGGATAGTCCGCGGGCCCGGCCAGGTGGTCCGGCGGTCCCGCCGCGTGGCCCGGCGGCCTGGTCCGGTGGTCTGGCGGCGCGGGCAGGTACTCCGGCGGCGCGCCCGGGTGCGGCGGCGCCCCGGTCCTGGGATCGTCCGGCGCTCCGCCAGGTAGTCCGGCGGCACGGACCGGTGGGACGGCGGCGCCGTCCCCGGGGCGGGGGGCACGGACCGCCGGTGGGACGGCGGCACCGCGGCTGAGGCCGCGGGCACGGACGGCCGGCGCGGCGGCTCCGCCGGGTAGTCCGGCGGCACCGTCCGGGAACCGGGCGGCTCGCCCGTCCCGGCCCGGCGGCCGGCGGGCGCCTCGGGCCGGTACTGCGTCTCGTACTGCGCCGGTCCCGTCCGGTAACCGGGATCAGCCCGGTCCCGGCCGGGCAGCGGGTCCATGACCTCGGCCTGCCCCGTCGCGACCCTCGGCACCTGGGCAAACGTCTGGCCCGGCGCCTCGGAGCCCCATTCCGGCCGTTGCCCGCCCGGCCCGCGCTGCAGCGTCTCGACCATTCTCGGCAGGTCGGCGATGGCCAGCCGGAACGTGCCGGTGCACATCCCGCCCTGCCAGATGCTCAGGACCGCAACTCCGGTGTCCGCGTACCAGCTGAGCCGCATGCTCCGGGAATTGCCCCGGACGTCGAAGAAGACCTCGCCCAGACGGGGCAGCGGGGCCGGATCCGATGCCGACATGCCGCCCATAGTTACGCTGAACCATCGGCTTTGTCTAGTTCGTGAGCAGTTGCACGGGGCCGGCCGGGGCCCGCGCCGGGTAACACCTTGGCCCAGTTTCGCGTTCCTGCCTGCGCGAGCGCTCGGCGCGGATGGCATGATGATGCGTCGGCTCGCTGGCTGGTCGGACCCACGGCCGCCGCCTCGCGCACCTGGCGATGGCCCGCAGGAGCGGGAACACTACGTTCGCGTAATGCGTTCCATCTTGCGACGGGGCGAATGCCGCATCACGCGAGAATTTTATGCGTCCAGTGAGCCGGGACGCTCCGCTAGGCGAAGAACGACACGGTGAGCTGGTTGAGGAGAGTTATTCATGTCTGAGGTACGCCGTCAGGCCGTCTTGATGCCACGGCCGAACTGGGGCTGGCAGGACGAGGCTGCGTGCCGCGGTGAGGACGTCGTGCTCTTCTTCGGTCCCGATGGTGAGCGGCAGCCCGAGCGCGACATCCGCGAGCGGAAGGCGAAGGCCGTCTGTGCTGCCTGCCCGGTTCGGGCCGAGTGCCTCGACTATGCGGTCAGCCGTCCGGAGAAGTACGGGACCTGGGGCGGGCTGAACGAGGAGGAGCGATCGGCGGAGCGGCGGCGCCGGATGCGCCGGGCGAACGCTGCCTGACGAGGCAGGCCACGGGCATCGTCCGGCTGGCGGATGGCGGCCGGGCCTGCGGCGCGTCTGCGCTGGACAGAATGGTGACCGGACCTGCGGCTTGTCGGTTGCGGGGATAATGGGGTTATGATCTGTTTGTCCTGCCGCCAGCAGCACCACGAGAAATGCCCCGGAGGAACCTGGTGCGACTGCCAGCACCGGCCTCCCGATTCCGACGCCGAGCCCCGGCTGGGCTGGATCCGGCAAGGCTAGGCGGCCCGAGCGGAATAGCGGCGACGGCCGCTCAGTTGAGGTGACACATGGGAGCCAGCGTTCCGTCCCCGGCACCGGGCGAGGCTGACCCGCTGCTTGTCATCCGTCGGCATGTTGATTTCCTTCGCATCGGGAGCGCGCTGTGTCTCCCGCGGCCGCTGACCACAGCCCGTCATTCCTGACGAGCGCGTGCCGCGAGCCGCTCCCCCGGCCCATGACCGGGGCGTGAGGCGCCCGCGCAGGCCGTCGCCCGCGAAATCCAGGCACGCGCCCCGTGACCGAAGGGACGCAGCACATGCCCGCGCTGAGCAGCACGACCCAGGGCCGAACGCAGACGCCTCCCGATGCCGGCGGCCGCCCCGGCCGCCGCCCGGGCCGCGGCAACGGGCAGTGGGCCCTGGGCTACCGTGAGCCGCTGAACAAGAACGAAGAACTCAAGAAGAACGACGACGGGCTGAACGTCCGCCACCGGATCATCGACATCTACGCCAAATACGGCTTCGACTCCATCGACCCGGCCGACCTGCGCGGTCGGTTCCGCTGGTTCGGCCTGTACACCCAGCGCCGGCCGGGGGTCGACGGCGGCAAGACCGCCACCCTGGAGCCCGAGGAGCTCGACGACAAGTACTTCATGCTGCGGATCCGCATCGACGGAGGGCAGCTGAGCCACGACCAGCTGGTCACGGTGGCCGACGTCTCGCGCCGGTTCGGGAGGGGCACGGCGGACGTGACCGACCGCCAGAACATCCAGCTGCACTGGGTGCGCATCGAGGACGTCCCGGCGATCTGGGAGGCCCTCGAGTCGGTCGGGCTATCCACCACCGAGGCCTGCGGCGACACGCCCCGGGTGATCCTGGGCTGCCCGCTGGCGGGCATCGACGCCGAGGAGATCATTGACGCCACGCCGGAGATCCGCGAGACCGCCGCGCGCTACGTCGGCAACCCGGAGTTCTCCAACCTGCCGCGCAAGTACAAGTCCGCGATGAGCGGCTGCGCGGCGCAGTGCACCATGCACGAGATCAACGACATCGCGTTCGTCGGCGTGCCCGGCCCGGACGGCGAGCCGGGTTACGACCTGTGGGCCGGCGGCGGGCTGTCCACCAACCCGATGATCGGCAAGAGGCTGGGCGCGTTCGTCCGGCCGGGCCAGGTTCCCGAGGTCTGGGCCGGTGTCACGTCGATCTTCCGCGACTACGGCTACCGGAGGCTGCGGCACCGCGCCCGGCTGAAGTTCCTCATGGCCGACTGGGGCCCGGAGCGGTTCCGCGAGGTGCTGGAGCGCGACTATCTTGGCTACCCGCTGGCCGACGGCCCGGCGCCGAAGGCTCCGGGCAGCGGGCAGCGTGATCACGTGGGCATCCACATGCAGCGGGACGGGCGGTACTACGTCGGCTTCGCCCCGCGGGTGGGCCGGATGTCGGCTGACTCGCTGGCGCTGGTGGCCAGCCTGGCCGCGGAGTACGGCAGCGGGCGGGTCAGGACCACCACCGAGCAGAAGATGGTGATTCTCGACGTCCCCGAGGCCCGGACCGCCGAGCTGGCCGCCGAGCTGGCCCGCGCCGACCTGCCGGCCACCCCGGGCGTGTTCCGCCGGTCCACCATGGCCTGCACCGGCATCGAGTTCTGCAAGCTCGCGATCGTGGAGACCAAGACCCGGGCCTCCGGCCTGATCGCCGAGCTCGAGCGGCGGCTGCCTGGCTTCACCGAGCCGATCACGATCAACGTCAACGGCTGCCCCAACTCGTGCGCCCGGATCCAGACCGCCGACATCGGCCTGAAGGGAACGCTGCTCACCCTCCCGGATGGTCAGCAGGTGGAAGGCTTCCAGGTGCACCTGGGAGGAAGCCTGGACGGCGGGGACGGGGAAAGCTCCGGCTTCGGCCGGAAGGTCAGGGGCCTCAAGACCACCGCCGACCAGCTGCCCGACTACGTCGAGCGGGTGCTGCGCCGGTTCGACTCCGGCCGGATGGCGGGCGAGACGTTCGCCGCCTGGGCCGGCCGTGCCCGGGAGGAGGACCTGACATGAGCACCTCGCCGATCCCGTCCACCCCGCCCGCCTCTGCTGCCGAGCGCGCCGTCCCGTTCTACTGCCCCTATTGCGGCGAGGAGGACCTGGTCCCGCGGGAGGCAGACGGCGAATGGCATTGCCGCAGCTGCATCCGCTCGTTCCGGCTACGCTTTGCGGGAACCGGAGCCGTCCGGTGAGCCGCGACATGATCAGGCCGGTCGTTCCGGAGGCCACGGGGGCCGTGGCCGCCGACCCGACGAGACCCGCGCGTCTGGAGGACGTCATCCGCATGGAGAGGCTGGCGACGGAGGCGGCCGAGGCACTGGCCGGGGCGCCCGCCGAGGACGTGGTCCGGTGGGCCACGGACACGTTCGGCGACCGGATCTGCATCACGTCGTCGATGACCGACGCCGTGATCATTCACCTCGTGTCCCGGGTGCGCCCGGGCATCGACGTCATCTTCCTCGACACGGGCTACCACTTCGCGGAGACCATCGGCACCAGGGACGCGGTGTCCGCCGTCTACCCGGTCAACGTGCTCAACGTCACGCCCGCGCAGACCGTCGCCGAGCAGGATGAGCAGATGGGTCCCCGGCTGTACAGCCGCAACCCGGACCTCTGCTGCTACCTGCGCAAGGTGGTACCGCTGGAGCAGGCCCTCGAGCCGTACGACGCGTGGATCACCGGGGTCCGCAAGGAGGAGACGGACGCCCGGAGCGACACCCGCGCCGTGCAGTGGGACGCCCGCCGGGAGATGATGAAGGTCAACCCGATCGTGGACTGGACCCAGGATCAGGTCGACGCCTACATTGCCGAGAACGCAGTGCTGGTCAACCCGCTGGTCTACGACGGCTACCCGTCGATCGGCTGCGCGACCTGCACCGCCCGGGTAGAGGCCGGCGCCGACGCCCGCAGCGGCCGCTGGGCCGGCACCGGCAAGACCGAATGCGGTATCCACAGCTGAGCCCGGCCCCCGGCGAGGATCATGCCTGGCCGCCGCCGCTGGTCGTCGCCGCGCACGGCAGCACCGACCCCCGGGCCGCGGCCACGGTCACGGACCTGGCGCGCCTGGTGCGAGCCCGGGCCGGCCGCGCCGGGCTGCCTGGCCTGACGGTGCGGGCCGCCTACCTGGGGCACGCGCTACCGTCGGTTCCCGACGCGCTCGAGGCGCTGCACGGCGAAGGGCGCTCCCGCGCCGTGGTGCTGCCCCTGCTGCTCACCGAGGCCTACCACAGCGACACCGACCTGCCGGCGGTGCTGCGCGCGGCCGGCCGCCGCCTGCCCGGCCTGCGCCTGGCCTACGGCCGCCCGCTGGGACCGCACCCCCTGCTGCTGCGGGCCCTCGAACGCCGTCTCGCCGAGGCGGGCGCGCCCGCCGCGGCGGACACCGCCGTGGTCTTGGCCGCCGCCGGGTCCAGCCGCCCGGCGGCGAACGCCGCCGTGGCCCGCGCGGCCCGGGCGTGGCCGGGCTGGCGCAGCGTGGTCCCGGCGTACGCTTCGGCCGCCTGGCCGGCGCCGGCCCAGGCGGTCGGCCTGCTGCGGCAAGACGGCGCGCCGCGCGTCGTCGTCGCGACCTACCTGCTGGCGCCCGGCGTGTTCGCCGACCAGGTCCGCGAGCAGTCTCTGGCCGCCGGGGCGGACGCCGTGTCGGCCGCGCTCGGCGCGGCCCCCGAGGTAGCCGACATCGTCATCGAGCGCTACGTGCAGGCGGCGGCTCAGCGCGGCCCGGTCAGCGCCGGGCGGCGCGCGTTCGCGATTGCGCCCGATGATGGTGAAATGGGACCAAGGGGGGATGCCCATGACGCAACCGGCACCGCATGTCACGCATGAGGTACTCAACCAGGTCCCGCCGCTGGCCGGGTACGACGTCGCCGACGACCCGGCGCTGATCCAGGCGCTGCGGCGGGAGGCCGGCCGGCCGCGGGCCAGGGGAACGCGCGGGGCGGGGAGGGACGGGAACAGGAACTCCGCGAACTCGGCGTGCGCGCCGGATCCGCCGAGACCCGCGAGCTGGCCCGGCTGGCCAACGAGTACCCGCCGGTGCTGCGTACGCACGATGCCCGCGGCCACCGGATCGACGAGGTCGAATTCCACCCGGCCTGGCACGAGCTGATGGCCACCGCCGTGAGCCACGGGCTGCACGCCGCGCCGTGGCTCGATGACGCGCCCGGCGCGCACGTGGCCCGGGCGGCCGGGTTCTACGTGTGGACGCAGGCCGAGGCCGGGCACGGCTGCCCGGTCTCCATGACCTACGCGGCCGTCCCGGCCCTGCGGCACGAGCCCGCGCTGGCGGCACGCTTCGCGCCGCTGCTCGCCTCCCGCGCCTACGACCCGGGCCTGCGGATTCCCGACGGCAAGGCCGGCCTGCTGGCCGGCATGGCCATGACCGAGAAGCAGGGCGGCTCCGACGTGCGGGCCAACACCACCCGGGCGGTTCCCGCCGGCGAGGGCTACCTGCTCACCGGCCACAAGTGGTTCTGCTCCGCGCCCATGTGCGACCTGTTCCTGGTCCTCGCCCAGGCGCCCGAGGGCCTCGGCTGCTTCCTGCTGCCCCGGGTGCTGCCGGACGGCACCCGCAACTCCATGCGCATCCAGCGGCTCAAGGACAAGCTCGGCAACCGGTCGAACGCCTCGTCGGAGGTGGAGTATGACGCCGCGTTCGCCTGGCCGGTGGGAGAGCCGGGCCGGGGCGTGGCGACCATCATCGAGATGGTGAGCGCGACCCGGCTGGACTGCGTCCTGGGCAGCGCCGCCGCGATCCGCCAGGCGTGCGTCACGGCCGTGCACTACGCGGGCCTCCGGCGCTCGTTCGGGGCCCCGCTGGCCACCCACCCCCTGATGGCGTCGGTCCTGGCCGACCTGGTCCTCGAGTCCGAGGCGGCCACGGCGCTGGCGATGCGCCTGGCGGGCGCCGCCGACCGGGCGGCGCGCGGTGACGCGGGCGAGGCCGCGCTGCTACGGCTGGCCCTGCCCGCGGCCAAGTACTGGGTGTGCAAGCGGACGCCGATGGCCACCGCCGAGGCGCTGGAGTGCCTGGGCGGCAACGGCTACGTCGAGGAGTCGGGCCTGCCGCGGCTGTACCGGGACGCGCCGCTCAACTCGGTCTGGGAGGGCTCCGGCAACGTGACCGCCCTCGACGTGCTCCGCGCCCTGGCGCGCGCCCCCGGCTCCGCCGACGTGCTCCTGGCCGACATCGACCTGGCCGCCGGCGGGGACCGGCGCCTCGACGCGGCCCAGGAGCGGCTCGGCCGCGAGCTGAAGGAGACCGCGGCGGCCACCGGCACCGAGGCCCAGTACCGGGCCCGGAGGCTGGCCGCGCTGATCGCCGTGACCCTGCAGGCCTCGCTGCTGGTGCGGCACGCTCCCGCGGCCGTCGCCGACGCGTTCTGCGCCTCCCGGGTCGGCTCCCCGGACGGGCCCGCCGGACCGCCCGGCGCGTTCGGCATGCTGCCCGACGGGCTGGACCTGGACCCGGTGCTCGGCCGGGCCAGGGTCAGCGTCCGCGGGTAAGGCCCGCCGATGCCGGTCTGGCCCGGAACCCCCTACCCGCTCGGCGCGACCTGGGACGGAGCAGGCACCAACTTCGCCCTGTTCTCGGAGGTGGCCGAGCAGGTGGAGCTGTGCCTGTTCGACGCCGACCCGGCCGACGGCCGCGAGCGGGAAACCCGCGTCGCCATCACCGAGGTGGACGGCCTGGTCTGGCACTGCTACCTGCCGGACGTGGAGCCGGGCCAGCGCTACGCATACCGGGTGCACGGCCCCTACCAGCCCGAGCGCGGCCACCGGTGCAACCCGGCCAAGCTGCTGCTCGATCCCTACGGCAAGGCCGTCGACGGCCAGGTCACCTGGCATCAGGCGGTGTACTCCTACCAGCACGACAACCCGTCGGTGCTGAACTCCGACGACAGCGCTCCCTACATGCCGCGCAACGTGGTGATCAACCCGTACTTCGACTGGGGGGACGACCGGCCGCCGCGCACGCCGTACCACGAGACGTTCATCTACGAGGCCCACGTCCGCGGGCTGACGGTGCGCCATCCGGCGGTCCCGGCCGGGCTGCAGGGCAGCTACGCGGGGCTGGCCCACCCGGCGGTGATCGAGCACCTGACCCGGCTGGGCGTGACCGCCATCGAGCTGATGCCGGTGCACCAGTGCGTGCCGGAGCCGGCGCTGGTCGGCGGCGGCCTGACCAACTACTGGGGCTACAACACGATCGCCTTCCTCGCGCCGGACAACCGCTACTCCTCGTCCGGCGCGCCCTACGGCCAGGTCGCCGAGTTCAAGGAGATGGTCAAGGCGCTGCACGCGGCGGGCATCGAGGTCATCCTCGACGTGGTCTACAACCACACCGCGGAGGCCGGGGCGCTCGGCCCGACGCTGTCCTTCCGCGGCATCGACAACGCCGCCTACTACCAGCTCGACCCCGGCAACCCGCAGGCCTACCTGGACTACACCGGCTGCGGCAACAGCCTCAACGTGCGGAACCCGCACCCGCTGCAGCTGATCATGGACTCGCTGCGGTACTGGATCCTGGACATGCACGTCGACGGGTTCCGCTTCGACCTGGCCGCGGCGCTCGCCCGCGAGCTGCACGACGTGGACCGGCTGTCGACCTTCTTCGACCTGGTCCAGCAGGATCCGGTGGTATCCCAGGTCAAGCTCATCGCCGAGCCCTGGGACGTCGGCCAGGGCGGCTACCAGGTCGGCCAGTTCCCGCCGCTGTGGTCGGAGTGGAACGGCAAGTACCGGGACACGGTGCGCGACTTCTGGCGCGGCAAGCCGGCCACGCTGCCGGAGTTCGCGTCCCGGCTGACCGGGTCCAGCGACCTGTACGAGACCAGCGCGCGGCGGCCGGTCGCCTCGGTGAACTTCGTCACCTGCCACGACGGCTTCACGCTGCGGGACCTGGTGAGCTACGACCGCAAGCACAACGAAGCGAACGGCGACGACAACCGGGACGGCAGCGACGACAACCGGTCCTGGAACTGCGGCGCCGAGGGCCCGTCGGACGACCCGGCGGTCAACGAAATCCGGGCCCGGCAGGTGCGGAACTTCCTGGTCACGCTGTTCTGCTCGCAGGGCGTCCCGATGCTGCTCGCGGGCGACGAGATGAGCCGGACCCAGCAGGGCAACAACAACGCCTACTGCCAGGACAACGAGTTGTCGTGGATGGACTGGGAAGCCGCGGGCAAGCAGCAGGACCTGATCGAGTTCACCTGCGCGCTGTCCGGGCTGCGCCGGGCGCACCCGGTGTTCCGCCGCCGCCGGTTCTTCAGCGGGCAGGCCCCGCCGCCCCGTGGCGAGCCGGACGGCGGCCTGCAGGACATCGTCTGGCTGACCCCGGCCGGGCATCAGATGACCGACAGTGACTGGCACACCGGATACGCCCGGTCGCTCGCGGTCTTCCTGAACGGGGACGCGATCACCGAGCCGGGGCCGCGCGGCGAGACCGTACGGGACCAGAACTTCCTGCTGCTGTTCAACGCGCACCGCGAGCCGGTGAGCTTCACCCTGCCGGAGCGCCGGTTCGGCCCGGCCTGGGACCTGCTGATCGACACCGCCGCCGCGGCCCGGGCCGCGGTCACCGTGCCGGCCGGGGACAGCGTCGAACTGACCGGCCGTTCGATCATGGTGCTGCGCGAGAGCAGGTAATCCCGGGGCGCTCGGCCGGGCGCGACCGGCCGTGGTTGACTGCTGGCCGTGCGCCAGATCTTCCCCGCGCCCGCGGGCGAGCCCGAGATCGGCCCGCTCCCGCGCGGCGGCGCGCGGCGCGACGGCGGGCCCGTGGTCACCGCCCTGGCCGCGCTCTACGCCTACCCCGCCGCGCCGCGCGGCGCCGTGGCTGCGGGCGACGATGGTGGCCAGCGCCGACGGCGCGGCCGCGCTGGACGGGCGCTCCGGAGGACTGTCCGGCGACGCCGACCGCCTGGTGTTCTCGGTGCTGCGCAGCCTGGCCGACGTCATCCTGGTCGGAGCCGGGACGGCCCGGGCGGAGGGGTACCGCCCGGTTCGTCCGGGCGAGGTCTGGACGGCGCTGCGGGACGGGCGCGCGCCCGTGCCGCCGATCGCCGTGGTCACCGGGAAGCTCGACCTTAACGAGGACGCCCCGCTCCTGGCCGGGGCGGCCGAGGGGGCCCGCACGATCGTGCTCACCAGCCAGGCCGCGCCGGCCGCCCGGCGGGCCGCGGTGGCCCGGCACGCCGACGTCGTGGTGGCCGGGCCGGCGCGGTCAGCCCGGCCGCGGCGGTGGACGCCCTGGCCGCCCGCGGCTACCGCCGTGTGCTCCTCGAGGGCGGCCCGGGCCTGCTCGGCCAGGTCGCTGCCGACGGGCTGCTCGACGAGCTCTGCGTGACCATCAGCCCGGTGCTGGAGGGCGGCCGCGCGGGCCGGATCCTGGCCGCGCCGCAGGCCGGGCCGGGCGCGGCGGCCGGGCTCACCATGGCCCACGTGCTGGAGGACCACGGGGCCCTGCTGTGCCGGTACCTGCGGCCGGCTGACGGGAGGCCCTGACCCGCCTGCGAAGGCCCTACCGATAACGTGACCACCAGGTGTGACCAGGACAGGCAGCATCCGGCCAGCGATGAACGGGAGCCATCCATGCCACTGCACAGCAAGGTTGACGAGGCCAGCGCGGACGACGAGCTCAGCGTCAACCCCGTCTACGTCCGCGAACTCAAGATCCGCGTGCCGCGCAACCGGATCCCCGAGCACGGCATGCTGCCCGACACCGCGCTGCAGGCGGTGCGGGACGAGCTGATCCTGGACGGCAACGCCCGGCTCAACCTGGCCACGTTCGTGACCACCTGGATGGAGCCGCAGGCGCAGCAGCTGATGGCCGAGTGCTTCGACAAGAACATGATCGACAAGGACGAGTACCCGCAGACGGCCGAGCTCGAGCGCCGCTGCGTCAACATCCTGGCCGAGCTGTGGCACGCGCCGGGGTGCGAGCCGGGACCGGACGGCACGGCGCTCGCCACCGGCGTCGGCTGCTCGACCACCGGGTCGAGCGAGGCGTGCATGCTCGGCGGGATGGCGCTGCTGTGGCGCTGGCGCGCGCGCCGGGCGGCCGCGGGAGCCCCGGCCACCTCGCCGAACCTGGTCATGGGCGCCAACGTGCAGGTCTGCTGGGAGAAGTTCTGCCGCTACTGGCAGGTCGAGCCCCGGATGGTGCCGATGGAGCCCGGACGGCTGCACCTGACCGGCCCGGAGGCGGCCGCGCGGTGCGACGAGAACACCATCGGCGTGGTCGCGATCATGGGCTCCACCATGGACGGCAGCTACGAGCCGGTGCTGCAGATCAGCCAGGAACTGGACAAGCTCCAGGCCGCCAGTGGCCACGACATCCCGGTCCACGTCGACGGCGCGTCGGGCGGGTTCGTCGCGCCGTTCCTGCACCAGGACCTGGAGTGGGACTTCCGGGTCCCGCGGGTCGCCTCGATCAACGCCTCGGGCCACAAGTACGGCCTGGTCTACCCGGGGGTCGGCTGGGTGGTGTGGCGCGACGCCAACGCGCTGCCCGAGGACCTGGTATTCCGGGTCAACTACCTGGGCGGGGACATGCCGACGTTCGCGCTGAACTTCTCCCGGCCCGGCGCGCAGGTCGCCGCCCAGTACTACAACTTCCTGCGGCTCGGCTTCGAGGGCTACCGCAGCGTGCAGCAGACCTGCCAGGACGTGGCCAGGTACCTGTCCGCCCAGATCGCCGAGATGGGCCCGTTCACGCTGCTCACCGACGGCAGCGACCTGCCGGTGTTCGCGTTCCGGATGCGCGACCCGGACTCGGTCGGCTATACGGTGTTCGACCTGTCCGAACGGCTGCGGCAGCGCGGCTGGCTGGTCCCCGCCTACACCTTCCCGGAGAACATGCAGGACACGGCGGTGATCCGGATCGTGGTCCGGAACGGGCTCAGCATGGACCTGGCCAACAGCCTGCTCGACGACCTCCGTACGCAGGTGCAGCTGCTAGCCTCGCACCCGCAGCCGCCCGCGCCGCTGATGCCCGGGCCCGACAAGCAGCGCGGGGGCTTCGCGCACTGATTTTCCCGCCCGGCCCGCCCTCGCCGGGCCCGGCGTCGGCCGGCCGCTGTCCCGCCTAGCCCGGCCGTCCGGGGCGCTCAGGCGCCCCGGCGGAGCCGGTCCAGCGCCTCGGCCAGGATCGCGGCGCCGTCGGTGTCGTTGCGGCGCTCCTTCACGTAGGCCAGGTGCGTCTTGTACGGCTCGGCGTGCGGCGGCGCCGGCGGATTGGCCTGGTCCTGCCCGGCCGGAAACCCGCACCGCGGGCAGTCCCAGGTTTCGGGGATCGCGGCATCGCTGGCGAAACTGGGCACGGTCTCATGCCGGTTGCAGCACCAGAACGAGACCCGTACCCGAGGCGCGGCCTCGCCGCGCTCGGCCTCGCCCATCGGACCTGCGCCGACCCGGCTGCCCCGGATCGCGTTGCCACTGCTCACTGCTCACCCCTTGCCTCATGACCCGCTGAATTCTGGCGTGCGTAATGAGATGCCCCGCCCCGCTGCTACTCCGCCACCGCTGTCAGCGGTTCAGCAGCAGGTTGAGCGCGACGATGCAGAGGAACCACACGATCCCGGTGAAGATCGTGATCCGGTCCAGGTTCCGCTCCACGACCGACGATGACCCCAGGCTCGACGTGACTCCCCCGCCGAACAGGTCGGACAGCCCGCCGCCCTTGCCCTTGTGCAGCAGCACGAGCACGATCATGAGCAGGCTCGTGATGATCAGGACGATAGAGATTGCGATGGTCACTGCTGGTTCTCGTCCCCTCCGGGCTTCCCGCTCAGGTGGTGGCGCTCAGCTCACGATACCGGCAGATCCTGACGAATTCCCCGGCATCAAGGCTGGCGCCGCCCACCAGGCCGCCGTCGATGTCCGGCTGCGCCATGATCGCAGCCATGTTGCCGGACTTAACCGACCCGCCATACAGGATACGCACACCAGCCGCCACTACGTCCCCGTGAACCGCGGAAACGCGCCCGCGGATGCCGGCGCACATTTCCTGGGCATCCTCCGGCGTGGCCACCTCGCCGGTGCCGATCGCCCAGACCGGCTCGTAGGCGATGACCAGGCCCGCGACCTGCTCGCCCGTGACGCCGGCCAGGCCGCCGTTCAGCTGGGCCAGGTTATGGCTCAGCGCGTTGCCCGCCTGGCGCACCTCCAGCATCTCCCCGACGCAGAGCACGGGCGTCATGGCGTACCGCAGCACCGCCTTCACCTTCGCGTTCACCAGGGCGTCGTCCTCGCCGTGGTACCGCCGCCGCTCCGAGTGCCCGGCCAGCACGTACTGGCAGCCCAGCCTGGCCAGCATCCGCCCGGACACGTCACCGGTGTAGGCACCGTCGTCGTGGGGGGAGATGTCCTGGGCTCCGTAGCCCAGCCGCAGCCGGTCCCCCTCGATCAGGGTCTGCACGCTGCGCAGCGCGGTGAACGGCGGGAGCACGGCCACGTCCGCGGCGTCGAAATCCTTGCCGGTCAGCGCGAACGCCAGCTTCTGGGTCAGCGCGATGGCCTCGAAGTGGGTGTTGTGCATCTTCCAGTTGCCGGCCACCAGCGGCTTCCGGCCTGCCCTGCTCACTGTGCCTCCCGCTCGCCTACGGGCGGCTTAAGGCGACCGCCTTCCCTCGTCGCTCGTTCCTCCCCGCCCGCCTCCCCATCCCCCTTCACTGGCGGCACCGCGCCCTCCGGCTCGCTCACCCCGCTGCTCCGTGCGCCGGCTGCCTCGAGGGCCGCCAGCCCCGGCAGCGGCCGGCCCTCGAGGTACTCAAGGCTGGCCCCGCCGCCGGTCGAGATGTGCGAGAACGCGTCCTCGGGGAAGCCGAGGATCCGGACGGCCGCCGCCGAGTCGCCGCCGCCGACCACGGTCAGCCCGTTGACCTTGCTGATCGCCTCGGCCACCGCCCGGGTGCCCGCGGCGAACGCCGGGAACTCGAACACGCCGACGGGGCCGTTCCAGAACACGGTCTTCGCGTCGGCGAGCTTCGCCGCGAACAGCTCGCGAGTCGCCGGGCCCATGTCCATGCTCTCGCGGTCCGCGGGGAACTCGCCGACCCTCGCGACGTAATGCTCGGCGTCGGGAGCGTAGTGGGTGGCGGCGACCAGGTCGACCGGGAGCACCACCTCCACGCCGCGCCGGGCTGCGTCCTCCAGCACGGCGGACACCTGCGGGATCTGGTCAGCCTCCAGCAGCGACTTGCCTACCTCGTACCCCTGGGCCTTCAGGAACGTGTACGACATGCCGCCGCCGATCACCAGCCGGTCGACCTGGCCGAGCACGTTGGCGATCATCCCGAGCTTGTCCGACGGCTTCGCGCCGCCGAGCACCATGACGTAGGGCCGCTCCGGGCGCTCGGTGAGCCGGCGCAGCACCGAGACCTCGGACAGCACCAGGTCCCCCGCGGCGTGCGGAAGCAGCGCGGGCAGGTCGAACACGCTGGCGTGCTTGCGGTGCAGGGCGCCGAACCCGTCGCCGACGTACCATCCGCCGGGACCGGCCAGCGCGGCCATCCGCCGCGCGAGCCCGGCCCGCGCGGCGTCGTCCTTGCTGGTCTCGGCGGGCTCGAACCGGACGTTCTCCGCCATGCCGACTCCGCCGTCGGCCAGGCCGGCCGCCACTGCCGCCGCCGACTCGCCCGCGACGTCGGCCGCGAGCGGGACGTGCTGGCCGAGCAGCTCGCCCAGCCGCCCGGCGACCGGCCGCAGCGACGGGCCGCCCGCGGCGCGCTCAGCGTAATCGGCTCCCCGGGGACGGCCGAGGTGGGCGAAGATCAAGACCCTGGCGCCCCGGCCGGCCAGCCTGCCGATCGTCGGCAGGCTGGCCCGGATCCGGCCGTCGTCGGTGATCGCTCGTCCCGTCCAGCGGCGTGTTCAGGTCGGCGCGCAGCAGGACCGTCTTCCCGGCGACGTCCGGCAGCCCGTCGATGCCCCGCATCCCCGTGCCTATCCGGCCCGGCCGGGCCGCCCGGCCCCGACCATGGCGACCAGGTCGGCGAGCCGGTTGGAGTAGCCCCACTCGTTGTCGTACCAGCCGATCACCTTGACCTGGTTCCCGTTGACCATGGTGAGCAGGGAGTCGAACGTGCATGAATACGGGGACTTGACGATGTCGGAGGAGACGATCGGGTCGGCGGTGTAGTGCAGGTAGCCCTTGAGCGGGCCGTCCGCGGCGGCGCGGTAGGCGGCATTGACCTCCGCGGCCGTCACCTCGCGCTCAAGCTGAACGACCAGGTCGGTCACTGAGCCGTCGATGACCGGGACCCGCATCGAGATGCCGTCCAGCTTTCCCTTGAGCTCGGGCAGCACCAGAGACGTGGCCTTCGCGGCGCCGGTCGAAGTCGGGATGATGTTCTGCGCGGCGGCCCTGGCCCGGCGCAGGTCCTTGTGCGGGAAGTCCTGGAGCACCTGGTCGCTGGTGTAAGCGTGAACCGTCGTCATGAAGCCCCGGACGATCCCGAAGCTGTCCAGTAGCACCTTGGCCATCGGCGCGACACAGTTCGTGGTGCACGACGCGTTGGAGATGATGTCGTGCCGCGCCGGGTCATATCCGTCGTCGTTCACGCCCATCACGATCGTGATGTCCTCGTCCGTGGCCGGGGCGGAGATGATCACCTTGCTCGCTCCCGCCTCGAGGTGCTTGCGGGCGTCAGCGGCCTTGGTGAACCGCCCGGTGGATTCGACCACCACGTCCACGCCCAGCTCGCGCCACGGGAGCCCGGCCGGGTCCCGCTCGGCGAGCATCCTGATGGTCTGCGACCCGGCCCGGATGGAGTCGCCGTCCACGGTCACGTCCAGGTCGAGCGGGCCGAGCACGGTGTCGTACTTGAGCAGGTGCGCGAACGTCGCGACGTCACCGAGGTCGTTGGCCGCGACGATCTCGATACCCGCAGAGGCTCCGGCCCCGGCGTGTACCGCCCGCCAGAAGTTACGGCCGATCCGGCCAAATCCGTTGATGCCCACCCGGACAGTCACCGCAGAATCTCCCTCATCGTCGTATGGCATGCCGCAGCCCGCACGGCGCCGCTTATGCCCCGGTCCGAACCCTACCGAACCGTCCGGCCGTCCTGGTCAGGGCGCCAGCATGTCGGCGGTCAGGTGCGCCTCGGTCCCGGGGATGCCCAGCTCCATCGCGCGCCGGTCGGCCAGCGCGAGCAGCCTGCGAATCCGCCCGGCTATCGCGTCCTTGGTCAGCGCGGGCTCGGCCAGCTGGCCGAGTTCCTCCAGGCTCGCCTGGCGGTGCTTGATCCGCAGCTCGCCCGCGACGATCAGGTGCTCGGGAGCGGCGGTGCCGAGGATCTCCAGCGCCCGCTCGACCCTGGCGCCGGCCGCGACCGCGGCCCGGGCGCTGCGCCGCAGGTTCGCGTCGTCGAAGTTCGCGAGCCGGTTCGCCGTGGCCCTGACCTCGCGCCGCATCCGCCGGTCTTCCCAGGCGAGCATGCTGTCGTGGGCACCCAGCCTGGTCAGCAGCGCGCTGATCGCGTCGCCGTCCCTGATCACCACCCGGTCCACCCCGCGGACCTCGCGGGCCTTGGCGTGGATCTTCAGCCGCCGCGCGGCGCCGACCATGGCCAGCGCCGCCTCGGGACCGGGGCAGGTGATCTCCAGGGACATCGAGCGTCCGGGCTCGGTCAGGCTGCCGTGCGCCAGGAAGGCGCCGCGCCAGGCGGACTCGCAGTCGCAGGTGGTACCGGACACCACCTGCCGCGGCAGCCCGCGGACCGGCCGGCCGTAGCGGTCCACCAGGCCGGTCTGGCGGGCCAGGCTCTCGCCGTCCTTGTGCACCCGCACCACGTACCGGTTGCCCTTGCGCAGGCCGCCGGGGGCCAGCACGATCAGCTCCGAGGAATGGCCGAAGACCTCGGCCACGTCCTTGCGGAGCCTGCGCGCCGCCGCGCCGGTGTCGAGCTCGGCCTCGACCACGATGCGGCCCGCGGCCAGGTGCAGGCCGCCTGCGAACCGCAGCAGCGTGGATACCTCGGCCTTCCGGCAGCATGGCTTCAGCACGGTGATCCGGCTGAGTTCGTCCTTGACCAGACTGGTCATGGCCATCGCGTCACTCCCCCTCGAATATCTGCGCGAACGCGCCAGCCAGCAGCCGCGGGTCGTGGCGCGGCGTCCCGTCCCCCATGGCCAGGTCGGCCAGCACCAGCCGGCCGCCGAGAACGGCGGCCGCCTTCTCCAGCTCGGCCACGGCGGCGCGGGCCGCGCCGCGGTCGGCGAGCACCACATCCACGGTCAGCTCCGGAGCATGGTCGGCCAGCACCTCCAGGTGCGTGTGCGGCGAGAACCCTTCGGTCTCGCCCGGCTGCGGCGCCAGGTTCAGCGCGACCAGCCTGCGCGCCCTCGTGGTCAGCAGCGCCTCGGCCAGCCCGGGCACCAGCAGGTGCGGCAGCACGCTGGTGAACCAGGACCCGGGCCCCAGCACCACCCAGTCCGCCGCGCCGACCGCGGCCACCGCCTCGGGGCACGCGGGCGGGTCGGCGGGTACCAGTGAAATCGACCGTACCCGCCCGGTCGTCGTCGCGCACGCGGCCTGGCCCCGGACCGTGCTCATCTCGTAGGGGCGGGCGGGGTCGGCCCCCTGGACCTCGGCGGCCAGGTCGAGCGGGACCGAGGCCATCGGCAGGACCCGCCCGTGCGCCCCCAGCAGGCGCCCGACCCAGTCCAGGCCCTGCACGGTGTCACCCAGAAGCTCCCAGAGCGCGACGATCAAGACGTTGCCCACCGCGTGCCCGCCGAGTTCGGCCTCCCCGGTGAACCGGTGCTGCACGACGCGGCTCCAGGTCGTGCCCCACGCGTCGTCGCCGCACAGCGCGGCCAGCGCCATCCGCAGGTCTCCCGGGGGCAGCACGCCGTACTGCCGGCGCAGCCTGCCGCTTGAGCCTCCGTCGTCGGCCACCGTCACCACGGCGGTCAGCTGGCGGGTGACCCGGCGCAGCGCGGACAGCGAGGCGAACAGGCCATGACCCCCGCCGAACGCGACCACCTTGCGGCTCGGCGGACGCCCGGCTGACCCGGGGCCCGGGTGCTCTCCCATCGCAGCCCTCACTCGCGCCCGAGGTCCCGGTGCACCACCCGGATGCCCGCCGAGGAGCCGGCGAGCCGGCTGGCGATCTGCTCGGCCATCACGACGCTGCGGTGCTTCCCCCCGGTGCAGCCCACGGCCAGCATCACGAAGTGCTTGCCCTCGCGCTGGAAGCCGTCCAGTGTCACGCCCACCGCCCGGACGTAGGCGTCGAGGAACTCCGCCGCCCCGGGCTGGCTGAGAACGTAATCCCTGACGTCCTGGTCCTGGCCGGTCAGCGGGGCGAGCTCGTCCACCCAGCGCGGGTTCGGCAGGAACCGGCAGTCCGCCACCATGTCGGCATCAACCGGCAGCCCGTACTTGAACCCGAAGGACACGATGTTCACGCGCAGCGCGGTGTCCGTGTCGCCGCCGAAGGTATCGCGCATCCGGGCCCGCAACTGGTGCACGTTGAGCCGCGAGCTGTCCAGCACGAGGTCGGCCTCGCCGCGGACATCCTGCAGCAGTTCCCGCTCGGCGGCGATGCCGTCGACCACCCGGCCGCCCTCCTGCAGCGGATGCGGGCGGCGGACGCTCTCGAACCTGCGGACCAGCGTGTCGTCGCTGGCCTCGAGGAACACCACGTAGGGCCGGGTGCCCCTGGCCTCGAGGTCGCCGACGACCGACTTCAGGTCGGTGGAGAACGCGCGGCTGCGCACGTCGACCACGGCCGCCAGCCTCGGCACCGCGCCGCTGGAGCGCCGGGCGAGGTCGAGCATGGTCGGCAGCAGGTCCGGCGGCAGGTTGTCGGCCACGAACCAGTCAAGATCCTCGAGCGACTTAGCCGCGGTGCTCCGGCCCGCGCCCGACATGCCGGTGATGATGACGATGTCCGGCACGGCGCGCTCCGGCTCCGCGGGACTGTCCGGCCTCATGACGTACCTCCCCCGTTGCCGGCCGCGGGCCCGGGGCTCTCCGGGCTACCCGGGTGCAGGGCCGCCGCCACCGTCTCCGCAATGCGCGGCCCGATGCCGGGCAGGCCGGCTATCTCGGCCACGCTGGCCCCGGCGATCCGCCGGACGGAGCCGAAATGGCGCAGCAGCGTGGCCTTGCGGGCCGGGCCGAGCCCGGGAACGGCGTCCAGCTCGCTGGCCGTGAGCGCCGCGGCCCTCTTCTTCCTGTGATAGGTGATCGCGAACCGGTGGGCCTCGTCCCGCACGCGCTGCAGCAGGTAGAGGCCCTCGCTGGTCCGCGGCATGATGACCGGGCTGTCCTCGCCGGGCAGCCAGACCTCTTCCAGGCGCTTGGCCAGGCCGCAGACGGAGACGTCGTCGATGCCGAGCTCGTCCAGCGCCCGCGCCGCCGCCGCCACCTGGGCCGGGCCGCCGTCGATGACCACGAGGTTCGGCGGGTAGGCGAACTTGCGCCGCGCGGGCGGGCCCACGGTTTGATCCCCGGCCTCGCCCGCCCCCGGCTCGTCCTCGGACCGGTCACCGAGGACGTCGAGCTCGCCCGTGGCCTCCCGCTCCTCCAGGTAGCGCCGGAACCTGCGGGAGATGACCTCGTGGATGGACGCGACGTCGTCGGTGCCGTCCAGGCCGCGGATGCTGAACCTGCGGTACTCCGACTTGCGGGCCAGGCCGTCCTCGAAAACAATCATGGATGCCACGACGTGCGTTCCCTGCAGGTTCGACACGTCGTAGCACTCGATCCGCAGCGGCGCCTCGTCGAGCCCGAGCGCCTCCTGGATCTCGTGCAGCGCGCGGCTGCGGGTGGTCAGGTCGCTGGCGCGCTTGGTCTTGTGCAGCGCCAGCGCCTCGGCCGCGTTCCTCGTCACGGTCTCCAGCAGCGCCTTCTTGTCCCCCCGCTGCGGGACCCGGATGCTGACCCGCCCCCCGCGCCGCCCGGCCAGCCATTCCTCGAGCGCCTCCGCGTCCGGGGGCAGCACCGGCACCAGGACCTCCCGCGGCACCGGCGCGTCCGGCCGCCGCGTGTCGCCGATCGCCCGCCGCTGGCCCCCGCGCTGGGCGCGCTGCGTCCCGCCGCCGGATGCCCCGTTCTCGGCGGCTACCGGGTCCTCGCCGTAGACCTGGCCGAGGAACTGCTCGACGAGCTCGCCCGGCGTGATCTCCTCGACCTTGTCCACCACCCAGCCCCGCTGCCCGCGTACCCGCCCGCCGCGCACGTAGAACACCTGGACCGCCGCCTCGAGCTGGTCTTCGGCCAGCGCGACGACATCGCAGTCGGTGCCGCCGCCGAGCACCACCGCCTGCTTCTCCAGGGCCCGGTGCAGGGCCTGGATATCGTCGCGCAGGCGCGCGGCGCGCTCGTACTCCTCGGCGTCGGCGGCGCGGCGCATCTCGTTCTCGAGCCGCCGGATGAACTTCCCGGTCTGGCCGGCCATGAAGTCGCAGAACTCCTCGGCCAGATGCCGGTGGCTCTCGGCATCGATCCGGCCCACGCAGGGCGCGGAGCACTTGCCGATGTAGCCGAGCAGGCAGGGCCGGCCGATCTGGCCCGCCCGCTTGAACACCCCGGCCGAGCAGGTCCGGACCGGGAACACCCGCAGCAGCGTGTCCACGGTTTCCCGGATCGCCCAGGCATGCGAGTAGGGGCCGAAGTACCGCACCCCGCGCCGCCGCGCGCCGCGCATCACCATGACCCTGGGGTACTCCTCGTCCAGGGTGACGGCCAGGTACGGATAGCTCTTGTCGTCGCGATACCTGACGTTGAACCGCGGGTCGAACTCCTTGATCCAGGAGTACTCCAGCTGGAGCGCCTCCACCTCGGTCCCGACCACGGTCCAGTCCACCCCGGCCGCCGACCGCAGCATGGACTGGGTGCGCGGATGGAGCCCGGCGAAGTCGGCGAAGTACGAATTCAGCCGGGACCGCAGGTTCTTGGCCTTCCCGACGTAGATGACACGGCCCCGCTCGTCGCGGAACCGGTAGACCCCCGGTGACTCGGGAATCGAGCCCGGGGCCGGCCGGTAGCCGTGCGGATCTGCCACGCAGCAACTCTATGCGGGTCCGCGCCGCCGGCCGTCCTCATCGCGCGGCGGTTCATCGTTCGACTTTGCTCGTGTGCCAGGCTGTGCCGGTGCCCGTCGCCGTTGCCGCCTGCCTGCTCGCCGCGATCACGTGGGTCTACCTGCTGGCCGGCCACGGCGGTTACTGGCGCACCGGCCAGCGGCTGCCTCCGCCCGGCCGCGGGGCAGCCGCCGGCCCGGCGGCCTGGCCGGGCGTGACGGCGGTCGTGCCCGCCCGGAACGAGGCGGCGGTGCTGCCCGGCACGCTGCCGACGCTGCTCGCGCAGGACTACCCGGGCGCGTTCCGGGTCGTGCTAGTCGACGACGACAGCTCCGACGGAACGTCGGAGATCGCCGCGTTCCTGGGCCGCCGGGCCCGGCCGGGGCGGCTGCGCGTCCTGCCGGGCCGTCCCACCCCGCCCGGATGGGCCGGCAAGGTCTGGGCCATGCAGCAGGGGCTGCGCGCCGCGGGCGACGCCGCGTACATCCTGTTCACGGACGCCGACATCGGCTACGCGCCCGGGGTCGTCGCCGCCCTGGTGCGGGCGGCCGAGGACGACGATCGCGGGATGGTGTCGCAGATGGCGCTGCTGCGGGCGGAGGAGTTCTGGGAGCGGCTGATCGTGCCCGCGTTCGTCTACTTCTTCGCCCAGCTTTACCCGTTCCGCCGGGTCAGCCGGCCCGGCGCGCGCACCGCGGCGGCCGCGGGCGGGTGCATGCTGGTGCGCCGCCGGGCGCTGGAAGCAGCCGGCGGGCTGGAGCGCATCCGCGGTGCCCGCATCGACGACGTGGCGCTCGGCCGCCTGCTGAAGGGCCCGCCCGCGCGGGTGCGCTGCTGGCTCGGGTTCACCACGGACGTCACCAGCCGTCGGCCGTACCCGAGCCTGCCGAGCCTGTGGGACATGGTCGCCCGCAGCGCCTATACCCAGCTGCGGTACTCGCCCGCCGTGCTCGCCGCCACGCTGGCCGGCCTGCTGTGGCTCTACGCCCTGCCGCCGGCCGCCGCGCTCGGCGGCCTGGGCTGGCTGGCCACCGGCGGCGGCCGCGCCGCGGGCTGGCTGGCCGCGGCGGGGCTGGCCGGCTGGGCCATCATGTCGGTCAGCTACGTACCCGTCCTGCGGCTGTACCGGCTCTCGCCCTGGCGGGCGCCGGTGCTGCCGCTGATGGCCCTCATGTACGCGGGGATGACCGCCGACTCCGCGCGCCGCTACCACCTGGGCCGGGGCGGGCAGTGGAAGGGCCGGACGATCCCGGCGGGCAGGCTGCGCTAGCCGGGCAGGCTGCGCCTCAGGGCGATGATCCGCGTGACCGCGGCCCGGAAGGCCGCCTGGCCCAGCGCGCCGTCGTGGTAGGCGGTCCGCAGCCCGTCCATAGCGGCGGTGCCCTCGGCGCCGCTGCCGTCCGCGCAGAGGATGAGGTCCATGCCGGCGCTGGCCGCCAGCACCGCGCGGTGGCCGAAGTTGCCGAATGCCTTCAGAGCGCCCGCCTCCAGGGCATCGGTGATCGTCACGCCGGTGAAGCCGAGCCGGGTCCGCAGCTCCCGGCCGACGATGACGGAGGACAGCCCGGCCGGGCGCTTCGGGTCCAGCGACGGGTAGACCGCCCAGGACACCATGACGAGCTTGACGCCGGCCGCGATCGCCGCGTGGTACGGAAGCTCGTCCACGCCGCGGATCGTGGCCGCGGGCAGGTGCAGCGTCACCGGCCCGGTGTCGGTGTCCTGGGACGCGGTGGCCGCGCCCAGGCCGGGAAAGTGCTTGGCGGTGGCCGCGACGCCCGCCTTCTGCTGCGCCCGGATGAAATCAGCGCCCAGCCGGGAGACGACGCGCGGGTTCCTGCTGTAGGAGCGCTGGAACTGGTCGTCGAAGTCACCGGCCTGGCGGTACACGTCGAGTACCGGGGCCAGGTTGACGTTCATGCCGACGCCGAGCAGGTTGGCCCCTGCCCCCGAGCCGGCGGCGGTGGCCGCGGCTCCGGGGTGGGCCGCCTCGCCGATCTGCTTCTCGGACTTCGCCGGGGCGCCGGGGAGGCGGCGGACCTCGCCGCCCTCCTGGTCGGTCATCAGCAGCAGCGGTGCGCGCACCGGGTTATGCGGGCTGGCGTCGGCCGCCTCCAGGGTCTTGATCACTCCTCTGATCTGCGCCTCGCTGGAGATGTTGCCGCCGAAGAAGATGACGCCGGCCGCTTCGCCGTGGCTGATCCGCGAGAGCAGGCTGGCCGGCGGGGTGAGGCCGGTGTAGCTGTAGATCACCCGCTGGCCGGCCAGCTGCAGCGGGGTCAGCCCCGCGAGCGGCGATGCAGCCGGGGACGCGGGATCCGCCGCGGCGCACGCGGCTACCGTCCCCGCGGCCAGGGTCACCGCCGTGCCCAGGGTCACGGCGGCCCTGGCCGTCGCCCGGGCGAATGCCGAGTGATTTTTCATCATACTTCCCTTCCGGGAGATAAGTCGTTATTGCCCGGAGATGAGGGTACCGCTCCGCGGGCGGGCCGGGGGTCACAAGCCGTGTTCTCCCAGCCAGCCAGCGAGCTTGCCGGCGCGGCCGACCGCGCGCAGCCGCCGCTCGGTCTGCTCCCGCACCGCGGCGGAGGCCACGATGAGCAGCCGGTCACCGGCTCGCAGCGTGGTGGTGGGCCCGGGGACGAACCCCTTCCCCTCGCGGACGATGAGGGCTACGTTCGCCTGGGCGGGGAGCCGGAGTTCGAAGATCTCCACGCCGTGCAGCCGGGAACCATCGGGGATCTGCGTCTGCAGCAGGTCGGCGTGCAGGGCCTCCAGCGGCGCCGCCTCGACCGCGACATCGAGCGGTTCCGCTGGCGTGATCACCCGCAGGCGCCGGGCGGCGAGCGGCAGGGTGGGGCCCTGCAGCGCGACGTTGACCGTGACGACGATGAACACGACGTCGAACAGCCGGGTCGCACCCGGGACCCGGGCGTTCATCGGGATCGTGGCCAGCACGATCGGCACGGCACCGCGCAGCCCGGCCCAGGACAGGAAGGCCTGCTGGCGCCAGGGCACCCGCAGCGGCAGCGTCGCCAGGACCACCGACACGGGCCGGGCCAGCAGCATGAGCGCCGCCGCGGCGGCCACCGCGGGCAGGATCTGGCCGGGCAGCCGGACCGGCGAGGCGAGCAGCCCGAGCATCACGAAAAGCCCGATCTGGGCAAGCCAGGCGACCCCCTCGGCGAAACCGCGGATGGCCGGGCCGTGCGGGAGCCGGGCGTTGCCGAGCACCAGAGCGGAGACGTACACGGCGAGGAAGCCGCTCGCGTGGGCCACGGACGCGGCTCCGTAGCCCGCGACGATGAGGGCCAGGATCGCGATCGGGTACAGGCCGGAGGCGGGCAGGGCCATCCGCCGCAGCGCCAGCGCGCCGATCAGCCCCGCGGCCAGCCCGATCGCGGCGCCGGCCGCCAGCTCGTAGACCACCTCCCCGGCGATCAGCGCGAGCGACGGCGCGTGATGGCCGGCCTGGCTGAGCATGGTCACCGCGAGAACCGCCGGCGCGTCGTTGAGCCCGGATTCTCCCTCGAGCATCCCGGACAGCGTCGGCGGGAGCGGGCAGCTTGCGCAGCACGGAGAAGACCGCGGCGGCGTCGGTCGGGGCGAGCACCGCGCCGAGCAGCAGCGCATCGCGCCATTCGAGGCGCAGCAGCCAGTGGGTGACCACGGCGACGACCAGGATGCTCACCACCTCCCCGGCCGTGGCCAGGCTGAGCGCGGCGGGCGCGGCGGCGCGGGCGTGAGCCCAGCTGGTGGTCAGGCCGCCTTCGGCGAGGATCAGGACCAGCGCGCTGAGCCCCAGGGCCTGCGCCAGCGCCGCGTTGTCGAACCGGATGCCGAGCCCGGCCTCACCCAGTGCGAGGCCGAGGCCGAGGAAGACGAGCAGGCCCGGCAGGCCGATCCCGTGCGCGAGCCGGGCCGCCATGATCGCGGCGAGCACCACGGCCGCCCCGATGAGCAGCATGAGCCCGAGATCGTTCGTGGTCACGGACGTCCCCGCATGCCCCGCTCCCAGGCTCGGCGCTGGTGGCTACCCAGTGAATCTTCCTCATCCTCCCTCACCACCCCCCCGCGGAATGGCGTGAAACCGGAGGATGACAGCGATCCGGCGGGGACCGGCGGATGAAACAGATGCAGGCGGCCCGGCCAGCGATCAACAAGAACGGCCTCGGCGCCGGGCGGGACCGCGGGCCCGTGCGGTCACGAGCTCCGGTGCTGCGGGACCGCCGGTCACGAGCTGCCGGTGCTGCGGGAGCCCTCCGCGGGAGCGAACACCACGATGGCGGCCAGGTCCTCGGTGACGCCGGTGAACCGGTGCTCCTCGCCGGCGGCCACGTAGACGACCGACCCGGGACCCACCGGGGCGCTGTCCCCGCCGGCCTGCAGCACCGCCCGCCCGGCGGTGATCACGTAGATCTCGTCCTCGGTGTGCGGCACCTGGTCGTCGACCCCTCCGGCCGGGATCGAGTAGGTGCCGACGCTCAGGTCGGCGACGCTGAGGTGCTCGACCCAGTGGTTCGCGTCCTGCCCGGCCGGCGGCGTGAACTGCCCGGCCCCGCTGATCACCTTCATGCCAGCCTCCCCGTCAGTCTTCGAACGCCTCCGGCGGCGGGCAGGCACACATCAGGTTCCTGTCGCCGTAGGCCTGGTCGATCCGGCGGACCGGCGGCCAGTATTTCGCCCGGCGGTCACCCGGCATCGGGTAGCCCCCCGCGGCGCGCTCGTAGGCGTGCGCCCAGTCGGCGGACACCAGCATGCTGGCCGTGTGCGGGGCGTTCTTCAGCGGGTTGTCCTGCGCGTCGAACTCGCCGGAGGCGACCTTCGCGATCTCCTGCCTGATCGCGATCATGGCGTCGCAGAACCGGTCCAGCTCGGCCAGGTCCTCGCTCTCGGTCGGCTCCACCATCAGCGTGCCGGCCACCGGGAACGACATCGTGGGCGCGTGGAAGCCGTAGTCGATCAGCCGCTTCGCCACGTCCTCGGCGGTGATCCCGGTCTGGTTGGCCAGCGGCCGCAGGTCCAGGATGCACTCGTGCGCGACCAGCCCGTCGCGGCCGGTGTACAGCACCGGGAAGTGCGGGTCCAGGCGCCGGGCCAGGTAGTTGGCGGACAGGATGGCGACGCCCGTGGCGCGGCGCAGGCCCTCGGCCCCCATCATCCGGATGTACGCCCACGAGATGGGCAGGATCCCGGCCGAGCCGTACGGGGCGGCCGCCACCGGGCCCGCCGGGCCGACCGGGCGGCCCGGCCGGAACGGGGAGGGCAGGAACCCGGCGAGGTGCGACCGGACCGCGACCGGGCCGACGCCGGGACCGCCGCCGCCGTGCGGGATGCAGAACGTCTTGTGCAGGTTCAGGTGCGACACGTCGGCGCCGAACGTGCCGGGCCGGGCCAGTCCGACCAGCGCGTTCAGGTTCGCCCCGTCCACGTACACCTGGCCGCCGGCGGCGTGCACCTCCTCGCACACCTGGCCGATGGTCTCCTCGAACACGCCGTTGGTGGACGGGTAGGTCACCATGATCGCCGCGACGCTCCCGGCGTGCGCGTCCAGCTTGGCGCGCAGGTCGCCCACGTCGATGGCGCCGTCCGAGCCGCACTTGACCACGGCCACGCGCAGCCCGGCGAGCACCGCGCTGGCCGCGTTCGTGCCGTGCGCGGACTCGGGGATCAGGCACACGTCGCGCCCGGGCTCGCCGCGGGACGCGTGGTAGTGCCGGATCGCGAGCAGCCCGGCCAGCTCGCCCTGGGACCCGGCGTTGGGCTGCAGCGACACCGCGTCGTACCCGGTGATCTCGGCCAGGGCGTCCTGCAGCCCGCGGATCAGCTCCAGGTAGCCGGCGGCCTGCTCGGCCGGGGCGAACGGGTGCAGCTGGGCGAACTCCGGCCAGCTGATCGGCTCCATCTCGGCGGCCGCGTTCAGCTTCATCGTGCAGGAGCCGAGCGGGATCATCGACCGGTCGAGCGCGATGTCGAAGTCGGCCAGCCGGCGCAGGTACCGCAGCATCGAGGTCTCGCTGCGGTGGGCGTGGAACACCGGGTGGGTGAGGAACTCGCTGTGCCGCCGCAGCCCGGCGGGCAGCGCGTCCGGGGCATCCGCGGCCAGCTCGACGTCCCGCCCGGCCAGCGCCGCCGCCACCTCCCGCAGCTGCGCCTCGGTCGTGGTCTCGTCGCAGGCGATCTGCACCGCGTCCGGCCCGTCCTGGTACAGGTTGTAGCCGGCCGCGCGGGCCCGGGCCGCCGCCTCGGCGGCGCCCCCGGGGATGAGCACCCGGACCGTGTCGAAGAAGCCGTGACGGCCCGTTGCGAATCCCTGGTCCGCAAGCGTTCGCGCCAGGACCGCGGCCCGGCGGTGCACGCGCAGCGCGATCGCGGTCAGGCCGTCCGGGCCGTGGTAGGCCGCGTACATCGCCGCGATCACGGCCAGCAGCACCTGCGCCGTGCAGATGTTGCTGGTTGCCTTCTCCCGGCGGATGTGCTGCTCGCGGGCCTGCAGCGCGAGCCGGTACGCCGGGTGGCCGTCCGCGTCGACCGAGACGCCGACCAGCCGGCCCGGCAGCTGGCGCTTGAGCGCGTCGCGGACGCAGATGTAGCCCGCGTGCGGCCCGCCGAAGCCCATCGGCACGCCGAACCGCTGCGTGCTGCCGACCGCGATGTCGGCGCCGAGCTCGCCGGGCGGCGTGAGCAGCGTCAGCGCCAGCAGGTCGGCGGCGACCGCGGCCTGGGCGCCGCGGGCGCGGGCCGCCTCGATCGCGGGCGCCAGGTCGCGGACCGCGCCGCTGGCCCCCGGGTACTGCAGCAGCACCCCGAACAGCTCGCCGTCCGGCTGCGCGGCGATCAGCTCGGGGGTGACCTCGCCGGTGACCAGCTCGATGCCGAGCGGCTCGGCCCGGGTGGCCAGCACGGCCAGGGTCTGCGGCAGGCAGTCGGCGTCGGCCAGGAAGATCCGGCCCTTCCCGGTCGCGCGCCGGGCCAGGTCATCGCCTCGGCGGCCGCGGTCGCCTCGTCCAGCATGGACGCGCCCGCCACGGCCAGGCCGGTCAGGTCCTCGACCATGGTCTGGAAGTTGAGCAGCGCCTCCAGCCGGCCCTGGGAGATCTCCGGCTGGTACGGCGTGTACGCGGTGTACCAGGCCGGGTTCTCCAGCACGTTGCGGCGGATCACCGCGGGGGTCATCGTGCCGTAGTAGCCCAGGCCGATCATCGAGGTGAGCACCTGGTTCTGGCCGGCCAGGCGGCGCAGCTCGGCCAGCGCCTGGTCCTCGGTCAGCGGCCCGGGCAACGTCAGCGCGCGGTCGGCGAGCCCGGCGGGCAGCGCGGCCGCGGTCAGCTCGTCGAGCGAGGCGTAGCCGACGGTCTTGAGCATCTGCGCCTGATCGTCCTCGGACGGCCCGATGTGGCGCTGCGCGAAGTTCATGGGAGCCTCCCCTGACTGGCCCGCCCCGGGCGGGGCGGCCAGGCGATGTTTCCGGAGTCCCCCTCTGTCGCCGCGCCCGCGCGGGTTCAGAGCCGCTTGTCCCGCCTGGTCCCTGATGCCTGAGAGGTTCCGGGGAGGTTGCCCCTTCGGCGTCCCGACGCTGGCTGCGCGGGAACTCTCCCGGGCGGTGTCGTCAGCGCACCCGAGCCTACCCTCCCCCGGTCCCGTCCGCAGGTCAGCGGGCCGTCCATGATCAGGATTCCTGGCCGCAACCTGACGCGCTGCGCCCGGCGCCGGAACCAGGGCCGCGAGAGGGCAAGATGCGGCGGCGGCGCGCAGGCGGTGAACGGCCCATGCTGGCGGCGGGGTGCTGGCTCGAACCACCGGGTAGGGGTGGCTTCCTTGTCCGCCGCTGCTGGCCGGGCAACACTGCAGGTGATGATGCGGGGTAGCTGCGGCGAGTGCTGGATGAAGTCAGTGGTGAGCATCAGGCCAGGAACCTGGCCCGGGCGGCGGGTGATCCTTGCGCGGGTCTTTCCCGCCAGGATGCCCGCGGCCGGGATCGGCGCTGGGGGGTAGTGATGAGAGTCCGGTACCGCCCGGTGGGCTGTGCACGGCGTGGATCTGCGGCGGGGTCGATCGCGCTGACCGCGGGGGCCACGGCCGCGTGGTTCGTGGCGCGGTGTCTGTCGCCCTGACCCTGGCCGTCCTCTGGGCCTGGTCCGCTGTGACCGGTCATGATGCACCCTGTCCGTCAAAGCGGGACAACCCAGTGCTCGACGGCCGTCCGGTCCCGCTGGGGGCCTGGCCGGCGGGGACCCGCCCGCCGCGCGCGGATGAGGATGACCCGGCCGCCGGGGCGGCGCATTCCGATGCCAGTACGTATTTCGTGTTGTCGGCCGCCGTGGGCTGTGCGGGCGGGACTACGGGATCGGCCGCGGTCGACCTGGACCCGGTTCGAGCGGGTCGGCCACGGATCGAGTCGCCCGGCTGGACCGGAGTCGAGGCTCGCGCCTCGGTCGCGCGGCCGGAGGACCTTACCGGCTGCGGCAGCCAGCACGGCCCGGAGGAGCGGGACGGGCCGAGCGGGATCGCGGGCATCGGCGGCCTGGCGGGCGGCTATCCGGCGCCCGGCTCCAGCCCGGCTGCCCGATGTGCTGATCCCCGCTGGGCGGTCCTGGTCACCGGGATCGTCCGGCTCCCGGGTGCCCGCCGAGCGCGTCGGCCACCATCGAGTTCCTCGACCAGCCGCATGGCATTACGAATGGCAGCAGGGACGCCTGGTGAGCGAGCAGCTCGCCGACGACTGGACCCAGGCGGCCGCCGAGCTGACCGCCCTGGCTCACCCGGTGCGGCTGCTGCTGCTGCACGAGATCCTGCTCGGCGCCCGCACCACGGCCGAGCTCAGCGACCACGAGCGGCTCGGCACCAGCGGCCAGCTGTACCACCACCTGCGCCAGCTGGTCTCCGCCGGATGGCTGCGCAGCACGCACCGGGGCCAGTACGCCGTGCCCCCTGAGCGGATCGTGCCGCTGCTGGCCGTGCTCGCAGCCGCCCGGCGCTGACCAGGAAGGCTGCGCCGATGCCCGGCAAGCTCGCCCCGGCCGTGCCCGCAGCGGAGTCCCGCGGGCCCGCCAGCCGTTCACGGCGGGGCGCGGCCGGATCCGGCGCCGGGCCGGTCAGATGTTGTCCCAGCGGAACACCCGGACCGCGATCAGCGTCAGCGCGGCGGTGAGGGCGAGCATCACGGCGATCGCCGGCAGCGCTGAGACCGGGCCCTCGCCGCGCGCCATCACGTTCTGCATCCCGGTGACCAGGTAGCGCAGCGGCATCACGTAGGAGACCTCGCGGATCCAGGCCGGCGCGAAGTCCAGCGGGATGAACGCGCCGCCGAGGAACGCCATCGGCAGGATCACCAGGTTCGCGATGGCCGTCGCCGCCTGCTGCGTCTTCGCGATGGCCCCGGCGACCAGGCCGATCGACATGAACGCCAGCGTCCCGACGATCACCACCGGGATCGCCATCCACCACGACGCCGTCAGCTTCAGCCCGAAGTACGGCGTGGTCGCGATGAGCAGGAACGCGGCCAGCTGGACCAGCGCGACGGCCAGGCTCACCCCGATCCGCGCGGTGACGACCGAGGCGGTGCTCACCGGCGACAGGCGCAGCCGCCGCAGCAGCTTGTTCTCCCGCCAGCTCACCAGCGTGATCGCCGCGCCGAACGTGGCCCCCGACGCGATCGCCCAGCCCAGCAGCCCGGGCGCGAGGTACTGGATCGGCTTCAGCGACTTGTCCTCGACCTGCGCCACGGTCAGCTGGTAGGCGGCGGGCCGCCCGGTCGCCGCCAGGTTGGCCTGCTGCACGATCGACGAGAACACGGCCTGGACCACGCCCGCGGTGACCTGGTCGGCGATCGAGTAGCGCACGACCAGGCGTGCGGCCCTGCTGGAGCACCGCGGCGTTGTCGCTGCCCTTGCGGACGTCGGCCAGCGCCGCGGCCAGGCTGTCGCCCCGGGTGATGGTCATCACCTTGCCCAGCTGGCCGTGGCTGCCCGCGACCGCCTGGTCGAGCAGCGGGACCCGGCCCACCTCGATCACGCTCACCTTCGGCGCGGACGAGCTCTTGTAGATCGAGCCGAACAGCACCAGGAACAGCACCGGGATCAGGATCGAGAACACCAGCGCCACCCGGTCCCGGACGAAGCCGCGGAACATGGCCCGGGACAGGCTGCGGAACGCGGTCATGCGCGGTACTCCCGCCCGGTCAGATCCAGGAACACGTCCTCCAGCGTGGCGCCGGACACGCGCAGGCCCGCGAGCGCGTGCCGGTCCGCGAGCCCGGCGAGGACCACGGCCGGATCCCGGGTGGCGATCGTGAGCGACACCCCGTCGTCGGTCACGCCCTCGGACGGAGCCCCGGCGCGGACGGCCAGCGCCCGGGCCTCATCCGCCGGCAGCTGGCCGGATTCCACGCTGACCCGCAGCGGCTGGTCCAGCTGCCGGACCAGCGCGGCCGGCGGGCCCTCCTCGAGGATCACGCCGTGATCCATGATCGCCACCCGGTCGCAGAGCGTCTCCGCCTCGTCCATGTGGTGCGTGGTCAGCACCACGGTGCGGCCCTCGGCGCTGATCTGCCGGAGCAGGTCCCACAGGTTGCGCCGGGCCTGCGGGTCGAGTGCCCCGGTCGGCTCGTCAAGGAACACCACCTCCGGGTCGTGGACCAGCGCGCACGCGATCGACAGCCGCTGCGCCTGGCCGCCGGACAGCTTCTCGGTACGGGTGCCCGCCTGCTCCTCCAGGCCCACCACGCCGAGCATCACGTCCGCCCGCCGCGCCGGGACCCCGTAGAGGGAGGCGAAGGTCTCCAGCTGCTCCCGGGCGGTGAGCCGCTCGAAGAACGACGACGCCTGCAACTGGACCCCGATCCTCGGCAGCAGCGCCGGGTTGCGCGGCCAGACCGGCAGGCCGAGCACGGTCACCTCGCCGGCGTCGGCCTCGCGCAGGCCCTCGATGATCTCGAGCGTCGTGGTCTTGCCGGCCCCGTTGGGCCCCAGGATCCCGAAGAACTCGCCCTGCTGTACCTCGAAGCTGACCCCGTCGACGGCCTTCACGGGACCGTAGGACTTGCGCAGGTCGCGCACGGTTATGGTCGCTGCCACGCCGGCCACGATAACAGGACATAACGCTAAGTAAGCGGCCCGGCCGCCCTCGCCTCGCCGGCCGCCTTCGCGCCGACCCGGCTCCTCGCGGCCAGCGGCCGCGCGTCTGCGGCCCGGCCGCCTGTCACGGGGCCGGGCCGCAGAGGCGCCGCTGCGGTGCCTACGCCCGCGTGTCGGCGTGGACCTCCCCGGCCACCGGGATCTCCGCGACGGTCAGGGTCTCGGCGGCGGCCGGGCTCGCGGGCTCGGCCGCGGTCGCCGTGACGGCAGCAGCGCGCGGCGCGTGGCGCAGTGACCAGTAGCCGACGGCCGCGCCGGCGATCACGAGCGCGATCGTGACGGCCAGCCCCGCGTGGTAGCCGTCGAGGAAGGCCGGGGTCGGCAGCACACCGTGCCGCAGGGCCACGCCCTCGCGCGACCGCAGCACGGCGCCGATCACGGTGACGCCGAGCAGCCCGGCCACCTCCCGCGAGTTGTTCAGGATCGCCGACGCGATGCCGGAGCGCTCCCGTGGCATGGCCCGAGACCGCATTTCAGCGCACCTGCATCAGCCGACTGGCACCGAAGAGCACAAGCCGGCATGCTGCGAATGTCGCCTGCGCCGAGCCGGCGAACAATCGCGCGCGTTAGCAGCATCTAGCGCGACAGCCGTGCGCGCCGAACCGCGCGACAGCGCCGCTGAGCCGGCGAACAGCGCGATGCACAACGCCATCCATAAGCCAGGCCGCCATGTGGCGAGAACAGACCTCTGCAGTAGATCAGGTGAAGAAGTAGATGCCGAAGATCGAACGCACGCATCTACCATAACCCCCTGATTACAATAACATACATAAAACATTTTAACTATAAAGCCCAAAAAAATTTAAATACATACATCATTTATTATCACTTTTACTTTTTCAGATATCATAAGGGCAGTTTCACCGCCACGCTCACCGCGTCTGCATCCGCTCTTCCGTCGTCTACTCTGTACGTGTACTGTACTTAGTTCCTATACGCTGTACAGCACTAGCTCAGCCTGCCTTGTACGGCGTATAGTTGTCAAGTCATACCTTGCAGAAGCAACCGA
Organism: uncultured Actinomycetota bacterium; assembly: GCA_963745575.1. Lineage (GTDB taxonomy): Bacteria > Actinomycetota > Actinomycetes > Streptosporangiales > Streptosporangiaceae > JASHPR01. Next base: position 61,137 of record CAVUYA010000023.1, on the reverse strand, counting down.
CGCCGAGCGCACCCGCTCAGCAAGGACGTGGTATCGACCGCGCCCTGGCCATCGGCGACGCCGAGGCCTGGACGCGTGACCATCCGGCGGTCGCGAACGACTCGGCGTCACGCCGATGGCGCTCTACTGGCATTTCCGTGCCAAGGACCAGCTGCTCCCCTGGCCGACCGGTCTGGGCGAGATCGACACCGACGTCGGTCCGCCGCGACTGCCAGCAGCTGCGCCACATGCTGGAGTCCTGGTCGTCCTGCGCGCGCACCGTGCGCATCTCAGCTGCTGTCCACCACCCAGAAGCTGCACGCGAGGCCTCGCTCCGTCACCGAGACCGCGCTGAGGTGCTGCGACGCGGCGGTTCGATCCGGTGCACGCGAGCGAGATCGCCCGCAGCGCGCTGTGGACCGGCCTCATGCTGTGATGAGCGCGCCGGGTTTCGACCCGGCCCTGGCCGACGCCGACCGCGCCGAGATGATGCGCCGTGACCAGGTCCGGCTAGCCCTGCTGCCGCCCGATCGTTACCCGCGCCTGGTGGAGGCGGCCACCCCGATGACCACCTGCAGCGCGGAGGACCAGGACTTCCACTACAAGTTCGGGATCGACCTGTTCATCGCCGGGGTGCAGGCCATGGCGGTGTCGGCCACCACGCCATCGGCCGCCATCGAGCAGCCCGCCGCGGGGCAGCCCGCGGGCTAGCTAGCCGGCATTGCGCGCGCGGCGGCGGGCCAGCTCATCCCGGCTGGGGCCGGCGAAGCCGCCCGGTTCCCGTCCGCCGGCTCTTCCTCGGCTCGCTCCGCGGGAAGGTCGGCGAGCGTCCCCTCGACCTCCTGCCAGATCCGGCCCAGCGCGATGCCGAACACGCCCTGGCCGCCCTGCAGCAGGTCCACCACCTCGTCGGGGGACGTGCACGCGTAGACGCTCGCGCCGTCGCTCATCAGCGTGACCTGCGCCAGGTCCGCGTCCCCGTGCTCGCGCAGGTAGGCCACGGCCGTCCTGATCTGCTGCAGCGAGATCCCGGTGTCCAGCAGGCTCTTGACGATCCTGAGGGCCAGGATGTCCCGGAACCCGTACAGCCGCTGCGACCCGGACCCGCTGGCGGCGCGCACGCTGGGCTCCACCAGCCCGGTCCTGGCCCAGTAGTCCAGCTGGCGGTAGGTGATCCCGGCCGCGGTACAGGCGGTGGGGCCGCGGTAGCCAGCCTCCGCGGGGCTCGCCGCCGGCTCCTCCCCGAACAGCAGGCCCTGCTCGTCGGCGCGGGACACGCCGGCCCGGCTGGCGCTGCCATCGCGACGGGCGCCGTCACGGCTGACGCGCGCGCGGCTGGCGCCAGCGCGGTGAGCGGCATCGCCGCGCGTACCCGCCGACTGGCCCTTGCCCTTGATTACCGCCACGCGCACCTCCGGCCCGGGACCAGGAGTCCGCGGGTACTCGTTTCGAACCGTAGGCCGGCCGCGGCGAGGTCGTCAACGATCCCCCGCGGCGCGTCGCGGTAACAGTGGACCTCTTCCATCCGTCAGTCTCCGGTCTGAGTAGGCGGGCGCCGTGGGGAGGAGAAAGAGGTTCACGGGATTCACGACCACCGTCATCCCCCGGCTCACCCCGGCGGCCCCCGGGGCCGCGTGCTCAGGTCGCGCGGCCGAAGTCCTCGGGAGTGATCGTGTCGAGGAACTCCCGGAACTTCTCTACCTCATCCTCTTGCTCATCGGGGATCGCGATGCCCGCTTCCTCGAGGATCTCGTCGGCCGCGAAGATCGTGGCGCCGGTCCTCAGCGCCAGGGCGATCGAGTCCGACGGCCTCGCGCTGACCTCCTTACCGTTCGAGAAGATCAGGTCGGCATAGAACGTACCGTTCCGCAGCGCGGTGATGTTCACCGTCCGCAGCTGAACGTCCAGAGCCTCGAGAATGTCACGCAGCAGGTCATGGGTCAGCGGCCGTACTGGCACGAGACCCTGCTGGGCGTAGGCGATCGCCGTCGCCTCCATCGGGCCGATCCATATCGGCAAGTACCTCTCCCCCTGCGTTTCCTTCAGCAGGACGATGGGCTGGTTCGTGGGCATCTCGACCCGGACGCCTACGACCTCCATCTGCCTCACGGCGGCTCCGTCCTCACGTGCGCCTGGCGCGCTGCCTTACTTCCGGACCCTGGTCAAAGGCCACTCCCTTGTCAACGTACACCCGCTACCGGAGCGTGCCCGCCCGCGCCCCGACTGCATGCGCCGGGAAAACCCTCTTGCGGGCGCGGTTTCGCGGGCGACGTCAGGCACTGGTCCCGCCGGCAGGGGAGTCATACCCGGTCCCGGGCAGGGCAAGGCTGTCGCCGGGAAATCCGGCCTCGGCCAGGGCGGCCTCGATGAGCGCGCCGTGCAGCCGCATCGTCCAGGCCGCGATCTCCCGCGCGGTCCGCCCCGCCTGCTGGATGGCCTCCGGATTGCGCTGGCGCAGCGTGGGCGCCACCACCTGCTCGATGAACGAGATCTCGCGCTCCGCGGCCGCGCGGACGGCCCGCAGGTGCCGCGCCTCGACACCGTACCGGCCCAGCACGGCCGCGGCCGACGCCACGCCGACCGCGTCCCGGCCGTACGTCCGGCCGGCCCGGCGGACCAGCCCGAACGTCTCAAGCTCGGCCAGCTGCTGCTCGTCGATCCCGGCCGCCTCGAGCAGCTGCCGGCGGCTGAGCGAGCCGCCGTCCGGGGCGCTCGCGGAGCCCGGGGCCGGGCCCGGCCGGGCCGTCCGCGGCGCCGGGCGACGGCGGCACGAGCCGCTCCTTGATCACCCGCAGGGGCAGGTAGTGGTCCCGCTGGGCGGTCAGGATGAAGCGCAGCCGCTCCACGTCCGTCTCATCGAACCTGCGGTACCCGGACGGGGAGCGCGCGGGCGCGATCAGCCCCTCCGACTCCAGAAACCTGATCTTGGACACGCTGACGTCAGGAAACTCCGCATGGAGGCGAGCCAGCACCTCGCCGATGCCGAGATATGCGCGGGCAGGCTGTGCGCTCATCCCCCGACCTGCGCGCCCCCGCCGCCCAGCTCCGCCTGCGAGCGCGGGCCGAGCAGGAAGACCAGCCGGAACTTGCCCACCTGGACCTCGTCGCCGCCGGTCAGGTCGGTCTCCTCGATCCGCTCCCGGTTGACGTAGGTGCCGTTCAGGCTGCCCACGTCCCGGACCGTGAAGCGATGGCCCGAACGGTAGAACTCGGCGTGCCGCCGCGAGACGGTCACGTCGTCCAGGAAGATATCGCTGTCCGGGTGCCGGCCGACCAGCGTGAGGTCGCTGTCCAGCAGGAACCTGCTCCCGGCGTTCGGCCCGCGCTGGACGACGAGCAGGGCGGTCCCCGCGGGCAGGGTGTCCACGGTCGCGGCGTCGGCGACGGAATCGTCGCCGAACTCCGGTTCGCCGGATTCGGTGCCGCCGACGGAGATGATGGAGGTGGTTTCCGTAGATCCCTCGCCGGAACCGAGAGCGAGCAGATTGCCGCACTGCGAGCAGAAGCGAGCCCCTTCAGGGTTTTCCTGACCGCATCTGATGCAGTACACGCTGGCCATGTCCCTGTCTAGCCTCCCGTTCGCCGGCCATGCCGTCTGGGTGGGAACCATGTCAGCCCGCTGGTCCTGGGTGGTTCGCCATGACAATTCCGCTGGTGGACTCAACGCTACCCGCGCCGCACCGCGCCGGTCCATGCGCCACGCACGCCGGCTCCGCCCCGCCAGCCTGCCGGGGAGCCGGCCTTCCGCGCCTCGCCCTCCCGATCCCGGGCCCGGCGGGCCGGCCCGGTGCCACCCGGCGCGGTGGCGTCCGTGCGGGCGGCTCCAGCGCGCGCCTTCTCGCGACGCCTCCGCCACATCCTGGCGCACCTCCGACCCCCCGCTACTACTGAACTCCCGTCATCCGCTCCGGGGCTGCCTACCTGCCCCGAGCCCGAGACCGGATGAAAAAGTTCACCGGCAATCCCGCGATTCTCTCATGCCGGGAGGCGTTCGCGCGGACACTCTGCGGCAGCTCAGGCCACAGGTCGGGCGGCCCATCCGTCCCGCTGCTTCCCCGGCCCGGCTCAGCGCCCGGCGCCGGCCACGACCGCGGCCCACTCGTCGAGGAGGGCCTGCGCCGAGTCGCTGTCGGTGCCCTCGGCCCACAGGTGGGTGATGGCGTCCGACGGGTCCGGCAGAACCAGGATCCACGCCCCGTCGGGCTCTTCCACGCGCACCCCGTCCGTGGTGTCGACCGTGCGCTCCCCGGCCGCCTCCACCACGGTGCGCATCACGCTCCCCTTCGCCGCCCACGGGGTCGGCATGGAGCGCTTGAGCAGATGCGAGACCGGGATCCGGGTGTCGATCTGGCTGAGCGTCAGCCGGGTCCTCGCGACCAGGCCGAGCAGCCGGGCGAACGTGGCGATCCCGTCGATGGAGCGGGAGAACTCCGGCATCACGAAACCGCCGCGGCCGTCCGCGCCGAAGATGACGTCCTCGGCGGCGGTAGCCTCGTAGAGGCCGTGCAGCGACGTCGGCGTCCAGTCCACCTGGACCGCGTGGAAGCGGGAAACCCGCTCGGCGACCCTGGTGGTGGTCACCGGCAGCGCCACGCGCCCGGTCCGCCGTTCGGCGGCGATCAGGTCGAGCACCACCAGCAGCGCTCGCTCGTCGCTGACCAGGGCGCCCTTGTCGTCGACGAGGGTGATCCGCTCGCCCACCGGGTCGAACCGGACGCCGAACGCGGCCCGGGACGACGCGACGAGCTCCGCCAGCCGGTGCATCCCGGCCCGGATCTGGGCCAGCGACTGCGTGGGTGACGCCTCGTCCAGCCGGTTGTTGACGGTCAGGACGTCCACGCCGATCCGGCCGAGCAGCCCGGGCAGCACCAGCGAGGCGGTCCCGCCGGCGCAGTCGGCGACGACCTTCAGGTCGGCGTCCCGGACTCCGGACATGTCGACCGCGCGCAGCAGCGCGTGGGTATACGCCTCGACCACGCGCGGCGGGTAGCTCAGCTCCGCGATCTCGCCCGGGAACGCGCGCCGGTACTCCTGCCGGGAGAAGACGCGCTCCAGCTTGCGCTGCGCGGTCAGCGACATGTCCGCGCCGTCGGAGTCCAGGAAGATGATGTCGATGGACTGCGGATCGCCTGGCGTGGTGCGCAGGGCCACCCCGCCGCTGTACTCGCTGCGCGCCGTCTCGAACCTGGCCACGGGCAGCGGCTGGGCCTCCAGGTCCACCACGTTGATCGCGCTCGCGTTGAGCGCGCTGTGCACGGCGCGCTTCAGCGCCCGCGCGGCGCGGGACACGTCACGGGACGTGGTGACGGTGGTGCCCTTGCGCAGCGTCGTGGCGTAGGCACTGGCCAGCCGCACGCACAGCTCCGGGGTGACCTCCACGTTGACCAGGCCGGACACCCCGCGCGACCCGAACAGCGTCCGCTGCCCGCGGGACTCCCAGATCACGCTGGCGTTCACCACGGCGCCGGCCTCGATGGTCTTGAACGGGTACACCTTGACGTCGGCCGACACATACGCCTCGGGCTCGATCACGCACTCGTCCCCGACGACCGCGCCCTCCTCGATCCGGGCCGACCGCATCACGTCGGTGTTCTTGCCGACCACGCAGCCGCGCAGGGTGGTGCCCACGCCGACGTAGACGTTGCTGTGCACGACCGCACGGTGCAGGAACGCGCCTTCTTTGACCACCACGTTGCTGCCGACCACGGTGAACTCGCGCAGCCGGGCGCCGCCCTCGATCTTGGCGTAGTCGCCGATGGCGAGCGGCCCGGTCAGGGCCGCGTCCGGGTCGACCTCGGCGCCCTCGCCCACCCAGACGCCAGGCGACACCTCGAACCCGGCGATCTCCGTCTGCACCCGCCCCGCCAGCACGTCGGCCTGGGCCTTCAGGTAGCTCGCGTGGTTGCCGACGTCCTCCCAGTAGCCGTCGGCGATCCAGCCGTACAGCGGCGCGCCGCGGTCCAGCAGCCGCGGGAAGACATCGGCGGACCAGTCGGTGACCTCGCCCGCCCGGAACTCGGCGAGCACCTCGGGCTCCATCACGTAGATGCCGGTGTTGACCGTGTCCGAGAACACCTGCCCCCACGTGGGCTTTTCGAGGAAGCGCTGGATCCGGCCGTCGTCGTCCACGATGATGATCCCGAACTCGAGCGGGTCGGGCACCCGGGTGAGCGCGACGGTGACCAGCGCGCCGTTGTCCTTGTGGAAGCGGACCAGCTCGGACAGGTCGATATCGGTGAGCGCGTCGCCCGAAATGACCAGGAAGGGCTCGTCCCGGATGGCGTCCTCGGCGTTCTTCACGCTGCCCGCGGTACCGAGCGGGGTCTCCTCGGTGGCGTACTGCAGGCTCATCCCGAAGTCCTCGCCGTCGCCGAAGTAGTTACGCACCATCGACGCGAGGAACTGCACGGTGACCACGGTCTGGTCGAAGCCGTGCCGCCGCAGCAGCCGCAGCGCGTGCTCCATGATCGGCCGGTTGACCACCGGCAGCATCGGCTTGGGCTGGTTGGCGGTCATCGGGCGCAACCGGGTGCCCTCCCCGCCTGCCATCACAACGGCCTTCACCGCTGCCCAGCCTCCCTGTCTCCCCCCGGATCCCCCAGCGGTACCTGCCCGGGGGGACGGTCCCTCCCGTTCTCCCGATCTTCTCGCACGAGACGCCGGGCCTGCTCCACGTACAGCAGGGCCGCGAGCCAGTACAGTGCTGTTCCCCAGATCGCGAACGCCCAACCGATGATTCTGGCGGTCTCGGAGTAGCTGGCCGTGTGCGAGCCCAGGAACAGCAGCGGGAACGCGTAGAGCAGGGCCAGCGTGGCGGTCTTGCCCGCGAAGCTGACCTGCAGCGGCCCGTATCCGTGCCGGCGCAGCACCAGGAGCACCACGCCGAGCACCAGCTCGCGGGCGGCCAGCAGCCCCACCAGCCACCAGGGAATGATCTCGCGGATGGCCAGCGCGACCACGGTGGCCGCGATGTAGAGCCGGTCCGCGGTCGGGTCGAGTACCTCGCCTAGCCGGCTCTGCTGGTTCAGCGCGCGGGCGATCTTGCCGTCCAGCCAGTCGGACAGCCCGGCCGCGATCAGCAGCGCGACGGCCCACCAGTCGCCGGCCTGGCTGCGGGGACCCAGGACCAGCCACAGGAACACCGGCACGCCCAGCAGGCGGGCCACGCTGATGGCGTTCGGAATCGTGAGGATCCGGGCCTGCGGGTCACTCGCGGCCACATCGCCCGCCGCTGCCTTGACTGTCCTGTCTCGCACGCTGCCGACCCTTCGTTCGCGGGCGGTCCGCTCAGGATACGGCGGCGGCTCACCGGGCCTGCCAGGAGCGGGGCCGAGTAGGGTAGCCGGGGAGGCCGTGCCGGGCCGACGCAGGTGTCCGCGGGGGTCGGAAGGTTCATCTTGGACGCCAGTAGCTTGGAGACCCTGCTGGTGGTGGCGCTGGTCGCCGCCATCGCGCCGATACTCGTCAGCGCGCTCCCGGCGGCGTGGCGCGTCCCGCAGGTGGTCATCCCATCTTCAGCGGCATCCTGATCGGCCCGCACGGTCTCGGCCTGAGCGATACCAGCAGCGTGAAGCTGCTGGCCAACATCGGGCTCGGCTTCCTGTTCCTGCTGGCCGGGTACGAGCTGGACCTGCGCCTGCTCGGCGCTCACGAGGGCCGGCTGGCCATGGTCGGCTGGGTGATCAGTGCCGTGATCTCGCTGGCCGCCGTGGCCGGGCTCACCCACGCCGGGTACGTGCGCGACTTCATCCCGATCGCGCTGGCGCTGACCACGACCGCGCTGGGCACGCTGCTGCCGATCCTGAGCGAGAACGAGATGCTCGGCGGGCAGTTCGGGCGCTACGTGCTGGCCGCGGGAGCGGTCGGCGAGCTGTTCCCGATCGTCGCGATCTCGCTGTTCCTGACCAAGCGCGACGAGTTCGTGGCCATCGGGTCGCTGGTCGCCATCGCCGCGGCCGCGGTGCTGCTGACCACGCTGCCCCGGATCATCGGCGACGACCGGATCCGCGCCATCGTCCGGCAGGGCCAGCGCGCCACCGCGCAGACCACGCTGCGCTGGTCGGTCGTGCTGCTGCTGGGCCTGCTGGCGCTGGCCGACCGGTTCGGGCTGGACGTGGTGCTGGGCGCGGTGCTCGCCGGGATGGTCCTGCGCACCTGGCTGCGGCGGGAAGATCTCGACGCGCACCCGCTCGAGGAGAAGCTCGACGCCGTGGGGTACGGCATCTTCATCCCCATCTTCTTCGTCACGTCCGGCATGACCCTCGACGTCCCGGCCATGGTGAAGAACCCGCTGCGGGTGCTGGCCTTCCTGGTCCTGCTGCTGCTGGTCCGCGGCCTGCCGTCGCTGGTCATCTACCGCAGGGCGCTGCCGCGGTCGCAGCGCCTGCAGATGACCTTCATCACCGCGACCACGCTGCCGCTGCTGATCGCGCTGGCCGAGATCGGGCTGCAGGACGGGGTCATGCTGCCGGCCAACGCGGCGGCCATGGTCGGCGCCGGCGTGCTGTCGGTGCTCATCTATCCGGCGGTGGCCGTCGGGCTGGCCCGGCGTGACCGGTGGGAAGCGAGGCGGCCCGCCACCATCACGATGTCCGCCGCGGACGGCGAGCCGGGCGTGCCCCTGGCCGATGGCGGCCCGGCCGCGGACGGCGCCCGCCGGACGGCGGGCGATCCCGGACCGGGGAGCGGGCCCGGGAACGACGGGCGACCTCGCACAGACGGGACACCCGGACGACTGGACGGGAGACCCGGGATAGAAGAGGCACCGGAGGCGCCAGCCGGGTGATCCCGCCAGGTGACGCCGCGGGGTGATGCCGCGGGCGTCGCCCCGGCTACCAAGCAGGCCGCCAGTGCGCGGCCTTCGGGCCGATGGCGAAGGCGGCCGGACATGAGGCGGTCAGGCGGGGGTTGTGCTGTTCGAGGTACTGGCGCGAGACCGGGATGGGAGCGCCGCCGGCGGATCCGCGAGTGGGACCGCTATAGGTGCCACGCGCGCCAGTAGCGCGGCCGCAGGTCGGGGAATGCCTGCCGTAGCCTGCGGGAGGACACGCCGGTGAGGTCGTTTCCAGGCGGGAGATGGCGACCGTGAGCGGGAAGTTCGCCGGCAGGTGAACGTGGCCAGGGTTCACCGTGGAAACTCGGCCAGCTCGCACCCGAAGTCCGCGCCTACGTCGCGCATGATCTGCTGTCTGCGGTCCAGGGTGCCGCGGCGGTGAAGACCCGGTGCCGGTACCTGGCGGCGAAACAAGGTGAGCATGCGGGATGACGACACGATGCCGGCCTGGCGCGGATGTCGATGTCTTCGGCCATGCTGGAGGGGTGCAGATGCGGTACAAGTACCGGCTCTACCCCACGCTAGGCCAGCGGCAGGCGTTGGCCCGGGCGTTCGGTTGCGCCCGGGTGGTGTTCAACGACGCGCTGCGCGCCCGCCAGCAGGCGCATCAGGCGGGGCTGCCGTACCTCACCGATGCCGAGCTGTCCGCCCGGCTGACGGCGTCCAAGGCGACGCCGCCGCGGGCGTGGCTGGCAGAGGTTTCCTCGGTGGTTTTGCAGCAGGCGCTGGCGGACCTGACCACGGCCTACCGGAACTTCTTCGCCTCGGTCACCGTGAAAGGCAACGGCCGCAGAGTCGGCCTGCCGCGGTTGCGGTCGCGCAAGCACCGCCGGCAATCGGTCCGGTTCACCGCCAACGCCCGGTTCAAGGTTCTCCCGAACAGGAAGCTGCGCCTGCCGAAGATCGGGGATGTGCCGGTGCGGTGGTCCCGGGCCTTACCGTCGGCTCCGTCCAGCGTGACCGTGATCAAAGATGCGGCCGGTCGGTACTTCGCGTCCTTTGTCGTCCAGGCGCAGCCCGGCGCGCTCCCGGCGGCCGATGCGGTGATCGGTGTCGACCTGCGGCTCACGCACTTCGCGGTGCTCTCGGATGGCCGCAAGATCGCCTCCCCCTGCTTCTTGCGCCGGGCTGAGCGCAAACTCAGACGCCGGCAGCGTGACCTGTCGCGCAATCAGAAGGGCAGCAAGAACCGGGACAAGGCCAGGGTCAAGGTCGCCCGCGCTCACACGCGGGTAGCCGATGCTCGCCGCGACTTCCACCACCAGCTCTCCACGGCGCTGATCCGCGACAACCAAGCGGTCGCCGTCGAGGACCTGGCGGTCAAGGGGCTGGCCCGCACCCGCTTGGCCAAGTCGGTGCATGACGCCGGATGGTCGTCGTTTGTCGCGATGCTGGAGTACAAGGCCCGGCTGCACGGCCGGGAGTTCCACCAGATCGGCCGGTTCGAACCGACCTCGCAGACCTGTTCGGCGTGCGGCGTGAAGGACGGCCCCAAGCCGCTGCGCGTCCGCTCTGGTGCGCGGCGTGTGCGGGGCGTGGCTGGACCGCGACATCAACGCGGCGGTGAACGTCGCGAAGGCCGCCGGGCTGGCGGTGTCAGCCTGTGGAGCGCAGGTAAGACCAGGGCCCGCCCTGGCACAGCGCGGCGAAGCAGGAACCCACCCGAAGTCGCGCAGGAAGCCGCGTGACAGGCGGAAATCTCCGCCCCTCAGGGCCGAGTGGAAGTCAAGCCGCCTCCCACAGCGTGGCGATGCCCTGGCCGACGCCGATGCACATCGTCGCGGCGGCGCGCGCCACGCCGCGCCGCCGCAGCTCGTGCAGCAGCGTGGTGGTGATCCTGGCGCCCGAGCAGCCGAGCGGATGGCCGATGGCGATCGCGCCGCCGTTCACGTTGACCAGCTCGGGATCGAGCTTGAGCTCGTCGATGACCGCCACGGCCTGCGCCGCGAAGGCCTCGTTGACCTCCACCAGGCCGAGGTCGTCCGCCCGCCAGCCCGCCCGGGCCAGCAGCCGGGTCATCGCGGGCACCGGGCCGATCCCCATGAAATCCGGGTGCACCCCGGCGGCGGCGGTGCCCGCGTACCGGGCCATCGGCTCGATCCCGGCCGCGGCCGCGGCCCGCTCGGACATCAGCAGCAGGCCGGCCGCGCCGTCGTTGAGCGGCGAGGAGTTGCCGCCGGTCACCGTCCCGCCGGCGCGGAAGGCGGGCTTGCGGGCCGCCAGGTCGTCCAGGGTCAGGTCGGGCCTGATCCCCTCGTCGGCGATCACCTCGCCGCCGGGCCCTCCGCCGGCCGCCGCCGTGACCGGGATGATCTCCTCGGCCAGCACCCCGGCGGCCGGGCGCGGCCCGCCCGCTGGTGGCTGCGCAGCGCGAACCGATCCTGCCGGTCCCGGTCCACCCCGTACCGCTCGGCGACGTTCTCCGCGGTCTCGCCCAGGCTGACCGGGGGGTAGAGCTGCTGCATCAGCGGACTGACCAGCCGCCAGCCGAGCCGGGTGTCGGCCACCCCCGCGTCGCGGGGAAACGGCTCGGCGGCGCGCGGCAGCACGAACGGCGCCCGGGTCATCGACTCGGTACCGCCCGCCAGGCAGATGTCGGCCTCGCCCGCCGCGATGGCCCGCGCGGCGTCGGCGATCGCCTCCATCCCCGATCCGCAGAGCCGGTTGACGGTGGCGCCGGGGATCTGCACCGGCAGCCCGGCCAGCAGCACGCCCATCCGGGCCACGTTCCGGTTGTCCTCGCCCGCCTGGTTGGCCGCGCCCCAGTACACGTCGTCGATCCGGGCCGGATCGAGCCAGGAATTCCGGGTCACCAGCGCCCGGATCACGTCGGCCGTCAGGTGGTCGGGCCGCACGCCCGCCAGCGATCCCTTGATCTTGCCCACCGGAGTCCGGCACGCGTCAACCGCGAATACCGCGCTCATCGGGAACCGAGCCTCATGAATGAACCCTTTTTCATCCGTCGACCTCCGACCCAGAGTACGTGGGCAGCGGGCCCTGAAGGCGGGCAGGCGCGGGCCAGGGGAGCCGGCCGGCCGCGGTCAGGAGCCGGGGCGGGCCGGCGCGTGCTCGGTGATGAACGCGGCCAGTGTGCCCAGGGTGGCCAGCGCGTCGAGGTTGAGATCCTCGGCGGCGACGTCCACGCCGAACCGCCGGTGTACCTCGCGCAGCAACAGCGTGCCGGTCAGCGAGTCGAGGCCCACGCCGTCGCCGAACAGCGGGGCCTGCTCGCTCAGGCCCAGCAGCTCCTGGCGGCCGGTCGCCCGGGCCAGGATCTCCCGCAGCTCGCCGATGATCTCCGGTGCCCCGCCGTCGCTCACGGCTCGGTTCCCCCGCGGCTGACCCGCTGGCCGCTGCGCGTCACCCAGTCCGGCACCTCGGGCAGCGGCCCGGACAGGCGCCGGGAGAACACGGCGGGGCGCTGGCCGGGCGGGTGGCCGGTCTCGGCCCGGAAGCCGGCCGAGGTGAGTGCCAGCCGCAGTGGCACGTTCCTGGGGCTGACCAGGCACGGCACGGCCAGCGCCGCCGCGCCGCCGCGGGCCGCCGCGCGGGTGAGCCAGGCCAGCAGCGCCTCGATCACGCCCCGGCCCATGGCCCGGCAGGACATCATCAGCAGCGTCACGGTCCAGATGCCGTCCTGGCCGACCTGGGTCACGCTGGCGCCGACCAGGCCGTCATCGCCGAACCTGTCGGCCAGGCGTACGGTCGTGACCTGGTGCTCCGCCGAGCCGACCAGCCGCCGCAGCTCCGGCTCGGCCGCTGGCTCACCGCTAGTGTTGAACTGATGCGTGCGCACCGAGAGCTCGTGCAGCCGGGGCACGTCGGCCTCGGCCGCCCGGGCGATCGTCACCCGCGTGCCGCAGTAGCGTAGGAACTCGTCCCTGGACCCCGCGAACGCCCGGGCCTCCTGCTCCCGGCGCCTGCGCTCGGCGTACATCTCGTTGCGCCGCCGGGCCTCCGCCGTGACCGTGCCCGGGCTGAACTCGGGCCAGCCGACGGCGTCGGCCATGTCCTCCGGCGACAGCACCAGCACCCGCGGTACCGCCAGCGAGACCTCGGCCCGCTCGTAGAGATCGTCATCCACGAACGCGATCGCGTCCGGCGCCAGGCCGAGGTCCGCGATGATCCGTCGCACGGCGTCTGACTTGGGCCCCCAGCCGCACTCGGCGGCCGCGAACTCCAGGCCGGTGGCCCGCGCCGCGTACTGCGCCGCCTCCGGCGGGTTGCGGCTGGCGATCGCGTGGATGATGCCCCGGCCGCGCAGCGTGGCCGCTACCTCGACCATGGCCGGGTCCGGCGGGGGCCGCTGCGGCCCGGACTCCAGGTACACGCCGGACAGCAGGGTGTTGTCGAGGTCCCAGATCACGCACTTCACCATCATCGCGAGCGGTACTTCCGCCGGCCCCGCCCGCCGAGCCCGGTCCGGCCGCTTCGCCTGGGCCGTCGTGTGGTGGTGCAGCCCGCTCCATGGTGATGTGCGTCGCCTCGAAGCCGAACTTCCGGTACAGCGCGCGCATGCCGAGGTTCCCGGCGTGGACCTTTCCGGTCAGCTGGCCCATCCCGGCCTCGCCGGCCGCCCGCAGGACCGCCGCCAGCAGCAGCTCCCCGACCTGGCTGCGGTCCGGGATGCCGGCGACGGCCAGCGACCTGAAGTTCCCGTACCGGGCCCCGGTCAGCGAGTTGGTCCGGGCCGACAGCCAGGCCCAGCCCACCGGCCGGCCCGGCGCGCTCCGCGCCACCGCGACCAGCGTGATCTCCCCCGGCTTCCCCAGCGCGCCCGCGACCCGCCTGCGGTGCAGCCCGGCGTCGGTGACAGCCTCATCGCCGAACGATATCTCCGCGATCTCGACCTCGAACCCGGCGATCGCGTCAAGATCGTCTTCGTGGGCCGACCGGATCAGGTAGCCGGGCGGGCCGGCGGCCGCGGGCGGCGTGGTCATCGCGCCTGCAGGGGCAGAGGCCGGAACACCTCGCCGCCGCATTCCGGGCAGCGGGCGGCCTGCAGGTCGGCGATCCGCGGCCAGCGGCTGCCCGGCCCGACCTGGTGCACCGCCCGGCAGCGGGCGCACCGGTAGGGCCGGGTGACGGCCGCCCGGGCCTGCGCGGTGTACAGCGGCCCGGAGAAGTCGCCCTCGATCAGCGGCCGGGCCGCGGCGGTGCTGCGCAGGTGGTACAGGTGGCTGACGCCGGCCAGGACGCCCGCGCCCAGGTACTCGTTGAAGCCGGGCCACAGGCCCCGGACGGTCAGCCCCATGGAGCCGATCAGTTCCTGGGCGCGCAACGTCTCCTCCGGCCTGCGGGCCCCGAACGAGAAGAACACGTGCCGGCCCGGCCCGGGCGCCAGCCCGGCGACCGCGCGGGACAGGAACAGCTCGGCGCCGGCCACCGTATACGGCGGATCGGTGCAGGCCACGTCGAATCCGCCGGCCAGGCCGCCGGGCAGCGGGTGGCGCAGGTCGTGCTCGACCAGCTCGGCGTCCACTCCGGTGCCCGACATCTGGCCGCCGGCCCAGGCCAGCACCTCGGGATCGGAGTCGATCACGGTCAGCCGCTCGACGCCGCCCCCGAGGCCGTCCGTCCCGGCGAAGGCCGCGATGGCCACCGAGATCAGGTCATCGTCGCCGAGCACCAGGATCCTGCGGCCGGTCAGCGCCCCGGCCTCGTGCATCCGCAGCACCCGCCGGATCTTCGTGCCGACCGTGCAGTGCGTCTGGTCCAGCTCCGGCTTGGCCCCGGGTGCCCCGGCCGCCGCCTGCTCCAGCCGGGCGGTCAGCCCGGCCAGCGCGGCGGGCAGGGCGAGCCCGCTGCCGCCGCAATCCGGGCACGCCACGCTGAGGCCCGGGTGCTGCCCGGCGAGCAGGTCCCGGCCGGCCGGGGTGAGCCGCACCGGCCGGGCCCGGTCGACCACGCCGCGCTGGCGCAGCTCGTTGCAGACCGCCGCGACGATCGGAACCGGCAGCTCCGCCATACGGCTCACGTCGCGCACCGCCACAGGCTCGCTGCGGGCGATGGCGCGCAGGACGTCACCCACCCCGGACGGGCCCTCGGCCAGGCCCACGGCCAGCGCCACGTCGGCGGTCACTGAGTCCATGTCCATATCGTTAAGTCTGCGATCATGCCAGGCCTGCTGGCGACCCGTCTGATCAGCAGGATGAAGCTGACCAGGCGGGATGTACCCGGGCGTACGGTATCCTCCCACATCATGCCCGGCATGGATGCGGCGAGCAGCTACGCGCAGCTGCGCGTGGCCGAAGCGCTCACGCCCAAGGTGCTGTACGCCGTCGACGCGCGGTTCACGCGGTCCTCGCCGGTGACCGACGCCGCCGAGCTGACCTCGCTCGCCACCGCCGCCGTCGCGGCCGGCCGCGGGCACGTGCTGGACGCCAGCCACGTGATCTTCCCTAACGGCGCGATCACGCTGGTGCTCATCCTGGCCGAGTCGCACCTGAGCGTGCACACCTGGCCGGAAGAGAACCTGATCGCGATCGACCTGTTCAGCTGCGGAGCGATCGACGGCGAGGCCGTGATCTCCGGGCTCGTGCGCGCCCTCCGGCTGGACGCGGTCTCGGTCCGCACGCTGCGCCGCGGACCTGATCCGGGCCCCGGTCGGCCCGGCTAACCGGAGTTCACCAGGCGTCCTTGAGGGCGGCGGCCGATCCGCGCTTGGATGGCCTTTCGAGCTAACACGTACGGCCCGGAGGCCACATGGGCGAGCGCGAGGTGGACGTCGTCGTCATCGGCATGGGCCCGGGCGGCGAGCAGGCCGCGGGGCAGCTGGCCGAGGCGGGCCTGGCGGTGGCCGGGGTGGAGGCCAGCCTGGTCGGCGGCGAGTGCCCCTACTGGGGCTGCGTGCCGACGAAGATGATGATCCGGGCGGCGGACCTGCTGGCCGAGGGTCGCCGGATACCCGGCATGTCCGGTACCTCCACCGTGCGGCCCGACTGGGCCCCGGTCGCGAGCCGGATCAGGGCCGAGGCCACCGATGACTGGGACGACCGGGTGGCCGCTGACCGGTTCACCGCTCAGGGCGGCCTGCTGCTGCGCGGGCACGGCCGGATCATCGCGCCGGGCCGGGTCGAGGTCGCAGGCGACGTGCTGCGGGCCCGGCGCGGGATCGTGATCGCCACCGGCACCGCGCCGGTGATACCGCCGATTCCAGGCCTGGCCGGCACGCCGTACTGGACCAACCACCAGGCCGTCGAGGCCGAGCAGGTGCCGGAGTCGCTGATCGTGCTCGGCGGCGGCGCGGTCGGGACGGAGCTGGCCCAGGTCTACTCCCGCTTCGGTGCCGCGGTCACGGTGGTCGAGGCCTCCGGGCGCCTGCTCCCGGCCGAGGAGCCGGAGGCGGGGGCGCTGCTCGCGGAGGTGTTCGGCCGAGAGGGCATCGGCGTGCGGGTCGGCGCCAAGGCGGAGCGCGTGGCCTACGACGCCAGCCTGGGCGGCCGCGCCGGGTTCACGGTGACGCTCGCCGGCGGAGCCGAGATAAGCGGGTCCGCGCTGCTGATCGCTACCGGCCGGCACGCCAACCTGGCCGCCGTCGGCACCGGCCACGTCGGGATCGACGAGGCCCAGCGCGCGGTGCCGGTCGACGATCATCTGCGTGCGGCGCCCGGGGTATGGGCGATCGGCGACGTGGTGGGCCACGGCAACTTCACGCACCTGTCCTACTACCACGCGCAGATCGTGGTGGCCGACATCCTCGGCCGGGAGCATCATCCCGCCGAGTACCACGCGGTACCGCGAGTCACCTTCACCGACCCGGAGATCGGCTCGGTCGGCCTGACCGAGGCCCAGGCCCGGGAGCAGGGGCTTGAGGTCAGGACCAGCGCGACGCCGGTCCCGGCGTCCGCCCGCGGCTGGATCCACAAGGCCGGCAATGACGGCTTCATCAAGCTGGTCGAGGACGCCGGGCGCGGCGTGCTGGCCGGGGCCACGTCGGCCGGGCCGTGGGGCGGCGAGGTGCTCAGCATGCTGGCCCTGGCCGTGCACGCCCGGATCCCGACGCAGCGCCTGCGGGAGATGATCTACGCCTACCCGACCTTTCACCGCGCGGTCGAGGACGCGCTGCGCGCGCTGTAACGCTCGAAGCCGGGCAGGGCTACGCACACCGCGGCGACCGCGATCGCGCACAGCAGCCCGCCCGACCAGAGCGAGAACCGCGGCGTGGTGACGCTCGCCACCGCGCCGGCCCGGATCTGCCCGGCCGACGGGCCGAGGCTGTAGCTCAGCAGTTCCACCCCGGCCAGCCGGCCCCGCAGCGAGTCCGAGATCGTGGTGTTCCACAGCGCGCCCCGGAAGATGCCGCTTACCATGTCGGCGGCGCCCGCCAGGGTGAGCAGCGCCAGTGCCGCGCCGATGTCCGGGGCCAGGCCGAACCCGGTGATCGCCAGCCCCCAGGCCGCCGCGGCCAGCGCGATCGCCCGGCCGTGGCGGTGCACCCGGCCGGTCCAGCCGCTGGTGGCCGACGCGGCCAGCGCGCCGGCCGACGGCGCCGCGAACATCAGTCCCACCGCCCACGGCGCGTGCAGCTCGGCCGCCATGAACGGGAACAGCGCGTTCGGGTAGGCGAAGGTCATCGCGGCCAGGTCGGCCAGGTACGAGCCGATGAGCTCCGGCCGCCCGCGGGCGTACCGCAGGCCGGACAGCAGGGGGCCCAGCCCGGCCGAGGGCGGGTCAGCGCCGTCCGGCGAGGTGGGCGCGGGCAGCGGCCCGAGCCAGCGCAGGAACATGAGCGAGACGGCGAAGCTCGCCGCGTCCAGGACGTACACCGCCCGCGGGCCGGGCCAGGTGGCCAGCAGCCCGCCGAGCGTGGTGCCGACGATCACGCTCGCGTTCGCGGACAGCGACATCAGCGCCGCGGCCGCGGTCAGCTGATCACGGCGGACGACCCGCGGCACCGACGCCTCCAGCGACGGGCGTTGCAGCGCGGCCAGCGCCATCATCACGGCGGCGATGAGGTACAGCGGCCACGCCCTCGGGCGGGGCAGCGAGGCGTTGATCACCAGGAGCGCCGCGGCGCCGCCCAGGCCGGCCTCGCACCACCGGATCAGCCGCCGGCGGTCCAGCCGGTCGGCGAGCGCGCCGCCGTACAGCCCGAACACCACCAGCGGCACCAGCTCGACCGCGCCGAGCAGGCCCACCGCGACCGCCGACCCGGTGAGCTGCCGGGCCTGCACGAGCAGGGCGACCTCGCTCGCCTGGCTGCCGAACAGGGTGACCGTCCGGCTGGCGAACACCAGCCGGAAGTCACGCGAGGTGCGCAGCGGCGCGATGTCGGCCACCAGGTCGCGCAGGCCGCCGCGGCGCCGGGCGGCGCTGCGGTCCTGATGGTCGCGGTCGTTCGTGATCATGCTCGGTCTCTCCGGTTCGGGCGGCCTGACTCAGGGCGCGCGGGGGCGCGGCAGGTACCGAGGGGTGGCGGGCCGGCCGCACGGCCGGAGATGGTGACCAGGGCAGTCACGTCGCGGAAGCGTTAGGAAAGCTGGCCACGCCGGGACGCGACGGCGGATCAGGCGTGCCGGGGAAGGCGGCAGCCGCTACCGCAGATCACTGACCGGGCCACCCCACGGTGGCACGGGTGCGACGAGCTCGGCCCCCGGCCCGGCCTGGGACAGCCCGGCTCGCGTACGCCGGTGGCTCGCGCTGATCTGCAGTCCAGCAGTCACATGATCATGATATCAGCGGCCGCAACGGAATTACCTGGCGGTCGCGGGACGCGGCGGTCAGCCCCAGACCTCGGCCGCGGTCTCCACGACCAGGCGCAGCTTGGCGGCCTGCTCGCCGGGGGTCAGCGTGTTGCCCTCGACCGTCGAGGAGAAGCCGCACTGCGGGGACAGGCACAGCTGGTCCAGCGGCACGTACTTGGCCGCCTCGTCGATCCGCCGCTTGAGTACGTCCTTGCTCTCCAGCTCGCCGCGCTTGGTGGTGACCAGGCCGAGGACCACCATCTTGCCCGGCGGGACGAACCGGAGCGGCTCGAAGGTACCCGAGCGCTCGTCGTCGTACTCCAGGAAGAACCCGTCCACGGCCAGCTCGCCGAACAGCGCCTCGGCCACGAAGTCGTAGCCGCCCTCGGCGGCCCACGAGGAGCGGAAGTTGCCCCGGCACATGTGCGTGGTCACGGCCAGGCCGTCCGGCCGGCCCGCGATCGCGCCATTGACCTGCTTGATGTACCGCAGGTGCATATGGTCGGCGTCCTCGCCGCGTCCGGCGATCATAGCCCGCTGCGCCGGGTCGTTCAGGTAGGCCAGGCTGGTGTCGTCCAGCTGCAGGTAGGTGCAGCCCAGGGCGGCCAGCCGCCGCACCTCCTCGGCGTACGCCGCGGCCAGGTCGGACCAGAACTCCTCGATGTCCGGGTACACGGCCGGGTCGATCGCCGCCGGGCCGCCGCGGTAGTGGACCATGTTCGGCGACGGGATCGTGAGCTTAGGGGTCGCCGTCGTGACCACGGACTGCAGGTAGCGGAAATCGTTCTCGAAGATCGTGTGATCCAGGTGCAGCCTGCTGTCCACGTGCAGCGCGGCCGGGGTCCACTCGACGGTGCCCTCGGGATTGCGGAACTTCACGGCCAGGTGGCCGGGCGCCTGGCTGATGCCGCCCAGCTGGTAGATGAAGTCCATGTGCCAGGTCGCGCGGCGGAACTCGCCGTCGGTGGCCGACTGCAGGCCGATCCCCTCCTGCATGGTGACCGCCTCGGAGACCGCCTGGTCCTCGATGGCCCTCAGCTGCGCCGCGTCGATGCGGCCGGCCGCGAAATCGTCGCGCGCCGCGTGAACCTGCGGGGGACGGAGCAGGCTGCCGACATGGTCGGCGCGGAAAGGCGGTGTGTTACGCATAATGATCATCGTGGGGCCGCCCGGCCGCGGGCGTCAATGCCTGGCGGGCCAAAGGCGGGGACCGGGGGCGGGGATCCGCGCGGCGGCGTGCGCATTCCGGCCGCCGCGGACCTGGCCGTGACCCTCCGCGCGGTAGGTTGGGCCCATCAGGCGCGCACCGGGCGCGCGAGGGAGGACCGTGAGCATCGGCAGCCTGGTGAGCTCGGGGCCGCTGCTCCTGGCCGTACCGGTCGCGGCCGCGGCCGGCGCGGTCACGTTCTTGTCCCCGTGCTGCCTGCCGCTGGTGCCCGGCTACCTCTCGTATGTCACGGGCATGTCCGGCCTGGACGCCCAGCCGGCCGGCACCCAGCAGGCCAGTGCCGCGCTGGCCAGCGCTCAGCCCGTCGGCGCCCGGCCGGCCGGGGCGCAGCCTGCCGGCGCCGGGCCGGGCAGCCCCGGCGCGCCGTCGGCGGCGGTGCTGGTCCCGCCGCCGCGCAGCCGGGTAGTGGCCGGAACCGCGCTGTTCGTGCTCGGGTTCTCGGCGCTCTACACCTCGTACGGGCTGGCGTTCGGCAGTCTCGGCACGGTCCTGAGGTCACATCAGCAGGTGCTGACCCAGGTGCTCGGCGTGCTGACGATCGTGCTCGGCCTGCTGTTCGCCGGCGTGTTTGACCGGTTCACGTTTACCGGGCGGATCCTGCGGCCGTCGGTGCGCCCGCGCGCCGGCCTGGCCGGCGCGCCGCTGCTCGGCGTGCTGTTCGGGCTCGGCTGGTCTCCCTGTATCGGGCCGACGCTGACCGCCGTGCTCACGCTGGCGGAAACCTCGGGTACCGCGGCCCGCGGCGCGTTCCTGGCCTTCGTCTACTGCCTCGGCCTCGGCATCCCGTTCCTGATCGTGGCGCTGGCCTTCCAGCGCGGCATGCGCGCGTTCGGGTTCGCCCGGCGGCACGCGCGGCTGGTGACCGTCATCGGCGGCGGGATGCTGGTGCTGGTCGGGGTGCTCGAGGTGACCGGGGCGTGGACGGCGGCGATCACCTGGATGCAGATTCACTGGTTCCAGGGGTACACCTCGCCCATCTAGGGCAGGGACCGGATGGCCGGCGCCCGCGGACCGGCCGGCTGCGTGGCCGGGGGCCGCGGGGTGAGGAGAGACCACATGCGGTTCGGCATCTTCTACGAGCACCAGCTGCCCAGGCCCTGGGGGCCGGACTCCGAGCGCCAGCTGCTGTCCGACGCGCTGGAGCAGATCGAGCTCGCCGACGCCTCCGGGCTCGACTACGTCTGGGAGGTCGAGCATCACTTCCTCGAGGAGTACTCCCATTCCTCCGCGCCCGAGGTCTTCCTGGCCGCGGCGAGCCAGCGCACCAGGCGCATCCGGCTGGGTCACGGCATCGTCCAGGCGCCGTCGGCGGTCAACCACCCGGCCAGGATCGCCGAGCGTGTCGCCACCCTGGACCTGGTGTCGGGCGGGCGGGTCGACTTCGGCACCGGGGAGGCCAGCTCTGCCGCCGAGCTCGGCGGGTTCGGCGTTCCCCGCGAGGCCAAGCGCGCGATGTGGGCCGAGACCCTGGACGCGGTGACGCGGATGTTCGCCGAGCAGCCGTTCGCCGGCTACGACGGGGATTTCTTCACGATGCCGCCGCGCTACGTGCTGCCCCGGCCGCTGCAGAAGCCCCACCCGCCGCTGTGGGTGGCCTGCAGCCGCCGGGAGACCATTCACCTCGCGGCGCGTAGCGGCATCGGCGCGCTGTCGTTCTCGTTCGTCGAGCCCGAGGACGCCGCGCACTGGGTGGCCGAGTACTACGACCTGATCGCCTCGGAGGAGTGCGTGCCGCGCGGCTTCGCGGTCAACCCGAACGTCGCGGTGGTGCTGCCGATGATGCTGCACCCGGACGAGGAGACCGCGATCGACCGCGGCATCGACGGCGCGCACTTCTTCGCCTACTCGCTGGGCCACTTCTACGGCGGCGGCACGCACCGGGTCGGCGACAGCAACCTGTGGCAGAGCTTCGGCACCGACCGAGCGGAGCACGGCTTCGCGCGGGAGATCGTCTACGCGAACGCGCAGCCGCTCGCGGTGCGGCTGCTGCAGGCGGGGATGGGCTCGCTGCGCGGCGCGATCGGCACCCCCGGCCAGGTCACCGACCTGATCGCCCGCTACGAGGCGGCCGGCGTGGACCAGGTGATGTTCGTCTTGCAGGCCGGGAACAACCGGCACGAGCACATCTGCGAGAGCATCGAGCTGTTCGCCCGCGAGGTCCTGCCCCGCTTCGCCGACGGCCGGGAAGAGAAGGAACTCGCCAAGGCCGACCGGCTGGCGGCCGCGGTCGACAAGGCCCTGGCCCGGCGCGCCGCCCCGCGGACGCTGCCCGCGCCCTACGAGGTGAACGAGGACGCGGAGGTCGCGGGGACGCGGACGTCGGCGCGCGTGCCGCTGCGCGCCCTGGCCGGCCGGGCCCGCCACGCAGCGCGGGAGTCAGTGCGCGGCCGCGGCCAGGCTGGCCTGCGGCGCGTGGTCGGCCGGATGTCCGACTCCCGGCTGGAGCAGGTCTTCGGGACCAGCCAGGCCCAGCGGGCCGTGTTCGGGATGATGACCCGCCAGTTCGACCCGGGCCGGGCCGCGGGGTTCGACGGCGCGATCGTCTACGACCTCGGGCTGGCCGACGGAACCCGCCGGCCCTGGGCCATCGAAGTCCGCGACGGGCGGGCCCGGGTGCACCAGGGCGGCAGCGCGGACGCGGCGCTCACGATCAGCGTCCCGCTGACGGACTTCATCCGGGTGCTCACCACCGCAGGCAGCTTCTACCCGCTGATCCTGGACGGCCGGATGACCATGGAAGGGGACCTGGCGCTGGCGAACCGGCTGGCGGAGATGTTCGGCGCCCGCTCGAACTATTAATCTCCTCGCTCGCCTCCGGGCGCTTTGACCCGCCGTCTTCCCTCCTCGCTCGGGCGCTCGTTCCTCGCACCCTCGCTCGTCAGTCCAGACGGCGGCGCGCCCTTTGGCTCGCTCGGAGTGCTCGGGCGCTCGTTCCTCGCACCTCGCCCACCTCCCCATCCCCCTTCACAGACGGCGGCGCGCTCTTTGGCTCGCTCGGAGTCAGGCTGCGGCCGCGCGGCTGGTGGCCGCGTCCCGGAAGTCCTCGAACAGCCGCGTGCCGTCGCCGTCCTCCGGGTGCCACTGCAGGCCGATCGCGAACGGGTGCCCGGCCAGCTCGACCGCGGCCACGGCCTTATCGTCGGCCCAGGCCACCGCCTCCACGCCGCGGCCCAGCCGGTCCAGCACCGGCTGGCGGCCCGCGGGCGCAGGCTCGGCGGGCACCGTCACGCTCGGGCCGAGCAGCCGGCCCAGCCTGCTGCCCGGGCTGATCCGCACCTCACGGGAGGCTCGCGGGGCCACGGCGCCGTTGCTGCCGTGGCCGGCCGGGCCGTTCCCGCCCTCGGTCACCGACCCGCCCCGGGCCGCGTTCAGCAGGTACATGCCACGGCCGATCGCGAGCACGGGAAGCCCGGTGTCGATGGCCGCGCGCATCAGCGCGAGCTCGCCCGCCTCGCGGGCCAGGTCCGGCTCGGGTGCCTCGTCACGCGGCGGCGCGCCGTGGCGCCGGGCGCCGGTGCCGACGCCGCCGGAGAACACCACCCCGTCGAGGCGGGCCGCGAGGCTCGCGGCGCCGTACGCCGCGGGCGGCAGCAGGACCGGGACGCACCCGGCTCGCTGCAGCGCCCAGGCGTAGCTGGCCGGCAGCAGCACGGCCTCCCGCACGCGGTCGTCCCAGCCTGCGGCGGCCATCTCGCTGGTGATGCCGATCAGCGGGCGAGTCATGAGCCCATCATGGTGCACGGCGCGGCGCTGGCGGGGCCAAACGGCCTGTTGCCGCTGATGGCGCGGCCGTCACGCGCCGAGGTGCTCGCCGAAGAACGCGTAGATGCGCCGCCACGCGTCCGCCGCGTCCGACTCCTGGTAGTCCATCCGGGTGAACCGGGCCAGCGCCGCGCCCGCGCCCGACCCCTCGGTCATGAAGCGGTGCCCCGAACCCGGGTACACCGTCACGTCGTGCGGGATCTCCAGGGCGGTGAGCGCGCGCTTCAGCCGTTCCGGGTGCTTGGTGCCCATCAGGTCCTTGGCCCCGTAGCTTCCGACGATCGGGCAGGCCCCCCGCAGCGCGCTCTCCGCGTCCCGGGGCACCTCGCCGTAGTTCACCGCGGCGGCCGCGAAGCCGCCGGACGGCGCGCAGAGCAGCGCGAACGCGCCGCCCATGCAGAACCCGATGACCCCGGTCCTCCCGGTGCAGTCCTGCTGGGCCGCCAGGAAGCTGCGCGCCGCCTCCAGCGCCGGTGAACGCCGACCCGGACCCGGCCCGGAGCTGGCGGAACGCGCCGAGCACGCAGCGCAGCCAGGGCCTGCCGTCGTACAGGTCGGGGGCGAGGGCCAGGTACCCGCGCGCCGCGAACTGGTCCGCCTTAGCCCTGATGTCGTCGTTCAGCCCGAACGCCTCGTGAATCACCACGACACCGGGCCACGGGCCCGGCTTAGCCGCCTCGCCCGGACCTTCCGGCTCGGCTGACCCGCTGCCGGATCTTCCGGTTCGGCCGACCCAGCCGGCGGCACGGCCAGGTAGCCGCGCCCGGTCCCGCCGTCTACCGGGAACGAGATCTCTGGCATGCGCAACACTGTCACACCTTGCGCCACCTCGGTATCCACGCGCCGTCGGTGATCTCGTAGTCGCTGAACAGGGCCGGGGCCTCGGCCCGCATCAGCTCGGCGATCTTCCCGAACACCAGCCGGATCTCCTCCTCGGCGCCGGGATCGGTGCGCGCCTCGATGGTGTGCCGCAGCGTCCGGATGTTCGCCGTCCACAGCAGGCCGGTGGCCACCCCGTCCGGCGCGAACCGGCGCATGAACGAGGTCTTGTGCTTCTTCTCGTGGAACGGGACGCCCTCCTCGTCCAGCCCGAAGTGCCCGGCCATCCACCGCTGGAACTCCTCCATCTGCTCCAGCAGCGCGGTCGACCGCTTCATCAGCTCGGCGTCGGCCAGCGCCCAGTCCGGGAACCAGAACGGGATGTCGGCCAGCCGCACGAACCGCAGCGACTCCTGCGAGATCGCCACCCCCGGCCGATGGCGAACGATCTCATGCGAACAGACTCTTGAGATGTTATGCAGCACGAAGCTGAAGCTGACGTGCTCCAGCACCGAACCGTGCGCCTGGGCAGGATGTTCTGCAGATACTTGTCCTGGTCGCTCGGACCCGCATGATGTTTGGGTTGAGCCCCGGCTCCCAGGAGCGGTAGCAGTTGCCGCACCAGACGCCGTGGCCGTTGCGCCGCACGTACACAATGCCGTGAGCTGTTGATACGCACCATACTGGCCCCTTGTAAGGCTTCCACGTCCTTGCCGCCGGATGGCTGCCAATAGTGCCGCTCTGAAGCACACGAACCAGATAGAGAGATTGCTCTCCGCGACGATGACAGCTGACGGAGGATGCTTTCCCGAGCCTGAGAAGCAGCTCCTGCACGTCACCGGCTAGTCCCTCGGACGTGGTCGTGTAGGTCTTCGAGTTCTTGGCCATGCTGCCGTCGCCAGCCCACATGGCCGCCCAGAGGGCCTCAAGTACTCGCCTATCCCTATGCTCCATGAGCCAGCGCGGGACCCGCTTGTTTCGCGCACCGCTGCCGGCGTCCGCCTGCACGCGCCTTGCGAAGTCGCGTCCGCTGGTAATGCGTATGGTTACCACCTGCGGCTTGTGAGGATCGCTGTACTCCCGATGGCACAGCCCGAGACTCTCGATGGTGGCGCGGATGTCATCCAGCACCGGGCCCTTGGTCTGCGTAATCCCCACGTACGCCCCGGCGCCGTTCTTCGGGAAGTGCGCGTAGCCCTCCGCGATGACGTATCCCAACAGTCTGGCGTAGGACAGGACCGGCAGACGCAGTTCCCGTGTCATTTGTACCCTGGTGCCATTGCCCCGGTCGTGACGCCCGGAGTGATAAGGCCGGGCCAAGATCACGCACTCGTCGTCGCTCACACTCCCGCTCACGGGAGCGGAGTCTCGCCGGAACCGCCAAGTGCCGCGGTTGCTCATGGTCTCAGCAGTGGCGAAATGCCAGGAACTCCATCTCCCCTCGCTTTCCTGCTTCTGCACCCACATCCGGTGCTCGGGGGTCACAAGGAGGTCCAGTCCACGCTGCTGGATTTGCAGCACGGGCCCTTCGTAGTCGTATCGGACCAGCGAGAACGGCTGGAACTCCGCCCGCTCCTCAACACGGTTCCATGTCAGGACACGGTCGAGGTCCGGCTCGAGAGCCTCGAACCGCTTCCAGCCACCCTCGGTCAGGATTTCTGTAGCGGGGTCGTAGCACAGACGTCCAGCGAACTCGGCCAGGTTCTGCGCGTCGTTTCCAGGTCGCCGCGGTCCAGCTTCTCCAGCCACTTCTCGCCGCCGACCTCGCTCAGGTACGCGGCCAGCTGGTCGTAGTCGATCTCGGGCCGGGCGACGAGGAACACCTCGGGCTGCACGCTCTTCATGGCACCGGACCCTACCGGGGACCGGTGACATCCCGCGGCTTCCAGCGGCTTCCCGCAGCCTCCCGTGGCGCCGCGGTCTGCGCTGGTCGGCCGCCTCCGGCGCTGTTGCTGGGTAGCGGCTCCGTTACGGGTGGGAAAGAATGGGGTAAGCAGCGGCGTTGGATGTCAGCTCTTCGAACGGCACGTCAGCACAGCGGACGGGAGAGCACGAGATGACGCAACCAGACGACACCCAAGGCGAGTCCCCGCGAGACGGCAGGCGAAACCCAAGCCGAGAGCCAAGACGAGACCCAGGGCGGATCCCCAGGTGATGTCCCCGCGACGACAGGCGACACCTCGGTCGTGCCGGCTGGCCGGCCCGTCGTGTTCGTCCACGGCCTGTGGCTGCACGCCACCTCCTGGGACCCGTGGGTGGACCTGTTCCGGGAGGCGGGTTACGCGCCGACCGCACCGGGCTGGCCCGGAGACTCCGACACCGTCGAGGAAACCCGGCGCGACCCCAGCCGGGTGGCCGACAAGGGCATCGACGACGTGGTCGACCACTACGCGCAGATCATCCGGGGCCTGGACGCCCCGCCGATCGTCATCGGCCACTCCTTCGGCGGCCTGATCGCGCAGCGGCTGCTCGGGCAGGACCTGGCCGCGGCCGGGGTGGCGATCGACCCGGCGCCCATCCAGGGCGTGCTGGTGCTGCCCGTGTCGGCGCTGCGGGTGGCCTCGATCGCGCTGCGCAAGCCGGCCAACCGCCGCGAGGCGATCTCGCTGACCGCCGAGCAGTTCCGCTACGGCTTCGGGAACGCGCTGCCCGAGCAGGAGTCGGCCGACCTCTACGAGCGCTGGAACATCCCGTCACCGGGCAAGCCGCTGTTCGAGGCGGCCCTGGCCAACTTCACCCCGCACTCGCCAGCCAAGGTCAACACCGGCAACCGGGACCGCGGGCCGCTGCTGGTGACCGCAGGCGGCCAGGACCACACCGTCCCGGCCGCCATCAGCATGGCCACCCGCAAGCAGTACCACAAGTCGCCCGCGGTGACGGACTTCCGGGACTTCGCGGACCGGGGGCACTCGCTCACCATCGACCACGGCTGGCGCGAGGTCGCCGACTACGTGCTGAACTGGCTGAAGCAGCGCGGAGTGTGAGGCCCGCGCCCAGCGGGGTAGCGCGCCGGGGAGCCACGGTCCGGGTATGACGGCCGCGCACCGGTCAGCGGACCGCGGCGACGGCGGCGTCCTGCGACCGGGTGCGGGCCAGCCGCAGTACGTTCGCGATCACCTGGTGGCCCGCGCGGCCGGATGCGGTCAGGATCGATTCCGGGTGGAACTGCACGCCCCACCGGGCGGCCGCGTCGTCCTCGATCGCCATGACCACGCCGTCCGGGGTCACCGCGGTCACCGAGAACCCGCCGCGGACCCCGGCGGGCACCGCGTGCAGCGAGTGGTACCGCCCGGCGGTGAACTCGGCCGGCAGGCCGGCCAGCAGCCCGGAGCCGGCCGCGCCGCCCAGCACCCGCACCGTTCCGGGCTTGCCGTGTGCGGGCGAGGCCAGCAGGTCGAGGCGCCCGCCGGCGTGCTCCACCATCGCCTGCAGTCCCAGGCACACGCCGAACGCGGCGATGCCCCGCTCGTCCAGCGCGGTCAGCAGCTCGTCGCAGCCGAAGTCCGACGGCCGGCCCGGACCCGGTGACAGCACCACGAGGTCGGGCCGGTACACCTCGAGCCGCGCCGGGTCAAATCCAGCCCGCAGCGTGGTCACCTCCGCTCCGGCCTCGCGGAAGTAGCCGGCCAGGGTGTGCACGAACGAGTCCTGGTGATCGACCAGCAGGACCCGCAGGCCAGCGCCGGGCGCCGCGCCGGCGTCCGGCGCCCCGGGGTCCGGCTGCGGCGCCGGCCCGCCGAGGGTCTCCAGCAGCGCGCGCGCCTTGAGCTGGGTCTCGCGTTCCTCGGCCGCCGGGTCCGACTCGAACAGCAGCGTGGCGCCGGCCCGGACCGAGGCGATCCCGCCGGAGATGTGCGCCGTGCGCAAGGTGAGCCCGGTGTTCATCCCGCCGTCGAACCCGATCATCCCGACCGCCCCGCCGTACCAGCGCCGCGGGCCGTCCTCGTGATCCTCGATGAACTGCATGGCCCAGGTCTTGGGCGCGCCGGTGACGGTCACCGCCCACATGTGGGTCAAGAACGCGTCCAGCGCGTCGAAGCCGGGCCGCAGCCGCCCCTCCACGTGGTCCACGGTGTGGATCAGCCGGCTGTAGATCTCGATCTGGCGCCGGCCGATGACCCGCACGCTGCCCGGCTGGCAGACCCGGGACTTGTCGTTGCGGTCCACGTCCGTGCACATGGTCAGCTCGGATTCCTCCTTGGCCGAGGTGAGCAGGGTCCGGATGTTCTCGGCGTCGGCCAGCGGGTCCGCGCCGCGGGCGATCGTCCCCGCGATCGGGCAGGTCTCCACCCGGTCACCGGTCACCCGCACGTACATTTCCGGCGAGGCCCCGACCAGGTACTCGGACTCCCCCAGGTTGAGGAAGAACTCGTACGGCGCCGGGTTACGCTGCCGCAGCCGCTCGTAGAAGGCGGCCGGCGAGTCGCACGCCCCGTGGAAGACATGGCTCGGCACCACCTCGAACAGGTCGCCGCGGGCGAAGCGCTCCCGGGCCTGCTCCACCACGCGCGCATAGGAGCCAGGCCGCGGGTCGGCGGGAAGATCAGAAGCCACAACGGGCCGGCTCTCCTCACCCTGGCGCCGATGGCCCGGCGTGGTCGTGCGGCAAAGCCCGCGGGTGGAGGCACCGTCCACCTCGAACTCGTAGCTGTAGCAGGTCGCGGTCTCCCGCTTGCGGTCCAGCACGTAGAGCTGGTCGGGCAGGTGCAGGACCAGGTCCCGCTGGCTGGCCGGGCGAGCGTGCCGCTGCCGCACCGGCTCGAACTGGAAAGCCAGGTCGTAACCGAACGCGCCGTACAGGCCGAGATGCGGATCCGGGCCGCGCAGCGCCGCGATGATCTCGCGCAGCGCGGCGAACACGGTGGGCCGCCGGCTGCGCTCCTCCTCGGTGAATGTGCCGCCGGCCTCCGGGATCACCACAGTGGCAGATGTTGGGGGTGACATCCGCCGCCTGCTCGGGCCGACCTCCGGCCGGCACTTCCTCCCCGGCCCGGAGCATGGCGTCCGCGATCACCGGCAGGAGCACCAGGCCGCGGCCGTTCAGCGCGGTGGCCGTGACCCGCCTGCCGCGCGCGACCAGCTCGATGCACGGGTCGACGTAGGCCAGGTGCCACCGGCTGTAGCGGCCCGGGTACTCCATCCCGGAGCTCAGCACCCCGCCGCGGCGCGCCTCGACCTGCCGGGTCATCCCCTCCAGCAGCGCGGGGTCAAACGGAGCGGCGGTGCGGCTCACCCGGACGCCGCCGCCGGTCTCGAACTGTGTCAGGTCCATATCGGCCCTCGCCTCGTCATCGGGCCCGGTGCCGGCCGGCGCAGACAGCAAAGGCGACCGCCGGCTGCCGGGCGGTCGCCTTCAGGATCTGCAGCGTGCGCGAACCAGGAACCGCCTCAGGGGCGGCGCCACCAGCCAGCGGTGAGGTTCGCGCGCATCGGTTTATAGTAGCCTCGCTCGCCTCCGGCGCTCCACCCTCCTCGCTCGCCTCCGGGCGCTCCACCCTCCTCGCTCGCCTCCGGGCGCTTTGACCCGCCGTCTTCCCTCCTCGCTCGGGCGCTCGTTCCTCGCGCCTCGCTCGTCAGTCCAGACGGCGGCGCCCTTTGGCTCGCTCGGTGTCACGCGAGGGCGTACACGACCGTGACCGAGACGCTGAGCTGCTGGGAGCCCGGGGAGATCGGGAACCGAGGCGGCCCTGCCCGCCGCTGTGTTGGCGAACGGCACGACCGGACGGGCGCGGGGGTCTGGTCGCTGATGCTGAGCACGGGCCCGAGCGGCTGGCCGAGCGCCCTGGCGTACTGGGCCGCCTTGACCCGGGCGTCGGCGACCGCGCGGGCCCGCGCCGTGGCGAGCAGCCCGCTGGTGTCGGCCAGGTTGAGCGAGATGTCATCGACGGTGGCGGCGTTGCCGCCGGCGTGCACCGCGGCCTGGATCTGGGCACCCGCCGCGGCCATCTGGACCAGCGTCGCGGTGAGCGACTCGCTGGCCTGGTAGCCGTCGGGCACCTGCGAGCCGGAGGCGTAGTCGGGCTGGACCGACAGGCCGGAGGTCTGGATGTCCGCCGCGGCGACGCCCTGGTGCCGCAGGGCGTCCGTGACCTGGCGCGCCGCCTGGCTGGCCTGCTGCAGCGCCGAATCCACCGAGGCCCCGTTCACCTGGACGCCCATGTCGAGCGTCAGCTGGTTCGGGGTCCCGGTGACCGTGCCGGTGCCGGTGACCGTGATCTTGGCTGTCGCCGACGCCGACGAGGTGAGCTGAGCGCCCGCCAGCCGCGGCCCGGCGGATGGCGCGCTGCCCCGGCTGGTGCCGAGCGCGAAGGCCCCGATCAGCAGGGCGGCGGCCGCGGCGCCCAGGGCCACCGCCCGGACGCGCTGGCGTGATTCTGACCGGCATGGCACCACTCCCGGGTCGCGGGATTCTTGCCGCTTGGACGCGGCGCCGCCGCTCCCGGTTCCGCCCGGTGCCGGTCAGCCGGCGCCGGGGCGCGGGGGCAGCGGGGGGCGCCGCCTGGACGGCCGGTCGGCGGTGGCCGGGGCGGCGGCCGCGGGACGGGCCGCGAGCGCGTCGAGCGCCATCCGGACCGCGGTCTCCAGCTGCGGGTCCCGGCCCGCCACCTGATCCTCGGGCGAGACGACCACCTCGACGTCCGGGTCGACGCCGTGATTCTCCACGTCCCACCCGAAGCCGTTCAGCCACGTCGAGTAGCGGGGAGCGGTGATTCCGGTGCCGTCGACCAGCCGGTGCCACCCGTCGATGCCGATCACGCCGCCCCAGGTGCGCGTCCCCACCACCGGTCCGAGGCCCAGGATCTTGATGGCGGCGGTCACGATGTCGCCGTCCGAGCCGGCGAACTCGTCGGTCAGCGCCACCACCGGCCCGCGCGGGGCGTCCTCCGGGTAGGTCCGGGGCTCAAGACCGCGCGGCACGTCCCAGCCGATCACGCGCCGCGCGAGCTTCTCCACCACGAGCTGGGACGTGTGCCCGCCGCGGTTGCCCCGGACGTCCACGATCAGCGCCTCGCGGATCATTTCCGCGCGCAGGTCGCGGTGGAAGTCCGCCCAGCCCGCGCTGACCATGTCCGGAACGTGCAGGTAGCCGATCCGCCCGTCGCTGAGCTCCCGGACCTGCTGCCGCCGTCCGGCGACCCAGTCCTGGTAGCGCAGCCGCCGCTCCTCGGCGAGCGTGATGACCACGGCGCGGCGGACCTCGCCGCCCCGCGGCCGGGGCGATGGTCAGCTCCACCGGCTTGCCGGCCGCGCCCATCAGCAGCGGGCCCGGCCCGGTCCCGTCGAGCAGCTGCCCGTCCACCGCGAGCAGCGTGTCTCCCGGGCCGACCTGCGCGCCCGGCGTGGCCAGCGGGGAGCGAGCCCGGGGGTCGGAGGACTCCCCCGGCACCACCCGGCGCACCGTCCACCGCCCGTCGGCGCCGCGCTCCAGGTCCGCTCCGAGCAGGCCGAGCCCGGGCTCGGGGTCGTCATGCTCGTCGGCGGCCGCCGAGACATAGGCGTGTGAGGTGCCGAGCTCGCCGAGCATCTCCCACAGCAGGTCGGCGAAGTCCCGGGGGCCGGCGATCCGGTCCAGCAGCGGGCGGTAGAGCTCTTCCGCGCCGTCCCAGTCCACCTCGGCCAGGTCGGCGACCCAGAAGTCATGCCGGATGTAGCGACCGGCTTCGGCGTAGGCGTTGCGCCACAGCGCGGCGGGGTCGGCGAGGAACCTGGCCCGGGACCTGTCGACCTCCACCCGGTCCGCCGGGTTGTCCGAGTCCGCCTTGCGGTTGGCCGGCACCACCGTGAGCTTCCCGTGGTCGGAGACGACCAGGACGCTGCCGTCGCCGCTGGCCTCGAACCAGTCCAGCTCCTCGATCAGCTCGGTGCACCGCTGCGACTCCAGGTCGAAGTGCTCCAGGCTCGGCCGCGGCGCCGCGTCGCCGAGCTGCGGGCCGCCTTCCCCCAGGCTCCCGATGACCGGCTCCTTGAGCCAGGCCAGCCCGCCCTTGACCGCGCGCAGCGACGAGTAGCGCGACTCGACCACCGGAACCTGCACGATCCGGCCGGCCAGGCCGTCGGTGTCCACCACGACCGGCGGGGGCGCGTCCTCGCGCTCGCCGTCGCCCGGGGCCGGCCTCGTCATCGGCGTGGCCGCTCCCGCCCGGGCCTGCCTGGCCCGGCCGGCCTGCGGCCTCGTCCTCCGAGCGGCCGCCGACCGGCCGGCCGCCGGGCAGCGGGGCGAACGGCGACGGGGTCGCCGCGGCCAGCGGCACCAGGTAGGGGCGGCACCCGTACGGGAAGGACAGATCGAAGACGTGGGCGTCGTACACCGGGTCGAAGCTGCGCACGGACAGGAACGCCAGGTACTTGCCGTCCCCGGTGAAGACCGGGTCGGTGTCGGTGAACCGCGCGTCCGTCACGTCCACGACGGTGCGGCCGGGGCTCGGCCGGCTGGACCATGCGCAGCTGCCGCAGCTGCTCCGGCCCGGGATGCGACCACGCCAGCCAGGCCGAGTCGGGTGACCAGGCCAGCCCGGTGACCTCGCCGTTGCGGGATGACGCCAGCTCGGTCACCGCACCGGACGAGGTGTCCACGGCGAGCAGCCTGCCGTCGCGCGCGGCCACGGCGACGGCGCTGCCATCCGGCGCGGCGGCCAGGTCGGCCACCCAGCCGATGGCGCCGGCCGCGAGCCGCCGCGCCGGGGCCGCGGGAGCGGTCCCGGCGATCTCGGCTATCTCGATCGCGTCCGCGCCCTCGGCATCGGTCACCCAGGCGACCCGGCCGGTCTGGCCGAGCACCCGGGGCAGCCGCGCCCGGACGCCGGAGACGACCGACAGGGCCCGCGCCGGGCCGTCGCGGTGGGTGAGCCAGTGCACGGTGCCGCGCACCTCGATCGCGCTGGCCTGGCCGGAGTGATCACAGGACAGCTCGCCCAGGTGATCCTCGGCCGAGATCAGCCTCGGCGCCCGCGCCGCCGGCGAGCCGAGGCTGAACTCAAGCCGCCTGGGTCCGTCCGGTGCGTCGAGCCCGTCGAGCAGCCAGACGTCGCCCGCGCAGTGGTACACGATCCGCTGGCCGTCGGTGCTGGCGTTCCGCGCGTAGCAGCCGTCGTGGTCGGTATGCCGCCGCAGGTCGCTGCCGTCCAGCGCGCAGGAGTACAGGTTGCCCGTGCCCTCGTGGTCAGACAGGAACGCCAGCCTGCCGCCGACCAGCATGGGGCTGGCGAGCTGGCCCGCCAGGCCGGCGAGTATCCGGGTGAACTCCGGCGCCGGCTGGCTTGCTTCCGCGCCGTCCGGGCGCGTCCACAGCCGTCCCGCGGTCCCGCCCCGGTATCGCTTCCAGAACGCCGGATCGCGATAGACCGAAGTCAGCAGCGCGACCCCGGCCGGCTCGATGGCCAGGTCGGCCACCTGGCCGAACGGCAGCCGCCGGCCACCAGGCGCCGCGCCGTCATCCTCCAGCCTCCGCGGTGGGCAGCGCGTAGGCCCAGGTGAAGTGGCTGAAGGGCTGGCCCGCGGCGGTGACCGCGATGACCTCGCCGTCCGGTGTCCAGCCGCAGACCCGGGTGGCCTGGTCGGCCCAGTAGCTGAACCGGCGGCCGTTCCCGCCGTCGATCCCGGCCAGGTAGACCTCGGGCGGGCCGTACCGGCTGCTGGTCCAGGCGATCAGCGTGCCGTCCCGGGAGATCCGGGGGTGGCTCGTCGCCGCGCGGTCGGCCGAGACCCGCCAGGCCCGGCCGCCGCCGGCCGGGGCGAGCCATACGTCGTCCTCGGCGATGAAGGCGACGACGTCGCCGTGGATGTGCGGGAAGCGGAGGTAACCGGCTGAAGTCACCGGCTCATCGTAGGGCCCGGCACCTAGAACTCCACCCAGGACCCGGCGCCGAGCTCGGCGGCCTTCCGGTACGCCAGCGCGGCCGCGGCCAGGTCCTCGGCCGCCAGGCCGAGCGACTCGAACACCGTGATCTCGGCGTCGTCGGCGCGGCCCGGCGCGGCGCCGGTCAGTACCTCGCCGATCTCGGCCCGGATGTGGTCCGGCCCGATCGCGCCTTCGGCCTCGCGCCAGCAGGTAGTCGCCGGCCTCGCTGGCGGCCGACTCGCGGCTGTCGGTGAACAGGGCGGCCGCGGCCATCGTCTCGGTGTCGAGCTCGCGGGCCTGCGGGACGCACGCCCCGACCGCGTTGACGTGGGCACCGGGGGCCAGCCAGTCCCGGCGCAGCACCGGCTCGGCCGAGCTGGTCGCGGTCACGACGATCCCGGCTCCGCTGACCGCGTCGGCGGCCGAGCCGCAGGCCGTCACCGGCACCGGGGCGTGCTCGCGCATGTCCGCCGCGAACCGGCGCGCCTTGGCCGGGTCCCGGCCGGCCACCCGGATGCCGGTCAGCGGCCGCGCCGCCGCGATGGCCAGCAGGTGCGACCGGGCCTGGACGCCGGTGCCGATGATGGCCAGCTCCGTCGCGTCGGCGCGGGCCAGCAGCTCGGTGGCGACGGCCGACACGGCGGCGGTGCGGATCTCGGTCACGGCCGAGGCGTTGAGCATCGCCAGCGGCTCGCCGGTCTGCGCGCTGGACAGCAGCACGACGCCCTGATGCGAGTCCAGGCCCGCGGCCGGGTTGCCGGGGAAGATGCAGATGGCCTTGAGGCCGTAGGCGGCCTCCCCGGCGGCGTCGCCCTCTCCGGCCCCGGCCGGGGCGGCGCCGTCCGCCCGGTAGGCCGGCATCAGGGCCATCATCCCGGCCGCACCCGGCGGCCTGATGATCGTCCGCAGCGGCTGGTGCACCTGGCCGCGGGCCAGCGCGGCGAGCGCGTCGCGCATGGCGTCGGCGCACTCGTCGTAGGCCAGCACGCGGCGCACGTCGCCGGCGCCGAGGACGAGGAGCTTCATGCGGGCTGGTTACCACTCCTGGGCACGGCCGGCCGGGTCCCGTCGCGGGCGACATGGGTGGCGGCGGCGGCCCGCGGGCCGATCGCCATCTCCTCCGGCCGGTGTTCGGGCACCGGCTTGCCGACGATCCGGTACACCTCCTCGCCGTCCACCGTCTCCTTCTCGAGCAGCAGGTTGACCAGCTGCTCCAGCTCGGCCCGGTGCGAGCGGAGCAGCTCGATCGCGGTCTGCTCGGCCTCGCGCAGCAGCCGCGACACCTCGCTGTCGATGGTGGCCTGGGTGGCCTCGGCGAACGGCCGGCTGGACAGCCCCTGCCCGCCGCCTCCGCCGAGGAACACCGAGCCGCCTTCCGGGTACCCGATCGGGCCGAGCGCGGGCGACAGGCCGAACTCGCGGACCATCTTGGTGGCCAGGTCGGTGGCGCTGGCCAGGTCGTTCGCCGCGCCGGTCGAGCCCTGGCCGAACTCGACCAGCTCGGCGGCGCGGCCGCCGAGCCGCACGGCCAGGGAGTCGGTGAGGTAGTCCTCCTGGTACAGGTGCCGTTCGTCCAGCGGCAGCTGCTCGGTGACGCCGAGCGTCTGCCCGGCCGGCAGGATCGTGATCTTCGCGACCGGGTCGGCGTGCTCGGAGAGCGCGGCGACCAGGGCGTGACCGGACTCGTGGATCGCGACCGAGTGCTTCTCCTCCGGCAGCAGCACGTTGGAACCCTCCCGGCGGCCGAGTATGATCCGGTCCCGGGCGTTGGAGAAGTCCTCGGCGGTCAGCACGTCGCGGTTGTCGCGGACCGCGTTGATCGCCGCCTCGTTGGCCAGGTTGGCCAGGTCCGCGCCGGAGAAGCCGGGAGTTCCCCGGGCCACGACGTTCAGGTCGACGTCGGGGGCGAGCTTCTTGTCCCGGCAGTGCACGACCAGGATGGCCTCCCGCTCGGGCAGGGTCGGCAGCGGGACCGTGACCTGGCGGTCGAACCGGCCCGGGCGCAGCAGCGCCGGGTCGAGCACCTCGGGGCGGTTGGTCGCGCCGAGCACCACGATCCCCTGGCTCACGTCGAACCCGTCCATCTCGGACAGCAGCTGGTTGAGGGTCTGCTCCCGCTCGTCGTTGGACACCGCGACGCCCGCGCCCGCGCGGCGCTGGCCGATGGCGTCGATCTCGTCGATGAAGATGATCGCGGGGGCCCGCTTGCGCGCCTCGCTGAACAGGTCACGGACCCGGGCCGCGCCGACGCCGACGAACAGCTCCACGAAGCTCGAGCCGGTGACCGAGAAGAACGGCACCGACGCCTCGCCGGCCACCGCCCGGGCGAGCAGGGTCTTGCCGGTGCCCGGCGGGCCGATCATCAGCAGGCCGCGCGGTGCCATCGCGCCCGCCCGCTGGTACCGGTCGGGATTGCGCAGGAAGTCGACCACCTCGCTGATCTCGGCCTTGACTCCCTCGTAGCCGGCCACGTCGCTGAACTTGGTCGACGGCCGCTCGGCGTCGAAGACCTTCGCCCTGCTCCGGCCCACGCCGAGGACACCCTGCAAGCCGCCCGCCGCCCCGGCGCCCCGGCTCATCCGCCGGAACAGCCAGAACACGAAGACGAACGGCAGCAGCAGGAACAGCCAGTACAGCAGGTCGGTGCCCAGGCCCGAGCTGGGCGGCGCCGCGGTCACCGTCTTCACGCCGTCCGCGGTCAGCTGCTGGCTGAGCTGGGGCGTGGGCGGGCCGGGAATGACAGTCGTGTACGACTTCCCGTCCGTCAGCTCACCGGTCGCCGTGGTGTTCGACCCACTCGCGCCGTTGCCGAAGTCCACGGTCTTGATCTTGTGCGCGCTGGCGTCCGCGATGAACTGCGAGTAGCTCAGGCTGACCGGCTGGTTGACGTGTATCCCGGGCAGGAAGAGGTACAGCGCTATCGTCGCGAGCAGCGCGATCGGCCAGAGCCAGTGCCGCCACGCGGGCGGCGGCGGCGGTGCCGTGGGAACGGGCTTATCACCGTGGGGCGGCGGATTCGACTGCTGCTGCTTGCTCATGAGACATTCTTACGCCTTGCCGCCACCGCAACGGTACGGACGGCCTCGGGCGACACCGCTGCGGCCCAGCCGGACAGTTGTGAGCTATCGTCAGAAACTCAGCCTTTTCCCTTCGTTGCTGTCCGGCTCAGAGTATGGGGGCCGCCACGGGCAGGATGAAAAGGCTCACTGGCCCAGGTCGTGGCGCAGGAATGGATGGCGCATGCAATTCACGGTCACCGTCAACGGCACCCAGCGGCAGGTGACGGCCGGCGACGGCCGGAGCCTGCTCGATGTGCTCCGGGAGGACCTGGGGATCACCGGCCCGAAGCTCGGCTGCGGCGAGGGCGCGTGCGGCGCCTGCACCGTGCTGATCGGCCGGCGCGCGGTGACCTCGTGCATCACGCCGGCGGCCGAGGCGGCCGGCCAGCGGGTCACGACCGTCGAGGGCCTGGCCGAGGACGGGGTGCTGCATCCGGTGCAGCAGGCCTGGCTGGAACTGGGGGCGATGCAGTGCGGGTACTGCACCCCGGGCTGGCTGACCGCCACCGCCGCGCTGCTCAACCGGGTGACGCGCCCGGATGACGCCCGGATCGCGGCCGAGCTGGCCGGGAACGTCTGCCGCTGCTGTACCTATCCGCGGATCCTGCGCGCGGTCCGGCGCGCGGCCGAGCTGATGGAGCAGCCGGAACTGCTCGAGCCGGTGCCGCCGACCTCGTCCGGGACCCCGGCCCGTCCGGCGGGCCCGGGGCGCTGCCCTGGGACCAGGCCAGGGACGCGGCCTCGTTCTTCGAGCAGCTCCCCGACGGCCTGGTCACCGTGGTCGCCGAGGACGCCGACGCGGCCGCCGGGCCGGGCCAGGGCCGGTGGGGTGGCCCGGACGACGCGTGGGTCCATGTCGGGGCCGACGGCTCGGTGACCGCGTTCACCGGCAAGGTCGAGGCAGGCCAGGGCACCCGCACCGCGCTCGGGATGCTGGTCGCCGAGGAGCTCGCCGTGCCGCCGGGCTCGGTGCGCGTGGTGATGGGCAACACCGACGTGTCACCCTTCGACCTGGGCACCTTCGGCAGCCGCTCGATGCCGTACGCCGCGCCCCCGCTCCGCGCGGCGGCGGCGGCCGCGCGCGAGCTGCTGCGCGAGGCGGCGGCGGAGCGATTCGGCCTGCCCGTCGCGGACCTGACCGTGGCGGGCGGGATCGTGGCCGGCCCCGACGGCGCGCCGAGCGTCGGCTACCCCGAGCTGCTGGCCGGTGTCCGCCGGGTCGAGAAGGTGCCGGCCGACGGGCCGGTGACCCCGCCGGCGGCCTGGCGCTCGGCAGGCCGGCCCGCGCGGGCCGCGGGCGGCGCCGACGTGGTCACCGGCATCAAGCGCTTCCCGGCGGACCTGCGCGCGGACGGGATGCTGCACGGCTGCGTGCTGCGCGCCCCGGCGTTCGGCGCCACGCTGCGCAGCGCCGACACCGCGCCGGCCGCAGGCACTGCCCGGGGTGAGCGTGGTCGCCGAGGATGGCTTCATCGGGGTCGTGGCCCCGACCGGGGCCGCCGCGCGTCAGGCCGTCAGCGCGATCGACGCGGCCTGGGACCGCTCCCCCCAGCCCGGGCCCGGTGACCTGGCCGACTACCTGCGCTCGCACCCCATCGACGGCGAGGGCTTCAGCGCCGTGTTCCGGCACGAGGCCGGGGATGTCGACGCGGCCCTGGCCGCTGGCGCGGTGCGGCTGGCCGAGCACTACACGACCGCCTACATCGCGCACGTCCCGCTGGAGCCCCGGTCCGCCGTGGCCGCCTGGCACGACGGTCAGCTCACCGTCTGGACCGGTACCTCCACGCCGTTCCGGGCCCGGCGCGAGCTGGCGCAGGCCCTCGGCGTGCCGGAACCGCGGGTGCGGGTCATCGTGCCCGACTACGGCGGCGGGTTCGGCGGCAAGCACGGCAGCTCCGTCGCCGTGGAGGCGGCCCGGCTGTCACGCTCCGCGGGCCGGCCGGTCAAGGTCCAGTGGAACCGCCACGAGGAATTCCACTGGGGCTACCTGCGCCCCGCGGCGCTCATCGACGTCTGCAGCAGCGCGGACGCGTCCGGTGAGATGACCGGCTGGTCGCATGTGAACATCAACTCCGGGGCGGTCGGGATCCTCAGCCCGTACCGCGTCCCGAATCAGCGCATCGTGTTCCAGCCCGCTGACTCGCCGCTGCCGCAGGGTTCCTACCGCGCGCTGGCCGCCACCGCGAACCACTTCGCCCGGGAGTCCCACATGGACGAGCTGGCCCACCGGATCGGCGCCGACCCGGTGGAGTTCCGGCTGCGCCACCTGGACGACGGCCGGCTCGCCGACGTGTTCCGCGCGGCGGCCGGCCGGGCCGGCTGGCCGGCCTCGCCGCGCGCCGGGGCCGGGACCGGGATCGCCGGCGGCATCGAGAAGGGCGGCCGGGTCGCCACCGCGGCGCAGGTCCGGGTGGACGGCGACGGCGCGCTGCACGTCGACCGGCTGGTCACCGCGTTCGACTGCGGCGCGGTGGTCAACCCGGACAACCTGGCCAACCAGGTCGAGGGGGCCGTGATGATGGGCCTGGGCGGCGCGCTGTTCGAGGCGATCGACTTCGCCGACGGGCAGATCCGCAACGCCTCGCTGTCGCAGTACCGGGTGCCGCGCCTCCCCGACCTGCCCGAGGTCGAGGTGGTGCTGATCGACCAGCCGGATCAGCCGTCCGCGGGCGGCGGCGAGACCCCGATCATCGCGGTGGCGCCCGCCATCGCTAACGCCATCTTCAGCGCGTGCGGAATCCGGCTGCGGTCCATGCCGCTGGCCCCGCGCGGCGTCGTGAAGGGCCTGACCCTGAGCCCGACGCGAATGTACCGCTGCGGCAGGCCAGCCCCGGCCTTTCGGTACAGTCTGCCGCGTCCATCCGGCGCCGGCCGCCAGGATCAGGCACGGCCGAAGACCCAGATCCGCGCCGGGACCCCCAGCAGCCGGAGCGGGTAGGAGCCGGACAGCGTCAAGCCCGGCGGGTGGCGCAGGGACCGACGGCACGAGCACGACCACCCGGCCCCCGGGCCGGGTGACCCGCGCGGCCTCCCGCAGCGCGCCCTGCACCCAGCCGGCCGAACTCCCGGCCGGGGCGCTGCGGCCGGCGGCGCTTGCGCGGGCCCGGGCCGCGCGGGCGGAACTGCCGGCCGAAGGGAAGATTGGTCACCACGGCGTCGAACGCGCCGTCCGGGTGCGGCAGGTCCAGGGCGTCGGCCCGCTGGATGACCGCGTCAGCGACGTTGGCCCGCGCCGCGTCCACCGCTTCCCGGTCAGCGTCGGAGCCCTGCGCGTCCCAGCCGACCTTGAGCGCCTCCTGCACGATCGTTCCGGACCCGCAACAAGGGTCGAGGAGCCGCCCGGCCGTCGCGCCCGCCAGCCG
This sequence comes from uncultured Actinomycetota bacterium, assembly GCA_963745575.1. Lineage (GTDB taxonomy): Bacteria > Actinomycetota > Actinomycetes > Streptosporangiales > Streptosporangiaceae > JASHPR01. Next base: position 20,571 of record CAVUYA010000023.1, on the reverse strand, counting down.
CACCATCGCGGCGGCGGCCACGGGGCGCAGGGCGCCGTGGCGTTCCCTGGCGCGTCCCCCGCCGTGCTGGCGCAGTCGCCGGTCGGTCAGGCGCAGGCCGGCGACGAACCGGGCGCGGCGGTACTCCACCGTCCATACCTCCAGGTCGGCGGGGTCTGCGATCCGCCAGCGGGGACGGCCGGCCCTGATCGCGCGCTCGACGGCGGTGCGCAGCTCGGTGCGCTTGAACCGGCTCTCGTCCACCACCCGGGTGATCACCCGGAAGGTCATCGCCGGGCTGAGGTGGCGGACGTAGGCCGCCCGGACCGAGAGCGCGCGTTCCAGCCCGGCCCGGGTGACCAGCGACGCGGCCACCCGGTCCGCAGGCCCGCCGCGCGCGTCGCCGATCGCCACGAACACGTCCTCCGCGAGGCGCAGCCCGTCGAGCGGGAACCGGGCACCCCGCCGGACCCGGAAGAAGACGACGTCCGCCCGGCCGTCAAAGCCGACCTCGTCTTCTGGTTCCAGGGCGTCCTGCGCGGCGGCCTCGTCCCGCAGCAAGATGCCGAGGCCGGGCAGCGTGGCGGCGAAGAACCGGACGCGCCCGCGTGGGTCAGGCACCAAGGTGCCGCAGGATGGTCACGACATTTTCGGTCATGGCCGTACGGTAGCGGCCGGGCCGGACCCGGGCGCCGGCCGCGGCCGGGACCTGCTCGCGTGCCTTGACCGCGGTGGTGTCGTTGAGCAGCAGGACCGGGCCGGTGCGGTCGGCCTTGAGGAAGACGTCCCTGATCAGGCCCTCCGCCCGCAGCTCGGCGACTGCCCGGCCCCGGCCCGCCCGCGCGGGCCTGCGCTGGTTACCGTACGTCGAGCCCGGTGGCCGCGCGGCCGATGATCATGCGCTGGATCTCGCTCGTCCCCTCGAAGATCGTGAAGATCTTGGCGTCGCGATGCCAGCGCTCGACCGGGTACTCGCGGGAGTAGCCGTTGCCGCCGAGTATCTGGATCGCCTGCTCGGTGACCCGTACCGCGGTCTCGCCCGCGACCAGCTTGGACATCGACCCCTCCGCGTGATCGAACCGCTTGCGCTGGCGGGCCATCCAGGCCGCCCGCCAGGTCAGCAGCCGGGCCGCGTCGACGGCGGCGCTCATGTCGGCGAGCATGAACGCGATGGCCTGGGTCTGGCCGATCGGCCGGCCGAACTGGACGCGGCCGACCGAGTAGTCGCGCGCGTACTCGTAGGCCGCGCGGGCGACGCCGACGGCCATCGCCGCGACGCTCGGCCGCGTCGCCTCGAAGGTCTTCATCGCCGCCTGCTCGCCCGTGCTGCCGCCTTCCCTGATCCTGGCCAGGCGGAGGTCGAACCGTTCCTTGCCGCCGACCAGGCAGCGGCCTGGTACGCGCACGTCATCGAGCACGACCTCGGCGGTATGCGAGGCCCTGATCCCGTGCTTGCGGATCTTCTGGCCCTGGGACAGGCCGGGGGTCCCCGGCGGGACGATGAAGGTCGCCTGGCCCCGGCTGCCCAGGGCCGGATCAACCGAGGCGACGATGACGTGCACGTTGGCGATGCCGCCGTTGGTGACCCAGGACTTGGCGCCGTTCAGCACCCACTCGTCGCTGGCCTCGCGGTAGACGGCCCTGGTCCGGATGGCCGCGACATCGCTGCCCGCGTCGGGCTCGGACACGCAGAAGGCGCCGAGCTTCACGTCGTCGGCGTCCCCGAACATCAGCGGCAGCCACTCGGCCATCTGCTCGGGCGTCCCGTTGGCGCTGACCGCCACCGCCGCCAGGCCGGTGCCGACGAGCGACAGCGCGATCCCGGCATCGCCCCAGAACAGTTCCTCGAACGCGACCGGGATGCCCAGGCCGCTGGGCTCGAGCCATTGCTGGGCGAAGAAGTCCAGCGAGTACAGGCCGATCTTCGAGGCCTGCTCCAGGATGGGCCAGGGGGTCTCCTCCCGCTCGTCCCACTCCGAGCCCGCGGGCCTGATCACGGTCTCGGCGAACTCGTGGATCCAGTCGCGCATCTCGCGCAGGTCCTGGCTCAGTTCCAGGGAGAAGCCGCTGCCGGCATCGTGCTCGCTGCTCATCGCGCTCCTCGGGGTCCAAGTTACTCCAGAGTAACAGAAACCGGCGGCTGCCCGCCAGGCGCAGCGGGCCGCCGCTTATCCTGGCCCGACGAGACCAGCCCGCGACCGAGGGAGCCGCATCGACATGGACTACGGCAGCTACGATGGCCTGCTCTTCGAGCGGCACGACCACGGGGTGCTCCTGGTCACGATGAACCGGCCGGAGAAGTACAACGCCGCCGACGAGGCCATGCACGGCCAGCTCGCCCGGGTCTGGGCCGATATCGCGCGCGACGAGGAAACCCGGGCGGTCGTGGTCACCGGCGCGGGCAAGGCGTTCTCGGCCGGCGGGGACCTCGCGATGGTGCAGCGCCAGATCGGCGACTACGGCCGGGTGACCAGCATGCTCAGCGAGATGAGCGACCTGGTCTACAACATCGTCAACTGCCCGCAGCCGATCGTGTCGGCGATCAACGGCGTCGCGGTGGGGGCCGGCCTGGTCGTGGGGCTGCTCGCGGACATCAGCATCTGCGCCGAGGATGCCCGGCTCGGCGACGGGCACGTCCGGCTCGGCGTCGCGGCGGGCGATCACGCGGCGATCATCTGGCCGCTGCTGTGCGGGATGGCCCGGGCCCGTTACTACCTGCTCACCGGGGAGATGGTCACCGGAGCCGAGGCGGAGCGGATCGGCCTGGTCAGCAAGTCCCTGCCCCGGGAGCAGGTCCTGGACGAGGCGCTGCGCGTCGCGCGCGGCCTGGCCACCGGCCCGCAGCTCGCCATCCGGCTGACCAAGCGGGCGCTGAACAGCTGGCTCCGGACGGCGGCGCCGATCTTCGACCAGTCGGCGGCCTACGAGATGCTCACGTTCATGGGCGAAGACGTCAAGGAGGGCGCGGCCGCGCTGATCGAGAAGCGGCCGCCGGCTTTCCCGTCCCGGTCACAGCCTTCTCATCCTCCCCGGGGCCGCGCGCGTGCTCTGAGCGCGAGACGCGTCACGCCTTCTCGTGGCGTTCCAGGAACGCGAACACGTCGGCGTCGTCCACGCCGGGGAAGCTGCCCGTGGGCAGCGCGGACAGGATGTGCGAATGCGCGCGCGCCGACGGCCACGCCCAGCCCTCCCAGCGCGCCGCGAGCCCGGCCGGGGGGCGCTGGCAGCATTCCCCGTCCGGGCAGGCCGAGGTGCGGCGGGCGAGCGTCTCCCGGCCGCGGAACCAGCGTGAGTGCTCGAACGGCACGCCGAGCGTGATCGCGAACCCGTGCTCGCGGCTGGCGTCCACGAACGCGGCGCACCAGTACGTCCCGGACGGCGTGTCGGAGTACTGGTAGCACGGGCTGAACCGGTCCTCGGCCGCGAACACCTGCCGGCCCGCCCACTGCCGGCACATCCGCTGGCCCTCGATCGCGCCGGCCGGGTCGGCCGGGAAGATCACCCCGTCGTTCTCGTACGCCTTGTAGATGATCCCTCCCTCGTCGTTCTTGACGAAGTGGCACGGCAGGCCCGAGGTGATAGCGTGGCCAGGTTGGTGAACCGGTGCGCGGCCATCTCGTAGGACACCGAGAACACGTCCCGCAGGTCCTCCACCGACAGGTTCCTGGCCTCGGCGGCCTCCCGCAGGAACGCCGTGGCCTGCGCCTGCGGGACCAGCACGGCCGCGGCGAAGTAGTTGGCCTCCACGCGCTGGCGCAGGAAGTCGGCGAAGTCGGCCGGGGCGCTGTGCCCCAGCACGAAGTGCCCCAGCGTCTGCAGCAGGATCGTCCGCGGCGTGTGCATGCCCATGGACTCCTGCTTCAGGTAGATCCTCCGGTGGCGCAGGTCGGTCACGGATCGCACGGAGCGGGGCAGGTCCCCCACGTACCGGACGGAGAACCCGTGGTGGCGCACCACCGACAGCAGCATCCCCTGGGACAGGGCGCCGCCGGCGTAGCCCACCGCGGCCAGGGCCGAGGCGGCCTCGTCCTCGATCGCCGGGAAGTAGTTGCCGCGCTCGCGCATCATCGCCCGCAGGTCCGCGTTGGCCGCGCGGGCTTCCTCGGGCGTCGCGGTCGGCTTGGCCCGCTGCCTGCGCAGCTCGGCGTGCAGCGCGACCAGGTGCTCGAGCACGTCGCTGGGCACCCGCGCGCCGACCCGCAGGTGCGGCAGGCCCAGCTCCCGGTAGGCCGGGTCGCGCTGCGCCTCCTCCAGGGCGATCTCCAGCTGGGCCCGCCGGCTGGGCGGCTGGCGGCGCAGCAGGTCCTCGGCCGGCACCGACAGCGCGGCGGCCAGGGCCTCGATCAGGGACAGCTTGGGCTCGCGGCGGCCGTTCTCGATCAGCGACAGCGCCGAGGGGGCTCGGCCGACGCGCTCGCCGAGCTGCGCGAGCGTCAGCCCCTTGGCCCGGCGGGCGTGCCGCAGCCGCTGGCCGAACACTCCCAGATCCAGGCCGGTATCGGTGAAGGAATCGGAATCTTCTTGTGTGAAGACCGTCATATCTTCATCTTAGACGAATTCTTGCTGAAGTTCAGGTCCTTGGTCCCTGGTGCCGGGCGACGGCCTGCCGCAGGCTGGCTGGTATCGACCCGGGCGCGGACGGACCCGGGACGGCCGCACGGAGGTAGCGAGTGAACGATCAGGCAGCGATACTGCAGCGCGAGTGGGCGACCGATCCGCGCTGGGCCGGCGTGGAGCGCAGCTACACGGCGGACGACGTGGTACGGCTGCGCGGGTCGGTGCAGGAGGAGCACACCCTGGCCCGGCTGGGCGCGGAGCGCCTGTGGGCGATGCTGCACGAGGACGGGTACGTCGCCACCCTCGGCGCCCTGACCGGCAACCAGGCCGTGCAGCAGGTCAAGGCGGGCCTGAGAGCCATCTACCTGTCCGGATGGCAGGTGGCCGCCGACGCTAACCTGGCCGGCCAGACCTACCCGGACCAGAGCCTCTACCCGGTCAACTCGGTGCCGCAGGTGGTCCGCCGGATCAACAACGCGCTGCTGCGGGCCGACCAGATCTGCTGGGCCGAGGCAGGCGGGAGCGGGCCGACGCCGCACTGGCTGGCGCCGATCGTGGCCGATGCCGAGGCCGGATTCGGCGGCGTGCTGAACGCCTTCGAGCTGATGAAGGCGATGATCGCGGCCGGGCGCGGCCGGGGTGCACTGGGAGGACCAGCTGGCCTCCGAGAAGAAGTGCGGCCACCTGGGCGGCAAGGTCCTGATCCCGACCGCCCAGCACATCCGCACGCTGAACGCGGCCCGGCTCGCCGCGGACGTCTGCGGCGCCCCCACCCTGGTGGTGGCCCGCACCGACGCCCAGTCGGCCACCTTGATCACCAGCGACATCGACGAGCGGGACCGGCGCTTCGTCACCGGCGAGCGGACCGCGGAGGGCTTCTACCGGGTCCGCGGCGGGATGGAGGCCTGCATCGCCCGCGGCCTGGCCTACGCGCCGCATGCGGACCTGCTCTGGATGGAGACCTCCACCCCCGACCTCGAGGTGGCCAGGGAGTTCGCCGAGGCGATCAAGGATGTCTACCCGGACCAGATGCTGGCCTACAACTGCTCGCCATCCTTCAACTGGCGGGCGCACCTGGACGAGGGCACCATCGAGAAGTTCCAGCGCGAGCTGGGCGACATGGGATACAAGTTCCAGTTCATCACGCTGGCGGGCTTCCACGCGCTGAACCACTCGATGTTCAGCCTGGCCCGCGGCTACGCCGAGGAGGGCATGCCCGCCTACGTCCGGGTGCAGGACGCCGAGTTCGCCTCCGAGGCCGACGGCTACACGGCCACGAGGCACCAGCGCGAGGTCGGCACCGGCTACTTCGACCTGGTGAACTCGGCCATCACCCCGCAGTCCGCGACGACCGCGCTGGCCGGGTCCACCGAGGCCGAGCAGTTCGCGGGGGCGCACTAACCGTCGCCTGCGGGTGCCGGGCACCGGCGGTGGCGCCCCGGGGCCCGGCACCGCTTCATCCGTCGACCTCGGGCCCGGAGCATGTGGGCGTCCGTGAGGAGGATGAAAGGTTCGGTCGGCGCTCCGCTCCACCAGTCCAGAGTTTACGAGGCGCGACGGGGCTCAGTGCAGCGGATCTGGCTGCTTGGATCCGGCTGCGCCGTCGGCCGCCCCGTCGGCGGCGGGGCCATGGGGCGCGGGCTCGGCGGCGGCCGGGGCCGCGGGCTCGGGGGCTGCGGCCGGCTCCGGCCGGCCCGCGGGCAGTTCCGCGCTGACCCGGCTCATCCTCGACGGCCACCAGTTCCACCGGCCGAGCAGCACCACCGTGGAGGGCACGAGCAGCGTGCGGACCAGGAAGGTGTCCATGAGTATGCCCAGCGCCAGGCCGAGGCCGATGTCGCGGATCTGCTCGCCGCCCGACGAGCTGCCGGCCACCACGGTCAGCACCAGGAACGTGCCGGCCAGCACCAGGCCCGCCGACGTGACCGTGGTGCCGGTGCGGCTCAGCGCGCGGCGGACCGCCTCCCGCAGCGGGTGCTGCTGCGCCTCCTCCCGGATCCGCGTCATCACCAGGATGTTGTAGTCCTCGCCCAGCGCCAGCAGGAAGATGAACATCAGGAACGGCATGAAGAACACCAGCCCGCCGCTGTGGCCGGCCTTGATGAAGATCAGTACCGACAGGCCGAGCGCGGCGAGGTAGGAGACGCCGACCGACGCGATCAGGTAGAGCGGCGCTATCAGGCTGCGCAGCACCAGGGCGAGGAGTATGCCGATGGCCAGGATCGCGATCGGGATGATGTGCTTCAGGTCGCTGTTCGAGATGCTGCTGATGTCGTAGATGGCGGGCGCCTCGCCGCCCACGGCCGAGTCGGCCGCGCCGATCGACTTGGCGACCGCCGTGGTCTCCGCCCGGATCGACGGGACGGCGTTCATCGCCGGGGTGCTGCCGGGGTCGCCGGCCTTGAGGCTGGTGGAGTACTGCACGGTCTGGCCGTCCGGGCTGACGTAGTTCGATGTGGCCCGGTAGGCCTGGTAGAGGGCCGGCGGCACGGTGGTGCCCGGCGGCGGCACCGGCGGCAGCAGCTTGGCCGGGCCCAGAGTCGTGTGCAGCGTGGCGTACTGGCTGGCGGTCAGCGGCGCGCCGGCCGGGTTGAGCGGCCCCGTCACCTGCGTGAACAGGTCGCTCGCCTGGAGCTTGGCGGTCGCGTCGGCGAGCGGCGCCGGGTTCTGCCACACCGGGGTGTCGAAGCGGAAGATCAGGCTGGTCGGGTTCGACGCCGACTGCGGGAAGTACCTGGTCAGCAGCGCCTGGCCGGCCGCCGAGTCGCTGCCGGCCGGCGGCGCGGTGTTCCCGCCGAACCCGGCGGAGGTGTAGCCGAAGACCGCGAGGCCCAGCCCGCCGAAGAAGATCACGCCCGCGACCAGGGTCGGCACCGGGTGCCGCACGATCCGGCCGGCGACCCGGCCCCAGACCCCGGGCTTGCCGCTGCCCTGGATGTTCCACGGCAGGATCTTCGGGCGGCCGCGGAACGGCCAGAAGCGCATCGAGCGGAACAGCGATCGCTTCATGGCCAGCAGCGACAGGCGGATGGACAGCAGCGCCGGCAGCAGGGTCAGCGCGGCCAGCAGCGTGACGGCGATGGCGATCGCGAACGGGACGGCCAGGCCGGAGTAGAAGGTGAACGTGGCCAGCAGCAGGGTGAGCACCGCGGCGATCACCGTGGCGCCGGAGAAGGTGATCGACTCGCCCACCTTGGTGACGGACCAGATGATCGACTCCCGGGCGGCGGGCCTCGGGTGGATCAGGTCGCGCGCCATGCTGCCGCCCACGCCGCGCGAGCCGGGGTAGTACTCGCCCGCCACCTCGTGGTGCCGGGCGCGCAGTTCCTCGCGGACCCGGAACACCAGGAACAGCCCGTAGTCGGTGCCGGCCCCCAGCACCAGCACGATCATCAGGAACTCGGCCAGGGACGACACCTGCAGCCCGTGCTCCGCGGCCTCGGCGACCAGCGGCCCGGCGATGGTGAACGAGATGAGCGGGGGGATGAGCGTGACCAGGGCCAGCGTCAGCGACCGGAAGATCAGGATCAGCAGGATGATGATGAACAGCAGGGACAGCTGTTCTATCCTTCGCGCCGGTGTTGCCGGAGGCCTTCTGCTGGTCGACGGCGGCGGCGATGTCACCGGCCAGGTGCGCCTGCAGCCCGGCGGGCAGCCCGCGCTCGCGATCTTGGCCCGCAGCGCGTTCACCAGGTCGAGCGCGGCGTTCGGGTTGCCCCCGTTCAGCTGCGAGGCCAGGATGACCAGCTGCGCCGCGTGCCCGTCCGGGGAGACCCCAGCCTCGATCACCTTGCTGACGCCGGAGACCGACTTCAGCGTGCCCGCGAGCGCGGCCACGGACGTCTGGTCGGCCGCAGTGAGCGGCGCCCCGGTGCGCGCCGCCACCAGCGGGATCGGGATCGAGGCCGGCGGTACCGAACGGCTCGGCGAGCACCGCCGCGTGCTCGCTCGGCGCGCTGGCCGGCAGGAACTTGGTGTTATTGCTCTGGGTCACGCTGGAAAGCGCTGGCAGCTGCGTGACCGCGGCGATCGCCGCGATGATCCACGCCAGGACGACCAGCCACCGGAACCCGACCACGAACCGCCCGATGGCGCCGAAGATCGCGTCGATACGCATAGTGACAGAGCCTACGTGAGGCCCGTGAATGGACGATGACGCTACCCCGGCGTCTCGGTCCGGCCGCCGGGCCCGGGTGCCGCGAGGCCGCCGGCCAGGTCGTCGGCCAGCGCGTCGACGGCCCCGGTCAGCTCGCGTAGCCCGGGCAGCGCGGCATCGAGCGCGTCGCGGGAGGCCGGTCCCAGGCTGGTGATCGCGGCCCGCACGATCTGCTCGTTGACCTCCTGCCAGGAGCCGACGATCGCGGTCCCGTCCGGCGTCAGCAGCAGCGAGGCGGTGCGCCGGTCCCGCTGCCCGCCGGTCCGGCTGACCAGGCCGGCCCGCCGCAGGCCCTGCACGAGCGTGGCCACCGAGCTCGGCGCGAGCCGGAGCAGCCGCGCCAGCTGGCTCGGCCGGGCCCCGGGGCTGTCGGCCAGGCAGGACAGCAGCTCCAGTTGCGCCACCGACAGCCCGCCCGGCAGCCTCCCGTCCCGCCCGGCGGCGCGGGCCGCGCGCCGCATCGCGCGCCGCAGCCGCGAGACCACGTCGGCGACCTCCAGCCCCAGCGGATCCGGGCCGGGGTGGGCGGGTGCGGCCGCCGCCGCTGGCGCGATCCGGCCCGGCGGCGTTGGCATGCAGATGAGCATAACAAGAGCGAAAACGCAGCTCGAGCGGGCCGGCGATACGGTACCGCCCGCGATTATCGGCATTCGGCGCCCGGTGGCCGCCGCGCATCAATACGCTGCGGAGCAGTGCCTGCCGCAAGTGATCAGGGCCAGCACGGATTACCCATGTTTATGCAGGACATGCCGGGCGAGGTGCTGGCCACGACGGGGCCGTAACCGTCAGACTCGTGACGGGGGAGGTCCGAGCTACGCCCCCGCGCGGCCGGGCAGCGCGGAAGGGACGCCGATGCACGAGTTGCGCCTCGTCGCAGTCAGCGAGGACGGCAGTTATGCCATCCTCGCGGTGCCGGGACGGGGAGGGCGTTTCTCACTGCCCATCGATGACCGCCTGCGGACCGTAGCTCGCGGCCAGTTCTCCCGGCTCGCCCAGTACGAGATCGAAGTGGAGAATCCGTTGCGACCCAAGGAGATCCAGGACCGGATACGCGCCGGAGAGACCGCCGATGAGATCGCCGATGCGGCAGGAATCCCGATCGAGCGGGTGCGCCGCTTCGAGGGCCCGGTCCTCGCCGAGCGCGAATACCGGGCTCAGGAGGCCCAGCGGGCCACGGTCCGCAGCCCGGGGGACTCCGGTCCCGGGCCGCGGCTCGGTGAGGTGGTCGCCGAGCGGCTCGCCGAGCTGGGCGCCAGCCTGGATGACGCCCGGTGGGACTCCAGGAAGCGGGCCGACGGGAACTGGCAGGTACAGCTGACGTTCCTGGCCGGCGGCCGGTCGCAGGCGGCCGAGTGGGTCTTCGACCCGCGGCGCAGGCACATCGCCCCGGACGATGACCAGGCCGCCCGGCTCTGCCTGCCCGCCGACGACCTGGCGCCCCTCAGCTTCTCCGCACCGGGCCCGGCCACCGCGACGGTCACGCCGATCGCCTCGCGGCTCGGGAGCCAGGCGGCGCATCATCCCGAGCCGCGCGGCTCCGCTCCCCTGCCGCTCTCGGCGGCCGCTCCCGGGGCGGCCAAGCCCGGGCCGCCGGCCGCGGCCGGCCAAGCGGCCCGGGAGGCGGACGGCCAGCGCTCGCCCGAGCTCGATGCGGCCGCGGCCGACCGGCATCCGGATCCGCCCCGCGAGCGCCCGGTCAGGAAGGCGGCGGGCGGCCGGTCCCGGCGCGCGTCGGTTCCGTCCTGGGACGAGATCATGCTGGGGAACTCCCGGCAGCCCGACTAATCGGCGGGAAATTCCTGTCAGTCGGATAATCGATGGTTCAGGTAATCTCCCTGAGACTTCCGCAACGGTAACGGAGGCCACCGGACCCGGTCTGCTCGGCCGGGCCGGTAGCGTAGGATCGCGCACCGGGATGGCCGGGCGACAGACAAGGGTGAGTGTGCTTGGGCCGGCGTGAGCGCGTGACCGGCCGGGCGGCCGGGCGGGCCGCGGGAGCGGCGGCGGCGGCCCTGCTGCTCGGCGGCTGCAGCCTGCTCAGCGGCCCCACGGCGCTGCAGCAGGCAGATGACCCGCAGGTGATGACCGTCACCAGCCCCGAATTCGGCCAGGGCGTGCCGATCCCGGTCCAGTACACCTGCCACGGCGCGGGCGAGAGCCCGCCCCTCGACTGGTCCGGCCAGCCGTCGGGCACCCGGGCGCTGGCGCTGGTCATGGACGACGCGGGCGCGCCCATCACCCCGTACGTGTACTGGATCGTGTTCAACATCAGCCCCGCGACGCCTGACATCCAGGCGGGCCGGAAGCCGCCGGGCTCGCTGGAGGCGGTCAACAGCAAGGGGACCGTCGGCTACGGCCCGCCGTGCCCGGCTCACAACCACCAGTACCGGTTCACGGTCTATGCTCTTAACGCGCCGCTGCGGCTGCCGAACGGAGCCAGCCTCCCGGCCGCATGGTCCGCCATTGCCAGCCACGCGATCGGGCGCGGCAGGCTGCAGGCTGCCGTCAATCCGTAACGGCTCCGGTCAGCGCATCGACACGGCTGGGTAAACTTCTCGAATCGCGTGACAAGGTCCATAGCGGTCCGACAGAATCACTGTCCAGGTGACCAGCACGGATTTATAGATCCAGGGTGCTCGCGCAAACGGGAAAGGCCCGCGTCAATGGCCGCGTGTGCCTTGCTTGCACCGCTCTGTGAGGCCATGCCTGTTGGATGGTGCGATGACTAAGCTCGTGGTCGTCCTGGCCGTTGTTGTCGTGGTAATCCTCGTGGTCGTCTTCGTGGCCGTGCGGAACATGCGCGCCGAGGACCCCGAGGAATTCGCCGACCGGCCCCATGGGCGCGGCGGCGACCGCGGCAGCCGGGACGGGCGTGACCCGCGTCATGACCGCCGGGAGCCCGCGGAGCGGCAGCCTGCACGCGCTGGCCGGGGTGGCCCGCCCGCAGGGCGCCAGGCAGGCAACGGGTCCCGGCCCGCGGCGGCCGGCCGGGACGTGCGCCGCGATCACCAGGGTGACGGTTATGACCGGCGCGCGCGCAGCGGCCGCGGCTACGACGGGGACCCCGGTTCCGGCCAGCGCCGCGCCCCGGCCGATCGCCGCGGCGCTCCCCCGCAGCGCAGCGGCCAGGAGCGCCGTCGCACCGGCCCGGGCCGGACCGGGGAGAGCCAGGCGCCAGCCCGCGCCCGCCAGGTGCGGGGCAGGCCGCCGGGGGACAGCTCGGAGTGGGACAGCAGCGAGTGGGAGAAGCTCTCCGATATCGACTACTGGACCGAACTGGCGTCGGACAAACCGCTGACCACCACGGCGCAGCCCGCCGCGCAGGCGCCGCCCGCACGGCCCGCGGCCGACCGGGACGCTGAGACCGCTCTGCGGGGCGCCGTTCCCGGGCCGGCCGCGCCCGGGGGGACAGTCCCCGCAGGGGTTCCGCGCCGGGATCCAGTCACGGGCCTGCCCGTGCGCGGCCACCCGCAGCCGGCCGGCGCCGATCCGGCTGACGATGTGCTGGCGGACACGGCCGGCTGGCCGACACCGGGCTGGCCGGGGCGCCGGACGACCGGCCCGGCTTCGCCGCGGCGCCGGTTCTCAGCAGCCCGGCCCCGGACCAGATGCGCGCGGCGGCCGGCCCGGCCGGCTTCGCCACGGCGCCGCTTCCCGCCGGTACGGCCCAGGACCAGAGGCGCCCGCTTGCCGAGCCACGCCTGCCCTTGCCCAAGCACGCGGGTCTGCCCGAGTTCCCGGCGCCGGCCCGCCGCGCCGCGCCGAGCCGCCCGCCCGTGGATCCTGACGATGATCCGCTGACCAGCCCGTCGTTCCCCAAGATCCCGGCCTCGGACAGCAGGTCGTACCACAACGGAAGGGGCCGACGCGCCAGCCGGGGGCTCGCGTGCCCCGGCGCGGCATCTTGCCCCTACCCAGCAGTTCACGAGCTACGGTTCGCCGGCGCCGCAGCGTCCGGCCGCGCGGCACGCATCCGGTCAGCATGCCGTCCCCGGCAACGTCGGCGGGGACACCGACCCCACGAACCCGAACGGCTACCCGCCCGATCCCCGGCTGGACGGGAACCCCTATCCCCGGCCGGCCGCCTCCGCGCCGGCCGCCCCGGCGCCGGCCGCTCCCATAGCGTCGGCGTCAGGCAACCCGTACGGCAGCTACGTGACATCCGACAGCCAGGCCGCGGGCTCCAGCTACGACGCGTACCCGGCGATGCCCGGCAACGGCCACGGGTCCTACCTGCCGGCCGCCGTTCCCGGGGATGCGGGACACGCCGCGAATGACTACTGGCAGCCGGCGGCACCGGACTACCCGCCCGGAGCGGGCGCCTCTGGTTACCAGGACGGCCCGGCTCAGGCCCCCGACGCGCGCGACGCTGGCGCGCGGGCCGCCGGTTACCGGAATGGCTACGGACGGCATGAGCAGGCGGCCTACCTTCCCGGCGGCTATCCGGCCGGATCACCAGACCAGGTAGGTTACGCTCGGCAAGATCCGTACGGGCACGACGGATATGGCGGTTACCCAGGGTACGGGCCGACCGGGCGCTGAAACCCGCCCGGCGGGTGGGCTTGACAAGGTGACCCTGCCCGCGCCGACAATGTGCCGACCCCGCAAGGCAGGTGAGATGCAGGACGGCACGCATGACCATGTACGCAGTTACCACTTGCACCGGCTCGCGACGGCGCTGGACACCGAGGGCTTCCATGCCACGGTGAAGACCTCCTACCCGGCCGCCTTGCACGTTTTCATCCCCGGCGCGTCCATGCTCGCGGAGAGCATCGACTGCACTCCGGGCACCGACGACGAAGGCCGCTTGTGCTGGTATTTCCGGTGGTCGTGGGGCGAGGTGCTGCACGACGCCGAGGACCCGCCCGGCGCGGCCGCGAAAATCGCCGAGGTCCTGGCCGCGCGCTGACGGCACGCAGCGCCCCGCACGCGTCGCTTACCCGGGCCGGGTCAGCAGGAACCGGGCCATGGAGCATATCGGCACGCGCGGCACGACGGTGCCCGGTACCTCGATGAGCCGCGAGGCCGGGTGAGCCCGGCGCAGCCCGGGCCGGGCTCACCCGGCCCGGGCTGTGGCCGGGACGAGGCAGGCAACGCCAGACCCGCAGGTCCCCCCCATGACCCCCGCGCCCGGAGCGCGACTCCTGGCCCGGGGTTCCGGTCGACCGCAGGTGCCGCGGCCTCCCCCGGCGCGTTGCTGCCCCGCCCCGGCACAGCAGAAGCCAACCGCGCCCGGGCCCGGCAGGCCATCCCCGAACTCCGGGATGCGGGGCGCGGGCCCGCCACCCTAGAATGCCCGCTACCGCACGCACGCTACCCCGGCCGGGCGCACCGCCGGGAGGCGCACGAGGGATCGGCGGCGGCAGGACACCCGCGGGCAGGACGGTGATGGGGCTCGATTCGACCCCGGCGACGGCGCACGTCACTAGCCCGTCCGCGCACGTCACCACCCCCTCCGGGCGCGTGGTCGGGATTCCCGAGGGCTCCCGGCTGATATTCGGCCGGGGCCCCGACGCGAACCTGGTGATCCCGGCCGGGCGCGGGCTGTCGCGGCGGGCCGGGGCCATCACCGCGGCCGCGGACGGCGCGTGGGTGGCCAACATCAGCCACACCCACGCGCTGTACGCCGAGGGTCACGGGTACCGGATACGGCTGCCGCGCATGGACGCGCCGGGCGAGCCGTCGGCCGGGTGGTTCGTCCGGCAGGGGACCGCGCTGGTCGGCTCCCGGGCGATGCTGGACGAAGGCCAGCCGCTGCGCCTGGTCGTCGCGGCCCGGGCCGCCGTCGGCCAGGACGACGCCCCGGTGCGAGCCGATGGCGACCCGACCCTGCTTCCGCTCTACCTCGACCCGAACACCAAGCTGTTCCTGGTGGCCCTGATGTGGTGCCGGCCCTGGCTGATCGATCCGGCGCGCAGCACGCCGCTGCCGCGTACCCCCGAGATCGCCCGCGCGGCGCTCGAGGTCACCGACGCCCATCACCAGATCGAGTGCTTCGACAATGACCCGGCCTTCCGCGACCGGCTGTCCGCTCGGGTCGGCGAGCATCTCAAGGTACTGCGCCGCAAGATCGTCGAGCGCGGCCTGGTACGTTCCGGCGTCCGGCTGTCCGACGAGGTCGCGGTGGGGGTGCTCATCGAGACCGGGATCATCGGCGCCGACGACATGGCCCGCCTCAGTGACCCGGCGTGGTGCTCCCGCCAGGAGGACCTATGGTGGACGTAGGCCCGGGCGGGCGCTGAACCACAAAGCTCGCCACCGCCCGGGCGCGGCCCGGGGCGGTCACCACCACGCGATAGGTCCCGGGCGGCAACGGGCCCCGGAAGAACTCGTGATCCTGGTTGACCGCGTAGCTGAAGGTGCCGGCGCTATCCACGACGGGATGGATGGGCGAGGCGCGCAGTCCGGCCAGCGCCACCGTTACCTGCTGCCCGGGGACCCAGCCCACTCCGTGCAGCACGAACACGGTGTAACCGTCGCCGAACCGCTGATACAGCGCGATCTGCGGCCGCCCGGCCTGGTGCGTCGACGCCTGCGACGCCTCGGCCGGCGGGACGACGACGATGTTCGGCGGGGGCGGAGGAGGCACCGGAGGCCGCCGGCTGTCCGCGACCGCGAAGCCGGCCGCCGCCGCGCCGGCCAGGACGACCACGGCCGCGGCCGAGCAGGCCGCGAGTACCGCCCAGCGCCGCCGCGGCCGGCTCGAGCGGGCCACGCCGTGGCGCCACGCGCCGGCGTGCCCGCGGCGGGCTTGCCTGCCATCCGCGCGCTCCCCGCCGGGATCTTGGCTGCCGGCCTGTGAGCCGAAGGTCGCGTCCTCGCCGGGCTCCTCGCTGGCCCGGGCCGACGGCCGGGGATCGCGGCGGTATTCCTCGATCAGCGCCAGCACCGGGCCCGGCAGCGATGAAGGCCCGGGCTCGCGAGCGCGGGCCGCCCGGCCGATGCCCGGGGCCAGGTGCGCCAGGACCGCCGCCGGGTTCGGGCGCTTGCGGGGGTCGCGCTGCAGGCAGGCCCGCACGATATCGGCCAGGTCATCGGGCAGCCCGCTTAGGTCAGGCGGCTCGGTCGCGAGCCGCACGAGCACGTCCATGACCGTCTCGCCCCGGTACGGGGCGTGACCAGTGGCGGCGAAGAGCATGGTGGCGCCGAGCGAGAAGACATCGCTGGCCATCGTGGCCTGACGGGTGTCCCTGGCCTGCTCGGGCGCCATGTACGCGGGGGTGCCGACCGCGCCGCGGGTCACGGTGAGCTGGATCCGCTCCGCGGCCCTGGCCACCCCGAAGTCGATGACCCTCGGCCCGTCCGGCGACACCAGGACGTTGGACGGCTTCAGGTCCCTGTGCACTAACCCGGCGCCGTGGATCGATTCCAGGGCCTCGGCGCAGCCGGCCGCCAGCCACCGGACCGCGGGCGTCGGCAGCGGGCCGCAGGCCCGCACCAGCGTGCTCAGCGCGGGCGCGGGCACGTACGCGGTCGCCAGCCACGGCACATCCGCCTCGGGATCGGCCGCGACGACCGCGGCCGTGAAGGCCCCGCTGACCCGCCGGGCCGCGGCCACCTCCTGGGCAAAGCGGGTACGGAAACCGGGCTCGTCCGCGAACTCGATCTTGATGGTCTTGACCGCGACCAGCCGCCCCGAGGCTGAGCGGCCGAGATAGACCTGCCCCATCGCGCCGGCGCCCAGCCGGCCGACCAAGGCGTAGCCGCCGATCTGCTCCGGGTCCCACCGGCGCAGCGGCTCGGTGAGCGCAGCCTGCGGCAATCCAGTCCCCTCCCGCTACGCGAGGCTAGCCCCTATCGCGTGCACCTGGCGAGCGCTTGGCCTTATCTTCCGGGGCCCTGCGATCCCGCGCCTGGCCGGCCTTCCCTGGGCTGACCGGTCAGCGCCAGCGTTGCGCGCCCTGGATCAGCACGTACGATGGCCGCGGCACGGCGGGATCCCGGTCGCGGGGCCGGACGGTGGACGCGATCCCCGGCTCGCGTCCTCCCTCGTCGATCGCACGCAGCTTTCCCGCCTGCAGCAGGTCCTGGAAGCAGCCGATGTCGACCAGGAAGAGGTCGTACTTCTCGGTATACGGCCGGTCCGGCAGCTGCACGCTCTGGCCCCGCCGGTGCAGCAGGCGCATGTCGTACAGTTCCGCCACCACCGCTGCCGCGTGCTGGGTCGTCCGGCGCAGCGCGATGAGGCGGGTCTCGCCGGCGATGCACTGCTCGATGATGTCGTTCAGCGCCCCGGTGGCCGAGCGGGACAGCCGGCCTTCCTTATCGCGCCGGAAGTAGTCGCGATTCGCGCGCCGGACGTGCGTGGCGGATAGGGGTGAACGCCCGGCGAGCGCGGCCGAGAGCGCCGCTATCTGCAACGCGTCGCGCGGAATGCCCTCACTGAACGTTACGAGGAACTTGAACGACCCCAGCTCGTCGAACGCGGTCCTGAGGAACTCATCGGCGGCCGAGAACAGCGGCTCGGTCCCCTCCAGCCGCTGGAAGCTGGTGACGTGCCGGCACAGCACTTCGGCGAAGAAGGACTCGACTTCCTGGCGGTCGTGCTCGAAGGTCAGGTAGTCGTCGATGTCCAGGCTGGCCGCGGTGTCGGCACCCGGCTCGATGCCGATGTAGCTCCCGTGCGGCCGGTGCTCCATGAACCTGGACCGGCGCTCGATGGCGCCGATCTTGATGGTGATCCCGGCGACGGTAAAAGCGCTCCTGCGCAGCAGGTCGGCGAGAAACGGCTGCAGTTCTATCGGCAGCGATGACCATTCGTCCAGCATGATCCAGAGTCCCCGGCCGTCGAACGCCCGGATCAGCCTCTCCAGCGCTGCGGTCAGCCGGCCGAAGACCACGTGATAGGTGCCCTGGTCACGACCGGTATCCGCAGCCGCCCTCGCCCTCGGCCCGGGGGGGCCGTCCTGG
This sequence comes from uncultured Actinomycetota bacterium, assembly GCA_963745575.1. Taxonomy (GTDB): domain Bacteria; phylum Actinomycetota; class Actinomycetes; order Streptosporangiales; family Streptosporangiaceae; genus JASHPR01. The sequence goes on along the minus strand of CAVUYA010000023.1, from coordinate 2,969 downwards.
CCGGCGCCCGTCGCAGGTTCGCCATCGGATCCCGCGCGCACCAGCACCTGGTTGGCCGTGTCGAGCAGGTCGTCGAGCGCGGGGCCGGCCGCGTCCAGGTACTTGGCGAATTGCTCATCCGAGAGAACCAGGTCAAGGACGCCTGCGTGTATCGCCGTTATGATGTCCGTCAAGAGCGCCGTTGCGCGCGACGGCACCGGAATACTGCTGTCTGCGTAAAGACCGCCCGAGGATCCGATGGTCCGGAGGTCGATATATATGGCGGCATTGCCATCGCCCCGCTCCTGCCGGGTCAGGTGCCGCAGGATATGGGTCTTCCCGGTGCCACGGCGGCCGTACAGGATGTGGTGCTCGGGCGAGCGCAGCAGGTTGTTAAGGGCGGTAATCGGCACGAAGGTGTCTTCTAGCGCGGCTTCGTCCGGCCTTTCCGCGCGTTTATAAGATTGCACAAGCGTGACGTTGACACGCTCATTCATCGTGCCAGGCATCCGCCGCTCCCCCGAACCGTGAGTTGGCCTACATGTACCACGCGAATCGGGTCCGATCAAGGCCGCGCGGTGCTACGGGAACGGGCTCACGGCGAGCGCGCGGCGCCGCCGGCGGTAGCGGGCTCTGCTGAGAGCAGATCATTCATGGCACGATGAGGAGCATGCGCACAGTGGCCCGCCTGGCCATCGCGGGCACGGTATCCATTGTCGTGGCTTTCGCCGTGCTGGCCGTCATCTTCGGCCGGAACTGGTCCTGGGGCGGCGTGCCGGACTGGGTCACCGCGGTGGGCACGTTCGGCCTGCTGGTCGGCGCGGTCTTCACGGCGGTGTTCGCGGTTCAGGCCTTTCGTGAGCAGTCCCGGGAGGTGCGGCTGCTCGAGGATCAGGTGAATGATCAGCGCGCCCTGGCGCTCAAGCAGGTTGAGGTTCTCGGCCTGCAGGCCGATGAAATTCGCGCCTCCCTGGAGATCCGCCGCCGGGATCAGGCCGCGCGGGTCTTCACCTGGGTGGAGGTCACCAGCCACGTCAGGGGTCAGTTCCGGGTCCATGTCACCAACTCCAGCGACCGGCCGGTCTACGGCCTGACGTTCCTTCTCGGCTATGGCGACGACTCCGAAGCGGAGTATTTCTCCAAACCCGAGGCGGTAAAGCACGTGATGCCTCACGAGACCACCGTGTTCGAGCCGGATGAGGGCGAGCACTCGATTCTGTGGGGAACCTCGTGGGAGCCGGGCGAAGTGTGGTCGGCGGTTCATTTCCGCGATGCTTCCGGCGAGACCTGGCAGGTTAACTCCAGGGGACAGATGGAAAGGGCTCCCGAGCCCGGCTAGCCGGTGGCCTATTCATCCTCCCCATGACTCGTCCCGCGGGTGCCTGCCTCACCCGCACGCCGCGCCGTGAGAGGTTGTTCGTGTGACGGGCATGACGGACGGGATGACCGCGGTCATCTTCGATTTCTACGGCACGCTGACACCGGTCAGCACGGCGCAGGCCTGGGTCGACCACACGTCACGGCTGGCCGCCCTGCTCGGCGTCGAGCCCGAGGCCCTGGCCCGAGCGCTGGATGAGTCGTATCCCGAGCGGGCCACGGGCGCGATGGGCGACGTGCGGCAAACCCTCCGGACGCTCGCCGCCCGCCTGGGTGTGCCGCTCACCGAGGACCGGCTGGACCAGGCGGGCCGGCTGCGACAGGGAATCCAGGAATCATTGTTCCGGCTGCGGCCGGAGGCGTTGCCCGTCGTCGGGCAGCTGCGTGCCCGCGGCCTGCGGATCGGCCTGGTCTCGGACTGCACGTCCGAACTGCCGGCGGCCTGGCCGCGGCTGCCGCTGGCCGCGCTCGTCGACGCGCCGGTGTTCTCCTGCGTCGAGGGGACGCGCAAGCCCGATCCCCGCCTGTTCCGCGCGGCCGCTGAGCGCCTGGCCGCCGACCCCGCCGCATGCCTGTATGTCGGCGACGGCGGCGGCTGGGAGCTCACCGGGTCCACTGCCGTCGGCATGCACGCGGTGCTGCTGGCGGGCCCGGACTGGCACGACAACCGGGCCTATGACCGGGAGAGCAACTGGGCCGGGCCCCGGATCAGCTCTCTCGACGAGCTACTCCGGTAGGACCGGATCAGGGTTTCCTGCCGCTGGACTGGCTGCCGGGCGGTCGCCGGGCTGAGCCGCGCGCATCGGCCTGGTCACCGGGGAAGGCGTCGAGCGCGGCCAGCTCCTCGTCGGTGAGCGTGGTGAACGGGGCGATCCGCTGCGCATACTCCCTGGCTACGTCATCCACGGAATCGCCGAAGCTCAGGGCATTCTTGGTAACGTACTCGACCCATTCGGCGACCTCCCGCGGGTTGAACCGCACGACGAGCGCGCTGCCCACCTCCAGCAGATGCCGCGGCGGCGCAGCGCCAATGGACGCGCGGACGGCCACGTCGGTAAAGTCATCATCCCCCGCGGGGCCGGTCACCAGCCCGGCGTAGTTGCGATAACTGTCCGCCTGGACCAGGCCGTAGTTGCCGCGGCCCGGCCCTTTCCCGCCGACTATCACCGGGTCGCCCACATCGGTCATGGCCGCCAGCGCGACCAGGTGGAACCAGACCCGGCCGTCGACCCGCTCGCCAAACCGCGCATGCAGCCCGAACGGGCTATCCCGCAGCAGGCTGCCGACCTTAACGCCAGACCCCACAAGGTCATTGTCGCTGATAACACCGTCAATTCCCGGCATTGGCCGCGTCTTTCGAACTCAATGTCCGTTTCCGGGCCAGGGACCCCTGGCTTGTCCCGGGTCCCCGGACAGGCGGCGCCAACCCGCGCCGTGGCGTGTCCCGCGCGGGCGGGACGCCCGGCAAGCCGGCAAAAACGATAAGCAGCCCTGCCTACTCATATGTCCGGCAGTACCGGGGCCGCGCTGCCGCCAGGCCGTGACGGCGGCGCCGAGGAGCACCATGACTGCCAGCCTGGTGACTTTCTAGCCGGTGGGGAACGTGCCAGGCT
>CAVUYA010000022.1:0-166961 GCA_963745575.1 uncultured Actinomycetota bacterium | reverse complement strand
GTCGAAGACCACCCGGACCGTCTCGGCGTGCCCGGTCCGGCCGCTGCAGACCTCCTCGTACGTCGGGTTCGGCGTGAAGCCGCCCTCGTAGCCCACGGCGGTGGTGACCACGCCCGGTATCTGCCAGAACAGCTTCTCCGCGCCCCAGAAGCAGCCCATCGCGAACTCCGCCACGCTGGTACCCTCCGGGTACGGCGGCCGCAGCGGTGTGCCGAGGACCTCGTGCCGCTCGGGGACCGGCATCGGCTCGGGCCGGCCGGGCAGTGCCTCCTCCGCGCTGATCATCCGGCTCTTGGGGAAACCGAATACGCTCACGGGTGCCTCCTATCGCGATACCTGCCGGCGCGAGCGCCGTCACGGCGCCGCTGCCCCAGGTTCCAGTCAAGCTGATTTGTCCGCAGAAGCGAACAGCCGGCGGGGGGCCGGAATTCCCGCCCGCGCCCGCCGCGGCGCCGCAGGGAAGTACCGATGGGCGGGCAATAGCACGTATCTGATACATCTATGCGACCACGCTCCGCAACGGGCCGTCCGCGGCCAGCCTGGAGCGGGCCGGGCCGGCGCTGGTTCGCGCCGAGATCCCGCCGCCGCGGACCGCTCGCGGCGGGACAGTCTTCCCGGCCTGGAGCTGGCGCGGCCCCGGCCGGGCGGCCACCCGCGGGCCAGGCCGCTGCCCCGGCGGGCGAGCCGCCCGGCGGCCCGAAATCCCCGCTCAGGCCGTACCTGGCTACCCGGCTCAGCCTGGCCGCATGCCCCTGGCCGGTCACAACGGTTACGTAACACCCGTTGACTAGCGCGGACAGTCATGGTGCCATTCTGTTCAAGCTATGCACGCTCGTTCGCAAAGCGAACGAGCCTCCGTCCGTCGGTGCCGCGGCCGGACGGTCACCATACGGCGGCGCTCCGCAAGGCATGCTTTACCAGGTAAGCAGTAGTACACAAAGCAAAAGGCGATGAGAGCCCGCACACTAGGCGTTCTGTACCGACGTCCCGCGCCGTCACAAGGCCGCATGCTCTCGCGCTTGCCGGCGAGGCCCCATAAATCCACGCGATCCTCATATGATGCAACAAGTCTGCCGCGCCGGAATTCAGGTGATGTTAGCCTCACCACGCCGGGCAGCATGCCCGGCCAGAAAGACCACCGGTGTCCCCTCATAGGCGGTCCCGCGCCCAGCGGCGCGACCTCATAAGGAGATCGATTACGGATGAGTGACCAGACTGCGCAATCCGACAGCACCAGCCCGGCCGGCCACATCAGCCGACGGGGCCTGCTGCGCGCGGCCGGCGCCGGCGCAGCCGTCGTGGGGGCCGGCGGCCTGCTCCAGGCGTGCAGTTCCGGCATCAAGGGCGCTAACTCGGGGTCGGGTAGCAGCACCAAGGCCATCACGATCGGCTGGATCCACCCGCTGACCGGTGCCCTGGCCGGGTTCGGCGCGCCCGACAACTGGGTGATCTCCAAGATCAAGCAGACCACGCCGTACAAGAACGGGTTCAAGATCGGCGGCAAGACCTACGCCGTCACCATCAAGTCCTACGACTCCCAGTCCAGCCCCACCCGGGCCGGGGACCTGGCCCGGACGGCCATCCTGAACGACAACGTGGACCTGCTGCTGGCGTCGTCCACGCCGGAGACCGTCAACGCGGTGGCCAGCCAGGCCGAATCGCTCGGCACCCCGCTGATCTGCTCGAACATTCCGTGGGAGGCCTGGTACCTGAACCTGTTCCCGAAGGGCAACCCGCAGCACGCCACGGAGAAGGCCAAGTACGTGGTGATGTACTTCCTCGGCGCCGAGCACCTGGCCAAGTGCTTCATCCCGATGTGGGACCGGATCCACGCCCAGCTGCACACCAACAAGATAGTTGCGGCCGCGTTCCCCAACGACTCGGACGGCAACGCGTTCCGCGCGGTGTTCCCGCCGATCGTGACGGCCGCGGGCTACAAGATGGTCCTGTCGGCGGCCTACCCCGACGGGACCACGAACTACTCCTCGATGATCTCCCAGTTCAAGGCGTCCGGCGCCGACTTCTTCACCAACGTGCCGCTGCCGCCCGACTTCGCCACCATGTGGAAGCAGTCGGCCCAGCAGGGCTTCAAGCCGAAGCTGGCCACCGTGGCCAAGGTGCTGCTGTTCCCGCCCGACGCCTACGCGCTCGGCTCCCTGTCGTACAACGTCGCCACCGACGCCTGGTGGGCGCCGTCGCTCCCGTGGAAGTCCTCGTTCACCGGGGAGACCTGCCAGCAGCTGGCCAACGAGTTCGAGGCCGCCACCAACGGGCAGTGGAACTCCAACATCAGCAACTACAGCCTGTTCGAGGCCGCCCACGCGGCCCTGACCAAGGCGAGCGACCCGCACGACAAGACCGAGGTCGCCGCCGCCATCCACGAGGTGAACCTTCCGCAGGCGGTGGCCGGGCCGCTGAACTTCGCCTCCGGCGGCCCCGCGCCGGGCGTGGCGATCACCCCGCCCGTCGGCATCCAGTGGCAGAAGGGCACGAAGTTCCCGGTTGAGGCTCAGGTCGTGGACAACACGCTGCAGCCGCAGGCGAAGATCACGGCCGACCTCTTGCCGACCAACACGTGACCGGATGACCGATCCGCTGCTCGAACTGGACAACGTGACGAAACGGTTCGGCCGGGTCGTCATCGCGGAGGATCTGTCGTTCGCCGTCGGCCCCGGGGAGGTGGTCGGGATCGTGGGGCCGAACGGCGCTGGCAAGACCAGCCTGTTCGGCCTCATCTCCGGCGACCTGGCCCCCGGGGCCGGCGAGGTCCGCTTCGCCGGGCGCACGGTCACCAAGCTGGACGCGGCGGCCCGGTGCCGGCTGGGCATCGGCCGCACGTACCAGGTGCCGCGGCCGTTCGGGGACATGACCGTGTTCGAGAACCTGCTCGTCGCCGCCCAGCAGGGCGGCGGGCTGCGGCGGCGGGCCAGCTACGCGGCCGCGGTCGAGGCCCTGGACCGCTGCGGCATGTCCGGCCACGCGAACGTGCCCGCCGAGCGGCTCGGCCTGCTGCAGCGCAAGCGGCTGGAACTCGCCCGCGCCCTCGCCACGCAGCCCACGCTGCTGCTGCTGGACGAGGTGGCGGGCGGCCTCACCGATCCCGAGGTCGCCCAGCTGGTCGAGATCGTCCGCGGTGTCAACGCCGAGGGCACCGCGGTGATCTGGATCGAGCACGTGGTGCGCGCGCTCACCGCCGTGGTGAGCCGGCTGATCTGCCTGGCGGGCGGCAAGTTCGTCGGCGACGGCGAACCGGCCGCGGTCCTGGCCCAGCCCGCGGTCCGCGAGGTCTTCCTCGGTACCGACGTCACCGCGGCGCTGGCCGGAGGGTCCCTGGACGCGCCGGTGCCCGACGACGAGCAGGGCGACCTATGAGCGAGCCAGCCGAGAGAGGGCGCGACGCCGCCTGGAGCGAGGAGCGAGGAGCGAGGAGCGAGCCAAGGAGCGACGAGGGAAGGCGGCGAGTGCAGGGGGACGGGGAGGTGGGTGGGGCCCCGGAGGCGAACGGGGCAGCACTGCTGGAGGTCCGCGACCTGGTCGTGCACCACGGGCAGCTCCGGGCCCTGGACGCGATCTCGCTGCGGGTGTTCCCCGGCGAGGTCTACGCGATCATCGGCGCGAACGGCGCGGGCAAGTCGACGCTGCTGCGCACGATCGCCGGCCTGCACCACCCGACGACGGGCTCGATCCTGTTCGACGGCACGGACGTGACCGGGCTGCGGCCCGAGCGCCGGGCCGCGCAGGGGATCGTCATGGTGCCGGAGGGCAGGCGGCTGTTCGGGTCGCTGTCCGTCGAGGAAAACCTGCAGGTCGGCGCGACGTACGCGCGGCCCGGCCCGTGGACGATCGACCGGGTGTATGAGATGTTCGGCTGGATGCGAGAGCGCCGCAACCAGCCGACCGCCCAGCTTTCCGGCGGTGAGCAGCAGACGGTGGCCATCGGCCGGGCCCTGGTCGCCAACCCGCGCGTGCTCCTGCTCGATGAGCTGTCGCTCGGCCTGGCGCCCGTCATCGTCCAGCGCATCTACGGCATGCTGCCGCAGATCCTGGCGACCGGCCTCACCGTGCTGCTCGTCGAGCAGGACGTGAGCCAGGCCCTGCGGGTGGCGTCGCACATCCACTGCCTGCTGGAGGGCCGGACCACCCTGGAAAGCCGGCCCGCCGACGTCACCGCGGACCAGGTCGAAGCCGCCTACTTCGGGTTGGCCGACACCGGCCGAGCCGGCCAGAGCCGCTCAGCAGGCGCCGCCGCCAGCCAGGCCCGGAGAAGGGAGAGCGAGCCCGTAGATGGCCTGGGTAAACGCCATCATCCAGGGGGTGCTGATCGGCGGCCTGTACGCGCTGTTCGCCTGCGGGCTGTCGCTGATGTTCGGGGTGATGAAGGTCGTGAACCTCGCGCACGGCGACCTCGCGGTGGTCGCGGGCTACGTCGCGATCGGCGTCATCACCGTCACCCACATCCCGGTGCTCTGGTCCTTCCTCATCGTGGTGCCGGTGATGGCGGTGCTCGGCTACGTGCTGCAGCGCACGATCTTGCAGGGCGCGCTCGACCGCAGCATCCTCACCACGCTGATGGTCACCTTCGGCCTGTCGGTGGTGATCGAGAACGGCCTGCTCCAGTTCTTCACCGCCAACAGCCGCGCGATCGGCACCGGGCTGGCCCTGGTGACCGGCTCCTTCACGATCGGCTCGCAGATCCAGATCGGCTACCTGCCGGTGGTCATCTTCGCCGTCGCCGTGGTGGTGCTGCTCGGGCTGCAGTACTTCCTGTCCCGGTCGAAGTACGGCCGCCTGATCCGGGCCGTGGCCGACGACCAGGAGGCGGCGCAGCTGGCCGGGGCCGACTACCGGCACGTGTTCGGCATCGCGGCGGCGATCGCGTTCGGCACCGTGGCGCTGGCCGGCATCGCCTACGGCATGTACTCCCAGCTCTCCCCGACCACGGGCACCGACATCATTCTGCTGTTCGCGTTCGCGGCCGTGGTGATCGGCGGGCTCGGCTCCCTGTGGGGCACCCTGCTCGGCGGCGTGGTGCTGGGCGTGGCCCAGCAGATCGGCGCCCAGATCAACATCTCCGACGAGACCCTCGCCGGGTTCATCGTGTTCCTCGCCGTGCTCGTGCTACGCCCGCAGGGCCTGATCTCCCGGGGGGCTCAGTCATGAGCCTGGTCACCGAGGCCGCCGCCCGCCCGGCCGAAAAATTCCGGGTCACCCGGTCGCGCCGGAACGTGGCCTGGACCGGGGCGGGCGCGCTGATCGTCGTCGTCGTGCTCGCGTATTTCCCCTACCTCGTGTACTCGGGCACCACCGCCATCCTGGTGCAGGCGTTCATCGTGCTCACGCTGGCGAGCATGTGGAACCTGCTGGCCGGGTACGCGGGCCTGGTGTCGGTGGGGCAGCAGGCGTTCGTGGGGCTCGGCGCCTACTTCGTGCTGATCCTCGCCATCCACGGCACGTCGCCGTTCGCCGCGCTGCCCGTGGCCGCGATCGGCTGCGGCGTCGTCGCGCTGCCCCTGTGGTGGCTGGTCTCCCGGCTGCGCACCGGGTACTTCGCGATCGCCACCTGGGTGCTCGCCGCGACCATCATGCTCATCATCGAGAAGTTCTCCTCGATCGGCGGCGGGACCGGCATGCCGCTGCCCGGCCTGTCCGGGCTGAGCCCGACGCTGCTCACCGCGTACACCTACTGGGCCGGGCTGGCCGTCACGGTGGTGGCGCTGGTCGTCATCTACCTGCTGCTGCGTGGCCGGCTCGGCCTGGTGCTCACCGCCATCCGCGACGACGAGGTGGCCGCGCGCAGCTCCGGGGCGCGGGTCGGCCTGGCCCGGATGCTGGTGTTCGTGGTGGCGGGCGCCGGCTGCGGCGCCGCGGGCGCGGTGCTGGCCATCAGCCAGCTCCAGGTGCAGCCGAGCGCGGTGTTCAGCGTGCAGTGGACCGCGGAGATGGCGTTCGCGACCATCATCGGCGGGCTGGGCACGATCGAGGGGCCGATCATCGGCACCGCGGTGTACATGGTGCTGCAGCAGACGCTGGCCTCGTACAACGCGTGGTACCTGATCATCCTGGGCCTGGTCGCGATCTTCGTGGCGCTGTTCGCCCGCCGCGGGCTGTGGGGGCTGGTGGACGAGCACCTGAACGTCCGGCTGTTCCCCGTCGGGTACTGGCTGCGCACAGGCCAAAGAGGCGCGGTGCCGCCAGCCAGAGGGGATGGGAGCGGAGCCGCGAGCGAGCCAAAGGCGCGGCGCCGACAGTGAAGGGGGATGGGGAGGTGGGCGGGGAGGGAGCTTGCGACCGAGCAAGGGGCCAAAGGGGCGCGGTGCCGTCTGGACTGAGGAGCGAGGGAGCTAGCGACCGAGCGACGAGGGAAGACGGCGCCTAAAGGCGCCCGGAGGCCAAAGTAGATACAGCCTAGGGAGACACGACTGGGCCTGTAGGTCGGCCTCGATCTGGCGGGCCGTCTCCAGCAGCGCCGGCAGTATCTGTCCCCGCATCGCGCCCATGCTGACCCGGCTGGCGTGGGCGGACACGTTGATGGCCGCGGTCCCGACGTCGGCGGCGCCGCGGATCGGCGCGGCGACCGCCCGCAGGCCCTCTTCGAGTTCCTGGTCGACGATCGCGTACCCCTGGCGCGCCGCCTCGCGCACGATCGTCCGCAGCCGGGCCGGGTTGGTGACGGTGCGGGAGGTGAGCCGCTCGAACGTGACCTCGGCGAGATACCGCTCCAGCTCGTCGTCGGCGAGCTGGGCGAGCAGCACCCGGCCCATCGACGTGGCGTAGGCGGGGAACCGGGTCCCGACCGAGATCGCCACGGTCATGATCCGCTTGGTGGGCACCCGGACCACGTAGACGATCTGGTGACCGTCCAGGACCGAGATCGACGAGGACTCGTGCAGCCGGGCCACGAGCTCCTCCATGTGCGGCGCCGCCACCTCGGGCAGGGCCAGCCCGGACAGGTAGGCGTAGCCGAGCTCGAGCACCCGCGGCCGCAGCGAGAACTCCCGGCCGTCGTTGCGGACGTATCCCAGCTTGACCAGGGTGAGCAGGAACCGCCGGGCGGCGGCCCGGGTGAGCCCGGTGACCCGGGCCACCTCGCTCAGGCTCAGCCGCTCGCGGTCCGGGCCGAACGCCCGGATCACCGCCAGCCCCCGGTCCAGCGACTGCACGAAGTCGCTGCTGCGCGCGGTGAGGCCGGCGTCGGCGTCCGGGGCGGGCCCGCCTTCCTGGCGACCGCGCGCGGCCGACGGGCCGTCCAGCGCCTTCGCGCCGGGCACGCCCAGCTCCGGGAGCGAAACAGGCGCCGCCGATTCGTTCGCTGTGCGCCCCGTTGTGCTCTCAGAGGTTCTCATTGACCTGCATGCTAGCGCGCTCCGGCGTTCCGCGCCGCCTCAGGGACTCCAGCGGGGGCGCCGTCGGCCGGTCAGCCGGTGCGCTCGGCCACGAACTCGCAGAGCGCCTCGAACGCGGCCCGGGCGGGCACGTCGGGCAGGGCGAGGATCTCGGCCCGCGCCGTCGCCGCCCACCGCCGCGTGTCCGCGCGGGCCATCTCCATGGCCGGATGCGCCCGCAGCAGCGCGAGCGCCTCCGCGTGCAGCTCGGGGTCGGTCAGCTCGCCGCAGTTCAGCAGCTCAACCAGCCGCGCGTCGCCGGGTCCCGCCGAGCGCAGCGCGTGCAGCATCGGCAGCGTCAGCACGCCCTCCCGCAGGTCGGTGCCGGGGGTCTTGCCCGACTGCGCGGACTCGCTCGCCACGTCCAGGATGTCGTCGCAGAGCTGGTAGGCGATGCCGAGCGCCTCGCAGGCCGGGGTGATCCGGTCGACCACCGCGGCCGGCGCGCCGGAGAACATCGCGCCGAACCGGCCGGAGGTCGCGATCAGGGACGCGGTCTTCGCGGTGACCACGCTCAGGTAGTGGCCCAGCGGGTCCTCTCCCGGCCGCGGCCCGACGGTCTCCGCGATCTGGCCGCTGACCAGCCGGGTGAAGGTCTCGGCCTGGATCCTGATCGCTTCCGGGCCCAGGTCGGCGAGGATCTGCGACGCGCGCGCGAACAGGAAGTCGCCGGTGAGGATCGCGACGGTGTTGTCCCAGCGGGAGTTGGCGCTCGGCAGGCCGCGGCGGACCGCCGCCTCGTCCATCACGTCGTCGTGGTAGAGAGTGGCCAGGTGAGTGAGCTCGATCGCGACCGCGGAGGGCACGATCCGCTCGTCTTTAGGGTGGCCGAACTGGGCCGCCAGCAGCACCAGCGTGGCACGGAACCTCTTGCCGCCCGCGCTGATCAGGTGGCGGGAGGCCTCGGCCAGCAGCTCGTGGTGGGCCTGCGCGGCCTCGCGCAGGCCGTCCTCGACCTGGGCGAGGCCGTCGATGACGTCGGCGGCCAGCGCGGCGTCCGGCAACTCCATGGTTACTACGGTGCTCAATCGGGCTCCCTCGAAGCTGGCCCCGGCACTGCCCGTGAACCGGCCGTCAGCGGGACGCATGCCAGGCCACCCTCACGATATGTGCAAGGCAGCGTAATCCGAGGTATGCCCGCAGCGCCATGGGCGAACACCTGAGCAGGCGTGCGGCGCTCAGCGGACGAACAGCTGCGTCGCCGCGTGGTTGGCCAGGGACAGGAGCGGCTCCGGCACGATCCCGAGCACTAGCGTCACGATCACCCCGATGCCGACGGCGACCGCGGTGAACATGCTGGGCCTGACCACCGCCGGGCCGTCCGGGGCCGGGTCGCTGAAGAACATGAGCACGATCACCCGGACGTAGGGGAACGCGAGGATCGCGCTGCTGAGCACGCCCACGATCACGACGGACAGCACCCCGCCGCTGACCGCCGCCGAGAAGACCGCGAACTTCCCGGTGAAGCCGCTGGTCAGCGGGATGCCCGCGAAGGCGATGAGGAAGAACGCGAAGATCCCGGCCACCAGCGGCGAACGCCGCCCGAGCCCGGCCCAGCGGGACAGGTGCGCCGCCTCCCCGGCCTGGTCGCGCACCAGGGTCACCACGGCGAAGGCGCCGATCACCGTGATCCCGTACGCGGCCAGGTAGAACATGCTGCTGGACAGTCCGGCCGTGCTCGCCGCGGCCACGCCGGCGAGCACGTAGCCGGCCTGCGCGATCGAGGAGTAGGCGATCAGCCGTTTCACGTCGGTCTGGGTGATCGCGACGATCGAGCCGACCAGCATGGTGAGGATGGCGATGCCGATCATCGTCGGCCGCCAGGTCCAGGTCAACCCGCCGAACGCCACGTAGAAGATCCGCAGCAGCGCGCCGAACGCCGACACCAGGGTGCACGAGGCCATCAGCGCGGTCACCGGCGTCGGCGAGCCCTGGTACACGTCGGGCTTCCAGCTCTGGAACGGCACCGCGCCGATCTTGAAGAACAGGCCGAGGCCGAGCAGCGCGATCCCGGCGTACAGCAGCGTGGTGCTGCTGGTGTTGGATGACGCGGCCGTCGCGATGGCCGACAGCCGCACCGAGCCCGCGAAGCCGTACAGCATCGCGATGCCGAACAGGAAGAACGCCGACGAGAAGGCACCGAGCAGGAAGTACTTGACCGCCGCCTCCTGCGACAGCAGCCGGCGCCGCCGGGCCAGGCCGCAGAGCAGGTACAGCGGCAGCGAGAGCACCTCGAGCGCCACGAACATGGTGAGCAGGTCGTTCGCGGCCGGGAACAGCAGCATGCCGCCGACCGCGAACAGGGTCAGCGGGTACACCTCGGTGTGCACGAGGCCCGCCTCCAGGCCCTCCCGCTCTTCGGCGCTGCCGGGCACCGCCGCCGCCTGCGCCGCGAACGGGCTGACCTCGTGCGAGGACTCGGCGATCAGCAGCACGCTGACGAACGCCAGCACGAGGATCGTGCCCTGGATGAACAGGGTGGGCCGGTCCACCGCGACCGCGCCTTCCGCGGCGACGTGGCCGGGGCTGCCGTGGGCAAAGATGGACGACGAGGTGGCTATCAGGATCGTCAGCACGAAGCCGACGGCCAGGCTGGCCAGGGCAAGCACGATTTGCATCGGACGGCGGGCCGACCGCGGCGCGAACGCCTCGACCAGGACCCCGGCTATGGCCGCGCCGAACACCACCAGCATCGGCGAGAGCTGGCCCCACTCGATGCTCGGCGGGCTGATCGTCGGGCTGGCCGCGGCCAGGATCCCGGTCACGGGGAGCTCCTCTGCGTGGATGCGGACGCGAAGCCGCCATGGGCCTGGACAGCGGACGACCGCGCCACCGATGACTCGGTACCGGGATGCGGCGGCACCGGGTCAGTGGAGTGCAGCTGTACCAGGGTCTGGTGGACCGCGGGGTTGATGACGTCGAGCACCGGCTTGGGGTACACGCCGAGCACCACGATCAGCGCGATCAGCGGGCCGACCGCCCACAGCTCGCGGGCCCGCAGGTCGGGCATGCCCGAGACCTCCTCGCGCACCGGCCCGGTCATCGTGCGCTGGTACATCCACAGGATGTAGATCGCGGCCAGGATGATGCTGGCGGTGGCGAGGATCGCGGCGACCTCGTACCGGGTGAACGTGCCGACCAGGACCAGGAACTCGCTGACGAACGTGTTCAGGCCGGGCATGGCCAGGCCCGCCAGGCCCGCGACCAGGAACAGCCCGGCGAGCACCGGCGCGACCTTCTGCACCCCGCCGTAGTCGGCGATCAGCTGCGAGCGCCGTCGCGCGATCATGAATCCGGCGATCAGGAACAGCGCGCCGGTGGAGAACCCGTGGTTCACCATGTACAGCACGCCGCCCGCCTGGCCCTCGCTGGTCATCGCGAAGATGCCCAGCGTGATCAGGCCCATGTGGGACACCGAGGTGTAGGCGATCAGCCGCTTCAGGTCCCGCTGGCCGATCGCCACGACCGCGGCGTACAGGATCCCGATCACCGAGAGCACGATGACCAGCGGGGTGAAGTAGTGCGCGGCGGCGGGGAACAGCTCCAGGCAGTAACGGATCATGCCGAACGTGCCGACCTTGTCGAGCACGCCGACCAGCAGGACCGCGGCCCCGGGCTGCGCGGAGGCGGCCGCGTCGGGGAGCCAGGTGTGGAACGGCCACAGCGGTGCCTTGATCGCGAACGCCACGAAGAAGCCGAGGAACAGCCACTTCTGCACGGTCGGGCTCAGCGAGACGTGCACCAGCTGGCTGAACAGGAACGTGCCCGGGTGCCCGGGACTGGCCGAGTACACGTAGAGCGCGATCACGGCGACCAGCATGAGCAGCCCGCCGAGCAGGCTGTACAGCAGGAACTTGACCGCCGCGTACTGGCGCTGCCCGACGCCGTAGCTGCCGATCATGAAATACATCGGGATCAGCATGGCCTCGAAGAACACGTAGAACAGGAACACGTCGGTGGCCGCGAAGACGCCGATCATCATGGTCTCGAGCACCAGCATCAGCGCGAAGTAGGTCTTCACGCTGCGCCGCGGTGCAGGCTCGCCCGCCGGGCTCGACTCGCCCTCGACGTCGTTCCACGAGGCCAGCACGACCACCGGCATCAAGACCGTGGTCATCAGCAGCAGGACCAGCGCTATCCCGTCCACGCCGACCGCGTAGTGCACCCCGAACTGCGGGATCCACTGGTAGACCTGGGTGAACTGGAAGTTTGGCGCGCCCGCGCCGGTCTTGAACTGCGTCGCCATCGCGATCGTCACCGCGAGCGTGACGAGCGTGAAGCCCAGCGTGAGCTGCTTCACCAGCGTGGCGCGGGCGCGGCGGTCCGCGTCCGCGCCCGGCGCGGACAGGCCCGGCGTCAGGGCGACCGCGACCGCCCCGACGAGCGGGATCGCGCCCGCCACGGTCAGCCAGGGAAATGTGCTCATCCGCGGCCTCCCTACACCCTCACCAGGAGCAGCGCGCCCACCAGCAGCAGCGCGCCGAAGAACATCAGCAACGCGTACGAGCGGACGAACCCGTTCTCCACCCGGCGGACCCGCCCGGAGGTGCCGCCCAGGGCGGCGGCCAGGGTGTTCACCAGCCCGTCGATGCCGCGGTTGTCGAAGTACACCGAGAGCCTGGTCAGCCACTGGCCCGGCCGCATCAGCACCGACTCGTTGAAGGCGTCGCCGTAGAGGTCCTTGCGCGCCGCCACGGTCAGCGGGCTTCCGGCCGGCGCGGTGACCGGGACCTCGCGGCGCCCGTACATGGCCCAGGCGATCGCCGCCCCGATCAGGGCCAGCGCGAGCGCGGCGCCGCTGACCGGGGTGAAGATCCCGTGGGAGGTCGGGGGCACGCCGACCACCGGGGCCAGGAAGTCCACCAGCCGGTTGTTGATGATCAGGAACCCGCCGGCCCCGAGCGAGCCGAGGGCCAGCACGATCATCGGCGAGGTCATCACCGGCGGCGCCTCGTGCGGGTGCACCTTGTCGTCCCAGCGGCGTTCCCCGGCGAAGGTCATGAACATGACCCGGGTCATGTAGAACGCGGTGATGCCGGCCCCGATCAGCGCCGCGGTGCCGAGGATGGCCCCGGACGTGCCGCCCTTGTCGAACGCCGCCTCGATGATCGGGTCCTTGGTGAAGAACCCGGACCAGGGCGGGATGCCGATGATCGCGAGATAGCCGAACCCGAACGTGACGAAGGTGATCGGCATGACCGTGCGCAGGCCGCCGAACCGGCGCATGTCCACCTCGTCGTCCATCTCGTGCTTCACCGAGCCCGCGCCGAGGAACAGCCCGGCCTTGAAGAAGCCGTGCGCCAGCAGGTGCGCGATCGCGAACGCGTACCCGGCCGGGCCGAGCCCGGCGGCGAGCATCATGTAGCCGATCTGGCTCATCGTGGACCCGGCCAGCGCCTTCTTGATGTCGTCCTTGGCGCACCCGATGATCGCGCCCCACAGCAGCGTGGCCGCGCCGACCACGGTGACGGCCAGCCGGCCGTCCGCGGTCAGGTTGAAGATCGGGTTGGACCGGACGATCAGGTACACCCCCGCGGTCACCATGGTCGCCGCGTGGATCAGCGCGGACACCGGGGTCGGGCCCTCCATCGCGTCCAGCAGCCAGGACTGCAACGGCAGCTGCGCCGACTTGCCGCACGCGCCGAGCAGCAGCAGCAGCCCGAGCGCGGTCGTTACCCCGCTGCTCGCCCCGCCCACCGCGTGGAACACGCCATTGAACGTGACCGTTCCGAAGGTCGCGAACATCAGCATGACCGCCAGGGACAGCCCGGCATCGCCGACCCGGTTGGCGATGAAGGCCTTCTTGGCCGCGGTCGCGGCGGCTGGCTTGTAGTACCAGAACCCGATCAGCAGGTACGAGGCCAGGCCGACGCCCTCCCACCCCGCGTACAGGACGAGGTAGTTGTCGCCCAGCACGAGCAGCAGCATCGCCGCCATGAACAGGTTCATGTACGCGAAGAACCGCCGCCGCTCCGGGTCGTTCGCCATGTAGCCGACCGCGAAGATCAGGATCAGCGATCCGACGCCCGTGATCAGCAGCACGAAGCAGATCGACAGCGGGTCGAGCAGCAGGCCGATGCTGACCTGGAAGCGGCCGACCGGGATCCAGGAGTACAGGTGCAGGTCCCGGCTGCGCTGGCTGGCCGGGTAGCTGAGCATCGCGAAGAACGCGATCACCGCGTACACGAAGGTCGCGACCGGCAGGGCCACGCCGACCACGTGCCCCCAGGAGTTGGTGCGCTTCCCGCCGAGCAGCAGGATCACCGCCCCGGCCACCGGGAGCACCAGCAGCAGCCATGCGGCGCGCTGGACGCCGACCGCGGCCACGGTGGTCATGACCGCCGCCGACGGCGCGCCCGCGACAGAGCCCGTCACTGGCTATCTAACCCTTCTGCTGTGGTGGCCCCCGGGGAAGCAGCGTCCCCCGGGGAGGGTCAATACTTCAGCAAACTCTCGTCGTCCACCGACGCGGACCGGCGGGCCCGGAAGATCGTCGTCAGGATGGCCAGGCCGACCACGACTTCCGCGGCGGCGACCACCATAACGAAGAACGCGATCACCTGCCCGTCCAGGTTGCCGTGCATCCGCGAGAAGGCGACGAAGGACAGGTTGACCGCGTTCAGCATGAGCTCCACGCACATGAAGATGACGATCGCGTTCCTGCGGACCAGCACGCCCACGCCGCCGATGACGAACAGGATCACCGAAAGCGCTATGAAGTGCGCCGGGCTTACCATCGTGCCCCCTCGTGCTCGCCATCGCCGCCAGGAAGCTCGCTGCGGTCGCTGTCCGGCGGCAGCACCCCGCCGGGGGCCTGCGGATCCGCCGGCGGGGCGGCGCCGAGCTCGCTGAGCCTGGGGTCCTGCCGGCCGGCTATCACCGGGCTGACCGACAGCTCGGATTGCGAGCCGTCGGGCAGCAGCGCGGGCATGTCCACGGCATTGTGCCGCGCGTAGGTGCCCGGGCCGGGCAGCGGGGCCGACCGGCCGCTGGCTATCCGGAGCCGGGACAGCGTCCGCTGGGTGGGCTTGGGGCCCGTGCGCTCCAGGTGCGCGAGCACCATGGCGCCGAGCGCCGCCGTGATCAGCAGGGCGCTGGTGACCTCGAAGGGGTACACGTACGTGGTGAAGATGAGCCGGGCCAGGCCGTCCACGTTGGCGGCGGAGTAGTTCGCCCCGGCCGGTGACGCCGGGCCGATCGCCGCGTGCCCGACGACCAGGGAGAGCAGGACCAGCAGCCCGATCCCGACCAGGCCGGCGGCGAGCCGCTGTCCCCTGATCGTCTCCACGAGCGAGTCCCGGGAGCTCACGCCGACGATCATGAGCACGAACAGGAACAGCATGAGGACCGCGCCGGTGTAGACGATCACCTGGACGAAGGCCAGGAACGGCGCGCCCAGCAGCGCGTACAGCACCGCCAGGCTCAGCATCACGATCGCGAGCAGCACCGCGCAGTGCACCGCCCGCGGGGCCAGCACCATGGCCAGGGCGGCGGCCACCGAGACCACGGCGAGGATCCAGAACGTGAGGCTCTGGGTCTCGGCCGCCATGCCGGAGGCGAGGACCATGCCTGGTTCATCGGTCGTCCGTCCCGAGATGGCCCTCTTCGGCCGTCTGGGGGTTGCCCACCACCCCGGAGGCGCCGAGCAGGTAGTAGTCCCGCTCGGTCTCGCCGAGCCGCATCGGGTGCGGCGGCGCC
Source organism: uncultured Actinomycetota bacterium (assembly GCA_963745575.1). Classification (GTDB taxonomy): domain Bacteria; phylum Actinomycetota; class Actinomycetes; order Streptosporangiales; family Streptosporangiaceae; genus JASHPR01. The sequence continues at coordinate 151,881 of CAVUYA010000022.1, read as the reverse complement.
TCCATGCCCGGCTGCAGCGGCGCGACCAGCTGCTCCTTGGTCCAGATCAGGCTTTCCCGGTTGTCGTCGGCGAGCTCGTACTCGTTGGTCATGGTCAGCGCGCGGGTGGGGCAGGCCTCGATGCACAGCCCGCACAGGATGCAGCGCAGGTAGTTGATCTGGTAGACGTGCCCGTACCGCTCCCCCGGGGAGTACCGTTCCTCCTCGGTGTTGTCGGCGCCCTCCACGTAGATGGCGTCGGCCGGGCAGGCCCAGGCGCACAGCTCACAGCCGATGCATTTCTCCAGGCCGTCCGGCCAGCGGTTGAGCTGGTGCCGGCCGTGGAACCGGGGGGCGGTCGGCTTCCTCTCCTCCGGGTACTGGACGGTGTCGACCTTCCGGAACATCGTCCGGAACGTGACGCCGAACCCCTTGATCGAGTTAAGCACCGGTGACCTCGTTCCCTGCGCGGCCGGCCGTCCCGGCGGAAGCGGCCGGAATGTCTCCTGCCAAGACGCCGATCCCGTGATAGTGCGGCAGGTCCAGGGCCGGAACCGGGAACGCCCCGGCCGCGGCCTCGGCCTGGGCCTCGGCGGCCTCGGTCTCTTCGGCCTGCCGGGCGCGGCGGGCCTCCGCGACGTCCCAGGCCCACGCCAGCGCGACCAGCCCCGCGATGATCAGGCCGGCCACGATGTAGACGCCGGGGCTGCCGCCCTGGCGGCGCCAGACCCGGATGGTCGCGATCAGCAGGATCCACACCAGCGCGCCCGGGATGAGCACCTTCCAGCCCAGCCGCATCAGCTGGTCGTAGCGGATCCGGGGCAGCGAGCCGCGGAGCCAGAAGAACACGAACACGAAGATGATCACCTTGGCCAGGAACCACAGCAGCGGCCACCAGCCCGTGTTGGCGCCCGACCACACCGAGATCGGCCACGGTGCCTGCCAGCCGCCCAGGAACAGCGTGGTGGCCAGGGCCGACACCGTGATCACGCTGACGTACTCGGCCAGCTGGAGCAGCGCGAACTTCAGCGAGGAGTACTCGGTGTGGTAGCCGCCCACCAGCTCGCCCTCGCCCTCGGGCAGGTCGAACGGCAGCCGGTTGGTCTCGCCGACCATCGTGATCAGGTAGATCACGAACGACGGCAGCAGCAGCACAGCGAACCAGGACGGGTAGTGCAGCCCGGCCCCGAACGCGTGGAACTCGCTGCCGTGCGCCTGCGCGGCCACGATCGCCGTGGTGGACAGCGATCCGGAGTACAGGAACACCGGCACGAAGGCCAGCCCCATCGCGATCTCGTAGCTGATCACCTGGGCCGAGGACCGCAGGCCGCCCAGCAGCGAGTACGGCGAGGACGCGGACCAGCCCGCCAGCACGATCCCGTACACGCCCAGGGAGCTCATGGCCAGCACGAGCAGCACGGCCACCGGCAGGTCGGCGAGCTGCAGCGGGGTCTGCACCCCGGCGATCGAGACCATCGGCCCCAGCGGGATGACCGCGAAGGCGGTGAACGCGCAGATCACCGAGATCGCGGGCGCCCCCCAGAACAGGACCTTGTCCACGCCGCGGGGGACGATGTCCTCCTTGAGCGCCAGCTTGATCCCGTCCATCAGGGTCTGCAGCAGGCCGAACTTCCCGGCCCGGTTCGGCCCGAGGCGCTGCTGCATCCGCCCCAGGATCCGGCGCTCGGCCCAGATCGCGATGATCGTGCCGAGCAGCAGGAACACGAAGATCGCCAGCACCTTGATGATAACCAGCCACCAGGGGTCGTGCCCGAAATCGGCCAGGGTGGGGTACGTCGCGGGGCTTCCCGACGGCGCCGCGGCGCCCAGGGCTGTCATGGCGCGCTCCTCAAGGTGACCAGGCTTCCGTGGCCCGCGCCGAGCACGGCGCGGACCGCGCAGCCCGCCGAGTTCGCTGGGCAGCCAGACCACCCGGTCCGGCATGTCCGCTACCTCGACGGGCACGGTGATGGCCCCGCGCTCGGTGGCCACAGTGACCTTACCGCCGTCGCCGACGCCGGCCTGTTCGGCGGTCGCTGCGGACATCTTCGCGACGGCGGCACGCGCGGTGCCCGCCAGGTTCGGCTCGCCGTCCTGCATCCGCCCTGCGTCCAGCAGATTATGCCAGGTAGCGAGTGTTACTGTGCCGACCCGGGGGGAGCCCCCCCCGGACCCCCCTGCGCTGCCGCCCGCTCGGGCCGGCGAGCCGACCGTCGCGGTCGGCATTTCTGCCTCGCTTCTGTCCCCCATCGGTATCGCGGACGGGACGTGGGGGAAGGCTGACGTGACGTCGGGGACCAGGGCGTTGAGCTCGCGCCGGGCGGCGGCGGCGTCGGGCAGGCCGAGGTGCACGTCCATCTCGTCCGCCAGCGTGCCGAGCACCTGCAGGTCGGTCCGGGCCTCGGGGACGGCGAGCGCGGCCCCGAACGAGCCCGGCCTGCCCTCCCAGTTCACGAACGTCCCCGCCTTCTCGGTCGCGGCGGCGACCGGCAGCACCACGTCCGCGCGGTCGGTCACGGCGCTGACCCGCAACTCGAGGCTGACCACGAACCGGGTGGCCTCCAGCGCCTCCAGCGCCGCCGGCGGGTCAGCCAGGTCACCCGGGTCCACGCCCGCGACGACCAGCGCGCCGATGTCCCCGGCCGCCGCGGCGGCCAGGATCTGCGCCGTGTCCCGGCCGGGATCACGGGGCAGCGCCGCCACCCCCCAGATCCGCGCGACCTCGGCCCGCGCGGCCTGGTCGGTGACCGCCCGGCCGCCGGGCAGGATGATGGGCAGCGCGCCGGCCTCGATCGCGCCGCGCTCGCCGGCGCGGCGCGGTATCCAGGCCAGCCGCGCGCCGGTCGCCTGGGCCAGCCGGGACGCCGCGGTCAGCGCGCCGGGCACCTCGGCCAGCCGCTCGCCGGCCAGGATCACCGCGCCGGGCTCCCGCAGCGCCTGCGCCGCGGCGCGGCTGGCCTCGTCGAGGCCCAGCTCGGTGGCGCTGGCCAGCCGCTCGAGCGCCTCGGCCTCCTCGCCGGGGCGGGTGGGCAGCAGCGTGCCGGACATCCGGCTCAGCCCGGGACCGGCCAGCGCGGCGAGCGAGTACACGGCCAGGTGCCCGGCCCGGGCCGCCTTGCGCAGCCGCAGGAACACGATGGGCGACTCGTCCTGGGGCTCGAACCCGGCGAGCAGCACCGCCGTGGCCTGCTCCAGGCCCTGGTAGGTGACGCCGGACGAGCGGCCCGCCACGACGCCCGCCCAGGAACTCCGTCTCCTCGGCCGAGTGCGGGCGCGCGCGCATGTCGATGTCGTTGCTGGCCAGCGCGAGCCTCGCGAACTTCGCGTAGGCGTAGGAGTCCTCCAGGGTCAGGCGCCCCCCGGTCAGCACGCCGGCCTGTCCCCGCTCGGCCAGCAGCCCGGCCGCCGCGGCGGCTATCGCCTCCGGCCACGAGGCCGGCTGGAGCACCCCGCCCGCGTCGCGGACCAGCGGGGCGACCAGGCGGTCGGGCTGCGTGGCGTAGGTGAACGCCCACCGGCCCTTGTCGCAGTTCCATTCCTCGTTGACCTGCGGGTCGTTGCCGGCCAGCCGCCGGGTCACCGCGCCGCGACGGTGGTCGGTGCGCTGCCGGCAGCCCGAGGCGCAGTGCTCGCACACGCTCGGCGTGGAGATCAGGTCGAACGGGCGGGCCCGGAACCGGTACGAGGCGCCGGTGAGCGCCCCGACCGGGCAGATCTGCACCGTGTTGCCGGAGAAGTAGGAGTCGAACGGGACGCCGTCGGCGACCCCGATCTGCTCCTCGGGGCCGCGCTCGAACAGGTCGATCAGCGGGTCGCCCGCGATCTGGTCGGTGAACCGGGTGCAGCGCGCGCACTGTATGCACCGCTCCCGGTCCAGCAGCACCTGCGCGGACAGCGCGATCGGCTTGGGGAAGGTGCGCTTGACGCCGTCGAACCTGGTCTCGCCCTGGCCGGCGGTCATGGCCTGGTTCTGCAGCGGGCACTCCCCGCCCTTGTCGCACATGGGGCAGTCGAGCGGGTGGTTGACCAGCAGCTGCTCCATCACGCCGCGCTGCGCCTTCTCGGCGACCTCGGAGGTCAGCTGGGTGCGCACGACCATGCCGTCGGTGCAGGTCGTGGTGCAGGACGCCGGGGGCTTCGGCTGGCCCTCGATGTGCACCAGGCACTGCCGGCAGGCGCCGACCGGGTCCAGCAGCGGATGCTCGCAGAACCGGGGTATCTCGATGCCGAGCTGCTCGGCGGCACGGATCACCAGCGTGCCCTTGGGCACGGTGATCTCGAATCCGTCGATGGTGACTCTCACGCCGTCGGCCGGGCGGGCGACCTCGCCGCCCGCGCCCTGGCTCGCCTGCACGGTCATCGGGCGGACTCCAAGGTGAACAGGGTGGAAGCCGCGGGGTCGAACGGGCAGCCGCCGTTGCGCTGGTGCTCGAGGTACTCGTCCCGGAAGAACGTGATCGACGACTTCACCGAGGGCTCGATCGAGTCGCCCAGGGCGCAGAACGCCCGGCCGGTGATGTTCGAGCAGATGTCCAGCAGCTTGTCCAGGTCGGCCTCGCTGCCCCCGCCGGCCTCCAGCCGCTCCAGCAGCTGGACGACCCAGTAGCTGCCCTCCCGGCACGGCGTGCACTTGCCGCACGACTCGTGCTCGTAGAACTCGATCCACCGCAGCACGACCCGGACCACGCAGGTGGTCTCGTCGAAGAGCTGGATGGACCGGGTGCCGAGCAGCGACCCGGCGGCGGCCACATCCTCGTAGTCCAGCGGCACGTCCAGGTGCTCCTCGGTGAACAGCGGCGTGGAGGAACCGCCCGGCGTCCAGAACTTCAGCCGGTGCCCGGCGCGCATGCCGCCGGCCAGGTCGAGCAGCTGGCGCAGGGTGGTGCCGAGCGGTGCCTCGTACTGGCCGGGCGTCGCGACGTGGCCGGAGAGCGAGAAGATGCCGAACCCGGTGGACTTCTGCGTTCCGAGCGACGCGAAGTCCTCGGCGCCGTGCCGCAGGATCCACGGCACCGTGGCGATCGACTCGACGTTGTTGACCACCGTGGGGCAGGCGTACAGGCCCGAGGTCGCGGGGAACGGCGGCTTCAGCCGGGGCTGGCCGCGGTAGCCCTCCAGCGAGTCCAGCAGCGCCGTCTCCTCGCCGCAGATGTAGGCGCCGGCGCCGGCGTGCACCACGACCTCCAGGTTGAAGCCCGAGCCCATGATGTCGCGGCCGAGGTAGCCGGCCTCGCGGGCCTGCGCCACGGCGTGATGCAGCCGCCGGACTACGTGCAGGACCTCACCGCGGATGTAGATGAAGGCGAGTTCGGCGCGGATCGCGTAGGCGGCGATCGCGATGCCCTCGATCAGCGCCTGGGGGTTGGCCAGCAGCGTCGGCATGTCCTTGCAGGCGCCCGGCTCGGACTCGTCGGCGTTCACCACCAGGTAGTGCGGCTTGCCGTCGCCCTGCGGGATGAAGCCCCACTTCACCCCGGTGGGGAAGCCGGCCCCGCCGCGGCCGCGCAGCACCGAGTCCTTGAGGGTCTGGATGACCTGGTCCGGCGGCATGGCCAGGGCCTTGGGCAGCGCCCGGTAACCGCCGTCGCGCCGGTAGGCCTCCAGCGTGAACGAGTCGGGCTCGTCCCAGTGCGCGGTGAGCGCAGGCGTCAGCCGCACGCCGGCCATTACGGCACCTCCGTGCTGACCCGGGGGATAACCCCCGGACCCCCAGACCGGGAGGCTTCGCCCCCCGGAGCCCCCCTGCCGTCCGCTCGGGCCGGCAGGCCGGCCCTCGCATCCGGCATTTCCGCGATCACTACGGCACCTCGCTTTCCGGGGTCCAGCCCTGCTGCTCCTTGGCGATGCGCAGGCCGGCCAGGGTGGGGGCGCCCGCGGTGTGACCGCCGGCCGCCTGGTCGTCGGGGAAGCCGGCCAGGATCCGCGAGGCCTGCTTCCAGGTGCACAGCCGCGGCGCGCCGCGGGTGGGCGCGACGTCGGCGCCGCTGCGCAGCCCGTCGACCAGGTCCCGCGCCGACCGCGGGGTCATGTTGTCGAAGAACTCCCAGTTCACCATCACCACCGGGGCATAGTCGCAGGCCGCGTTGCACTCCAGGTGCTCCAGGCTGACCTTTCCGTCCGAGGTGGTCTCGTCGTTCCCGACGTCGAGGTGCTCCTTCAGGTCAGCGAAGATGACGTCGCCGCCCATCACCGCGCACAGGGAGTTGGTGCAGACGCCGACGTGGTACTCGCCGGCCGGCTCGCGCTTGTACATGGTGTAGAAGGAGACCACCGCGGTGACCTCTGCCTCGGACAGCCCCAGCTGCTCGGCGCAGAACGTGATGCCGTCCCCGGAGACGTACCCCTGCTCGGACTGGACCAGGTGCAGCAGCGGCAGCAGGGCCGAGCGCGACTTCGGGTAACGGCCGATGATCTCGGCCGCGTCCGCGCCCAGCCTGGATCGCAGCTCGTCAAGCGGCGCCATTTACCTGTCCACCCCTCCCATCACCGGATCCACGCTGGCCACGGCCGGGATGACGTCGGCCACCAGCCCGCCCTCGGCCATCGCCGGCAGCGACTGCAGGTTGTTGAACGAGGGATCACGCACATGCACCCGGAACGGCCGCGTTCCGCCGTCGCTGACCACGTGGCAGCCGAGTTCGCCGCGGGGCGACTCGATCGCCGCGTACACCTGGCCGGCCGGGACCCGGAAGCCCTCGGTCACCAGCTTGAAGTGGTGGATGAGTGCCTCCATGGACTGGCCCATGATGTGCGCGATGTGGTCGGGTGCCGGGCCGAGGCCGTCCGGGCCGAGGGCCAGCCGGGCCGGCCAGCCGATCTTGGCGTCCTCGATCATCACCGGGTCGTTCTCGGGCCGCGGGCCCGAGCAGCCGGTCCAGGCACTGCTCGACGATCCGCAGCGACTGGTCCATCTCGTCCATCCGGAGCAGATACCGGCCGTACGCGTCACAGGTCTCCGCGACACCGGAACGTCGAACTCGTAGGTCTCGTAGCCGCAGTAGGGCTGGCTCTTGCGCAGGTCCCAGGGCAGGCCAGCGTTTCGGAGCATCGGGCCGGTGACGCCGAGCGCCATGCACCCGGCCAGGTCCAGGTAGGCGACGTTCTTGGTCCGGGCCAGGAAGACCGGGCTGGCGTCGAAGAGCGCGCGGATCTCGCCGAACTGCCGGGGCATCATGGCCACGAATTCCCGGATCTTCTCGATCGCGCCGGGCGGCAGGTCCTGCGACACCCCGCCGGGCCGGATATAGGCGTGATTCATCCGCAAGCCGGTGATCAGCTCGAACAGGTCGAGTGTCCGCTCCCGCTCCCGGACCGCGTAGATGAACACGGTGCTGGCGCCGACCTCGAGGCCGAACGGCCCGATCCCGGTCAGGTGCGAGGAGATCCGGTTCAGCTCCATCATCAGCACCCGGATCACGTTCGCCCGGTCCGGGATCCGGTCCTCGATGCCGAGCAGCCGCTCCACCGCCAGGCAGTACGCGATCTCGTTGAAGAACGGCATCAGGTAGTCGGCCCGGGTGATGAACGTCACGCCCTGGGTCCAGGTGCGGAACTCCATGTTCTTCTCGATGCCGGTGTGCAGGTAGCCGATGACCGGCCGCAGCTCGGTCACGGTCTCCCCGTCCAGCGTGAGGATCAGCCGCAGCACCCCGTGCGTGGACGGGTGCTGCGGGCCCATGTTGACGACGATGCGCTCCTCACCGTGCCGGTCGTCGCTCGGCTCGCCGACGGCCGCGACGATCTCGTCCCAGTCGGCCCCGCCGACGTTGTAGACGCGGCCCTCGGCCTCGCCGCTGTCGTGGGCGGAGGCCCCGCCGGGCGGGTGAGAGGGAGCGGTCATTCGTAACCTCTTCTCTCGTCCGGCGGCGGCACGGTGGCGCCCCGGTACTCGACCGGGATGCCGCCCAGCGGGTAATCCTTCCGCTGCGGGTGGCCCTTCCAGTCGTCCGGCATCTCGATCCTGGTCAGCGCCGGATGCCCGTCGAAGATGATCCCGAAGAAATCCCAGGTCTCCCGCTCATGCCAGTCGTTGGCCGGGTAGACGTCGACCAGCGAGGGGACATGCGGATCGCTGTCGGGCACCGACACCTCGAGCCGCAGCCGCCGGTTGTGGGTGATGGATACCAGGTGGTAGACCGCATGCAGCTCGCGGCCGGCGTCGAGCGGGTAGTGCACGCCGGAGACGCCCGTGCACAGCTCGAAGGCCAGCGCGGGATCGTCGCGCAGCCGCCGCGCCACCGCGGGCAGGTGCTCGCGGCGGATGTGGAACGTCAGCTCGCCGCGGTCGACGACCACGCGTTCCACCGCGTCGCCGAAGCTCGACCCCGACTGCTCGAGCGAGGTGCCGAGCGCGTCGGCGACGTCGTCGAAGTAGGAGCCGTAGGGCCGCGAGCTGAACACGGGCGGCTGCTTGCGCACCTTGAGCCCGCCGTACCCGGAGGTGTCCGGGGTGCCCTGGACGCCGAACATGCCGCTGCGCACGACCTGCTCCGACAGGCGCTCGCGGCCCGCGAGCTCCGCCGGGTCGGGGGCCGCGGGGTCGTCGGCCTGGCTGGCCTGGGCCTTCGGCTCACTCACTGTATTGCCCGGCTCGTTCGCCTCCGGGGCGCCTTGAAGCGTCCCCTTCCCTCGTCGCTCAGTCGCAAGCTCCCTCGCTCCTCAGTCCAGGCGACGCCGCGCCCCTCTGGCTCGCTCACTGATCCGGCCCCGGGCTGTCCGGCCCCGTGCTTCCCGGCGCCGTGCTTCCCGGTACCGCGCCCTGCAGGCTGACCGCCAGCGGCAGCCGCCGCAGCCGGGCCTGCTCCAGCTCGGTGATCTCCTGGTCCCGGTCCGCCCCCAGCTTCATGTTCTGGATCTTGTCATGCAGCTTGACGATCGAGTCCAGCAGCATCTCCGGACGCGGCGGGCAGCCCGGCAGGTAGATATCCACCGGCACGATGTGATCAACCCCCTGCACGATCGAGTAGTTGTTGAACATCCCGCCGCTGGACGCGCACACCCCCATCGAGATCACCCACTTGGGCTCCGACATCTGGTCGTAGATCTGCCGCAGCACCGGCGCCATCTTCTGGCTGACCCGCCCGGCCACGATCATCAGGTCCGCCTGCCGCGGCGTGTTCGACGCCCGCTCCATGCCGAACCGGGCCAGGTCATGCCGCGCCCCGCCGGTAGCCATCAGTTCGATCGCGCAGCAGGCCAGGCCGAACGTGGCCGGCCAGACCGAGCTCTTGCGCGCGTAGCCGATCACGTTCTCCACCGTGGTCAGCAGGATGCCGCTCGGCAGAGCCTCTTCCAGTCCCATCGGCTAGTCCCACTCCAGACCGCCGCGCCGCCACACGTAGGCGTACGCGACCAGAACCGTGACGATGAACGTCACCATCTCCACCAGCCCGAACAGCCCGAGCTTGTCGAAGGCGACCGCCCACGGGTACAGGAAGATGATCTCGATGTCGAACACGATGAACAGCATCGCCGTGATGTAGTACTTCACCGGGAACTTCGCGCCGCGGCCGGGCGGCGTGGGCTCGATGCCGCACTCGTAGGCTTCCAGCTTGGCCCGGTTCCACCGCTTGGGGCCCGCTATCGAGCCCGCGACCAGCGAGAAGACCGCGAACACCGCGGCCAGCGCCGCGAGCCTCAGGATCGGGACGTACAGGGTCAGGTCCATCCCCGCGTCACCCCCTTGCCGAAGCCGGTCATCGTTAGGCTGCCGGGGTCATCTTAGACAGCGCGTTGAGGAGACGATCGGTCGCGTCGCCGCCCCTGGGTTCGGTCAGGTTACCGAGCAGCTTCATCGTGAAGCGCATGACGTAGGGCCGCTTGACGCCGTGCCTGGTCGCGAACCTCATGAACGCGGGGTGGCCGATCATCTGCACGAAGGAATTGCCCAGCGTGTAGTACCCGCCGTAGGCGTCCTTCAGCTCGCGGGGTAGGCGTGCAGCACGGTCTCGGTGCCCGCGGCGGTCGGCCGGGCCAGCGCCTGGACGATCGTCCTGGCCGCGATCTCGCCGGCCTCCATCGCGTAGGCGATGCCCTCGCCGTTGAACGGGTTGACCATGCCGCCGGAGTCCCCGGCCAGCAGCAGGCCCCTGGTGTAGTGCGGGGTGCGGTTGAACCCCATCGGCAGCGCGGCGCCGCGCACCGGCTGGGTCCGGTTCTCCTCGGTCAGGCCCCACTCGGGCGGCATCCCGGCCAGCCACTTGCGCAGCAGCACCCGGTAGTCGATGTTGCCGAAGGCCTCGGAGGTGTTCAGCAGCCCGAGCCCGACGTTGCTGGTGCCGTCGCCCATGCCGAAGATCCAGCCGTAGCCGGGCAGCAGCTTGTCGCCGTCCCAGAGGTCCAGCCACGCCTCCAGGTAGTCGTCGTCGTGCCGGGGGGTCGTGTAGTAGCTGCGCACCGCGACCCCGAGCGGCCGGTCGTCCCGCTTGCGCAGGCCCATCGCCACCGACAGCCGCGATGAGTTGCCGTCGGCCGCGACCACCACGCGCGCGCGGAACTCGTGCTGCGTCGCTTCCCCGTTGACCGTCTCGCGCGCGGTGACCCCGATCACGCGGCCGGTGCGGTCGTCGCGCAGCGGGCCGGTGACGTTGACCCCCTCCAGCAGCCGGGCCCCGGCCTTCTGCGCGTGCCGGGCCAGGATCTCGTCGAAGTCGAGCCTGGTGCGGACCAGGCCGAACCCCGGGTAGCTGGACAGCTCCGGCCAGGGCAGCTCGATCCGGCCCCCGCCGCCGATGATCCGCAGGCCCTGGTTGCGCAGCCAGCCGTCGCTCTCGGGCAGCGGCACCCCCATCGCGGTCAGCGCCTTGACCGCGCGCGGGGTCAGGCCGTCGCCGCAGACCTTCTCCCGCGGGAAACGGCTCTTGTCCAGGACCAGCACGTCCAGGCCCGCGGTGGCCAGGTAGAAGGCGGCCGACGACCCGGCCGGGCCGGCGCCGACCACGATGACGTCCGCCGTCCGTGTGGCGCCGTCCTGGGGAGAGCCCCTGAGAGAGCCCCTGGGTGGGTCCGGGAGGAGCTTGCTGAGTCACGAGACCTGTCCTGACGTGTCTTGTGAATGGCTTCACAAGTGCTTTTCTCGCAGTCTAGACCGGGCCGGGACGGCCGCTGCCCCGGGGCCGCTGCGCCAGGTGCACGGCGACCACGCCCATGCTCAGGTTCTGCCAGCGCACCGATCGCCATCCGGCGGCAGCGATCCGCCGGGCCAGTTCCCGCTGCGCGGGCCAGTCGGCGATCGACTCGGCCAGGTAACTATATGCCTCGGCGTTGCCGGACAGGCGCCGCGCGACGAACGGCAGCGCCGCGGCCAGGTACCGGGAGTAGACCGCGTCCAGGCTCCGCCGGGGCAGGTGGCTGAACTCGCAGATCACCAGCCGGCCGCCGGGCCGGGTCACCCGCAGCATCTCGGCCAGGGCCGCGTCCGGGTCCACGACATTGCGCAGGCCGAACGAGATCGTCACCGCGTCGAAGGCCTGATCCCGGAACGGGACGGCCAGGGCGTCACCGGCCACGAAGCTGACCCTGGCGGCCGGCTGGCCGGCCCCGTGGCGGTCAGTCCCGTGGCGGTCAGCCCCGTGCTTGCCCACGCTGAGCATGCCGAGCGAGAAGTCGCACGCCACGCACCGCGCCCCGGCCGCGGCGAAGGCCCGGGACGAGGTGCCGGTGCCCGCGGCGAGGTCGAGCACCCGCTCGCCGGGGGCCGCGCCGACCGCCCGGGCCACGGCCCGGCGCCAGAGCCGGTCCTGGCCCGCCGACAGCACGTCGTTCATCAGGTCGTAGCGGCCGGCCAGGCTGTCGAACATCGCGGCGACGTCGCCGGGCTTGCGGTCGAGCTGAGCGCGGGTCATCCGCCCATCTTTACAGCAGCTCGGGACGCTGCCATCCCTGGCCCAGCACATGCTGGGCCAGGAAGGCCAGGACCGTCTCGTACCAGACGGTGACATGCCCGGGCTTGAGCACCCAGTGGTTCTCGTCGGGGAAGTACAGGAACCTGGCATCCGGCGCCAGGCCCCGCAGGTCCCACCACAGGCGCAGCGCCTCGCCCACCGGGACCCGGTAGTCCTTGTCACCGTGGATCACCAGTAGCGCGGTGTTGATCTGCCCGGCGTGGCGGTGCGGCGAGTTGGCCAGGTAGCGCTCGGGCTGGGTGAGCGGGTCCCCGAATATCCGGCGCCGGTCAAGCTTACAGCAGCTCGGGACGCTGCCATTCCTGGCCCAGCACATGCTGGGCCAGGAAGGCCAGGACCGTCTCGTACCAGACGGTGACATGCCCGGGTTTGAGGACCCAGTGGTTCTCGTCGGGGAAGTACAAGAACCTGGCGTGCGGCGCCAGGCCCTGCAGGTCCCACCACAGGCGCAGCGCCTCGCCCACCGGGACCCGGTAGTCCTTGTCACCGTGGATCACCAGCAGCGGGGTGCTCATCTGCCCGGCGTGGCGGTGCGGCGAGTTGTCGAGGTAGCGCTCCGGCCGGGTGAGCGGGTCCCCGAATATCCGGCGCCAGTAGGACGGCAGGTCGGTGGTGCCGAACATCTGGTCCAGGTCCCACAGCCCGGCGTGGCTGACGATCGCGGCGAACCGGCTGGTGTGCCCGGCGATCCAGTTGGCCATGTAGCCGCCGAAGGAGCCGCCCATCATCGCGGTCCGGGCCTGGTCGATGTCGGGCCGCGCCACCGCCGCGTCGGTGATCGCCATCAGGTCGGTGTAGGGCCGCGCGCCCCACTGCCCGTGCCCGCGGGCGATGAAGTCGTGCCCGTAGCCGGTGGACAGGGCAGGATCGGGCAGCAGCACCGCGTAACCCCGGGCGGCCATCAGCCACGGGTTCCACCGCCAGGACCAGGAATTCCAGCTCATCACCGGGCCGCCGTGCACCCAGAGCAGCAGCGGCGCGGGCGTGGCCTGCGCCGCGCCGTCCGGCAGCACCAGCCAGGCCCGGACCCGGACCCCGTCGTCGGCGGTGACCTCGATCTCCTCCAGCCGCCCCGGCAGTTCCAGCGGCGAGCCCGGGCAGGCCAGCCGCAGCGGCTCGCGGCCCGGGCCGCGCAGGTCCAGCCGCACCGGGGTCGGCGGCTCGTTCACCGCGGCGCGCAGCGCGTAGAGGAAGCGGCCGTCCGGTGCCGGGCACAGGTGGTCGTACGCGCCGTCGTCCGCGGTCAGCCGGGTGATCTCCCCGGTGGCCAGGTCGGCGCGGAACACCGGGCGCCTGCCCTGGTCGTCGGCGGTGAAGTAGACCGACCCGCCGTCCGGCGCCCAGGCCGCCTCGAGCGGGCGCCGGTCCAGGCCGGCCAGCAGGTCTGTGCCGTCCGGGGGGTAACCCCCGAACCCCCGGTGTTGTCCCGGGGGATAACCCCCGGACCCCCAGACCGGGGGGCGTCGCCCCCCGGAGCCCCCCCGCCGACCGCTCGGGCCGGCCTCTGGCCGGCCGTCGCGGCCGGCATTTCACTCCTGCCGGCGGGTTCCGCATCGTCCAGTGCCGTGATCACCAGGGTGACGTCGCCGGGCGCCTCGTAGCTGTCCTGGGTCGCCCGCAGGCAGGCCACCAGGCGGCCGTCCGGCGAGATCCGCGGGTCGGTGAAGTTGCAGCCCGGCGCGCCCAGCAGGGTCCGCCGCTCTCCGGTCGCCGCGTCGATGACCTCGACCTGGTCGGTCTGGTTCCCGGCCTCGTCCCACAGCGACCAGCCGGTGACCACGCGAGCGCCGTCCGGGGTGATGTCGAACGAGTTCTCGTCCAGGGCCCGGCCGGGATCGGGGGTGAGGTCCCGGGCCTGGAGGAGATCCTCGTCCGCGGCCAGGGCCGCGCCGGCCGGCCCGGTCGCGGGCCGCGCGCCGGGGCCGGGGATCTCGGCGAGCTGCAGCCGCGGGCTGTCCGGGCCGAGGTCATGGTCCCAGTACCGCAGCGGGCCCGACTCGTGCAGGATGGCGGTCACGCCCGCGTCCTTGCGGGCCTGCCGGCGCTTGCGGTCATCGTCGGCTCCGGCCGAGCCAGGCAGCGCGGGCGAGGCGAACACGATGGTCCCGCTGCCCCGCGCCGTGGCGATGCCGCTGACGCCGCCGGGCGGAGCGGCGATCCTGCGGGCCTCGCCGCCGCCGGCGGGCAGCAGCCACAGCGCGGGCTTGTCCCGGCCGACGGCGCCGTCCGGGCCGCCCGCGTCCGCGCCCTTCCCGCGTCCCCCGGCCGGATCGGGCCGCTTGGAGATGAACAGCAGGGTCCCGTCCGGCAGGAATTCCGGGCTGCCCTCGCCCTCGGCGCTGCGGGTCAGCCGGACGGGGAGCCCGGCCCCCGGCCCCGGGTCCGCGTCGCCCCGTCCGCTCCCCGGCACCGGGATCCGCCAGATGCTCGTCACGTACGTCGGCGGCTCGCCGCCGGGCGTCTGCACCGCGGCCGCGAGCCAGGACCCGTCCGGCGACAGCCGCAGCGCGGTCACCCGGGGAATCGCCACATAGTCCTCGAGATCATCAAAGCTCGTCACGGTCAGCTTCTCCTCGGAACGGCACGTCCCACGGACCCTACCCGGCGGCGTTCACGTTGCCTCCACCCGCCTCCGGCCAGATGCGGCTGATAAGAATCCTGGGATATGACATGCTGACCAGGCGAAGCAGGCCATCAAGACCTGCCTCGCCAGGCTAAGCGGGTAAGCCATTGACGAACCGCCACCGCTTTCGGCAACTAGGCCGCAACCGCGGTCACCGGCTGCGCGCGGCCGTTGCTGCTTCGGCGCTCGTGCTCGGTGCGCTCACCGCGGGCGTCAGCGCGCTCCCCCGGGTGCCCGCCGCCACCGCCCGCGCCGACGAGGTCACCGCATCGCAGGATCCGCTGCGGGACGGCTGGGATCCCAGCGAACCAGGCCTCAGCCCGGCGATCGTCGGCGGCCCGAGCTTCGGCCAGCTGTTCTCCACGGCGGTGAACGGCCAGGTTTACGCCCAGCCGGTCATCGCTGGCTCCACCGTGATCGTGGCGACCGAGAACGACAACGTCTACGGGCTGAATGCGGTCACCGGGGCGGTGCAGTGGTCCGACTCGCTCGGCCCGCCGATGCCGTCCTCCGCGCAGAACTCCTGCGATGACCTGACCCCCGACAACGGGGTCACCAGCGCCCCGGTGTACGACCCGTCGACCGGCACGGTTTATCTGGTCGCGGTCGTGAACGATGGGCGGGCCGTTTCCCAGCCGCACATTTACCTGGTCGCCATGTCCGCGCAGACCGGCGCCATCCAGTGGAAGGTGCCGATCCAGGGGGCTCCGGTCAACGAGCCGACGCGCCCGTTCAACCCGTTCACCGAACGGCAACGGGCCGGGTTGCTGCTGATGAACGGCTCGGTCTACATGGCGTTCAGCTCCTATTGCGACTACGCCCCGTACATCGGGTACGTGGCCGGGGTCAACACTTCGAGCCAGGCGGTCACGCTGTGGACCGACGAGGCGGGCCTGACCGATACGCAGGCGGGCGTCTGGCTGGGCGGCGGGGGCCTGATGTCCGACGGTTCCGGCCGCATCTTCGTCTCCACCGGCAACGGCGTCTCGCCCGCGCCCGGAGCCGGCGGTTCCCCGCCGTCTGAGCTGGGCGACTCGGTGATCCGGCTCAACGTGGCGGCCGGCGGCGCGCTGTCGGCGGCGGACTTCTTCAGCCCGGCCAATGCCCCCGCGCTCGACGCCGCAGACGAGGACTTCGGGTCGGGCGGGCCGACCGGCCTGCCCTTCGGCACGTCAAGCCTTCCGCATCTGCTGGTGCAGGCCGGCAAGGACGGCCGGGTGTTCCTGCTCGACCGCGACAGCCTCGGCGGCAGGGAACAGGGCCCCGGCGGCACCGACGCCGTCGTCAGCCAGGCCGGTCCGTTCGGCGGCCAGTGGGGCCACTCGGCGGCGTTCGGCGATACGACCACGGTGGGAACGAGCTCATCGAACGACTTCGTCTACTACGTCGGCCGTTCCGACCCCCTGCGCTTCCTGAAGTTTGAGCTCAACGCCTCCGGGACGCCCATCCTCGCCGACGTGGCCAACAGCACCGCGGCCTTCGGCTACTCGTCGGGTTCGCCCGTGGTGACCTCGAACGGGACCGACCCGGCCTCGGCCGTGGTCTGGGAGGTCTACACTTCCGGCCCGTCCGGTGCGGGGGGCATGCTCGAGGCGTTCGACGCCGTCCCGCCCGCCAGTTGCGCGAGCTCGGCCCCGTGCACGACGAGCCCGATCTGGTCGGCCCCGATCGGCACCGCCAGCAAGTTCACGATCCCGGCCACCAACAACGGCGTCGTGTACGTCGGCACCAGGGACGGGCACGTGCTGGCGTTCAGCAGCCCGGACAAGGCGCCGCTGACGGGGGGGACCCCGGTGAACTTCGGCCCGACCCCGGTGGGCAGTACCGCGCCGGTGCAGGATGTTTCGGTGACCGCGACAACCGGGGTGACGATCTCCGCGATCACCACCGCGCCGGCCGCGGGCAGCCCGTTCGCGGCGGGCACGGCCACCCTCAACGGGAACCCCGTCACGCCGCCGGTCACGCTGGCTGCGGGACAGACCCTGACGGTGCCCGTGACGTTCACGCCGACCGCGCCGGGCGGCGTGACCGGCTCGGTGCAGTTCGCCACGAACTCCGCCAACTTCCCGGCGGTGCCCGTCAGCCTTACCGGCCAGGGCACCAGGCCGGGCCTGTACGCCACGCCGGGCTCGGTCAGCTTCGGATCGGTGGCGGACGGGACCACCATGCCGGTCGGCGTGACCATAACCAACGGCGGCACGGCCAGCGAGACGGTCTCCGCGGTCACGCCGCCTGCGGCGCCGTTCTCTGCGACCGGACTGCCCGCCGCCGGCACCGTCATCGCCGCCGGCCAGTCGATCACCGCGACGATCAGCTACCGGCCCACCGCGGCCGGGGCCGGCACGGGGTCCTTCACGATCACCGATGCGGACGGGACCAGCCTGACCGTGCCGCTTTCCGGGACGGGGCTCGCCGCGGTGAGCCAGCTCACCCCGACCCCGACGGCGGTCAGCTTCGGCTCAGTTCCTCTGGGCCGGCAGCAGACCCAGACGATCGACATCGTCAACACCGGCAACCTGCCCGCGACCGTCAAGGCCGCTGCCACGCCGACCGTGCCGTTCGGCGCCCCTGATTCGGTCAGCGCCGGCCTGCCGGTCAACCCGGGGTACGACATCAAGGTGCCGATCACGTTCACCCCGGCCAGTATCGGCACCGCGTCCGGGAGCTTCCAGCTGACCTGGACCGACGCGAGCGGGACACACAGCCTGTCGGTGCCGGTCACCGGGACCGGCGCCGCGCCGGCGACCGGGAAGGCAGTGCCGCCGCCGGGCGGCGGCTGGACGCTCAACGGCAGCGCGCAGATGTCAGGGACCAGCCTGGTCCTCACCACGGCCACGAATAATCAGGCCGGCTCGGCCATCTACTCTGTGCCCGAGCCGAGCAACGGCATGAAGGTGACGTTTACCGCCAAGATCGGCGGAGGTACCGGCGCGGACGGTATGACGTTGAGCCTGCTGAACGCGGCCACGGCCGGCCCGACCGCGCTCGGCGGAGACGGTGGCAAGCTGGGGTACGGCGGACTACCCGGCGTCGCGGTTACGCTGGACACTTACAAGAACCCCGGCTATCCGTCAGCCAACTTCATCGGCATCGCCACCGGCACCGGCGCCAGCGGCCTGGCCTTCGCGGCCACCGCCACCAACGTCCCCTCGTTGCGGACCGGCAGTCACACCATCGGCGTGGGCGTTTCCGGCCAGACGGTGACGGTGAGCGTCGACGGCCACCAGGTGCTGGCCCACACGCTGCCCGCGAACACGATCCCGTCCTCGGTACTGGTCGGGTTCACCGGCGGCACTGGCGGCCGCGACGATCAGCACGCGGTCACCACGGCCAGCATCACCGCGGGGGGCAGCCCGCTGCCGCCGCCCGGCGGCGGGTGGTCCTACAACGCGGCCGCCAGGATGTCCGGTCCCGACACCGTGCTAACGCCGGCCGCGAGGAGTGCGGCAGGCTCGGTCGTGTATCCGTCCTGCCTGCAGCCGGACGGCCGCGAGTATCCGGCGGTAGGCGGGACTCAGCTCGCTCTCGAACGGAGCCGTGAGCCCGGCCACGCGGACCAGCGTCTCACGCGGCGCCGCTTTCAGCATGGCGTCGAGCAGGCACCAGGACAGCGTGTCCAGCGCCGTGCGGACCGCTGCGGGCTCCCCGGCGACGCACGCGTCCTGCAGCGCCCGCAGCGGCGCGTCGGGCTGCGGGCCGAACGCGAACTGCACCGGGAACGCGTCGGCCGCCCGGCCGGCCGCCTGCTGCGCCCCCGCGGCCTCGAACGCGCTCAGCAGCGGGCTCACCTCGCCGGCGGTCCTGGGGTCGTACAGGCCGGGGAACGGCATGCTCTCGTAGCCGGGGTCGTAGCCGCTGAAGTAGACCGGCGCCTCGGACCCGGTACGGGCCAGTACTCCCAGCGCGAGGTCGAGCAGGCTGACCGGCCAGCCCAGGTCGGTGATGGCGTGCGCCCACAGGCCGCCGCGGCGCGCGCCGAGCCCGGCACAGAGCAGCAGCTGCGCCGATTCGAGCGCCGACTGCGCGTAGAACATGATGTCCGCGGCGTGCAGCCGGATCACTCCGCCGTCGCTCCAGCCGAGTAGCCGCTGGCCGATGATCGAGTTGTCGACCACGTGGGTGAACCTGGCGGCCGAGTACCTGGCCCGGCCGCGCAGGGCGGCGCCGGCGATGAGCCATTCGGCGGCCCGCTTGGAGGCCGTGTACACCTCCCGCGAGTACGGGCGCAGGGCCTTACCCGTCGACGCGAACACCACGTCGCGGACGCCGTACTCCTCCGCCGAGCAGATCACCTGGCGGGTGCCGAGCACGTTGGTGGTCACGGTGCGGTGAACCTCGTCCTCGGCCAGTCCCGGATCCCGCTGCGCGGCCAGGTGGAACACCACGTCCGGGCGGACCTCGTCGAAGACGGCGGCCAGGCCGCGCGGGTCCCGGATATCGGCGTGCGCGTACTCCGCCCCGGCCAGCCGCGGCCACCCGCCGGCCAGGCCGCGGCTCACGCTGACCAGGCGCCGCGGCCGCCACCGGGCGGCCTGCGCCATGAGAGCCGAGCCGACGCACCCGGTTCCGCCGGTCACCAGCACGGTCGCGCCGCCGAGCCACCCGGCCAGCTCGGCCTCGGGGACGGCGATGGCCCGCTGGCCCAGCGCGAGGAACCTCGCGTACTCCTCCCCGGCATCGGGCCGGGCCGCGATGAGCGCCTGGGTCAGGCTGCGCAGCTCACCCAGCACCACGTCGTCGAGCGTGTGCTGCCCGGGCGGCGCCGCCTCGCGCATGGCCGAGATGATCTCAGAAACAGTCGCCACGGCTGGCTGGATGCCCCTCCTCGGCTGATGATCCGGATGGCGTGCGACAAGTCGGACGTGCGGGGAGGTAGCCGACGTGCGACTGGCAAAGCCTGCCAGACATCCGCGGTGACATGCAGGCGTAACGGGATTTTGTTAACCGCCCGTGGCCTCCGGGTGACTGACCGGTGTACCGGTCACCGGAACACGGGAAGGTGCAATCCGGTCGTTTCCCGGTCGGGGCCGCCCGCACCTAACTACGCTCTTGCTCTAGTTACTAGGCCTTTTCATCCGCCGGCCTGGCGCTCAGGGGACATGGTCGGTCGCAGGGAGGATGAAAAGGTTCATAGCCGGTACGCATGTCCGCAACGCTGGCCCGGGCTTGCCGACTTCTGGGAGTGCGAAGAGGAGCGGGGATGGCTGTTGCCGCCCAAGGGCCGCGTTCGGCGCGCCCGGCAACGGCGGCCAAGCACCGCAAGGCCACCGTCGCGCGCGGACCACTGCCGCCACGCAAGCGACCGGGTCATGACGATGAGCCGCCAC
Source organism: uncultured Actinomycetota bacterium (assembly GCA_963745575.1). Lineage (GTDB taxonomy): Bacteria > Actinomycetota > Actinomycetes > Streptosporangiales > Streptosporangiaceae > JASHPR01. Next base: position 132,049 of record CAVUYA010000022.1, on the reverse strand, counting down.
GCAAGCGGGCCTCCGCCGACGACGACCCGTATCCCGTGCTCCCGGTCCCGCCGACCGACACCGAGAAGTACACCTACGTCCGGCGGCACGCGTGGGTGCTTACCGTCTGCGCCGCGCTCAGCATCCCGCCGCTGGTGTACGGCCAGGTGCGGATGGTGGAGAACTCCGCGTGGTTCTACGTGTACGTGCCGTTCGCGCTGTTCGGCGCGGCGTGCTTCCTGCTGTACCTCATCGCGGACGGGATGAGCCGCAGCTTCGACCTCGAGGAGCACAAGCGGATCGTGGCCGGGTGGCTGCCGCTGTGGTACCCGTCGGTGGACGTGTTCCTGCCCGTGTGCGGGGAGCCGATGGAGGTGCTCCGCAACGCCTGGACTCACGTCACCCACCTGCGCGACCGCTACCGGGGCCAGGTCACTCCCTACGTCCTCGACGACTCGGCCAGCCCGGCCATCAAGGCCATGGCCCGCCGTTTCGGCTTCGCCTACGCGACCCGCCCGAACCGGGGATGGTTCAAGAAGTCGGGCAACCTGCTGTACGGGTTCGGCATTTCCCGCGGCGACTACATCCTGCTGCTGGACGCCGACTTCGCGCCCCGCGGCGACCTGCTTGACGAGACGCTTCCGTACCTGGACATGTTCCCCGACGTGGGCATCGTGCAGACACCGCAGTTCTTCCACGTCCTGGACGAGCAGACCTGGGTCGAGCGCGGGGCCGGCGCGGCCCAGGAGCTGTTCTACCGGTCCATCCAGACCGCCCGGGCCAATCGGGACGCCGCGATCTGCGTGGGCAGTTGCGCGGTTTACCGCCGCAAGGCCCTGGAAGAGAACGGGGGCATGTCGCTCGCCGAGCACTCGGAGGACCTGCACACCGGCTTCGATGTGCGCCGGCTGGGCTGGAGCCTGCGCTACGTGCCGATCACGCTGTCCACCGGCAACTGCCCGGACAACATCCTCGCCTTCCTCAACCAGCAGTACCGCTGGTGCTCCGGCACGATGAGCCTGCTGTTCACCAGGAAGTTCTGGCAGACGAATCTGCCGCTGCGCACGCGGATGTGCTACCTGTCCGGCTTCCTGTACTACATCAACACCGCGATGTTCGCCTTCGTCATACCGCTGCTGTCCATCGCCCTGCTCGCCTTTGATCCCGGCATCCTCCAGCTGAAGAACCTGATCTTCTTCGCCCCCATCCTGATCTACTCGGGCGTGATCTACCCGATGTGGCACCGCGTGCCCTACCGCCTGGAGGCCTGGTCGGTCAGGGAGATCTCGGCGTGGGCGCACATCTTCGCGATCACGGACATCATGCGCGGCAGGCTGCGCGGATGGCAGCCGTCGGGCAGCAGCAAGACGAAGCAGGACGGCCGGAAGCGGTTCTGGATCGGCCTGATCGGCTGGGGCTTCGGCTCGGCGGTGCTGTGGACCGGGCTGGCCCTATGGCGCATGCTGACCATGGACCCCTACAACTTCTTCCTCCTGTTCGTGCTCGGTGCCTTCCAGCTCGTGGTGGTCGGCCGCATCCTGATCCAGCCGAGAGCTGGGACCGGCTCGTGACGGCCGGGGCCCGCGTCCGGGTTCTCGCGGGCGCCATGCTGATCGCGGTGCTGGCCGGCTGCGGGGCGCTCTCGCCGCCCGCCCGCAGCGCCGGTGCCGACGGCCCGCAGAGCGGGCCCGGCCGGTCCCCGGCTCCGTCGCCGAGCAGCCTGCCGTACAACATGTCCGGGCTGCTCGACCCCACCGGCGGGAAGTTCTTCGGGGTCGAAGCCCAGGGCGCGCCCTCGCTCGCCCCGGTCGCCTCGTTCGCCGCCAACGTCGGCAAGAGGCCGGACCTGATCGGCCAGTACCTGGCCTGGAACAGCTCGTTCGACACGCGGGCGGTCAGCGCGGCCTGGGCGTACGGGGCCCTGTACTACATCGCGTGGGAGCCGTACGACACCAGCGCCCAGGCCATCGCCGACGGCCAGAGCGACGCGTACATCTCGGGGTTCGCCCGCGCGGTACGGGCGCTCAACTTGCCGGTCGCCATCAGCTTCGGCCACGAGATGAACGGCAACTGGTACCCCTGGGGCACCGGCCAGACCAGCGCGGCCCAGTTCGTGGCCGCCTGGCGGCACATCCACAACCTGTTCATCCAGGCGGGCGCCAGCAACGTGATCTGGGTGTGGAACCCCAACATCATCAACGGCGTGCCGCAGGTCGGGCTGAGGCAGTACTGGCCGGGTGACTCCTACGTCGACTGGGTCGGGATCACCGGGTACTTCCCCAGCTCGGGCCCGGAGACCTTCGCCAGCCTCTACGGGCCCACGATGACCGAGATCAGGCAGTTCACGACTAAGCCGATCATCATCGCCGAAACCTCCGTCCAGACCGGGCCGTCCGAGATCCAGGCCGCCCGCAGCCTGGTCGCCGGGGTCAAGCGCCATCCCGGGGTGCTGGGCTTCATCTGGTTCGACTTCAACAAGGCCGGGGTCGACTGGCAGGTCGAATCGCGGCCGGCCGTGCGCGCCGCGGTGGCCGCCGGCGTCGCCGGGCTCCAGCTCATCGACCCGAAGAAATGAGCGCCTTTCGTCCGCCGCGTCTGCCTCAGAGTACGAGGACGGTGGTGGGGAGGAGGAAAGGGGCTCAGTGAGCAAGGGGCCGCAGAACTCGCCGCCGCCGGGCGGCCCGGGCCGGGCCGGCCTGGCGCGCCGCGGCATCCCGCCGGAGCCGTACCGGCGCCCGGTTCAGTCACCGGACGCCGAGACGGTCATGCTGGCCTCGGTCAAGACCGAGGCTGACGTCACACCCGACCCCGACCTCACGCCCGAGCCCGGCCCGCCGCCTCCCGACGCGCAACGGTCCGACGGGGAGCCCTCCGGCGCAGGCGCTTCTGGCCCGGGGCCTTCCGCCGCGACATCTTCCGGCGCAGGGCCTTCCGGCGCGGAGCGCCCGGCCGTTCCGGCCGCCTCGGCCGGCGTGGCCGAGGACGAGGAACCGGGCGTGAGCACCCGGGTGCTCACCCTGCCCCGCGGGAAACGCTCCGGGCCGGCCCAGTGGAGCGCGCCCAGTGCCCGCCGGACCTGGATCAGCCGAGCGGTGCTGGCGCTGATCCTGGTCGTGCAGGCGGCCCTGTCGCTGCGGCTGCGGAACACGGCCTTCGGCAACGAGGCGCTGTACCTGTACGCCGGCCACCTGGAGATAGCGCACCTGCTGCACGGCGCGCCGCTACAGGGCACCTACGCCTCCTACTTTCCCGGCGCCCCGGTGTTCTACCCGGTGCTCGGCGCGGTCGCCGACGGCCTCGGCGGGCTCGCGGCCGCGCGAGCGGTCAGCCTCGTGGCGATGCTGGCCACCACCGCGCTGCTGTACGCGATGACCCGCCGGCTCTTCAACGAGCGGGTCGCCTTGTGCGCCGCCGGCCTGTTCGGCGTGACCGAGGGAGCGATCTTCGCCGGCCGCCTGGCCACCAATGACGCCCCGTCGCTCTGCCTGCTCGCGCTGGCGTCCTGGATCGTGGTCAGGACCGCATCCTGGCGCTGGCGCGCCTACCTGCTGGCCGCGCCCGTCGCCGGCCTCGCGGTCGCGACCGGCTACTGGGCGCTGCTCTACCTGCCCACGATCGCGCTCCTGGCCGGCCTGGCGGCCTACCCGTACCTGGGCCGTCAGGCCCTGGCCCGCGCGCTGGTGCTGTGGGCGGTCACGGTGGAACTGATCGCCGCCGCGGTCATCGTGGCGGGCCGGCCGTACGTGACGGCCGCCGTGAGCGCCACAGTCGGGCGTACCCCCGGCAGCGCCGAGGCGCTGCACATCCTCACCGAGGGCGTGAAATGGGGCGGGTTCGTCCTCGCGCTGGCGGCGCTCGGCGCCGTGGGTTACGCCTTCGAGGCCAGGACCGAGGCGAACGAGCACATCGCGCTGCCGGGAAGCCGCCGCTGCCGGACCGCGCTCGGCGTCGTGCTGGCCGGGACGGCCCTGCTGGCGCTCGCGGTCCAGGCGTACCAGAACACCGACGTCTCGCTGGACACGCACATCGGCTTCGGCCTGTTCTTCGCCGCGCCCATGGCCGGCGTCGGGCTGGCCCGGCTGGTGGGAGACCATTTCCGGCGCGCCCAGATCGGCATCGTGGTCTGGGCGGCGGCGCTCATCGTCGGGCTCAGTCAGGCCACCCAGCTCTTCGGCAGCTGGCCGGATCCGTCCTCGCTGGTCGGGGAGCTCACCCGCTATCTCGGACCGGGCGAGCGCTATCTCGTCGAGAACGACAACGTGGCGATCTACTACCTGCGGGGCCACCCGGACGCGCAGCCCGACCAGTTCACGTCCACCTACTTCATCTCCTACCGGACCCCCCGCGGCCAGGTGCTGACCGGGACCCAGGGTTTCCTGGCTGCGGTCCGTTATGGATATTTCCGGGTGATCATCTACGACGGCACGGTCACCCCGGCCCTGGACAAGGCGCTCGCGGCCGCGCTGGAAGCCGACCCTCGCTACCGGCTGGCCGGCGCGGTCCCGGAGAACGCGCGCGACTTCCGCGCCACCTGCTACGTCTGGATCCGGACCTAGCTCAGCGCCTGCGGTGCCGGCGCTTGGCGCGCGCCGCGTGCCGCGAGGGCGGGATGCGCTGCCAGATCTGGTACCGACTGTATCCGTACGAGGTGCGGTAACGGATGGTGTCGATCAGCCGGTAGTTATGGTCCTGGGTGATGTCCTGGACGATGGCCTGGTCCTGCCCGTAGGTGTCGCCGAAGGCCAGCACGATGTAGCTGAAGTAGCCGCGCCTGATCGAGTCCGCGAAGGCCGGGATGCTGAACAGCATCTTGTGGGTCTGCGGATCGGTGTAGTTGAAGCTGGTGTAGGTGCTCTCGACGTGGCTGAACGGGATCTTCGAACCCAGGTAGTAGGTGACCACGCTCGGGTCCTCGACCAGGTAGTAGCCGTTCGGCTGCGCCAGCCGGGTGAGCTCGGCGACCATCGCGCGGGAGTCCGCCCAGTTGCCGTACTGCCCGTTGGCCACGGTCACGCCGAAGGCCCCGGCCGCCAGCACGGCTGCGGTGCCCGCGGCGGTGCCGGCCAGCAGTGCCCAGCGCGGCCGGGCCGCCGCGGCCCCGGCCGGGCGGGACCGGCCCAGCCGGGCCAGCAGCGCCGGCAGCTCGGCCAGCAGGTAGCCGGCCATCACGCAGGCGAACCACGCACCGTAGCCCACGTGCTTGAACAGGCTGGTCAGCGTGTGGATCCTGGCCTGCTCCGCGGGAGCCAGGAATTCCGCCGCGGCCAGCGCCCAGGCCAGCGTCACGGTGGTCCAGCCGGGTCGCCGGGCCGTGATGAGGAGCGCGCCGAGCACCGCGAGCACGGCGATGATGCCGGTCGCGTGCGCGGACAGGTCGAGGATCGCCCGCACCGAGTCGTTGCTGGCCGTGCGGGTGAGCGTGGTCGAGGTGATGCCCTGGCCGTACGACGACCCGGCCAGGTCGTACCCGACGGTCAGCGGCAGGGCGGCGGCCAGCACCATGGCGCCGAGCGAGTCCAGGGCGGCCTTGCGGCCGTCCGCCCGCCAGGCGGCCAGCGTGACGACCGCGAGCACCACCGGGTTGAACAGCGCCGACGCGTACTTGGCGGCGTCCGCGGCGGCCAGGCCGAGCCCGGCCGCGCACAGCAGCGTGTACCGCAGCGCCCCGTCGGCCTCGATGGCCCGCACGCCGAGCCAGGTGGCCAGCGCGAGCAGCATCAGGGCCATCGCGTCGTAGGTCGCGAACGCGCCGAGGAACTGCGCGGTGCCCAGCCAGCCGAACAGGGCTGCGGCGAAGAACGCCGCGGTCGGGCTGGACAGCAGCCGCCGGGTCACCCCGTACAGCGCGGCGGTGGTGACCAGCATGAAGACCAGGCTGAGCAGCCGGGCCCCGGCCAGCCCGCCGATGTTGTCGGCGATGGCCGCCAGCGGCGGGTACACGACGGGCGACCCGGACAGGTAGGTAGTGACGTTCGGCATGGGCGCGTGGTGCAGGAAGTGAGCCAGCTCCAGGCGGCCGACCGTCAGGTACTCGCCCTCGTCCAGGAACGCGGTCGCGCTCCACACCAGGCGCACGGACAGCACGGCCTGGACGGCCAGCACGAAGGCCAGCGGCCAGCCCCGGATACTCAGCAGCCGCTCCAGGCCCGCGGGCGCCTCGGCGGGCCGCGCGTCGGGACCGGGCGCCGCGGCGGACCGCGCGTCGGGGCCAGGTCGCCGCGGCGCCGCCGGTCCAGGCGGCTCAGGTCCGGCCGCCAGTCGGGCAGGGTGTCCGACCGGAAGTTCGTCGCGGGCCGATCCGTGGGCCGGGCCAAGCTGGACCGGGCGACGGCCCCGCCCACCCCCACGAGCTCGTCGGCCCCCTGCGCCGCGCAGCCCTCCGTCCCGGAGCCATCCGTCGCAGGGACCTCCGGCGCAGGAACCTCCGGCGCAGAGACCTCCGGCGCAGGGACCTCCGGCGCAGAGACCTCCGGCGCAGAGACCTCCGTCGCAGGGACCTCCGTCGCGGAGACCTCCGGCGCAGGGACCTCCGTCGCGGAGACCTCCGTCGCACGGGCCCGCGCGGCGAGGATCTCAGCCCCGAAGACCTCAGCCGCCAGGGCCTCAGCCCGGGCGGCCCCGGTCGCGGCGGTCCCGGCCGCAGCGGCCCCGGCCGCTGGGGTCCCGGCCGCCGGGGTCCCGGCCGCGGGGGTCCCGGCCGCTGGGGTCCCGGCCGCGGGGGTCCCGGCCGCGGAAACCTCGGCCGCGCGGGACTCAGTCCGGGCGATCCCGGCTTGGGGGGCCGCGGTCGCTCCGGGCTCCGGCTTCCCGCCGGCCCCGGAACGGTGACGCCCGCGCGACGCCCGGGGCTCCTCCCCTTTCGCCGCCACCGCCAGCCCTTATCCCTCCGACCAGGTATACGAGCGTTTAGCGTACAAACATCTCACCTGCCGGGGGGCTGGATCGCATCACCGCAACTCTTCACGCGTTCCCGTCGTTCTCGGAGGTGATATGACCGGAATGTGACCACCGAACGCGTGAAAAGATAATAAGATGATCATGATCGGGCCCCGCGCCTAGCGGGCGTCGGTGATGACGGCCGCGCCGACGGTGGCGTTGGTGGCCTCGTCGATCAGGATCAGGCCGCCGGTCATCCGGTTGCGGGTGTACGGGTCGGCGAACACCGGCTGGGTCAGCCGGAGGGTCACCCGGCCGATCTCGTTCAGCTTCAGTTCGCCCGCCGCCTCGTCCCGGTGCAGGGTGTTCACGTCGAGCCGGTAGTGCAGGTCGCGGACGAAGGCCTTCACGGTCCGCGTGGTGTGCTTGACGATCAGCCGGTGGCGCGGGGCCAGCGCCCGGGCGTCGGTCATCCAGCAGACCATCGCCTCGACGTCCTGCGCGGACGGCGGCGAGTTGTGCGGCCGGCAGAGCATGTCCCCCCGGGAGATGTCCAGGTCGCCGGCCAGCAGCAGGGTCACCGACATCGGCGGGAACGCCTCGGCCACCGGCCCGTGCGCGGTGTCGATGCGCTCGATGGTGGTGGTCAGCCCGGACGGGAGGTGCATCACCTCGTCGCCGGGCTTGAGCACGCCGCCGGCCACCTGGCCCGCGTAGCCCCGGTAGTCGTGCAGCTCGGGGTCGGTGGCCTGGTGCGGCCGGATCACGAACTGGACCGGGAACCTGACGTCGATGAGGTTCCGGTCCGAGGCGATGTGCACGTGCTCCAGGTGGTGCAGCAGCGACGGGCCGTCGTACCACGGCATGGCGGCCGAGCGCTGCACCACGTTGTCGCCGTGCAGCGCGGAGATCGGGATGAACGTCAGGTCGCCGATCTCCAGCTTGGCCGCGAACGAGGTGAACTCCTCGGCGATCCGCTCGAACACCGCGGCGTCGTAGTCGACCAGGTCCATCTTGTTCACCGCGAGCACCAGGTGCGGCACCCGCAGCAGCGTGGCCAGGAACGCGTGCCGCCGGCTCTGCTCGGTCAGCCCGTTGCGCGCGTCGACCAGGACCACCGCGAGGTCGGCGGTGGAGGCGCCGGTGACCATGTTCCGGGTGTACTGGATGTGCCCGGGGGTGTCGGCGATGATGAACTTCCGCCGCGGCGTCGCGAAGTAGCGGTAGGCCACGTCGATCGTGATGCCCTGCTCCCGCTCGGCGCGCAGCCCGTCGGTCAGCAGGGCCAGGTTCGTGTAGTCCTCGCCGCGTTCCTTGCTGGTGCGCTCCACCGCGGCCAGCTGGTCCTCGAAGATCGCCTTGGAGTCGAACAGCAGCCGCCCGATCAGGGTGCTCTTGCCGTCATCCACCGAGCCCGCGGTGGCCAGCCGCAGCATGTCCATGTGGCTGCCGGTCATCAGAAGTACCCCTCTCGCTTGCGGTCCTCCATCGCGGCCTCGCTGGTCCGGTCGTCCGCCCGGGTCTGGCCCCGCTCGGTGATGCGGGTCGCCGCGATCTCGGTGATCACCTCCGCGATCGTGGCCGCGGTCGACTCGACCGCCCCGGTGCACGACATGTCGCCCACCGTGCGGTAGCGGACCGTGGCCTCGAACACCGGCTCGTCCTCGGCCCGGGTCACGTACGGGCTGTCGGCCAGCAGGATGCCGTCGCGCTCGAAGACCTGGCGCTGGTGCGCGAAGTAGATGGACGGGATCTCCAGCTGCTCCCGCGCCATGTAGTGCCACACGTCGAGCTCGGTCCAGTTCGACAGCGGGAACACCCGGATGTGCTCGCCCCGGCGGATCCGGGTGTTGTACAGGTTCCACAACTCCGGCCGCTGGTTCTTCGGGTCCCACTGGCCGAACTCGTCCCGGAACGAGAACATCCGCTCCTTGGCCCGGGCCTTCTCCTCGTCGCGGCGGGCGCCGCCGAACACCGCGTCGAACTGGTGCTCCTCGATCGCGTCCAGCAGGGTGGTGGTCTGCAGCCGGTTGCGGCTGGCCCAGCGGCCGGTCTCCTCGGCGACCCGGCCCGAGTCGATCGACTCCTGCACCGACGCGACGATCAGCCGCGCGCCGATCTCGGCGACCCGGCGGTCCCGGAACGCCAGGACCTCGGCGAAGTTGTGGCCGGTGTCCACGTGCATGACCGGGAACGGCATGCGCGCGGGCCAGAACGCGCGCTCCGCCAGCGCCAGCATCACGATCGAGTCCTTGCCGCCGGAGAACAGCAGCACGGGCCGCTCGAACTCGGCGGCGACCTCGCGCAGCACGTGGATCGACTCGGCTTCGAGCATGTCGAGCTGCGAGAGCTGGTAGTCCGAACGCGGCGTGGCCATGGCAAAGACTCCGGAGGGGTGGGGGACGGTGGCGGGCTAGCGCACGGAGCTGATCGCCCCGAGCAGCATGTCCGCGAGCGCGGCCTGGCAGATCAGGATATCCGGCACCGAGGGCACCGCCTGGTTGTAAACCAGCTTCGACCCGTCGATCCGGGACGCGTGCAGCCCGGCGGCCAGGGCCACGGCGACCGGCGCGGCCGAGTCCCACTCATACTGCCCGCCGTCGTGCACGTAAACCTCGGCGTCACCGCGGATCACCGCGGCGGCCTTGGCGCCCGCCGAGCCGAGCGGCACCACCTCGGCGCCGATCTTGTCCGCCAGCCGGGCGATGAAGTCGGGCGGCCTGCTCCGGCTCACCACGAGCCTGACCGTTGCGGAAGGCGGTGCGGGCCGGGCAGGGACCGGGTCGGCCGTGCTCAGCACCTGGCCCTGCGCGGGCAGCGCCACCGCGCCCGCGGTCAGTTCGCCCTCTTCCCACAACGCGACGTGCACGGCCCAGTCGGTCCGGCCCGGCTCGCCGAACTCCCTGGTCCCGTCCAGCGGGTCCACGATCCACACCCGGCGGGCCGCCAGGCGGGCGGGGTCGTCGGCGCCCTCCTCGGACAGCACCGCGTCGCCGGGCCGGTGCCGGGCCAGCTCGGCGGTGAGGAACTCGTGCGAGCTCCGGTCGCCGGCCTGGCGCAGGGCCGACGGGTCGCCGCCGCGGGCGCCCAGCGCCAGCAGCCGGCGCCCGGCCTCGTCGGCCAGGTCCGCGGCCAGGCGGTCGTCTTGCGAGATCATCGCATGAACCTTTTTCATCCGTCGACCTCGGTCAGGGTAGGTGGGCAGCTATGGGGAGGATGAAAAGGGCGCATAGTTTCCCTAACGTTACGGCTGCGTCGGCTCTGGCGCGGCGTGGAACTCGTTCTGCGCGGCGGCCAGGCCGTGGCGCAGCAGGGTCTCGACGGCGTCCGCGGCCTGCTCCAGCACCAGGGGCAGCAGCTTGCGCTCGGCAGCGGAAAAGTCGTGCAGGACGTAGTCTGCGGCGTCCATCCGCCCGGGCGGACGGCCGATTCCCACCCGCACCCGGAAGTAGTCGCGGGTGCCCAGGGCCGCGGTCACCGACCGCAGGCCGTTGTGGCCGCCGTCCCCGCCGCCCAGCTTGAGCCGGATGGTGTCGAACGGGAGGTCCAGCTCGTCGTGAATGACGACGATCTGGTCAGCCAGAAGCTTATAGAAGCTGCGCAGCGACACCACCGGCCCGCCGGAGAGATTCATGTAGGTCTGCGGCTTGGCCAGCGTGACCGGGAACCCGGCCAGCCGCCCCTCGGCCACGACCGCGCGGGACCGGTCCCGCTTGAAGCGCGCGCCGATCCGCGCGGCCAGCACGTCGGCCACCATGAACCCGCAGTTGTGCCGGTTGCCCGCGTACTCGGCGCCCGGGTTACCCAGCCCGGCGATCAGCCAGCGATCATCGGACATAGGTCAACCGGATCACGCCGTCCAGGTCAGGACGACTACTCGGCCGACTCGTCCGCGGGCGCAGCGCCCTCCGGGGCGGCTGCGGGAGCGGGAGCCGACACGGCCTCGGCACCCTCGGCCTCCTCGGCCTCGGGCAGCCCGAGCTCGGCCTCGATCTGCTCCGCGGTCGGCGCGGCGATCACGTGCAGCACCAGGACGTCGGGCTCGACCGCGAGCGTCACGCCGCCGGGCAGCGCGAGGTCGCCGGCGTGCACGGACGCGCCGATCTCCATGCCCTCGATGTCCACCTCGATGCCGGGCGGGATGTTCGTGGCCTCGGCCTCCACGGTGATCTGGATCAGCTGCTGGTCCAGCAGCCCGTCCGGGGCCACTTCCCCGGTCACCGTGACCGGAACATCGACGGTGACCTTCTCACCGCGCCTGACCATGATCAGGTCGACGTGCTCGACGGAGCCCTTGATGGCGTGCCGCTGCACCGCCTTGGGCAGCGCGAGCTGGCTGCCGCCGGGCAGGCCCTCCAGCCGGATCAGCACGTTCGCCGTGCGCAGCGCGAGCAGCACGTCGTGGCCGGGCAGGCTGACGTGCCGCGGGTCGGTCCCGTGCCCGTACAAGACGGCGGGAACCCGGCCGGCGAGCCGCTCCCTGCGGGCCGGTCCCTTGCCGAACTCGGTGCGCGGCTCGGCTTTGATGCGTACCTCGGGCACGGCGGTGCTCCTCAACAAACGACAGGCTGAACCCCGGAGAGTCTAGCCGACCGCCGCAGGCCCCGACGCCAGTCGGCCTGCCCGGTCGCATGCCCTGCACAGCAAGAGCGGCGGCAACCGCCTGATTGCCGCCGCTCATATCGCCGTCGCTACTCCTCGTCAGGGTCAGGCTTGGGTGCCACCGCCGGCTTCACCGGCCCCCCATCCTCATAGGGGTTGGTCGGCGGAACGGGTCGAGCGGCGCCCGGTCCCGGTACGGCGCGACCAGGCCCGCGGCCGCGTCCGCGGTGCGCAGGTACCAGTCGAGCACCCGCCGCACCGCGTCCTCGACCGCCTGCGGCGGATCGTCGGCCCGGGCCCGGTCGGCCGCGTAGTCGCGCAGCAGGTCGTGCAGCCGGTACCGGTCCGGGGCCGGGGACTCCAGCAGGTGCGCGTCGACCAGCACCTCCAGTGCGTCGGCCACCGGCCACTCCGGCTGGCCGATCAGCGCGGCGGCGGCGGGCAGCCCGATGGACGGCCCCTGCCAGACGCCGAGCAGCCGGAAGGCGCGGGCCGGGTCGGCGCTGGTGCCGTTGCGGTGCGGCAGGGCGTCGAAGCTGACCTGGAAGCAGGCGCGCATGGCCAGGTCGCCCGCGGTGAGCTCGTCCATCCGGCGGCGCTGGTCGGCCAGGCGGTCGGCCAGCGTCCTTACGGTCCAGGCGCGGCGGGCGGCCAGCCGCGCGCCCGCGATCCTGATGGCCAGCGGCAGGCCCGCGCAGACGCCGAGGACGTCGTGCGCCGGGCCGGGCTCGGCCTCGGCGCGGTCGGTCCCGATGATGCGGGTGAACAACTCGGCCGCCTCGCCCTCGTCCAGGACGTCGAGGTCGATCAGCCGGCTGCCGGCCAGGTCGGAGAGCCGGTGCCGGGAGCTGACGATCACGGCCGACGAGCCGGTGCCGGGCAGCAGCGGGCGGACCTGCGCCGCGTCCCTGGCGTCGTCCAGGACGATCAGCATCTGCCGCTCGGCGAGCCGGGTGCGGTACATGGCCGCGCGTTCCTCGGGGTCGACCGGGACCCGGGCCCCGTCCACCCCGAGGTCCCTGAGGAACCTGGCCAGCACCTCATCGGCCGGAACCGGATGGTCGCTCCCGCCGCGCAGGCTGACATAGAGCTGCCCGTCCGGGAAATCCGGGCGCAGCCGGTGCGCCGCGTGGACGGCGAGCGTGGTCTTGCCCAGCCCGGGCGTGCCCGCTACCACCGCGACGGTCACCGCGCCGCTGGCGCGCTCCCGGGCTCCCGACACCAGGCCGCACAGCCGCTCCAGGGGCGCGGCCCGGCCGGTGAAGTCGGCCACGTCGGCCGGCAGCTGGGCCGGAGCGCGCCGGGATGATGATCCGGGGCCTGCCCGGCGGTGCGTTGCCTCGGCCGGCGATCCTGCGGGCGGCGCGGGCGACGGCGCCGTGGCCGGCGCAGCCGCCGCCGCGCGCGGACGCGGGCCCGCGTCCGCGTCCGCGGTGAGCATCGCCTGGTAGAGACCCTGCAACTCCGGCCCGGGATCGACGCCGAGCTCCTCGGAGATCACCTCCCGGACCTGCCCGTAGGCCGCGAGCGCCTCCGCGTGCCGACCGGCGCCGTCCAGCGCCCGGATCAGCAGGGCCCACAGGCCCTCCCGGAGCGGATGATCCGACAGCAGCCTGCGCAGCTCGGGCACCAGCTGCGCGGGCCGGCCGCAGCCGAGATCGGCCTCGATCCGCAGTTCCAGCGCGCTCAGCCGGGACTCCTCCAGCCGGTCGGCCTCGGCCGTCACCAGCGCGGACGGCGGCACATCGGCCAGCGCCCGGCCCCGCCACAGCTCGAGCGCCTCGGCCAGTACTTCCGCGGCGCGGTCGGGGTCGCCGTCGGCCATGGCCTCCCGGCCCTGGCCGGCCAGCATCTCGAAGCACTCCGCGTCCAGGTCCCCCGGGCCGAGCAGGAGCTGATATCCGGGGGCGCGGGTGGTCAGCACGCGGCCCTCGGGGTCACCCAGAGCTCGGCGCAGCCGAAGGACGTAGACACTCACCAGGTTGGTCGCGCGGTCGGGCGGGTCATCTCCCCACAGCTCCGCGGCCAGCCGGTCGGTCGAGACCGCCTGGCCGGGGTTGAGCAGCAGCGCGGCCAGCAGCGCGCGCCATTTGGGCGCTCCGATGCCGCTCCAGTCCTGGCCGGTCCAGACATCGAGCGGCCCTAGTATCCGAAACCGCACCACGCCGCCTCGTCCGGTCCCGCCGTTCGCGCGATCCGTGCCGGGCCCGCCGTTCGCGCGATCCGCGTCGCTCGTGCCGGGCCCATCCGTCCCCCCTTCGGATCGATGCCGGGCCGCCGAGGGTCTTAATCCTTACTCAACCATGACGTAACGCCACCTCGCCACGCGGTCACGCCTGTGTCAGCGCGCGGCCGCCGCGTCATCGATGCTCAATAGCGACTCAACCGCGCGCCGTCATGCTGAAACCGCTTCCGCGTCCTGCTCCCGCCGGTCGCAGGTCATTCTCCTCCCTCCGCCTGGGACCGGCGGGTCGCGGACCGGTTTCACGCCCGCGGGCGGCCATGCGGGGGCGCAGCCCGCGGGCCATAGAGCTGGTGGTCGCTGGCCCTCCTATGTGACTGGGGGGCGGGGCCAGCGGTCACCTTCTCAGCTCGCCGCTCCGCTTCTCGGCCCGCCGCTCCGCTTCTCGGCCCGCCGCTCCGCACGCTTCCCCGGTTTCCCGCCCAGCGGGCCCGGTCAGCTCTGGCCGTCGAACAGGCTGGTCACCGATCCGTCGCTGAACACCTCGCTGATCGCCCGGGCGATCAGCGGCGCGATCGAGAGCACGGTGAGCTTGTCGAACCGCTTCTCGTTCATGATCGGCAGCGTGTTGCTGACGATCACCTCGCTGATCCGGGAGTTCTTCAGCAGGTCCACCGCGGGACCGGACAGCACCCCGTGGGTCGCGGTGACGATCACCTGGGCGGCGCCCTGCTCGAACAGCGCCTCGGCCGCGTTCACGATCGTAGCCCCGGTGTCGATCATGTCGTCCACGATGATGCAGGTCCGGCCCGCCACCTGGCCGACCACCTCGAGAATCCTCACCTTGTTGGCGACATCGGGGTCGCGGCGCTTGTGGATGATGGCCAGCGGGCAGCCGAGCCGGTCGGTCCACCGCTCACAGACCCGGACCCGCCCCGCGTCCGGCGCCACCACGGTGACCTGAGACAGGTCAAGCTTGCCCTCGACGTAGTCGGCGAGGATCGGCAGCGCGAACAGGTGGTCGACCGGGCCGTCGAAGAACCCCTGGATCTGCGCGGTGTGCAGGTCGACCGCCATGATCCGGTCCGCGCCCGCGGTGAGGAACAGGTCCGCCATGAGGCGGGCCGAGATCGGCTCCCGGCCGCGGCTCTTCTTGTCCTGCCGCGCGTAGCCGAAGAACGGGGCCACCACGGTGATCCTCTTGGCCGATGCCCGCTTGAGGGCATCCACCATGATCAGCTGTTCCATGATCCACTGATTGATCGGCGCGGTGTGGGCCTGCACCACGAACGCGTCGCAGCCGCGGACGGACTCCAGGAACCGCACGAAGATCTCGCCGTTGGCGAAGTCGTAGAGCGTGGTCGGAGTCGGCTCGATGCCCAGGCAGGCGGCGATCTCGTCGATTAGTTCAGGGTGGGATCGGCCGGACAGGAGGAGGAGCTTCTTCTGGTTGGCGAGGGTTATACCGGTCACTAGACCCGACCTTTCACTGACTCCTTCTCATCCTCCCCCGACTGCCCACATATTCTGAGCACGAGGCTGGCGGATGAAAAGGGTTCACTGATCCCGTCCCCCGCTCAGGTGGGCGAACGGACCCACCGTGACCCCCGCGCCGACTACCGCCGACTCGCACACCGAATTGACCACCGTGGCGCCGTCCGCGACCGCGGTGTCCCGCAGCAGGCAGCCGGGCCCGACCCGCGCCCCCGCCTTGACCGTCGTGCTCCCCTCGAGCTGCGTACTGGGACCGATAAATACCCCCGGCTCCAGCTCGACGCCAACATCGATCCAGGTGCTCGCGGGGTCGACGATCGTCACCCCGGCGCTCATCCAGCCGCCGAGCAGCCGCTCGTTCAGCACCCGGCGCGCCCAGGCCAGCTGGGCCTGGTCGTTCACGCCCAGGACCTCCTGCGGGTCGGCGCAGGAGACCGTGGCGACGGGGTAGCCGTCGCCGCGCAGGATCGACACGACGTCGGTGAGGTACTCCTCGCCCTTGGCGTTGTCGGTCGGAACCCGCTTGACCGTGTCCGCGAGCAGGTCGCCGTCGAACGCGTACATCCCCGAGTTGATCTCGATGATGGCCCGCTGCTCCGGGCTGGCGTCCGCCTCCTCGACGATGCCGGTGAACGCGCCGCCGGCATCCCGGATGATCCGGCCGTAGCCCTTCGGGTCGTCCAGCCGGGCGGTGAGCACGGTGACCGCCGCGCCGTGCGACTGGTGCGCGGTGACCAGCTCGCCGAGCGTCCGCCCGCGCAGCAGCGGGGTGTCGGCGTAGGTCACCACCACCGTGCCGTGGATCAGCCCGACCGCCTCGATCACCGTGCGCACCGCGTGCCCGGTCCCGCCGCGCCGGTCCTGGACGACGATCTCGGCGTCGGCCGCGTGCTCGGCGAGGTGCGCGGTGACCTGGCTGCGCCCGTGCCCCGTCACGACGATGAGCCGGCCTGGCTCCAGTTCCCGGGCCGCGGCCAGGACGTGGCCGAGCATGCTCCGGCCGCACACCTGGTTCAGCACCTTCGGCGTCTGGTTCTTCATTCGGGTGCCCTCACCCGCCGCGAGAATGATCACGGCGGCTGGTCCGCTCAGGCTCACTCGGCTCCCTCGTGTCGCTGCGGGCACCTGGGCTGGCGGGGCGCCCCGGCGCATGTCCCCCCGGGCAGTTCACGCTCCGGACCTTGGCAGGATACCGCCAGGTAGACCGGCCCGGTCCAGCATGCCGTCATCTGCGCGCCCAATTTTGTCAGAGTATCGCGCTAATGTTCGAATATGATCAAGAAAGCAGCATTCCTCGAATTACGGGAGCAGGCCGTAGCCCTGCGCCGGGCCGGCCGCTCCCGCCGCGAGATCAAAGAACTGCTCGGCATCACGAGCGGCGAGATCCTGAACGAGGCGCTCAAGGGCGAGCCGCCCCAGCCATGGAACGTCCGCCCGAACGCCAAGGACGCGGAGCGGGCCAGGGCCAGGGAGCTGCGCCTGCAGGGCATGAACTACAACCAGATCGCGAGCGAGCTGGGCGTCTCCAAGAGCTCGGTCTCACTGTGGGTCAGGGATCTGCCTCGCCCGGAACCCCTGAGCTACGAGGAGTGCCGCAGGAGAGCCGCCGAGGGCGTCCGCAGGTACTGGGCGACCGAACGGCCGATCCGCGAAGCCCAGCGGGCGGCGGCCCGGGCGGCGGCCGCGAGCCCAGATCGGCCCGCTGAACGAGCGGGAGATCCTCATCGCCGGGGCCATCGCCTACTGGTGCGAAGGCGCCAAGAACAAGCCGTACCGCCGAGGCGACCAGGTCCTCTTCATGAACAGTGACCCGGCGCTCATCCGGTTCTACCTGCGCTTCCTCGCCGTCGCGGGCATCGAGCGGGACAGGCTGCGATGCCGGGTCCAAATCCACGAGAGCGCAGATGTCGAGGCGGCACAGCGATTCTGGCTGGACGTGACCGGATTGGCGGCCGCGCAGTTCCGGCGTCCGGCCCTCAAGCGGCACAACCCGAGGACCGTGCGCAAGAACACCGGCGACGACTACCACGGCTGCCTGCGCATCGATGTCCTGCGCGGCACGAGCCTCTACCGGAAGATCGAAGGCTGGGCCGCGGCCGTCATGTCCGCCGGGGAAACGATACCCGTTTAGTGCCTAATGCGCCTTTAGTCCGGAATCTGCTCCCGGGCGAGGATTTGAACCTCGATTAAGGGCTCCAAAGGCCCCCGTCTTGCCAATTAGACGACGCGGGATCGACGCCCAACGATACCGGGACCGCCTAGATCGAGGCCGACTGTAGCGTGCCCGAGGCTGACGGCGGGTATCAGCTTCATCCCGTGAGCCACGTCGGCGCAGACCACTCCTTAGGCCGCCGACGTCAGGAGCATCCTTTGAAGTCACTGCCTCCGACGGCGCCACCTGGAGCCCTGCGGCCGACGGCCTTGCCGCCACAGCCGCTGGCGGCGTGGGCTTTGCCACATGTTTGAAAAAAGTTCTTCCAGGTACTTGCATAACCTACGGTAGCGTAGCCTACGGTTACGTAAGCGTATCTGCACTGGCCCCAGACCCGGTACGTGCGGAGCGTCCACCTCAGGCCGCCACCCTCCGACGCCAAGCGAGGACAGCCATGGCCACTTCCGCAGACATCGGCTTGCCGGGCGCCGCCGCGCTCGCGCCGCCCGCGCCCGCGCTTGCGCCGAGCGGGGCCAAGCCCGAGATCGAGCCCGAGCCGAGCGGCACCGGCGAGCGCATCCTGGTCGGCGTCTTCGTCGCCGTGCCGATGCTCGCGCTGCTCGCCGCCATCCCGCTGGCCTGGGGATGGGGCCTGGGCTGGCACGACATCGTGATCGCCGTGGCGTTCTACGTGATCGCCGGGCTCGGGATCAGCATGGGCTTCCACCGCTACTTCACGCACGGCTCGTTCAAGGCCGTCCGCCCGTTCAAGATCGCGCTCGCGATCGCCGGGTCGCTGGCCATCGAGGGGCCGGTGCTCACCTGGGTCGCCGACCACCGCAGGCACCACAAGTACAGCGACCGGGAGGGCGACCCGCACTCGCCGTGGCGGTTCGGCACCGACTGGAAGGCGCTGACCAAGGGGCTGGGCTTACGCCCACATCGGCTGGCTGTTCGACAGCAACCGCACCTCCCAGGAGAGGTTCTGCCCGGACTGGCTCGCCGACTCCGACATCCGCCGGGTCTCCCGGTGGTTCCCGGGGCTGGTGGCGGTGTCGCTGCTGGCGCCCGCGGCCATCGGCGGGCTCTGGGCGTGGTCCTGGACGGCCGCGATCACCGCGTTCTTCTGGGCCAGCCTGGTACGGGTCGCGTTCCTGCACCACGTGACCTGGTCGATCAACTCGATCTGCCACACGTTCGGCAAGGAAGAGTTCGACGTGCGGGACAAGTCGCGCAACGTCAACTGGCTGGCGATCCTGTCGTTCGGCGAGTCCTGGCACAACCTGCACCACGCGGACCCGACCTGCGCCCGGCACGGCGTGCTCAAGGGGCAGATCGACGTGGCCGCGCGATCCATCTGGATGGCCGAGAAGCTCGGCTGGGTCTACGACGTCCGCTGGCCGGACGAGGCCCGGCTGACCGGCAAGCAGCGCCGGTCCCGGAAGCTCGGCTCCATGACCAGGCGGGCGATCGGGTCGTCCGGCTGACCGGCCGGCCGGTGACATGATGAGCCAGTGACAAGCCAGCCCTCGGGCCGCAAGAGGATGACCGGCAAGGAACGCCGGGAGCAGTTGCTCGACGTAGGCCGCCGCCTGTTCGCCGAGCGCGGCCTGGAAGGGACGTCGATCGAGGAGATCGCCGCCCGGGCCGACGTGTCCAAGCCCGTGGTCTACGAGCACTTCGGCGGGAAGGAGGGGCTCTACGCGGTCGTGGTGGACCGCGAGGTGGAGCGCTTCCTGGCCATGGCGACCCGGCTGCTCGCCGGCCAGGACACCATGGAGAAGTTCGAGGTCGCCGCCGTCGAGTTGCTCAGGTACATCCAGGACAACTCCGACGGGTTCCGGATCCTGGTGCGGGACTCGAACCCCTCGTCCGGATCCGGGACCTACGCCAGCCTGATCAGCGACATCGCCGGGCAGGTCGAGTACCTTCTCGGGGACGTGCTCGCCGAGCGGGGGTACGACCCGAAGCTGGCCCCCATGTACGCCCAGATGCTGGTCGGGATGGTCGCGTTCACCGGCCAGTGGTGGCTGGACGCCCGCAAGCCGAAGCTGGAGGAGGTGGCCGCGCACCTGGTGAACCTGGCCTGGAACGGCCTGTCCAAGCTGGATCCCAGCCCGCAGCTATCGCCCGAGGCCATGAAGCGGCTGGGCGGGGAGCAGTAGCGGCGCGGGCGCGCTACCGCCGGACCGCCGCCACGAAGACCCGCCGGAACGGGAACAACGTGCCGTACGGCGCCGCCGGGTAGGCCTCGCTCATCCGGGCCCGGTAATCGGCCAGGAACTCGCCGGCCTGCTCGGGCGGCAGGGCCGCGATCACCGGGCGCAGGCCCGTTCCCCGGTACCAGTCGACCACCGGATCGTCGCCGTGCAGCACGTGCAGGTAGGTCGTCTCCCACGCGTCGACCTCGAAGCCCGCCCGGGCCAGCAGGTCCGCGTACTGCGCCGGGTCCGCGGCCTGGCGGTTGAACCGGACACCGGCCAGCGCGGGTGCGCCAGCGATCGGAGCCGGCCAGCTCCCGCAGCGCCTGGTGGCTCGGCTGGTCGAAGTTGCCGGGGACCTGGAACGCCAGCCAGCCGCCTTCGGCGAGGAAGCCCGCCCACCGGGCCACCACGTCGAGGTGCTCGGGAACCCACTGCAGTACCGCGTTGGAGACGATCACGTCCACCCGGCCGTCGGGCTTCCAGTCCCTGACGTCACCGAGTGCGAAGCTGAGCCGCTGGCCGACGCCGGGCAGCGCCCGCGCCGCCTTGATCATCTCGGCCGAGCTGTCGATCCCGCGGACCTGCGCGCCCGGCCACCGGCGGGCCAGCGTGGCGGTCAGCGTGCCCGGGCCGCAGCCGAGGTCGACCACCACCCCGGGGGCCTCCGCCGCCACCCGTCCGATCAGGTCGAAGAACGGGCGCGACCGCTCGTCGCCGAACCGCTGGTAGAGCTCCGGATCCCACACCGCGCCTCCCGGCGTCCGCGTTATGGTATCTCGACATCAAGATATGCGATGACCCCCGCACGATAGCACTGGCAAAATCTTGACGTCAAGAGATAAGCTGGCGGACCATGGAGCGGGCCAGCGCGCGGCAGCCACTGCGGGACGAGGTGGACGAGCTGGTGGCGCGGTGGCAGGCCGAGCGTCCCGACCTGGACACCGAGCCGCTCCAGGTGCTCAGCCGGGTGTCCCGGCTGGCCCGGTACCTGGACCGGGCCCGGACGGCCGCGTTCGCCTCGCACGGCCTGCAGGCGTGGGGATTCGACGTGCTGTCCGCCCTGCGCCGGCAGGGCCCGCCCTACCAGCTCAGCCCGGGCGCGCTGCTCCGCGCCACCCTGGTGACCTCGGGCACGATGACGAACCGGATCAAAAACCTGGCCGACGCGGGACTCGTCAGCCGGAGCGACGACCCGCTGGACAGGCGCGGCGCCGTGATCACCCTGACGGACCGGGGCCGGGCCGCGGTCGACGCGGCCCTGGCCGACCTGCTGCGCAGCGAGCGGGAGCTGCTGACCCGGCTGGACCGCGACCAGCAGCGGGAACTCGCGGCCCTGCTGCGGATCCTGCTCGCGCCGTTCGACGCCGACCAGGCACCGGAAGGCGCTCCGCTGACCTCGGTCCGCCGGGCCTGCCCGGGCGGTGGCACGGCCCGGGCCTCGTATACTCGCACGCGGTCCAGACCCTGTTCAGGAGGCCCGGTGCGCGGCGTCGCTACCCTCATCGGCCTGGTCATGACGGTGGTGGCCGCCCTGACGTCGACGGGGGCCGCGGGCCCGTCGGCGGACCGGGCTGGCCCGAAGACCAGCTATTACGTCGCGCTCGGCGACTCGCTGTCCCAGGGCGTCCAGCCCGACCCGGCCGGGGCCAGCCTGCCGACCGGGCAGGGGTACGCCAACCAGCTCTACGCCATGCTGCGCCGCGGCGATCCCGGCCTGAGGCTGGTCAAGCTCGGCTGCAACCAGGAGACCACCGGCACGATGATCGGCGGCGGCGGGCTGTGCCGCTACCGGGGCGGCTCGCAGCTGGCCGCGGCGGTCGGCTTCCTGCGCGCCCACCGTGGCCAGGTCGCGCTGATCACCATGGACATCGGCGCCAACGACCCGGACTCCTGCATCACCCGCCCGGCCGTCGTCGAGATGGCCGCGTGCGTCACCAAGAGCTTCCCGCAGACCGCCGCCAACCTCACGAAGATCATGTACCGGCTCCGCGCGACCGTCGGCGACCAGGTGCGCATCATCGGCATGAACTACTACGTGCCCGCGCTGGCCGACTGGCGCGACGGCCTGCTGGGCCAGGCGGTCGCGCGCGCGTCCGAGCAGGTCGTGGCCGGCGTACAACCGGATGCTGGCCACCGTCTACCGGGCGTTCGGCGCCCGGGTGGCCGACGTGTTCGGCGCCTTTCACAGCGCGGACTTCGACGGCCGGGTGACGCTGCGGACCGTGCGGCACGGTCCCCCGCAACGTGGCCGCGATCTGCCAGTGGACCTGGGAGTGCGCGCCGCCGCCGCGCGGGCCGAACGTGCACGCCCGGCCGGCCGGCTACGGGGTCATCGCCCGGGCCTTCCTGCTCGCCGACCGCGGCTGAGCCAGGCTCCCCCTGGGTCAAGGTCACTATCCGCAACGTGACCGCCCGGGGAGTCCTGGCTCGTCAAGGCCTGACCTGGGGCGCGCGGCCGAGCACGTGCGGCTGGACCGCCAGGCCAGGATGGACCGGTTGGACAATGCCGACAGGATCGAGCCCACGCTGGCCGCCGACAGGATCGAGCCCACGCTGGCCGCCGCCAGGATCGAGCCCACGCTGGCCGCCGAGGCCGCCGAGCCCACCGACAGGATCGAGCCCGCCGACCCCACGGACAGGATCGACCCGACCGAGCCCACCGACAGGATCGACCCCTTCGAGCCGATGCTCAAGATCGAGTTCTGCGACAGGACCGACCACTTCGAGCCACGGTCATCCGTCATGCCCGGCATTCTCCGGACCTCTTTCATCCGTCGATCTCAGGCCACAGTACGCCGGCAGCCGTGGGCGAGGATGAAACTCCGGCCCATCCTCGCATCAGCCGGAGATCTCCTCGGCCAGGGCCAGCCAGCGCTCCTCCAGGCCGGCCTTCTCGTCCTGGACCGCGCGCAGCTGCGCGCCGAGCTCGATCAGCTTGGTGTAGTCGCTGGCGTGCTCGGCCAGCGCCGCGGTCAGCTCGGCCTCCTGGCCGGACACCCGGTCGAGCTGGCGTTCCAGCCGGCCGAGCTCCTTCTGGGCGGCTCGCTGCCGGGCCGCGGGCGAGGCCGCGCCGCCCGCGGGCGGCGCGGCGGCCCCGGCTCGGCCGGTCGCCGGGGCCGAGCGGGCGGCGGGGCCGGGCGGGACGGCGCGGCCCGCGGCCGGGCCCGGCGGTCCAGGTATTCCGCGACCCCGCCGGGCAGGTAGGGCAGCGCGCCGTCGATCAGCGCGACCACATGATCACACGCCCGTTCCAGGAAGTACCGGTCGTGGCTGACCGCGACCATCGAGCCGGGCCAGCCGTCCAGCATGTCCTCCAGCTCGGTGAGCGTGTCGATGTCGAGCTCGTTGGTCGGCTCGTCGAGCAGCAGCACGTTCGGCTCGCCCAGCAGCACCAGCATCAGCTGCAGCCGCCGCCGCTCGCCGCCGGACAGCTCGGCCACCGGCACCCACTGCCGCTCGCCGCGCAGGCCGAGCCGGTCGAGCAGCTGGCTGGCGGACATCTCGCGGCGGCCGAGCCGGACCGAGCTGCGGACCTGCTCGGCTGCTTCGAGAACCCGCAGCCCGGGGTCCGCCGCGGCCGGCTCCTGGGTCAGGTAGCCGATCCGGACGGTCTGGCCGCGTACCACCCGCCCGGTGGCGGACAGGGCGCCGGGCAGGGCGCCGGCCAGCAGCTGCAGCAGCGTGGTCTTGCCGCTGCCGTTCACCCCGACCACGCCGACCCGCTCGCCCGGCCCGAGCCGCCAGGTCACGTGGTCCAGCAGCAGGCGCGGCCCGGCCCGCACCGACACGTCCTCGAGTTCGAGCACGGTCTTGCCGAGCCGCGCGGTGGCCAGCCGGGACAGCTCCACGCTGTCGCGCGGCGGCGGCTCGCCGGCGATCAGCGCCGCGGCGGCCTCGACCCGGAACTTCGGCTTGCTGGTCCGGGCGGCCGGGCCGCGGCGAAGCCAGGCCAGCTCCTTGCGCAGCAGGTTGCGGCGGCGCTGGTCGGCGGCCTCGGCGATCCGGGCCCGCTCCGCCCGGGCCAGCACGTAGGCCGAGTAGCCGCCCTCGTAGGCGTGCACCTGGCCGTCGGCGACCTCCCAGGTCCGCTCGGTCACGGCGTCCAGGAACCAGCGGTCGTGGGTGACCACCACGAAGGCCCGGCCGTGGTCGCGCAGGTAACCGGCCAGCCAGCCGATCGCGTCGATGTCGAGATGGTTGGTCGGCTCGTCGAGCAGCAGCAGATCGTGGACCCGGCGCAGCAGCGCGGCCAGCGCGACCCGGCGCCGCTCGCCGCCGGACAGCTGCGACGCGGGCGCCTGCAGGTCTATCCCGGGCAGCAGCGCCGCGATGACCGAGCGGCTGCGCGCGTCCGGGGCCCACTCGTGCTCGGGGAGCGACCCGAACACCAGCTCCCGTACCGGGCCGGCCAGCTCCTCGGCCTGCGGCAGGTACCCGACGTCGAGGTCACGGGCCCGGGTGGCGCGGCCGGAGTCCAGCTCGGCCCGGCCGGCCAGCGCCTCGAGCAGCGTCGTCTTGCCCGCGCCGTTGCGGCCGACGACGCCGATCCGGTCCCCGGCCGCCACCCCGAGCGACACCCCGCCCAGCAGCACCCGCGGCCCGTAGGCCTTCGTGGCCGTCTCCAGGGTGACGAGCGGCTGGGCCGGGCTCACTGTGCTTCCTGGTTCGCTCGCCTACAGGGCCCCGCCCGCCTCCCCATTCCCCCTTCACCGCGTTCCCTTCCCTCGTCGCCGTGCGCTCGTGCCTCGCTTCGGCTCCTCAGTCCAGGCAACGCGGCGCCCTCCGGCTCGCTCACCCGGGCTCCGCGGCGATGACCGCGGCGCCGCTGGCCGGGCCCTTGACCCGGACCACTCCCCGGCAGACCCCGGCACCGGTCAGCGAGACCGCGAGCTCCCGGGCGTGCCCGGCGTTGGCGGCGAGAAAGGCGCAGGTGGGGCCGGACCCGGAGACGATCGCGCCGAGCGCCCCCAACTCCCGGCCCGCGGCCAGCGCCCGGCGCAGGTCCGGGCGCAGCGAGACGGCCGCGGGCTGCAGGTCGTTGCTGAGCAGCGGGCCGACCGCGGCGGGGTCACCCGAGCGCAGCGCGGCCATCAGCTCCGTGCTCAGCACCGGCCCGGCCCCGCTGGCGGCGTCCCCGGCCGGGCCGCGGGCCGCCCGCAGCCGGTCGCACGTCGCGAACACCTCGGGGGTGGACAGCCCGGCGGCCGCGAAGGCCAGCACCCAGTGGTAGGTCCCCGCCGCCAGCGCGG
This sequence comes from uncultured Actinomycetota bacterium, assembly GCA_963745575.1. Classification (GTDB taxonomy): domain Bacteria; phylum Actinomycetota; class Actinomycetes; order Streptosporangiales; family Streptosporangiaceae; genus JASHPR01. Next base: position 107,311 of record CAVUYA010000022.1, on the reverse strand, counting down.
CGGTGAGCCGCTCGCCGCGGCCCTGGCCGACGGCGGTCCCGCCGAGCAGCGCGAACGGGACGTCGCTGCCCAGGCCCGCCGCGACGTCGCGAAGCTCGGCCGGGGACAGGCCCGCCCCCCAGAGGTCGTTGCACGCCACCAGGGCGGCCGCGGCGTCCGCGCTGCCGCCCGCCAGGCCCGCGGCCACGGGAATCCGCTTGCGGATCTCGATCTGCACCGCGGACTTGCCCCGGCGGTGCAGGCTGGCCGCCAGGGCGCTGGCCGCCCGCGCCGCGAGGTTGGCCCGCCCGGCGGGGACCGAGGCCGCGTCCCGGCCGGTCACCCGCACGCTGGTCCGGTCGGCCGGCTGCACGGTCACCTCGTCGAACAGCGACACGGCGTGAAACACGGTGACCAGGTCGTGGTAGCCGTCGTCACGAAGCGGCCCCACGGAGAGCTGCAGGTTGACCTTCGCGGGAACCCGGACAGTCACAGGCGTCACGATCAGCCCATCGTACGCGGTGCCGCGGTCATGGCGTACCCGAGCCGGGCCGGCCCCGCGGGCCTGCGTCACCCATCCCGTCCTCGGCCGCGGCCGTCGCCGGCGGCTTCGCCTGAGCGATCCGCGCGAACTCGGCCACGTCCAGTGACTCGCCCCGCCGCGCCGGGTCGATCCCCGCCTTCCTGAGCACCTGCTCGGCCGCGCCCGCCGAGCCCGCCCAGGGCGCCAGCGCGGCGCGCAGCGTCTTGCGGCGCTGCGCGAACGCGGCGTCCACCACCGCGAAGACCTCGTCGCGGGCCGCGCCGGGCGGCGGCTCGCGGCGGGTGAAGGCCACCAGGCCGGAGTCGACCCTCGGCACCGGCCAGAACACGCTCCGCGGCACCTGCCCGGCCCTGCGGACCTCGGCGAACCAGGCCAGCTTGACCGACGGGACGCCGTAGGTCCGGCTGCCCGGCGGGGCGCTCATCCGGTCGGCCACCTCCGCCTGCACCATGACCAGGCCGCGGCGCAGCGACGGCACCGTGGCCAGCAGGTGCAGCAGGATCGGGACCGCCGCGTGGTAGGGCAGGTTGGCCACCAGCGCGGCCGGCGGCTCGCCGGGCAGGTCCCGCACCCGGGCCGCGTCGGCCGTCACCACCTCCAGGCGCGCGGCGAGGCCGGGGGCGCGCTCGGCCACGGTGCGCGGCAGTTCCGCCGCGAGCGCCGGGTCCACCTCGACGGCGACCACCTCGGCCGGCCGCGGCCAGCAGCGGCAGCGTGAGCGAGCCGAAGCCCGGGCCGACCTCGAGCACGACCTCGTCCGGGGCCAGGCCGGCCAGCGCGGTGATCCGGCGGACCGTCCCGGCGTCGATCACGAAGTTCTGGCCCAGCCGCCTGGACGGCCTGATGCCGAGGCGGCCCGCGAGCTGCCTGATGTCGGCCGGCCCGAGCAGCCGGGGAGGCTCCTCCATAACGGTCACGCTAGCGGCCAGCCGCCCGCCGGGGTCACGCCCCAGCCCGGAGGGCCGGCGGTTTCATGATCGTGGTGCATGAGGTGCGTTATTCGCGTGCGATGTACCGCAAACATGGAAACGCGCCCGGTTGCCGCCGGTGCGTCAGCCGGCGAAGGGGCCGAAGACGCGCTCGCCGGTCGCGGTGACGGCGGCGCACAGCCCGGCCAGGTCGGCCTGCTTCACCTCGGCGATCGCCCGCAACGTGTACGCCACCATCGCGGGCGAGTTCGGCTTGCCGCGGTGCGGCACCGGGGTGAGGAACGGCGCGTCGGTCTCCGCCAGGATCAGCTCGACGGGCGCGGCCGCGGCCGCGTCGCGCAGCGGCTGGGCGTTGGCGAACGTCACGTTGCCCGCGAAGCTCATCACGTACCCGGCCTCCGCGCACCGCTTGGCCATCGCCGCGTCGCCGGAGAAGCAGTGGAAGATCACGTGTTCCGGCGGCCCGTCGGCGTCCAGGATCCGCAGCACGTCCTCATGCGCATCCCGGTCGTGGATCACCAGCGCCTTGCCGGCCTGCTTGGCGATGTCGATGTGCGCGCGGAACCACTCCCGCTGCACGTCGGGCGGGGCCCAGTCCCGGTAGTAGTCCAGGCCGGTCTCGCCGATCGCCCGCACCCGCGGCCGCCGGGCCAGTGCGGCGATCTCGGCCAGCACCGCGTCCCGGGCCGCGGCCGACGCGGCGGCCCGGGCGGTCTCGTTCGGGTGGATCGCCACCGCCGCGTACACGTCAGCGTGGGCGTCGGCGCAATCAGCCGCCCAGCGCGAGGTGGGCAGGTCGACGCCGATCGTGACCACCCGCGTGATCCGGGCCGCGCGGGCGTCCGCCAGCACCTCCGGCACCGGCCGCTCGATCAGGTCCAGGTGGCAGTGGCTGTCGAACGCGCCGGCCGGCAGGGGGCGTGGGAATGGCGGTCACGATTGCTCCAGGCGGGCCAGTTCCTCGTCGGCCAGGCCGGGGTCGAGCTTGGCGAACAACGGCGCCGGCGGCTGCAGCGGCGTGCCCGGCCGGATCGGCTCGGACTGCCACCGCGCCGCGCCCTCGTAGTCACCGGTGATCACCGGGTACGGCGCGCCGCCGTCCTCGCTGACCTCCTCGATCCGCGGCATCGGCGACCAGGCGCCGGACCCGCCGAGCATCTCGTAGACCTTCTGCGACGAGCGCGGCAGGAACGGGGTCAGCAGCGTCTTGCCGTCGGCGACGAGCTGCAGCGCCACGTGCAGCACCGTGCGCATCCGCTCGGGGTCGGACTCGCGCAGCTTCCACGGCGCCTGCTCGGAGAAGTACTTGTTGGCCTCGGCGACCGTGCGCATCGCCTCGGTGGCCGCGGCCTTGAACCGGGACCGGGACAGCGCCTCGCCGACATTCTTGAACGCGTCGGCCGAGCGCTGGAGGAGCTGCCGGTCCGCGTCGGTGAGCGGGCCCGCTTCGGGCACCGAGCCGATGTTGCGGGCCGCGAACGACACGCACCGGTTCACCAGGTTCCCCCAGTTGGCCAGCAGCTCGTCGTTGTTGCGCCGGATGAACTCGGTCCAGGTGAAGTCGGTGTCCTGGGTCTCCGGCCCGGCCACCGCGAGGTAGTACCGGAGGGCGTCGACGTCGTACCGTTCCAGGAAGTCCCGCACGTAGATGACCACGGAGCGGGACGAGGAGAACTTGCGGCCCTCCATCGTCAGGTACTCGCTGGCCACCACGTCGGTCGGCAGGTTGAGCGCGCCGAGCGAGCCTGGCGTGCCGTTCCGGGCGCCGCGGCCGCTGTAGCCGAGCAGCATGGCGGGCCAGATCTCGGCGTGGAAGACGATGTTGTCCTTGCCCATGAAGTAGTAGGACTCGGCGTCCGGGGACTGCCACCAGGCCTGCCAGGCGTCCGGGTCGCCGGTGCGCCGGGCCCACTCCACGGAGGCGGACAGGTACCCGATCACCGCGTCGAACCAGACGTAGATCCGCTTGTCCGGGCGGTCCCGCCAGCCGTCCAGCGGGACCGGGACGCCCCAGTCGAGGTCGCGGGTGACCGCCCGCGGCTTCAGGTCGTCGAGCAGGTTGAGCGAGAACTTGAGCACGTTGGGGCGCCACTGCCCGCTCTTGCTCTGCAGCCAGGTCCCCAGCGCGTCGGCGAACGCGGGCAGGTCGAGGAAGAAGTGCTCGGTCTCCACGAACGCGGGCGTCTCCCCGTTGATCTTCGAGCGGGGGTTGATCAGGTCGGCCGGGTCGAGCTGGTTGCCGCAGTTGTCGCACTGGTCCCCGCGCGCGCTCGGGTACCCGCAGATCGGGCAGGTGCCCTCGATGTACCGGTCCGGCAGCGTCCGCCCGGTCGACGGCGAGATCGCTCCCATCGTGGTCTGCAGGAAGATGTAGCCGTTGTCGTACAGCCCCTTGAAGATCTCCTGGGTCACCGCGTAGTGGTTGCGCGTGGTCGTCCGGGTGAACAGGTCGTAGGACATGTCCAGGCCGAGCAGGTCCTCGGCGATGACCCGGTTGTAGCGGTCGGCCAGCTCCCGGGCGGTGACGCCCGCCGCGTCCGCCTGGACCTGGATCGGCGTGCCGTGCTCGTCGGTGCCGCTGACCATCAGCACCTGGCTGCCGGCCATCCGCTGGTACCGGGCGAACATGTCGGCGGGCAGCCCGAACCCGGACACGTGCCCGATGTGCCGGGGCCCGTTGGCGTACGGCCAGGCCGGCGCGGTCAGTATGTGACGGCTCGTTGCGGACATCCCCTCAGCCTAGGGCCACCGGGACGCGGCCCGGGCCGCGCGCTGCCTTACCGTTGCGATTCATCCGCGGGCGTCAGCGTGGTGGCGCAGCACGGCGTCGTACACGTCCCGCTTGCGCAGGCCGAGTTCCCGGGCCACCTCGGCGATCGCGGCCTTGCGCGGGACGCCCTCCCGCTCCCGCTCGGCGACCGCGGCGGCCGCCTCGGGCGCGGCCTGCTGCGGGTCGGCGCGCCGCGGCGGTGCCCCCGCCACCACGATGGTGATCTCGCCCAGCGGGCCGGCCTGCGCCCACACGGCCAGCTCGCCGAGAGTGCCGCGCCGGACCTCCTCGTGCGTCTTGGTCAGCTCGCGGCACACCACGGCGGGCCGTCCGGGGCCGAACGCCTCGGCCAGCCCGGCCAGCGTCGCGGCCAGCCGGCGCCGCGACTCGAAGAAGACCAGCGTCCGCGGCTCGGCGGCCAGCTCGGCGAACCTGCGCGCCCGCTCGCCGGCCCGGCGCGGCGGGAATCCCTCGAAGCAGAACCGGTCGCTGGGCAGCCCGGAGACCGCCAGCGCCGCGGTGACCGCGGAGGGGCCGGGCAGCACGGTGACCCGGATCCCGGCCTGCGCCGCGGCGGCCACCAGCCGGTAGCCGGGATCGCTGATGCCGGGCATGCCCGCGTCGGTCACCAGCAGGACGTCGTGCCCGGCGGTCAGCTCGGCCAGCAGCCCGGGCACTCGCTCCGCCTCCACGCCGTCCCAGTAGGAGACGACCCTGCCGGTCACCTGCACGCCGAGCTCGGAGGCCAGCCGGCGCAGCCGGCTGGTGTCCTCCGCGGCCACGACCGGCGCCTCGCCGAGCGCGGCCGCCAGCCGCGGCGAGGCGTCCTGGGGCCTGCCGATCGGCACGGCCGCGAGCGTGAGCGTCGCGCCGGCGCCGCCCGCGGCGCCGGCCTCACGTGGCGGCCGGGCACGTTCCATGTCGCGCCCCACGCTAGTGAACCTTTTTCATCCTCCTCACGGCTGCCCGCATGTTCATTCTGGCCCGAGGTCGGCGGATGAAAAGGGTTCACTGCCCCGCCCCGCCTACCATGGCAGGCGATGACGGCATACGAGACCGAGCCTGTGGCCGCCGAGCAGTCCAGCCGCGCGGCGAGCGGCGCTGACCGCCTGGTTCCGCCGATCCCGGGCAGCCGGGTGTGGGGCTGGGCCGGGCCGCTGCTGATCACCGCGCTCGGCGCGTTCCTGCGCTTCTACCGGCTGGGCACGCCCAAGGCCGTCGTGTTCGACGAGACGTACTACGTCGGCGACGCGTACGGGATCCTGCGGCACGGCGTGGAGATCAACCATGTCAAGAACGCGGACGCGCTGCTGGTCCAGGGCAAGACGAACATCCTGGCCACCGGCGGGGAGCTCGTGGTGCACCCGCCGCTCGGCAAGGTCCTCATCGCCGGCGGGGAATGGCTGTTCGGCCTGACCCCGTTCGGGTGGCGGTTCGCGGTGGCCCTGGTCGGCTCGCTGGCCATCCTGATGACGGCCAGGATCACCCGCCGGATGACCAGGTCCACCCTGCTCGGCTGCGTGGCCGGGCTGCTGCTGGCCCTGGACGGGCTCGAGCTCGTGATGAGCCGCACGGCGCTGCTGGACATCTTCGTGATGTTCTGGGTCCTGGCCGCGTTCGGCTGCCTGGTGCTCGACCGGGACCGGTCGCGGGCCAGGATCGCGGCGGCTGCGGACGCCGGGATCGCCGGCGACGACGGGCCGGGCCTCGGGATCCGCTGGTGGCGCGCTGCGGCCGGGCTATGCCTGGGCGCCGCCGTGGCGTCGAAGTGGAACGGGATCTGGTACCTGCCCGCGTTCTTGCTGCTCACCGTGGCCTGGGACGTGGGCGCGCGCCGCGCCGCCGGGTACGCCGCCCCGTGGCGGGGCGCGCTGGTCCGCGACGGGAAATGGCTGCCGGTCACGTTCGCGGTGCTGCCGGTGGCCGCCTACCTCGCCTCGTGGAGCGGCTGGTTCGCCTCGCCGTACGGCTACGACAGGAACTGGGCGGCGCTGCACGGCAACAACACGCCGGTCTGGTCGGCGCTGGACTCGCTGTATCAGTACAACAAGTACATGCTGCAGTTCGGTCTCGGCCTGACCACGGGCCATCCGTACAAGTCGCAGCCGTGGACCTGGCTGCTGATCTCCCGGCCGGTCTCGTTCTATTACGCGACGCCGAAGACCTGCGGCGTGCCGAGCTGCTCCCAGGAAGTGCTGGCCATCGGCACGCCGCTGATCTGGTGGGCGTCGATCCCGGTGCTGCTGACCCTGCTGGTCTGGTGGCTGGCGCGCCGGGACTGGCGGGCGGGCGGGGTGCTCGTGGGCGTCGCCGCCGGGTGGCTGCCCTGGTTCTGGTTCGCCCTGCACGATCACCGGACCGAGTTCTACTTCTACGCCGTGACGTTCGTCCCGTTCCTGGTCATGGGCATCACGCTGTGCCTGGGCCTGATCATCGGGCCGACCCGCGCGGCCCCGGCCCGGCGCGGCGTGGGCGCGGCCCTGTCCGGCGCCTACCTGCTGGCGGTCCTGTGGGACTTCTACTACATGTACCCGGTGCTGGCGGCCCAGGTCATCCCGTACACCTCCTGGCTGTCCCGGATGTGGTACCACGGCTGGATCTGACCCCAGGCGAAACCTGAACGCCACCTGAGAGTTCCCCGCGCATAACCATAATGTTGCGCGAATCGAGCATCGTTACGGCAACCAATTACGTCTATACGGGTGGTGGACGCGACTGACATGGGCGAACGGCCGGGTGACCAGCCGGGCGGGCAGCGAGGAGCTGAGCGAGATGAGGCCGGACCTGACGCCGGACCGTAAGGCGCAGTTCGAGCAGGACGTTGTGCCCTTCATGGGCCAGCTCTACCCGGCGGCGCTGCGCATGACCAAGAACGCCAGCGATGCCGAGGACCTCGTGCAGGAGACCATCACCAAGGCGTACGCCGGGTTCCACCAGTTCCGGCCGGGCACGAACCTGCGGGCCTGGCTGCACCGGATCCTGGCCAACACGTTCATCAACACCTACCGCAAGCGGCGCCGTGAGCCGACGGCGGCGCTCGGCGCCGACTTCGGCGACGGCTGGCCGGACGGCGCCGACCGGCTGGCCGGGCCCGCCCGGTCGGCGGAGGCGGAGGCGCTGGACCGGCTCTCCGACTCCGAGATCCTGAGCGCGCTGCGCGACCTGCCCGAGGACTTCCGGGTGGCGATCTACCTCGCCGACATCGAGGGCTACCCGTACCGGGAGATCGCCGAGATGATGGGCACGCCGATCGGCACGGTGATGTCGCGCCTGCACCGGGGCCGGGGCCGGCTGCGCGAGAAGCTCGCCAAGTACGCGCCGCGGCAGGGCCTGCCCGCGCTCTACGGCTGACCGGCGGCGTACAGGCTGAGTACCACCGACTGCACCGTCCAGCGCCGGATCAGGCGCATGCTGCGGGCGAGGGCAAGCTTCTCGCGGCCCATCTCGCTGCCGGGGGGGACGGACATCTGATCGGCCCACTGGACGAGCCACAGCCGACGGATGCCGGCGGACCGGCCAGCCAGGCCACCCCAGCGGCGGACAGCAGGGCGAGCGCCGGCTGGCCGAAGACCACGTACCTCTCGACGTAGACGGGCCTGACCAGAGAGACGGCGAGCAGGATGAACGGCGGCAGCACGAGCCACGGCAGTGCGACCGTGACCACCGTGACCTCGGGCCCGCGGCCAGCTTCCGAGCCGTTGGGGCCCGGGCCGCCGGCGCTTCGGCGGCCAGAGGCCCGGCCGGAGACGACGCCGCATACGGCGGTCGCGATCACCAGCGTGATCAGCTGCCGCGAACCCGCGAAGTCCGACACCAGGGCGGCCAGCGTGCCGACGCCGGGACGGGTCACCCAGCCCAGCGCCTGGTCCTGGCGGTAACCGAGGAAGATCAGCGGAGACAGCACGGCGACGGCTGCGGCCACCGCCGCCCGCCACGGCCGAAGGTGTGACCGCCCCCGGTCCAGCAGCAAGGTGACGCCGTGCGCGGCCACCAGCAGCAAGGCAAACAGGCTCGCCATCCCGGTCAGCACGATCGCCGTGGCGTACGCCGCCCACCATCGACGGCGGCCATCTCCGACCGCCACGGTCAGCAAGTAGGTGGCCGAAGATCTGGCCGAGCGGGCGTTGCGAGGCAGCCAGCGTGTAGGCCTCATCCCGCCACAGCGACGCGCCGCCGAGCCGGTAGCCGCCGACCGCAAGGGCGGCGGCTACCGGGACGCCCGCGACCAGCCAGCCGGGCAGCCGCCGTGCGGCCCGGCCCGGGCGGGAGGCGTCACCGCGGGCGGTCTGGTGGCTGGCGGGCTCCGCGACGTTCGGCGCGGCAACCACGCGGTGAGGCCAGCCCGGGGATCTGATCACGGGGCTACCCTCCTGGGCTACGCTCTGCGCGGCCGCCGGCTCGCCCGGCTCACTCGCCGCGCCAGACCGGCGCGCGCTTCTGCGCGAAGGCGGCCGCGCCCTCCATCGCGTCCGCGGAGGTGAAGACCGGGCGGATCACCTCACCCTGCCGGGCGAATGCCTCGCTGCTGTCCCAGTCCGCGGACTCGACGATGACCTGCTTGGTGGCGGCGAGCGCGAGCGGGGCCCCCTGGGCGACCTGGGCGGCGAGTTCCCTGGCGCCGGCCACGGCCTGGCCGGCGCCGGTCAGCCTGCTGACCAGGCCGGCCTGGTGCAGCCGGGCCGCGGTGAAGTGCTCGCCGGTCAGGGCGATCTCCATGGCCAGGTGGTAAGGCACCCGGCGTGGCAGCCGGAGCAGGCCGCCCGCGCCGGCCACGAGGCCCCGCCGGACCTCGGGCAGCCCGAACTTCGCGGTCTCGCTCGCCACGATCAGGTCACAGCTCAGGGCCAGCTCGAAGCCGCCGGCCAGCGCGTAGCCCTCGACCGCCGCGATCACCGGCTTGACCGGCGGCCGCTCCGCGATGCCGCCGAAGCCGCGGCCCGGGACCGCCGGCGCGTCACCGGCCAGGAAGCCCTTCAGGTCCATGCCCGCGCTGAACGTGCCGCCGGCGCCGGTGATGATCAGTACCCGTACGTCGCCGGCGCCGTCGAACTCGTCGACGGCGGCCGCGATGCCGCGGGCGACCTCGCCGTTGACCGCGTTGCGCACCTCCGGCCGGTTGATGGTGATGACGGCGATCCCGCCGTCGACCTCGGTGAGTACCGCGTCCGCCATTGCTGCCTCATACCCCCGGGCTACTTGGGCTGGAACCTGATGCCGCCGTCGAAGCGGATGACCTCGGCGTTCATGTAGTCGTTCTCGATCAGCGCCCGGACCAGGTGCGCGAACTCCGCGGCGGTGCCCATCCGCTTGGGGAAGACGACCGGCGCGGTCAGCCTGGCCTTGAAGTCCTCGGTGCCCGGGCCGCCGCCGTAGATGGGCGTGTCGATGACGCCGGGCGCGATGGTGTTCACCCGCACCCCGATCGCGGCGAGGTCGCGGGCCGCGGGAAGGGTCATGCCGATGATCCCGCCCTTGGACGCCGAGTAGGCCACCTGGCCGGTCTGCCCCTCGATGCCCGCGATCGAGGCCGTGTTGATGATCACGCCGCGCTGCCCGTCGGCGTCCGCGGGATCGGTCGTGGCGATCGCCGCGGCGCCGATCCGCATCACGTTGAACGTGCCGATCAGGTTGACGTCGATGATCTTCCGGTACGCGGCCAGGTCGTGCGGAACGCCGCCGCGGTCCACCGTGCGCGCGGCCCAGCCGATGCCCGCGCAGCTCACCGCGACCCGCAGCGGCGGCCCGGCCGCGGCCGCGGCGTCGACCGCGGCATGTACCGACCACTCATCGGCGACGTCGGTCTTGACGAACTGGCCGCCGATCTCGTCGGCCACCGCCTTGCCCCGTTGCTCGTTGAGATCAGCGACGAATACCCGGCTGCCAGCGGCGGCGAGCATGCGTGAGGTGGCCTCGCCCAGGCCGCTCGCGCCGCCGGATACGATCGCCGCGGTTCCGTTCAGTTCCATGGCCGGGAGCATACTGGCCGGCCGCCCCAGCGGACCGAACAGGGTTCGGAACGTCGTCCGCCTGGCTGGTCACCGCCCTCAAAATGTCGGTACCGCTGTCTAGCATCGGAGGAAGAGTGCCGCGGTCACGGAATGCCCGGGCCCGGCGCAGGCGCTACCGAGAACGGGCACGGTGCGGTTCACGGCGCCGGTCATGACCCGTAAGGCAGACTGACGACCTTCCTGAACGCGACGGAACCGGGGCGCGACAGGAAGCTGGGGAGGACGAGGTGCGGAAGTACGCAGGGAACCCGTGGCTGGTGCTGCTGGTGGTCTCCCTCGGGTTCTTCATGACCCTGCTGGACCTGACGATCGTGAACATCGCCATCCCCGACATGATCACCAAGCTGCACGCCTCCCTGGACGACGTCCTGTGGGTGATCAACGCCTACGCCCTGGTGCTCGCCGTCCTGGTCATCACCGCGGGCAGGCTCGGTGACCTGATCGGGCCGCGCACGCTGTTCATCGCCGGCGTGGCCGTGTTCACGGCGGCCTCCGTCGCCTGCGGCCTGTCCCCCAGCCCCGGCTGGCTGATCGGGTTCCGGGCGGTCCAGGGCCTGGGCGCGGCCATGCTCATGCCGCAGACCCTGACCATCATCACGAACACCTTCCCGCCGGAACGGCGCGGCGCCGCGTTCGGCGTCTGGGGCGCGGTCGCCGGCGTGGCCACGATCGCCGGGCCGACCCTGGGCGGCCTGCTGGTGACCGCGTTCGACTGGCGCTACATCTTCTTCGTCAACCTGCCGATCGGCGTGGCCGTGCTCGTGCTGACCGTCTTCATCATCCCGGACCTGCGGCTCGGCCGCAGGCACCGGATCGACATCCCGGGCGTGCTGCTGGCCACCGCGGCGCTGCTGGCCATCTGCTACGGCCTGGTGGAGGGGCAGAAGTACCACTGGGGCACGATCACCTCGTTCATCAGCATCCCGCTCATCCTCGGCGCCGGCGTGGTGCTGCTCGTGGTGTTCCTGCTGTACCAGAAGCTGACCCAGAGCCATGAGCCGCTGATCCCGTTCGCCGTGTTCCGCGACCGGAACTTCTCGGTGATGAACTGGGTGTCCGGCGTGCTCGCGATCGGGATGATGGGGATCTTCCTGCCGTTCACCATCTACCTGCAGTCGGTCCTGGGCTTCTCGGCGCTGAAGGCCGGGCTCGCGATGGCGCCCGCCTCGCTGATCTCGATCTTCATCGCTCCGGTCGCGGGCCGGATGACCGACCGGATCGGCGGCAAGTACATCCTGATGAGCGGGCTGACCCTGTTCGGCGCCGGGATGGGCTGGCTGGCGCTGATCGCGCGCCCCGACTCCTCGTGGCAGAGCTTCCTGGCTCCGCTGATCGTGGCCGGGTTCGGCATGGGCTGCGTGTTCGCGCCCCTGATCACCGTGGCCATGCGCAACATCCAGCCGCAGATGGCCGGCGCCGCGTCCGGCGTCCTCAACACGGTCAGGCAGGTCGGCCTGGTGATCGGCACCGCCGCGGTCGGCGCCCTGCTGCAGAACAGGCTGGTGTCCACCATGACCAGCCAGGCCGCGAGCCGCTCGGCGGCGCTGCCGCCGCAGGTACGCGGCCGGTTCGTGCACGAGATCCAGAACTCGGCCAACAACGGCATCCAGGTCGGGGCCGGCCAGAACGGCGGGATGACCCAGCAGTCGGGCCTTCCGGCCAGCCTGGCCGCGGAGGTCGCGAGGATCGGCCATGACGTGTTCACGTTCGGCTACGTGGCCGCCATGCGCTCGACCATGATCCTGCCGGTCGTGCTGCTGGGCGTCGGCGCGCTGAGCTGCCTGGCCCTCAGGGAACGCAAGCCGTCCGCCGCCGCTGACTCGCAGGCTGTGGCAGGCGCCGACCGTGCCGGACGTCGCGGTGCTGGACGCGGCCGTGCCGGACGTCGCGGTGGCGGACGTCGCGGTGACCGACACGGCCGTGGCGGACGCGGAGCCGAGCACCCGTCCCGCGCGCTGACAGCAGCGGGCCGCGCGCCCCCACGGGCACGGCCCGCCAGGTCTGACCTGGCGGGCCGTGCCCGTAGCGGGTTGGTGACCGGGAACGTCAGCTCGCCGACGCCAGCACCTCCGGCGTCCACAGGCCCGGAAGCTCGTCCTCCAGGAGGCGGTCGAACGGGAACCGCGGGGCGAACGCGGGCTTCAGGTCGGACAGCCAGATCGCGCTCGGGTCGAACTGCGCGAAGAACGGCTTGCCGACAAGATCCGGGTTGCGGGCCTGGATCATGTGCAGCGCGAATACCTTCTCGCCCGCCACCTCGACGACCCCGTCGACGCACACCTTGCCGGGGGTCGCCGACATGGACGGGCCGCGTACGGTCCGGCACAGGCCCGAGACGCTCGCGTAGGCGTCGCGGAAGATCTCCTGCCCGCGGTACAGCGGCACGGCGAAGTATCCCTGCGGGCCCGTGTCGCGCTCCACGAACATGTAGTAGGGCACCATGCCCATCCGCATCTGGGTGCGCCACATCCCGGCCCAGGTCACGGGATCGTCGTTGATGGACCTGATGAGCGGCGCCTGGGTCCGGATGACCCCGCCCGCGGACCTGATCCGGCGCACCGCCTCGGCCACCAGGGAAGGCTCGAGCTCCCGGGGGTGGGAGAAGTGCGCCATGACGGCCAGGCTCTTGCCCGCGGCGGCGACCTCCTCGAACAGCCGCAGCGTGTCGTCCGCGTCGGGGTCGCTGACGAACCGCTGCGGCCAGTAGCCCAGCGACTTGGTCCCGATCCGGATCGACTCGATATGCGCCAGGCGCGGGTCGAGCAGCGGCTCGACGTAGCGCCTCAGCACGGCCGCGCCCATGATCATCGGATCCCCGCCGGTGATCAGGATGCTCGTGACCTCAGGATGCTGCCGCAGGTAGGCGGTGACCCTGGCCATGTCGTCGGTCGCCATCTTGAGATCAGGCTCGCCCACGAACTGCGCCCACCGGAAGCAGTAGGTGCAGTACGCGTGGCAGGTCTGGCCCTGCTTGGGGAACACCAGCACGGTTTCCGGGTACTTGTGCTGAACGCCGGGCAGCGGCTCGTCGGCGAAGTGGGGGATGTTGAAGGCGAGCTGGCCCGCGGGATGAGGGTTCAGCCGGGCCCGTATGGCGTGCGCGATCGCGCGCACCTCGGCGTCCGGCGCGTCGCGGGCGAGCAGGTCGCTGATCTCCCGGACGTCCGCGCCGGGGAGCATGTCGGCCTGCGGGAAGACGAGGCGGTAGATCGGGTCGTCGGGCGCCGCGCCCCAGTCGATGAGGCGCTCGACGACGTACTCGTTGGTGCGAAAGGGCAGCACGGTGGCCACGGCCCGGACCGCGAGCCGCTCACCGGCGCCCAGCCCGGCCCGCGCGGTCAACTGGTCCAGGTGCTTGGCCGTGTAGGCACGGAACCGGCGGCCCGGCGAGGAGAGGCCGGGCGCCTCGGGAGTAAGTCCAGTCACGCATCTCCCTTCGGTAGATCGCCGCCCGTGGCGCGGGTTGCCCGAGCGCGCGAGTCCGGTCAGTCTGGCGGCAGGATCACCGCTCGCGAACCGGCTTGCCCCTTTAGACGCAGCATTCCGGGCGGATTACCCGGTCCATTGCCCACAACTAGGTCACAATTACAAAACAGTCAGCAACTCTGCAGGGTTCCCGGCGGCCAAGCCGTCTCACGGTCGCTGCGACGTGACCGGCGGCTGCTGCGATGGGCCGCTGGCGATGGCCGAGGGTGCCCCTACCTGGCATACGTTCTGGCTCCTTCCATGGTTCCCCGCCGCGCCCTTCTCTGCTTCCCCGCTGCGTGCGTCCCATGCCACCGGAATTTCGGCGGTCCCGGCCGGGCCGCGTGGTCCCGGCCGCCGCGGCGCCGCGGTCCCGGCCGGGCCGGCGTGGTCCCGGGCCGCCGCGGTTCCGGCCGTGCCGGCGATACACGGCCGGTCAGGCGGTGAGAAGCTGACCGCATGCGGGACTGCGTCATGCGGGCACGGGCGGCTCCGCCAGTGCGATCGGCGGCGCCCTGAGCCGCGGCGCGCCGCGCCCGGGCCCGGCGGCCGGCCAGCCGCCTGACGGGCGGGCGCCGCGCGAAGGCCCGGGGTGGGGGCCGATCGCCGTGGATGCCATGGGCGGTGATCATGCCCCGGACGAGATCGTGGCGGGCGCGGTCGCGGCCGCCCAGGATGGCATATCGGTGCTGCTGACCGGGCGCCCGGGCCAGCTGCGCCCGCTGCTGGCCGCCCGCGGCGCCCTGGCCGACATCCCGATCGTGCCTGCCGAGGAATCGATCGCGATGGACGAGGGCGCGCTGGCCAGCCTGCGCCGCCCCCGGTCGAGCATCGCGGTGGCCTGCCAGCTCGTCCGGCGCGGACAGGCCGCCGCCGTGGTGTCGGCCGGCTCCACCGGGGCCATCGTGTCCACGGCCAGGCTCCGGCTGCGGCCGCTGCCCGGGATGCTGCGCCCCGCCCTCGCGGTCGTGCTGCCCACCCGGCCCGGACCCACGCTGTTGCTGGACGCGGGGGCGATCGCCGACCCCAAGCCGGAGATGCTGGTCCAGTTCGCGCAGCTGGGGGTGGCCTACGCGCAGACCGCCTACAACATCTCCGAGCCGCGGGTTGGCCTGCTCACGATCGGCACCGAGCCGGGGAAAGGCAACAAGCTGGCCCGGCGGGCCTATGAGCTGCTCGACGCCGACCCCCCGCACGGCGGCCTGCCGATCAGCTTCGTCGGCAATGTCGAAGGCGGTGACCTGCTGGCCGGCAAGGTCGACGTGGTCGTGACCGACGGTTTCACGGGGAACGTGGCCCTGAAGACCCTCGAGGGAACCGCGGCCTTCGCCGCCCGGCAGCTGCGGGAGGCGCTGACCGGCTCCCGCGCGGCGCGGATCGGGACGCTGCTGCAGCGGCGCGGGCTGCGCGAGCTCCGCCAGCTCATGGACACCGAGGCCTACGGCGGGGCGGCGCTGCTCGGGCTGGAGGGCACGGTCGTCATCGCGCACGGAGCGGCCACGGCCCGCGGCGCCGAGGCCGCCTGCGTGCTGGCGGCGGACCTGGCCCGCGGCCAGATCACCGAGAAGATCACCGAACGGCTGGGCTCGCCGCGCGGCGGCCACTTCCTGCGCCGTCCCCCGGCCCGGCGTGAGCCGAGCCGCGGCCGCCAGCCGACCTAGGCTGGGAACATGACCGATCCGCAGCAGGCGCTGGCGCGGCTGATGAACGCCGCGCTCGCCGCGGCGTTCGGCCCGGACTACGCGGATGCCGACCCGCTGATCCGGCCGTCCCAGTTCGCCGACTACCAGTCGAACGTGGCGCTGTCGCTGGCCAAGCCGCTGCACCGGTCCCCTCGCGACGTCGCCGCCGAGCTGGCCGGCCACCTCGAGGGCGGCGACGTGCTGGCCGGGGTCGAGGTCAGCGGGCCGGGCTTCATCAACCTCACGCTGCGCGACGACTGGATCGCGGCCCAGGCGGACGCCCAGCTCGCCGACCCGCGGCTGGGTGTCCTTCCGGCGGATCCGCCGCAGACCGTCGTGGTCGACTACTCGGCGCCGAACGTGGCCAAGGAAATGCACGTCGGCCACTTGCGCACCACGGTCGTGGGTGACGCGGTGGTTCACGTCCTTGAGTACCTCGGCGACACGGTGATCCGGGCCAATCACATCGGTGACTGGGGTACCCAGTTCGGGATGCTGCTGGAGCACCTGCTGGACGTGGGCGAGGAGGCCGCGAACGCGCAGCTCGCCGCGGGCGAGATCAACGCCTTCTACCAGGCGGCCAAGGCGAAGTTCGACGCCGACCCGTCGTTCGCCGAGCGGTCACGGCGCCGGGTGGTCGCGCTGCAGGCGGGAGACCCACGAGACGCTGCGGCTGTGGACCAAGCTGGTCAACGACAGCAAGCAGTACTACAACAACATCTACGCCCGGCTCGGCGTGACCCTCAGCGATGCTGACCTGGCCCCGGAGAGCTTCTACAACTCGATGCTCGCCGACGTCTGCGATGAGCTCCAGGCGAAGGGCGTCGCGGTCATCAGCGACGGCGCGCTCTGCGCGTTCCCGCCCGGGTTCACCGGCCGCGACGGGTCGCCGCTGCCGCTGATCCTGCGCAAGAGCGACGGCGGTTATGGTTACGCCACCACGGACATGGCCGCCATCCGGTACCGGATCCGCGACCTGCACGCGGACCGCATCATCTACGTGGTCGGGGCCGAGCAGGCCCAGCATTTCGCGATGGTCTTCGCGGTGGCCCGCCAGGCGGGCTGGCTGACGGACGCGGTCAGCGCCGAGCACGCCGCCATCGGGCTGGTCACCGGCGCCGACCGCAAGCGGTTCCGGACCCGGTCCGGCGGCTCGGTCAAGCTGATCGACCTGATCGACGAGGCGGTCGAGCGGGCCGAGGAGGTTATCAAGGACCGGTACGACGATCCTGAGCTCCGCCGCCAGATCGCCGAGGCGGTCGGGATCGGCGCGCTGAAGTACGCCGACCTGTCGGTGGCCCGCGACTCCGGCTACGTGCTCGACTTCGACCGGATGCTCGCGCTGACCGGCAACACCGGCCCGTACCTGCAGTACGCCACCGCGCGGATCCGCTCGATCTTCCGCCGGGCCGGGATCGAGCCGGACAGCGCGACCGGCCCGATCCGGCTCACCGAGGGCGCCGAGCGGGATCTGGCGCTGCAGCTGCTCGGCTTCGGCGCGGCGGTCCACCAGGTGGCCGAGGCCGCCGAGCCGCACAAGCTCGCGGCGTTCCTGTTCGAGACGGCCAGCACGTTCACCACGTTCTACGAGCACTGCCCGGTGCTACAGGCGGAGGAGTCCGTCCGCCGCAGCAGGCTCGCCCTGTCCGCGCTGACCTTGCGCGTGCTGCTGACCGGCCTGGACCTGCTCGGCATCCCGGTGCCCGAGCGGATGTAGTCCCTGCCTTTGTAACCACTGCCTTGGCGCAACCACTGCCCTTGGCGCAACCACTGCCGTTGGGGTAGCCACTGCCCTTGGGCATATTTTCGGGGCGTTCACAGGCTGCTCTCAGGATCTGCTGGCTGCCGTCCCAGCCCGCTGCGGCAGTGTCCCGGTCATGGACACCACGCATCAGCCGCCAGCAGGCGATCCGCAGGACTTCTGGGCGACCCAGGAGCTAGGACCCGTGACCGGACAGCCCGGACAGGGGCCGGGCTGGAGCCAGCCGTCCGGGGCACCCGGCTACGAGCCGCCCGCGGCGCCGGGCCATCTGCCGCCCGGCCCGTCCGGCCCGCCGCGTCGGCGTGGCCGGGCCGCCTGGTGGGGGGCCGGGCTCGCACTCGCCGCCGTGCTGGCCGGGGGGGCCGTCGCGGCCACGCAGCTCACGGGCAGCGCCTCCCCCGTGCCGCCGGGGCCCACCGGGCAGGCCGCCGCGCTGAACACCATGCTCAACTCGGCTTCGTCGCCCGCCTCGGCCGCCGAGGCCGCCAGCTTCGGGACGGCCTCCCCGGGCACGGGATCCGCGGCCTGCGCGAGCCGGGCGGCGAAGCTCAAGGCGGCCGGGTTCCCCGGCCTGGCCCAGGCGGTCCTGCGGCGGTGCGGCCATCCGCTGCGGCGGGTTCGCCTGCTGGGCGGGATCCACGGTCAGTTCACGTTCGAGACCGCCAGCGGGCCCCGCACCCTGGCCTACGAGCGCGGCGTGATCCAGCTCATCTCCGGCAACGACGTGGTGGTCCAGGCCAAGGACGGCACCAGCTGGACCTGGGTGCTGGAGAGCAGCACCGTGATCCGTCAGGACCGCCAGCGGGTCACCGCGAGCGCGCTGTCGGTCGGCGAGCAGGTGTTCGCCGGCGGGACCGTGGTCAGCAGCGACTACGACGCCCGGCTGATCGTGATCAGGCCGGCCTCGTCGCCCAGCTCGCCCGCCTCGCCCGCCCGCCCAGCTCGGCCCGCCGTCGCCCCAGCCCGGCCCACGAGCCTGTGCGTCCGACGATCTCGTTAGCCACGCGGCGTCACGGGACGATGACTGGTACCGTCCCGGCTGGTGTCCACGGCGGCCTGCAGGCGCGCAAGAATGAGCCCGGTACCTCATGACAGACAATGACCAGATCCCCCAGGTGCTCGTCGTGGACGACGAGCCGAACATCCGCGAGCTCGTCCAGGTCGCGCTGAAGTTCCACGGCTGCTCGGTGACCACGGCAGCCACCGGGAAGGAGGCACTGCGGCAGGCGGATGCCGGCCAGCCCGACCTGATCGTCCTCGACGTGATGCTGCCGGACATGGACGGTTTCGAGGTCTGCCGCAGGCTGCGCGCGGCGGGCAACGAGGTCCCGGTGATCTTCCTGACCGCCCGGGATACCTCCTCGGACACCGTCACCGGCCTGGCGCTGGGCGGCGATGACTACGTGACCAAGCCGTTCTCGGTGGAGGCCCTGGTGGCCAGGGTCCGCGCGGTGCTGCGCCGGGCGTCCCGGAGCGCTCACGGCGATCAGCAGGACGGCAACGAGGGCATCCTGCGCGCCGGGGACCTGGAACTCGACGAGGCACGCTGGACCGTGCACCGGGCCGGGGTTCCGGTGGAGCTGTCGCCCACCGAGTTCCGGCTGCTCGCCTACCTGATCCGGCACCAGGGCCGGGTCCTCACCCGGGCGCAGCTGCTCGAGAACGTCTGGGGCTGGGACTACGCCGGCGAGTCCCAGATCGTGGAGACCTACGTCAGCTACCTGCGGCGCAAGCTGGACCCGCTCGGCCCGCCCATGATCCACACCCAGCGCGGGGTGGGCTACAGCCTCCGGCTGCCCGAGCAGGGGCAGGCTGGCCGCGGGTAGGGCGGGCGGGCAGGGGCAGGGCGGGCGGGCAGATGAGCGGGCGGACAGATGAGGCGCAGGCGGGCAGCTGAACCACCATCCCCGCAGGCTGTCGCTGCGCGCGCGCATGCTCATCCTGCTGATCGGCGTGACCGCGGTCTTCCTGCTCATCATGGGCGCGGTCACCACCGCCGTGCTGACCAAGCGGCTCGGCGCCAGTTCAACACCGACCTGGTCGCCGCCGCGGCGCGGGGCCCCGTGGCGCTGGCCGACAACACCGGCGGCTACCTGGCCGAGGCGGTCTCGGTCCGCACCGGGCAGATCGTGGTGCTCACCCCGGGCCCCGAGGCGAACGGGCTCTCCGACGTCCTGAGCCAGATGACCCGGGCCGAATACCGGAACTGGGTCGGCAGCGGGCCGACCACCCTCACGCTGCCCGACGGCAAGAAGCTCCGCGCGGTGGCCCGCGGGATCCGCGCCCTGCCGCTGCTCAACGCGGGGTTCACGGTGCCCGCGGGCAGTTACCTCCTGGTCGTGGCCCACTCGGCCGACACCGTGACCAGCCAGGTGAGCGGGATCATCATCGTCGAGCTGATCACGGGCGGGGCGCTGCTGGCGCTGCTCGCGGTCGGCGGCGGCTGGCTGATCGGCCGCGGCCTGGAGCCGCTGGACCAGATGGCCAGCACGGCCAACGAGATCACCTCCCGGGGGGATCTCACCGCCCGGGTGGCGGACGCGGACGACAGCACCGAGGTCGGCCGGCTCGGGTCGGCCATCAACACCATGCTCGACCGGATCCAGCAGGCGTTCGGCGCGCGGCTGCGCTCGGAGCAGAAGGTGCGCGAGTTCGCCGCCGACGCCTCGCACGAGCTGCGTACCCCGCTGACCACCATCCGCGGCTACGCCGAGCTGTACCGGCAGGGCGCGCTCGGCCCCGATCAGCTGCCCAACGCCATGCGCCGGATCGAGCAGGAGGCGCAGCGGATGAGCACGCTGGTGGCCGAGCTGCTCGAGCTGGCCCGGCTGGACCGCACGTCCTCGCTCGACCTGACCGAGACCGACCTGGCCGGCCTGGTGCATGACGCGGTGGCCGACGCGGTCGCGGTGGAGCCGGAGCGGCCGGCACGGGCCGAGGCGCCGGCCCGGCTGGTCGCCGTGGTGGACGAGCCGCGGATCCGCCAGGTGCTGGCCAACCTGCTCGGCAACGTCCGCGCGCACACGCCGGTGACGACCCCCGTGACGGTGCGGCTCGGCGCCCTGGACGACCACGGGATCACCTGGGTACGGCTCGAGGTGGCCGACGCCGGGCCGGGCATGTCCGCCGAGGACGCCGCCCGGGCCTTCGACCGCTTCCACCGCGCCGCGGAGCCGGACGATGGCGCTGACCAGCCGAACGGAGACGGCGCACGGCACCGCCCCGGTTCCGAGCGCCATAACGGCAACGGCCGCGGCAGCGGGCTGGGACTGTCGATCGTCCAGGCGATCGCTCACGCCCACGGCGGCCAGGCCACGCTGGAATCCTGGCCGGGCCGGGGCACCCGGGTCCGCGTCTGGCTGCCCGCCCGCGCGCCGACCTGAGCCCGGGCCCCGGGCGCGGCGCCTGGGCTCACCCGCCGGGCGCCGGCGCGTCCCTGGGCGGGCTGGGCAGGTGGTTGAACAGGTAGTAGACCGCGAGCAGCCCGTACACCGCCAGCGCGGCGCCCGCCGAGACGAACGCGGCGACCAGCGTCCCGACCCCGTAGCCGACCAGGCCGATGCCCACCGCGGGATCTTCGACAGCACCGGGCCCGTGCCGAACCGCGGGACCGAGCCGCGCAGCATCCGCTGGCTGCTCACGGCCCCCAGCGTCCTCGGCGTGCCGCATCAGGTAATACCAGATCGCGTTGTAGAAGAGCGAGATCACGATCATGACTGCGCCGTAGACCACCGCCGCGACCTGGCCGCCCGACCGGTCCGGGCCGGTCAGGTGCTCGGCTATCAGGGCCGTAGGGAAACGGGATCGCGACGATGCCCATGAGCAGCAGCAGGTTGAGCACCAGCAGCGGCCGGTCGATGAGCCGTATGTGCCCGAACAGAGTGTGGTGGTTCGTCCACATGATGCCGATGGTCATGAAGCTGACCACGTAGGCCGCGTACTGCGGCCAGGCGCTGGCCAGCACCCGGTAGTCGAGCGCCTCGCGGCCGATCGGCAGCAGGTTGAAGATCAGCACCGTGATGGCGACGGCGAACACTCCGTCGCTGAAGGACTCGGCCCGCCGGGAGTCCACCGTGATCCCGGCCGCGCCTCAGCCAGGCTCGGGGCCGGCGTGGGCAGGACCGGCCGGGTCATCGCCGGCCGGCCCTTCGCCGGCCTGGGAGTCCCCGGCCGGCTCGGCCGCCGCGCCCTGCCGATCCCCGCCCTCCCCGCCCGCGGCCGCCCCGACCGCGGCGGCCGACGGGCGGACGGAGCGCACGAGAACCTGTGCCACGTCCACCACCTCGAGCGACTCCTTGGCCTCGCCGGAGCTCTTCTTGGCGCTGATCGCGTCGCCGAGCATGACCAGGCAGTACGGGCATCCGGTGGAGATCGTGTCCGGGTCGGTGCCCAGCGCCTCGTCGATCCGCTCGGTGTTGATCCGCTTGCCGATCCGCTCCTCCATCCACATCCGCGCCCCGCCGGCGCCGCAGCAGAACCCGCGCTCCTTGCAGCGGTGCATCTCCTGCGGCCGGACGCCGGGGACCTGCTCCATGATCTCCCGCGGCGGGGTGAAGACCCGGTTGTGCCGGCCCAGGAAGCACGGGTCGTGGTAGGTGATCTTCTCCTCGACCGGGGTCACCGGGGTGAGCCTGCCCTCGGCCACCAGCCGGGCCAGCAGCTGGGTGTGGTGGATCACCTCGTAGTTCCCGCCGAGCTGCGGGTACTCGTTGGCGAGCGAGTTGAAGCAGTGCGGGCAGCTGGCCACGATCTTGCGCGCTCCCGCCTCGTTCAGCGTCTCGATGTTCTGCTGGGCCAGCATCGAGTACACGAACTCGTTGCCGATCCGCCGCGCCGGGTCGCCGGTGCACGTCTCGGCCGGGCCGAGGACCGCGAACGAGACCCCGGCCGTGTGCAGCAGCTCGGCGATCGCCCGGGTGGTCTTGCGGGCCCGGTCCTCCAGCGACCCGGCGCAGCCCACCCAGTACAGGTACTCGACGTCCTCGCCGATCGGGCCGTCCACCACCGGCACCTCGAAGCCCAGGCCCTCGGTCCAGTCCAGTCGCCTGGCCGCGCCCATGCCCCACGGGTCGCCCTTGTTCTCCAGGTTCTTCAGCATCGAGGACGCCTCGGTGGGGAACGCGGACTCGATCAGCACCTGATGCCGGCGCATGCCGGTGATGTGGTCGATGTGCTCGATGTCGACCGGGCACTCCTCGACGCAGGCGCCGCAGTTGGTGCAGGACCAGATCACGTCGGGATCGATCACGCCGTGCGCGGCCTCGTCGCCGACCAGGGGGCGCTCCGCCTCGGCCTTCACCGCGTCCGGCAGCTTCTCCCGGGCCTCGTCCGACCCGGCCAGCAGGTACGGGGCCTTCCCGAACGCGTGGTCGCGCAGGTCCAGGATCAGCAGCTTCGGCGACAGCGGCTTGCCGGTGAGCCAGGCCGGGCACTGTGACTGGCACCGCCCGCACTCGGTGCAGGTGGCCATGTCCAGCATGCCCTTCCAGGTGAAGTCCTCGATCTTGCCGAGGCCGAAGACGTCGGTGTCCGGGTCGGCCTCCTCGAAGTCGAGCACCTTGCCGTTCGAGCGCATCGGCTGCAGCGCGCGCAGCCCGTTGGGGCGACGGGAGAACAGCACGTTCAGCGGGGCTATGGCGATGTGCAGGTGCTTGGAGTACGTGACGAACACCCCGAAGCCGAGGATCACCGCCAGCTGCAGCAGGATGAAGGTGGTCTCGATCGCCTGGTTCGCGCTCTGGCCGAGCGGGGCCAGCCAGTGCCCGACGATCTGCGAGGCGAAGGCGCCGTGGGCGTACGGGAAGTCGCCGGTGTTGATCTGCGCGCCGCGGTAGATCAGCAGCGTCGCTATGACCAGGAAGATCAGGAACAGGACCAGCCACGCCGCGCCGGTGTGCGACCCGTAGAACCGTGACTTCCGGCCTTCCTCCTTCGGGTTGTTCCGGAGCCTGATGACCGCGAAGATGGCCAGCCCGACGAGCACCCCGACGGCGAACAGGTCCTCCAGGAAGCCGATCACCGCCCAGTGCCCGATCCCGGGGATCGCGAAGGTCTTGCTGAACAGGTCGCCGTAGGCCTCGATGATGGTCAGCAGCAGGATGATGAAGCCCCAGAACGTCAGGAAGTGGGCGATGCCGGGAACCGACCACTTGAGCAGCTTGCGCTGCCCGAACACCTCGGTGGCCTGCGTCTCGGCGTCCCGGCCGGGATGCTCCCGGACCGCCGCGATCCGCTCCGGCGCGGGCTGGCCGCTGCGGCCGATGCGGAACAGCCACCAGAGCCTGCGGCCGGCGAGCACGGCCGCGACCGCGGTCAGGACGAGTCCGACGATGATGCGCAGGGCCAAGGCGACCTCCCGGTGCAGGTTGGCCAGTGTACGCCGCGGACGCCGTCTCGACGATCAAGGCCGCAATCCTACCGGTCGGTAACTTCTAGTTACCTGCGCCAGGCCAGGACGCTTCCGGAACGGATCGTAGGCCGTCCGAACAATCCTTCCAGATACCGCCGAGCGGGGAGCCGGGGCTGGTGACGGCCACGACGGCGGCCGGGCGCCAGGTGGCAGGTCGGCGTCCACCTGTGATCGCGGCGGGGCCTGCGGGACCGGGCCGCCGGACCAGAGCTCGTCGAGGTACTGGGCGGTGACCGCCACGCCGTTGCCGTCTATGTAGGCCAGCCCGTTCCACGCGGGCCCGACGAAGTAGCCGCCGACCAGCAGGGCCGGATCACCGGTGTCGGCCTGCCAGCGCAGCGCGGCGGTCAGGATCGCCGTCGGGACCGGGACGACCAGGACCCGGGCCTGCGGCGGCAGGCGCAGCGCGGCGAAGGCCGCGGACCAGCCCGCCGGGAGCCGCGGGGCGGACGCCGCCGGGAGCGGCCGCGGGATCAGGGGCAGGCAGGCGAGGACCGCCACCGCCGTCGCCGCGACGGCCAGCCAGCGGACCGAGGCCACCGTCGCCCGCACCTGGTCGAGGCCGAACGCCAGCAGGGCGGCGGCGACCCCGTCCGTGACGACCGACAGCCGGTCCGGCAGCGCGGCCCCGAGCACGGGAACGGCTCTCGAGCCAGTGCCAGGGCAGGGTGACGCCGGGGTGCGCGGTCCCGTTGACCAGCGGATGACCGCCGAGGGACAGCAGCCCGAGCACGGCGAGGGTCACGCCGGTGGCGCGGACGGCTGGGTGGCGCCAGAAGGCCAGCGGACCGCGGCGAGGACCGCCAGCAGCGGCCAGCCCAGGTAGGCGAGGTACTCCGGCGGGCCGCCCTGGTACCTGGCCGCGGCCGCGGCGCTGGCGGCCGTGTGGAACAGCAGGTACTGCGACGGCGTCACGAACCCGGCCAGGTCGTTCTTGAAGAAGTCCGGGGTGAACGAACTGCCGCGCTGGGTCAGCGGGCCGAAGAACTGCACCCACAGGGCGTAGCCGGCCAGCAGCAGCGTGACCCCGGCCGCGACCCCGAGCCCGGCCGCGGCCGGGCGGACCCGGCCGGGCACGGCCCGTGGCCGCCCGAGGGCGAGCACCGCCATCAGCAGCACCCCGGCGATCCCGGTGAGCAGCAGCAGTTCCTCCCCGGTGAACAGCTGCGCCGTGGCGAGCAGGCCGAGGCGGATGCCGTCGCGTACCGGGGCCCGCGAGCGCAGGCACAGGCGCAGCCCAGCGTCGATGATCAGCGGCGGCAGCACGGCGAACTGGAGGTTGTAGTGGCCGATCGAGGCCTGCAGCAGGGCCGGGGAGAAGCCGTAGACGGCGCCGGCCAGGGCCGCGGCGCCGATGCTGACGTCCCAGCGCCGCAGCACCCAGAACAGGCTGGCCGCCGAGCCCGCGAAGCCGGCCGTCATCAGCACGGTCAGGGCGGTCTGCGGGCCGAGCAGCAGCGTCACCGGCGTGAGCAGGACGCCCGGCAGGAGCAGCGAGGTGTTCCACATCACGTTGACGCCCTGTGGCGCGTTCATGGCCGCGGTGACCAGCGCGGGCAGCCTGCCGTGCGCCACCGCGGTGGCGTCGTAGCGGAGGAACCAGGCGAACAGGTCGGCGTCGCTGCGGGTTGCCCGCGACGGTGTGCGAGGCCGGATCGGCCCACAGCTGCCAGGTCACGGCCAGCCGCGGCCAGCAGGTAGCAGGCCAGGACCACGGCCAAGGCCCAGCCGTCGCCGCGCCCGCGCCAGCGCCCGCGCGCCACCGGTTCCGGAGGCGACGCGGTCGTCGGCAGCACTCGCGCCAACGGGACTCCTCTCTGCCCGTCCGCCCTACACCCCTTCCGCCCGCCCTAACCCCTGCCCCGCCCGAAGCCCTGCCCGCCCGCTTTGCTACCCGCCCTGAACCCTTGCCCGCCCGACCCTTATCCGTCCTAACCCTTACCCGCTCGGCCCGGACCTGATGAAGACGTACACGCCGTCGTTGACGTAGATCTGGCGGTAGCGCACGCCCTGCATCAGGTGCTTCGACGAATCTCAGGATGTTGGCGGCGCAGCTGGTGGCTGCCCAGTCGGTGCTGGCCGTGTCGAACACGACGTACTTCGTGGCGGGGTTGCTGCTGTTGCCGAGCCAGAACGTGTCGGTCCGGGCCGCGAGCGGGGCCAGCAGGTCGAGGTCGGTCGCGACCGTCGCCCCGTCCGGCACCCGCGCCATCGCCGCCCGGGCGGCGGCGACGTGCGGGCCGAGGCTGTAGGTCGGCGGCGACCACAGCTGGCTCAGCGGGAACTGGAAGGCCAGGGCCGCGGTGATGCCCAGCATCAGCGGCGCTCCGTTGCGTTCCAGGAGGCTGGACAGGCGGCCCGGCTCGCCGGCCGCCCGGGCGGCGCGGATCCGGGCCATGCCGTCGATCGCGGCGATGAACACGATCGGCATCACCGTCGCGTTGTAGTGCCAGTCCGTGCCCCAGTAGTAAGCGTTGGTCCCGACGAACCGCAGCAGCAGGCTGGGCACGGCGGCGAGCACCAGCGGCGACCACAGCGAGAGGAACGCGGTGGGCAGCAGGATCAGCGCCAGGGTGGGCAGCTTCGTCGGCCACCCGGTGGCCAGCTGCCTGATCAGCCCGGTGACCGACGGGTGGCCGCCGATCGGACTGACCGCGCCGCCGTCGCTCCAGTACAGTGAAATCGATGGAGTCGGGCTGAAGTGCGGGATCGATCACGAAGATGGCCAGCAACGACCACGCCAGGCCCCAGGCGGTCAGCAGCAGCCCGGTGATCGCGGCCGCCGGTAGACCAGCGCCATGATGAGCCCGATGGCCGCGACCGTGAACCCCTGATCCTCCTTGACGAAGACCAGCGGCAGCGCCCACCACACCGCGGCCCGCATCCGCCCCCGGACCAGCGCGGACAGCGAGCACGCCAGCAGCGGCACCGCGAAGGCGATCTCGTGGAAGTCATAGTTGACCATCTGCTGCAGGCCCCAGGAGAACCCGTACGCGGCGCCTATCGCGCGGCCTGCGCCGGTCCCGAGCAGGGCCGCGCCGGCCCGGCTGACCGGGATGACGGACACCGCGGCCAGCAGGGCCTGCGCCACGAGCAGCGTGACCGGGGTGGGGAAGATCCGGAAGAACGGGGCAATCAGCGCGACGATCGGGTGGAAATGGTCCCCGAGCAGGTTGTAGCCGGCGCCCTGACGTCGACGATCGGCGTGTGCAGGTGGGCGTACTGCTTGACGTACTCGGTGAAGATGCCCAGGTCCCAGGAGGTCGGGTCCAGGCGCAGGTAGCGGAACACCGAGATCGGGAGGTACAGCGCGAACACCGCCAGGGCGATCAGCCACGGCACCCGGTCGGCGGGCGGGGCATGCCCGGGCGAGCCGGCCGGGATCGCGGCCGCCGCCGGGGAGGGCACGCTCTCGCCTCTCGCCCTGGGCCTGGAGTTCCGGCGATGGCTCCGGAACGCCCGGCCGCGGGGGCCCGGCGGCGTCCGGGCTCTCCCGCCCGGCACCGGTGCCGGTGCCGGGCAGCTTGCCGTCGCGGCGCGTCACCACGGACTCATGGTAGTTAAGCGCCGCCCCGTCACGCGCTGCGCTTAGGCCCGGGTGATCAGGCTGCTGCGCGAGGATGGCCGCTGAGTCCGCGGCGATGTCGGCGCCTGAGCCTCTATCTGCGCTCCTACCTGGGTAAAGGCCACTAATGCCGCATGCCGACTATAGCGGTACAGGGCTACGTAGCCCGTCCCTCGCCAGGGAGGTAGTCTGGCCGCGAGCGGCCACCGGCGGCCGCGGGCGGGCACCGGCGATCGGCAGCCTCCCGTACCGCCGCCACCAGCGCCGACAGCCGGCCCGGGACGTCCGCGACCGGGCCCGGCGGCGGGGTCGCAGGCGCGCAAAACTCGTTGCCGGTCCCGGGAATGCCGGAGGGCTCCGCAAAGTTGAGCCCAGTAGACTCAAGTCATTTGCCAGGCGGGTTCGCAGCGTGGCAAACTTGCGTCGGTAAGACTCAACTTAGGCACACGATCACACAAGGACAGGAACTCATGGCACGAGCGGTAGGCATCGACCTGGGGACAACCAACTCCGTCGTCGCGGTTCTCGAGGGCGGGGAGCCCACGGTCATCGCCAACGCGGAAGGCTCGCGGACGACGCCGTCCGTCGTCGCCTTCGCGAAGAATGGGGAAGTGCTCGTCGGCGAGGTCGCCAAGCGGCAGGCCGTGACCAACGTGGACCGGACGATCCGCTCGGTCAAGCGCCAGATGGGCACCGACTGGTCCGTCTCCATCGACGGCAAGAAGTTCACGGCGCAGCAGATCAGCGCCTTCATCCTGCAGAAGCTGAAGAGGGACGCCGAGGCGTACCTGGGCGAGACGATCGCCGACGCGGTGATCACCGTTCCCGCGTACTTCAGCGACGCGCAGCGGCAGGCCACCAAGGAGGCCGGCCAGATCGCGGGCATGAACGTGCTCCGGATCATCAACGAGCCGACGTCTGCGGCCCTGGCCTACCACCTGGACAAGGACAACGAGGCCACGATCCTGGTCTTCGACCTGGGCGGCGGCACGTTCGACGTCTCGCTGCTCGAGGTCGGCGAGGGCGTGGTCGAGGTCAAGGCCACCAGCGGTGACAACCATCTGGGCGGCGACGACTGGGACCAGCGGGTCGTGGACTGGCTGGTCAAGGACTTCAAGAACAGCTACGGCACCGACCTGTCCAAGGACAAGATGGCGCTGCAGCGGCTGCGGGAGACCGCGGAGAAGGCCAAGATCGAGCTGTCCAGCTCGACCGAGTCCTCGATCAACCTGCCCTACATCACCCACTCCGAGCAGGGCCCGCTGCACCTGGACACCAAGCTGTCCCGGGCCGAGTTCCAGAAGATGACCTCCGACCTGCTCGACCGGTGCAAGTCGCCGTTCCAGCAGGTGATCAAGGACGCCGGGGTGAAGCTCGACGACATCCAGCACGTGGTGCTGGTCGGCGGGTCCACCCGTATGCCCGCCGTGGTCGACCTGGTCAAGGAGCTGACCGGCGGCAAGGAGCCGAACAAGGGCGTCAACCCGGACGAGGTCGTGGCCGTGGGCGCCTGCCTGCAGGCCGGCGTGCTCAAGGGTGAGGTCAAGGACGTCCTGCTGCTCGACGTGACCCCGCTGTCGCTGGGCATCGAGACCAAGGGCGGCATCTTCACCAAGCTGATCGAGCGCAACACCACCATCCCGACCAAGCGCTCGGAGATCTTCACCACGGCTGACGACAACCAGCCGTCCGTGCAGATCCAGGTGTTCCAGGGCGAGCGCGAGATCGCCGCGTACAACAAGAAGCTCGGCATGTTCGAGCTGGCCGGCCTGGCTCCGGCGCCGCGCGGCATCCCGCAGATCGAGGTCACGTTCGACATCGACGCGAACGGCATCGTGAACGTCTCGGCCAAGGACCTCGGCACCGGCAAGCAGCAGTCGGTCACGATCTCCGGCGGCTCGGCGCTGGGCAAGGACGAGATCGAGCGGATGATGGCGGACGCGGAGAAGTACGCCGAGGAGGACCGCCAGCGCCGTGAGGAGGCCGAGGTCCGCAACCGCGCGGAGACCCTCGCCTACACCACCGAGAAGTTCCTGGCCGAGAACGCCGACAAGGTCCCGGGCGACATCAAGTCCGAGGTCGAGTCCGCGGTCGCCGACCTGAAGAAGGCCCTGGAGGGCACGGACACCGAGGCGATCCGCACGGCCACCGAGCACGCGGCGCAGGTCAGCCAGAAGATGGGCACGGCCATCTACGCCCAGTCGCAGGCCGCGAACGCGGCGGACGGCCAGGCCGACGGGGCCGAGGCCCAGGCCTCCGACGATGACGTCGTCGACGCAGAAATCGTGGACGACGACAAGGGTGCCGAAGGTGGCGCCGCCTGATGAGGTCTGACGAAGAGGGCAGCCAGGGCCCGGTCATCCGTGACCGCCGGCGCATCGACCCGGCCACCGGCCAGGTACGAGACGCCGCGCGGCAGGGTGGCCAGGGCCAGGCTGGCCCGCCCCAGCGCGGGCCGGGCCAGCCCAGGCCGGGCAGGCACGCGGTGTCCAAGCCCGGCGGCGGCTCCGGGGCTTCCCCCGGAGCCGGGCCGTCGGCTCCGGGCCGCCAGGAGGCTCCGGGCGTCCCGGGCAGCGCACCTGCCCCGGACACCGACAAGAACACCGAGGTGGAGAAGATGACGGCCGCGCTCGCGGAGCGCACCGCGGACCTGCAGCGGCTGCAGGCGGAATATGCGAACTACCGCAAGCGGGTCGAGCGGGACCGGCTGGCGGTCAGGGAGCAGGCACTGGCCAACGTGCTCACCGAACTGCTGCCGGTCCTGGACGATATCGGCCGGGCCCGGGAGCACGGAGAGCTGGCCGGCGGGTTCAAGTCGGTCGCCGAGTCACTGGAAGCGGCGGCCGTCAAGCTCGGCCTGACCAGTTACGGAGAGGACGGCGACCCGTTCGACCCGAAGCTGCACGAGGCGCTGATGCACTCCTACTCCCCGGACGTGGCGGAAACGACCTGCGTCCGCATCCTGCAGCCGGGCTACAAGGTCGGTGACCGGATCCTGCGCCCGGCGCGGGTCGCGGTCGCCGAGCCGGGCGAGCAGGACGAGCAGGCAGAGCGAGCCCGGCGGCCATGCACACACAGGCAACCGAAGCGACGAAGGCGGCGGAGACGACGCAAGCAGCTTCCAGCATCCAGCTAACACCGACTAGGACCAGACGAGGAGGGGCCCGTTGAGTACCAAGGACTTCCTCGAGAAGGACTATTACAAGGTCCTGGGCGTCAGCAAGGGCGCGAGCGCCGACGAGATCAAGAAGTCATACCGCAAGCTGGCCCGCAAGTATCACCCGGATGCCAACAAGGGCGACTCGGCAGCCGAGGAGAAGTTCAAGGAGATCTCCGAGGCGTACAACGTGCTGTCCGACGACAAGCGGCGCAAGGAGTACGACGACGCCCGCTCGCTGTTCGGCGGCGGTGTCCGGATGCCGGGGTCGAGCGGTGGTTACAACTTCGATCTTGGTGACCTGTTCGGAAACTCGCCCGGCCAGGGCGGCGGCGCGGGCGGCGGGCTCGGCGACCTGCTCGGCGGCGTGTTCGGCCGGCGGTCCACCCAGCCGAGGCCGCGGCGCGGCGCCGATGTCGAGACCGAGGCGTCGCTGAGCTTCAGCGACGCGATCGACGGTGCCACGGTGTCGCTGCACCTGGCCGGCGAGGGGCCGTGCCCCCTCTGCAAGGGCACCGGGGCCAAGGCGGGCACGGTCCCGAGGGTGTGCCCCACCTGTGAGGGCACCGGCCAGGCCAGCCGGAACCTGGGCAACTTCGCCTTCTCCGAGCCGTGCAAGACGTGCCGCGGGCGCGGCCTGGTGGTCGACGACCCGTGCCCGGAGTGCTCGGGCAGCGGGCGGGCCATGAGCACGCGGACGATCCAGGCGCGGATCCCCGCCGGGGTCGGCGACGGCCAGCGGATCAAGCTCAAGGGCAAGGGCGCGCCGGGCGAGCGCGGCGGGCCCGCGGGAGACCTGTACGTGCGCGTGCACGTCGCCCCGCACCCGGTGTTCGGCCGGTCCGCCCACAACCTGACCGTGACCGTGCCGGTCACGTTCGCCGAGGCAGCGCTCGGCGCGGAGATCAAGGTGCCGTCGCTCAACGGCATGCCGGTGAACCTCCGCATCCCGGCCGGCACCCCGAACGGCCGTACGTTCCGGGTCCGCGGCAAGGGGGTCCGGCGCCAGGACGCCACGGTGGGCGATCTGCTGGTGACCGTGAACGTGCAGGTGCCCAAGACCCTCGAGGGTGAGGCGCGCGAGACGCTCGAGGCGTTCCGCAAGCTCACCGCGGGCGAGGATCCCCGGGCTGACCTGCTGCGCCAGGCCAAGGCCGGATGAGGCCCGCCGGGTGACCAGCAGGCGGCCGGCACAGCACTAGCGGAAGGACGAGCAGATGAGGGGAGATGACATGATCCGGCTTCGAGCTGTCTGATGACTCGCCGGTGTACGTCATCTCCGTGGCGGCCCAGATGTCGGGGCTGCACGCTCAGACCCTGCGCACCTACGACCGGCTCGGCCTGGTGTCGCCCGGCCGGGCCGCAGGCGGGGGACGCCGCTACTCGCTGCGCGACATCCTGGCCCTGCGCGAGGTGCAGCGCCTGTCCCGGGAGGGTGTCAGCCCCCGCGGGATCAAGCGGATCCTGGAGCTCGAAGACGAGCAGGAGCGCCACCGTGCGCTGCTCGCTGAACTACACGACGAGATCACCCAGCTCCGGGCGGAGCTCGAGTCCACCCGCGCGGTCGCCGCGCGGCTGGCCGGGCTGCTGCGCGGCCGGAACGAGAACGCCGCGCTGGTCCCGGTGCGCCGCTCGGACGCGCCCTTCACCGCCCAGCCGGCGGGCCAGGCGCACCCCGGCGAGACCGAGCCCGCGGCCGAAGACGCCAGCCGGGCCGCAAAACTGCGAAAGATGACGAGCAAGATAACGAACAATGGCTGATGACAAACTGACACGCAAGAGCCAGGAGGCAGTGTCCGGCGCCGTCCGGCAGGCCGCCGCGGCCGGGAACCCGAACGTTGACGGGCTGCACCTGCTGGCCGCGCTGATCGCGCAGGACGGGGGAACGGCCGCCCCGCTGCTGCAGGCCGTGGGCGCCGACCCTGGCGCCGTGCTGAAGACCACGAACGAGCTCCTGAGCCGGCTGCCCCGGGCGGCCGGCGCGACGCTGAGCGCCCCGGAGACCTCGCGGCCGCTGCTCGCGGCGCTGGCCACGGCGGCGAAGCGGGCCAAGGAGATGAACGACGAGTACGTCTCGACCGAGCATCTCCTCGTCGGCCTGGCCGCCGACGGCGGCCAGGCCGCCACGGTGCTGCGGGAGGCCGGAGCGGGACCTGACGAGCTGCTGGCCGCCTTCGAGCAGGTGCGCGGCCACGCCAGGGTCACCAGCCAGGACCCCGAGGGCACTTATCAGGCCCTGGAGAAGTACGGGATCGACCTGACCCGCAGCGCCCGTGAGGGCAAGCTCGACCCGGTCATCGGCCGCGACGCGGAGATCCGCCGGGTGATCCAGGTGCTCTCCCGGCGCACCAAGAACAACCCGGTGCTGATCGGGGAGCCCGGCGTGGGCAAGACCGCCGTGGTCGAGGGCCTCGCTCAGCGGATCGTGGCCGGTGACGTGCCCGAGTCGCTCCGGGGCAAGCGCGTGGTCGCGCTCGACCTGGGCGCGATGGTGGCCGGCGCCAAGTACCGCGGCGAGTTCGAGGAACGGCTGAAGGCGGTGCTGGCCGAGATCAAGGAGAGCGAAGGCCAGGTCATCACCTTTATCGACGAGCTGCACACGGTCGTCGGCGCCGGCGCGGCCGAGGGCGCCATGGACGCGGGCAACATGCTCAAGCCCATGCTGGCCCGCGGCGAGCTGCGCATGGTCGGCGCCACCACGCTCGATGAGTACCGTGAGCGGATCGAGAAGGATGCCGCCCTGGAGCGCCGGTTCCAGCAGGTTTTCGTCAACGAGCCCTCGGTGGAGGACACGATCGCGATCCTGCGCGGGCTCAAGGGCCGCTATGAGGCTCACCATCAGGTGCAGATCTCCGATGCGGCGCTGGTCGCCGCGGCGTCACTGTCGGACCGCTACATCACGGCCAGGTTCCTCCCGGACAAGGCAATCGACCTGGTCGACGAGGCGGCGTCACGGCTGCGCATGGAGATCGACTCGCAGCCGGTCGAGATCGACGAGCTGCGGCGATCCGTGGACCGGATGCTGATGGAGGAGATGGCGCTGGAGAAGGAGGCCGACCCGGCGAGCAAGGAGCGGCTGGAGCGGCTCCGCGCGGACCTGGCCGACCGGCAGGAGCAGCTGACGGCGCTCGTCGCCCGCTGGGAGCAGGAGAAGGCGGGCCTGAACCGCGTCGGCGAGCTGAAGAAGCGCCTGGACGACCTCAAGGGCCAGGCCGAGCGCGCCCAGCGGGACGCTGACTTCGGTACCGCCTCGCGCCTGATGTACGGGGAGATCCCGGCCCTGGAGAAGGAGATCGCCGACGCGGTCGCGAGCGACAACGCCGCAGCCGCCGGCGGCTCCGGCCCGGAGACGGGCCTCCCCGACGCCAGGCCGATGGTCAAGGAGGAGGTCGGCCCGGACGACGTCGCGGATGTCGTCTCCTCGTGGACCGGCATACCCACCGGGCGCCTGCTCGAGGGTGAGACCGGCAAGCTGCTCCGGATGGAATCGGAGCTCGGCAAGCGGCTGGTCGGCCAGGCCAAGGCCGTTCAGGCGGTGTCGGATGCGGTCCGGCGGTCGCGCGCGGGCATCTCGGACCCGGACCGCCCGTCCGGCTCGTTCCTGTTCCTCGGCCCCACCGGCGTCGGCAAGACCGAGCTGGCCAAGGCGCTGGCGGAGTTCCTGTTCGACGACGAGCGGGCGACAGTCCGCATCGACATGAGCGAGTACTCGGAGCGGCACACCGTCGCCCGGCTGGTCGGCGCCCCGCCCGGCTACGTCGGATACGAAGAGGGCGGCCAGCTCACCGAGGCGGTGCGGCGGCGGCCCTACTGCGTCGTGCTGCTGGACGAGGTGGAAAAGGCCCACCAGGAGGTCTTCGACATCCTGCTCCAGGTGCTCGACGACGGCCGGCTGACCGACGGGCAGGGCCGCACGGTGGACTTCCGCAACACGATCCTGATCCTCACCTCCAACCTGGGCTCGCAGTACATCGCCGACCCCGCGCTGGACGATGCGGCGAAGCGGGAAGCGGTCATGTCCGTGGTGCGGTCGACGTTCAAGCCGGAGTTCCTCAACCGGCTCGATGACGTGATCATCTTTGACGCGCTGACCACCGAGGAACTCACCGAGATCGTCAAGATTCAGGTGGCCAGGCTGACCAGGCGGCTATCGGACCGGCGGCTGATGCTCACCGTCACGCCCGCCGCGCAGGAGTGGCTGGCGGTCACCGGATTCGACCCGGTGTTCGGCGCGAGGCCGCTGCGCAGGCTGATCCAGTCGGCGATCGGCGACCAGCTGGCCCGGGCGCTGCTGTCCGGGGAGATCCTCGACGGTGACACCGTGGTCGTCGACCTCGATGAGGCGGCCGACGCGCTGACGGTCCGCCCCGAGCGCCCGCTGGCCGCGACGGCGCCGCCGTCCGGCGGGCAGGATCACGCCTCGTCGAGCAGCTCGTCGTAGCGGTCCTCGGGGAGCCCGAGGTCGTTGCGGATCCGGTACCGCAGGCTCAGCAGCAGACGCAGCTCGGCCTCGGCATCGTCTTCCTCGCCGGAGGAGTCCGCGCTGCGGCCTTGGGCGCCCGGCCCGCCGTTGGACCGGCGCTGCAGGCACAGCTCGACGCCGGCGGTCGCCCAGTCCAGTGCCGCGGTCAGGTCGG
Organism: uncultured Actinomycetota bacterium; assembly: GCA_963745575.1. GTDB lineage: Bacteria > Actinomycetota > Actinomycetes > Streptosporangiales > Streptosporangiaceae > JASHPR01. Next base: position 72,404 of record CAVUYA010000022.1, on the reverse strand, counting down.
AGCGCTCGACGAGCAGTTCGGCGACGAGGTCGCACGTCCGCGGATCGCGCCGGCCCTCGGCCTTCAGCTGATCGAGCAGCGCCTGCGCCTCGGCTGACTTGCCGAGCAGGAAGAGCGCCCGGGCCAGCGGCACCCGCGGATCCACGAAGACCGGGCCGCCGTCGGCCATCGCGAGCCGGAACCCGGTCGCCGCGGCGGCCGGGTCGTCGGCCAGCAGCCACTGCTCGCCCGCGCGCAGGAAGGCCTCCGAGCGCGGCATCGAGTCGGTCTCGGTACCGGCCCACGCGAGCCTGTTCATCCGCCTCGCCGCGGATTCATGGTCGCCGCTGGCGGCGGCGTCGAACTCGATCGCGTCGAATTCCTCACGGCTCAGAGCAGGCACGTTACGTAAGGTACCCGGCGCAAGCCGGTCTGCAACGCGGCATTGTGGTAATGAGCTGTGCTAATGAGCTCCGGCTGACCGCGACGATCCGCGTCTATCGGCGGGAGCGCTCCAGCGCGTCCCAGAAGCCGCGCCGCAGCGACTGCCTGACCTCGTCGTGCAGCAGCGAGTCGATAGGCAGGGCCGAGCCCTGCAGCAGCCTGGCCTCGAGATCGGACGGCATCCGCGGCTTGCGGGCCAGCACCGCCTCCAGCCACAGTGCCGGGGCATCCCGCGCCACCGCGTCGCCGAAACCGAAGCCCTCGGCGTGCGCCGCCTGGACGGCGTCGGTCAGCGAGATCGTCGTGGGCGCAGACACGGGCTGGGGAAGGTTCGCGTGGCCGGCAGGCGGCGCGCCGTAGAGGCCCTGGCTCGTGCTGGGGGGGTGGCGGCGCGGGATACCCGGATTCCGGGCCGGGTGCCGCGTGCTGTCCCGGCGGCCCGGGAAACTGCGGATAGGACGCCTGCGCCGGGCCGCCGGCGCCGTAAGCGCCCGGCGGGTACGGCGCCGGCCCGGACCCTCCGCGAACCGGCCCGGGGCCTGGTCCTCGGCGAACCGGCCCGGCAGGGCGCCGTCGGCGAACCGGCCCTGCGCCGGATCCCCGGCGAAGCGGCCCGGCGGCGCGTTCTCGGCAAACTGGCCCGCGGGCCCGGCTGACCGCGCGGCCTCCCGGTCCCGCGCGGCCATCCCTTCCCTGGCCGTCCCGGCTCGCTGCCCGGGCGGCTCGGGCGCGCGGTAGTCGCCCTGGCTGCTTCCGAACCGTGCCTCCCCCGGACCCGGCGCAGGCGCGGCCGGCTGATGCACGCCCGGCTGCGGCACGGGGGCTTGCGGTGCCGGGGATTGTTGCACCGGGGTCGGCGGCACCGAGGCTGGCGGGGCCGGGGGTGGTGCGGGCACGGGTGCCTGCGGCGCCGGGTCCTGCGAGCATCGAGGTTGGCGGCACCGGTACTTGCGGCACAGGTGTTTGCGGCACCGGCGTCTGCTGGGCCGGCGGCGGCTGAGCCGGCGCTGGCGGCGCCGGCGAAACCGCCTGGGGCGCGGGTGACTGCGGACCGGGCGAGCCCCGGCGGCCCGGGCTACCGTGCGCTGATACGTGGTCACCAGCGTGATCACCGGGCTGTGCGCCATAGCCGACCGGGGGCCCGGGAGCGGCCGCGGGCTGCGCCGCCGGGCTCGGGGAGGCGGCCAGGCCCGGCGCCGCCGCCGGGAACTGGCCTGCGTCCTGGGCCTGATGGGCATGCCGGAACCTGATGGGCCGCCTGGGCCTGGGCCTCGTGGGCCCCCTGAGGCTGGGCCGCCGGCGGGACCTGCGGGGCGGTCTGAGCCTGGGCCGCAGCCGGGTCCTGGGCACCGGCCGCATCCCGCGCCGCGGCGGCGCGGTTCGGGAGGGCGCCCTGATCCGGAGCAGGCTGGGAGGCCGCGGCCGGGCGGCGCGGAGCGGCATGGGAGCCGGGTGCGGGCGGCTCGGACGCGGCGCCCGCCAGCCCGGACGATGCCAGCGGTCCCTGGCCCTGGGCCGGTGGCTGCGCCGTGCGCTGGTACTCCTCGACCACGGGGGCGGTGTAGATCGCGGGCGGCGCGGGAAGCGCGGGCGCCGGCAGGCCCTGGTGGGTCACCGCGCCCAGGCCGGCCGCGTGCCCGTTGGCGATGCCCCGCCGCTCGTGGCCCCGCGCCGGGTAGCTGCCGTTGCGGTACTGGTCATCGCGGCCGGACGGCTCGGCTCCCGGGATCAGGTCCACGAACGGCCGCAGGTGCGCGCCGGAAATCTCCACGATGTCATCGCACTCCTGGCGCAGCGGCCGGGCGACCGTCCAGTTCCCGTCCGCCGTGATGTGCACGATGAGCACCCGCAGCCCGAATTCCTGCACCTCGGCGACGACCTCGGCCAGGTCCTCCTCCGCGCTGACGATGACCGCGTCGCTGACCGCGTGGTTCCTGGCCAGCGTGGTCAGGTCCCGGTGCATCTCGGCTTCCACGCCCTCGCGCCGGCCCGGCCGCACCCGGCCGAGCCGCAGCTTGATCCCGGGCAGGTCGGCGAGCGCGTTGTGCTCGGAACTGCGGCGGCCCTCGACCGTCGCCTCGTACCAGTAACAGCGCAGCACGGGCAGGCCGGTGCGGTCCCGGGACAGCCCGGTGAGCAGCTTGACCAGGCCCGCGTAATCCCAGGAGACAGAGTCCCGGTGACGGGTTCCGTGGACGGCCATGGCGCCGTCGGCGAGCACGTAGCCCGCATCAACGAACACGGCGCAACGATCCACTCGATCCCGTCCTTCCCTCGACGCGAGACGTTACCAGCGCCTGGCCACCGTCGTGACGTAACACGAACATCACGAGTCGGGCTCTGCGGCCGGGGAATTCGCGGGCGCCGATAGGCTTGGCTGCCGTGACCGACCGCGACGAGTTGCTGGACTTCATCACGGCGAAAGCGGTCATTCACGGCGACGTGGTTTTGTCGTCGGGACAGCGGGCGAAATGGTATATCGACCTGCGCCGGGTGCTCCTGGATGGCCGTGCCGCGCCGCTCGCCGGGCGGGTGATGCTCGAGCTGACCGCGGACCTGGACTACGACGCCGTCGGCGGCCTGACCCTCGGCGCCGACCCGGTGGCGGCCGCGATGATGCACGCCGCCGCCGCCCAGGGCCGTCACCTGGACGCGTTCGTGGTGCGCAAGGCCGAGAAGGCCCACGGGCTGCAGCGCAGGATCGAGGGACCCGACGTCGCCGGGCGGCGCGTCCTGGCCGTGGAGGACACCTCGACCACCGGGAATTCCGTGCTGACCGCCGTGGACGCGCTGACCGAGGCGGGCGCCGAGGTGGCGGGCGTCGCGGTGGTCGTGGAGCGCGGGGCCAGGCCGCGGGTCGCCGAGCGGGGCCTGCCGTACCGCGCGGCGTACGAACTGGCCGACCTCGGCCTGGGGTAGCGCCGCCCGGCCTGGGCTGAACGGCACCGGGCTCGGGCTGGGCAGCGCCGGCCTCGGCCTGGGGGTTGAGCCGGCGGCTCGGCCTGGGCGTCGCCCGGCCTCGGCCTGGGGTAGCGCCGGCTGGCGCCGCGGACGGGATACTGGAGGCGATATCGGACTGACAAGGAGCGGCCGTCATGCCCATCGCCACGCCAGAGATATATGCGCAGATGTTCGACCGCGCCAAGGAGCACGGTTTCGCCTATCCCTCGATCAACGTGACCTCCAGCCAGACGCTGAATGCGGCCCTGCGCGGGTTCGCCGAGGCCGGCAGCGACGGGATCATCCAGGTGTCCACCGGCGGGGCCGAGTACCTGTCCGGCCAGGGGGTGAAGGACATGGTCACCGGCGCGGTGGCGCTGGCGCACTTCGCCCGGACGGTGGCCGCGCGGTACCCGGTTCAGGTCGCGCTGCACACCGACCACTGCCCCAAGGACAAGCTGGACACCTACATGCGCCCGCTGCTCCAGATATCCGTCGAGCGGGTGGCGCGCGGCGAGGACCCGCTGTTCCAGTCGCACATGTGGGACGGCTCGGCCGTGCCGCTGGCCGAGAACCTGGAGATCGCCGAGGAACTGCTCGCGCAGTGCGTCAAGGCGCACGTGATCATGGAAATGGAGATCGGGGTCGTCGGCGGCGAGGAGGACGGGGTCGTCGGCGAGATCAACGAGAAGCTGTACAGCACCCCGGAGGACGCGCTGGCCGTCGCCGAGACGCTGGGGCTCGGCGAGAACGGCCGGTACATCCTGGCCGCCACGTTCGGCAACGTGCACGGCGTCTACAAGCCCGGTCACGTCAAGCTGCGGCCCTCGGTGCTGAAGGACATCCAGGATGCCGTGGGAGCCAAGTACGGCCAGGACAAGCCCTTCGACCTGGTGTTCCACGGCGGGTCGGGATCCTCGCTCGAGGACATCCGCGAGGCGATCTCGTACGGCGTGGTCAAGATGAACGTGGACACCGACACCCAGTACGCCTTCACCCGGCCGGTCGCCGGCCACATGTTCACCAACTACGACGGCGTGCTCAAGGTGGACGGCGACGTCGGCAACAAGAAGGATTACGACCCGCGGTCCTGGGGCAAGGCGGCGGAGGAAGTCGATGACCGCCCGCGTCGTCGAGGCCTGCGAGGACCTGATGTCAGCGGGCCAGCAGATGGGCTGACGGCCCGGCCGCGCCGCACCATGCGGGCTGACGGCCCGGCCGGACGATGCGGGGCTGACGGCCCGGCCGCGGCACGCGGGCCGCGCATAAGCTCGGGTCGGCCAGCGCCGACAGCGCGCGGAACAGGTCGTCGGTCAGCTCGACCTCAGCGGCGCCGACGTTCTCCTCCAGATGCGCCACCGAGCCGGTGCCCGGGATCGGCAGCATGACCGGGGACCGGCGCAGCATCCAGGCCAGCGCCAGCTGGACGCCGGTGACGCCGCCTTGCCGGCCCAGCTGCGCCAGCGGGCCCGCCGGGCCAGCGAAGCCGCCCGACGCGATCGGGCAGTACGGGATGAAGCCGAGTCCCTCCCGCTCGCAGTAGTCCAGCACGTCCTCGGACTCGCGGTGGAGCACGTTGTAGAGGTTCTGCACGGACGCGATCGGCGCGGTCAGCCGGGCCTCCCCGATCTCCGGCACGCTGACCTCGGACAGCCCGATGTGCCGGATCTTGCCCTCCTTGCGCAGGGCCCCGAGCTCGCCCACCTGGTCGGCGGCCGGGATCTGCGGATCGATCCGGTGCAGCTGGTACAGGTCGATCGTGTCCAGGCCCAGGCGGCGCAGGCTCATCTCCACGCACTGCCGCAGGTACTCGGGCCGGCCGACCGTGCCCCACTGGTCCGGCCCGCTGCGGGTCAGCCCGCCCTTGGTGGCGATGGTGACGCCGTGGTAGGGATGCAGCGCCTCGCGGATCAGCTCCTCGCTCACGTGCGGCCCGTAGGAGTCGGCCGTGTCGATGAAGTCGACGCCGAGTTCCGCCGCCCGGCGCAGCACCTTGATCGCGGCATCCCGGTCCGGGGGGTCGCCCCAGATCCCCCGGCCGGTGATCCGCATCGCGCCGTACCCCAGGCGGGTGACCGCCACGGTGCCGCCCAGTGAGAACACGCCGCTTGCCGCGGCTGGGAGCTCGCCGTCCGCCATGCAGCCAACCTATCCGGCAAGATGGCAGGCATGACGCACGAGAACCTGCTCTCCGGGCCCCCGCCCACGTACCTGCCCGACGACGTCACGGCCGCCGAGGAGCTGCGGGCCGGCGCCGACCCGGCCAAGGTGGCCGCCGGCCATCCGGCCTACTGCGCCGCCTGGGCCGCGCTCGCCGAGCGCGCGATGGCGGACGGCGACCCGGTCGCCGCGTACGCGTACGCCCGGACCGGCTATCACCGCGGCCTGGACCAGCTGCGCCGGTCGGGCTGGAAGGGCCACGGGCCGATCCCGTGGGAGCACGAGCCCAACCGCGGGTTCCTGCGCTCGCTGCAGCAGCTCTCGGTCGCCGCCGCGGCCATCGGGGAAGACGACGAGGCCCGCCGCTGCCGCGACTTCCTGCGCGACAGCAGTGCCACCGCCGCGGCGGCCCTGGGAGTCACCTGATGCCCGCCGTGGTGATCGTGGGCGCGCAGTGGGGCGACGAGGGCAAGGGCAAGGCCACCGACCTGCATCGGCGACGACGTCGACTACGTGGTCCGGTACCAGGGCGGCAACAACGCCGGGCACACCGTGGTCATCGGCGACGAGAGCTACGCCCTGCACCTGCTGCCGACCGGCGTGCTGTCGAGGAAGGCCACGCCGGTCATCGGCAACGGCGTCGTGATCGACCCGGCCGTGCTGATCGAGGAGATCGACGGGCTGGAGGCCCGCGGCGTGTCCTGCGACCGGCTGCTGATCTCGGCCAACGCGCACCTGATCATGCCGCACCACATCGCGCTGGACAAGGTGACCGAGCGCTACCTGGGCAGCGCCCGCATCGGCACCACCGGCCGCGGCATCGGCCCGGCCTACAGCGACAAGGTCGCGCGGACCGGGATCCGGGTGCAGGACCTGCTGGACCCGGGGATCCTGTGCCAGAAGCTCGAGCTGGTGCTGCGCGAGAAGAACCAGGTGCTCACCAAGGTCTACAACCGGCGCGGGATCGACGCCAAGGCCGCGGCCGACGAGTACCTGGGCTACTTCCAGCGGCTGCAGCGGTACGTGGCCGACACCGGCCTGGTCCTCAACCAGGCCCTCGACGAGGGCCAGGTGGTCCTGCTCGAGGGCGCCCAGGCCACCCAGCTGGACGTTGATCACGGCACGTACCCGTTCGTGACCTCGTCCTCGCCCACGGCGGGCGGGGCCTGCGCGGGCTCGGGCATCGGCCCGACCAGGATCAGCAGGGTGATCGGGATCGTCAAGGCCTACACGACCAGGGTCGGCGCGGGCCCGTTCCCCACCGAGCTGACCGACGCCACCGGCGATTGGCTGCGCAAGACCGGCATGGAGTACGGGGTCACGACCGGCCGGCCGCGCCGCACCGGCTGGTTCGACGCGGTCATCGCCCGGTACGCGACCCGGGTCAACGGGATCACCGACTACTTCCTCACCAAGCTCGACGTGCTGTCCGGCCTGGAGCAGGTGCCGGTGTGCGTGGCCTACGACGTCAACGGGACCAGGCACGACGAGGTCCCCATGACGCAGACCGAGTTCCACCACGCGGTGCCGGTCTACGAGTACCTGGACGGCTGGTGGGAGGACATCTCCTCGGCCCGGGAGTTCGGCGAGCTCCCGCGCAACGCCCAGGCCTACGTCAAGGCGCTCGAGGACATGATCGGCGCCCCGCTGTGCGGCATCGGCGTGGGCCCGCGCCGGGACCAGACGCTCCAGCTCCGGCCCCTGATCTGATGCGCGTCCTGGTCATCGGGTCCGGCGGCCGCGAGCACGCCCTGGCCCGCGCCCTGGCCCGGGACGGCGACGTCACCGGCCTGCACGTGGCCCCGGGCAACCCGGGCATCGCGACGATCGCGCAGACCCACGCGGTCACCCCGGCCGACCCGGCCAGCGTGACCGCGCTGGCCGCCCGGACCGGGGCCGACCTGGTCGTCATCGGCCCGGAGGCCCCCCTGGTGGCCGGCGTGGCCGACGCGGTGCGGGCCGCCGGGATCCGCTGCTTCGGGCCGGGCCGGGCGGCCGCCATGATCGAGGGCTCGAAGTCCTTCGCCAAGCAGGTCATGTCCGCGGCCGGCATCCCCACCGCCGCCGCCCGGACCTGCGCCACCGCCGCCGAGGTCGAGCCGGGCCCTGGACGAGTTCGGCCCGCCGTACGTGGTCAAGGCGGACGGCCTCGCGGCGGGCAAGGGCGTGGTCGTGACCGGTGACCGGCGCGAGGCGCAGGCGCACGCCCGGGCCGTGCTGTCCCCGGGGGGCACTGTGCCCCCCGGGGCAGTGCCTTCCCGGGGGACACCCCCGGACCCCCACGGCCCAGACCCCGATGGCCCGAACCCCCCCGCGGCCGGCGCGGTCGTCATCGAGGAGTTCCTGGACGGGCCCGAGGTCTCGGTCTTCGCGCTGGCCGACGGCGCGGCGGCGGTGCCGCTGCTGCCCGCGCAGGATTTCAAGCGCGCCTTCGACGGCGACGCCGGGCCGAACACCGGGGGCATGGGCGCCTACGCCCCGCTGCCCTGGGCGTCCCCCGGCCTGGCCGGGGAGGTGCTGGACACGGTCATCCGGCCCGCCGTCGCCGAACTGCGCCGCCGCGGCACCCCGTACGCCGGGCTGCTGTACGCGGGCCTGGCCCTGACCGCGGCCGGGATCCGGGTGGTGGAGTTCAACGCGCGCTTCGGCGACCCGGAGACGCAGGTCGTGCTGGACCGGCTGGCCACGCCGCTGAGCGGGCTGCTGCACGCCGCGGCCGCCGGCGGGCTGGCGGGCGCCGGGCCGTTGCGCTGGACGCCCGGTGCCGCGGTGACCGTCGTGCTGGCGGCTGAGGGATACCCGGGCGCGCCGGCCGCTGGCGATCACATCGACGGCCTAGAGGATGCCCAACGGACCGCCGGGGCCTACGTCCTGCAGGCCGGCACGGCCATGTCCGCGGCCGGGAACCTCGTCTCCAGCGGCGGCCGGGTCCTCAACGTGGTGGGGACCGGCGCGGACCTGGCGCAGGCCCGGGCCGTGGCGTACCGGGCCGCGGAGAAGATCAGGATGCGCGGCGGCTGGTACCGGCGGGACATCGCCGAGCGGGCCGCGGCGGCGGTCTCGTCAGCGGGGCCATGAGCCCGCCGGACACCGAACCAGCCAGCACCGGGCCAGCCAGCACCGGGCCAGCCAGCACCGGGCCAGCCAACCCGAGCCCGCCAGCACCGGATCCGCCCGCGCCGGACCTGGCCGCACCGGGCCCACTGATCCCGGGCCCGCCCAGCCCGCCCAGCCTGCCCGGCCCGGGCGCGCCCGCCGACCGCGCGGGCGCGGAGCCCGCGCCCGGGCCCCGACGAGCCGCCGCTGCGGGTGACCACGCTCGAGCTGTTCTTCGACCTGGTCTTCGCGTTCACCCTGACCCAGCTGGCCACGCTGCTGGCCAGCGGGTTCACCGCGGCGGACGCGGGACGGGTGCTGCTGATCTTCGGACTGCTGTGGTGGATGTACGAGGGGTACGCCTGGCTGACCAACGCCCGCCCTCCGGTGCACACCGCGGAGCGGTTGCTGCTGCTGGTGGCGATGGCCGGCTTCCTGACCATCGGGCTGGCCATCCCGGGCGGGTTCGGCGGCACCAGCCTGGCACTCGGGCTCGGCTACCTGGTGGTGGTCCTGGTGCACGGGCTGGCTGTACTTCCGGGTCAACCGGAACATCATCCGGGTGACGCCGTTCAACGTCGCCTCGGCCCTGCTGGTGATCGTCGCCGCGCTGCTGCCCGGGCCGGGCGGAGCCGTGCCGCCCGCGGGCTACGCGCTGTGGGTCGTGGCCCTGGCCCTGCAGCTCGGCTCGCCGCTGATCGTGCACCCGAGGGGCCTGTTCGAGCTGCGGCCCGCGCACCTGGCGGAGCGGCACAGCGCGCTGCTGCTGGTGGCGCTGGGCGAGTCGGTGGCCGCGATCGGTGTCGGTGCCGGGCGGCTGGCCGGGCACTCCGGGACGGAGAACGCGAGGCTGGTGGTCGCGGCGGTGCTCGGCCTCGCGCTGGCCGCCGCGCTCTGGTGGGTCGTGTTCGGCGCGGGCGACGAGGAGGCGGCCGAGCGGGTCCTGACCGCCGCGACCAGCGACCGGCGCACCGCGCTCGCGCTGTCCGCGTTCTTCTACGGCAACATCCCGCTGCTGCTCGGGCTGATCGCCATGGCCGCCGGGGTCGGCGAGGCGATCGCGCGCTCGCACCGGATCGCGGCGGGCCCGGCGGGCGCGGCGGTCGCGCTGGCCGTGGGCGCGGCGCTGTTCCTGGCGGGCGAGGCGGCCATCCGGCGGTTGCTCGGCACCGGTCCGTGGCGGCTGCGCGCCGTCACGACGGTCATCGCGCTCGCGACGCGGCGATCGGCGCGTTCGTCGCCCTCGAGGTTCAGCTGGTCCTGATTACCGCTCTACTGGTGGTGATGCTGGTGCTGGAGCAGGCGACGCGCTGCGGCAGGATAGAGGGGTGATCGAGCGGTACACCCGGCCCGAGATGGGGCGGGTCTGGAGCGAGGCGCACAAGTACGAGCTCTGGTGCCAGGTCGAGGTCCTGGTGCTCGAGGCGCACGCGCGGGCGGGCACCGTGCCCGCCGACAGCGTCCCGCCGGTGCGCGCCGCCCCGCCGCCGGCCCCCGAGGCGGTGGCCGCGCTGGAGGCCGTCACCGGGCACGACGTCATCGCGTTCCTGTCCGCATGGGCCGACAACACCGTCCCGCGCCAGGCGGCGGCGTACGTCCATTTCGGGATGACCTCATCGGACCTGCTGGACACCGCGCTGGCATTGCAGCTCACCGAGGCCACCGACCTGCTGCTGGCCGGATGCACCGCGCTGACCGCGGCGCTGCGCGACCACGCGCTCGCGCACCGCGGCACGCTCCGGGTCGGCCGGACCCACGGCATCCACGCCGAGCCCGACGTGTGGGGGCACCGGGTGGCCGACTTCGCCTTCGCGATGGCCCGGTGCCGGGACCGGCTGCAGCGCGCCCGCGCCGCGGTCGCCGTCGGCAAGCTGTCCGGCCCGGTCGGGACCTACTCCAACATCGACCCGGCCATCGAGTCCCAGGTCATGGCCGCGCTGGGGCTGCGGCCCGCCGACGTGGCCAGTCAGGTCGTGTTCCGGGACGGGATCGCCGGATGGCTGAGCGTTCTGGCCCTGGTCGCGTCGGTATGCGAGGCGGTGGCGCTCGAGATCAGGCTCGGGCAGCAGACGGAAATCGCCGAGCTGGCCGAGCCGTTCGGCCGGGGGCAGAAGGGCTCGTCGGCGATGCCGCACAAGCGGAACCCCATCCGCGCCGAGCGGATCTGCGGGCTGGCGCGGGTGGTGCGCGCTCAGGTGATCCCGGTGATGGAGGGCATCGCGCTGTGGCACGAGCGGGACATCTCGCATTCGTCCGCCGAGAGGGTCGCGCTGCCCGACGCCGCCGCCGTCACCGATTTCCTGCTCGCCGAGACCACCGCCCTGATCACCGGGCTCGACGTCGACGCGGCGCGGATGCGCGCCAACCTGGATGCCACCCACGGCCTGATCTACAGCTCCGCGGTCCTGCTCGAGCTGGTCGCGGCCGGGATGTCCCGCGAGGACGCCTACGCACTGGTCCAGGCGGCCGCCCTGGACACCTCCGAGACCTCGGTCCCGTTCCGCGAGACGCTCAGGAAGCACGCCGCCGAGCTCGGCCAGCCGCTGGACGAGGCCCGGCTCGACGAGGCCTGCCGCCCGCAGCGGTACGTCGAGCGGCTCGGAGGCGTCTTCGAGCGGCTGGAGCGGCTGGCCTGACAGCATGCGGCACATCTACTCGGGCAAGGTGCGCGAGCTCTACGAGACCGACGACGGCGTGCTGCTGCTCGTGGCCACCGACCGCATCTCCGCCTTCGATCATGTGCTGGCGACCGAGATCCCGGACAAGGGGAAGATCCTCACCCAGCTCTCGCTGTGGTGGTTCGAGCGGCTCGCCGACGTGGTGCCGAACCACCTGGTGGACGCCGCCATCCCGGCCCGGTTCGCCGGCCGCGCGATGGCGTGCCAGCGCCTGGACATGGTCCCGGTGGAGTGCGTGGCGCGCGGTTACCTGGCCGGCTCGGCCCTCGCCGACTACCGGCGCGGCGGCGCGGTCTGCGGCCTGACGCTCCCGGCCGGCCTGATCGAGGGCTCGCGGCTGCCCCGGCCGGTCTTCACCCCGGCCACCAAGGCTCCCCGCGGCGAACACGACGAGAACATCCCCGCGGCCGCCGTGGCCGGGCTGGTGGGCCCCGAGGCGGCCGCGGAGCTGGAGCGCATCACCCTGGAGGTCTACCGCCGGGGGGCGGAACTCGCCGGCCGCCGCGGCATCATCGTGGCCGACACCAAGATCGAGCTTGGCTTCGACCACGGTGGCCGCCTGCTGCTGGCCGACGAGGTGCTGACCCCGGACTCGTCCAGGTTCTGGCCCGCGGACCAGTGGGTGCCCGGGCGGACCCCGCCCTCGCTCGACAAGCAGTACGTGCGGGACTGGCTCACCTCACCGCAGGCGGGCTGGGACCGCTACGGCCCGGAGCCACCACCGCCGTTGCCCGAACCCGTGGTGGAGCGCACTCGTGATACATACGTACGCGCGTACGAGAGCATCACGGGGCGGCGCTGGCGCTAGGCACGGCGAGCCCGTCCCGAACCCGCCGAAACCCCGCCAGAACCCTGCGTCCGCTGCCTGTGTGTATCGGACGAGACGCGTTACGTAACATCACCGTCATGGTCGGGGGGCCTGCAGACCGGTGGAATACTGGACCGCACGTGAACCAGGCTGCCCCTGCTACCGGGCGGCCTGCCGTCTGGTTGGCCAGAGGCGCGACCCTTGCCGCCGGCGGGCCAGGACAGTGATGCCGCTCAATCGACGGACAGGAGCACCGGCAGTATGACTAACGGCCCTCAGACCCGCTATCGCGTGCGCGGCGGTCACCCGCTGCAGGGCACAGTCTTCGTGCAGGGGGCCAAGAACGCGGCCCTGAAGATGATCGCGGCTTCGCTGCTCGTCGACAAGGGCCGGACGGTGCTGCAGGAACGTGCCCGTGATCGAGGACGTGCGCCGGGCGGTCGAGCTGGCCCAGGCCGTGGGCGCGGTGGTCAAGTTCCATGAGGCGGAGCGGACCCTGGTGGTCGACGCGTCCAGGCTGACCAGCTCGGTGCTGCCGGCCGAGATCGCCCGCCATTTCCGGGCCTCGGTGGTGTTCGTGCCCGCGCTGCTGCACCGGCTCGGCGAGGCGACCATCGAGGGCATCGGCGGGTGCAACCTCGGCACCCGCGACCTTGACTTCCACTACCGGGGGTTCGCCCGGCTGGGGGCCAGGGTGGACGAGGGCGACGCCACGATCCGCATCAAGGCCGACCGCGGCCTCCGGGGCGCGCATCTCTACCTGGACACCCCGTCCCACACCGGCACCGAGAACCTGATCATGGCGGCGGCGCTGGCGCCCGGCACCACCGTGATCGACAACACGGCCATGGAACCCGAGGTGCTCGACGTCATCGCGTTCCTGGCCAAGATGGGTGCCGACATCAGCGGCGGCGGCACCGGCTTCGTGACGGTCAACGGGGTCAGGGAACTGAAGGCCGTCGAGTACACCGTCATGTCCGACCGCATCGACGCCGCGGTCCTCGCCATCGCGGCCGCCATCACCGGCGGGGAACTGAGCCTGGTCGGCGCCTCCCTCGATCATTTCGGCGTGGTGCGCTGGAAGCTGGAGCAGATGGGCGTCGAATTCGCGACCCACGGCGCCATCCTGCAGGTGCGCCGGGAGCGGGCGCTGCGGCCGATCAACGTGATTACCAGCCCGTTCCCCGGATTTGCCACGGACCTGCAGTCGCCGATCATGGCGCTCAGCACGCTGGCGGACGGCACCAGCTACATCAGGGAAACCATCTTCGACGGGCGCTACACGCTGGTCAGCGAGCTCAACAAGCTGGGCGCGAAGGTCGAGGTCGCCGGGAACGCGGCCCTGGTGCACGGGCCCAACGTGCTGAAGGGCACGGAGGTTACCGCGCACGACCTGCGCTCGGGAATCGCGCTCATCCTGGCCGGCCTCGCCGCCGACGGGGAGACCGTCGTCGCGCCCGGCTACCCGATCGACCGCGGCCATGCCTCGGTGGCGGCCCGGCTGACGACACTGGGCGCGGATATCGCCGTCGAGCCGGTCACCGATCGCGTTAATGCCTAAGGCCCAGGTCAGGGGCGGGTCATGGGCCGCATTTCCGGGTGGTTCGGCAGGGATTCCGCGCTATGGCCGTAGCGGCGCAGATAATTGGCTCTTCCAGTGATCCTCTCCGTGAGTTACGACATGTAGGAGAGGCATTCTCGCATCGCGGGAAGCCGACCGGAGATGGGATGTAACGTGGCCCTGGTTATGCGGCGAAACGGGGGCATCTGGCCGGGCACCGCCGCGCAGGCGACGATCAGATATGGCGTGTCGTGAAAGCTCCAGGCCGGGCTCAGAACGAGCTCACGATCGGCATCGTCGGGCCGCACGAACTGGTGGAGCGGATCATGCTCTCCGGCGCGCCGGCCCCCGGGAGATCCGGTGCGGCGGGCCTGCCCGCCGCGGACGCCGGGCCGGCCCGGCGCCTGGTCGCGGCCGCTTACCGGGACGAGCAGGAGGCGGCCGATCAGGTCGTCAGGCTGGGCGCGGCGATCGACGTCTGCCTGTTCGCCAACCGGGTGCCGTACGAGTACGCGCGCACGGCCGGGGTGCTCAACTGCCCGGCCACGTTCGTTCCGCTCGGCGGCAGCGCGCTCTACGCCGCGCTGCTGAGGGCCGGCCGGGACACCGGGCACGATCCCGCCCGGTCCAGCGTCGACGTGCTGGCCCGCGGCGATGTCGAGGAGGCCTTCGCCGAGCTGAGCCTGCCCACGTCGGGCGTGCACATCCGCGAGGATTCCGGCAGCCCGGCGGTGATCGCCTCGTTCCACGAGCGGCTCTGGCGCCGCAAGCAGACATCCGTCGCGTTCACTTGCCTGCAGTCCGTGGCGGCACGGTTGTCTGCCGCCCGGGTTCCGGTCTTCACGCTCCGGCCGACCGGCAATGACATCCGCATGGCGCTGCGCACGGCCGCCCTGCTCGGCGGGTACCGCAGGCTGGAGGACGCGCAACTGGCCCTGGCCATCGTGGAGGTGCCGGCCTTGCGGGACGGCGGGCGGCGCGCGGCGCCGCGGCAGTCGCGCGAGGAACTACGCCTCACCGTGCACAGGTTCCTGGTCCAGGAGGCGCAGCGAATCCACGCGGCGGTCAGCCCGACCAGCGACCACGGATTCCTGGTCGTCGCGACCCGGGGCTCCCTGGCCCGGGCGACCGACGGATTCCGGGTTCCGCCGTTCGTCGAGCGGGCCCGCAGCGACCTGGGCGTCACCATCGAGGTGGGCATCGGCCTGGGCCGGACGGCCGTGGAGGCCGAGGCGCATGCCCGCGCCTCTCTCGGCCGCGTTCAGGCCCCGGGCGCCATACGCGGGTTCGCGTCGGCCCGGGACAGCCAGGCGCCGGTGCCTGCTCCCCGCCTGCCCGAGGCCGGCGCTCGCCGGTCGCGCAGCCTGGAAACGCTGGCCCGGCTCGCGGAGAAGCTGGCCGAGACGGACGCCAACCTCGTCGTGGACGCGGAAACCGCCGGGCAGTTGCTCGCCGTCACGCCCCGCACGGCCCGGCGGCTGCTGCACATTCTCGTTGAGGAAGGCCTGGCCTGGCCGCTGCCGCCGAACCGGACGCCGCAGCCTGGCCGTCCCCGCCAGTTCTACCGTCTGGTCGTGGAACAACTCGACCTGCGCAAGCGCGAGGAGCCGGGAAGACGCATGGCCCGTTGAGCCCCGGGCCGCGCTTCCAGCCACCATGATCACGTAACGGGGAGTTCTTCCCTGCGACGGACAGGATTCCCCTAATCGATCATCCGGGGTAGCAAGTTTTCAGGAGCGGCGCGGGTATGCCTCCGCCACCGCGAGGAACGCGTCGTTGGCCTCGCGGTCGCCGATCGACACTCGCGCGCCCTCGGCGCGGAACGGGCGCACGCTTACCCCGGCGCGGTCGCAGGCGTCGGCGAAGTCCTCGGTGTCGGCGCCGAGGCGCAGCCAGACGAAGTTCGCCTCGGTCGGCAGCACGGACCAGCCCTGGCCGAGCAGCTCGCCGCGGACCCGGTCGCGCTCGCTGACCACGGCCTCCACCCGTCCCAGCAACTCGGGCTCGGCCTGCAGCGAGGCGATCGCGGCGGCCTGGGCCAGCGCGTTCACGCCGAAGGTCAGCATGGTCTTGCGGACCGCAGCCGCCACGGGCTCGTGCGCGACCATGAAGCCGACCCGCAGGCCCGCCAGGCCGTAGGCCTTGGAGAACGTGCGCAGCACGGCCACGTTGGGCCGGTCGCGGTACAGGCTCATCCCGTCCGGCACGTCAGCATCCCTGACGTACTCGGCGTAGGCCTCATCCAGGACGATCAGGCAGTCGCCGGGAACCCGGCCGAGGAACTCCTCAAGCTCGGCGCGGTGCACGGCGGTGCCGGTCGGGTTGTTCGGGTTGCACACGAAGATCAGCCGCGTCCGGTCGGTGATCGCGTCCGCCATGGCCGCCAGGTCGTGGGCCTCATCGCGCAGCGGCACCCGCACCGACGTCGCGCCGGCCAGGTCCGACAGATACGGGTAGGCCTCGAACGAGCGCCAGGCGTACAGGACCTCGGCGCCAGGCTCGCTGACGGCCTCGAGCAGCTGCTGGGTCACGCCGACGGACCCGCAGCCCACCGCCACGTGCGACGCCGGGACTCCGAAGCGCGCCGCAATGGCCTCGATCAGCTCTACCGCCCCGTTGTCGGGGTATCTGTTGACCCGGCCGGCCGCCTCGGCGATGACCTTGCGGACCGAGGGCAGCGGCCCGAACGGCGACTCGTTCGATGACAGCTTGTACGTCCGGCCGTCCGGCGCCGACGGCGTCTTGCCCGGCTGGTAGGGGGCGAACTGGTCAAGGACCGGCCGAAAGCGCGGATACTGCGCGGACACCATTGTCCTCCCGGCTAGGAAACGCCGTGATCGCGTGCTGCCCAGCATGCCACGCGACAACCAGGCAGGCGAACGGGCCCTGCGCCGCGGGTACCGGTGCCGCAGGGCCCGGCCCGCGGCCCGGTGGCGGCCCGCCACGCGGGTCGCCCTGTCCGCGCCGCCGATGCCCGGGAGGGAAGGGACGGCCGACCGCGACGGCTGGGCTCCGGGCATTAGCCTCGGGCTTTCGTCTGGGATTAGCCCGGCGTCACCGTTCGAATTAAAAAGTGCCTTTGACCTGCAATGCCGGTGAGTTAAGGCGTTTGCGCAGGTGAGGCCGCTTTGCGGCTGACTTTGATCTTGTAGGTGACCCGGCTGGGTGGTCTTTCCTGTCCTCGTTTCATGGCCGGGAAGTTGTTTTTCGGTTGTTTCCTGGCGCGTTCGTAGTGCCGGTCCCGGCGGCGGGGCAGGATGTCGCCGAGGAGGTCGCCGATGGCCTGGCGGCGTGCCAGTTCCAGGCTGTGCGGAGTGATGATGGCGTGGCTGGCGGCGTGGTCCCGGGCGACGCGGACGGTCACGGTGAAGGAGATCCGGTCGGGGTCGATGCCGGCCTGCCGCGCGGCTTCGGTTTCCAGGGCGCATAGCGCCTGGCAGGCGGTGAGGAACGCGAACAGTTCCTGGCGGGCCAGTTCGGGTGACCTGGAGCGCAGGATGAACGCGGCGCCGCGGAGCCGGGTCTTCAGCTCGGCGTAGCCGTTCTCGCTTTCCCGCCGCTCGTGGTAAAGGGCCGCGAGGCGGGCGGCGGGTGCCCGCTGGTGATCCAGCAGGGTAGTGACCAGGCGGAACGGCTCGATCCTGGTGGTGCCGTCAGCGCCGCGGACCGTGACGGTGTACTCGATGATCCGCACGGTGTGGCCCTCGGGCCGGCCGGGCGGGATCCGGCCGGCGGCGCGGGCCTGGCCGAGGCGGACGTTCTCGGCCGGGGTGGGCATCACCGACAGGAACGACCCGTCCGGCAGCACTGTTAAAGGCGTGAACACCAGGTTCTTCTTGATCCGCCAGGCCAGGTCGGCGCCGGTCCCGGCGGCCAGCCCCCACAGCTCCCAGCCGGGGAAGTTACGGTCAGCCAGCAGCAGCATCCCCGGGCCGAGCGCAGGCAGCAGCCGCCGGGCGAGCTTCTGCTCACTGGCCCTGGCCACGCCGTCGAAGACCGCGTCGATCAGGGCATGGGTGCCGCACTCGATCAGGGCCAGCAGCCGCAGCTGCGGGCCGCCGCCCTGGACCCCGCCGAACGCCGCGGCGTTAGCCGGGGTATCAGCCGCGTCTATCCCGGTCCCGTCCCAGGCCACCAGCCGCAGCCCGAACGCGAACGCGCCCGGCGTCCCCGCCACCGCCAGCGCCCCGCGCCGCCGGCCGAACAGCAGCTCAAGCGGCCTGGCCCCCAGCCGCTGCCTGGCCCTGGTCAGCGCCGGGCTGGTCGGCAGCGCCACGCCGTCCAGGTGCCGCAGCCCGTTCGTCAGCCAGCGCATCACCGACCGGTACCCCGGCGGGCCCATGCTGTCCGCGCCGCTGAACAGGCACAGCCCCAGCACGAAATACACCACCGTCCGCGCCGGCAGCAGCCGGACCCGCTTCTCACGGCACCCGGCCAGCCCGATCACCTCATCCACCAGGCCCGGCCTGATCTCCCCGGTCAGCACCCCCAGCCCGACCGGGCACACCCGGTCAGGCACCCGACCGGCAACTGGCAGCCCCCGGCCCTCATCGGCGGCAAACGGCAGCACGGGCATGACACACTGAGCGCGCAACGGAGGTCCCCGGCAGGCGAATGCGATCTTGGCCGACCGCAGTCCTACCGGGGACTTCGTTGCATACAGGCCGCGACGCACCGGCCGTCACCAAATCGCGATATCTGCCCGCGCCAGGGACCCGAGCCCTCACGCGTCCCCCGGCTACCTGCGCAAACGCCTTAACTCACCGGCATTGCTCTGACCTGGAAGAATAGGACTTGTCTAGGGACCTATCAGCCACGAGTCGAAGGCACTTTTCCCGTGAAGAATAGTGCACGTACTGCTCGCGTCATGGTGTCTGCTGACGGCCGGGGCCTGGTGTCTCAGGCCGGGGCCGTGCTGCTGTGGGAAACGATGCGGGTGACCGGCCTGGGCCGGGGCCTGTCGACGGGCCTGGACCGGTGGCGGGCGCCGCGGGCGACGTCTCCCCCACGCGAGGAGCTGTCACGAAATTCCGTTCCTCTTGACGAGGCCGGTCCACGTCCAAGAGGCACGAGCAGTCAGGGTCGGCTGAATGAGCTCACGGAATGCCAGACCTGAGCAACCCACTGGGAGCGACGAGGTGTCCCGCATCACGAATGGCAGCGGGTCCGCAAGCGCATCGTGCGGATGCACGTGCGTCATCCAAGAGCCGTGAGCCGACTTCGGCGATGGCTGTGAACGAACCGGCTTGGGCTCATCTGCCGATGGCAAGGGCGAGGAGGGTATCGATCGCAGTTTCGAATGGACGGGGATCCCGAAGTACCTGAGCGAGTAGAAGTCCTCCTTGGAGCGTGGCGAGCAGAGTAGTGGCGAGGTCGTCCGGGTCGATGCCGGACGGGAGTTTCCCGTCGGCATGAAGGGATCTGAGTCCATCGCCGATGGCGGCTGCCCACTGATCGAACCCTGCCGCGATGAGCGCTCGGGCCTCGGGGTCATTCTCGGCGAGCTGACCAACGAGCGAACCAAGTGGGCAGCCCCCCTTTGCCTTGGTGCGCTCCGCTGCGGTGATCACCATGCTCCGCCAGGCTTCGACTCCGTTCGCGCTGCGGAGCGCGGGCCCCTGGTGATTGACGATGGTGTCGGCTTGGTAGTCGATGACCGCCTGCACGAGTTCGTTCTTGTCGGGGAAGTAGTGGTACATCTGAGAGCCGCTGACTTCCGCCGCCGCCTTGACGTCTTCCAAGGTGGTGCCCGCCACCCCGCGCTCATGGATCAGGGCGGCGGCCTCCTCCACTATTCGTGCCCGGGTGCGTGCTCCCTTGGGGGTGAGCCTCGGCCGGTCACTCGTCTCTTCGGCCATGCACCCATGCTAGCAGGATTCTGAGTTTGACAACCCAGTGCCGAACTGTCAAAGTGAGTCGCACAACTCATTCTGAGGCGAGAGGGCGACGTCACATGACTGACCTGAGGGGCAAGACAGCTCTGGTAACGGGCTCGACGAGCGGGATCGGCAAGGCCACGGCCATCGCCTTGGCCGCCCGCGGCGCTCACGTACTAGTAGTGGGACGCGATGAGCAACGAGCCAAAGACGTGGTCGCCGAGATCGAGGGCAGCGGGGGCAGCGCAACGTTCCGGCTCACTACGTTGAGCGACCTCGAATCGGCCCGGGACCTGGTCGAGTGGGCCACCGAGGCAGGCGGCGGTCACGTCGACATCCTCATCAACAACGCCGGCGTCGCCTTGCTCGGACCAAGCAGCGCAGCCACCGAGGCAGAGTTCGACGAGACCTTCGCACTGAACGTCAAGGTTCCGTTCTTCCTCGTCGCGTCACTGGCGCCAGCGATGGCCGGACGCGGATGGGGTTCGATCGTCAACGTCAGCACGATGGTCGCGAGCTTCGGACAGGCCGGCATGGCTATGTACGGCGCCAGCCGAGCGGCTCTCGAACTGCTGACTAAGGCCTGGGCCGCCGAATACGGCGCTCGTGGTGTCCGGGTCAACGCCGTCGCCCCCGGCCCGACGCGCACCCGCGATGATGGAAGCCGTCCCCGACGAGATGGTGAACCAGCTCGCAGCACTAGCACCAGCAGGCCGCGTAGCTCAGCCCGAGGAACTTGCTGCGGCGATCGTCTTCCTCGCAAGTGATGATGCCAGCTTCGTCCACGGCGTCACTCTCGCGGTCGACGGGGGCCGGGTCGCGACATAACACCAGTCGTCCCACGGCGACGTTCAGGCGCGAAGACATAGAACACTGATCACAACTAACAACTGAGGAGTATCCGCATGAGCGCGTACGTCATTATCGAATTCACGGTCAAGGACCCGTCATGTTGTGCGTGAGAAATACAGCCCCAACGCCGCACGGACGGCCAAAGAGCACGGAGGCGAGGTTATCGCCAACAGCAACTGGGAGATCCTGCATGGCGATCCCATGCTCTCCTCAGGGGCGATCATGCGGTTCCCCGACCATGAGACGGCCCTCAGATGGTATAACTCGCCCGAATATCAGCAGCTGATCGACGACCGAAGCGTCGCGATGGACGCCCGTTTCAGCTTGCTCGACGGCCTCCCTAGCTGATCGAGGCGGCTCCATAGGAAGGGCGGCGCTCACATGGCATCAGACCTAGATTCCCGAACTGCACTCGTAACGGGCGAGGACCTGCCCGATGGGAGAAGCGCATGAGCAAGTTCGACGCCCAGTTCGCCGGAAGGCTAGACGGTCAGACCGTCTTGGTCACCGGCACGACCAAGGGTGGCATCGGCCATGAGACAGCCCAGGGTGCCGGCAACAGCGGCGCGACTGTGCTGGTGCATGCACGACGCGCCGACCACGCCAGACGAGCAGTAGACCAGCTGGTCAGCAATGGCAACGGCAAAGGCCGGTACCTAGCCGTGGCTGGAGACCTGGGCTCGCTTGCCGGCGTCCGCGAGCTGGTCGAGGCGGTGCACCAAGCGAGCCCGAAGGGTCTGAACGGACTTGTCAACAACGCGGGCGCGGCCTTCGCCAGCAAGGCCCTGTCTCCGGACGGCTATGAGCGAACGATCGCGATTAATCACATCGCTGTCGCAGCGCTGACGGAGGGGTTGCTCGACCTTCTGCGCAAGGGAGCTGACGACTTCGCATCGCCCTCCCGAGTCGTTAACATGACGGCGTTGATCGAGTCGCGAGGCAAGCCAATTACTGACTGGAGCTACCCCGGCAAGTACGGGCAGATCCAGGCCTACGCAGACGCCAAGCTCCTTGCGCTGATGTACACATACGCCCAGGCCCGGCGGCATCACGGGGACGGCCTGACCTTCAACGCGGTCAGCCCCGGCACGGTCAACTCCGGCTTTGGCGGTAAGGCCGGCGGCACGTTCAAGACCATACAGGCGCTGATGAAGCCGTTCGTCGGACCGCCGGAGAAGGGCTCGCGCGGCTGTGTCCGGCTGCTGGCGGATCCCGAACTCGCCACCGCCACCGGCGGCTACTACAGCTCGGCCAAGCTCAAAAAGTCATCCGAGAAGTCTCGTGACCATGACGCCCAGGACAGGGTGTACGAGCAGACCGAACGCGAACTGCGCATCCACAACTGAGGCGGCCCCAGCCGGCTATCGCCAGCATAGCCGGTGCGGCAACGCTCGCGCCTTCACTAACCTCTGGCTCTGGAAGAATAGGACTTGTCTAGGGACCTATCAGCCACGAGTCGAAGGCACTTTTCCCGTGAAGGATAGCGCACGTACTGCTCGCGTCATGGTGTCTGCTGACGGCCGGGGCCTGGTGTCTCAGGCCGGGGCCGTGCTGCTGTGGGAAACGATGCGGGTGACCGGCCTGGGCCGGGGCCTGTCGACGGGCCTGGACCGGTGGCGGGCGCCGCGGGCGGTCCACGACCCGGGCAAGATCGTTGCGGACCTGGCCGCCGCGGTCGCCCTGGGCGGGGACTGCCTGGCCGATATCGCGGTGCTGCGGGAGCAGCCGGAGCTAGCCGGGCCGGTCGCGTCCGACCCGGTGGTGTCCCGGCTGGTCAGCGCTCTGGCCGCCGACCTGCCGCGGGCGCTGAAGGCCATCCGGTCCGCCCGTGCGGCGGCGCGCGAGCGGGCGTGGGCGCTGGCCGGGGAGAACGCGCCAGGCGCGGATGGCGGGCTGGTCACCGTCGACCTGGACGCCACGATCGTGATCGCCCACTCGGAGAAAGAGCAAGCCGCGCCGACTTGGAAGAAAACCTTCGGCTTCCACCCTCTGGCCGCCTTCGCCGACCACGGCGCGGCCGGGAACGGGGAGCCCCTCGCGATCATGCTGCGGACAGGCGGCGCCGGGTCGAACACGGCCGCCGACCACATCGAGACGACCCGGCTCGCCCTCGCCCAGCTGCCGCGCGGCCAGCGCCGCAGGGTCCTGGTCCGCACCGACTCCGCCGGCGGCACCCACAGCTTCCTCGAGTGGCTGACCGCGCCGTCACGGCGGCTGCATTACTCAGTGGGCGTGACGGTCGCCGAGGACACGCAGGCCGCCATCCTGAAAGTCCCGGCAGACTCCTGGACGCCGGCTTACGACGGCGACGGGCGGGTCAGGGACGGGGCCTGGGTCGCCGACATCACCGGGATGTTGGACCTGTCGTCCTGGCCGGCCGGGATGCGGGTCATCGTCCGCAAGGAGCGGCCGCACCCCGGGGCGCAGCTGCGGTTCACCGACATCGACGGGCACCGGTTCACCGCGTTCGCCACCGACGCCAGGAAAGGGCAGCTCGCGGACCTCGAACTGCGGCACCGCCGCCGGGCCCGCTGCGAGGACCGGATCCGCAACGCCAAGGACACCGGGCTGCGGAACCTCCCCCTCAAGGGCTTCGCCCAGAACCAGCTGTGGTGCGAGATCGTCTCCCTGGCCTGCGAGCTGCTGGCCTGGACCCAGATGCTCGCCCTGACCGGGACTGCCCGCCGCTGGGAACCGAAACGGCTCCGGCTGCGCCTGTTCTCGGCCGCCGGGCGCCTGGCCCGCGGCGGCCGCCGGCTCCGGCTCCGCCTCGCCGAACGATGGCCCTGGGCCCGCCAGATCACCACCGCAGTCACCCGCCTGCAAGCCATCCCGTCCGGCTGACCATCCGAAACGATCCCTGCGACACCGAAGGAGCAACCCTGGGGCCAGTGGAACCCCGCCCACCCGGCGCGACAGCCGGGCAGCCGGTAACCGCCCTGCCCGAAAATCAACCCCAGCCGAACACCTCAAGCCAGCACGTCAGGCATGCGAAAGATTGAGGTTAGCAGTTGCATATGCACGTGCTAATTCACGGTATAACCGGCCGTGGGGTCGGCATTCACGGGCGAAAAAGCCGTTCCAAGCCCCCGGAGATGTGTCATGACCTGCCAAGACCGGCCTACATACGCTTAGTGCTCTAACACGAGCCGAGGGCGGGTATCTCCTGTCGCCCAACGACCCGGAGGGGGGGTTCCGTGGTGTGGGTAAGAGGGGAGGCGCCCGTCCTCGACGGATCGATAGTAGCAACTCCATTAAAGCTGGCGCTGCGCGGCCGTCCCGCTACTTCCCGGGCCCGGCCAAAACGACCAGACTGCGTTATCGCCGGTCACCATCTCCCGGGTTTGACGGCATGCCCGATTGAGCCGGTTTGCGCGGTCTCATCAGGGCCCCCCGCTCAGCCTGAGTTGTCCGGCATCGGCCGGGTACAGTAAGCGTCGTGAACCGTCTCGGCGAGCTTGAACGCGCGATCATGGACATCCTCTGGGAGAGCCCGGACCCGCTCACCGTCCGGCAGGTCAGTGGTAACCTCACCGAGCGTGATCTGGCCCACACCACGGTGATGACAGTTCTGGACCGCCTCGCCAAGAAGGGGTTCGCCCGGCGAGAACGAGACGGCCGCGCCTGGCGGTACCGCGCGGCGGAGACCCGGGAAGCGTACGTGACCGAACTCATGCTGAGCGCGCTCGAGCAGACCGGCGACCGGCACGCGGCGCTGGCCCGGTTCGCCCGCAGCGTGTCCGAGACCGAGGCGACGGCGCTGCGCCGCGCCCTGGAGGCGCTCAGCCAGGGCCCGGCCCGCAACGGCAGCCAGGACGCCGCTCGCGGCGGCCAGGACACCGCTCGCGGCAGCGAGGGCACAGTCCGCGGCGTCGGGGAGTGACCACCGGTGCCGGCCGCGGCCTTGGTTCTCGCCGCCTTCACGGCGGCGTGCATCCCGGCCGGCTCGGCGCTGGCGGCCGCGCGCTGGCCCCGCCGGGCCCCGGCGGCGGCGATCGTGCTCTGGCAGGCACTCGGGCTCGGCTGGGGCCTGGCCGCCATCGGGGCACTGGCCGGGCTGGGGACGGCGGACGCGCGCTCCGGCGTGGCCAGAGGCGCGTTCGCGCTGGCTTCCCGGGTGCTGAGCGGTGGCCAGGCCACGGCGAGGACCCGGCGCCTGCTGGCCGGGATCCTCGGCCTGCGGCTGCTGGCCCTGACCGCCGGCCTGGTGTTGCTGCTGCTGCTGTGCTGGGTCACGGTGGCGGCGTTCGCGGCCGTGTTGCGCGCGCGCCGGCGCCAGCGCATGCTGCTCAGCCTGCTCGCGCACGGTGATCCCAAGGTTCCCGGGGCGCTGGTCGTCGATCACCCGGCGGCCACCGCCTACTGCGTGCCCGGGCTTCGCTCGCGCATCGTGATCAGCGCGGGCGCCCTGGACCTGCTGGACCAGGCCGAGCTGGCGGCCGTCCTGGCCCACGAGCGGGCCCATCTGCGGGAGCGGCACGACCTGGTGCTGCTGCCGTTCACCGCGCTGCTGCGGGCGTTCCGCTGGTCCGCCGTGGCCCGCGAGGCGCACGCGGCGGTCGCGCTGCTGGTGGAGATGCTGGCCGACGACCGGGCGCTGCGGCACCGGCCGGCCCGGGAACTCGCCACCGCCCTGCTCAGGGTGGGGGCGGCGGGCGGGGTGCGGGCCCCGGCCGGGGCGCTCGCGGTCGCCGACGGCCACCTCGCCGACGGTCAGGTGGCCGCCCGCGTGTCCCGGCTGCTGCGGCCGGCCCCGCGGCTACCGCGCGCGGCCCTGGTCCTGGTGGCCGTGGTCGCGGTGGCGACCGTGGCCGTTCCCGCGGCGTTCCTGGCCCTGCCGTTCTAGACGGCCGGCCGGCCGGCGCCGTCAGTCGGCGATCCTGATCCGCAGCCGGCGGAACCCCTTGCCCTTGTTCTCGACCTTGACGACCTCGATCCGGCCGATCTGGCCGGTCGAGGCGACGTGCGTGCCCCCGTCCGCCTGCTGGTCCAGGCCCACGATGTCCACGATGCGGACGTCGGGCACGTCCTCGGGTACGAGGTTGGTGGCGGTGCGGATGATGTCCGGGATGGCGAACGCGTCCGCGCGGGGCAGCACCCGGATGTCGATCCGCCGCCCGGCGGCGACCTCGGCGTTGCAGGCCGCCTCCACCGCGTCCTTGAACCCGGCCGGGACCTCCGGCAGGTCAAAGTCCATCCTGGCGGTGAACGGCTCCATGTTGCCGCCGGTGACCGGGGAGCCGTAGTCACGGAACACCACGCCGCACAGCACGTGCAGCCCCGAGTGAGTGCGCATGAGGGCGGTGCGCCGCGCGTCCTCCACCGCGCCCCTGACCGTGGTTCCCGGCGGCGGAACCGGGTCCTCTTCGGCGGGGATCAGGTAGAGATCATCGCCCTTCCTGGCCCCTTCGATGCGGGTCTGCACCCCGCCCCAGAGCAGCACGCCGTGATCGGGTGGCTGGCCGCCGCCGCCGGGGTAGAACGCCGAGCGGTCGAGCACGATCCCGTCCGGCCCGGCGTCGAGCACCGCGGCGTCCCACTCGCGCAGAGTCTGGTCGTCAAGCTCGAGCCGGTGCGTGCGCCAGGCCGTCACCATGGCCCGTACGGGCCCATGTGCGTCCCGGTCCCGCCGCTGCTGCGGTAGTCCTTGACCTTGGGCTTGACGTCGGTGACGTAGATGGCCGCGGCCACGAAGGCGGCCACGGCCAGGATGCCGATCGGGTAGCTGCCGGTGGCGGCGGTGCCGAGGCCGATCACCGTGGCGACGCCGGTGATGACCAGCCACAGCGGCTTGGTCTGCTTGCCGGCCGCCACGAACGCCGGGGCCAGGCGGATCGCGTCGATGAACGCGTACGCCTCGAAGACGAACGCGGCGATGGCGAGCGCCTCGAAGAACCAGCCGAGTACCGATACCGAACCTGGGTGCTGGTAAATCACGAATGTCACGCTACCCGGTGTTGGTGGTGCTCGGGCGCGGACGAGCGGTCCTGTCCCTGCGTCTGCGGGGCGGCCTGCCCCGCCGGGGCATGGCCGCCGTCCTGCGGGGCCTGGTCGTCGCCCGCGGGCGCGGTGTCGGCCCACGGCGCGGTCTCGTCCTCCGGCACGGTCTCGCCGACCAGCACCGTCCGGTTCCGGGCGGCTGCCTCCTTACGGAAAGAGTCGTAGACCTCGAGCAGCATCTGCTTCTGCCGCTCGGTGAGCTCCGGGTCGGCGAGGACCGCGTCGCGGACGCCGGGCCCGGGCGGCCGGTCCTCCAGGAAGCCCGCCTGCACGTACAGCGCCTCGGCCGAGATCCGCAGCCCCCTCGCTATCTGCTGCAGGATGTCGGCGCTCGGCCGGCGCAGGCCCCGCTCGATCTGGCTCAGGTACGGGTTGGAGACCCCCGCGGCCTGGGCCAGCTGGCGGAGTGAGATCTTGGCCTGCTCCCGTTGCTCGCGGATGTAGTCCCCGATCGCTGGGACGTTCACCGGGCTCATGGGTCTCAGTCTCGCGCCAAGTGCTTGCATTTGCAAACTGGCCGAGCGGGAGGCGTTTCGTTCCGCTTCTGCTCTATTTCTCCCTCAGAACGGCAGCGTGGCGCGGACCTCGCCAACGTCCCGGCCGCCGCCGCGCACGGCCGGGCGGGCCAGGGCGTCGAGGGTGGCCCGGTCGGTGCCGGGGTCGTCATCGGCGCCGAGCGCGCGCAGCAGCGCGACCGAAACCGCCGTCCGCGCCCGCCCGGCGCCGTCACCGTCATCGATCTTGAATGCGGCGGCGCGGCCGTCCGCGAGCGCGAGCGCCTCGACCCCCTCGGCGCCCGATTTCAGCAGCAGGCCGGGCACGGCTTCCACCAGCCTGCGGTCGGGCCGGGACGTGCCCGAGGTCCAGGCGGGATGCGCGCGCATGGCGTCGGCGACGCGGCGCTCGGCAGAACCCGGGTCGGCGCGCACCAGGGCGCCGAAGGCCCGGGCGAGCCCGGTGAGCGAGAGGGCGAACAGCGGCGCCCCGCAGCCGTCCACGCCGACCGCCGTCACCGGCTCCCCGGCCAGCCGCTCGATCGTCGTCCTGATCTCAAGCTGCAGCGGATGACCGGGGTCGGTGTAGTTGTCGATGCGCCAGCCCGCCGCCACGCAGGTGGCGAGCATCGCCGCGTGCTTGCCCGAGCAGTTCATGTGCACCCGGTCCTTCCCGCCGCCGGCCCGCAGCAGCCCGTGCCGGGCCTCCTCGTCGAGCGGCAGGTCGGGCGGGCACTGCAGGGCGTCCTCGGTGAGCCCGGCCGAGGCGAGGATCTCCCGCACCCCGGCCACGTGGAAGTCCTCGCCCGAGTGGCTGGCGGCGGCCAGCGCCAGCAGGCTCCCGTCCAGGGCGAGGCCGCACCGGAGCATCGCGGCCGCCTGCATGGGCTTGTTCGAGGACCGGGGGAACATCGGCACGTCCACCGCGCCCGCGCGCATCGGCGCGGCCGTGCCGGGGTGCCTCAGCGCGGCCCCGTCCGGGCCGACCGCGGCGATCGCGCCGCGGTGCCTGGACTCGGTGAACCCGGACCGCACGACCTCGGCCAGAACCGGGTTTCCCGCCGCGATCTCGGGCCCCAGCGCGACGTGTTGTGTCATGGCAGGCAGAATTCCTTCTCGTGCGAGCTGTGGTCCAGCGGGCCAGCCAGGCCAGCGTCGAGGTGAACGGCACCACGGTCGGCCGCCTTCCCGGCCCTGGCCTGGTGGTGCTGGTTGGCGTGACCCATTCGGACGCGGCGGCCACGGCCGCCGCCCTGGCCAGGAAGGTTTACCACCTGCGGATCCTCACCGGCGAGAAGTCGGCCGCGGACACCGGTGCGCCGATACTGGTGATCAGCCAGTTCACCCTGTACGCGGACACCAGGAAGGGACGGCGGCCCACCTGGCAGGCCGCCGCGCCCGGCCCGGTCGCCGAGCCGCTGGTCACCGCCTTCGCCGACGCGCTGCGCGAGCTTGGCGCCAGCGTGCAGACGGGCGTGTTCGGCGCGGACATGCAGGTCATGCTGGTCAATGACGGGCCGGTCACGCTGATCCTGGACGCCTAGTCCCGGGGCCTGCGGCCCGCGCCCCCGGCCGCCAGGTGCTCGCGGGTGAACTCGAGCGCCTCGGCCAGGTCGGCCCGGCGCTCCTCGCTGGTCTCCGCGCGGCGGGTGTTCACCTCGAGCACGACCATCCCGGCGTACCCGCGAGACCCGAGGCTGGTGAGCAGCTCCGCGCACGGCTGGGTGCCGCGGCCGGGGATCAGGTGCTCGTCGGGCAGGCCCGGGGCGGTGCCGTCGGCCATGTGCACGTGGGCCAGCCTGCTGCCGAGCTCGGCGGCCATGGTCATCGCGTCCGACCCGGACACCGCGGTGTGCGAGAGGTCGAGCGTGGCGTGCGGGCAGTCGATCTCGACCGGGTTCCAGTGCGGCGCGTACGCGGTGACCTCGGCGGCGCGCGTGCGCAGCCCGGTCGCGCGCAGCGGGTAGAGGTTCTCGACCGCGAACGCGACGTCGGTCTCCTGGTCGAGCTGGGTCAGGCCCGTCTCGAAGTCCCTGGCGTACTCGCGCTGCCAGCGGAACGGCGGGTGGACCACGACCACCTTCGCGCCGAGCTTCTCCGCGACCTCCCTGGCCCGGTGCAGCTTGCCCCAGGGATCACGCCCCCAGACCCACTGGGTGACCATCAGGCACGGAGCATGCACGGCCAGGACCGGGACGTTGTGGTAGTCGGAGAGCCTGCGCAGGATGTCCAGGTCCTGGCTGACCGGGTCCATGGTGACCATGACCTCGACGCCGTCGTAGCCCAGGCGGGCCGCCGCCTCGAAGGCATCCGGCGTCCGCTCGGGGTAGACCGAGGCCGTGGACAGCGCCACCTGCACACCCGCGGCCGGGGTGACGTGACCCAAGGGACCTCCTCTGCCGGCCGGGTCTGGCACACGTGGCATCCTGCGCTGCCAGCTTATGCCGGCTTACGCCCCCGGAAAGCCGCAGGGAACGGCTGTCGGTACCGGCCGCTACCGTGCCAGGCATGGGAAAGTCGGCGGCGGCGCTCTACCAGTGCTCGGAGTGCGGCTGGCAGAGCATGAGGTGGGCAGGCCGGTGCGGCGAGTGCCAGCAGTGGGGCACGGTCGTCGAGGCCAGGGTCCCGGCCCGGGACCGCCTGCTCGGACCGGCCAGGAGCGGGCCGACCCGCAGCGGCCGGGCAGCCGGGCGGACCGGCCCGTCCGCGGCCGCGGTGCCGATCTCGGAGGTGGACGCCACGGTGGCGCGGGCCCGGCCGAGCGGGCTCGGCGAGCTTGACCGGGTACTCGGCGGCGGGCTGGTCCCCGGCGCGGTGGTCCTGCTCGCGGGCGAGCCGGGCGTCGGCAAGTCCACGCTGCTGCTCGAGGCGGGCGCCCTGGCCGCCGCCACGGGACCGGTCCTGTACGTGACGGGAGAAGAGTCCGCGGCGCAGGTGCGGCTGCGCGCGGACCGGATCGGGGCGGTCAGCCAGAACCTCTTCCTGGCCGCGGAGACCGACTTCGGCGCGCTGCTGGAGCACGTGGACGCGGTGAATCCGGCCCTGCTCATCGTGGACTCGGTGCAGACCATCTCGGCCGAGGGCGTCGAGGGCGCGCCCGGCGGGGTCACGCAGGTACGCGAGGTCACCTGCGCGCTGACCGCGCTCGCCAAGCAGCGGACGCTGACCACCGTGCTGGTCGGGCACGTCACCAAGGACGGGTCGATCGCGGGCCCGCGCTCGCTGGAGCACCTGGTGGACGTGGTCCTGCACTTTGACGGCGACCGGCATGCCCAGCTGCGCATGGTCCGCGCGCTGAAGAACCGGTTCGGGCCCACCGACGAGATCGGCTGCTTCGAGCTGGGCGAGTACGGCCTGACCGAGCTGCCCGATCCGAGCGGGCTGTTCGTGTCCCGGCTGCGCGACCCGGTGCCGGGGACCTGCGTGACCGTCACGCTGGAGGGCCGGCGACCGCTGCTGGCCGAGGTGCAGACCCTGGTCTGCGAGGCCACGGCGGAGCCGACGCGACGGCTGACGTCGGGCCTGGACTCGTCCCGGGTCGGCATGGTGGTGGCGGTCTTGCAGAGCCGGGCCAAGGTGACGATCGGCAAGCGGGACATCTACGCGGCCACCGTCGGCGGGGTCCGGCTGACCGAGCCGTCGGTGGACCTGGCCATCGCGCTCTCCCTGGCCAGCGCGATCTGCGACCTGAACCTGCCCGCCGGGCTCGTCGCCATCGGCGAGGTCGGGCTGGCGGGCGAGATCCGCCGGGTCACCGGCGCGGCCCGCCGGCTCGCGGAGGCCGAGCGGATGGGGTTCCGCCGCGCGATCGTCCCGCCCGGGTCACAGCGCCTGCCGCCCGGCGAGGGCACCGCGATGGCCGTCACCGAGGCCGCGGACATCACGCAGGCCATCGCGGCGGCGCTGGGCAGCTGATCACGGGCGGCCGGCCGGGAGCGCTTTACCGCAGGGCGGCCGGCCGGGAGCGCTTACCGCGGAGCGGCTGACGTTGCGCGCCGATACACTGACGGCGATAACCGACCGTCCCCGGGGAGCGGCTGCCTGAAGTGAGCCAAGGCCGAGACGAGCGTCGCCGCGCCGCCCTCGCAGCGCTGGCGCCCGGCACCGCGCTGCGAGACGGCCTGGAGCGGATCCTGCGCGGCAGCACCGGCGCGCTGATCGTGCTGGGGTTTGACCAGCCCGTGGCGGACATCTGCTCGGGCGGGTTCGAGCTGAACGTCGAGTTCTCGGCCACCCGGCTCCGCGAGCTGGCCAAGATGGACGGCGCGATCGTGCTCGACGGCGCGGCGCGCACGATCGTCCGCGCGGCCGTCCAGCTCGTCCCCGACCCGGGCATCCCGACCGAGGAGGCCGGCACCCGGCACCGGACCGCCGAGCGGGTGGCCAGGCAGACCGGGCACCCGGTGATCTCGGTCAGCAAGTCGATGCGGATCATCGCGCTGTTCATCGACGAGGCACGGTTCGTTCTCGAGGATTCCGCCGCGGTCCTGTCGCACGCCAACCAGGCCCTGGCCACCCTGGAGCGGTACAAGCGCCGGCTCGACGAGGTTTCCGGGATGCTCTCGACGCTGGAGATCGAGGACCTCGCCACCGTCCGCGACGTCACGGCCGTGGCCCAGCGGCTGGAGATGATCCGCCGGATTGCCGCCGAGATCGAGGGCTACATGGTGGAACTCGGCACCGACGGCAGGCTGCTCGCGCTGCACCTCGACGAGCTCGTCGCGGGTACCGGCCAGGAACGGGTGCTGCTGGCCCGGGACTACGTGCCCGCTCCGCCGCAGGCCCGCGCGGATGCCGCCGCGGCCGCGCTGGCCCGGCTGGAGGATCTGCCCCTGGACGAGCTGCTCGACGTGGCGGCGGTCGCCACGGTGCTCGGTTTCGGCGGTCCCGAGGCGCTCGACGACCTGGTGAGCCCGCACGGGTACCGGCTGCTGGCCAGGATCCCGCGGATCCCGCCGCCCGCGGTGGCCAGCCTCATCGAGCATTTCGGCGGGCTGCAGAAGCTGCTGGCCGCGGGGGTGGAGGACCTGAACCAGGTGGAGGGCGTCGGCGCGGATCACGCGCGCAGCGTCCGCGAGGGCCTGTCCCGGATCGCGGAGGCGTCCATCCACCTGGAGCGGTACGTGTAACGCGCCGGCCGGGCCGCGATCATGTCCAACGGGTATGCCGCTCCGGTGCTGCGCTGGTACGCGGCGCACGCCCGGGACCTGCCGTGGCGGCGCGCCGACGCCTCGGCCTGGTCGGTCCTGGTCAGCGAGATCATGCTGCAGCAGACGCCGGTGGCGCGCGTGCTGCCCGCCCACGCGGCCTGGCTGGCCCGGTGGCCGGCCCCGCCGTCCCTGGCGGCGGCCGCGCCGGGCGACGCCGTCCGGCAGTGGGGGCGGCTGGGCTATCCGCGCCGGGCCGTGCGGCTGCACGCCACGGCCAGGATCCTGACCGAGCAGCACGCGGGGCAGGTTCCCGCGTCGCTGCCGGCCCTGCGCAGCCTGCCCGGCGTGGGCAGCTACACCGCGGCCGCCGTGGCCAGCTTCGCCTTCGGGCAGCGCCACGCGGTCCTGGACACGAACGTGCGCCGGGTCCTCGCCCGCCTGGTGCGGGGCGAGGAACTGCCGCCGCGCAGCGCCTCGGCCGCCGAGGTGCGGCTCGCCGAGTCGCTCCTTCCCGCGGCGCCCGGCCGCGCCGCGCGGTGGTCGGTGGCGGTCATGGAACTCGGGGCGCTGGTCTGCACGGCCGCCAGGCCGGACTGCGCCAGCTGTCCTGTCGCGCGCCGCTGCGCGTGGCGCCGCGCCGGAAGCCCGGCCGGGCCGTCCCGGCCCGCCGCGCAGCGCTACCTGGGCAGTGACCGCGAGTGCCGCGGCCGGCTGCTGGACGTGCTCCGGCAGGCGGCCGGCCCGGTGCCGGCGGCCCGCCTGGACGCGGCCTGGCCCGACCGGGCCCAGCGCACCAGGGCGCTGGACGGGCTGGTCGCCGACGGCCTGGCCGAGGCCGTTGAGCACCGGACGTACGCGCTCCCCGGCCACGCCGCCGCGCCGCCAGCGCCATCGTCCTGACGTGCCCGCGCCCGGTCACCGGGGGGGTGGTGACCGGGCGCGGGGCGGTCGCCCTGGCTGGGCCGACGGCTACTCGGCGCTCAGCCGTCCCTCGGTGCCGGTGGCCGACCCGCTGCTGGTGACACCCGACGCGGCCGACCTGGTCTCGATCTCGGCCGGGGGCGCGTCCGGGACGGCGTCCGGCTTAGGCTCGCCCCGGAAGGTGAACTGCGCCTCGGGCCCGGTGCCGTCCGCGTCGACCATGACGATCTGGCCGGCCTTCAGCTCGCCGAACAGGATCTTCTCCGACAGGTTGTCCTCGATCTCCCGCTGGATCGTCCGGCGCAGCGGCCGGGCCCCGAGGACGGGGTCGTAGCCGCGCGCGGACAGCAGGGCCTTGGCCGCCGTGGTCAGCTCGATCCCCATGTCGCGGTCCTTCAGCCGGTCGTCGACCTTGGCGATCATCAGGTCCACGATTCTGAAGATCTCCTCCTGGCTGAGCTGATGGAACACGATCGTGTCGTCCACCCGGTTCAGGAACTCGGGCCGGAAGTGCGCCTTCAGCTCGTCCGCGACCTTGGCCTTCATCCGGTCGTACGAGCCCTTTGACTGGCCGACGGTGCCGAACCCGACCGAGACGCCCTTGGAGATGTCCTTGGTGCCCAGGTTGGTGGTCATGATGATGACCGTGTTCTTGAAGTCCACCACCCGGCCCTGGGCGTCGGTCAGGCGCCCGTCCTCCAGGATCTGCAGCAGCGAGTTGAAGATGTCCGGGTGGGCCTTCTCGATCTCGTCGAACAGCACCACCGAGAACGGCCTGCGGCGCACCTTCTCGGTGAGCTGGCCGCCCTCCTCGTACCCGACGTAGCCGGGCGGCGAGCCGAACAGCCGCGACACCGTGTGCTTCTCCATGTACTCGCTCATGTCCAGCTGGATCAGCGAGTCCTCGTCGCCGAACAGGAACTCGGCGAGCGTCTTGGACAGCTCGGTCTTGCCGACCCCGGAGGGGCCGGCGAAGATGAACGACCCGCCGGGCCGCTTCGGGTCCTTCAGGCCCGCGCGGGTGCGCCTGATCGCCTGCGACAGCGACTTGATGGCCTCGTTCTGGCCGATCACCCGCCGGTGCAGCTCGTCCTCCATGCGCAGCAGCCGCTGCGACTCCTCCTCGGTGAGCTTGAAGACCGGGATGCCGGTGGCCGTCGCGAGCACCTCCGCGATCAGCTCCTCGTTCACCTCGGCGACGGCGTCCATGTCGCCGGCCTTCCACTCCTTCTCCCGGGTGTCCTTCTTGTCGATCAGCTGCTTCTCCGTGTCGCGGAGCGCCGCCGCCTTCTCGAAGTCCTGGGAGTCGATGGCCGACTCCTTCTCCCGCCGCACGTCGGCGATCTTCTCGTCGAACTCGCGCAGGTCGGGCGGCGCGGTCATGCGCCGGATCCGCATCCGGGAGCCCGCCTCGTCGATCAGGTCGATGGCCTTGTCCGGCAGGAACCTGTCGCTGATGTAGCGGTCCGCCAGCTGCGCCGCCGCGACCAGCGCGTCGTCGGTGATCGACACCCGGTGGTGGGCCTCGTACCGGTCCCGCAGGCCCTTGAGGATCTCGATGGTGTGCGAGATGGTCGGCTCGGCCACCTGGATCGGCTGGAACCGGCGCTCCAGCGCCGCGTCCTTCTCCAGGTGCTTGCGGTACTCGTCCAGCGTGGTCGCGCCGATGGTCTGCAGCTCGCCGCGGGCCAGCATCGGCTTGAGTATCGAGGCCGCGTCGATCGCGCCCTCCGCGGCGCCCGCCCCGACCAGGGTGTGGATCTCGTCGATGAACAGGATGATGTCGCCGCGGGTACGGATCTCCTTGAGGACCTTCTTCAGCCGCTCCTCGAAGTCACCCCGGTACCTGGACCCCGCCACCAGCGCGCCCAGGTCGAGCGTGTAGAGCTGCTTGTCCTTGATGGTCTCCGGCACCTCGCTCTTGACGATCTTCTGAGCCAGCCCCTCGACCACCGCCGTCTTGCCCACCCCGGGCTCGCCGACGAGCACCGGGTTGTTCTTGGTGCGCCGGGAGAGCACCTGCATCACGCGCTCGATTTCCTTCTCCCGGCCGATCACCGGGTCGAGCTTGCCCTCGCGGGCCGCGGCGGTCAGGTTCCGCCCGAACTGATCCAGGACCAGGGAGGTGGACGGGGCCGTCTCCGACGGCGCCCCGGCCGCGGCCGGCTCCTTGCCCTGGTAGCCGTGCAGCAGCTGGATGACCTGCTGCCGGACCCGGTTCAGGTCCGCGCCCAGCCGGACCAGCACCTGGGCGGCCACGCCCTCGCCCTCGCGGATCAGGCCGAGCAGGATGTGCTCGGTGCCGATGTAGTTGTGGCCAAGCTGCAGCGCCTCACGCAGCGACAGCTCAAGGACCTTCTTGGCGCGGGGAGTGAACGGGATGTGGCCGGACGGCGCCTGCTGGCCCTGGCCGATGATCTCCTCGACCTGCTGGCGCACCGCCTCCAGGCTGATCCCCAGCGACTCCAGTGCCTTGGCCGCGACACCTTCACCCTCGTGGATGAGGCCGAGCAGGATATGCTCGGTGCCGATGTAGTTGTGGTTGAGCATCCTGGCTTCTTCCTGAGCCAGGACCACGACCCGGCGCGCCCGGTCGGTAAACCTCTCGAACATCTCGTAGCTCCCTCACAGGGCGGTCAGGCCGGGACAGACCTTGTTGCCCCTTCCCTTCCGCATGGTAGCCGGTACGCCGGGCGACGCCTCGCGTGCAATATGTCACATGTGTAAAACGTTCCCCGCCGGCCGGCCGTTCATCCCATAAAACCTGTGCTAGACGGGCAGTGTTCCCCGCTACGCCGGGAGCGAACGGCCACGATGCGGGCGCCGGCGGGGGCGCGAGAGGCCGCCGGGGAGGCCGCCAGGACACGGGGCGGACTGGGCTCGGCGTACCACGGTGCCCCGGCGGTCTGGGCGCGACCGGGAAGCTCGGCGCGCACCGGGACGCCACGGCGGGTGGCAGCGCTGGCCGGCATGAGCCACGGGAGCAGCCACGGCCGAGCAGGCTAGCGGCGCACCCCGCCGCACTCGCGCGAGCGCGACATGCGTACGGCGGGATACGCCGCTGGCATTTCTAGTGCACTTCTCCTGTGCTTGTCCGATTCCGCGCTCGGCCGATGCCCTGTCTAGACGACCAAGGCCGAAGCTAAACCGAGGATGACTGGCCCGCCAGTTGACGCGGCTGCCAGAGAAGGCACTCGACGTACCCCCGGATCCTGACTTGCCGCGCAGCCTGCTGCCTAATGCGCTGCCTCGTACTCCGAGATGATCGTGGCCGGAATGCGGCCGCGCTCGCTCACCTTGTGACCCCGCTGCCTAGCCCATGCCCTGATCTCTGCGCTCCGCTCACGACCCGGCCCGCTCCTTGTGCGACGCCGCCGACCTCCACCGCTGCCCTTGCGAGCGCGGTCGATGTACTGGGCGAAATCTTTGCGGAGCTTGTCTGCGTTTTCGGAACTCAGGTCGATCTCGTAGCGCGGTGCCGTCGAGGCTGAACGACACTGTCTCAGATGCCTCGCCCCCATCGAGATCATCTACGAGCAGCAC
The DNA here is from genome assembly GCA_963745575.1 of uncultured Actinomycetota bacterium. Classification (GTDB taxonomy): domain Bacteria; phylum Actinomycetota; class Actinomycetes; order Streptosporangiales; family Streptosporangiaceae; genus JASHPR01. The sequence goes on along the minus strand of CAVUYA010000022.1, from coordinate 35,902 downwards.
TTGAACCTTCTGCGCCATGGGAGCCAGCCTTTCTGCTGAGCATGCCTTTTGGGGAGGTTGCTTAAAACATATACCAGATACCGTTGCGTATGCCAATTCGGGGCTACAAGGATTCGTGACCGAAGTTCCACATGCCGAGGGACATGACGGCAATCTGGAAGAGGGTCGTAACTCTCCGTAATCAGCCCCGGATGGGTGACCGCCGTCAATCGGCTCCCGTTGCATCCACATCATGAGACTGTGCGGCCGCTTGGCCGCTCGCGCTATCAGGAATCGTTCTGTCACCGGAAATATCGCCTGGTGCACCCTGATCACGATGCCTGCGGGATGCGCGCATCTCATGCCGGAGGAAGGCGGCGACCGCGACGAGGAATGCGGCGCACACGAGAAGCGGAGGTGCAAGCACCGCCAGGTCCTGGAACACGGGCGCGCCTCCCTTCAGTCCAGCACGACGTTCACGTGCCCGGCCGGCCCGGCGTCTGCGGCCCGGCCGGCGACGTCCGCCGGCCTGCCGGCGGCAGGCCTGCCGGCACCTGCCGGGCTGCCGCCGGCACCTGCCGGGCTGCCGCCGGCACCTGCGGGGCTGCCGCCGGCGTACGCGGGCCTGCCGCCGGTGTCAGCGGGCCGGCCGCCGTCCCGGCGGCGGACCTGCGGCGCTGGCCAGGCACGCAGCTGCCTCATTGTCATTGAACCCTTCTCATCCGTTGATGTCAGGCTCAGGGTACGTGGGCAGGCAGCAGCAGGATGAAAAGGGTTCATTCTGGCCGATCGCGCGGCGGGCCCGGCCGCCGGCCCGCGCTGCGGGAGCGCCCTGGGCGACACCGTTGACCCAGAAGATCATGGCCGCCGCCCCGCGACCCCGCCGCCGGTGTCAGTGCCGCGTGGCAGTATCGGATCGGCCGCCGACGCGGTCAGACACAGACAGACGCGGGCGCAGACAATAACGGGAGAGCGGACAACGACGGTATGTTCCACGCCGACCTGCACATCCACTCCAGATTCTCCCGCGCCTGCAGCAGGGACTGCGACCTCGAACACCTCGCATGGTGGGCGCGCCGCAAAGGGATCACCGTGCTGGGCACGGGTGACTTTACTCATCCAGGATGGGCCGATGAACTGAGGGAGTCCCTGGTTCCTGCCGAGCCCGGGTTGTTCCGGCTGGGCGAGGAGGCGCAGGAGCGACTGCGGCACGCCTCGCCGGTCAGTTGCGGCGGTGACGTGCGGTTCATGCTTTCCGCGGAGATTTCCACGATCTACCGGGGCGGCGAGCGGACAAGGAAAGTCCACCACCTTCTCTACGCGCCGACATTCGAAGCGGCGGACCGCATCACGCAGGCGCTATCGAAGATCGGCAACCTGGCGTCTGACGGGCGGCCGATTCTCGGCCTGGACTCGCGCCACCTGCTCGAGATCACGCTTGACGGCGGGCCGGGCTGCTACCTGGTTCCTGCGCACGCGTGGACGCCGTGGTTTGCGGTACTGGGATCCAAATCGGGCTTCGATGTCGTGGCGGACTGCTACGGCGATCTGGCGCCTGAAGTATTCGCGATCGAGACCGGGCTGTCCTCAGATCCGCCCATGAACTGGAGGTGCTCGTCACTCGACGGCTATCGGCTGGTGAGCAACTCAGACGCGCATTCACCGCCGATGCTCGGCCGCGAGGCCACGACCTTCGACACGCCGCTCGATTACTTCGCGATGGCGGATGCCCTGCGTACCGGTGACGGCCTGGCGGGCACGATCGAGTTCTTCCCGGAAGAAGGCAAGTACCACCTGGACGGCCACAGGAAATGCGGTGTCCGCTTTGAGCCCGTGCAGAGCAGGGAACACGAAGGAACCTGCCCGGAGTGCGGCAAGCCGCTCACCATCGGTGTGCTGCACCGGGCTACCGAGCTCGCCGACCGCCCGGCGGGCTACCGGCCGCCCGGTGCGCCGGGATTCACCAACCTGGTGCAGCTGCCGCAGGTAGTCGGGGAAATCATGGCCACCGGGCCGAAAAGCAAGAAGGTCGGCGCCGAGGTGGACCGGCTCGTCGCTGCCCTCGGGCCCGAGCTTGGCATCCTCACCGAGGCAGACGCCGATGACCTGCGCAGGGTCGGCGGCAGCCTGCTGGCGGAGGCATTGGGCCGGCTGCGCCGCGGCGAGGTGCGGCGGGAGGCCGGGTACGACGGCGAATACGGAGTGGTCGCCTTGTTCGGCCCCGGAGAACTGAACCGGGCGGACGCCCTCTTCGACCTGGCCAGCCCGGCGCGGCCCGGCCCGCGAGCCCGCCGGGGCTCCGCGCCAGCCCGTGGAGGCTCCTGGCTCGCCTCCCGCGGGGTCCTCCGGCAGGAAGCGAAGGGCCCGGCCCGCTGGACGGTCCGCGGGCACGCCTGGCCTCGACCCCGATCAGCAGGCCGCCGCGGAGGCCGAAAGCCCGCTGATGATCGTCGCCGGGCCGGGAACGGGCAAGACGCGGACGCTGACCCACCGGATCGCCGCTGAGATCGCGCGCCCGGGGGCGGCCGGGCGCTCGGCCCTGGCCATCACGTTCACCCGGCGCGCCGCCGAGGAGATGCGCACGAGGCTGGCCGCCATGCTCCGCGCCGCGGGCAGCCCGCCGCGGGGCAGCCCGCCGCAGGGCAACCGGACGCACGGCAGCCCGCCGCGGGGCAGCCCGCCGCACCCGACATCACGGTCACCACCTTCCACGGGCTGGGCATGATGATCCTGCGGGAGTACCACGAGCGGGCCGGGCTGGCGGCCGGCTTCCGCGTGGCCGACGATGCGGCACGGCTCGAGGTCGCGGCCGAGCTCACCGGGTCGGTGCGGGACGGCGGGCGGCTGCTCGCCGAGGCGGCGGCCGAGCCTGCCTCCAGGGAACTGCTCGTCAAGGCCCTGGCCGCGCGCGACCTGGTGGACTTCGACGGCCTCATCGAGCTGTCCGGGCAGTTGCTGGCCGCGGAGCCCGGGATAGCCCAGTCGCTGCGCGATCGCTGGCCGCTGATCAGCGTGGACGAATACCAGGACATCGACGCCGCCCAGTACCGGCTGCTGCGGCTGCTGGCCGGCGACGGCCGCGGGCTGACCGTGATCGGTGACCCGGATCAGGCGATCTACGGCTTCCGCGGAGCCGACGTGGACCTCTTCCTGCGCTTCGGCCGCGACTACCCCGGCGCGGCGACGCGGCAGCTGACCCGGAACTACCGGTCCGGCCGGGCGATAGTGGCCGGGGCGCTGCAGGCCATAGCCCCGTGCTCGCTCGTCCCCGGGCCGGGTCCTGCGGCCGGCCGGTGACGTGACGCCCGGCGCGCGGGGAGTGAACCCTTTTCATCCGCTGATGTCAGGTCCAGAGTACGTGGGCAGCCATGGGGAGGATGAAAAGGGTTCAAAGCGGGGGGGCCGCGCAGCGCCTGGTGCGCCAGCCGCCCTCGCCGACGCCCTGATCGGCTTCCACGAAGCCGCGGACGAGCGCGCCGAGGCCGCCTGGATCGCCCGCGAGATCGAGCGGTTGCTGGGCGGGGCGTCGTTCCACGCCCTGGACACCGGCCGCGCCGGGGCACACGGCCACGACGGCCTCGGTCTGTCCGATATCGCGGTGCTGTACCGGACCGACGCCCAGGCGGAGCCGCTCGGCCAGGCCCTGACCCGCGCGGGGCTGCCGTTCCAGAAGAGCTCCCATGACCTGCTCGAGCGCCGGACCGGAGTGCCCGAGATCGTCAGGGAAATGCGCCTCGCCGACCCGGGCGCCGCGACCGTCACCGACCGGCTGCGGCACGCGGTGCGGACGCTGGCCGCCCGGGCGGCAGGGGACTCCGCCGCGGCGGCCGTTGACGTGCGCGCCGCGGGCGAGGTGCTCGCTCCGCTCGCCCGGCGCTGCGGCAGCGACCTGGAGCGGTTTCTCACCGAGATCTCGCTCGGCGCCGAGACCGACGCCCTCGACCCGCGGGCCGACGCGGTGACGCTGCTTACCTTGCACGCCGCCAAGGGCCTGGAGTTCGAGGTGGTGTTCCTCGCCGGGTGCGAGAAGGACCTGCTGCCGCTGTCGGTTCCCGGGCGGGCCCCCCTGACCGAGCCGGAACTCGCCGAGGAGCGGCGGCTGCTGTTCGTCGGGATCACCAGGGCCCGGGCGCGGCTCTACCTGACCTGCGCCAGCCGCCGTACCAGGCACGGCAGCACCCGCGAGACCGGCCGGTCGCCGTTCCTGGCCGCGATCGACCCGGCGCTGCTCGACCGGTCAGGCACTCCGGCCCGGCCCAGCCGCCCGGCCGGGCGGCAGCTCAGGCTGCTCTGACCCCGGCGGCGCCGTCATGGCAGCCGGTGCGGATCCGGCGGCCGGACGGGCGCGGCGCCGGGGCTCTGGTTTCCGGGCCGCCGTCAGAAGCGAAGCAGCATCCTGGTATTGCCCAGGGTGTTCGGCTTCACCCGGTCCAGGTCGAGGAACTCGGCCACGCCCTCGTCGTAGGAACGGAGCAGCTCGGCGTAGATCTCGGGAGAAGCGGCCGTCCCGCTGATCTCCTCGAAGCCGAGCCGGCCGAAGAACTTCACGGCAAAGGTGAGCACGAAGACCCGGCTCACGCCGAGCTCGCGCGCCCGGGCCAGCAGGGCCTCCACGATCTGCTGCCCGACACCCTCGCGCTGGCAGCTCTCGTCCACCGCGATCGTGCGGATCTCCGCGAGGTCTTCCCACATGACGTGCAGCGCGCCGCAGCCGATCACCTGCCCGTCGCTGACCCGGTCGGCGACCAGGAACTCCTGGACGTCCTCGTACAGGGTGACGGTCGCCTTGTCCAGCAGCCGCCCGGACGCGACATTGGCGTCCACCAGCGCGCGGATCGAACGGACGTCACGGGTACGGGCCGGCCTGACCAGGTAATTCATCGCGGTCGAGCCCTTCCCGGTTCATCAGCCCACTGGATGTCACCGAACATGTACACATGCTGCAGGTTGATCCCGAGAAGGGACGTTGCTGCAGGCTGGGCCATAAAAATTCGCGCATTCACGTGTACGCGATGCACCACTTACATTAACCTGCAACGCTGATACCAGTTGCGGTCCGCTCTCACAGGGGCGGCGAACAACCCGCCGAGTTCCTGGCACGCGCCCTCGCGTTCCGGGGAGCCGGGGACCCATCCTCCCCGGGGTGAATCGGCAGGTCACGGTCGGCACCCGCAGGCCGTAGCCCGCCGTAGGGCTCAGCTCCGGCCCGAACCCGTCAGCTAACCCGGTAGGCGGACTAGGAGAGGAGACTCCACGTGGAGTGCTTGCCCCATGGCAGGTACGGCAAGACGGATTCACGGGGGATGGGCGCCGTCAGGCGCAGGGGCTGGGGCCGCGCGGCCGTTCTGGCCAGCGCGGCCACGCTGGTCAGCCTGCTGCTGCCGAGCGGAATCGGCAGCGCGGACAGCACGGGGGGATCTCCTTCCTCGAGCTTCGAGGCCACCGTGGCCAAGGCGAACGCGCTGTCCAACCAGATCGACGCGCTCAGCCAGCAGTACGACGCCCTCAAGATCCAGCTGAACGAGGCGCGCCAGGAGAGCACGATCGCCCTGCAGACGGCGCAGCGTGACGAGCTGGCGCTGAGCGACGGGCAGGCGGCGGTGGCCCAGATCGCCGCCCAGGCCTACATGACCGGCGGGCTTGACCCGTCCGTCCAGCTGCTGCAGAGCGCCGACTCGCAGCAGGTGCTGGACCGTTCGTCGATCATGCTGCAGCTCGCGCACCAGCAGACCGGGACGATGAGCCTGCTCGCGTCGGCCGAGGGCGCCGCCAACCGGGCCAGGCAGATCGCCGCCCAGCAGGCCGCCCGGGCCGACCAGCTGTCCGCGGCGATGAGCAAGAAGGTCGGCCAGATGCAGGCCAAGGAGAACGTGCTGAACAGCTCGGCGTTCGCCCAGGCCCTGGTCATCTTCCAGCAGACCGGGCACTACCCCACCCCCGTGATCACCGGCGATTCGCTCGGCGAGCAGGCGCTGCGGGCCGCGCTGACCAGGATCGGTGACCCGTACGTCTGGGGCGCCGCCGGGCCGGGCAGCTTCGACTGCTCGGGCCTGGTGATGTGGGCCTACGCCCAGGTCGGGATCCAGCTTGACCACTTCACCGGTGACCAGTGGCACGAAGGCGAGCACATCTCGCGCAGCCAGCTTCAGCCGGGTGACCTGGTGTTCTTCTTCGCCGATATCAGCCACGTCGGGATGTACGTCGGCAACGGGATGATGGTCGACGCGCCCACCTTCGGCCAGACCGTGCAGATCCAGCCGGTCTTCTGGAGCGCCTTCGTCGGCGCGGTCCGCATCATCTGAGCCGGTCCCGGCTTCCCGCTCGTCCGGCCCGTCAGTCGGGCCGGACGAGCGGGAACAAGATGGTCTCCCTGATGGTCGCCCCGGTCAGCATGATCAGCAGCCGGTCGATGCCCATGCCCATCCCGCCGCTCGGCGGCATGCCGTACTCCAGGGCCCGGAGGAAGTCCTCGTCGAGCTGCATCGCCTCCGGGTCGCCCCCCGCGGCCAGCAGGGACTGGGCGGTGAGCCGCTCGCGCTGCACCAGCGGGTCCACCAGCTCGGAGTAGCCGGTGCCGATCTCGGCGCCGAACGCGGCCAGGTCCCACCGCTCGGCGAGCCGGGGGTCGGACCGGTGCTGCCGGGTGAGCGGCGAGACCTCGACCGGGAAGTCGCGGTAGAAGGTCGGCGTGACCGTGCGCGCCTCGACCAGGTGCTCGTACAGCTCGAGCACGACCTGGCCGCGGCTCCACTTCGGCTCCTGGTGGACGCCCGCCCGCGCCGACAGCGCGCGCAGCTTGTCCTCGCTCGTGTCCGGGGTGACCTCTTCGCCGAGCGCGGCCGCGATCGCCTCGTGCACGCCCACCCAGGGCCAGTCGCCGCCGATGTCGTGCTCGGAGCCATCCGGGCGGCGCACCACGGTGCTGCCGAGCGCGGCCCGCGCGGCCGCCTGGATCAGCTCCCTGGTGAGCGTGCCGATGGTGTGGTAGTCGCCGTAGGCCTCGTAGGCCTCGAGCATGGTGAACTCGGGGTTGTGGGTCGCGTCCGCGCCCTCGTTGCGGAAGATCCGGCCGATCTCGTAGACCTTCTCGATGCCCCCGACCACCAGCCGCTTCAGGTACAGCTCCAGGGCGATCCGGAGATACAGCTCGATGTTGTAGGCGTTGCTGTGGGTGATGAACGGGCGGGCGTTCGCGCCGCCGTGCAGGACCTGCAGGGCCGGCGTCTCGGCCTCGAGAAAACCGCGCGCGTGCAGTTCCTCCCGCAGCGACCGGGTGACGGCTGCGCGCAGCTCCGCCATCCGCCGTGCCTCCGGGTTGATGATCAGATCGACATAACGCTGACGCACGCGGGCCTGCGGGTCGCTCAGGCCGGCGTGCTTGTCCGGGAGAGGCCGCAGCGCCTTGGCCGTGATCGCGAAGGAGTCCGCCAGCACCGAGAGCTCCCCGCTGCGCGAGGTGATCACCTCGCCCTCGACCCCGACGTGGTCACCCAGGTCCAGGTCGCGCTTCCAGGCCGCGAGCGCCTGCTCGCCGACCCGGTCCAGGGAGATCATGACCTGGATGTCACCGGTGCCGTCCCTGATCGTCGCGAAGCACAGCTTGCCGCCGATGCGGGACAGCATGACCCGCCCGGTGACGCCGACGCGCTCGCCGGTCGCGGTGTCCGGCTCCAGATCGGGGTATCTCGCCCGGATCTCGGCGATCGTCCCCGTGCGGGGGAAGCCGACCGGGTACGGGTCGCCGCCCTCCTTCCGGATGCGGTCAAGCTTGTCCAGGCGCACCTGCATCTGCTCGGGCACGTGCCCTTGATCGTCGTCCGTCACCTGGCCGAGATTACCGGCCCGGCGCTCGCTCAGGCACCGGGGTTTCGCCGGAGGTCAAGAGCCGCCCGCGGTATTGCGCTCGTAGACCAGCCGCAAGCCGGTCAGGGTCAGCCAGGGCTCGTAGCGATCGATCACGCTCACCTCGTCGATGACCAGCGGCGCCAGCCCGCCGGTGGCGATGACCGTCACCGAGTCCGGGTCGCCGGGGGCCAGCTCGTCCGCGATCCGCCTGGCCAGGCCCTCGACCTGGCCCGCGAATCCGAAGATGATCCCCGACTGCAGCGACTCCACGGTGTTCTTGCCGATCACGCGGCTCGGGCGGGTGAGCTCCACCTTGAGCAGCTGGGCCGCCCGCCGCGACAGCGCGTCGACCGAGATCTCGATGCCGGGGGCGAGCGCGCCGCCGACGAACTCGCCCTTCTCGCTGACCGCGTCGAAGTTCGTCGAGGTACCGAAGTCGACGACGAGCGCGGGGCCGCCGTAGAGGTGCACCGCGGCCAGCGCGTTCATGATCCGGTCGCTGCCGACTTCCTTCGGGTTGTCCGTCCGCACCGGTACCCCGGTCCTGATCCCCGGTTCCACGATGACCGCGGGCACGTCCGGGTAGTAGCGCCGGAACATCTCCCGCATCTCGTGCAGCACGGACGGAACGGTCGAGCACAGCGCGAAGCCGCTGATGTCAGGGTCCTTGACGTGCGCGCTCTGCGCCAGCAGGCCCTGCAGGATCACCGCGAGCTCGTCGGCCGTGCGGACCGGGTCGGTGGCGATGCGCCAGTGCTCGATCACCTGGTCGCCGGAGAACACGCCCAGCACGGTGTTGGTGTTCCCGACGTCGATCGTCAGCAGCATGGGACTCCCTCCGCCCGCGGATCAGGGCTTGCCGCCCAGTGCCACCTGCGCGTTGTCGATCAGCCGGGTCGTCCCGGCCCGGGCCGCGACCAGCAGCACCGCCGGGCCGTGGTAGCCGTCGCCGATCGCGGTGAACAGCACCGGGTCCACCAGGGACAGGTAGTCGAGCGCGAGCGGCGGGTTGTCGCCCGCGGCGCGGTCGAGCACGGCGCGCGCCGCGGCCAGCACGGCGGCCGGCCCGGCATTCGCGGCCGCGGTCCCGGCCGCCAGCCCGCGCGACAGGGCCAGCGCCGTCGACCGCTCGGCGGCCGAGAGGTAAGCGTTCCGGCTGGAAACGGCGAGCCCGTCCGGATCCCGCACGATCGGCACCGCCGCGATGTCCACGCCCAGGTCGAGGTCGGCGGTCATCTGCCGGACGAGCGCGAGCTGCTGCGCGTCCTTCTGGCCGAAGACGGCCACGTCGGGCCGGACCAGCTGGAACAGCTTGAGCACCACGGTCAGCACGCCGACGAAGAAGCCGGGCCGTGAACTGCCCTCCAGCAGCTGCCCCACCGGGCCGGGATCGACCCGGACCAGCGGCGGCGCGGGGTACATCTGCTCGCCGGCCGGAGCGAACACCACGGCCGCGCCCTCCTCGGCGCAGACGGCCAGGTCCTGGTCGAGGGTCCGGGGGTAGGTGCCGAAGTCTTCGCCGGCCCCGAACTGGAGCGGGTTCACGAACACCGACACCACGACGTTCCCGTTCGGGGCGGCGATCTCTCGCGCCCGCCGGAGCAGGGCCCGGTGCCCCTGGTGCAGCGCTCCCATGGTCGGGACCAGCACCACCGGCCCGGCCAGCCCGGCGCGAGCAGTGGCGAGCTCCGCCCTGGTCCTGGTCAGCAGGGGGGCCGGGGTCACCGCGGGGCTCCGCCGAGCACGCCGAGCAGCCGCTGCGCATCGGGTCGCGGACAGGGTGCCCGCGGCGAGCGCCCGGTCCGCGGTCAGCCGGGCCAGGGCCAGGTAGGCGGGCAGCGCCTCCGGCGCGGCGGCTCGCAGTGCCCCGATGTGGCTGGCGACGGTGTCCGCGTCGCCGCGCGCGACCGGGCCGGTCAGGGCGGCGTCGCCGAGGCCCAGCGCGTTGTCGAGCGCGGCCTGCAGCAGCGGGCCGAGCATCCGCGCGGGCTGGTCCACGCCTGCCTCCCGCAGCAGGTCGGCGGCCTGCACCACCAGGGTGACCAGGTGGTTGGCGGCGCTGGCGAGCGCCGCGTGGTAGAGGTCCCGCCGCTCCTCGGCGATGAACACGGGCTCGCCGCCCATCTCCACCACCAGTGCCTCGGCGGCCAGCCGGAGCGAGTCGGGCGCGGTGACCCCGAAGCTGATCCCGGCCATCCGGTCGAGATCGTCGGGACGCCCGGTGAAGGTCATGACCGGATGCAGGGCGAGGGGCAGCGCGCCGGCCCGGACCGCCGGGTCGAGCACGGCCAGGCCGTGGCGGCCGCTGGCGTGGGCGACCAGGCGGCCCGCCAGGGCGGCCCCGGTCTCGGCCAGCCCGGTCACCAGGCCGGGCAGCACGTCGTCGGGGACCGTCAGCAGGACCAGGTCGGCCGCGGCGACCACCTCGGGCGGCGTCCTGATCGCGACCCCCGGCAGGTTCCGCCGTGCCCGCCGGACCGAGGCGTCGGATACGGCGGACACCGCGACGATCTCATGACCGGCGCGGCGCAGCGCGGCCGCGAGGGTACTGCCCACCCGGCCGGCGCCCACGACGCCCACCCGGAGCATGGCCGGGTGAGCGCCCGGGGCGCTCGGGTTCTCGGGGTCCATTCTCGTTTCCAAACAACCTTTGTCATCCGTGTATCACGGTCAGAGTGCACGGGCCGTCGCGGAAAGACGAAAGGGCTCAGTCCGCGCTGGGTACCGGACAGCGACGATCAGCATATTCGCATCGGCGTCCCTCGGGCACGGTCACGGCCCCGATCACCGCGGGCCGCTGCCGTTGCGGCCCGGGGAGCCGTCGCCGTCGTCATCCCGGTCCCGCGGAGCCCGGCAGCAGTACTCCAGGTAGAGGGCGGCCGCGACCAGGACGGCGGCCGCGACGACCGTGGCCGCGGCGTTGATGGCGTCGTGCCTCGGCACGCTCAGGTTGAGGAAGCCCGCCGTGTAGGTCAGGAATCCGGCGGCGAGCCCGCCGAACGCGGCGCCGCCCAGGGAACTGGCCTTGGCCAGGGCGACCATCCGGGCCACCGCTATCGGCGCGAGCGGCTTGCCGCCCCGGCGCCCGGAGATCCGGGCCCGGAGGTTCCGGCCGCTCAGCGCCTCCGCGGCGGCGAGCAGCAGCATGGCGGGCACCGCGGTCCACGGCAGCGTCGGCAGGTCGGCAAACGACGCCCGGACGACCAGCCACGCCGCGACCCCGCAGGCCGCGGCGACGGCCAGCAGTGTCCAGGGCCGGGTCGGGGTCATGCGGTATTTCCCGGGAGCCGCAGCTTAGCGTCGCGCGGACCGCCGGACCGCCGGCGGTGCCGACGGCGGCGAGCAGGTCGGCTACCGGGCCCCGCCCGGGGATCACCGCACCGGGGTCCACGTCGTGCCAGGGAGCGAGGACGAAGGCCCGCTCGTGCGCGCGCGGGTGCGGCAGCGTGAGTTCCGGATCGCTGCTGATCTCGTTCCCGTAGGCGATGACATCGACGTCGAGGGTGCGCGGGCCCCATCGCGGCCCGCGGACCCGGCCCAGCGCGGCCTCCGCGGCCCGGCCGCGATCCAGGACGGCGCGCGGCGGCAGCGACGTCGCGGCGACGAGCACGGCATTCAGGTAGTCCGGCTGGGGCGGACCGCCGACGGGCGCGGTCTCGTAGACCGGCGAGACCGCGACATCATCGAGGCCGGGCCGCCCAGGGCATCGACGGCGGCCTGCAGGTTGGCCAGCCGGTCGCCGAGGTTGCTGCCCAGGGCCAGCACGACCGTGTTCCGCGGCGTCATGCACGGCTCCGGCGGATGGTGACGGTCACGTCGCCGAACGACTGGATCAGCGGCGCGTGCGGCTTGTGCACGGTGATCTCCACCTCGCGCACGGCCGGGTGGGCGGACAGGCCCGCCGCGGCGAGGCGGTCGGCCAGCGTCTCGATCAGCGCGACGGGCTCACCGGAGACCACGGCCGCAAGCCTGCTGGCCACCGCGGCGTAGTCGACGGTCAGGGCCAGGTCGTCGGCGGCCGCCGCGGCCCTGGTGTCCAGCCAGAGCACCGCGTCCACCACGAACTCCTGGCCGTCGCGGCGTTCGTGATCGAGAACGCCGTGGCGCCCGAACACGCGCAGGCCGATCAGCGAGATGCGGTCGGTGGTCAGGTCCGTCACCCCGTCCCTGGCCCGCGGGCGTCGCGCCACCGCGCCGCGACCCGGACGGCGTCCGCGTTAGCCGCGACGGCATGCACCCGGACGCACCACGCGCCGGCCGCCGCGGCCAGGGCAGACACCGCCACCGTGGCGTCGTCGCGCTCCGCGGCCGGACGCGGCTCGCCCCCGGCGCCGGCGAGCAGCCGCCCCAGGAAGCTCTTCCTGGACGCGCCGACCAGGACCGGGAACGGCGGCCCGCCGCCCAGGCGGGAGATCTCGTCCAGCCTGGCCAGCAACGACCAGTTGTGCCCGGCCAGCTTGGCGAAGCCGATCCCGGGATCCACGATGATCATCGACGGGTCGACTCCGGCCGCGGTGACCGCGTCGACCTGCCGCCCGAGCTCGTCGCGGACCTCGCGCACGACATCGTCGTAGACGGCCCGGTCCTGCATGTCGCGGCTGAAGCCGCGCCAGTGCGCGACGACATAGGGCACGCCCGCGCCGGCCACCAGCCGGGGCAGCCGCGGGTCGGCTTGTCCCCCGCTGATGTCGTTGACCAGCCGGGCCCCGGCCCCGAGCGCGAACTCGGCCACGGCCGACCGCATGGTGTCCACGCTGACCAGGACCCCGGCCGCGGCGAGTTCGGTGACCACGGGCCCGATCCGGCGCAGTTCCTCCGCCTCGTCCACCCGCGCCGCCCCCGGGCGGGTGGATTCGCCCCCGACGTCGACGATGTCCGCTCCCTCCGCGGCGAGCCGCAGGCCGTGGGCCACGGCCGCGGCCGGCTCCAGCCAGGCCCCGCCGTCGGAGAAGGAGTCCGGGGTCACGTTGACGACCCCCATGACCAGGCACCGGCGCAGCGCGGGCAGGCCCGCCGGATGCGCCTGCCCGGGCACGGCCGACGTGTGCGCCTCCCGAGTCATACAGGCAAGGCTAGGGGTTACGCGGCAGCGCCAGAGCCCGGGCGCTCCTCCTGCAGGCGGTGCCGGACCTTGCCGAACCCGAGCCAGCGCGCGGTCCGGCGGGCCATCCGCCGCACCTCCAGGGTGGGCCAGACCAGGAAGGCCTCCGCCTCCATCGCGGCCAGGCCGATCCTCGGGACGTCCCTGGTGCCGGTGTAGACGAAGAACCTCGGAACCCACTGCGGGCAGAATTTCGCGTTGAACTTGTACAGCGACTCGATCTGGAACCACCGGGACAGGAACAGCAGGATGCCGCGCCAGGCGCGCAGCACCGGCCCGGCGCCGATCCGCTCCCCCCGCTCGAGAGCGGCCCGGAACATGGCGAAGTTCAGCGAGATGCGCTTGACGCCGAGGTCTGGCGCGCTCTTGATGGTCTCGACGATGAGGAAGTCGTTCAGGCCCGGCTGGGCCGAGCGGTCCCGGCGCATCAGGTCGAGCGACAGCCCGTCGGGTCCCCACGGCACGAAGTGCAGGATCGCGCAGAGCACCCCGTCCTTGGTGGCCGTGGCGATCACGCAGTCCTCGTCACCGGGGGCTCCGACGCGGCCCAGCGCCATCGAGAAGCCACGCTCGGTCGGGCTCCCGCGCCAGGAATCGGCCTGCCGGATCATCCAGTCGATCTCCGCGCGCGGGATATCGCCCGTCCGGCGGATCTCGGCGACATAGCCATTCCGGCATACCCTCGTCACCATCTGCCGGACGTTCTTCATGGACCGGCCCTGCAGGCTGAATTCGGCGACATCGACGACCGCTTCGTCGCCGAGTTCCAGCGCCGTCAGCCCGCCCCCCTCGCGACACCAGGTCTCCGCTCCGAGTTCGCTGCACCCGAGCACGGCGGGGACCCAGGCGTGCCGCGACGCCTGGTCGAGGAACGCGTTTATCGCGCCGGGCCAGGCCTCGGGATCGCCCAGGGGATCGCCGCTGGCCAGCATGACGCCGGACAGGACCCGGTAGCCGATGCACGACTTGCCGGTGGGCGACCAGATGATGCTCTTGTCCGTGCGCAGGGTGAAGTAGCCGAGCGAGTCCCGCTCTCCCTGCTTGGCGAGCAGTTCCCTGATCCGGCTCGCGTCCTGGCCGCCGAGCGTGCTCACGCGCTTGGCCGGGCGCAGGAACAGGTACCCCACGACGACCAGGGTGAACAGCCCGAGCCCGCCCATCAGGAAGGCGAAGACGTCGCCGCGGGTTTCCCCCGTGAACTGCACCGGACCGCCGAAGCCGAGCAGGCCGTAGATCACCGACTGCAGTCGCTGCCCGAAGCTGTAGTCCGCCTCGAGGCCCTTGGTGACCGAGATATAGGTCAGGCCGATGACCACGTCGGCGACCAGGAGGCCGATGAGCGCCCACAGCGCGCGCCACCGGGTCCGGGGATCGCCGACCGCGTAGAACTCCTTCCGGTAGAACCACAGGACGACCAGCAGCGCCACCGTGACGACGGCGGGGACGATGCGCCGGCCCGGCAGCACGGCGTGCGTGACCACGCTGAAGGCCAGCAGCAGCATCACTCCCTCCCAGGCGCGCCGCTTCCGCCTGCGCAGGCCGTGCGAGAGCATGAGCAGCAGCAGGCCGATGATGACGTCGGCGACCCGGGGCAGGATGGCCAGCACGCCGGGCGCGATCTCGTGCAGCCGGTGCAGCGGGTGCGTGAGACGGCTGTAGATGACCCGGGTCCGGAAGCCCTCGATGATGTAGGCCAGGCCGAGGAGGAACGAGACAATGCCCGCGGTGACCGGCACCCAGCGCCGCTGGTGCCTCCGGTCCGGCGGGCGTGAGGCCGGCTCGCGATCGGCGGGCGGCGCCTCGGCCGTGGCCTGCCGCCCGGCGGCCTTCCCGGCGCCGCCAGCGGCCTTCACGGCGCCGTCAGCGGCCTTCACGGCGCCGTCAGCGCGCTTCACCGGGTTATCAGCGCCCTTCACGGGGCCGCCAGAGGCCTTCACGGCGCCGTCAGCGCGCTTCACCGCACCGTCGGCGGTCTTCACCGCACCATCAGCGGGCCTCACGGCATCATCGGCGGACTTCACGGCACCACCGGGGGCCTTGACCGCGCCGTCGGCGGGCCGTACCGCGCCGCCGGTCATCGGCGCGGCACCGCCAGCGGGCTTCACCGCACTGCCGGTCACCGGCGCGGCACCGCCAGCGGCCTTCGCCGCACCGCTGGCAGTCGCCGCACTACCGGCCGCCGCGGTACCACCGGTGACGGGCTCGGGCGGCTCCGGCCCGCTATTGTCTGTCATCTCGGACATATGGGTCGAATCCCGGATCACGAGGGACCAGGGTAGTCAGAGCCGACCGACGATGCGGGCAAACCCCTGAACACGGCAGCCAACCTCCCCCTGAGCGGGCTGCATCGCCGCCCGGTAGGGCGATAAGGCAGTCACGCCCATAAGTCTAAGGTTCTTTTCAGCCATCTCTCAGACGCTCCCGGTACCTATCTGGTTCAGGCCCGGCGAATGTTCAGCGACGGCCGAGCAAAAGGCTCATCGCCTCGGCGCGGGTCCGGTCAGAGTCCAGGAAAATTCCGCGAACCGCGGAGGTCACCGTCTTGGCCCCAGGCTTACGCACGCCGCGCATTGACATGCACAGGTGCTCGGCCTCTATCACTACGATAACGCCCCGCGGCTCGAGTACGTTCATCAGCGCATCGGCGATCTGGGTGGTCATCCGCTCCTGGACCTGGGGGCGCCTGGCGTAGACGTCCACGAGCCTGGCCAGCTTGGACAGCCCGGTGATCTGGCCCTTGTCGTTCGGTATGTAGCCGACGTGGGCGAACCCGAAGAATGGCGTCAGGTGATGCTCGCAGGTGCTGTAGAGCTCGATGTCGCGCACCAGGACCATCTCGTCGTGGTCGGCGTCGAACACCGTGGTGAGCACGTCCTCGGGCTGCTGCCGCAACCCGGCGAACTGCTCGGCGTAGGCCCTGGCCACGCGGGCCGGGGTGTCACGCAGGCCGTCCCGCTCCGGATCCTCGCCGATGGCGTACAGGATCTCGCGCACGGCCCGCTCGATGCGGGCCTGGTCAACGTGACCGGAATCGCCCTGCTCGGTCAATGAATCCCGCCCGCCGCGGGGCCTCCTGCGGAGCCACCGGGCGCGCCATCATCTGGGCCCTGCGGGGAGCCGTAACCGCCGGGGCCGGCCGGGCCGAGGGCCTGAGCCGACCCCTCGGGTCCGGCGCCCAGGGCCTGGCCTCCCGGTGCCGGTCCGGTCAGGGCCTGCCCGTTGCCGGCGCTGCCCGCCGCGCCGGGCTGCTCGGAGCCGTCCGACGCGGCCGCGAGGGCCATCTCCTTGGGCGAGAGCACCGGCGGCCGGTCGGACGGCAGCCGCTTGCCGTAACCGGTGTAGGACCCGCGGGTCGCGCGCTGGCGGATCGGGCTGAAGATCTTCAGGACCTGGTTGCGGGACAGGGTCTCGTGCTCCATCAGCTGCAGCACCAGGTTGTCCAGCACGTCGCGGTACTCGACCAGGACCTCCCAGGCCTCGTCGTGCGCCGACTCGATCAGGCGCCGCACCTCCTCGTCGATCGCGGACGCGATCTCCTCGGAGTAGTCCCGGCTGTGCGACATCTCGCGGCCCAGGAACGGCTCGCCGTCGCCGGAGCCGAACTTGCGGGCGCCGAGCCGTTCGCTCATCCCGTACTCGGTGACCATGCCGCGGGCGATCTGGCTGGCCTTCTCGATGTCGTTGGCCGCGCCGGTGGTGGGCTCGTGGAAGACCAGCTCCTCGGCGGTCCGGCCGCCCAGCAGCATGGCCAGCTGGTCCATCATCTCGGCCCGGCTGACCAGGAACTTGTCCTCGGTCGGCGCCGAGGCCGTGTAGCCGAGCGCCCGGCCGCGCGGGATGATCGTGATCTTGTGCACCGGGTCGGCGTTGGGCATCGCGTGCCCGACCAGGGCGTGGCCGCCCTCGTGGTACGCGATGATCTTCCGCTCCTTCTCGGACAGGAGCACGCTCTTGCGCTTGGGGCCGGCCGTGACCCGGTCGATCGCCTCCTCCAGCGAGGCCATGGCGATCTGGGTCTGGTTGGCGCGCGCGGTGAGCAGCGCGCCCTCGTTGATCACGTTGGCCAGGTCCGCGCCGGTGAACCCGGGCGTCCGGCGCGCGATCGCGTCGAGCTCGACGTCTGGCCCCAGCGGCTTGCCCCGCGCGTGCACCCGCAGGATGCCCTTGCGGCCGTTCAGGTCGGGCTGGGCCACGACGATCTGGCGGTCGAACCGGCCGGGACGCAGCAGCGCCGGGTCCAGGATGTCGGGCCGGTTCGTGGCCGCGATCACGATGACCCCGCCCTTGGTGTCAAAGCCGTCGAGCTCCACCAGCAGCTGATTGAGCGTCTGCTCGCGCTCGTCATGGCCGCCGCCGAAGCCGGCTCCGCGGTGCCGGCCGACCGCGTCGATCTCGTCGACGAAGACGATCGCCGGGGCGTTCGCCTTGGCCTGCTCGAACAGGTCGCGGACCCGGGACGCGCCGACGCCGACGAACATCTCGACGAAGTCCGAGCCCGAGATCGAGTAGAACGGGACCCCGGCCTCGCCGGCCACCGCCCGCGCCAGCAGCGTCTTGCCGGTGCCCGGCGGCCCGTACAACAGCACGCCCTTGGGGATCTTCGCCCCGATGGCCTGGAACTTGCCCGGGCTCTGCAGGAACTCCTTGATTTCCTGCAGCTCCTCGATCGCCTCGTCCGCGCCGGCCACGTCGGCGAAGGTCGTCTTCGGAGTGTCCTTGGTGATCAGTTTGGCCTTGGACTTCCCGAAGTTCATCACCCGGGAGCCGCCGCCCTGCATCTGGTTCAGCATGAACAGGAAGATCAGGACGATCAGAATGATCGGCAGCCAGCTGAAGATCACGTCAAAGATCGAGCTGCCCTTGGGGGGCTGGACGTTGTAGCCGCCGGGCAGGTTGCCCTTCTGCACCTGCTGCTGCAACTCGGTGGCGAGCTGCTGGCCCTGGTTGCCGACCCAGGATGCCTGCAGCAACTGGCCCTTGGTGGTCGTGACCTGGATCGTCTGGCTGGAGTCGATCAGCAGCGCCGACTTGACCTGGTTGTTCTCGATGGCGCTGATCACCTGCGAGGTGTCGACCTGCTTGTACGAGTTGCCCGAGCTCGCGTAGCGGTACAGGAAGAAGAACAGCAGCAAGACGACGAGGACGGCAACGAACGGCCCGCGGAAGTAGCGCTTCAGATCCATCGACGAACGGCCGCGCCGGTAGCGGGCCGACCCCTCCTGACGAGCCTCAGGTCCCGCCTTCCTCCGGCGGGACTGCCATGCGTCCCAACGCTCACGCGCAGTCTTCCTCTCTGCCCGCCTGGTAACACAGCGAATAATTGACGGTACACCGCACCAGCTACCGCTGACACGTAGGAAGCACCTTCGTACGCCGCAGCCTCTGCCACGTCGTGAGCTAGAACGTATTTCACGTCACAACGTGTTCCCCCGTTGCTTCCCCGCTCCTCACGGCGCCTTGCCTGGCACGGCCGTGTTGTCGTGCCCGCCGCCGTAGACGTGCGGGGCCAGGGTTCCGATGAACGGAAGGTTCCGGTATCGCTCCGCGTAGTCGAGCCCATAGCCAATGACGAACGCATCGCCAATGTCGAAACCCGTGTACGCCACGTCGACATCCACCCGCGCGGCACTGGGCTTGCGCAGCAGCGCGCAAACCTGCAACGACGCCGGACCGCGCGACTGCAGGTTCCTGACCAGCCAGGACAGGGTCAGGCCGGAGTCAACGATGTCCTCCACGACCAGGACGTGGCGATCGGTGATATCGCAGTCGAGATCCTTGAGGATGCGCACCACCCCCGACGATTTCGTGCCGGAGCCGTACGAGGAAACCGCCATCCAGTCCATCTGCACCGGCAGCCGCATGGCGCGGGCCAGGTCGGCCATCACCATGACCGCGCCCTTCAGCACGCCGACCAGAAGCAGTTCGCGATCGGCGTAATCCGCGTCGATCTGCGCGGCGAGCTCCGCGATACGGCTTTGCAGCCGGTTCGGGGTAATCAGCACTTCCGCCAGGTCGGCGCCCATGTCAGTCGCGTCCACCCGCGTCCTTCCCGTCACTCGAGCTGAAGAGCAGCTTGCCATAACGGCGCAGGCCGCGGACGCCGCCGGGCAGGTCGGTCCAGCGCTGACCGCGCCAGCCGGTCACCAGGGCGTCGAGCCCGGCCACGTGGCGCGCGGTCAGCGCGCCCGCCGGGCAGCCGGCCGCGATGGCCGCGTTCCTCAGCACCCGCGACCTGACGGCCTGCGGCAGGGCCGCGACCGCGTCGAGCGGGAGCTCCCCGGAGCCGGGCACGGCTATCCGTTCTGCCTCGGCCTGGGCGAGAGCGTCGAGGAAATCGGCATCGGCGCGCAACTGCTGGGCGGTGCGGGCGAGGGCCTCCGCCACGCCGGGCCCGAGCTCGGACTCCAGGGCCGGGAGCAGCCGGTGGCGCACCCGGGCGCGGGCATACGCCGGGTCGGCGTTCTGCGGGTCGTCCCAGGGCTCGAGGCCCGCGGCGGCACAGGCCGCCGCGGTCTGGGCCCGGGTGACCCCGAGCAGCGGGCGCAGGCAGCGGCCGTGGCGCTCGGGCATCCCGGCCAGCGAGCGCGGGCCGGAACCGCGCGCCAGGCCAAGGAGCACGGTCTCGGCCTGGTCATCCGTGGTGTGGCCGAGCAGGATCGCGGCCGCGCCGGTGGCGTCGGCGACGCGGTCGAGGGCCTGGTACCTGGCCGCCCGCGCGGCCGCCTCCGGTCCGGCGCCGGACCGCGCCACGGTCACGCGGATGCTCCGCACCGGGTCGAGGCCGATCTCGGCGAGGGTCTCGGTCACCTTCCTGGCCTGCTCGGCCGACCCGTCCTGCAGCCCGTGGTCGACGGTGACGCCGCCCGCGGACAGCCCGAGCCGGGGCGCTTCGAACGCGGCCGCCGCGGCCAGGGCCAGCGAGTCCGCGCCGCCCGAGCAGGCGGCCAGCACCAGGTCACCCGGGGCCAGGCCGGCACCGGACAGGCAACGGCGCACGCCCAGCCGGACGGCCGCGACCGCCGGGTCCGGGCCCATCTTTCCTCCCTGCTCGCCTCCGGGCGCTGTTTTCTTTCCCGCTCGCCTCCGGGGCGCTTGGAGGCGCCGCCTTCCCTCGTCGCTCGTTCCCTCGTTCCCTCGATCCTCGCTCCTCAGTCCAGGCGGCACCGCGCCCCTTTGGCTCGCGGGGGCTCGCGCGGCGGACCCCTTTGGCTCGCGGGGGACTAGCGCAGCGGGCCCCTTGGCTCGCGGGGGCTCGCGCGGCGGGCCCCTTTGGCTCGCGGGGCTCGCGCCGTCCCTTTGGCTTGCGGGTGCTCGCGATCCAGCCTCGCGGGGTTAGCCGGCGGCCGCGGTGCCGCCGGCCGTCTCGCCGTCCGGCCCGGCGCCGTTCGTGCCGCTGCCGTTCGTGTCGCTGCGGTCCGTGGGGTGGCCGTTTGTCTCGCTGCGGATGCCGCCGACCCGGTCGAGCCAGGTGCGGGGGCTGGTGATCTCATCCCTAGTCGGGAGCGTCTCCGGAGACGTCCAGACCTTGTTGAAGACCTCCATCCCGGCCTCGTCCACCACGGTCTTGACGAACCGCGACCCCTGCTCGTACTGCTTCATCTTCAGGTCGATGCCGAGGATCCTGCGGATGGCCTGCTCGATCCGGCTGCCGGAGTGGCGCCGGGCCGAGAACTTGGCCCGGATCTCCTCCACCGACGGCACCACCTTCGGCCCGACCGCGTCCATCACGTAGTCGCCGTGGCCTTCCACCAGCGTCATCACGGCGGTCAGCCGGTCGAGGATCTCGCGCTGGCGCGGAGTCTGGATCGCCTCGATCAGGCTCTCGCCCCCGCCGCGGACCGCGCCGGCCACTGCATCGGCCGCGGACCGCAGGCGGTCCAGGATCGAGGCCGGGTCCAGGTCCGAGGCCAGCAAGAACTCCGTCATCTGCTCCTGCACGTAAGGACGGAGCCAGGTCACCGACGTGAACTGGGCCCGGTGCGTCTCCTCGTGCAGGCACACCCAGCGCCGGAAGTCGTGCGGGTCCACCCCGAGCTCACGCTCCACCATGACGATATTCGGCGCCACCAGGGTCAGCCGGCCCGCGGGGGCCTCCGCGGCGGCCGGCTCCGGCGTGTCCGGGTCCGGCGGCAGGAACAGCTCGTACTGGCCCAGGACCCGGCCGGCCAGGTACGCCAGGATCAGGCCCGCCTGCATGCCGGTGACCCGCGACCCGACCGTGCCGACGAAGGACCCGGGCGGCGGCGCCGTGCCCTTCTCTCGCATGTGCTCGACCAGCGGATCCAGCACCACCCGGAACCCGTCGACGTTGGCCCGGATCCACCCCGGCCGGTCCACGACCGCGATCCGGCCGCCGTCACCCAGGCCTGGCAGGCCGGTGACCTCGCGGACCGGTTCCTGGACGGCGATGGCGAGCCTGCGCAGCTCCGCGACCACCTTCCTGGCCTCGGCCATGCTCACGGCAGGCCCGGGCCGCGCCCACCTGACCCCGGTTGACGTGGCTACATTCCAGTCGATCATCTGAGAGCTGCTCACCCTCCCACCGTACGTTGACCGGAGGGGTAGTCAGCGACCGACGGGTACCAACGGCCGCGCCCAGGTGCGCTCAATGACAGCCACAGGCCGCCAGGTCCGTGGCCAGACCGGTCAGGGCGGAGGCCCCGGCGTCCAGGCCCCCCGCCGGCAACTGGTCCGCCATGAACGCGAACGCCAGCAGCTGGCCGTCCCGGGCCTGGGCGATGCCGGCCAGCGAGACCACGGTCAGCAGGTTGCCGGTCTTGGCCCGCACGACGCCACGCCCGGCCTGGCCCACGTCGGGGAAGACGCTGCCGCCGGGCCTCAGCGTGCCGGAAAAGCCGGCCACCGGAAGGCCGGTGATCACCGGCCTCAGGCCCGGCTGGCCGGGCGCGGCGTCCAGCCGGATCAGCTGCACGAGCACGTCCGGCGTGATCCGGTCCAGCGGCGACAGGCCGCTGCCGTCGGCCAGCGCGATGCCCCCGTGGACGCCGAGGCCGCGCAGCACGGCGGTCTCCGCCGCCGCCGCACCGCTGAACGAGGCGGGCCGCCCGGTAGCGATCGCGACCTGCCGGGCCAGGTTCTCCGCGATCACGTTGTTGCTCTCGGTGAGCATCTGCTCGATGATCTGGGCCAGCGGCGGGGAGGACACCGCGGCGATGGTGGCGCTGCCGCGCGGCGCGGCCTGCGGGGCCGCCGGCCCGCGTACCGCAATCCCCTGGCCGGCCAGGAACGAGGCGAAGGCGCGCGCGGCGTCGGCGGCCGGGGCGATCGTGCGGGGCCGCAGGTTGCCGGGGTCGTCCGCGTCCTGGGGAGCGCCGCCCGTGGTCAGCCTGCCCTGGTCGACCTCCAGCGACTCGATGGGGGTCACGTCGCCCCCGCTGACGTCGCCGCTCGCCCAGCCCGGGCCCAGCAGCGGCCCGGTGAACAGCGACGTGTCGTAGCCGACCCGGACCGCGTGGATGCCCTTGGCCCGCAGCGCCCGCGCCGTCTGGCCGGCCAGCGAGGCCAGCGTCGCCGGCTGGGGGTAATCGGAGGCCGGCGGGCGCCCGGCGGCCAGCGTCGGATCGCCTCCCCCGACGAGGATCACCGAGGACGGCGCCGGGCCGGCCACGATCCGGGTGGTGAGCCGGGCCGCAGGGCCGAGCACGTGGAGCGCGGCGGTCGCCACGGCCAGCTTCGCCGTGGAGGCCGGGGCAAAGCCCGAGCTGTCCTGGCGGGAGAGCAGCACCTGGCCTGAGGACAGGTCGGTGACCGCCGCGCCGACGTGCGGGCCGAGCGCGGCCGAGCCGAGCAGGCCGGACAGGGCGGCGCTCACCCCCGCGGCCGTCGCATCCCGCGTATCCGGCGCGGCCGGCCCGGCCTGCGCCGTGGTACCGAGGGCCGCCGGGTCCGGCACCGGGCTGAGCACCGGCCCGGTCCCGGCCAGCCGGTGCGCGGCCACCGTGGGCAGCCGCCACAGCGCGAGCCGCGGGGGCAGCAGACGGGCTACGGCCACGCCGGCGGTCAGGGTGAACACGCTGAGCAGGGCCAGTGACAGTAACGCGACGCGGCGAAGCCGGCGCAACCGGTCACCTCCCCTCGCGAAACGGCCGAACCCGCTGCCCCGGCCGGGCACCGCAGGACCCGGCCGGGCGGACATCGAGGCCACGGAGCAATGAACCTTTTTCATCCGTCGATCTCGCGCTCAGGGTACGTGGGCAGTGAGCCCTTTTCATCCTCCTCTTGGCTGCCCCACGCACTCTGGGCCTGTGGCCGACGGATGAAAAGGGTTCAGCCATGGAAGGATGAAAAGGTTCATCATCTACCGGCCGAGAGGTGGGAACCGTGGAATTCGACGTGACCATCGAGATCCCCAAGGGGCAGCGGAACAAGTACGAAGTGGATCACGAGACCGGCCGGATCCGGCTGGACCGGATGCTGTTCACCTCGACCCGGTACCCGGCCGACTACGGCTTCATCGAGGACACCCTGGCCGACGACGGCGACCCGCTCGACGCGCTGGTGCTGCTGGAGGAGCCCACGTTCCCCGGTTGCCTGATCCGGTGCCGGGCGATCGGCATGTTCCGGATGGTGGACGAGAACGGCATGGACGACAAGGTCCTGTGCGTGGCGGCGACCGACCCGCGGATGGGACACCTGGTCGACATCGAGGACGTGCCGGAGTTCGAACGCCTGGAGATCCACCACTTCTTCGAGGTCTACAAGCAGCTGGAGCCCGGCAAGATGGTGGAGGCCGGCAAGTGGGCGGACCGGGCGCACGCCGAGGCCGAGATCGAGGAGTCCCGGGCCCGCCTGGCCCGGTCGGAGGGTCACGATCATTGATCACAACGCGACGGAGCATGGCCGGACCCGCGCGGAAGGGGCGAACGTCGCTTTCTGGTCAGCGAATGCGCGACACTGAGTCATAGCGCCTGGAGCGGGCGAGGAGGTGCAGGCCGTGGCACACGCGGAGGACGTGCTCAGGCGGGCACCACTGTTCGAGGCCCTGGACGAGGAGGACACGAAGGCGCTGCGAGCCGGGGTGACCGACGTCGAGCTGGCCCGCGGTGAGCGGCTCTTCGACGAGGGCGAAGCCGGGGACCGGCTGTACGTGGTGATCGACGGCAAGATCAAGCTCACCAGGAAGTCCGCGGACGGCCGGGAGAACCTGATCAGCCTGATGGGGCCGGGCGAGATGTTCGGCGAGCTGTCCCTGTTCGACCCGCGCCCCCGCACCATGGGCGCCTCGGCCGTGACCGACGTCCGTCTGGCCGCGCTGGCCCATGACGACCTGCGGAAGTGGCTCACGGGACGGCCCGACGTGGCCATGCACCTGCTCGCCGCGCTGGCCCGGCGGCTCCGGCGCACCAACGAGGTCATGTCCGATCTGGTCTTCACCGACGTGCCGGGCCGGGTCGCGAAGGCCCTGCTGGACCTGGCGGCGCGATTCGGCATCCAGCAGGAGGACGGACTGCAGGTCAACCACGACCTGACCCAGGAGGAGCTGGCCCAGCTGGTCGGGGCGTCACGGGAGACGGTCAACAAGGCCCTCGCCGACTTCGTGGCCCGTGGCTGGATCCAGCTGCACCCGAAGTCAGTGCTGCTGATAGACCCGGAACGGATGCGCAAGCGGGCCAGGTAACTGAACCTTTTCATCCGTCGGCCTCGGGCCCAGATCATGCAGGTAGCCATCAGGAGGATGAAAGGCTTACTCCCCGGGCGGGGGCGGCCATGAACTCTTTTCATCCGTCGGCCTCGGGCCAGAGTCCGTGGGCCGCCGCGGGGAGGACGAAAAGGGTTCACCCAACGCCGGGCGGCAGCTCGCCCCGCTCGGCCAGGTACCCGAGCTGGGCGCGCACCGACCACTCGGCGAACGGCCACAGCGCGCGGTCGACATCCACGTAGACCCGGGCCACGATGCCAGCCAGCGTGGTCTCCCCGGCGGCGAGCGCGGCTTCCACCGCGGCGAGCCGTTCCGCCCGGTGCGCGATGTAGTAGTCCAGCGTCCCCGCCGGGTCGTCGAGCATCGGCCCGTGCCCGGGCAGCAGGGCCGTCAGCCCGCGGGCGTCGGTCAGCGCCCGCAGCCGGTCCAGCGAGGCCAGGTAGTCACTCAGGCTGCCGTCGCTGCCGATCACGGTGGTGCCCCGGCCCAGCACGGTGTCCCCGGTCAGCACGGCTCCATCCGCCTCCAGCAGCAGGCACACCGAGTCGGCCGAGTGCCCCGGTGTCTCGATCACCCGCAGCTCGCAGCCGCCGACCCGCACCGTGTCGCCCGGCCGCAGCCCCGCCGAGCCCAGGCGGTGCGCCGGGTCGACCGCCAGGACCGGGGCGCCGGTCAGCTCGGCCAGCCAGCGGGCGCCGTCCGAGTGATCCGGAGTGGCCGTGCGTCAGCACGATCATCTCGATGCGCTGGCCCGCGCCGGTCGCGGTGTCGTGCACCCGGCGCAGGTGCCCCTCGTCGTCCGGGCCCGGGTCCACCACGATCGCCGCCGCGGCGCCGGGCTCGGCGACCAGCCAGGTGTTGGTGCCGTCCAGCGTCATCAGCGACGGATTGGGGGCCAGAACGCAACGCGCGCGGGCCGTCCCCGACCCGTCGATCTCCGTCATCGAAGTCGCGGCGCGGAGAACCCGGCGCTACGACCGGGGAGGAAACGCCGCCTCCCTCCCTCCGTTTTGTCGGTGCCCGGCGGTACCGTCAGGGAGTCGGCGGCGATAGCCAAGCCGTCGGCACGCAGGACCGCCGCAGGGCATGCGGTGGCAGCGCGGGGAGCCTTCTTGCGCACCAAGGCACGGCGATGAACCGCGAACCAACAGCGCAGTCCGCCAGGACTGCGGCTGGAATCCCCCGCCTTGAGGCGGGTGGAGGATGTCAAAGGGGATATTCCAGTTCCGCCGGGAGGGTCAGCCAGACCGCCCCCTCGGCCACGCTCGCCTCCGGCAGCACCGGCCTGACCTGGCGCGGCGCGAGCGCGGCCGCCACGTCCCGGCAGGCCGCGAGCTCGGCCAGGGTCACCGCGGTCGGCGGCCATAGCACGATCTCCCGGCGGCGTCCCATGGCGATCGCGTCGCCCGGGCGCACCCAGGCCACCGCCGCTGCCTCGCCGCCGACATCCCGGGTGCGCTGCTGGCGGGGCAGCGCGGCGGCGAAGAACCTGGCGTCGAAGCGGCGCTCCTCGATCACCGGCGTGATCCACCGGGACCAGGGCCTGAGCAGGTCGGACCGGAGCACCAGCCCGCGCCGGGCGAGCATCTCGGCCAGCGAGAGCGAGCGGTCGAGCAGCGCCTGGCGGTCCGCCTCCCAGTCCGCTCCGGTGGTGTCGGCCACGACCGAGCCGGCCGACGGCCCGGCCAGCAGCACGCCGGACTCCTCGAAGGTCTCCCGGATCGCGGCGCAGACCAGCGCGCAGGCCAGTTGCGGGGGCGCGTCGAAGATCCGGCCCCACTCGGCCGGATCCGGCCCCGCCCAGGCCACCTGCTCGTCGGCGTCCCGGGCGTCGACCGAGCCGCCCGGGAAGACGAAGGCGCCGGGCGCGAACGCCATCGAGGACTTGCGGCGCAGCATGTAGACCTCAAGGCCGCCGTCGGGGCCGGCGGGCCGCAGCAGCATCACCGTGGCCGCGTCACGCGGCTGTGCCGGGGGCTGTTTGCCGGCCAGGATGTCCAGGGCCCGCTGGCCGAGCTGGCCGCCGATCCGGATCGCGTTCAGTGTTTCACGCTCGCCTCCGGGGTCCCGCCCACCTCCCCATCCCCCTTCACTGCCGTCTTCCCTCCTCGGTCGGGCGCTCGTTCCTCGCACCCTGCTCCCCACCCGCCTCCTCTTCCCCTTCACGGACGGCGGCGCGCCCCCGTTGGCTCGATCACTGTCCCGGACCTCGGCGATCAGCTCGACCTCCACCGGGGCGTCCAGCGGCAGCACGGCCATCCCGACCGCGCTGCGAGCGTGCCGACCCGCCTCGCCGAACACCTCGAGCAGCAGCTCGCTCGCGCCGTTGACCACCTGGGCCTGCTGGGTGAAGGCCGGGGCGCTGGCCACGAAGCCGGTCACCTTGACGATGCGCCGGATCGCGGAGAGCCCGCCGGTCACCGACGCCACCGCGGCCAGCGCGTTCAGCGCGCAGGTCCGGGCCAGCGCGCTGGCCTCGACCACGCCGATGTCGGCACCGACCTTGCCCGTGGCCAGCAGCTGGCCGTCGACGAGCGGCAGCTGCCCGGCCGTGTACACGTAGTCGCCGGTACGCACGGCGGGCACGTAGGCGGCGAGCGGCGGCGACACCTTCGGCAGCGTGAGCCCGATCGCGGCCAGCCGGGCCTCGGGCGACCCGCCCTCCGGCGCGCTCACGACCGTTCGCGCTTCATGTAGGCGACGAGCTGCTCAGGATTCGGGCCGGGGACGACCGCCACCAGCTCCCACCCGTCCTCGCCCCAGTTGTCCAGGATCTGCTTGGTCGCGTGCACCAGCAGCGGAACCGTCGCGTATTCCCACTTCGCCATGAGCATGACCCTAACGGGAAGACGCCGCCGCGCGGTCGGCGTCTCCCCGGATCAGGGTCTTCCGCAGCCCCGCGGGGCAAGCGCGGTGCTACGTGCCCGAGTGCCGCCCGCGCCGGGCGGGTGACTGGACCGGCTCCACCACGGTGTCGTCGCTGTGGCCGTCCCCGGTCACGACCGTGGTGTCCTTCGGGGCGCCGGCCACCTTGTCGAGGCCCGCGTCCGCCTCGGGCAGCTCGGGGATCGACGGCACCTCCGGTATCTCCAGCGGCGCGCCGCTCTCGATCTCCTTTTCCTGCTGCTCCACGTCCTCGCCGCCGAAGTCCGCGAGTGACGCCGAGTCGGCGGCGGACCTGTCCTGGCCCGCCGCGCCGGGGGGCGTGAACTTGTCGAAGAACCGCAGCAGCTCGACCGGCACCGGCATGACCAGCGTGCTGTTGCGCTCGGCCGCCACCTCGACCACGGTCTGCAGCAGCCGCAGCTGCAGCGCGGCCGGGTCGCGGGCCATCACGTTGGCCGCCGCGGCCAGCCGCTTGGACGCCTGGTACTCGCCGTCGGCGGTGATGATCCGCGCGCGGCGCTCCCGCTCCGCCTCCGCCTGCCGCGACATCGACCGCTTCATGCCCTCGGGCAGCGAGACGTCCTTGATCTCCACCCGCTCCACCCGCACGCCCCACGGGCCCTCGGTCGGCTCGTCGATGATCCGCCGCAGCTCCCGGTTCACCGAGTCCCGCTCCGACAGCAGCTGGTCCATCTCCGACTGGCCGATGATCGACCGCAGCGAGGTCTGCGCCTGCTGGGAGATCGCGAACATGTAGTTCTGCACGTTGATGGTCGCCTTGATCGGGTCCACCACCCGGAAGTAGACCACCGCGTCGACCCGGACGCTGACATTGTCCTTGGTAATGCCTTCCTGGGCCGGGACGGCCATGGCGATGATCTGCATGTTGACCTTCTGCATCCGGTCGCCGACCGGCCGGATAATGGTCAGCCCGGGACCGCGGGTCCCCGGCAGGACCTTCCCGAACCGGAAAATGATGCCCTGCTCGTACTGCTGCACGATCTTCAGCGACCGCGCTGACGGCAATAAGCCCGCCGAGGACGAGTATTACCAGAATGACTACCAGGACAACCATCACCTTCACCTCTCTCCGGTCACGGTTGCGCCATCTCTCGCTCCAGCCTAGTGCCATTCGGGCACGGCGACACCGCCGCTGACGGCCCGTTGCGGCCCTTGAGCCACGGGTGCGTCGCGGGGACGCCGGCCGGCGCACGGGATAGCCGGGACATCCGGTGCGCTGGCGCGGATAGCCTCCAAGGGGTGAGCACACGGGACACGGACTGGGAGGGCGTGCGGCTGCACGTCGTCACCGGAAAGGGCGGAGCCGGCAAGACCACGGTGGCCGGCGCCCTGGCGCTCGCGCTCGCGTCCGGCGGGAAGCGGGTGCTGCTGATGGAGGTGGAGGGCCGTCAGGGCATCGCCCAGGTCTTCGACCGCCCGCCGCTCCCCTACGAGGAGCGCAAGATCGCCGTCGCCCCGGACAGCGCCACCCAGCCCGGCGGCGACGTCTACGCGCTCGTCGCCGACCCGGAGTCGGCGCTGCTGGAGTACCTGGAGATGTTCTATAACCTGCGGCACGCGGGCAAGGCGCTGACCAGGCTCGGCGTCATGGACTTCGCGACCACGATCGCGCCGGGGCTGCGGGACGTGCTGCTGACCGGGAAGGCCGCGGAGGCCGTCCGCCGGAAGAAGGGCGGCAAGCGGGTCTACGACGCCGTGGTCATGGATGCCCCTCCGACCGGCCGGATCGGCCGGTTCCTCAACGTGAGCACCGAGGTGTCCGGGCTGGCCCGGGTGGGGCCGATCCGCAATCACGCCGACACGGTGCAGCGGGTGATCCACTCGCCGGAGACCGCCGTGCACTTCGTCAGCACGCTCGAGGAGATGCCCGTGCAGGAGGTCCTGGACGGCATCGCCGAACTGCGCGAACTGCCCGACGGCGGGATCCAGGTCGGCGGCATCATGATCAACATGGTGCGGCCGGAGGAACTGTCGCCGGCCGAGCTCCGCCGGGCGGCGGCGGGATCGGCCGACGAGCACGAGCTCGCGCTCGGCCTCAAGGCCGCCGGGCTGGACGACAGCCTGCGCCTGGCCGCCGACCTGGCCGCCGAGCTCACCGAGCACGCGGTGACCGCCGTCGGCCAGGAAGTGCAGCGGCACAGGCTGGCCGAGCCGGGCCAGCCGTGCTACGAGCTGCCGATGATTCCCGACGGCATGGACCTGGGCGGGCTGTACCGGCTGGCGGCCGCGCTCCGCGACCAGGGGGCCGCGTGAGCGAGGCGAAGGGGCGGCGGCGGCGAGGGCGCGAGGGACGAGCGAGCGAGCGAGGAGGAGGCGGGTTAAAGCGCCCCGGAGGCGAGCAGGAAACACAGCGTGACCGGGGAGCACCGCGTGATGAGCGTGCCGCCGCGGCTCGACCTCGACCGGCTCATCGATGACCGGCGGACCCGGGTGATCGTCTGCTGCGGGTCGGGCGGCGTGGGCAAGACCACCACCGCCGCCGCGCTGGGCCTGCGCGCGGCGGAGCGCGGCCGGCACGTGGTCGTGCTCACCGTCGACCCGGCGCGCAGGCTGGCCCAGTCCATGGGCCTGACCTCCCTGGACAACACCCCGCGCCCGGTTCCGCTCCCCGACCGGCCTCCCCGCGGGCAACGGCGAGAAGACCCAGGGCCATAACGGAACGCCCGATGGCAGCCTGCACGCGATGATGCTGGACATGAAGCGGACCTTCGACGAGATCGTCGAGGCCCACGCCGACCCGGACCGGGCGGCCCAGATCCTGGCCAACCCGTTCTACCAGTCGCTGTCGTCCGGGTTCTCCGGCACGCAGGAGTACATGGCCATGGAGAAGCTCGGCCAGCTGCGCCGGGCCGACGCCTGGGACCTGATCGTCGTGGACACCCCGCCGAGCCGGTCCGCGCTCGATTTCCTGGACGCCCCGCAGCGGCTGGGCCGGTTCCTCGACGGCAAGCTCATCCGGCTCCTCGTGGTCCCGGCGAAGGTCGGCGGGCGGGCCTACCTGAGAATGCTGAACACCGGCTTCGGCATGGTCACCGGGGTGCTGACCAAGGTGCTCGGCGCCCAGGTGCTCAAGGACGTGCAGACGTTCGTGTCGGCCCTGGACACGATGTTCGGCGGGTTCCGCGAGCGGGCCGACTACACCTACCAGCTGCTGCGCGCGCCGGGCACGGCGTTCCTGGTGGTGGCGGCGCCCGAGCCGGACGCGCTGCGCGAGGCCTCGTACTTCGTGGAGCGCCTGGCGCAGGAGGGCATGCCGCTGGCCGGCCTGGTCCTCAACCGGGTGCACCGCTTGCCCGCGGCCCGCCTGTCGGCGGCCCGCAGCCTGGCCGCCGCCGAGACCCTCGCCGCCGACGGCCCTCGGCCGGACAGCACGCGCTGGCCATCGCGGCCCTGCGGCTGCACGCCGAGCGGATGCAGCTCTCGGCGGCCGAGCGCCGGGTGGCCGAGCACTTCACGACCGCGCACCCGCACGTGCCGGTGGCCGAAGTACCGGCCCAGCCCGACGACGTGCACGATCTGGCCGGGCTCGGAGACGGTTGGGGACAGTTTCCCGATCGGATGACGACAGGGGTCCGGGCGGGTTGCTACCGCGCGGGCCCGGCGATCACAACGCTGTGATCCGCTATCACCGTGATCAGCTGGCGACGAGCTCGTCGCCCGCGCGCTCGTACTGGTTGCGCGCGTTCTCGAGCAGGTCGCGCCATGAGGTGACGTCCGGGCGGCGGCGCAGCAGCGCCCGCCGCTCGCGCTCGGTCATGCCGCCCCACACGCCGAACTCGATCCGGTTGTCGAGCGCGTCAGCGAGGCACTCGGTCCGGACAGGACACCCCCGGCAGATCAGCTTGGCCCGATTCTGCGCCGCGCCCTGAACGAAAAGCTCGTCAGGATCAGTTCCCTTGCACGCAGCACGCGCGGTCCAGTCCGTGATCCACATGTGGTTCACTCCTCCTGATCGTCACGCCCACGTCGGGTCGTCACGCCAGATGGCGTCTCGTAGCGGTCCGGGCACGCGGCGTCACGCCGGGCCTCGGTGCGATGGTCGCGGAAAGGTAACTTACGGAAGTCCAGCCCGTAGCGCTAGACCCCACCAGGCCCATTTCTCAAAATAGCCCGCCTGGGCTATGCGCCCGGAGGTTACTAGTCACGGCCCTGTTCACCACCTCCGGCGGGCCAGCCAATCAGGCCGCGCCCCGCTGCTCCCTCAAGCCGGCGGCGCGCCGCCGGAACCCCCGCCAGCAGGGAAAAGAGCGCAGGATCCGGCTGTCTGGGCGTTCTCATGACGACGGCAGCGTAACCTGATTGGCGTGCTGAACTCGCAACGCCGCGCCGGCGGCGGCCGCGTCAGCGCGGTCGGCAAGCTCCTGGCCGTGTCCGTGGGGGCCGGGCTGCTCGTGGCGGCCGTGGCCGTACCGCTGTTCGGGGCGGCCGGGGTCGTCACCCGGAACGCGGCGAACACCTTCAACACGCTCAAGGTGCCGTCCCTGGGGCAGATCCCGTCGCGCTCGGAGATCCTCGACGCCGACGGCAACCTGATCGCGTACTACTACCCCAGGAACCTCTACCGCGTGCCGGTCGCGTACAACCAGATCGCGCCGGTGATGCGGAACGCGATCGTCGCGATCGAGGACTCCCGCTTCTACGCGCACGGCGCGTTCGACCTGCGGGGCACCCTCCGCGCGCTCGCCAACGACCTGAGCACCAGCGCCAACCCGCAGGGCGGCTCCACGCTGGCGCAGGAGTACGTCAAGAACGCGCTGATCCTGACCGCGACCACCAAGCAGCAGCAGGACGACGCGTCCGAGGACACGGTCGCCCGGAAGATCCGCGAGCTGCGGATGGCCGCGGTCGTCGAGCACGAGATGACCAAGCAGGAACTGCTGGCCGCCTACCTGAACGCCGCCTACTACAACCACAGCGCCTACGGCATCCAGGTGGCGGCGGAGCGCTACTTCAGCACCAGCGCGGCGGACCTGACCCTCCCGGAGGCGGCGCTGCTGGCCGGGCTGGTGCGCAATCCCTCGCAGTACGACCCGGTCGCCTTCCCGGACCAGGCCATTGACCGGCGCAACACCGTGCTGACCCGGATGGCCCAGGTCGGCTACATCACCCCGGCGCAGGCCGCGGCCGCCGAGAAGCTGCCGCTCGGCCTGAAGATGTCGACCCTCCCGCTGCAGAGCGGGTGCCTCAGCCAGTCCGCCGCGAGCGACGCGTTCTTCTGCGACTACGTGCTGGCCGTCATCCGGACCAACCCGGCCTTCGCCGCGGCCAAGCAGATGCTGAACACCGTCGGCGGCCTGAAGATCTACACCACCCTGAACCCGCAGGACCAGAAGGCCGCGAACGACGCGGTCAACTGGGTCGCGCCGGCCAACTCGGGGTTTCTACAACCCGGGCCGGAACGTGGACACCGAGGTGCTGATCCAGCCGGGCACCGGCAGGATCCGCGCGATCGCGGTCGACCGGCCGTACGGAAGCGGGCCGGGACAGACCACGGTCAACTACGCCGTCGAGACCCAGTACGACGGCAGCACCGGGGGCGTCCAGACGGGCTCGTCGAGCAAGATCTTCACCCTGATCACCGCGCTCAAGCAGGGGATACCGTTCGGCTTCAACATGAGCGTGGTGAACCCGAGCACGGTCGGCCCGTTCACCAACTGCCAGGGCGACACCGTGCCCGCCTTCCTGTTCCACAACGCGGAGGATCCCAACCCCAAGCCGCAGATCTTCACGCTCTACAACGGGACCACGCAGTCGATCAACATCTTCTACGCCCAGCTGGAGCAGAAGGTCGGGCTGTGCAACGTGGTCAAGACCGCGGCCAGCATGGGCATGACGCTTCGTCAACGGCGGCAACCTGCTCAAGCCGGACCGGGCCATCCACCAGGAATCCGCCGACAACGACTCGTCGTTCACACTCGGCTCGGTGCCCGTCGCGCCGATGAGCATGGCCGCGGCCTACGCGTCGGTGGCCGCGCGCGGGAGGTACTGCAGTCCGATCGCGGTCAACCAGATCCTGACCAGCAGCGGCGGGAGCCTGCCGGTGCAGTCCGCCAACTGCCACCAGGCGTTCTCGTCCCAGGTGGCCGACGCGGCCAACTACATCCTGCAGGGCGTTCTCATCTCCGGTACCGCGGGCAACCGCGGCATCAATGTCCCGGCCGCGGCCAAGACCGGGACCGCCAACCAGGGCTTCTACGCCGCCTTCGCCGGGTACACCCCGCACCTGACCGGGTACGTGTCGGTGTTCAACCCGATCGACCCGACCACGGGCGGCCAGATGATCGGGTTCCCGCACGCGTGCTACCGGGAGAGTCCCGCGTTGGGCGGGGTCCAGACCTGCCCGGCCCAGATGTTCGGCGACAACGCGCCGGGCGCGACCTGGCAGATGACGTTCTCGAACGCCGCCGTGGGCCCGGCTACCCCGTTCGTGGGCGTGCCCGCGGACAGCCCGTTCTTCTCCATGGGCAACGGGGTTAACTCGCCCAAGCCGCCCAAGCCGCCCAAGAAGCCGAAGCCCGGCCGTGGCGGTGGCGGCGGAACGGTAACGGCGAACGGCAACGGGAACGGGAACGGCAACGGGAACGGCCCCCCGACAGCTCCGCCCACAGCCCCGGCCACCACGGCCCCCGTGGGCGGCCTCTTGCAGGCTCCCGCTGGGCGTACTGCCTCTCGCCCGGCTCCCCTAGGCCGGAATCCGGCGCTGGCCGCGCTAGCCGGCCAGCGCGCGGCGGACCTCGGCGGCGACCCGCCCGCCCTCGGCCCGGCCGGCCACCCGCGGCGTGACCGCCTTCATCACCTGGCCCATCGCGGACATGCCGGACGCGCCGGTCTCGCTGATCACCTCGGCGACGAGCGCGGCCAGCTCGGCGTCGCTGAGCTGCGCGGGAAGGTACTCGGCCAGGACCTGGTCCTCGGCCCGCTCGGCGGCCGCCTGGTCCGCGCGCCCCGCCGCCTCGAACGCGTCGGCCGCCTCACGGCGCCGCCTGGCCTCCCGGGCCAGGAGCCGCAGCACCTCGTCGTCGCTGAGCTCACGGGCCGAGTCTCCGGCGACCTCCTCGTTGGTCACCGAGGTCAAGACCATGCGCAGCGTCCTGGTCCGCACCTCGTCGCGTGCCTTCATCGCAGCGGTGAGATCGGCGCGCAGCCGATCCTTCAGCTCAGCCATGAGCACATCCTGCCGCCTCCGGGCCCCTTCCCGCTTCGCGCCCGGGGCGAAGCAGCGCCCGGGGCATGGCACCATGTGTGGATGCGACGACAAGCCCTCATCGGCGCCACGGCAGCGGCCGGAGCCGGCGTCCTCGGCTACGCGGCGGTCATCGAGCGCAACTGGTTCGTGCTGCGCCACCTATGACGTCCCCGTGCTGGCCCCCGGCGCCAGGCCGCTGCGGCTCCTGCACATCTCCGATGCGCACCTGACCCCCGGCCGGCACCGGCTGATGTCGTGGATCAGGTCGCTGGACGCCCTGCAGCCCGACCTGGTGGTCAACACGGGTGACTCGATCGCCCACCGGGACTCCGTTCTGCCGTTCCTTGAGGCGCTCGGGCCGCTGCTGGACCGGCCCGGGGTGTTCGTGTACGGGTCCAACGACCTGTACTCGCCGATCCCCAAGAACCCGGCGCGCTACCTGTGGCGCGACAGCACCCTGCACCCGCGGCGCGGCCAGCCCGACCTGCCCTGGGCCGAGCTCGGCGCGAGCCTGGAGGCGGCCGGCTGGCTGGACGCGAACAACAAGCGCGGCCGGATCAAGGCCGCGGACCTGGACATCGAGGTGGCCGGGGTGCACGACGCGCACATCCACCGCGACCGGTACGACGAGATCGCCCGCCCGGCCGATCCGGCGGCCGACCTGCGCCTCGGCGTGATGCACTCGCCCGAGCCCGAGCTCCTGGACCGGTTCGCCGGCGACGGTTACGACCTGCTGCTGGCCGGCCACACCCACGGGGGCCAGGTCTGCCTGCCGTGGTACGGCTCGCTGGTCACCAACTGCGGGATCGACCGCGCCCGGGCGAAGGGGCTGCACCGGCATCCCGCGGCCGGGTCCGATGACCCGGCCCGGCCGTGGCTGCACGTGTCCGGAGGCCTGGGCACCTCACCGTGGGCGCCGTTCCGGCTGTTCTGCCGGCCGGAAGCGTCGCTGCTGACGCTGGTCCCGCGGGACGGCTGAGCACGCGCCATCGGGTACCGTCCGCTAGACTTCGGGAGCGGTCGCGGGGTGTAGCGCAGCTTGGCAGCGCGCTTCGTTCGGGACGAAGAGGCCGCCGGTTCAAATCCGGCCACCCCGACCAGGTCAGAGGCTCGTTTCTCGTCATGAGGGACGGGCCTCCTTCCGTCCGTGCGTCACTGATGCGTCATGGCGCCTCGTCCACGACTCCAGTACCTTGCCATGGGCGCCCGGAGCGAGGTGGGCGTA
>CAVUYA010000021.1:0-128648 GCA_963745575.1 uncultured Actinomycetota bacterium | reverse complement strand
CAGCGCCGCCAGGCAGGCCGCCGAGTCGAAGCGCGGCACGCATAGCCAGTCCACCGCGCCGTCCCGGCTGATCAGGGCCGCCGACTGCATGTCCCCGACGAGCGCGTAGTCCTCGATGAGCGCGGCCACGATCCCTCCCCGGCGGGGCATTAAGCTGACAGGCGTGCCAGAGTCTAGCCGGGTGATCACCCGAACCCGGGTCACCTCGGCAGCGGCCGCGGGAGCCGCGGGGCTGGCCGTGCTGCTGGCCGCAGCCGGCTGCGCGAAGTTCGATGCCGCGCTCGGCCAGCAGTGGGCCACGGTGAGCTTCAAGCCGGACACCTCGGTCGCGACCATGCTCAGGGTACGCACGGCGTGCTCGCGCATTCCCAACGTGAAGGCCGAGGCCCTGCCCCGGCAGCGGAACCCGGTGACCATGAACGGCGCGGTGACCTACCGCACCGACCGGGCCAGCGACGCCAACCTGGCGCAGCTGCAGCAGTGCCTGCAGCGGTACCCGTCGGTGGCCGGGATCAACTTCCAGGACTCCGGCGACGCCGGCGGCTGACCGCCGCGGGCCCCTGGCCGGGGATCACGGCCTGAGCCCGGTGTCCTCAGCCCATGAGCTGAGCCCGTGATCTGAGCTCCGTGACCTGAGCGCCGCGCGAGTGTGCGGTCCCGGATGGGCTGTGGTATAAACGCATTGCCTATTAAGTCGATAATTACGATCGGAAAGAATTGATCGAGGAAGGACGGGCGGGCAAAATGAGGAGCGGGCCGACGATGAGAAGAGCGCTGATGGCCGCGGCGGTAGCTGCCGCGACCCTGCTGGCCGCGGGATGCGGCTCATCCGGCGCGTCAAGTTCGTCTGGCTCGGGCGGCTCGTCGGCACCGGTGACCCTCCGGCTCGGCTTCCTCGTCAACATCACCCACGCCCCGGCGCTGGTGGGGATCAAGCAAGGGTTCTTCACCAAGGACCTCGGCCACGGCGTGACCCTGAAGCCGGTGCCGTTCAGCACCGGGACCGAGGAGTCCACCGCGCTGCTGGCCGGCCAGCTCGACGCGGCCTACGTGGGCCCCAACCCGGCGATCAAGGCCTGGCAGACGTCGGGCGGCAGGCTGATCAAGGTCATCTCCGGCGCCGCGTCCGCAGGCGCCCAGCTGGTGGTCAAGCCCAGCATCACCAGCGCCGCGCAGCTCAAGGGCCAGTCGCTGGCCACCCCGTCGCTCGGCAACACCCAGGACGTCGCACTGCGCTACTGGCTCAAGCAGCACGGCCTGACCACGACCACGACCGGCGGCGGCGACGTCTCGGTCAAGCCGGTCTCGCCGAACTCGGCGGCCGTGCTGGAGTTCAAGTCCGGGCAGATCGCCGGCGGCTGGGAGCCCGCGCCGTACGACACCGAGATGGTGCAAGACGGCGGGCACGTGCTGGTCAACGAGGCCAGCCTGTGGCCGGGCGGCCAGTTCGTCACGACCAACCTGGTGGTGACCCAGTCCTTCCTCGCCGCGCACCCCACCGTGGTCGACGGGCTGCTGCAGGGCCAGGTTGACGCGAACAACTTCATCCACCAGCACCCGGCCGCGGCCCAGGCCGCCGCCAACGCCGAGCTGACGTCCGTGCTCGGCAAGGGACTGAAGCCCAGCGTGCTGGCCGCGTCCTTCCAGCAGATCACGTTCACGAACGACCCGGTCGCGTCGTCGCTGACCGCCGACGCGCAGCACGCGGTGGACGTCGGCCTGCTCAGCCCGGTCAAGAACATCAGCGGCCTGTACGATCTCGGCCCGCTGAACCAGTTGCTGGCGAAGGCGGGCGATGCGCAGGTGAGCCCATGAGCGTGGCGCAGTCGCGGCGCACGCCCCCGGAGCAAGCTCCGGGGGCGCCAGCCTTTCCGGGACCAGGCGATCAGGCCGCCGGCCCGGTCGCGGTCCGCCTGAGCGAGGTCTCGAAGGTCTACGGGCGGGGGCCGTCCGCGGTGCTGGCCCTGGACCAGGTGTCCCTGACCGTGGCCCCCGGCGAGTTCACCTGCCTGATCGGCGCGTCCGGCTGCGGGAAGAGCACGCTGCTGTCGCTGGTGGCCGGGCTGGACCAGCCGACGGCCGGCTCGATCTCCACCGGGGAGGGCGGGTGACCCTGATGTTCCAGGAGCCCGCGCTGTTCCCCTGGCTGACCGCCGAGCGGAACGTGGAGCTCGCGCTCCGTGCCCGGGGCGTGCCCAAGGCGCAGCGGCGGGAACGGTGCGCCGAACTGCTGGACCTGGTCGACCTGGGCGGCTTCGGCGGCAAGCGGCCGCACGAGCTGTCCGGGGGCATGCGGCAGCGGGTGGCCCTGGCCCGGGCCCTGGCCCAGGACGCCGACGTGCTGCTGATGGACGAGCCGTTCGGCGCGCTGGACGCGATGACCCGTGACCTGCTGCACGAGGAGCTGGAGCGGATCTGGGGCCAGCAGCGCGCTCACGGTCCTGTTCGTCACCCACAACGTCCGCGAGGCCGTGCGCCTCGGCGACCGTGTGGTGGTGCTGAGCAGCCGTCCCGGCCGCGTGATCGAGGAGTACCGCGTACCCCGGGAGGGACCGCGCCGGATCGACTCCCCGGAGGTGGCCCGGCTGGCCGCCACGATCACCGACCGCCTCCGCGAGGAGATGAGCCGCCATGGCCACTGAGACGCGGCCCGCCGCGAACCAACCAGCAGCAAGCAGGCCACCGCGATCGCCGGGCTGGACCGGCTCGAGCTCGGGCCGGCCCCGCAACGGCGCGATCCCGGCCCGGGTGGCGCGCTCGGCCTGGTCGGCCGCCTGGCCCAAGCTCCTGGCCATCGCGCTGATCCTGGTCGTCTGGCAGGCTCGTGCACCTCACCGGCTGGAAGTCGTACGTGCTCAAGGGGCCGGGCACGGTGCTGCCCGACCTGTGGGGCCAGCTGCACCACGCGCTGCTGTGGCAGGCCATCGGGATCACGCTGCGCCGCGCCGTGCTCGGCTACGCGCTGGCCCTGGTCATCGGCTCGGTCATCGGGATCCTGGTGGCCCGGATCCCGCTGCTGCGCGCGGCGGTCGGCTCGATCATCACCGCCCTGCAGACGATGCCGTCCATCGTGTGGTTCCCGATCGGGATCGTCCTGTTCGGCCTGTCGACGCTCACGATCCTGTTCGTCATGGTGCTCGGCGCCGCGCCGTCGATCGCGAACGGCCTGATCACCGGGGTGGACTACACGCCGCCGCTGCTGCTGCGGGCCGGCCAGACCATGGGGCTGCGCGGCGTCACGCTGTACCGGTACCTGATCCTGCCCGCGTCGCTGCCCGCGTACGTGGCCGGGATGAAGCAGGGCTGGGCCTTCGCCTGGCGCAGCCTGATGGCCGGCGAGCTGCTGGTGCTGATCCTGGGCCAGCCGTCGCTCGGCGTGCTGCTGAACAACGACCAGAACCTGCAGGACTTCGCCGGCGTCACCTCGATAATGATCGTGATCCTGGTGATCGGGATCGTGGTCGACACGCTGTTCACCAAGGCCGACCTCGCGATCCGGCGCCGCCGGGGCCTGCTGACCCCGGGCGCGACGTCGTAGCGGGGCGCGGACCGCGGCCGGGGCGCCCCGGCCGCGCCGCGCGGGTCAGGAGCCGGTGCACGCCGGGCTGGCCGCGGCCGCGGTCCGATTATCCGGTGGCGCGCCGCGTTATCCTTGAGTCATGGCTTCGGTAGCGCGGCGATTCGCCAGCCTCCCGGCCCGTAGTGGGCCGTCGGGAGGTGCCGGCGCGCGCTAGCGAGTGACTCCGATCGACGGCCGGAGCCGGGAGGCCCGTCCCCTGCCCGCCGTCGAAGGACCAGGAGTCCCGATGCCTGCCCATCTCACCGCCGCGCAGCTTGCGCGCGACCTGGCGATGACCGACCTGAGCGACCCCGCCGACGGGCCGCACGCCATCCAGCTCCTCGTGGAGCGGGCCGTTACCGCGCTGACCGGCGCCTGGGGATGCGAGGCCCGCTGGTGCCGCGGGCCCCGGGTCGTGACCATCGCCGACAACTACGACCGCCTCGGCTACCAGCCGGCCGCCGTCACCAGGGACGCCCGGTACACCCGCTACGTCGACGACCGGCGCGTGCTGCGCAGCCACTCCACCGCGATGGTGCCGCCCGCGCTGCGCCGCCTGGCCGCCAGCCCGCCCGACGACGTGCTCCTGGTGTGCCCGGGGATCGTCTACCGGCGGGACGCGATCGACTGGCAGCACGCGCCCGCGCCGCATCAGCTCGACCTGTGGCGGATCACCCGCAGGCCGGCCAGCGACGCCGACCTGGACGAGATGATCACGATCCTGCTCGGCGCGCTGCTGCCGGGCCTCCCGAGCCGTGCCGAACCCCGGCAGCACCCGTACACGACCGGCGGGCGCCAGGTCGACGTGATGCGCGGCGCGGACTGGGTGGAGGTGTGGGAGTGCGGGCTGGCCCATCCCGGCGTGCTGGCCCGGGCCGGCCTGGCGGGCCGCGGTGGCCTGGCCCTCGGCCTGGGCCTGGACCGGCTGCTGATGCTGGGCAAGGGGATCCCCGACATCCGGCTGCTGCGGTCGGCCGACCCCCGGATCGTCAGCCAGATGGCCGGTCTGGCCCCGTACCGGCCGGTCTCGGCCATGCCCGCGATCCGCCGGGACCTGTCCGTGGCCGTCGATGAGGGGGCCGACGACGAGACGCTCGGGGACCGGATCAGGGAGGCGCTGGGCGCCGACGCGGACAGCGTCGAGGACGTGGCGATCCTGTCCAGCACCCCGTGCGAGGACCTGCCCGCCGCGGCGGCCGCCCGCCTCGGGGCCCGGCCCGGGCAGCGCAACCTGCTGGTGCGCGTCGTCCTGCGGCACCTGGAGCGGAGCCTGACCGACGACGAGGCCAACTCGCTGCGGGACCGCATCTACGCCGCCATCCACCAGGGAATCCGCCACCAGTGGGCCGTCCCGCCACGCCAGGCGCGCCCGGCGCCTGCGCCGAGCCAGGTGGCCCGGGCCAGAACGTAGGATCGGAGCATGTCGACTACCGCCGGGATTGTCCTAGCCGGCGGCCGGTCGTCCCGGATGGGCACGCCCAAGGCGGCCCTGGAATGGCACGGCTCGACGCTGCTGCGCCGGACCGTCGGCATCCTCTCGCGGGCGGCCGGCGGCCCGGTCCTCGTGGTGCGGGCTCCGGGGCAGGCCCTGCCGGAACTGCCGCCCGAAGCCGACGTCGTCGACGACCCGACCGAAGGCCTGGGCCCGGTGCAGGGGCTGGCGGCCGGCCTGGCCGCGCTCGCCGACCGGGCCGAGATCGCGTTCGCCTGCTCCACCGACCTGCCGTTCCTGCACCCCGCGTTCGTCCGGCGGGTGCTGCGGGCGGCGGACGAGGGAGCGGACGTGGGCCTGCCCGTCGCCCGCGGCTACCCGCAGCCGCTGGCTGCCGCCTACCGCACCACGCTGGCCCCGGTGGCCGAGCGGCTCGTGGCGGAGCGCCGGCTGCGCCCGGCGTTCCTGTTCGAGCAGTGCGCGGTCACCCGGCTGGACGAGGCCGCCCTGCGTGCCGACCCGATGCTGGCCGCGCTGGATCCCGAGCTGGACTCGGTCGTGAACGTCAACGAGCCGGCCGACTACCAGGCGGCGCGGGCCCGCCCGGCGCCGCAGATCACGATCCAGCGGTTCGGCGCCCTGGCCGACGGGCACCGCGGCCCGCAGCCGGCGCGCGCGGCCACCGTCGCCGGGGCCGCGGCCGCCGCCGGGCTGGCCCTGGACGGGCACATCGTGGCGGCGCTGAACGGCGATCAGATCACCCGGGACGGCCAGGTGCCGCTGGCGACCGGCGACACGGTGTTCTTCCTGGCCGCGGACGCGGGCGGCTGATCCGCATGGCGGCCGGCGGCTATTTCGGGCGGGCGCTCGTCGTGGACGCGGGGACGGCGGCGGCCAGCGTGCTGCCGCTGAGCGATGAGCTGCTGCGCGCCTACATCGGCGGCGCCGGCCTGGGCGCCTGGCTGATGCACGCCCTCGGCCCGCCCGGAGTGGACCCGCTGGCCGCCGAGGCACCGCTGGCCTTCGTGTTCTCCCCCCTGGTGGGCACGCCGCTGACCACGAGCGCCAAATTCGCCGTGGTGGCCAAGTCGCCGCTGACCGGCATGCTGAACGACGCGCTGTCGTCCAGCCATTTCGCGATCTCCGGCAAGCTCACCGGCCATGACGCGATCGTGGTGCGCGGCGCCTGCGCCCAGCCATCGGTACTGCTCGTCGACGGAGACGGAGCACGGCTGGCCGACGCCGCCGACCTGCGGGGCCTGCCCGCTGCCGAGGCCGAGCGCCGCCTGCGGGAGCGTCTCGGGCGGGGCTGGCGGGTGGCCGCGATCGGCCCGGCCGGCGAGCGCGGCGTGCGCTACGCCACGATCTCCCACGACGGGCGGCACGCCGGGCGCGGCGGGCTGGGCGCGGTGCTGGGCGCCAAGCGGCTCAAGGCCGTCGCGGTGAAGGCCGCGGCCAAGGTGGCGCCGGCCGACCCGCAGGCCGTGCTCGGGGCCGCCCGGGACCTGCGCGCCCGCTCGTTCGGCCCGGCCACGGCGAAGTACCGCGAGCTGGGCACGCTGGCCAACCTGCTCGCGTTCAACGCCATCAGCACCCTGCCCACCCGCAACTTCCAGGCGGCGACGTTCGCCGAGGCGCCGCAGCTGGCCGCCGAGGAACTGGCGGAGATGCGCACGGTCACCCGCAACAGCTGCGCCTCGTGCACGATCGGCTGCGAGCACATCTACCGCGCGCGCGGCGGTCAGCAGGCGCGCGTGGAGTACGAGAACGTCTTCGCGCTCGGCCCGATGTGCGGGGTGTCCGACCCCGACGCCGTGCTCGCCGCCAGCGGCCGGTGCGACGAGCTCGGGCTGGACACCATCTCGGCCGGCGGCACCATCGCCTGGGCCATGGAGTGCGCCGAGCGGGGCCTGATCGACGCGCCGTGGCTGCGGTTCGGCGACGGCGGCGCGGTCCTGCGGGCCCTGGACGAGATCGGCGCCCGGCAGGGCCTCGGCGAGCTGCTCGCCGAGGGCACGCGGCGCGCGGCCGAGCGGGTGGGCGGCGGCTCGGCCGCGTTCGCCCTGCAGGTCAAGGGCCTGGAGCTGCCGGGCTACGAGCCGCGGACGATGCAGGCCATGGCGCTGGGCCTGGCGGTGAACTCCCGGGGCGCCGACCACAACCGCTCCGGAGCCTACGAGGCCGACCTGTCCGGCGATCACGACCGGCTGGCCGGCGGCCCGGGTCACGTGGCCGCGGCGGTCGAGACCGAGGACCGGGCCGCGGTCATGGACTCCCTGATCCTGTGCAAGTTCCTGCGCGGCGTGTTCAGCGAGCCCTTCGACGAGTGGGCGGCGCTGCTGTCCGCGGTGACCGGCTGGGACACCAGCGGCGCCGAGCTGCGGCAGACCGCGCGCCGGATCGTCCTGGCCAAGCGCGTGTTCAACCTCCGCGAGGGCTGGCAGCCGCAGGACGACTGGCTGCCGCAGCGGCTGCTGTCCGAGTCGCTCCCGGTCGCGTCGGGCCGGGTCGCGACGCTGACCCCGGAGCGGCTGCGGGGCATGATCGACGGCTACTACGCGGCCCGCGGGCTGGACGGCGAGGGCCGCCCGGACCAGGCCAGCCTCGCGGACCTCCGGCTGGCCTAGACCGGCCAGGTCCACTTCAGCGCGAAGTTCAGCACCACGGCGAACATGAGGTAGAAGAGCCAGAACCCGGTGCCGAGGTGGAAGAAGCCGAGCAACCTCTCGGCCGGGTTCCCGATCTTCGGGAAGGCGGGCTTGAGACTGACGAAGAAGTCGGTCACGTATATGCAGGTCAGGCCGATGAACAGGCCGCCGACCTGGTTGTCGTGCACATGGAAGAAGACGATCATCCCGAGGACCGAGATGAGCGTGAAGGCGACCGTCATGCCGACCTGGACCCGGATGTCGGCCTGGCGGATCCGGTTCCAGCCGATGGCGAACCAGTGCACGCCGTAGGCGGTGAACGCGAGCGCGGCCATGTACAGCGGCGGCGCCCCCACGAACGTGCCGAACAGCGCCAGCCCGGAGAACAGGTAGATGCCGGTGACGAACTGCAGGAAACCGGGCATCCAGATGCCCCACATGCCGGTGGCGAAGTCGACTTTCTCGCTGCGCTCGGGAAAGCCGAACAGCTCCTGCGTCCCGTAGATCATGTAGCCGGTGCCGAGACCAAAGAACCCCAGGGCCAGGGGCGGGAACGGGGACGCGGGGAAGCTGAAGACCGCCTGGACAGATTGCACTAAAGACAGAGACAACACGACCTCCTAGGATCAGGCCGGATTTGGCCGTGATCATCGTACTGCGACATGATGCGCCGGATTAGGACGTTTTGGCAGTCCGGGCGGGCCGGGGTCGTCGGGGAGCGCCGCTCGCGGACCTGACCGGGCCGCAGACGGCGCGTCAGCGGGCCGCGATACCGCTGCGACCGGCCCGGCCGATTCGGCCCAGGCGCGCCGCGCCCGGCGCGGCACGTCCCGGTGAAACACCGAATCCGGCACCGCAGATGCGGATCAGACCGGGAC
Organism: uncultured Actinomycetota bacterium; assembly: GCA_963745575.1. GTDB lineage: Bacteria > Actinomycetota > Actinomycetes > Streptosporangiales > Streptosporangiaceae > JASHPR01. Next base: position 120,131 of record CAVUYA010000021.1, on the reverse strand, counting down.
CGCCGCCGGGCAACTGGCGGCTGGCAGGCAAGAGCCTATTTGTGCTCATTGGCCCGCAACGGTAGATACTGAGTTATGGTCATTCACGCTCCAGCCCCGACCCGAACGGTCACGCTGACGATCGACGGGGTGGCGGTCACCGTCCCAGACGGCACCACGATCTGGGACGCGGCCAAGGCACGCGGGCATCGACATCCCGGTCCTGTGCCACGACGAGCGCTACGACCCCGTGGGCGTCTGCCGGATGTGCGTGGTGGACGTCGGGGCGCGCGCCTACGCCGCCGCGTGCGTGCGCCCGTGCGAGGACGGCATGGAGGTCGAGACGGCCACGCCGGACGTCGAGCGCAACCGCGCCACGCTCACCGAGCTGCTGCTCGCCGACCAGCCCGCGCGCGAGCGCGACCCCAAGCAGACCACCACCGGTGACAACGAGCTGCTCGCCCTGGCCGACCACTTCGGGCTGACCGGGCGGTCAGCCTGCCCGCCGGCTCGGGCCGGGGGGCCGACCTGTCCAACCCGGTCATCGCGGTGGACCACGACGCCTGCATCCTGTGCGACCGTTGCGTGCGGGCCTGCGACGACATCCAGGGCAACGATGTCATCGGCCGCAGCGGCAAGGGCTACGCCACCCGGATCGCCTTCGACCTGAACGACCCGATGGGCGCGTCGTCGTGCGTGACCTGCGGCGAGTGCGTCGCGGCCTGCCCGACCGGCGCGCTGACCAACAAGCCGATCCGCAACATTCCGATCCGGCCGCGCAGCGAGCTCGACCAGGTGGACAGCGTCTGCCCGTACTGCGGCGTCGGCTGCGCGCTCACCTATAACGTCGACCGGGAGCGCGGCGCGATCGCGTTCGCCGAGGGCCGGGACCAGCCCGGCTCGAAGGGCCGGCTGTGCGTCAAGGGCCGGTACGGCTGGGACTACGCGGCCTCACCGCAGCGCCTGACCGTGCCGCTGATCCGCCGCGACGATGCCTACCCCAAGGGGCCGCTGTCCGCGGACGTGCGCGGCGAGATGAACCGCGGCGAGCACCTCGAGGACACCGAAGAGCGGGCCGAGCGCAGGCAGCTCAGCGCCGGCCGCGACGTCAACGCCGCCCGTAACGGCCCCGGCGGCAAGGGCCGCGACGGCAACGGCCGCGACGGCAACGGCCGGGGCGGCAACGGCGACGGCGGCCGCAGCGACAAGCGCCGCCGCAAGCCCGGCGGCCTGGTCGACTACGACGAGGTGCTGCCGCACTTCCGCGAGGCCACCTGGGACGAGGCGCTGGACCTGGTGGCCCGGCGGCTTACCGAGATCTACGCCGCGGACGGGCCGGGCGCGATCGCCGGGTTCGGCTCGGCCAAGTGCTCCAACGAGGAGGCCTACCTCTTCCAGAAGCTGATCAGGACCGGCTTCCACACCAACAACGTGGACCACTGCACCCGGCTGTGCCACGCCTCCAGCGTGTTCGCGCTGTTCGAGGGCATCGGCTCCGGCGCGGTGTCCACCACCTACGGCGACGTGATCAACGCCGACGTGGCCATCGTGACCGGGAGCAACCCGACCGCGAACCACCCGGTGGCGTCGTCGTTCTTCAAGCAGGCCCGCCGCCGGGGCACCACGATCATCTACGTCGACCCCCGGGCCGACAAGATGGCCGACCACGCCGACATCTTCTGCCAGATCAAGCCCGGCACCGACGTCGCGTTCTACAACGGCGTCATGCACGAGGTGATCAGGCTCGGGCTGACCGACGCGGAGTTCATCGCGCAGCCGGACCACGAACTTCGAGGCCCTGGCCGAGACGGTCAGGAACTACCCGCCGGAGCGGGCGGCGCAGATCACCGGGGTGGACGCCGACGTGATCCGGCGGGTGGCCCGGGCCTGGGGCGAGGCCGGGGCCGGCGTCATCTTCTGGGGCATGGGCATCTCCCAGCACACCACCGGCACCGACAACGCCCGCTGCCTGATCGCGATGTGCGCGATCACCGGCAACGTCGGGCGGCCGGGCAGCGGGCTGCACCCGCTGCGCGGGCAGAACAACGTGCAGGGCGCCTCGGACATGGGCCTGATCCCGATGTTCTACCCGGACTACAAGAAGGCCGACGACCCCGACGTCCGGGCCAGGTTCGAGCGGCTGTGGGAGCACCGACGACCTGGACCCGAAGCGCGGCCTGACCGTCACCGAGATCATCGGCTCCGTGCTCAAGGGCGGCGTGCGCGGCATGTACATGCTGGGGGAGAACCCGTTCCTGTCCGACCCCAACATCAACAAGGTCCGCAAGGCCCTGTCCGCGCTCGAGTTCCTGGTCGTCCAGGACATCTTCCTGACCGAGACCGCCGAGTTCGCCGACGTCATCCTGCCCGCCTCGTCCTACCTGGAGAAGGACGGCACCTACACCAACACCGACCGCCGGGTCCAGCTCGGCCGGAAGGTGCTGGACCCGCCGGGCCAGGCCCGGGTGGACTGGGAGGTCGTGCAGGACATCGCCAACCGGATCGGGCTCGGCTGGGACTACTGCTCGCCGCGGGAGGTCTTCGACGAGATCGTCTCGGTGATGCCCAGCTACGCCAACCTGAGCTACGACAACCTGGGCTTGTCCGGCAAGCTCTACCCGAACCCCGACCCCGAGCACAGCGACGGGACCGTGGTCATGTTCGGCGAGCGGTTCAACACTGACGACGGGCTGGCTCACCTGGTGCCCGGCCGAGTGGCTGCCGGCCAAGGAACTGCCCAGCGAGGACTACCCGTTCGTGCTCAACACCGGCCGGCTGCTGCAGCACTGGCACACCGGCTCGATGACCCGCCGGTCCTACGCGCTCGACGCGATCAGCCCGCGGCCCGAGGTGTACCTAAACCCCGACGACGCGGCCGAGCTCGGCCTGGCCGACGGCGAGATGGCCCGGGTCACCTCACGCCGCGGGCACGATCGTGCTGGCGACCCGCTTCTCGCCACCGGGAGTCCCGCGGTAACTGCTTCATCCCGTTCCACTTCCGCGAGGCCGCGGCCAACCTGCTGACCATCGACGAGATCGACCCGTTCGGCAAGATCCCCGAGTTCAAGTTCTGCGCGGTGCGCATCGAGGCGGCGGCCGGCCAGGACCAGGCCGGGTCCGCCCGTGAGGCCGCGCCCCGGGCCCGGGGGCGGTAATGGCCAAGGCCCGGGCGAGGGTGCCCGGCGTCGAGGCGCGGGCGGGCAAGTTCCCCGGCCCCAGCCTGATCCCGGCCCTGCACGCCATCCAGGAGCGGCTCGGCTGGCTGCCGCGCGAGGAACTGGAGGCCCTGGCGCGGGACGTGCACCGGCCGCTGTACGAGATCGAGGGGCTGATCTCGTTCTACCCGCACTTCCGCACCGACCCGCCGGCCAAGGTCGTGCTGCACGTCTGCCACGACCTGTCCTGCTGGCTGCAGGGCGCCGACCAGCGCATCGCGGCCCTGCGGGAACGCTACGGCGCCGACGCCGAGGTCGAGTTCACCGAGGTGTCGTGCCTGGGCCGGTGCGACGCGGCGCCCGCGGTGGCCGTCAACGAGTGCCCGTCCGAGGCCGGCGACGCGGACGGCCTCGTCGACGCGGCCCGGACCGGGCACCGGGCCGAGCCCGTGCCCCGCGCCTACGGCGGCGGCACGCCCTGGCCCAACGACCCGTACCCGGCGGCCGGCCCGGAGCGGTACCGGCGTTGCGCCGCGTGCTCTCGGGAGAACTCGGCGCCGATCAGGTCATCACCGCGCTGCAGGACTCCGGGCTGCGCGGGATGGGCGGGGCCGGCTTCCCCGCGGGCCGGAAGTGGGGGCTGGTCGCCGCGCAGGCGGCCACGCCGAAGTACGTGATCTGCAACGCCGACGAGTCGGAGCCGGGGACGTTCAAGGACCGGCAGATCCTCGCCGAGCAGCCGCACCTGGTGCTGGAGGGCCTGCTGCTCGGGATGGCGGCGGTCGGCGCCGAGGAAGGCTGGGTGTTCATCCGGCACGAGTACGGCCCGGAGGAGGCGGTGATCCGCCGCGAGATCGAGTCGCTGCGCGCCGCCGGGCTGGTCGGGCCGGACGTGCCGACCGGAAAGAATGGGGCGGGCTCCGGCCGGCGGCTCTCGGTGGAGGTGTTCACCTCGCCGGGCGGCTACATCCTCGGCGAGGAATCGGCGCTGATTGAGTGCATGGAGGGCCACCGCGGGGAGCCGCGGAACAAGCCGCCGTTCCCCGGGACCTACGGCCTGTGGGGCCAGCCGACGCTGATGAACTCGGTGGAGACGTTCGCGCACGTCCCGGTCATCCTGCAGCGCGGGGCCGACTGGTGGAAGCGGCAGGGCGCGGACGGCGGCACCGGCCTGAAGTTCTTCGCGGTCTCCGGGCACGTCGAGCGCCCGGGCGTGTACTGCGTGCCGATGGGCAGCACGGCCGCCGACCTGCTGGAGCTGGCCGGCGGGGTGAGCGGCGGCCGGGCGGTGGGCGCGATCCAGCCGGGCGGCGCGTCCTCGAACTTCCTCGGGCCCGGCCAGCTCGACGTGCCGCTCGACTTCAACACGCTGGCCGCGGCCGGGTCGATGCTCGGCTCGGGCGCGCTGGTGGTCATGGCCGAGGGCACCGACCTGCTCGCCGCGGCCACGAACGTGCTGCGCTTCTTCCGCAACGAGTCCTGCGGCAAGTGCGTTCCGTGCCGGGTGGGCTCGGCCAAGGCGCACCAGATCCTCAGTCGACCTGCTCGCGGCGGGCGGCGGCCCTGCCGAGGTGAACGGGCCCATCCGCCAGCTGGAAGAGACCCTGCGCAAGACCTCGATCTGCGGCCTCGGCCAGGTCGCCCTGGGCCCGGTGGCGAGCGTGCTCCGCCTGGGAGAACAGCGGGGAGCGCCGGGAGGAACCACGACAGAGCACATAACGCGAACGCACCCGGTGGCCCGGGCCGCGCCGGCGGCTCGCGAGGCCGGGAGTTCTTCGCCACCCGGACCGTGGCCGAGGCGCTGGCCGGATTCCGGCCGCAGCGGCGCACCCCGGCCGAGACCGTCCCGCTGGCCGAGGCCCTGCACCGGGTCCCGGTCGGCGCCGGTCACCGCGCCGCACGCGCTGCCCGGCTTCGCCCGCTCCACCGTGGACGGCTACGCGGTGCGGGCGGCCGACACCTACGGGGTCTCCGAGGGGCTGCCCGGCTACCTCGACGTGGCCGGCGCGGTCCGGATGGGCGCCGAGCCCGACGTCGCCGTCGGCCCGGGGACCGTGGTCAGCATGCCCACCGGCGGCATGCTGCCGCCCGGCGCCGACGCCGTGGTGATGGTCGAGTACACCCAGGAGGTAGCGGCGGGCACCATCGAGGTCGTCCGGCCCGTGGCCCCCGGCGACGGCGTCGTCCGGGCCGACGAGGACGCCGCGGCCGGGGCCGAGCTCGTGCCCGCGGGCCGGCCGCTGCGCGCCCAGGACCTCGGCATGCTGGCGGCGGCCGGGGTCACCAGCGTGGCCGTGCACGCGCGCCCGCGGGTGACGATCCTGTCCACCGGCGACGAGGTGGTGCCGCCCGGCACCGCGGTGCTGCGCCCGGGCCAGGTCCGCGACGCGACGGCGGCCGCGCTGGCCGCGCTGGTCACCGAGTCGGGCGGGAAGCCGGCGGGCGGCGGGATCGTCCCGGACGACGCGGGCCTGCTCGAGACCGCCCTGCGCGCCGCGCTGGCCGGCAGCGACCTGATCGTGATCTCGGCCGGCTCGTCGGTCGGAGCGCGCGACGAGACCGCGGCCGCGGTCGGCCGCCTCGGCCCGCCCGGCATCTGGTGCCACGGCCTGGCGATCCGGCCCGGCAAGCCCACGCTGCTGGCCGAGTGCGCGGGAGTACCGGTCATCGGGCTGCCGGGCAACCCGCGTTCCGCGCTGGTGATCTTCCGGCTGATCGGGATGCCGCTGGTGCGGCGCGTCGGCGGGTGCACCGCGCCGCCCGCCGAGCCGGTGACGCGGGCCCGGCTGGACCGCGACCTGGCCTCGGCCGCCGGGCGGCTGGATGTCGTGCAGGTCCGCGTGGCCGGCGGGGTCGCCAGCCCGGTCTTCGGGCTGTCGGCGCTGCTGTCGGTGCTGACCGCCGCCGACGGGTACCTGATCGTTCCCGAGGAGGCGACCGGGCTCGACGCGGGCACCGAGGTCGACGTCAGCCTGTACCGTTGACAGACGTCATGGCCGATAGCCCGTTCCTGAGCGACGTCCCCGCCGGCCGCGCCCTGGACGCCTGGCGCGGCGCCCGCGCGGCCGCGGGCTGCCCGTCCCGGCTGCCGGCCGTCCGGGTCCGGGTCCAGGACGCCGCGGGCCGGGTCACCGCCGAGCCGGTGTGGGCCACCCGCTCCTCCCCGCCCTTTGACGCGGCGGGCATGGACGGGATCGCGGTCCGCGCCGCCGACACCCTCGGCGCCAGCGAGACCACCCCGGTCTACCTGGAGCCGGACGCCTACGACGTCGTCGACACCGGCGACCCGATGCCTCCCGGGCGGGACGCGGTGGTCATGCGCGAGCACGTGCACTACGCCGGCGCCACCGCGGAACTGCGCGCCGCCGTGCCGCCCTACCAGCACGTGCGCTCGGTGGGCGAGGACGTTTCCGCCGCCGAGCTGCTGCTGCCCGAGGGCCACCGGCTGCGGGCCGTGGACCTGGCCGCGGCGGCGGCCGCCGGGGCCACGCAGCTGAGCGTGCGGCGCGCCCCGGTGGTCGCCGTCCTGCCCACCGGCGACGAGGTCCGGCCGATCGGCGCGCCGACCGGGCCCGGGGAGATCCTCGACACCAACTCGCTGATGCTGGCCACTCAGGCCCGCGAGGCCGGGGCCGTGGCCCGCTGCCTGCCGATCGAGCCCGACGACCCGGCCGGCCTGGCCGCGGCGGTCCGCGCGGCCGTGACCGACTGTGACCTGCTCATCATCGTGGCGGGCTCGAGCGCAGGGCGGGACGACTACACCGCCCGGATCGTGGCCCAGCTCGGGACGCTGGCCGTGCACGGCGTGGCGGTGCGGCCCGGCCACCCGGTCGTCCTCGGCGTGATCGACGGCACGCCGGTGCTCGGCGCCCCCGGCTACCCGGTGTCCGCCGCGCTGACCTTCGACATCTTCGCCGCGCCGCTGCTGGCCGAGCTGGAGGGAGCCGCTCCCCGCCGCCGCCCGCGGGCCCGGGCCCGGCTGGCCCGCAAGCTCGCCTCCCCGCTCGGCATGGACGACTGGGTCCGGGTGCGGCTGGGCATGGTGGGCGCCGCGATGGTCGCCACCCCGCTGCCGCGCGGGGCCGGCGTGCTCACCTCGCTGGTCCGGGCGGACGGGCTGCTGGTCGTGCCGGCCGGGCTGGAGGGCCACCACCCGGGCGACGAGGTCGAGGTCGAGCTGCTGCGCGGCCTGGACGAGATCTTCGGCACGATCGTCGCCATCGGATCGCATGACCTCGTCCTGGACCTGGCCGCCTCGGCGCTGCGCGCCGAGGACCCGCAGGTCACCCTGGCGTCCTCCAACGTCGGCTCCCTGGGCGGGCTGGTGGCCCTGCGCGACGGGCTGTGCCACGTCGCCGGGTCCCACCTGCTGGACCCGGTCACCGGCGAGTACACGCTGCCCTACCTCGACCGGGTCCTGGCCGGGCGCGAGGTGTCGGTGATCCGGCTCGTGCACCGCGATCAGGGCCTGATCGTCGCGGCCGGCAATCCGCTGGGCCTGAAGGGGATCGAGGACCTGACCCGCGACGGGGTGCGCTACGTCAACCGCCAGCGCGGGGCGGGCACCCGCGTGCTGCTCGACCACGAGCTGCGGCGGCACGGGCATCAGCCCCGACGCCGTGGACGGCTACGCGCGCGAGGAGCCCACCCACCTGGCCGTGGCGGCGGCGGTGGCCGCCGGGCGCGGCGACGCGGGACTCGGGATCCTGGCGGCCGCGCGCGCCTTCGGCCTGGACTTCCTGCCGGTCACGCGAGAGCCGTACGACCTGGTCGTGGCCGCGCCGGACGTGGAAAGCCCGCGGCTGGCGCCGCTGTGGGCGCTGCTGCGCTCCGGCCGGTTCCGGGCCTCGGTGGAGGAACTCGGCGGCTACGACACCGAGGAGATGGGCCGGCGGATCAGGTGACCGCCGCGGCGCGGCGGTCACGCCAGGCCAGCCAGGCCCGGCCCACCATGAAGGCGAACATCACCAGGCCGCCGAGCACGAACAGGTTCCAGCTGATCAGCTGAATGGCGCTCAGGTGGAAGATCTCGCTCATCGGGTGCCTGCGGACGTCGAAGCCGACCAGCCCGTGCGGGACGAAGGCCAGCCGCCCGGTCCAGTGGGTCGGCCAGTCCGCGAAGACCCCGGCCAGCGCGGCGCCGAACCCCCAGTATCCCCACCGGGCCGCCCCCCGGGCGCGGAAGCCCGCGTCGGCGAGCAGCACGAACACGGCACGATCCACACCCAGTGGTTGTCCCAGCTGATCGGGGAGATCAGCACCCCGGTCACCGCGCAGGTCACCCAGCCCGCCGTCGGCCGGCCGGCCCGGGCGAACAGGGCGGCCGACGCCAGCCCGAGGCAGCCGATGAGCGCGGCGAGCAGCAGCCACAGCAGCGTCACCGAGCCCGCGCCCGCGGGCGTGCGGGTGATCAGGGCCAGCAGCGACTGGTTCAGCAGCGATCCCTGGCTGGTGTTCGAGAAATCGCCCGCGTGCAGGAAGTAGCCGGTCAGCCACCACTTCACCGAATCATGCGGCAGGGCGGCGAACCCGATCGCCACGGTGACGGCGAACACCGCCGACGCGACCGCCGCCTGGCGCCGCTTCCCGGCCAGCAGCAGGTACAGGATGAAGATCAGCGGCACCAGCTTGATCCCCGCGGCCAGGCCGACGCCGGCCCCCTTCCACTTCCGGTCGTCGCGCTGGCACAGATCCCAGGCGATCAGCGCCATCAGCAGCAGCTCGATCTGGCCCACCTGCACCGAGCGCAGCACCGGCTCGGTCCACAGCGCCACCGCGGACACCCCGAGCACGGCCGCGGCCCGGCTGCGGCCCCGCCAGCCGAGCTGCCCGAACGTCACCCAGACGGTGAACACCATCGCGGCCAGGCTGGCCACCGTCATCAGCCACTTCAGCACCGCCCAGGGCAGCAGCGAGCCGGCCGCGAACCCGAGCGCGGCGAACGGCGTGTAGAGGTACTGGACGCCCGGCAGGAAATGCCAGGTGTACAGGGTGTCCGGGGCATGCCGGACGATCAGGCCCGCATGGTTGTAGATGTTGAGGTCAAACCAGCCCAGGGTGAGCCTGATCGGGTGCGTCGCCACGTCGGCCACGTACGCGGCGAGCGCCAGCGCGAAGGCCGCGGCGGCCCAGGCGAGCGGTCGCCAGCCCCGCCGGCCGTCGGCCGGCGGCTGCGCTTCGACCATGGGGGCGAGACCCGACTCTGCCCGTGCCATTGGCGTCCTTCCCCCGAGGGTAGATATGCCGCCATCTCCGCGCGCTCCCGGCACGCGGCGTGCTCCAGGGACACAGGATAGGGCCATCGGGCGGCCCCCGCTGGCGCTCGGCCGCCGCCGCCCGGGCTCGGCTGGTCCGCCGGGCGCTGTTCAGCCGGTCCGCGGCCGGGGCCCGGCGGGGACAAGCCGGGTCCGGGCCGCCGCCGCCACCGCCAGCGCGAACAACGCCAGGCCGACCAGCACGTACAGGTTCCAGCCGATCACCTGCAGGCCGTACAGGTGATACTTCTGGTGCACCGGGTGCGGGCCGAGTGAAGAACCCGAGCAGGCCCTGCGGGACCAGCGCGCCCGGGCCGGCCCAGCGATCCGGCCAGGCACCGAACAGCGCCGCGACCCCCGCGGCCAGCGCCCCGTACGCCCAGCGGGCGGCGCCGCGGGCGCGCACCGCCGCGTCCGCGAGCACCACCAGGGCCGGCACGATCCACACCCAGTGGTGATCCCAGCTGATCGGCGAGACCAGCAGCCCGGTCAGCGCGCAGGTCAGCCAGCCCTGCACCGGCCGCCCGCTGCGGTGCAGCGCCGCGGCGGCGGCCAGGCCGGCGCCGTGACCGCGGCCGCGAGCCCCAGCCACGCCCCGGTCGCGGCCCGCACGCCCCCGGCCGCCCGGGTGACCAGGCCGAACAGCGACTGGTTCAGCAGCGATCCGACGTCGCCCACGTGGCCCGAGTGGAGGAAGTAGCCGGTCAGCCACCACTGGGCGGAGGCGTGCGGCAGGACGGCGAACCCGATCGCCACGGTGGCGGCGAACACCGCCGACGGCGACCGCCGCCTGGCGCCGCTTCCCGGCCAGCAGCAGGTACGGGATGAAGATCAGCGGCACCAGCTTGATCCCCGCGGCCAGGCCGACGCCGGCCCCCTTCCACCTCCGGTCGTCGCCCTGGCCCAGATCCCAGACGATCAGCGCCATCAGCACCAGCTCGATCTGGCCCAGGTGCAGCGCGCGCTGCACCGGCTCGATCCACAGCGCGACCGCGGTGAGGCAGAGCAGGGCGGCCGCCCGGGCCCGGCCGCGCCAGCCGAGCGCGCCCAGCGTGAACCACACGGTCCCGGTCAGCGCGGCCAGGCTGGCCAGGGTCATCAGCCAGCGCAGCACCGCCCAGGGCAGCAGCGAGCAGGCGGCGAAGACCACCGCGGCGAACGGCGTGTAGGTGAACTTGATCCCGGGGTGCAGCTGCCACGCGTACAGCTGCCGCGGCAGGCTGCGGGCGATCAGGCCGGCGTGGTCGTAGACGTTGAGGTCATACCAGTTCAGCATCGGGCCTGGGTGCCAGGCCATCTCGGCCAGGTACGCGGCCAGCGAGAGCGCGCAGGCCACGGCCGCCGCCGGCAGGATCCAGCCGCGCCGCCGGGATGCCGGTCGCGCGCCGCTGGCCCGGGCGAGCCCGGGCCCGGCAAGTACCATCCGGTAATCCTCCAGGTGCCCGCTGCCCCCTCGCCCGGGCGTCAACATACCGACCGTTGGGTCAGCCGAGGGTCAAGCGAAAGTCAGGGTCCGGCCCGCGGATGGTCAGCAGACGATCAGCCGCCCGTCGCCGGGCCTGGCGCCCCCGCATCTTGCGGCGCGGGCGGCGGCATGGTGGCATGACGATCAGGCATCCGGGGAGAGATCCCCGCCGAGGAGGGGGTGGGCTGTGACGGCAGAGATCCTGCAGCAGCGGGCGGACCTGGAACGGGCGGTCCTGGACAACGGAGGGACCCTGTGCGGCGTGCTGGCGCTCACCGCCGGGCAGTCGGCCGACGAGCCGGCGTACTCCGACCGTGACGACGACGGGCCGTGGCAGACCATCACCTGGGGCCAGACGCGGCAGCGGGCGCTCGAGCTCGCGGCCGGCCTGATCGAGCTCGGCCTGCAGCCGGGCGAGCGGGTCGCGCTGATGATGCCGAACCGCACCGAGCACGTGCTGGCCGACCTCGGGGTGGTGCACGCCGGGGGCGTGCCGGTCACCTTTTACGCGACGCTGGCCGCCGACCAGATCGGCTACGTGGCCGGTGACTGCGACGCCAGGATCGCGGTGCTCGACGGCGCGGCGGAGCTGGCGCGCTGGCAGGCCGTGCTGCCCCAGCTGCCCGGGCTGACGAAGATCATCGTCAGGGACGCGGCCGCGTGCCCGTCCGGCGATCAGTACCTGACCTGGGCGGACTTCGCCGTGCTGGGCCGCGAGCGGCTGGCCGCCGCGCCGGACACCGTGGCCGGCCGGGTCGCGGGGATCAGTCCGGATGACCCGGCCACGATCCTGTACACCTCGGGTACCACGGGCAACCCGAAGGGTGTCATCATTACCCACCGCAGCGTGCTCTATGAGGCCGCCACCGGCGAGTACACGGACTTCATGATGGGCCAGATCCGCTGGGTGTCCTACCTCCCGCTGGCTCACATCGCCGAGCGGATGCTCAGCTTCTACCTGCCGTCCATCACGCCTGGGACGTGCACTTCTGCCACAACGCCGCGGCCGAGCTGCTGGCCACGCTGGGCGCGGTGCGCCCGACCGCCTTCTTCGGCGTGCCCAGGGTCTGGGAGAAGATCCAGGCCGGCATCCAGGCGCTGCTGTCCGTCGAGCAGGATCCGGCCAAGCGGGCCGCGGTCGAGGCGGCGATGGACGTCGGCCGCCGGTACGTGCACAGCTGCGAGTTCGGCAGCACGACCCCGGATGGCCTGGCCGAGGAGTTCCGGCAGGCCGACGAGGCCGTGCTGCAGCCGATCCGGTCACTGCTCGGCCTCGGCGAGGCCGCCACCGTGGCCAGTGCGGCGGCGCCGCTGCCCGCCGATGTCGGGGAGTTCTTCGCCGGGCTCGGCATGAAGATCCTCGATGTCTACGGGATGACGGAAACCACCGGGGCGTTCACGACCAATAACCCGGGCGCGTTCCGGCTGGGCACCGTCGGCCGGCCGGTGCCCGGCGTGGAGGTCAGGATCGCCGAGGACGGGGAGATCCTGACCCGCGGGCCGCTGAACACGCCCGGGTACCTCAACCTCCCCGAGCGCACCGCCGAGCTGATCGACGACGACGGGTGGCTGCACACCGGCGACATCGGGTCGCTGGACGACGACGGCTTCCTGTCCGTCGTGGACCGCAAGAAGGAGCTCATCATCACCTCGGGCGGGGAGAACATCTCGCCCGCCGCGATCGAGAACCTGCTGGTCGCCCACCCGCTGATCGGCCAGGCGCTGAGCTACGGAGACCGGCGGCGGTACGTGGTGGCGCTGCTGACCCTGGACGGTGACGTGGCCCCGGCGTGGGCCAGGGCCCGCGGGATCGAGGCGTCCTCCCTGGCCGAGCTGGCCGAGCAGCCGGCGGTCCTGGAGGCGGTGGGCCGGGCCGTGGCCGCGGCGAACGAGCGGCTGGCCCGGGTTCAGCAGGTCAAGAGGTGGCGGTTGCTGCCGGTGGAGTGGACCGCGGAGAGCGAGGAGCTGACGCCCACGCTGAAGCTCAAGCGGCGGGTGGTGCACGCCAAGTACGCCGACGTCATCGACGCGCTGTACGCGGACTGAGCCGCGGCCGCCGGGCCGCGGCCGTCCGGCAGCACGTCACGCGGCCCGGAGAGCTGCCCCACCGCGGCCTGGATGCGACGCGGGCGCGCCGCCGGCCAGGGGCACCCGGACGGTCACCGAGCCGCCGCCGTATTCGTAGCTCGCGTCCGCCCACCGGCTGGAGATCATCGCGAGCATCGGCCGGTTCTCCGGCAGGACGTCCAGCTCCAGCGCGCTCACGCCGCGCGCCGCGGCCCGCGCGATCACCCGGTCCAGCAGGTCCGAGCCGACACCCCGGTGCTGCCAGTGGTCGGTCACCACCAGCCCGATGTCGGTGACCCGGCCGCCGTCCGGCCCGGTGCTGTCGGCCGCCATCGCGTGGCCGATGACCGCGCCGCCGGCGGTCGCGACCAGCACGTCGGTGGTGCGGCCGCCGCCGCACAGGCCGCGCAGCACGGCCGGGCTCGGCGGCGAGGCCGGGGTGAAGAACCTGAGGAACCGGGCGCGCAGCGACAGCCCGGCCACGAACGTCCTGATCGCCTCGCAGTCCGCGGCCGACGCGCCGCGGATCTGGATGCCGCCCTGCGATCCCCTGCCAACTGAGTTCTATTCACAGACCCAGCATGCACCCTCATTGCTAAGTCTGTCAACTAGACTTAGCATGGGGAAATGAGCCGTCCCTGGGTCCTCGACTACGACACCGAAAACTGCACGATCGGCGCCGCCCTGGCCATCGTGGGGGAGAAGTGGACCTTCCTGGTGCTCAGGGAGGCGTTCAACGGCGTCCGCCGCTTCGACGACATCCGGCGGCGCATCTCGGCGCCGCGGCAGATCCTCAGCGACCGGCTGGCCCGCCTGGTCGACGCAGGGCCTGCTGCGCAAGGTGCCCTACCGGGAGCCCGGCCAGCGGTCGCGCAGCGAGTACCGGCTGACCGAGCAGGGCCTCGCGCTGTTCCCGCTGATCGTGGCCCTGCTGGAGTGGGGCAACGAGTACGCGGCGAGCCCGGCCGGGCGGTGGCCGAGCTGACGCACCGCGACTGCGGGGCGCCGGTGCACCTGGAGCTGCGCTGCGCCGAGGGGCACCTGGTGAACTCGGCCCGGGAGGTCACCCCGGTCCCCGGCCCCGGCGCCCGCCTGATCGCCTGACCCGCGCCGCCTCGCCCGTCGGCCGACCGTGCCCGCAAAAGTGTCCGTAGGTGGCTGCGGGCACGACCACCTACGGACACCCTTTCGCCTCGAGGGGCTACCGCACGGCTCGCGGGCGCCTGATCCAGAGCAGGGCGGAGGCGGCCAGGGCCAGGAGCCCGACGGCGAACAGCCAGCCGATCAGGTGGTCGGCGAGGCTCACCAGGCCGCAGTCCTGCTGCGCCGTGGAGTCAAAGAACTGGCCGATCTGCCCGATGCCGGAGGAACACACGCCGTTCCACTGCGGCACCGTTCCGTGGTGGAACGGCACGGTGACCAGCAGCACGCCGCCGATGGTCGCCACGCCGCCGACCGCGGCCAGGGCCACCGCCGGGCCGCGCCTGAAGATGGTGCCCTTCATGCCCTGGTCAACGCCGGGCGGCCGGAGGGCGTTCGCGGGCGGCGCACAGTTCCAGGATCCTGGAAGTGCCTAGCCCGGCTGGTCCCTCGACGGCGGCTGGTCGTTCAGGCGCTTCCACTCCAGCTGCGCGCCGCCGGACCAGCGCTCGTGCCAGCCGGTGAACAGCCTGGCCGCCTCGAGGCCGCTCCACCGGGCCGGCAGCAGCGCGGCGGGCAGCGCCGGGTCGATGGCCGGGAACCGGCGCCAGGCGTGCACCAGCGCGACCTGCCGGGCCAGCACGTCGTCCGGCTCCGGCCCGCTGAACTCCGCGATGAACCGCTCGTACTCCCGCTCGATCGCGGCCAGGTCCCACGCCGCGCGCACCATGTCGCCCGCGTCGGCCAGGCCGGACCGGGTCGCGACGAACACGTGCGCGTCGGAGGCCAGGCCGGCGTCGCGCAGCACCCGCGCCGCCTCGGCCTCCCGTTCCGGGTGCGCGCTGATCCACAGGCCGGGGCTCAGCGAGCCGAAGCCCGCCCAGCTCAGCCTGGTGCGCACGGCGTGCCGGGCGCTGCGGTCACCGTCCGGGACCCGCGCCGCCACCAGCAGCCAGCGCCCGTCCCAGTTCTCGGCGCCCGGCGTGAAGGAGTAGATGCGCTCGGCGCCGTCGGTCAGCAGCTGCCGCGCGGCGGCGGTGAGGTGCCAGCGGGTGCGGCGGCCGTCCTTCTCGGCGGCCAGCCACCCGCCGGCCGCGGTGCGCATCAGCGCCTGCCGGGCCGCCTTCTCCGCGACGCCCAGCCGCGCGAAGGCGGCGATCACCGCCGAGGTCCAGGCGCTGCCGCCGCCGGGCAGCACGAACTCGCCGAGCAGGGTGAACAGCAGCCCGCGGGCGCTCGGCGCGCCCGCGGCGTCCCGGCGCGACAGGCCCGGCGGCACCGGCTCGCGAGGCGGGCGGTCCGTTATGGGTCATGGCCCTAATATGCTACAGCTACTTGACTGGAGTGACACCAATATGTAGAGCATATAGCCATGGGGCTGACCGACCAGATTCCGCCACGGGCCGCGGCGGGGCGGGTCGACTTCCGGACCGAGCCGGGCCGGTACCGGCACTGGCGCCTGTCGGTCGACGGCGCGGTCGCGACCCTGGCCATGGACGTCGACGAGCACGCGGGGCTGCGGGACGGCTACGAGCTGAAGCTGAACTCCTACGACCTGGGCGTGGACATCGAGCTGTACGACGCGGTGCAGCGGCTGCGGTTCGAGCACCCCGAGGTCCGCGCGGTCGTGCTGACCAGCGTCAAGGAGAAGATCTTCTGCGCGGGCGCGAACATCCGGATGCTGGCCGCGGCATCGCACCCGTGGAAGGTGAACTTCTGCAAGTTCACCAACGAGACGCGCAACGGCATGGAGGACGCGTCGGCGAACTCCGGGCAGGCCTACCTGGCCGCGCTGAACGGCACCGCGTCCGGGGGCGGCTACGAGCTGGCGCTGGCCTGCGACCACATCATGCTCATCGACGACCGCTCGTCCGTGGTGTCGCTGCCGGAACTGCCGCTGCTCGGGGTGCTGCCCGGCACCGGCGGGCTGACCCGGGTGGTCGACAAGCGGCACGTGCGCCGCGACCGGGCCGACTACTTCGCCACCAGGTCCGAGGGGCTGGGCGGGCCGAAGGCGGCGGCCTGGCGGCTGGTCGACGAGGTCGTGCCGCGGCCGAGGTGGGACCAGGCCGTGGCCGAGCGCGCCGCCGAGCTGGGGTCCCGCTCCCGCCGCCCCGCGGACGCGCCCGGGATCGAGCTGACCCCGCTGGCCAAGCAGCGCGACGACGACCGGATCGGCTACCGGCACGTGACCGCGGACCTCGACCGGGAGGCGGGCACGGCGACGATCACCATCGCCGGACCGGGGCAGGACCCGCCCGCCGACGTGTCCGGGATCCACGAGCAGGGGGACGCGTTCTGGACGCTGGCGATGACCCGCGAGCTCGACGACCTGGTCCTCGACCTGCGCACCAACGAGCTCGAGCTCGGCACCTGGGTCATCAAGACCGCCGGGGACCCGCAGCGGGTGCTGGCCTGCGACCGGCTGCTGCTGGAGAACTCCGGCGACTGGCTGGCCAACGAGATCGTGCACTACCTCAAGCGCACCTACAAGCGCCTGGACGTGACCAGCCGCAGCCTGATCGCGCTGATCGAGCCGGGCAGCTGCTTCGCCGGGTCGCTGCTGGAGCTGGCCCTGGCCGCCGACCGCTCGTTCATGCTGTCCGGGGTCTTCGAGGATGTTGACCCGGACGCGGAGCCGGCGGCGGTCATCGTGGGGGAGATGAACCTCGGCCCGCTGCCCATGGGCAACGGGCTGACCCGGCTGCAGACCCGCTTCCTCGGCGACGACGCGGCGCTGGCGGCCGCGCGCGAGGCGGCCGGCCAGCCGCTGGACGCCGCGGCCGCCGAACAGCTCGGCCTGGTCACGTTCGCGCCCGACGACATCGACTGGGCCGAGGAGGTCAGGATCGCGGTCGAGGAGCGGGCCAGCTTCAGCCCGGACGCGCTCACCGGGCTGGAGGCCAACTACCGCTTCGCCGGGCCGGAGACCATGGAAACGAAGATCTTCGGCCGGCTGACCGCCTGGCAGAACTGGATCTTCAACCGGCCCAACGCGGCCGGCCCGGACGGCGCGCTGCGCCGGTTCGGCACCGGGCAGCGCGCCCACTTCGACCGAAAGCGAGTCTGAGCCACGTGACCTCCGCCGCTGATTACACCGAGAAGATCCCGAACAACGTCGACCTGGCCGATGACCGGCGGCTGCAGCGGGCCCTGGAGTCGTGGCAGCCCAACTTCCTGTCCTGGTGGGAATCGATGGGCCCGACGCTGCCGACCCGGGACGTCTACCTGCGCACCGCGGTCAACGTCGGCCGCGAGGGGTGGGCCCACTTCGGGCACGTGGCCATGCGCGACTACCGGTGGGGCATCTTCCTGGCCGAGCGCGACCCGGACCGGCGGATCGGGTTCGGGGAGCACCAGGGGGAGCCGCCGTGGCAGAAGGTGCCCGGCGAGTACCGGTCCGACCTGCGCCGGCTGATCGTGATCCAGGGCGACACCGAGCCCGCCTCCGTCGAGCAGCAGCGCAACCTGGGCGCCACCGCGCCGAGCCTGTACGACCTGCGCAACCTGTTCCAGGTGAACGTGGAGGAGGGCCGGCACCTGTGGGCGATGGTGTACCTGCTGCACGCCTACTTCGGCCGCGAGGGGCGCGAGGAGGCCGAGGAGCTGCTGCACCGCAACTCCGGCAGCCAGGACGCGCCGCGCATCCTCGGCGCGTTCAACGAGGAGACGCCGGACTGGCTGTCGTTCTTCATGTTCACCTACTTCACCGACCGCGACGGCAAGTACCAGCTCGGCACGCTGAAGGAGTCCGCCTTCGACCCGCTGTCGCGCACCTGCGAGTTCATGCTCAAGGAAGAAGCGCACCACATGATGGTCGGGACCACCGGGGTCGACCGGGTGGTGGAGCGTACCGCGCAGCTGATGGTCGCCCACGACACCGACGAGGTGGCGGCGCGCGGCGGCATCCCGCTGGACGTGATCCAGAAGTACCTCAACTTCCACTACTCGGTCTCGCTGGACCTGTTCGGCGGCGAGACGTCGACGAACGTGGCGAACTACTACACGGCCGGGCTGAAGGGCCGCTGGCTGGAGGACCGGCGGCGGGACGACCACCAGCTCACCAGCGACTCGATCATGGTCGATGCGGTCGACGAGGACGGCCAGATCGGGCAGGCCGAGGTGGCCGCGCTGGTCGGGCTGAACACCGACCTGCGCCGCGAGTACATCGCCGACTGCCAGGGCGGCGTCAAGCGGTGGAACCGCATTCTGGAGAGCGCCGGGCTGGAGTCCCGGCTGAGGCTGCCGCACGTGGCCTTCAACCGCAAGGTCGGGGCGTTCGCCGGGATCGAGGCGACACCGCACGGAGAACGCATCTCAGCCGCAGGAGTGGGAGCGCCGCCAGGGGGAGTGGCTGCCCACCGACGTCGACAAGACCCATGTGCGCTCCCTGATGCAGCCGGTCCGCGAACGCGGCAAGATCGCAGCATGGATCGCCCCGCCGCGCAACGGCATCAACGGCCAGCCGTTCGACTACGAGTACGTGCACCTGGCCTGAGCCAGGGTCCGCGGATACGCCAGGAGGCCGGCTGATGCTGGACGGCCGCCCGCTCATCGACGCGCACATGCACGCCGCCCGGCTGCCCACGCTCAAGCCGGCCTGGCGGACGTGGGCGGACCAGTTCGGCGACGCCACTGTGCTCGCAGAGGTCTACGAACAGACCGGGACGATCAGCCCGGACCGGTTCGACGCCTACCTGGCGGGCCAGGGGGTGGACGTGGCGCTGCTGCTGGCCGAGTACAGCCCGAAGGTGACCGGCATCCAGCCGGCCGAGGACCTGCTGCCGCTGACCGGGCGGCCAGGCGGCCGGTGCCGCCTGGTCGCCAACGTCAACCCGCACCTGCACTACCCGGTCGACGAGGAGCTCCAGCGCCAGATCGCCCTGGGCGCGGTCGCGCTGAAGATCCACCCGGTGCACGGCGGCTTCGCCGCCAACGACCGCGCGCTGTACCCCGCCTACGCTCTCTGCCAGGACGCGAGGATCCCGGTGGTCGTGCACTGCGGCACGTCCACCTTCCCCGGCTCGTCGAACTCCTTCGCCGACCCGGTCCTGCTCGACGACGTGCTGCGCGACTTCCGGGCGCTGGAGGTGGTGCTGGCGCACGGCGGGCGCGGCTGGTGGTACGACGCGGCGGCGTTCATGGCCCTGTCCAGCGAGCGGGTCTGGATCGAGCTGTCCGGGCTGCCGCCGTCGCGGCTGCGGGACTACTACGCCGGGCACAGCTGGCCTCGGCTGACCCGGCGGATGATCTTCGGCACCGACTGGCCGGGGGTGCCCGGCATCGCGCGCAACGCCCGGGCCGTGGCCGCGCTGTGCCCCGACGAGCACACCGCGTCGCTGGTGCTGGCCGGCAACGCGGCGCGCGTCTACAACCTGAAGCCCGAGCCCGGGGACGGCGGTATCGGCGCCGCCGGTCCGGCGGCCTAGGCGGAGTCGGGGCCTCGCAGCGGCCCGGTATCGGACGTCGACGGGTCCTGGAACGGGCTGGTCGCGGGCGGGAACAGGTCGGACGGCGGCTGCGCCTGTTCGGTCGGTGCGTGCGTGGCCGGCGCCGGCTCGGCCCGCGTCTGCTCACCTTGTATCTGCTCGGTCTGCGTCTGCGCGGACGATGGGTAGTCGCTGCCCGTGGCGAAGTCCTGGCCGCTCGCGGCCGGGAAGGCCGGATCCTGGCGGGTGGGATCCGTTCCGGGGTAAGCGGCCGGGTCAGCCGCGGAGTAGGCCCCGGCGGGCGCCTGCGCCATGTCCAGATCCTGGGCCAGGGCCGCGTCCCGGACGCCGACCACGGAGAACCGGCCGAGCGCCATCGCCCCGAAGAACAAGATCAGCACGCCGGTGCCGGTAAAGAAGCCGAGCCCCTCGAAGAACTGCCACTTGGCCGCGGAGATCGACCCGACCGAGCGGGCCAGCGGTGTCCCCGGGCTGATCGAGACGTTGACCAGCACCACCCTGGTGACCGCGCTGCCGACGATGAACCAGGCTCCGCCCGCCGCGGCGAGCACCGCGCCGAAGATGCCGACCGCCCGGTGCGAGGCGAAGGTCACCAGCAGCCCCCCGACCAGGGCGGCCGCGCCGGGCACGATTGACAGCCACAGCCGGCCAGAGGTGTAGGCCCACGCCCGGTCCGGCGTGTAGGCGAAGTGGAAATAGGGGCCGACGAACGGCGCCAGGGCTCCCCCAGGCGCCGAGCAGGATCAGCAGCACGCCGCTCACGCCGCCGCGGCTGCGCGGAATCCGGGTAACGCCCGCCATAGCGCTCACTCCCTCCGTAATCGGAGGATTAAGACTCGCACAAGTCGGGTACCCGGCGGGCACCCCCTTAGGCAAAGGCCTGGTAAACGCGCGGATACACCCTCCCATGCACCTGCCGACTGGCCGCATCCGGCGGGTATGGTCGCGCTCGTGGACCCATCAGATCGTGCCTGACATGCAGGTTATCGCGACCGCCGGGCACACCGATCACGGCAAGTCGACCCTGGTGCGGGCGTTGACCGGGATGGAACCCGGTCACGGGGAACCCGAACGCGGCCGTGGCCTGGCCATCGACCTGGGCCACGCCTGGCTGACCCTGCCCTCAGGTGAGCAGCTCGCCTTCGTCGACGTGCCGGGGCACGAGCGCTTCGTCCCGAACATGCTGGCCGGGGTGGGCCCGGTGCCCGCCGTGCTGTTCGTGGTGGCCGCCGACGAGGGCTGGAAGCCGCAGTCGGCGGAGCACCTGGCGGCGCTCGATGCGCTGGGGATCCGGCAGGGCCTGCTGGTGGTCACCCGGATCGATCTCGCCGATCCCGGCCCCGCGCTGTCCGAGGCCGGCCGCTGATCGCGGCGACGAGCCTCGCGCGAGGTGGAGTCGCTCGCCGTGAGCTCGATCACCGGGGAGGGGCTGCCCGGGCTGGTCGACGCGCTCGCCCGGCTGGCCAGCAGCCTCCCGGCGCCGGACCCGGGCGCCCCGGTGCGGATCTGGGTGGACCGTGCCTTCGGCGTCGAGGGCGGCGACGTGGTGGTGACCGGGACGTTGCCGTCCGGGTCGGTGCGCTGCGGTGACGAGCTGGTCGTCACCCCGGCCATGCGGCCGGTGCGGGTGCGGGGGATCCAGGCTCTGGGCGAGCCGGTGACCGAGGTGACCGGGCCGGCCAGGGCCGCGCTCACCCTGCACGGCACCAGCTACGAGCGGCTGGCCCGGGGGATGGCCCTGGTGCACCCGGGCCGCTGGACGCTGGCCGACGTCATCGACGTGCGGCTGGCCGTGCCCGGCGCGCCGCCGGACGGCGCGCCGCCGACCGGTGCGCTGTCGGCGCGCCCGCCGCGGCCCGGCTGCCGCGGACGCTGACCGTGCATGTCGGCGCGGCGCGGACCTCGGCCAGGGTCCGTTTGCTGGGCGGCCGTATCGCCCGGCTGGTGCTGCGCGAGCCGCTGCCGCTGCACGTCGGCGACCACGTGCTGCTGCGCGACCCGGCGGCCGGCCGGCCGGTGGTGCACGGGGCCGTCGCGCTGGACGTGGCGCCGCCGTCGCTGTCCCGCCGCGGTGCGGGCGCATCCGCCGCCGCCGAGCTGGCCTCCTGGCCCGGCCGGCCCGCCGCCGCCGACCTGCTGCGCCGGCACGGCC
Organism: uncultured Actinomycetota bacterium; assembly: GCA_963745575.1. Lineage (GTDB taxonomy): Bacteria > Actinomycetota > Actinomycetes > Streptosporangiales > Streptosporangiaceae > JASHPR01. The sequence goes on along the minus strand of CAVUYA010000021.1, from coordinate 98,469 downwards.
TGCTGCGCGCCAGCGCCTTGCTGGCCATGGGCGTCAGCGAGCACCCGGAGCCGGTGGCCGGGGAGTGGCTGGCGGACCCGGGTCACTGGGCGGACCTGGCGGCGCGCCTCGGCGAGGCGGTTACCGCCCAGGTCGGCCGGGAGCCGCTGGCGCCCGGCCTGCCGCTCGAGGCGGCTCGCGCGGCGCTCGGCCTGCCCGACCGCCGCCTGGTCGACGCCCTGGTCAGGCCGCCGCTCCGGGTCCGCGACGGCGTGGTCCACATCACCACGACCGACAGCGCCGGGGGTGCCGCCGCGCAACTCCCGGCGAGCGTCACGGCGGCGGTGCAGGTGCTCCTGGCCGACCTGGCCGCCGCGCCGTTCGCCTCGCCCGACGCTGACCGGCTCCGCCACCTCGGCCTCGACCTGCGGTCGATCGCCGCGGCCGAGCGGGCCGGGCTGCTCATGCGGGTCAGCGAGCAGATCGTGCTGGCTCCCGGCGCCGATGCCCTGGCGGGCCGGGTCCTGGCCGGCCTGCCGCAGCCGTTCACCGCGGCCGAGGCCAGGCAGGCGCTGCAGACCACTCGCCGCGTCGCCATACCGTTGCTGGAATTCCTGGACCGGGCCGGCGTCACGCTGCGCCTGCCTGACGACCGCCGCAGGCTGGTCAGCCGGCCAGCCGACTGAACCGCGTCGCCGACCAGGTGCCCGGCTCGGCCGGGGGCTGGCCGGCCGAGATCCAGCGCGCCAGGACCGCCGCCGTGGCCGGGGCGTTGAGTATCCCGGTCCTGAAGTGCCCCGAGGTGAGCCAGGCGTTGTCCAGGCCGGGAACGCGATCGATGACCGGCCGCAGGTCGGGATGGCGGGGCCGGAAGCAGCACCACTGGTACGCGATGCCCAGGCCCTTCGCGGCCGGCAGCGCGGCGACCAGGCCATCCATGATCGACTCGATCACGTCCGGCTGCACGGCCGGGTCCTCGTCCCCGATGTCGAAGGTCCCGCCGGCCAGCAGCCGCCCGTCCTCGAGCTGGGTGGCGACGGGCGCGACGATGCCCGGCAGCCGGACCGGCGTGGCCTCCGTGACCAGCAGGTGGCCCTTGACCCGGTCCGAGGGGATGCTCAGCGGCAGGCCGTCGAGCACCGGCGGCTGGCCGGTAGCGAAGACCACGGCGCCCGGGGTGATGTCACCTGCCGACGTGCTCACCGTCACCAGTCGCCCGCCCTGGATGGTGACGGCGGTGGCGGCGACCCCGGTCGCGACGCCCGGCAGCCCCGCGGCCAGCCTCGCCACCGCGCGCAGCGGGTTGACCCGGGCCTGGTGCCGGATCAGCGCGCCCTCCATCGGCCGGGCCAGGTTCGGGATGAGCCGCTCGACCTGGCCGGGGGCCAGCCACTCCACGGCCGGGGGCTGGTGCGCGGCAAACCCGCCGGGATGCGGCGCCAGCCCGATCCAGTCGATGTCCACGAGCCCGACCCCGCCGGGCAGTCGCTGCTCGAGCTCCCGCCACCGCTCCAGGCTGGCCTGCTCCAGGTCCACCAGCGGCTCGGGATCGCTCCACCGGTGCGGCTCCGGTATCAGCAGGCCGCTGGCTCCTCCGGTGGCGCCGGTGCCCAGGCGGCCGGTCTCGATCAGCAGCACCGAGCCGAGCCCGGCCTCGGCGCAGGCGGCGGCCGTGGTGACGCCCATGATGCCGCCGCCGACGACCAGGATGTCCGGGCGCGGATCGGGAATGGACCCGTGGCCGCGGCCGAGGGCCGCCCGCTCCGCCGCGGTGAGCTGATCACGCCAGACGGCGCCGTCCACAGTGAACTCTTTTCATCCGTCGTTGTCAGGCTCACAGTACGTGGGCCGCCCCGAGGAGGATGAAAAGGGTTCAGTCATGATCCTGTTATAGCGAAAGCTTGGCGCTGAGGCGCCATCAGATCCGCCGCTCCACTCCGGCGAGGACGCGGGGCGGTACCGGGCCGCCGCCCTGCGCCGACGGCGCGGCGGGCGGCCTGACCGCCATCATCTCCCGTACCCTGGGTCATCCGTCCGGCGGACGCCGCACGGAAGACTAGGCTGGGACCATTGCTTCGAGAATGCCCAGCTGAGGCAGGGAGGTGACGCTGTGCTGGCCGACTCGCACGGACGCATGGCGACCGACCTGCGGGTATCGCTCACCGATCGCTGCAACCTGCGCTGTACCTACTGCATGCCGGGCGACGGGCTGGACTGGCTGCCCAAGCCGGAGTTGCTCACCGACGACGAGGTGGTGCGGCTGGTCCGGATCGGGGTGGAGCTGCTGGGCATCACCGAAGTCCGGTTCACCGGCGGCGAGCCGCTGCTCCGCCGCAACCTGGTTGACATCGTGGCGCGCACGGCCGCGCTGCGCCCGCGCCCGGAGATATCGCTGACCACCAACGGGATCGGCCTCGACCGGCTGGCCGACCCGCTGCACGCGGCGGGCCTGGACCGGATCAACGTGTCGCTGGACACGCTCCGGCCGCAGACGTTCCGGGGCTCTGGCCCGGCGGGACCGCCTCGGCGACGTGCTGGCCGGCCTGTCGGCCGCCGCGGCCACCGGGCTCGCGCCGGTCAAGGTCAACACGGTGCTCATGCGCGGCCTGAACGACGATGAGGCCGTGCCGCTGGCCCGGTTCTGCCTGGAGCGCGGCTACCAGATCCGGTTCATCGAGCAGATGCCGCTGGACGCGCAGCACGGCTGGCGCCGCGACAACATGGTGACCGCGGACGAGATCCTGGCCGCCCTGTCGGCGGAGTTCTTGCTGATCCCCGACGACCCGGCCGCCCGCGGGTCGGCGCCCGCCGAGGTGTTCCTGGTTGACGGCGGTCCCGCCCGGATCGGCGTGATCGGCTCGGTGACCAGGCCGTTCTGCGGTTCCTGCGACCGGGTCCGGCTCACCGCCGACGGCCAGGTCCGCAACTGCCTGTTCGCGACCACCGAGAGTGACCTGCGCGGCGCGCTGCGGGCCGGCGCGAGCGACGCCGAGATCGCCGGGCTCTGGCGCCGGGCGGTCGCATCCAAGCTGCCTGGTCACGGCATCAACGACCCTGGATTCCTGCAGCCGGCCCGGCCGATGTCGGCCATCGGCGGCTGACAGGCCTGGCGGACGGGAGCCCGATGAACACGCTGGAGAGCTGGACCGAGGCGGTCTGCGCCGAGTTCGGCATCGACCCTTCCGCCACCGCCACCCGGGCCGTGCTGGACGTAACCCGCGACGTGGCGCATCAGGTGGCGCGGCCCGCCGCCCCGCTGACCGCCTACCTGCTGGGCGTCGCCGTCGGTCGCGGCGAGCCGCTGGAGGCGGCCGCGGAACGGCTCCGCGAGCTCGCGGCCCGCTGGCCCGCACCGGTCACCGACGCCTGAGCCAGCGCCGCGGCGACGTCCGACGGCATCTGCGCCGCCCCAGGCCGCCACAGCACCCAAGCCGCTGCGGGCCGCCTTCGGTGCGGCCCGCCCGTGGCTGGTGCGTCGGCCCGCCCGTGGCTCTCTGCTGGTTCCGCACCCGCGCGCCGGTCACACTGAGGTCTGGCCAGAAGCGGCCGACCGAGCCTCTCCCCGAGCCCGTCCCTGGGCTCCCCCCAGGACTTGCCATGTCGAAGTTAACGATATATCGTTGACGTATCTAGACAGTCCGGCGACAGTCCGGGATAGGTCCTGAGACCGAGCGCCGGACCAGACAAGAGGAGACAACCATGCGAGACGAAGGCACCTGGAGGCGCCGGGGCCCCGAAGAGGGCTGGCGCGGTGGTGACGACGACTTCATGTGGCGGCGCGCCCGTCGCCATGCCCGCCCCACCCGGGGAGGCTTCCCTGGTGGCCCGCCCGGCATGCCCGGGCCGCACATGTTCGGGATGTGGTTCGGCGAGCCTGGCCGGCGGGGGATGCGCGGGCCCCGGGCCAAGCGGGGCGACGTCCGCGCCGCGGCCCTGGCCCTGCTGGCCGAGGAGCCGATGAACGGCTACCAGATCATCCAGGCGATCGCCGAGCGGAGCGACGGCGTGTGGCGGCCGAGCCCTGGCTCGGTCTATCCCGCGCTGCAGCAGCTCGAGGATGAGGGCCTGATCCGTGCCGAGGCCGCCGAGGGGCCGCCGGGCCTACCAGCTCACCGATGAGGGCCGCAGCTACGTCGAGGCCCACCCCGAGGAGGTCCGCGCGCCGTGGGACGTCGTGGCGGGCTCGGTCGGGGACTCGGCGATCGAGATGCGCAACCTCATCGGCCAGGTCGCGATGGCCGCGTTCCAGGTGGTGAGCGCGGGCACCGAGGCCCAGGTCGGCCAGGCCCGCGAGGTGCTCACCGACACGCGCAAGGCGCTGTACCGGCTGCTCGCGGCCGACGACGGCGACGACGCACGCCGCCGGCACCGGCCAGTGACCGAGCGGGCCCGGCCGCGCCCGGCGCGGCTACGCTCAAGGTGACAAGGCAAGGGAGGCAGCGGCTTGGTGACGCACACCAGTACGGACACCGGCGGCGCGGTGGCCCCGGACGGGGCCACCGCCGCCGCCCCGCGCATCGACGACCCGGTCATCTCGGTTTCCGGCCTGACCAAGCAGTACGGCGAGGTCCAGGCCGTGCGGGGGATCGACTTCGAGGTGGCCCGGGGGGAGACCTTCGGGTTCCTCGGGCCGAACGGCGCGGGCAAGACGACGACGATCAAGATCCTGTGCACCCTGGCCAACGCCACGTCGGGCACGGCGCGCGTCGCGGGCCACGACGCCACGACCGAGCGCGACTCGGTCCGCCGTAACATCGGCCTGGTCTTCCAGGACACCACGCTGGATACGTACCTGACCGCGGAGCAGAACCTGCGCTTCCACGCCGAGCTCTACGGCGTGCCGAAGGCCGCCGTAGCGCCCCGGATGCGCCAGGTGATGGACATGGTCGGGCTCTGGGACCGCAAGGACAGCCTGGTCAGCACCTACTCGGGCGGCATGCAGCGGCGGCTGGAGATCGCCCGGGGCCTGCTGCACGCACCGCGCGTGCTGTTCCTCGACGAGCCGACGGTGGGCCTGGACCCGCAGACCCGCTCGTCGATCTGGACGTACATCAACGAGCTCAAGCGCCGCGAGGACATCACCATCTTCCTCACCACCCATTACATGGACGAGGCGGAGAACTGCGACCGGATCGCGATCATCGATCACGGCAAGATCGTGGCGATCGACACTCCCGAGGCGCTGAAGGCCAGCGTGGGCAAGGACCGGGTGCAGATCCAGACCGCCGACGACCCGGCCGCGATCGCCGCGCTGGCCGAGACGTTCGGGGTCGAGGCCGCCATGCACGAGGGCGCGGTGACGTTCTCGGTGCCGGCCGGCGAGCAGTTCGTGCCGCGCCTGTTCGCCGAGTTCTCCGTGCCCATCCGCTCGGTCAGCGTGTCCAGGCCGTCGCTGGACGACGTCTTCATGTCCTACACCGGCAGCACGATCCGGGACGCCGAGGCGTCCGGGACGGACGCCATGCGGCAGATGGTCCAGCGGTTCCGCGCGGGGAGGCGATGAGCGATGGCCACTCAGACCACTGACGTCACGGCCGCTCCCGGCCGGGGACTGCTGGTCGACGAGATCCGGGTCGCGGTTCCCGAGGGCGGCCTGCGGCACGACCTGCGCGCCGCGGGAATCGTCTGGCGGCGGGAGCTGATCAGGTTCCGTACCGACCGGCTGCGGGCCATCACCGCGCTGATCCAGCCGGTGCTGTTCCTGTTCGTGCTCGGCACCGGCCTGGGCGCGCTGGCCGGTCACAGCCTGCCGCCGGGGGTGAGCTTCAAGACGTTCATCTTCCCGGGCGTGCTGGCCATGTCGGTGCTGTTCACCGCGATCTTCTCGGCCGCGTCCATCGTGTGGGACCGGGAGTTCGGCTTCCTGCGCGAGATCCTGGTCGCCCCGGTCAGCCGGGCATCCATCGTGGTCGGCAAGTGCCTGGGCGGGGCGACGATCGCCACCTTCCAGGGGATCATCTTCCTGGCCCTGGCCGGCTTCGCCGACGTGCCCTACAACCCGGTGCTGATCCTCACCCTGATCGGGGAACTGCTCCTGCTGTCGTTCACGCTGACCGCCTTCGGCGTGATGATGGCGGCCAGGATCAAGCAGTTCCAGGCGTTCATGGCGCTCACCCAGATGCTCGTGATGCCGCTGTTCTTCCTGTCCGGGGCGCTGTACCCGCTGACCGGCCTGCCCGCCTGGCTCAGCGTGCTCACCAGGATCGATCCGCTCACCTACGTGGTCGGCCCGATGCGGCACGCGGTGTTCAGCCACCTGGACATCCCGCCGGAGTTCCAGCAGCACCTGTCGCCCGGCATTACCTGGCTGGGCTGGCCGGTTCCGATTGCCTTGTCGCTCGGGCTCGTCGCGGCCATGGGGCTCGCCATGATGGCGATCGCGATCGTCGAGTTCCGCAAGACCGAGTAAAAAGAGAAAAAGAGCGACGCCGGGTGGCTACGGGGGCAAACCACCCGGCGTCGCATTCATCGGCGCTCCGACGGGGGCCCGGAACGCCGGCATCGGTGCCCCGGCGGGGGACCAGAGCACCGGCAAACATGTTACACCGAACTCCCCCCTTGCGCGTCAAGAGTGGATTTCCCGCCAATCTCAGGATGGGACACTGCGACTGCCGCTGACCAGGCCTTTTCCCGGCGATCATTGAATGCCGTTCAGCCGATGCGCGGCCGCTAGCCGATACTGTCCGTACCGTTGGGAAGATCCTCGTCGCGGTTCTATCCGTGCTTAGCTAACTGCCCGTATCTGGTTTCCGGTCCTCGGCCGGCGGAACGTAACGCTGCGGCAGGTTCGGCTCGTAAGGACGGAACCTCGAGCGGCCGGTCGGCTCGCGTCCGCCATTGGCGAACACCACCGCGAAATACGGTATGACGATCGCGCCTACGGCCGGAATCGCGGTGAGCCACCGCCCCCCGTTCACGAACAGCACCACCGCGATCACGAAGCAGACCAGCCGGATGCCCATCATGATGAGGTACCGGCGCTGGCGGTAGGCAATGTCCTCCGACATCGACCGCGGCGCCTCGGTGACCACGTGGGGGGCGTCCCGCCGCGCGCGGCGAGTGGCTTTCACAGTTCCACGGTATGCCCGCGCCGGTGCGCGCGTCACATCCGGTCCCGGATCAGCGCGGTGGCCAGCCGGCTGCCCCGGCCCTCGCGATCCCCGCAGCTCCCGCGAGGGACGAGGCGCCGGCCAGGGCCAGCGCGTGGCTCAGGTCGTCGGTGAGGCCGGCCAGCAGCGCGCGGACGCCGTCGGCGCCGCCGCAGGCCAGGGCCCACAGCACCGGCCTGCCGAGGAACACCGCCCGCGCGCCGAGCGCCAGCGCCGCCAGGGCGTCCTCGCCGGTGCGGATTCCGCCGTCGGCGTAGACCTCGCAGCCCGGGCCGACCGCGGGGCCGCCCACCGCCGCGGTCACCTCCGGCAGCGCGAGAGCCGAGGGCAGCGCGCCGTCGAGCTGCCGCCCGCCGTGGTTGGAGACCACCACCGCGGCGGCGCCGACCGCCTGGCAGGCCGCCGCGTCATCGCCGCGGAGCACGCCCTTGACCACGACCGGCAGCCCGCCACCGACGTCACGCAGCCAGCCGACGTCGGCGAAGGTCAGGTCGGCCGCCTGGTCCGCGGCGCTCGGGTCCTCCAGGGATCCCAGGTTGGTCAGGAAGGCCTCGTCGCTGACCACGCCGTCGGCCGAGTTCCGCCGCTTCCGGCCGACGACCGGCGTATCCGCGGTCAGCACCAGCGCCGCCGCGCCGGCCGCCGCGGCCCGCCGCACCAGGCCCGCGGTGAGCTCGCGGTCGCGCATCAGGTAGACCTGAAACCACCAGGCGCCGCCCTCCGCGGCGACGGCACCGGCCACGTCCTCGATCCGCCGGGTACTCCTGATGGAGAGCACGAACAGCGCTCCCGCCCGGGCCGCCCCGGCCGCGGTGGCCACCTCGCCGTCGGGGTGTGCCAGCCGGTGAAACCCGGTTGGTGCCACGGCCAGCGGGGTGGCGAACTCGGTGCCGAGCAACCGGGCGGTCGTGTCGACCGCGGACACCTCGCGCAGCACCCGGGGCGCCAGCCAGACCTGCCGCCAGGTTTTCTCGTTCGCGCGCATGGTGCGCTCGCGTCCCGACCCCCCGGCGTAGTAGTCGTAGACATCGCGGGGCAGCAGCTTCCGGGCGCGACGTTGCAGCGCTGCGAAGTCAGGAGTCACCGACGTCCAGTATGGAGGCACAGATGACCGAGCGCACCTACCGCGTCACCGAGATCGTGGGCACCTCGCCGGAGGGAGTGGAGGCGGCCATCCGCAGCGCGCTGCACCGCGCGGCGCAGACGCTGCGGCACCTCGACTGGTTCGAGATAACCCAGATCCGCGGCCAGATCGTGGACGGCGAGGTCGCCCACTTCCAGGTCGGGCTCAAGGTCGGCTTCCGCCTCGAAGATGCCTAGTTACCCGGGGATAACCCCCGGACCCCAGACCGGGGGCTTCGCCCCGAGCCCAGTCGCTCGGGCCAGCCTCCGGCCTCGCATCCGGCACACCCGAGCGAGCCAAAGGCCGCGGTGCCGCCTGGACTGAGGAGCGAGGGAGCCTGCGACCGAGCGACGAGGGAAGGCGGCGCGGTGAGGGATGGCGGGGCCGGAGGCGAGCGAGGGGATTAACTGGCCTGGCTGACCGAGGACATGTTGAAGCCCTCCACGCGCAGCGGCGGCATCGCGGTGCGGGTGAAGTAGTCGCTCCTCTCCCGCGGCAGGGCCGGGCGGGTGGCGCCGGCCTCGGTGATCCGGCCCAGCATGGCGACCGGGCTCTCGTTGAACCTGAAGTTGTTCACCGCCCCGGTGACCTCGCCGTTCTCCACGAGGTAGACGCCGTCCCTGGTCAGGCCGGTAAGCAACAGAGTCTGGGGGTCCACTTCCCGGATGTACCACAGCGAGGTCAGCAGCAGCCCGCGTCCGGTACGGGCGATCATGTCGTCCAGCGATGCCACGGCGCCCGGGGCCTCCAGGATCAGGTTGCCGATCGCCGGCGTCACCGCCAGCCCGGACAGGCCGGCCGAGTACCGGGTCTGGGTCAGCGCGGCCAGCTCGCCGCGGCGGATCCACTCGGTGGGGGCGAGCGGCAGCCCGTTGTCGAAGACCGACGAATGGCGCGTGGAGGCATGCGCGATCACGAACGGCCGCGGACTGCAGCCCGGGCGCGCCCGGGTCGCTGCGCAGGGTGACCGGCAGGCTGGCGAGCCGTTCCCCGACCCTCGTGCCGCCGGGCTTGCTGAACACCGTCCGGCCGTCCACGGCGTCCTTGGCCCCCAGCGACCAGTACAGGTCGACGAGCAGGTCCGCGACCGCGGTCGGCGGCAGCAGCGTCTCGTAGTGCCCGGCGGGCAGCTCGACCTGCCGGGCGGCCCAGCCCAGCTGCCGCGCCAGGCCAGCCTCGAGCCCGGCCACATCGACGTCGGAGAAATCACGGGTCCCGGCGCCCGCCCAGGCCGAGCTGGTCAGGTCGGCCGTCTTGGCGTTCAGCTCGACCTTCCCTGACGGCTGGTCGTGCCGCAGCCGCAGCCCGCTGGAACTGCCGAGGAACAGCGAGGTCATCGAGTGCTCGGCGAACCCGTACAGCCGCCGGCCGCCCGATGCCGCGACGGCGAACGCGTCACCGAGGGCCCCGGCGAAGCCGCGCAGCACCCCGATCTCGGTGCGGCCCGGCGGGTCGTCCCAGGCGGGCCCGGGCTGCCGCTGCTGCCGCGGCCGGCGCTACCAGGGGCTGCGCATCCTCGGCGGGCGATGCCTCGGCGGCCGCCTTCTCGGCCTCGGCCACCAGGTCGGGAATCTGCTCGCGGCTGGTCCCCGCCCGGGACACCGCGCCCGCCCTGGCCTGCCCCTCGTCGCGGATGATCGCGATCACGGTGAGCCTGCGCGAGGCGGAGATGCCGTTCGTGGTGAGCGAGTTGCGGGCCCAGCGCAGGTTCGCCGACGAGTTCTCCTCGGCGATCACGACACAGTCGTCGCAGGTCGCGGCCTTCAGGGCCCGCTCGACGGCGTCCTGCGGCGAGATCATGGTCATAACGGGACCTGCCTCCTGCGCGGTGTTGAGGATCCTGATGCCCCGCAGGAGCACCGCGGGGCATCCGTGGCTGACCGGCGCGATCTGGCTGGGCTGGCCCTTGCCGCAGTTGAACGCGCCGCCGAGCACGTAGGTCTGCGGCCCGCCGACGGCTTCCATCGCATTCCAGAAGTCGGTGGTCGTGGCCTGGTAGGCCACGTCGCGAAGCTGGCCGGCCAGCCGGCCGTGCTCGATCCTGAAGAACCGCTGGCCGGTGAACTGGAAGTTGTACCGCTGCATGTCGATCGACCAGCTCTGGTCGCCGACCACGTAGATCCCGTGTTCCACGCCGGCGATCAGGCTGTCGGTGGACGGGCCGCCGGACGCGGCCTGGAGCGAGACGTTGGCCATCCGCTGGATCGGCATGTGCCCGGGGGAGTCGGCGAACGAGCAGCCGTTCGAGGCGCCGAGCCCCTGCAGCCGGGCCATCCGCCGGTCCAGCTGGTAGCCGGTCAGCACGCCGCCGGTGATCAGGTCCCAGGACTGCGCGGCGACCCCCTCGTCGTCGTAGCCGATGGTGGCCAGGCCGTGCGGGACGGTCCGGTCCCCGGTGACGTGCATCAGCGGCGAGCCGTACTGCAGCCGGCCCAGCAGGTCCGGGGTGGCGAACGAGGTGCCCGCGTAGGCCGCCTCGTAGCCCAGCGCCCGGTCCAGCTCGGTCGCGTGCCCGATCGACTCGTGGATCGTCAGCCACAGGTTCGACGGGTCGATGACCAGGTCATACCGGCCGGCCCGGACCGAGGGAGCCGCCAGCTTGGCGGCCAGCAGCTCGGGGATCTCGGCCAGCTCGGCGGCGAAGTCCCAGCTCCCCCCGCCCACCTCCCCTTCCCCCTCACTTCCCCTCACGGCAGCGGCCGCGCCCGGCGGCGCCAGGAACTCGTAGCCGCGGCCGACCGGCGGCGCGAGCGTGCGCATGGTCTCGAACCTGCCGCCGGGCTCGACGGCCACGGCGGTCACGGCCGGATGCAGCCGGACCCGCTGCTGGGTGGCCGTGGTCGCGCCGTCGGAATAGAACTTGCACTCCTTGACCTGCAGCAGCGAGCTGTCGACGTGGTCGATCCCGTCGCGGGCGAGCAGCCGGGAGCTCCAGTCGGCCAGCAGCCCGATCTTCTCGGTGACGCTGACGCTGAACGGATCCACCTGGTAGGCGGACACCCAGCTGACGTCGCCGTGCGCGGGCTCGGGGGCCAGCTCGATCCGCTCGGTGTTGATCGCGGCGGCCACCCGGGCGACCTCGACCGCGTCGGCGGCCGCCCGCGCCGCCGCGTCCGGGGTCAGGTCGATCGCCGCGGCGAACCCCCAGGTCCCTTCGACCACCACCCGGACCGCCAGGCCCAGGTCGTCGGCATCGAACAGGGTCTCCAGCTTCCCGTCCGACAGCCCGATCTGCTGGCCCCTGATGCGTTCCGCGCGGAAGTCCGCGTGCTCGGCGCCCAGATCCGCGGCCCGCTGGAGGGCCGCATCCGCCAGTTCCCGCAACGGGTACGCGGTGAACTCCGGGTCGACCGGCGCAGATGCCTGGTCTGCACTATCCCCCACGACAGGCCAATCTATCCTGTGCATCTGATCTGCCATCCAGACCTGCGGAGGGACCCGAGATGAGCCGATCTGTCCTCGTGACCGGCGGGAACCGCGGCATCGGCCTGGCCATCGCCCGGCGGCTCGCGGCCGGCGGAGACAAGGTCACGATCACCTCCCGGTCGGGCGAGCCCGTCGACGGGCTGACGGTGGCCCGGTGCGACGTGCGGGACACCGCCGACGTGGACGAGGCGTTCGCCGCGGCCGAGGCGGCCCACGGGCCCGTCGAGGTGCTGGTGGCCAACGCCGGCATCACCCGGGACCAGCTGCTCGCGCTGATGAGCGAGGACGACTTCGCCGCGGTGCTCGACACCAACCTGACCGGCGCCTACCGGGTGGCCAAGCGCGCCGTGCGCGGCATGATCCGGATGCGGCGGGGCCGGATCGTGTTCATCTCCTCGGTCGTGGGCCTGCTCGGCTCGGGCGGCCAGGCCAACTACGCCGCCGCCAAGGCGGGGCTGGTCGGGCTGGCCCGGTCGCTGGCCCGTGAGCTGGGCAGCCGGTCGATCACCGTCAACGTGGTGGCCCCCGGCTTCGTGGACACGGACATGACCGCGGCGCTGCCCGAGGACCGCCGGGCGGCGATCCTGGCCAGCGTGCCGCTGCGCCGCCTCGCGTCCGCGGACGAGGTCGCGGCGGCGGTCGCGTTCCTGGCCTCGCCCGACGCCGGGTACATTACCGGGGCCATCATCCCGGTGGACGGCGGCCTGGGCATGGGTCACTGACATCGGGCCGGAAGGCCACGGCGAAGGGCAGCGGGATGGGAATCCTGGACGGCAAGCGGGTGCTGGTGACCGGCGTGCTCACCGACGCGTCGATCGCCTTCCACGTGGCGCGGATCGCGCAGCAGGAGGGCGCGACGGTGGTGCTCACCGGGTTCGGGCGGCTCAGCCTGGTGCAGCGGATCGCCCGGCGGCTGCCGGACCCGCCGCCGGTCCTGGAGCTGGACGTGACCGACCCGGGCCAGCTCGCCTCGCTCGCGGAGCGGGTGTCCGAGCACGTGGACGGGCTGGACGGGGTGGTGCACAGCATCGGCAACGCGCCGCAGTCCGCGCTGGGCGGCAACTTCCTGAACACTCCGTGGGAGGACGTGGCCAGCGCGGTGCACGTCTCCACGTACTCGCTGAAGGCCCTGGCCGTGGCGGCCCTGCCGCTGATGAGCGCGGGTGGCGCGATCGTCGGGATGGACTTCGACGCCAGCCGGGCCTGGCCGGGCTACGACTGGATGGGGGTGGCCAAGGCCGGCCTGGAGTCCTGCGCCCGCTACCTGGCCCGCGATCTCGGTCCCCGCGGGATCCGGGTGAACCTGATGTCCGCGGGCCCGCTGCGGACCCTCGCCGCGAGGAGCATCCCCGGATTCGACGAGCTCGCGCAGCCGTGGGGGGAAAGGGCCCCGCTCGGCTGGGACACGTCCGACCCCGAGCCGGCCGCCCGCGGCTGCGTGGCGCTGCTGTCGGACTGGTTTCCCGCCACGACCGGCGAGATCGTGCACGTGGACGGCGGCGTGCACGCGATCGGCGGCTGACCCGGCCGGCCGGGCCGGCCGCCTGGCGTGGTCCAGCGGTGCGCGGGCGAAGTCTGGCACGCTGGCCCGGCCCGCGCATCAGATTTTCTGGTTCCCCGGCCGCCCCGACACGCGGCGTGCCGGGCTAGAGGAACGTTTGCCCCATTCGTAGTAACCGGGCAATAACGGCGTAACACCGGCGGGCAGGCCGACAGGGCCAGCTATGGCCTGCGATGACATCGATAGGAAGTTGTGACATTTACTGCTGGAATCTGGCTGATCAGTGAAACTACGCTCGGACCGAACCGTAGCCGGGACAAAGGTGTCGCTGGCGCGCGGCGGCCATGCCGGGGCGCGATCGACGCCGGGGCGGGCTGGCAGAGAGGCGGCGAGCGGTGGCTCCATCAGCGTCACGCGAAGCCGGCCTCGGTGGTCCGCCACGGCGGGCCCGGATGACCTTGGATGTTGCGGGTTGGCCCGCGTCCATACGGGTAATCGGAGCGCCTGAGCAGGAACCGGCATGGCATCGCGCGCCTGTGCGCGGCACGACGAAGGAGCACACATGAATCTATGGAGACCTAAGCTGCGCTTCGCGGCGGTGGCCGTCTTGGCCGCAGTGGCGATGGTCGCCGCGGCCTGCAGTTCCAGCAGCAGCACCAGCCCCTCGGGTAGTTCCACGAGCGGCGGCACGCCGGTCACGGGCGGGACCGCGACGATCGCACTGCCGGCGGGCGTTACGTACAACTGGATCTACCCGTTCTACGCGATCACCAACGCCAGCGTCTACAACGGCGAGCAGTTCCAGTGGCTGTTCTACCGGCCGCTGTACTTCTTCGGCAACAACACCAACACCAACGTGTCGATCAACTACTCGCTGTCGCCCGCCAACGCCCCGGTGTACTCCAACGGCGGCAAGACCGTGACCGTCAACATGAAGGGCTGGAAGTGGTCCGACGGCGAGACCGTCGATGCCAACTCCGTGAAGTTCTACCTGAACATGACGATTGCCGAGAAGGCGAACTGGTACGCCTACCGCGCCCGGCCTGCTGCCGGACAACGTCACGTCCTTCACGGCCAGCGGGAACACGCTCACGCTGAACCTCAACAAGGCCTACTCGTCCATCTGGTTCACCTATAACCAGCTGGCCGAGCTCACCCCGATGCCGGAGGCCTGGGACGTCACCAGCCTGCGGCGCCAAGGCGGGCAGCGGCGGCTGCCTCACCGACAGCGCGGCCGACGGCTGGGCCAAGTGCAAGGCGGTCAACACGTTCCTGACCGCCCAGTCGAAGATCGCCAACACCTACGCGACCAGCCCGCTGTGGTCGGTGGTCAACGGGCCGTGGAAGCTGTCCAGCTTCTCCACGACCGGCAACGTCACGATGGTGCCGAACACCAAGTACTCCGGCTCCCCGAAGCCGAAGCTGTCGGAGCTCAAGTTCGTGCCGTTCACCGACGACGCGACCGAGTACACCGCGCTGAAGACCGGGTCGGTCGACGTCGGCCAGATCCCGTCGGCGGACCTGCCGCCCAGGACCGGCAGCTCGGTCCTGCCGGCCACCAACCCGCTGGGCAGCAGCTGGACCCTGCAGCCGTTCTACTCGTTCGGCATCCAGTACGCCCAGCCCAACTTCAACAACCCGCAGGTGGGCTTCCTGGTCCGCCAGCTCTACATCCGGCAGGCCCTGCAGGAGGTCTTCGACCAGCCCGGCATCATCAAGGCGATCTGGCGCGGGTACGCCATCCCGGGCTCGGGGCCGGCCCCGAACTCGCCGCCGGGTAACCAGTGGACACCGTCCATCCAGACGGAGAACAACAACCAGGGCCCGTACCCGTTCAACATCGCCAAGGCCAAGACCACGCTGGAGAACCACGGCTGGTCGGAGGTGGGCGGCGTGATGACCTGCCAGGACCCGTCCAAGTGCGGTGCCGGCATCACCAAGGGCGAGCAGCTGAAGCTGACCTACGTCTACTCGACCGGTGTGGCCGCGGCCACGGCGACGTGGCAGGCGTACAAGTCCGACGCCAGCCAGGCCGGCATCGACATCAACCTGGTCGGGGAGACGTTCAACTCGATCATCGGCCAGAGCGCGCCGTGCTCGCCGATGAGCTCGAAGTGCGCCATCCAGGTGTTCGCCTTCGGCGGCTGGGCCTTCAACGGCCCGGGCTTCGAGCCGACCGGCGAGCCGCTGTTCGCGACCGGCGCCGGGTCCAACTCCGGCAACTACTCCGACCCGACGATGGACAACCTGATCAACGCGACGCACACCAACAGCGCGATGTCGACGTTCGTCCAGTACGCCACGTACGGAGCGCAGCAGCTGCCGTTCGTCTGGGCCCCGCAGAACTACGGGATCCAGGCGGTCACCAACAAGCTGCATGGCGTCTCGTTCAACGCGCTGTGGATCCTGCTTCCCGAGTACTGGTACTTCACCAAGTAGCCGGGAAGGAGTAAGGCAGTAAGTAGAAGGTAAAGCCAGTGAGAAGGCGCCGCCGCCCCGCCCGCGTCCTGCGGGCGGGGTGGCGGCCACTGGCGGAATGGATGCGGCGGTGAGACGCTGGCCGGAACGGGAGGAACTCATGACACCAACGGCGCGGCGCGGGCGGTGACCGGCCCGCAGGCGGGACGGTGGCGCGATGATCGGGTTCCTGATCCGCCGGACCCTCCAGGCCCTCCTGGTCCTGTTCCTGGTGACCGTGTTCACGCTGGCCCTCGTGCACCTGTTCCCGGGCGGGCCGATCCGGGCGCTGCTCGGCCCGCGGGCGACCGCGCAGCAGGTCGCCACGGCCAACCAGCAGTACGGCTTCGACCAGCCGTTCTACGTGCAGTACATCAAGTGGGTCGGGCAGATACTCCAGGGCAACCTCGGCTACTCGGCCAAGCTCAACCAGTCGGTCACCAGCCTGATCGCCCAGGACCTGCCGAAGACGATCATCCTGGTCGCCCTCGGCCTCGTGGTCTCGCTGCTGTTCGGCATCCCGCTCGGCCTCTACCAGGCCGTGAAGCGCTACACGGTCGGCGACTACGTCCTGACCGGGCTCTCGTTCCTCGGCTACGCCACCCCGACGTTCTTCGTCGGCCTGCTGCTCATCCAGTGGTTCGCCATCGACATCCACCTGTTCCCGCCGTTCGCCCCGCAGGGCACCACGGTCGGCGCGATCCTGTCCGATCCGAAGGCGCTGGTGCTGCCGGTGGCCGCGTACGCGTTCGTGCTGTACGCGCTGTGGAGCCGGTACATGCGCTCCTCGGTGATGGACAACCTGGTGCAGGACTACGTCCGCACCGCGCGGGCCAAGGGCGCCAGCGAGCGGCGGGTGCTCTGGGGGCACGTCTTCCGCAACTCGCTGATGTCGATCATCACCCTGCTCGGGCTCTCGCTGCCCGCGCTGGTCGCCGGGGCGCTCTTCATCGAGGTGGTGTTCAACTATCCCGGCATGGGGCTCGCGTTCTACAACGCCGCGCTGAACGTCGACTACCAGGTCCTGCTCGGGTTCACGCTCATCGCCACGCTGGCGACGATCCTGGGGAACCTGCTGGCCGACGTGGGGTACGCGGTCCTCGACCCGAGGGTGAGGTACTGAGATGACTATGCGCCCGCTGGGCGCGGACCCGGCCAGATGGATGTACCAGACCCTGCCGTCCGAGACGCCCGAGGCCATCGACGGGGCGCTCGCGGCCGCGAAGCCGCGCAGCCTGCTGCGCCGCGGCTGGGAGGTGTTCGCCGAGAACAGGCTCGCGCTGGCCAGCCTGGTCATGCTCGTGTTCATCGTGCTGTTCTGCTTCGTCGGCCCGTACCTCTACCACAGCGACCAGGTGCACACGAACCTGACCGATGCGCTGTGCCCGCCCAGTTCCGCGCACCCGCTCGGCTGCGACAACGTCGGCTACGACATTCTCGGCCGGCTGATGGTCGGCGGCCAGACCTCCCTGACGGTCGGGTTCTTCGCCGCGATCGTGGCGGTCTTCGTCGGCACCCTGTACGGGGCCTTCTCCGGCTTCATCGGCGGCCCGGTCGACTCGTTCCTGATGCGCATCGTCGACGCGGGGCTGTCCATCCCCGCCATCATGGTGGTCATCATCCTGTCGGTGGTCTTCCACCCGAACACCCTCATCATGATCTTCATCATCGCCGTGTTCTACTGGCTGGGCGTGGCCCGGCTGGTGCGCGGCGAGACGCTCTCGCTGCGCACCCGGGAGTACGTGCAGGCGGTCAAGGTCATCGGCGGCCGCAAGTCCCGCGCGGTGGTACGGCACATCGTGCCGAACTCGATCGGCACGATCATCGTGCAGGCCACGTTCGCGGTCGCGGACTCGATCCTGATCCTGGCCGGCCTGGGCTTCCTCGGCCTCGGCGTCCAGCCGCCCGCGACCGACTGGGGGGACATGCTGTCCGGCGGGCTGACCTACATGCAGTCCGGCACCAACTACTGGTGGCTGATCTACCCGGCGGGCCTCGCGATCATCCTGACCTGCATCTGCTTCAACTTCATCGGTGACGCGCTCCGCGACGCGTTCGAGACCCGGCTGCAGCGCCGGTAGGGGCCGGTACGGTAAGGGCAGGGGCGGGCAGGGCGGGGTAAGAAAGGGAGACCTGGTGGCGCCGCTACTTGAGATCAACGACCTGCGCACCGAGATCCGGCTGAAGCAGGCCGTCGTGCGCGCGGTCGACGGGCGTGTCGCTGTACGTGGAGCCGGGGGAGACGCTCGGCATCGTGGGCGAGTCGGGATGCGGCAAGACCATGACCGCGCTGTCGATCATGAAACTGCTGCCGACCGGCGGGTCCATCACCGGCGGCAGCATCAAGCTCGACGGCACCGAGATCAGCACGCTCTCCGAGGATGACATGCGCCGGGTCCGCGGCAACGAGATCGGCATGATCTTCCAGGACCCGCTGACCTCGCTGAACCCGACGATGACGGTGGGCAAGCAGATCGCCGAGGCGGTCAAGCTGCACCGCGGCGCCAGCAACGAGCAGGCCCTGGACCGGGCCGCCGAGGTGCTCAACCTGGTCGGGATGCCGCAGGCCAAGGAGCGCATCGGGGAGTACCCGCACCAGTTCTCCGGCGGCATGCGCCAGCGCGTGATGATCGCGATGGCGCTGGCCTGCGAGCCGAAGCTGCTCATCGCCGACGAGCCGACCACCGCCCTGGACGTGACGATCCAGAAGCAGATCCTGGAACTGATCGACGACCTGCGCCACCGCCTGCGCATGTCGGTCATCCTGGTCACCCACGACCTGGGGGTGATCGCCGGCCGCGCCGACCGGGTCGCGGTGATGTACGCGGGCAAGATCGCCGAGACCACCGACACCGGGACGCTGTTCGCCAACCCGCGGCACCCCTACACCGAGGCGCTGTTCCAGGCCCTGCCGGACAAGGCCGCGGAGACCAAGGAGCGGCTGTACTCGATCCCCGGGATACCGCCCGACCTGGTACACCCGCCCGCGGGCTGCCGGTTCGCCCCGCGCTGCCGGTACGTGACGGACAAGTGCCGGGAGGAGGACCCGCCGCTGGGCGGCGAGGTGGCCACGCACCACTTCGCCTGCTTCCACCCGGTCGGCACCGCCGAATTCAGCCGCAGCGTCGCGCCCGCCAAGCACGTGGGGCCGCCCCGCCCGAGTTCGACGCGGCCGACGGCACCGCGGCCCCGGTGCTGCTGAGCGTCGAGCACCTGGTCAAGGACTTCCCGGTGACCAGGGGAGCCGTCCTGCAGCGGCGGGTCGGCTCGGTCAGCGCCGTCGCCGACGTGAACTTCGCGATCCGCGCTGGCCAGACCATCGGCCTGGTCGGGGAGTCCGGCTGCGGCAAGACGACGATCGGCCGGCTCGTCGTCGGCCTGGACAAGCCGACCAGCGGGTCGGTCAACTTCGAGGGCAAGGACCTCGCGAAGAGCAGCGGCCGCGAGTACCGGCGGGAGCGCCAGCACATCCAGCTGATGTTCCAGGACGCCTACGCCTCGCTCGACCCGCGGATGCGGGCGGGCGCGGTCCTGCTGGAGCCGCTCGCCGTGCAGCGCATCGGCTCGCGCGCGAGCGGAATCAGCGGGTGGCGGAGATGCTGGACCACGTCGGGCTGCCGCGCACCGCGACCGAGCGGTACCCGCACGAGTTCTCCGGCGGCCAGCGCCAGCGGCTCGGCTTCGCCCGCGCGCTCATGCTCAACCCGAAGCTGATCGTGGCCGACGAGCCGGTCTCCGCCCTCGACGTGTCGATCCAGGCCCAGATCCTCAACATGATGAGCGACCTGCAGCGCGAGCTCGGCCTCACCTACCTGTTCATCTCCCACGACCTGGCCGTGGTGCGCTACGTGTCCAGCCAGATCGGCGTCATGTACCTGGGCAAGCTGGTCGAGATCGGGCCCGCCGACGAGGTGTACCTGCGGCCCGCGCATCCCTACACCAAGGGGCTGCTCGACTCGGCGCCGGTCGCCGACCCCGAGGCCGAGTCAGGCCAAGGTCAAGGCCGGCATCTCGGGCGAGCTGCCGAGCGCGATCCATCCGCCGTCCGGCTGCCGGTTCCGCACCCGCTGCCCGCTGGCCGAGGACATCTGCGCCGAGGTCGAGCCGCCGCTGCGGCCGTTCCCCGGTCCCGGGCACCTGGCCGCCTGCCACTTCCCGCTGCGGAACCCGGTCGGCGAGGTGAGCCCGGACTCCGCGCAGGTCCCGATGTCCTAGCGCCTCCGGCTTGTGCCCGGCCGGGGCGGACCGGATACTTCTGGCTATGCGGGCCTTTGCGGGTCGGCCGGCGGACCGTCGGCCGACGGTGCGCGTCTGCGACGCCGACCGGGACCGGGTCATCGCGGAGTTGCGGGATCGTTTCGCCGACGGGTTCCTGTCCCACGAGAGCTTCGAGTTCCGGGTGGACGCCGTGCTGCGCGCCCGCTGGCACGACGACCTCGCCGGGGTCCTGGCCGACCTGCCCGCCCCCCGGCCGTCGCCGGCCCAGGCCGCCCTCGGCCGCCTGGCCCAGGCCCGGCGCGCCGCCCGCGCTGGCCGGGTACCTGCAGCCACCGCGGTCGGCGGCGCTCATGCTCCCGTCCGGCACCAAGGACAGCTTCACGATCGGCCGTGACGCAGCCTGCGACCTGGTTCTTTCCGACATGACCGTGTCCCGGAGCCACGCCGGCCTGCGCCGCGAGGCCGGCGGCTGGGTGCTGAGCGACGCCGGGTCGATGAACGGGACCCGGCTCAACGGCTGGCGGGTCACCGATCCGGTCCCGGTCCGCGCGGGCGACGTGGTCATGTTCGGCGCGCTGACCCTGGTGGTCACCGAGCATGCCCAGGATCGCAGCGCGGCCGGTACCCCGTAGAGTCGGGGCGTGACCCTGGTCTTCCTGGTACGGCACGGCCTGACCGCGACCACCGGCAACGTCCTGACCGGCTGGACGCCTGGCATCGGTCTGGACGACCGGGGCCGGCAGCAGGCCGAGGCCCTTGCGGCCAGGCTCGCGCCGGTGCCGCTCGACGCGATCATCAGCAGCCCGCTGGAGCGGTGCCGGCAGACAGCGGACGCGATCGCCGCCACCGGCGAAGGCCGTCCCGCGGTCGTGCTGGAAGACGATCGGCTCGGCGAGTGCCACTACGGGGACTGGACCGGCCAGCCGCTGAAACGGCTGGCCAAGGAGCCGCTGTGGCGCGTCGTCCAGGCGCACGCGGGCGCGGCGCAGTTCCCCGGCCCCGGCGGCGAGTCCATCATGGACATGCAGCACCGCGCGGTCGGCGCGATCAGGGACTGGAACCGCCGGCTCGGGCCGCGAGCGGCGTACCTGATCTGCTCGCACGGCGACGTGATCAAGTCCGTCATCGCCGACAGCCTCGGCATGCACCTGGACATGCTGCAGCGGATCCAGGTCGACCCGTGCTCGCTCACGGTGATCCGGTACACGCCGCTGCGCCCGTTCGTGTTGCGGATGAACGACACCGGCGGGGAAGTTGCCAGCCTCAGGAAGCCCGAACCGCGACGGTCCCGGGCCATGGCGCGCCGCGAGACCGACGCGACGGTCGGCGGCGGAGCGGGAGGATAAGACATGGCGGTCTATACGTACGACCCGCCGGAGAGATTCGTCGCCGGGGCGGTCGGCCAGCCGGGAGAGCGCACGTTCTACCTGCAGGCCAGCGGCAGCGGCCGGGTCACCAGCGTGGCGCTGGAGAAGGTCCAGGTGAGCCGCCTCGCCGAGCGCCTGGACGAGCTGCTCGACGACGAGCTGCGCAACAGCGGCGGGCAGTCATCGGTCCCGGCCGCGGCGCCCGCCAGCCTGGCCGACGACGGCCCGCTCGACCTGCCGCTCCTCGAGGAGTTCCGGGTAGGCGTCATCGCCCTGGCGTGGGACTCTGAAGAGGAACGCGTCGTGATCGAGGCGCAGGAGGAGTCGGAGACGCCGGTCGAGTACCTGTCCGACGACGTGCCCGAGGACGGCCCAGGGGTGCTTCGGGTGCGGATCACGGCTGCGGCGGCCCGGGCGTTTTCCCAGCGGGCGCTGCAGATCGTCAGCCAGGGCCGGCCGCCCTGCCCGCTGTGCGGGCTGCCGCTCGACGCTTCCGGGCACGTCTGCCCGCGGCAGAACGGGCACCGGATCAGCAATGCGTGACCCGACGCCGCGCGGCCGCGGGCAGCGGCAGCGTCGTGCCGCCGTCCCGCGCTCCGGCGCCGAGCCGCTCAGCCCGGCCCCCTCCCCGCGCGGTGCCGCGGGAAACGGCGACGCGGACGCGCTCGACCTGCTGACCCACGGCCGCCTGGAGGTCGAGGGCAGGCTGGTCGTCGCCTCGAACGCCACGCTGTACTGCACGGTGCGCCACGGCGGCCGGGAGGCGGCCTGCGTCTACAAGCCGGTGGCCGGTGAGCGTCCGCTCTGGGACTTCCCGGCCGGCAGCCTGGCCGGCCGGGAGGTTTCCGCTTACCTGGTGTCCTCCGCGGCCGGCTGGCACCTGGTTCCGCCGACCGTCTTCCGCGACGGCCCGTTCGGCCCCGGCATGTGCCAGCTGTGGATCGAATCGGACGAAACCGTCGATGTCCTCGCGCTCGCCCGCAGCCACGACCACCCGGCGCTGCGGCAGATGGCCGTCTTCGACGCGGTGGTGAACAACGCCGATCGCAAGATCGGCCACCTGCTGCCCGATCGCGACGGGCGCCTCTACGGCTGCGATCATGGCGTCTGCTTCGGCGAGGACTACAAGCTGCGCACCGTGCTCTGGCAGTGGCGCGGCCGCGGCCTCCCGAAGGCCGCCCTTGAGGCGCTGTGCACGCTCCAGCAGACACTGGCCGGAGGGGACCTGGTCACCGAGCTCGGCCGGTGGCTGTCCCCGGCCGAGCTCGAGGCCACCCGCCAGCGGGTCGAGTTGCTGCTCAGGAACCGGATCCACCCGTTCCCGCCGGAGGACTGGCCGGCCGTCCCCTGGCCGCCGGTATAAGGGCTGTGTTATCCCGGGGGATAACCCCCGGACCCCCAGACCGGGTGGCTTCGCCCCCGGAGCCCCCCTCCCGTCTGCTCGGGTCGACCTCCGGCCGGCCCTCGCATCCGGCATACGCCTCCGCGCGCCTTGCTTAACTGACCGACCGTCGTGGCTGACGCAGTTTTACCCGGCCCCGGGTTAACTCGGCTCGCCGCGGCGGCGCAGGTAGCGCTCGAATTCCCGGGCGATGGCGTCGCCGCTGGCCTCCGGCAGGTCCGTCGCGTCCCGCGCCTCCTCGAGGGTCCGCACGTACTCGGCGACCTCGGTGTCCTGGTCGGCCAGCTCGTCCACCCCGCGCTCCCAGGCCCGCGCGTCGTCGGGCAGGTCGGCGAGCGGCAGCGTCACGTCCAGGATGTCCTCGACGCCCCGCAGCAGCGCGAGCGTCGCCTTGGGGCTGGGCGGCTGGGCCACGTAGTGCGGCACGGCCGCCCACAGCGATACCGCGGAGACCTCGGCGGCGTGGCACGCGTGCTGCAGGACGCCCACGATCCCGGTCGGTCCCTTGTAATCGACCGGATCGACGTGCAGCCGGGCGGACAGCTTGGCGTCGGCGACCGCGGCGCTCACCGGCACGGGGCGGGTGTGCGGCGAGTCGGCCAGCAGGGCGCCGAGCAGGATCACCAGGTCCGCTCCCCAGCTCGCTGAACGCGGCCACCAGTTCGTCGCTGAACGCGCGCCAGCGCATGTTGGGCTCGATGCCGTGCACCAGGATCAGGTCGCGGCCGAGGCCCTCGGGCCGGGCGAGCGTCAGCCGGGTGGTCGGCCAGACCAGCCGGTCGGTCCGCCCGCCGGACACCTCCATCACCGGCCGCGTCACCTGGAAGTCATAGAAGTCCTCGGGATCGATGGCGCCGACCGGGGTGGACTGCCACGCGGCGGCGAGGTGCGCGATGACCCCGCTGGCCGCCTCACCAGCGTCATTCCAGCCCTCGAAAGCAGCGATGACCGCGGGCGAGCTGAGCTTCCCGATGCTGTCGAGCTCGATCTGGGACCACCTCCAGGAGTTCCTCCGTGCTCAAGGTTACGTGCTTGGCCGTATTCGCCGCGTAACATGGGTCGGCCGGGCGAGCCGCCGGGGGTCTCGGGGCGGACCGCGGCGTCATCACGCGGCCGACGAAGGCTGGCACCTAGAATTGGGGGGCACTATGACTTGTGACACCGCTCCTCCGCAGCCTGCCAGCCTGAGAGCGGCGCTCGCCGAGCGCCTGGTGATCGCCGACGGCGCGATGGGCTCCATGCTGCAGGGCTGCCCGACCACGCTCGATGACTTCGCCGGGTACGAGGGCTGTAACGAGATACTGAACGTCACCCGGCCGGACATCGTCAGGTCCATACACGACGGTTACCTCGAGGCCGGGGTGGAATGCCTCACCACCAACACGTTCGGCGCGAATCTCGGCAATCTCGGCGAGTACGGCATCGCCGACCGGATCGAGGAGCTGGCCGAGGCGGGAGCGCGCCTGGCCCGGCAGGCCGTCGACGACTGGTCGGGCTCCGACCGCGACCGTCTGGGTGCTCGGCTCCATCGGCCCGGGCACGAAGCTGCCCACGCTGGGCCACGTGACGTTCGCCGAGCTCCGCGACACCTACCAGGCCAACGCCGCCGGCCTGCTGCGCGGCGGAGCCGACGCGCTGATCGTGGAGACCTGCCAGGATCTGCTCCAGGCCAAGGCCGCGATCATCGGGGCCCGGCGCGCCATCGCCGCCGCGGCGGCGCAGTCCGGCGCCGACATCATGCTGATCGCCCAGGTGACGATCGAGACCACCGGGGCCATGCTGCTCGGCTCGGAGATCGGCGCCGCGCTCACCGCGCTGGAGCCCCTGGGCATCGACCTCATCGGCCTCAACTGCGCCACCGGGCCCGCCGAGATGAGCGAGCACCTGCGCTACCTGGCCGCGCACTCCCCGGTGCCGCTGTCGTGCATGCCGAACGCCGGCCTGCCCGAGCTGACCTCGGACGGCGCCTACTACCCGGTGACCGCCGCCGAACTCGCCGACGCCCACGAGGCGTTCGCCCGCGAGTTCGGCCTGGCGCTGGCCGGCGGCTGCTGCGGCACCACGCCGGAACACATGGCCGAGGTGGTGCGGCGGCTGCGGGACCGGCCGCTCACCGCCCGCGAGCCGAGGCTCGAGCCCGGCGTGGCCTCGCTCTACCAGCACGTGCCGTTCCGCCAGGACACCGCGTTCCTGGCCATCGGAGAGCGCACCAACGCCAACGGCTCCAAGGCGTTCCGCGAAGCCATGGTCGAGGAGCACTACGACGACTGCGTCGAGATCGCGCGCGCGCAGACCAGGGACGGCGCCCACCTGCTCGACGTCTGCGTGGACTACGTCGGCCGGGACGGCGCCAGCGACATGCGGCAGGTAGCCGGGCGGCTGGCCACGGCCGCGACCCTGCCGCTGGTGCTGGACTCCACCGAGCCCGAGGTGATCAGGGCGGGCCTGGAGCTGCTCGGCGGCCGCGCCGTCGTCAACTCGGTCAACTACGAGGACGGCGACGGGCCCGGGTCCCGGATCGCCCGGGTCATGCCGCTGGTGCGCGAGCACGGCGCCGCGGTGATCGCCCTCACCATCGACGAGCAGGGCCAGGCCCGCACCGCCGAGTGGAAGCTCGCCGTGGCCACCCGCCTGGTCGAGGACCTGACCGGCCGCTGGGGGATGCGGCGGTCCGACATCATCGTCGACTGCCTCACGTTCCCCATCGCCACCGGTCAGGAGGAAACCAGGCGGGACGCGATCGAGACCATCGACGCCATCCGGGAGCTGAAGCGCCGCTACCCGGACGTGCAGACCACGCTCGGGGTCTCCAACGTCTCCTTCGGCCTGAATCCCGCGGCCCGTGCGGTGCTCAACTCGGTGTTCCTCGCCGAGTGCGTACGGGCCGGGCTGGACTCGGCCATCGTGCACGCGTCCCGGATCATGCCGATCTCCCGGATACCCGAGGACCAGCGGGAGACGGCGCTCGACCTCGTCTACGACCGGCGGCGAGAAGGGTACGACCCGCTGGCCCGGCTGCTCGAGCTGTTCGAGGGCGTCGACGCCGCCGCGGTCAAGGCCAGCCGGGCGGCCGAGCTGGCCGGGCTGCCGCTCTGGGAGCGGCTGAAGCGGCGGATCATCGACGGCGAGAAGATCGGCCTGGAAGCCGACCTGGACGAGGGCCTGGCCAGCCGGCCCGCCCTGGAGATCGTCAACGACGTCCTGCTCGACGGGATGAAGACCGTCGGCGACCTGTTCGGCTCCGGCCAGATGCAGCTGCCCTTCGTGCTGCAGTCGGCCGAGGTCATGAAGACGGCCGTCGGCTACCTGGAACCGCACATGGAGCGCTCCGGCGAGGCGGGCAAGGGCAGGATCGTGCTGGCCACGGTCAAGGGCGACGTCCACGACATCGGCAAGAACCTCGTCGACATCATCCTGTCGAACAACGGGTACGACGTGGTCAACATCGGCATCAAGCAGCCGATATCGGCGATCGTGGAAGCGGCGGACTCCAGCGGGGCCGACGTCATCGGCATGTCCGGCCTGCTGGTGAAGTCCACCGTCGTGATGCGGGACAACCTGGCCGAGCTGAACTCACGGCACCTGGCCCGCCGGTGGCCGGTGCTGCTCGGCGGCGCCGCCCTGACCCGGGCGTACGTGGAGCAGGACCTGGCCGGCCAGTTCGAGGGCGAGGTCCGCTACGCACGCGACGCGTTCGAGGGACTGCGCCTGATGGACGCGTTCATGGCGGTCAAGCGCGGAGAGGCGGGCGCGCAGCTGCCCACGCTGCGCGAGCGGCGGGTGCCGACCGGGCCGCGGCGGCGGGTCACCGAGCCCGAGGCCATGCCCGCCCGCTCCGACGTGGCCGCGGACAACCCGGTGCCGGTCGCGCCGTTCTTCGGTGACCGGATCATCAAGGGCATCCAGCTCGCCGACTACGCGGCCTACCTCGACGAACGCGCCACGTTCCTGGGCCAGTGGGGCCTCAAGCCGTCGCGCGGCGACGGCGGCCCGTCCTATGAGGAACTGGTCGAGGCCGAGGGGCGCCCGCGGCTGCGGATGTGGCTGGAGCGCATCCAGACCGACGGCCTGCTGGACGCCGGGGTCGTCTACGGGTACTTCCCCGCCGTCAGCGAGGGCGATGACCTTGTGGTCCTGGACGAGCACGGGAACCAGCGCGAGCGGTTCACCTTCCCGCGGCAGCGCCAGAACCGCCACCTGTGCCTGGCCGACTTCTTCAGGTCCCGCCCGTCGGGCGAGACCGACGTGGTCGGATTCCAGCTGGTCACGGTGGGAGCGAAGGTCAGCGAGGCCACGGCCGAGCTGTTCGCGAAGAACGCCTACCGTGACTACCTGGAACTGCACGGCCTGTCGGTGCAGCTCGCCGAGGCGCTGGCAGAGTACTGGCACAGCCGCGTCCGGGACGAGCTCGGCATCGGCGGCGAGGACCCGGTCGACCTGGACGGCATCCTCAAGGTGCGGTACCGGGGCTGCCGCTACTCATTCGGCTACCCGGCCTGCCCGGACCTGGAAGACCGGGCGAAGGTCATACGGCTGCTCGACCCGCGGCGTATCGGGGTCACGCTGTCGGAGGAGTTCCAGCTGGCCCCGGAACAGTCCACCGATGCCCTGATCACGCATCACCCAGAAGCTAGCTACTTCAGCACCTGACCATGCTGCGCCAGCCCACGGAGCCGACCGAGCCAGCCGGACCGGCCGGGCCCAGAAAACTGCAGGGCGTCCTGTTCGACATGGACGGGCTGCTGGTCGACTCCGAGCCGCTCTGGTTCGAGGTCGAGTGCGCGGTCATGGCGCGGCTGGACGGCCGGTGGAGCGAGGCCGACCAGCAGGCGCTCATCGGCGGGTCGCTGCCGCGCACGGTCTCCTACCTGCTGGCCCGGGCGGGCCGCCCGGCCAGCCCGGAGGATGTCGGCCGCTGGCTGGTGGACGGGATGACCTCGCTGCTGATGTCGCGGCCGCTGACCATGCTGCCCGGGGCGGGCGAGCTACTGGCCGAGGTGCGCGCCGCCGGGATCCCGCACGCCCTGGTCACATCCTCGGAGCGCCCGGTCATGGACGCCGTGCTGCGGCAGCTCGGCGTGGGCTTCACCGCGACGGTGTGCGCGGACGATGTCAGCCGCGGCAAGCCCGACCCGGAGCCGTACCTGCGGGCGGCCTCGCTGCTCGGCGCCGATCCGCGAGCCTGCGTGGCGCTCGAAGACTCGCCCAACGGGGTCGCCTCGGCCGAGGCCGCCGGGTGCAGGCTGATCGCGGTGCCGAGCCTGGTGCCGATCCACGCCCAGGACGGCCGGATGATCGCCGCTTCGCTCAGCCAGGTCAACCTCGCCCTGCTGCGCGACCTCGTCGCCGCCGGGTAGCGGGCCCCGGCCCGGCCGCCGCGCCCCGGGCGGCCCGTCATGGTCGGAGACGGTCCCGGCGTATGCGTACGATGAACCATGGACACGCCTGGCCGTACGCTTCCGCAGCGAAGCGTGCGGCATGACGGGAGGCGGGCATGAGTACCTGGAACAGCATCGCGTGGTTCCCCCTCTGCGTCGGGCTGACCGGGGTCGGGCTGGTCCTGAGCTGGTTCACCTGGCGGCGCCGGGGAGCCCGGCGCGGGATCCAGGCCGTCGCGTGGTCGTTGCTGCCCCTCGCCCTCTACCTCACCGGCGCGATCGAGCTGGTCGGCCGCATCGGCTCGGCGATCGTGCAGTTCGCGAGCTCGTTCGTGTTCTCGCCCAAGACCTGGGCCGGAGTGGTCCTCTTCGGCCTGGCCGCGCTGATCTTCGTGGCCTTCGGCGGGGTCCCGCTGCTGTCGGGGAAGAAGCGGCGGGCCAAGAAGAAGGAGCTCAAGCAGCAGGCCAAGGCCGGCGGCCCGCCCGCGGCGGCCAGTTCGGGCAGCCGCGAGATCGCCCAGGTCGGAGCGGCCAAGCCGGCCAGGCCAGCCAAGCCCGGCAAGGGCGCGGCGGCCGACGACGACGGCCTGGACGCCGACGTGGCCGAGATCCTGCGCCGCCGCGGCATCAACTGACGCACGCGAGCACCTGACGCACGCGGCCGCCGGACGGATCCGGCCCGGCCAGGCAGGTACCTGCGCCTGGCGTGCTGGTGCCGCGTCCGGCAGCGTCCGCCCTGGCCAGACGCGGGCGATGCCCGTTGTGATACGTTCGGCGTCGCTGTGCGCCGCTGCGAACTGAGGAGGTGAGACCGATCAACGCTGTGACCGGTCGGGGCTCCCTCCCTCGCATGGCCTAGGGAGCGCCCGCAGAAGGCATCCCGAAAGGCTTCCAACGCTATGCGCTTCACCGGTGAGACGTCGTCGGACGGCGTCACCGAACAGCTGTTCACCCTCGGCGAGATTCCCGGCGTGCTGTGGACGCCGGACGACGCGCCGCGGTGCTCGTCCCCTGATCCTGATGGGACACGGCGGCGGGCAGCACAAGAAGGCCCCCGGCATCGCGGCCCGCGCGCACCGCTTCGTCGCCGAGGGTGGTTTCGCGGTCGCCGCGGTCGACGCGCCCAATCACGGCGACCGGCCGAAAGACGAGGAGTTCGTCCGGGTCGCGACCGAGAACCGGGCCCGGATGGCCGCCGGCGAGGACCCGGCCGCGCTGGTCGCCGCCCTGCACGATCTCCTGGCCGGCCAGGCCGTCGCGGAATGGCAGGCGGTCATCACCGCGGTCCAGGCCCTCGACCGCGTGGGCGCCGGCCCGGTCGGCTACTGGGGTATGTCGCTGGGCTGCGGGCTCGGCGTGCCGCTGCTCGCCGCCGAACCCCGGGTCCGCGCCGCGGTCCTGGGCCTGCTCGGCGTGCACGGGCTGGCCGAGACCGCCGCACGGGTCACCGCCCCGGTGCAGTTCCTGCTCCAGTGGGACGACGACCGGGTGCCGCGGGACCAGGGCCTGGCGCTGTTCGACGCTCTGGCGTCGGCCGAGAAGACGCTGCACGCCAACCCCGGCCGGCACGGGGAGATCCCCGGGTTCGAGACGGACAGCTCGCTGCGCTTCTTCGCCCGGCACCTCGGCTAGATGCGCGGCGCTAGCCGGCCCGGGGCCCGGCCTCCTCCGGGGAGCCAGCCGGGGCTTCCCCGGAGGAGAGAGTCCCGGGGTCGGGCAGCGGCGGGGGAGTGCCGCCGAAGGCCGGGCATATCGCCTGGTGCGCGCACCAGCCGCAGAGCCTGCTGGGCCGCGGCCGCCAGTCGCCCGTGGACCGGGCCCGCTCGATGGCCCGCCACAGCGCGTCGATCTTCCGCACCGTGGCCCGCAGGTCAGACTCGTCCGGCGCGTACCGTACGATCTCGCCGTTGCCCAGGTACATGAGCTGCAGCAGCTTCGGCACCCGCTGCTGGGTCAGCCAGAGCACCACGGCGTAGAACTTCATCTGGAACAGCGCCTGGGCCTCGTATTCCTCCTTGGGAGCGGTGCCGGTCTTGTAGTCGACGATCCGGATCTCGCCGTCGGGCGCGACGTCGAGCCGGTCGATATAGCCGCGCAGCAGCAGGCCGGACTCGAGGACCGCCTCGACCGCGTGTTCCCGGTGCCGGGGCTCGAGCCGGGTCGGGTCTTCCAGGGTGAAGTAGCGGTCGAGCATGTCGCGGGCCTCGGCCAGCCAGGCGCTGCGCTGCTCCTCGCCGTCGAAGAGGCCGGCCAGCTCGGGCTCGTCGGCCGATCAGCCGTTCCCACTGCGGTGCGAGCATGGCGTGGGCCGTCTGCGGCGTCCGGCCCGCGGCCGGCTCGTCGAAGAGCCGCTCCAGGACCGCGTGGACCAGGGTGCCGCGCGCGGCCGCGGGGCTGGGCGGTTCCGGCAGCCGGTCGATCACCCGGAACCGGTAGAGCAACGGGCAGGCCAGGAAGTCGCCAGCGCGCGACGGCGACAGCGATGGGCGCCGCGGCGCGCTCGCCTCGGCGCCGCTGTCCTCCGCGGTGGGAAGCTGTGCCCCGAAGGATCTGCCCCGGAAGGATCTGCCCCGGAAGGATCTGCCCCGGAAGGATCTGCCCCGGAAGGATCTGCCATGGTCTCGTTGCCCACTCTCCGGAGACTAGGGGAAGGCACCGACAGTTGCCCGTGTTTAGCACCCGCGCCGGCGCGTCCGATTCCCTGGTTCGCACCACGGCTCATGGTGCCCCGCAGCACGTAGCATCGACTACGTGTCAGGCATTAGCCCCGAGCAGGACCAGCAGCAGGCGCAGCCGCCCGGTGCCCAGCCCCCGCGGGGGCCCCGGCGCGACGCCAGGTACGGCATCGTCATCGCGCGGCCCTTCGGCGTGCCCGTGTACATCTCGCCGTACTGGTTCCTGGTGGCCGGCCTGTTCGTGCTGTTCTATGCCAACAGCCTGAACAGGCCGGCGGGTCTGATACATCAGGCCGGGGTCAGGTACGCCGTGGCCGCCGCCTTCGTCGTCCTGCTGTATGCCTCCGTGCTGGTGCATGAGCTCAGCCACTGCGTGGTGGCGCAGGCCTTCGGCCTGGCCGTGCGGCGGATCCTGCTGTACCCGCTCGGCGGGTACTCCGAGATAGAGCAGGAGCCGCAGACCCCGGCCCGGGAGTTCGCCGTCTCGGTGGTCGGGCCGCTGACCTCGCTCGCGCTCGCGGGGTGCGGCTGGGGCCTGGACGTGGCGTTCAACCCCGGCGGCATCCCCCGCGTGCTGATCGACCAGCTGATCCTCGCCAATCTCGTGGTCGGGGTGTTCAACCTGCTGCCGGGCCTGCCGCTGGACGGCGGCCGGATCCTGCGCGCCGGGGTGTGGAAGCTCACCGGCCGGCCGGGCACGGCCACGATCGCCGCCGCCTGGGTCGGCCGCGCGCTGGCCGTGGCGCTGGTGGCCGTGCCGTTCCTGATGCTTCGGCAGCAGGCTGAGCCTGACCAACACCTACGTGCTCTGGCTGGTCGTCATCGCGGTGTTCATGTGGATGAGCTCGGGGCAGGCCATCCGGGCGGCCAAGGTCCGCGACCGGCTGCCCGGCCTGCAGGCCCGCAGGCTCGCGCGGCGGGCGATCGCGATCCCGGGGAACATACCGCTGGCCGAGGCGATCCGGCGGGCGGACGAGGCGCAGGCGCGCGCGCTGGTGGTGGTCGACCACGACGCCACGCCGATCGCGATCGTCAACGAGACCGCGGTCATGGCCACTCCGCCGCAGCGCAGGCCCTGGATCGAAGTCGGCTCGCTGGCGCGGGCCCTGGAGCCGGGGATCGTGCTGTCCGCTGACCTGTCCGGGATGGAGCTCATCGAGGCGGTGCAGCGCTCCCCGGCCACCGAGTACCTGCTCATCGAGCCCTCGGGCCAGGTGTTCGGCGTGCTCGCGACCAGCGACCTGGACCACGCCTTCGCCGGCGTTTGAGCGCAGCGTTAGCCTGTCCAGCGTGATCAGGCAGCCGCGCGGCCCGCTCGCCCCGGGCGACCAGGTTCAGCTCACCGACCCCAAGGGGCGCCGCCACCGGGTCATCCTGGAGGCCGGGCGGTCGTTCCACACCCACCGGGGCTCGCTGGCGCACGACGACATCATCGGCAGGCCCGAGGGCAGCGTGGTGGTCTCGTCCGGCGGGACCGCCTACGTGGCGCTGCGGCCGCTGCTGGCCGACTACACCCTGTCCATGACCCGCGGCGCCGCGGTGGTCTATCCCAAGGACGCCGGGCAGATCCTGGCCCAGGCCGACATCTTCGCCGGCGCCCGGGTCGTCGAGGCCGGGGCAGGCTCGGGCGCGCTGTCCTGCTGGCTGCTGCGCGCCGTGGGCGAGAGCGGGCTGCTGGTGTCCTACGAGCGCAGGCCCGACTTCGCCGAGATCGCGCGGCAGAACGTGGAGCGGTACTTCGGCGGCCCGCACCCGTCCTGGCGGCTGGTGACCGGCGAGTTCCCGGCCGATGGCGCCGCGGCGGGCCTGCCGGACGGCGAGGCCTTCGACCGGGTCGTCCTGGACATGCTGGCCCCGTGGGAGTATGCCGACGCCTCGGCCCGGTCGCTGCGGGCCGGCGGGCTGATCTGCTGCTACCTGGCCACCACCACGCAGCTGTCGCGCACCGTGGAGGCCCTGCGGGCGCAAGGGAGCTTCGACGAGCCCGCGGCGTGGGAATCGCTGCTGCGCGGCTGGCACGTCGACGGCCTCGCGGTCCGCCCCGAGCACCGCATGGTCGGCCATACCGGATTCCTGGTCACGGCCCGGCGGCTCGCGGACGGGGTGACCCCGCCGCCGCGGCGGCGCCGGCCGTCCAAGGGCGCGCACGCTGACCAGGAGAAGGCCGGCGGGGCCGGGTGACGGCCCGGGCGGCCGGCGCGCCCGGGATTTGCATCAGGATTTGCATCGGGAAGCTAAAACGCCACCTGGCTGTTCCCGGATCGTAACGGGAAAAGCCGAGCCGATGCCCGCCGTAGGTTACGGAAGCTTCCCGGATAGGTAGGGTCAAGGGTAAATCGGCTCTCGGGAGGGGGTGAGGGGCATGGCCTCTCGCGACGACAGCGCACGCGCCGGACGGTATGACGACGAGGTCAAGGTCCTGACCACTCAGATCTCCTTCCTCGAGGAGGAGATCGCCGCTCTGCGCCGCAGGCTTGCGGAGTCGCCACGGCAGACCAGGCTGCTCGAGGAGCGGCTTCGTGAGGCCGAGACGAACCTGGCCAGCGTCACCGGTCAGAACGAACGACTCGTCAGTACCTTGCGCGAGGCGCGCGACCAGATCGTGGCGTTGAAGGAGGAGGTGGACCGGCTGGCGCAGCCGCCGTCGGGATTCGGGATCTTCCTTTCCGCCTGCGAGGACGGCAGCGCGGACGTGTTCACCGGCGGCCGGAAGATGCGGGTGAGCGTCAGCCCGGGGATCGAGCTGGCCGAGCTGCGGCCCGGCCAGGAGGTCGTGCTCAACGAGGCGCTCAACGTGGTCATCGCCCAGGGCTACGAGACGATCGGCGAGGTCGTCATGCTCAAGGAGATCCTGGAGGGCGGCGACCGGGCGCTGGTGATCTCCCATGCCGACGAGGAGCGCATCGTGCGGCTGGCCGAGCCGCTGCGCCAGTCCACGCTGCGCGGCGGCGACTCGCTGCTGCTGGAGCCGCGGTCGGGGTATGTGTACGAGCGCATCCCCAAGGCGGAGGTGGAGGAGCTGATCCTGGAGGAAGTCCCGGACATCACCTACCGCGAGATCGGCGGCCTGGCCCCGCAGATCGAGCAGATCCGCGACGCGATCGAGCTGCCCTACCTGCACGCCGACCTGTTCAAGGAGCACCAGCTCAAGCCGCCGAAGGGGGTGCTGCTGTACGGCCCGCCCGGCTGCGGCAAGACCCTGATCGCCAAGGCGGTGGCGAACTCGCTGGCCAAGCAGGTCGCGGCGCGGACCGCGGAGCAGGCCAGCGCCGACCCGGACGCGACCGCGGCCGGGCAGGCCAAGGAGGGCAAGAGCTTCTTCCTGAACATCAAGGGCCCGGAGCTGCTGAACAAGTACGTCGGCGAGACCGAGCGGCACATCCGGCTGGTGTTCCAGCGGGCCCGGGAGAAGGCCAGCGAGGGCATGCCGGTCATCGTGTTCTTCGACGAGATGGACTCGATCTTCCGCACCCGCGGGTCGGGGGTGTCCTCGGACGTGGAGAACACGATCGTGCCGCAGCTGCTGAGCGAGATCGACGGCGTCGAGGGCCTGGAGAACGTGATCGTGATCGGCGCGTCGAACCGGGAGGACATGATCGACCCGGCCATCCTGCGGCCCGGCCGGCTCGACGTCAAGATCAAGATCGAGCGGCCGGACGCCGAGGCGGCCCGGGACATCTTCTCCAAGTACGTGGTGGGCGCCCTGCCGCTGCACCCCGACGACCTGGCCGAGCACGGCGGCTCGGCCGCGGCCACGATCGAGGAGATGATCCAGCGCGTCGTCGAGCGCATGTACTCAGAGACCGAGGAGAACCGGTTCCTCGAGGTCACCTACGCCAACGGGGACAAGGAGGTCCTGTACTTCAAGGACTTCAACTCCGGCGCGATGATCGAGAACATCGTGGCCCGCGCGAAGAAGATGGCCATCAAGGAGTTCCTGGAGACCAGGCAGAAGGGCATCCGCATCGCCCACCTGCTGGCCGCGTGCGTCGACGAGTTCAGCGAGAACGAGGACCTGCCCAACACCACCAACCCCGACGACTGGGCCCGGATCTCCGGCAAGAAGGGGGAGCGGATCGTCTACATCAGGACCCTGGTCTCCGGCAAGCACGGCACCGAAGCGGGCCGGTCCATCGACACGGTGGCCAACACCGGGCAGTACCTGTAGCCCGGGCCGGCGCGGATAAGTGCGGCCGCACCTGGGCACGATGGCGGTATGTCGGCACTAGGCTCTGATGCATGAGCGTGCGGCGGGTTATGGGCACGGAGACCGAGTACGGCATCGCCGTACCCGGTCAGCCGGGCGCGAACGCGATGGTGACTTCCTCCCAGGTCGTCAACGCCTACCAGGCGGCCAAGTCCGCCCGGGCCCGGCGGGCCCGGTGGGACTTCGAGGAGGAGAACCCGCTACGCGACGCCCGCGGGTTCGACCTGGCCCGCGACGCCGCGGACTCGGCGCAGCTCACCGACGAGGACCTAGGGCTGGCCAACGTGATCCTCACCAACGGCGCCCGGCTGTACGTCGATCATGCCCACCCGGAGTACTCGGCGCCCGAGTGCACCAACCCGCTGGACGCCGTGATCTGGGACAAGGCCGGCGAGCGGGTGATGGCGGAGGCGGCCTCCCGGGCCGGGTCCATGCCCAGCGGGGCCCCGATCCAGCTGTACAAGAACAATACCGACAATAAGGGCGCCTCGTACGGCTGCCACGAGAACTACCTGATGAACCGGGCCACCCCGTTCGCTGACATCGTGCGGCACCTCACCCCGTTCTTCGTGTCCCGCCAGGTGGTCTGCGGGGCCGGCCGGGTCGGCCGCGGCGCCGACGGCCGGGACGAGGGCTTCCAGATCAGCCAGCGCGCCGACTTCTTCGAGGTCGAGGTCGGCCTGGAGACCACGCTGAAGCGGCCGATCATCAACACCAGGGACGAGCCGCACGCCGACCCGGAGAAGTACCGCCGCCTGCACGTGATCATCGGCGACGCGAACATGAGCGAGATCTCCAGCTACCTCAAGCTCGGCACGACCGCGCTGGTGCTGGCGATGATCGAGGACCGGTTCCTCGGCTCCGACCTCGCGATCGAGGCCCCGGTGGCCGAGCTGCGGGCCATCTCCCACGACCCGGCCTGCCGGCACCTGGTGGCGCTGCGTGACGGGCGGCGGATGACCGCGGTCCAGCTCCAGCTGGAGTACCTGGACCTGGCCCGCAAGTACACCGAGGACCGGTTCGGCGCGGACGTCGACGACATGACCAGGGACGTGCTCGACCGCTGGGAGTCGGTGCTGACCAGGCTCGGCGAGAACCCGATGCTCTGCTCGCGGGAGCTGGACTGGGTGACCAAGCTGGAGATCCTCGAGGGCTACCGGGCCCGGGACGGTCTCGCCTGGACTCATCCGCAGCTGCAGCTCGTCGACCTGCAGTACGCCGACATCCGGCCGGAACGCGGCCTGTACAACCGCCTCGCCGCCCGGGGCCGGATGCGCCGGCTGGTGGACGAGCAGGACGTGACCCGGGCCATCGACTACCCGCCGGACGACACCCGGGCCTACTTCCGCGGCCGCTGCCTGCGCCAGTACCCGGACGCGGTGGCCGCGGCCTCCTGGGACTCGGTGATCTTCGACATCCCCGGCCGGGAGTCGCTGCAGCGCGTCCCGACGCTGGAGCCGCTGCGCGGCACCAAGGCGCACGTGGGCGATCTGCTGGACCGCTGCGAGACCGCCACCGAGCTGGTCGCGGCGCTCACCGGCCAGGGGTGACTGTGCCCTTCGCTCGCCTCCGGGGCCCCGCCCCCCGCCCACCTCCCCGTCCCTCTCCATTTCCCGCTTCACTGCGCCGCCTTCCCTCGTCGCTCGGTCGCAAGCTCCCTCCCCACCCACCTCCCCATCCCCCTTCGCTGGCGGCACCGCGCCCCTTTGGCTCGACCAGGGAGCTGACGCCACATCCCGGTTCGGTACCGATGCCGCGTGGCAGGATTGGGCAGGCCGCGCGCGGGCGAGGATAGCGTTGAGGCTGCGGGGCGGTTCCCGCGGATCACGGAGGTTTCGGCATGGCGACAGCGAAGGACACCGGCGGCCAGCGTCAGGCGTCTCCCCGGCGCAGCGAGGAGGAGCAGGACACCGCGCCGCAGGCGACCGAGGACGTCAAGGAGCGCCAGGACAAGCTCACCGACGACGTCGACGCGATTCTGGACGAGATCGACGAGGTGCTCGAGGAGAACGCCGAGGAGTTCGTCCGGTCGTACGTCCAGAAGGGCGGCGAGTGAGGTAAGCCCGAGGGGCCGCGGGGACGCCCGCGGCAGTAGGGTCACATCATCACCAGACGCGTACTAACGGAAGGATCCGCGTGGGCGCTGATTCTTACGGTTCTGACGGACGGTGGCACCCGGGGGCGTACCTGAGCCCGGGTACGTCGTCGTTCGCCGACTTCCTCGCGGCCGCGGCCCCCGACCTGCTGCCGCAGGCCGCCGGGCCCGCGGGTGCCCGGGTCATCGGACGCGGCCGCGCCGGGCCCGCTCGCGCGCGACCTGCCGCACGGGACCACGATCGTCACCGCGGCCTGCGACGGCGGCGTGGTCATGGCCGGCGACCGCCGGGCCACCGCCGGGAACATGATCATGCAGCGTGACATCGACAAGGTGTTCCGCAGCGACGAGTTCTCCGCCATCGGTATCGCGGGCGTGGCCGGCATCGGCGGTCGAGCTGGTCCGGCTGTTCCAGGTCGAGCTGGAGCACTACGAGAAGATCGAGGGCCATGCGCTGTCCCTGGACGGCAAGGCCAACCGGCTGGCCGGCCTGGTCCGCGGGAACATCGGCGGCGCGATGCAGGGCCTGGTCGTGGTGCCGCTGTTCTGCGGGTACGACGAGGACTCCGATGCACGGCCGGATCTTCAGCTACGACGTGGCCGGCGGCCGGTACGAGGAGCACCGGTTCTACGCGATCGGGTCCGGCTCGGTGTTCGCCCGCGGCTCGCTGAAGAAGCTCTACCGGGACGGCATGCCGGTCGAGGACACCGTGCTGGCCCTGCATGCAGGCGCTGTATGACGCGGCCGACGACGACTCGGCCACCGGCGGCCCGGACGTGACCAGGCGCCTGTACCCGGTGGTCGCGACGGTCACCGCCGACGGCTTCGAGCGGCTGACCGACGAGGCCGCCGAGGAGTACGCCCGGACGGTGATCGAGGGCCGGATGGCCGACCCGGACGGCCCGCCCGCGCCGCTGCGCGCGACGGTCACCCCGAACGGGTCGCGCGGCGCGCTGCCCGGGCGGTAGACCCGTCCAGACCCGTTTCCACCCCGACGAGCACAGTGAGGAAGCCCCAGCGGTGACGATGCCGTTCTACGTCTCGCCCGAGCAGGCGATGAAGGACAAGGCGGACTACGCGCGCAAGGCCATCACGCGCATCCGCAGCGGCGTCGTGATCGCCTGCGACGCGGGAATCCTGTTCATCGCGCCGAACCCGTCCCGGGCGCTGCGCAAGTTCAGCGAGATCTACGACCGGATCGCGTTCGCGGCCGTGGGCCGGTACAACGAGTTCGAGAACCTGCGCAAGGCCGGGGTCCGCTTCGCCGACATGACCGGCTTCCAGTACGACCGCCAGGACGTCAGCGCCCGCGCGCTGGCCAACTGGTATGCCCAGCTGCTCGGCACCATCTTCACCGACAGTCCCAAGCCCTACGAGGTCGAGATCGTGGTCGCCGAGGTCGGGAAGACCCCCGACGACGACCAGCTCTACCGCATCACCTTCGACGGCTCGGTGGCCGACGAGCGCGGCTTCGTGGTCATCGGCGGCCAGGCCGACCAGGTCGCCGCGGTACTCAAGGACCAGTACCGCGACGGGATGACGCTGGAAGGAGCGTTCACCGTCGCGATCACCGCCCTCGGCAGCCAGAGCAACGGCGACCGCCCGGAGGTCACGGCCGCTCAGCTCGAGGTCGCCCTGCTGGACCGGGCCCGGCCGCACCGGACGTTCCGGCGGCTCACCGGCGCCCGCCTGGAGGCGCTCCTGGCGGGGGCCATCGGCGGCAGGAAGACCGAGGCCATCGCCGGCCAGAAGGGCGATGAGGACGCGGAGGACGCCGAGCCTGCCGACGAGAGCGCCGGCGAAGCAGGGGAGGCCGGCGGAGCACCGGGAAGCACGGACTAGGCCCGGGCCACCAAGGGCGGAATGGCGAGGGGGGCGGGGTAATGTCGAAGGCGTGACAGGCCGCCAGGCCTGCCGCCTGCGATGTAGGAGGGAACGTGACGGCTGACCTCGCGACCATCACCGGCATCGACGTGCCGACGGCGCTGCTGATCGGCGGCCAGTGGACCGGCGGGCGGGCCGGAGTGCTGCCCGTGGTCGACCCGGCCACGGAGGACGCGATCGCCGAAGTGCCGAACGCGACCATCGAGGACGCCCTGGACGCGGTCACCGCCGCCTACGACGCGCTGCCGGGCTGGGCCGCCACCCCGCCCCGCCAGCGGGGTGAGTGCCTGCGCCGTGCCTGGGAGCTGATGATCCAGCGGTCCGACGCGCTCGCGCGGCTGATGGTCCTGGAGAACGGCAAGGCCCTCAAGGACGCCCAGGCGGAGATCACCTACGCCGCCGAGTTCTTCCGCTGGTACGCGGAGGAAGCGGTGCGGAATGAAGGCTCGCTGGTCACGGCCCCCTCGGGGGCCAACCGGATCATGGTGCAGCACCAGCCGGTCGGGGTCAGCGTCCTGGTCACCCCGTGGAACTTCCCGGCGGCCATGGCCACCCGCAAGATCGGGCCGGCGCTCGCGGCGGGCTGCACGGTGGTGCTCAAGCCCGCCAAGGAGACGCCGCTGTCAGCGTTCGCGGTGGCCGAGATCCTGGGCGAGGCCGGCGTTCCCGACGGGGTCGTGAACGTGCTCACCACGCAGAAGGCCGGCCCGCTGGTGTCGGCGATGCTGGCCGACCCGCGGGTGCGCAAGCTGTCGTTCACCGGGTCGACCGAGGTCGGCCGGTCGCTGCTGGCCACCGCCGCGCAGACCGTCACCAACTGCTCGATGGAACTCGGCGGCAACGCGCCGTTCCTGATCTTCGAGGACGCGGACCTGGACGCGGCGCTCGACGGCGCGTTCCTGGCCAAGATGCGCAACGGCGGCGAGGCCTGCACCGCCGCCAACCGGTTCTACGTGCACGAGGCGGTCGCGGACGAGTTCAGCGCCCGGTTCGCCCGGCGGCTGGCCGCGCTCAAGGTCGGCCCGGGCCTGGACGAGGGGACTGACCTCGGCCCGCTGGTCAACGAGGACACCCGGTCCAAGGTGGCCAGCCTGGTGGACGACGCCGCCAAGACCGGCAGCCGGGTGGTGACCGGCGGGCAGGCCCCGGACCGGCGCGGCTACTTCTACCAGCCGACGGTGCTCGACGACGTCCCGGCCGACGCGGGCATCCTGGCCGAGGAGATCTTCGGCCCGGTCGCGCCGATCGTCCGGTTCACCGATCAGGACCAGGCGATCGCGCTGGCCAACGGCACCGAGTACGGCCTGGTGTCCTACCTCTACACGCGGGACCTGCGCCGCGCGCTGCAGGTCGCCGAGGCGCTGGAGGCCGGCATGGTCGGCATCAACCGCGGCGTGGTCTCCGACCCCGCGGCGCCGTTCGGCGGGGTGAAGCAGTCGGGGCTCGGCCGCGAGGGCGCCCACGACGGGCTGCTGGAGTTCACCGAGACCAAGTACATCGCGGTGGACTGGTAGCCAGGGCCACCATGGACCGGCGGATTTTCGGACTGGAGAACGAGTACGGCGTCACCTGCACGTTCCGGGGGCAGCGGCGGCTGTCCCCGGACGAGGTGGCCCGGTACCTGTTCCGGCGGGTGGTCTCCTGGGGCCGCAGCAGCAACGTGTTCCTGCGCAACGGCGCCCGGCTGTACCTGGACGTGGGCAGCCACCCCGAGTACGCCACCCCGGAATGCGACAACCTGATCGACCTGGTGACGCACGACAAGGCCGGCGAGCGGATCCTGGAGGGCCTGCTGGTGGACGCCGACCGGCGGCTGCGGGAAGAGGGCATCGCCGGCGACATCTACCTGTTCAAGAACAACACCGACTCCGCCGGGAACTCCTACGGCTGCCACGAGAACTACCTGGTCGGCCGGCACGGCGAGTTCGGCCGGCTGGCCGACATCCTGATCCCGTTCCTGGTCACCCGGCAGATCATCTGCGGCGCGGGGAAGGTGCTGCAGACCCCGCGCGGCGCGGTGTACTGCGTCAGCCAGCGCGCCGAGCACATCTGGGAGGGCGTCTCGTCGGCGACCACCCGGTCCCGGCCGATCATCAACACCCGCGACGAGCCGCACGCCGACGCCGAGCGGTTCCGGCGGCTGCACGTGATCGTCGGCGACTCGAACATGAGCGAGACCACGATGCTGCTCAAGGTCGGCGCGACCGACCTGGTGCTGCGGATGGTCGAGGCCGGCACGGTGATGCGCGACCTGACGCTGGAGAACCCGATCCGGGCGATCCGGGACGTCAGCCACGACATGACCGGGCGGCGCAAGGTGCGGCTGGCCAACGGGCGCGAGGTGAGCGCGCTCGACATCCAGCAGGAGTACCTGTCCAAGGCCCGGGATTTCGCGGACCGCAAGGGCCCGGACCCGGTCACCGAGCGGGTGCTCGACCTGTGGGAGCTGACCCTGCGGGCGGTGAGCAGCGGCGACCTGGGCCTGGTGGCGCGGGAGATCGACTGGGTGACCAAGTACCAGCTGATCGAGCGGTACCGGGCCAAGCACGACCTGCCGCTGTCCTCGCCGCGGGTGGCGCAGCTCGACCTGGCCTACCACGACGTGCACCGCGGCCGGGGCTTGTACTACCTGCTGCAGCGCCGCGGCGCCGTGGAGCGCGCCTGCCGGGACCTGGACATCTTCCAGGCCAAGTCGGTGCCGCCGCAGACCACCCGGGCCCGGCTGCGGGGCGAGTTCATCCGGCGGGCGCAGGAACGGCGGCGCGACTTCACCGTGGACTGGGTGCACCTGAAGCTCAACGACCAGGCGCAGCGGACCGTGCTGTGCAAGGACCCGTTCCGCTCCGTGGACGAGCGCGTGGAGAAGCTCATCGCCGGCATGTAGCAACCCTGCAGCCCTTCCGGAGCTTCCCGCTCGCCCGGGCGGGTAGGCTGGCTGCGCTCATCACCGAAAGACCATGAGGACTCCCATGCGACGCATCGGCGCTGCGCTCTTGCTCCCGCTGGCCACCGCGCTGGCCCTGGCTGGCTGCGGCTCATCAGCTCCGCCACCGGCCAGCCCCAACGCGACGGTCACGGCCACCGGCGGCTTCGGGACCGCGCCGGCCGTCAAGATCCCGGCCGAGAAGGCCAGCAGCAACCTGTACATCAAGACCGAGGTCCATGGCACCGGGCCGGTCCTGGCCAAGAACGATTCGTTCCTGTCCAACTACGCCGTCTACATCTGGAGCGGCACCACGCACAAGCTCGCGCTGAGCACGTACACCGCCACGCCGCAGGTGCTGGCCAACACGCTGCTCCCGGGCCTCACCACGGCCCTGGACGGCCGGAAGATGGGCAGCCGGGTGCTGGTCGTGCTGCCGCCGAAGTACGGCTACGGCAGCAGCGGCAACCCCCAGGTCGGGGTGACGGGCACCGACACGCTCGTGTTCGTCGTGGACATGATCAAGATCTACCCGGCGACCGACTCGGCCACGGGCGCACAGGTCTCCGACGGCGGAGGCAGCCTGCCGACGGTCACTTCCGCCGCGGGCAAGGCCCCCACGGTCAAGATTCCCACGACCG
Organism: uncultured Actinomycetota bacterium; assembly: GCA_963745575.1. Classification (GTDB taxonomy): domain Bacteria; phylum Actinomycetota; class Actinomycetes; order Streptosporangiales; family Streptosporangiaceae; genus JASHPR01. Next base: position 56,083 of record CAVUYA010000021.1, on the reverse strand, counting down.
CGCCGCCGAGCGCCCTGGTGGCCAAGACCCTGATCAAGGGATCGGGGCCGCCGGTGACCAAGGGCCAGTACGTGGTCACCCAGTACGTGGGCCTCAACTGGCGCACCCGCGCGATCTTCGACTCTTCCTGGTCCCGCGGCTCGCCGCTCGGCTTCGAGATCGACGCCACGCCGGCCCAGATCATCCCCGGCTGGGACATGGGCCTGACCGGCGTGCCGGTCGGCAGCCGGATCATGCTGGTGATCCCGCCGAAGGACGGCTACGGGTCGGCCGGCGCCTCCACCGCCGGGATCAAGGGGACCGACACGCTCGTGTTCGTGGTGGACGTCCTGGACGCGGTCAACGGCGGGGCTTCTCATTAGGCTCGCTCGCCTCCGGGCGCTGTGTTTCTCGCTCGCCTCCGGGGGTGCTGTGACCCGCCGTCTTCCCTCGTCGCTCGGTCGCTCGTTCCTCGCACCCTCGCTCGTCAGTCCAGACGGCGGCGCGCCCTTTGGCTCGCTCGCCGTGCTCCTCAGTCCAGAGCGGCGGCGCGCCCCTTCGGCTCGGTGAGGGCGTCGGCGACCAGGCCGAGGCCGATGCCGAGCATCCACACGTCCTTGGCCAGGGCCGTGCCCTGCTGGCTGGGCCGGACGCCGTCCTGCCTGGTCATGCCGGGCGTGCGCAGGTACATGCCGAGCAGCCCGGCCGAGAACGCGGCCAGGCCCGCCCCGGCCGCGCCGGCCGGCACCACCGGCAGCAGCAGCGCCGAGCCCAGCGCGATCTCGCCGACCGACAGCAGCCGCACGAAATCCTTCGGCTTGACCTTGGCCAGGAACGGGTAGGTCCCGATGGCCATGCCGTGCAGCCGGGCGGCGGCCTGCTCGTCCGCGGACCACTTGCCCAGGCCGGCGTTGAGGATGAACGCGCCGGCCGCGAGCCGCCCGGCAGCCGCCTCGCCTTCGCCGAGAATGCTCATCGGCCCCTCTGTCTAGCCTTTCGTCGTCGTCAGCGTGATGGTCCGCCCGCGTCAGCATTGTGCCCCGCGCCCGTCAGCAGTCGGCCGCGTGCCGCCCGGCCGCCGCCGCCGCGAGGAAGTAGGCCAGGTCCTCGTCCAGCCCGCGGCCCATCGTGGACAGCGGCACCGGGCAGGCCCGGAGCACGCCGGCCAGCCCGGCCACGCTCACCCGGACCAGGTTGTGCCGGGCCGCCAGCGGCTGCGCCGCCGCGGTGATCCGGGCGCCGAACTCGCCGGGCAGGTCCGGCAGCACGACGTCGGCCCGGCCAGCGCCACCCGCCCGTAACTGGTCAGGCTGTGATGCGAGATGCCGCGATGCCGTTCCCGGGGGTCGGCCTCGCTGATCCGCAGCGAGGCCACCGGCCGGCCGCCGAGCACGGCCACCGCGTTCACGGCCTCGCCCGCGGCCACCCCGGAAAAGCCCCACCGGGTGCCGGTGCCCAGGTTGCCCGGCCCCTGGGCCGCCACGACCAGGTCGGCGCCGAGCACGTGCCGCGCGGCCAGCAGCCCGCTGTGCAGCGTGACCGCTTCCAGGTCGCCGCCGAACGACTGGCCCACGGTCACCGTCCCGGCCAGCCAGCCCGCGTCCCGCAGCGCCGCGGTGGTGCGGGAGAACCAGGCGGGCAGCGCGCCCCCGTCGAGCATGACGTAGACCGCCCGCACCGGGCCGGCCTCGGCGCGCACGGCGGCCAGCACGGCGGGCAGGGCCGAGTGCAGGTCGGCCACCACGACGGGCATGCCGTCCAGGTCCTCGGCCTCGCGCAGGATCTCGTGGTACGGCGAGCCCTGCTCGTCCGCGCCGAGCACGCAGGCCTGCAGCGGCGTGTACCGGGCCTTGACCAGGTGGCCGGGCTCGTCACGGTCCGGCGGCAACCGGTCGGGCAGCGCTACCACCAGCGCGTATCCGCCGGTGCCCAGTCCCATCTCGAGCGCTCCGGCGTTCAGCAGCACCCGGTCGCCGGGCTGCGGGCGGCCGGTCAGCGCCGGGTAGGCCAGCGCCCTGACCGCCGCTCCCGCCACGGTCACGTCGACCTCGACCGCGCCTGCCCACTCCCGCCGCAGGCCGGAAACCACGCCGCTGCGCCACCTGATCACGAGGGCAGGCTAGTCGACGGCGGCCTACGGCGCCCGGGGCGGCCGCGGGAAACCGCGCTACCGTGCGTCCCGCGGGCCGCGGCGAGGTACGGTCAGGTGCGGGCGGGACGGGCGGAGAATAGAGGAGAGCGGGAAGGACGGAACGCATGTCACGGCGGAAGACGGAGCGGCTGCTCAGCCTGGTCGTCTGCCTGCTCTCGACCGGCAAGTACCTCAGCGCGGGCCAGATCAGGGAGGCGGTGCCCGGCTACCCGGAATCCTTCGATGCCTTCAAGCGCATGTTCGAACGGGACAAGGACGAGCTGCGCGAGCTGGGGATCCCGCTGGAGACCGGGGTGAGCGCGACGCCGGATGAGGAGCCGGGGTACCGGATCCCGCGGCAGGCCTACGGGCTGCCCGAGATCAGGCTGGAGCCTGACGAGGCCGCCGTCCTCGGCCTGGCCGCCCGGGCCTGGCGGCGCGCCGAGCTGGCCGGGGCGGCGGCCGGCGCGCTGCTCAAGCTGCGCGCGGCCGGGATCGACGCGGAGGAGACCACGCAGCCGGGCATCGAGCCCCGGCTGCAGACGGGCGAGGCGGCGTTCGGCCCGCTCTGGGAGGCGGTGCGGGACCGGCGGCCGGTCTCGTTCAGCTACCGCGCGGTCGGCCGCAGCTCGTCCCAGCAGCGCCAGCTCCAGCCGTGGGGCGTGGTGAACCGGCACGGCCGCTGGTATGTCGCTGGCCTGGACACCGACCGCGGCGAGACCCGGGTCTTCCGGCTGAGCCGGATCGACGGGCCGGTGACCTTCCGCGGCCCGGCGGGCTCGGTCACGGTGCCGGACGGCGCCGACGTGCGGGAACTGGTCCGCGAGTGGGACACCGAGCCGCGGCCGCGGCGTACCGCCGTGCTGCAGGTCAGGCAGGGGGCGGGGTACGGGCTGCGGCGGGGTGCCAGCGCGGTCCGGCCGGCCCCGCAGCGGGCCGGATGGGATCTGGTCGAGGTGCCGTTCTCCGACGTGGGCTGGTACAGCGAGCATCTCGCCTCGTTCGGCGCGGACGTGGTCGTCATCGAGCCCGCCGACCTGCGGGACGCGGTCATCGGGCGGCTGAAGGGAGTACTCACTTGACATCCTCCGCCGCCGCGGCAGGCTCGCCCGCGGCCCGGTCCGGGGCCGGCCGGGCACGCCACCGCGGGTGACGCCCGCCACCGACCGGCTGCAGCGGCTGCTCGCCCTGGTGCCTTACGTCGTCAGCCGGAAGGTGGTCGGGCTGGCCGACACCGCGGCCGCGTTCGGCCTCACCGAGCGCGAACTGGTCGACGACCTCAACATGCTGTGGTGCGTCGAGCTCCGCTCACCCGACCCGTACTGCCCGATTGACCTGTCGTACGAGGGCGGCGAGATCGTGGTCAGCGAGGCCGAGTCGATCGACCGCCCGCTGCGGCTCGGCGTGGACGAGGCGAGCGCGCTGCTCGTCGCGCTGCGGATGCTCGCCGAGATCCCGGACCTGGAGGACCGCTCGGCGCTCAGCCGGACCATCGCCAAGCTGGAGGCGGCCGCCGGGGCCGCGGCGGAGGTGAGCGCCCAGGTCGCGGTGCAGGTCGACGACCCCGGCGAGGGCCGCGTGCTGGCCCAGATGCGGGACGCGCTGGACCGGGGCCGACGGCTACATATGTCCTATTATGTACCCGGTCGCGACGAGGCCACCGAGCGGGACGTCGACCCGATGCGGCTGCTGGTCGTGGAGGGCCGGACCTACCTGGAGGGCTGGTGCCTGCGCGCCGAGGCGGTGCGGCTGTTCCGGCTGGACCGGGTGCTGGCCCTGGCCGTGCTCGACGAGCCCGCGTCGGTGCCGGCCCAGGCCCGGCCCAGGGACGTGGACCAGGGGCTGTTCCGGCCGTCCGACGACGATGTCCAGGTGGAGCTCGAGCTGTCGGTGGCGGGCCGGTGGGTCGCCGAGTACTACCCGTGCGAGCGGGTCGACGAGCTCGGCGACGGCCGGCTCCGGATCGGGCTCCGCACCCCGGATACCCGGTGGGTCAGGCGGCTCGCGCTGCGGCTCGGCGAGGACGGCCGGGTGATCTCCCCGGCGGACCTCGCCGCCCAGGTCCGCGAGGACGCCACGGCGGCGCTGGCCCAGTACGCCTGAGCGGTCCGAGCCGTTTCATCCTCACCGACTCCCGCGTACTCTGAGCGTGAGATGGACCGATGAAAGGTTCCGCGCCGCGTCGGGGAACTATCGTGGCCATATGTCGCGTGTAGACTTTTCGGTGCAAGCAACCCTAGGCGCGGGAACGCGCTTCCCGCTGAATGGGGACTCACATGATTGGTGATCTGTTCGACAGCCCGTGGAAGCTACTGATCATCGCGGCTCGTGCTGATCATCCTGTTCGGCGGCAGGAAGATGCCGGACGCGGCCCGCTCGCTGGGCCGGTCCATGCGCATCCTCAAGGCCGAGGTGCACGACCTGCACAACGATCACGAGGAGGAGAAGGCGCCGGAGGCCCAGCCGGCCCAGGCCATCACGCCTCCCCAGCCACAGCAGCAGCAGATCGACCAGCTGCAGCAGCAGATCCGCGACCTCCAGCAGCAGCAGGCAGCGGCAGGCCAGGCGGTGACCGTGAACGGCGCCGCCGCAACGGAGACGCCGCAGACGCAGCAGCCGGGCTGAGCCCGTCCGCGTAGCCCACCATGCCGAAGCTGGCTGACACCATCACAGGCGCGCGCCTGCTGGGTTCCCGCATCGCGGCGTCACAGCGGCAGGCCAACCCCGACGGCCGGATGCCGCTCATGGACCACATCCGTGAGCTGCGGAATCGGCTACTCAAGGCGCTGGCCGCGATAGCCGTCGGCATGGGCATCGGGTTCATCCCGGCGGTCTACAACCGGATCTGGGCGTTCGTGGAGCACCCGTTCAAGGCGGCCGAGCACCAGGCGGGCAACGCTCACCTGATCGTCATCGGCGTCTTCGACCCGTTCATGCTCCGCGTGCAGGTCGCGTTCTTCTTCGGGCTGATCATCACCTGCCCGTTCTGGCTGTACCAGATCTGGGCGTTCATCGCCCCGGGGCTGTACCGCCGCGAGAAGCGGTGGGGCTATGCCTTCGTGGCCGCCGCGGCGCCGCTGTTCCTGGCCGGCGCCACGATCGCGTACTTCGCGATGAGCCGGGGCCTGAAGTACCTGCTCGGGCTGGCCCCGAGCGGGATAGCGGTCCTTCCGACCATCTCCAACTACCTCAGCTACTTCGAGGCCATGATCCTCGGCTTCGGGCTGGCGTTCGAGCTGCCGCTGGTCCTGATCATGCTGAACATGGTCGGCATCCTCACGCACGAGCGGATCCGGAAGTGGCGCCGGATAATGATCTTCCTGGTGTTCGTGTTCGCCGGCATCGCCTCGCCGAGCCCGGACCCGCTCACCATGCTGCTGCTGGCCGTGCCGTGCGTGCTGCTGATCGAGGTGGCCGAGCTGATCATCTGGGCGAACGACCGGCGCCGGGCGAGGCGGCCGTCGATGTACGCCGGGCTGGCCGACGATGAGCTCTCGCCGCTGGACCTCGACCTGCCGTCTCGTGACGGTGCCGACAGCGGCCGCTCACCCGGCCCGGGCGCTTGACCCAGGACGAGCCGGAACTCGGCGCGTTCCAGGGCCTGTATGAGTTCAGCTTCGACGACTTCCAGCTGGAGGCCTGCCGGGCCCTGAACGCGGGCCACGGGGTGCTGCTGGCCGCCCCGACCGGGTCGGGCAAGACGGTGGTCGGGGAGTTCGCCGTGCACCTGGCCCTGGCCGAGGGCCGCAAGTGCTTCTACACCACCCCGATCAAGGCCCTGTCCAACCAGAAGTACGCCGACCTGGTCCGCAGGTACTCGGCGGGCCAGGTGGGCCTGCTCACCGGGGACAACAGCATCAACGGCGAGGCCCCGGTGGTGGTGATGACCACCGAGGTGCTGCGCAACATGCTGTACGCGGGCTCGCCGACGCTGGCCGGGCTCGGCTACGTGGTCCTCGACGAGGTGCACTACCTGGCCGACGCGTTCCGCGGCGCGGTGTGGGAAGAGGTGATCATCCACCTGCCCGAGTCGGTGCGGCTGGTCGCGCTCTCGGCGACGGTGAGCAACGCCGAGGAGTTCGGCGACTGGCTGTCGGAGGTCCGCGGCGGCACCACGGTCATCGTGGACGAGCACCGCCCGGTACCGCTCTGGCAGCACATGCTGGTCGGCTCGCGGCTGTACGACCTGTTCACCGGTGCCGACGGCGGCCGCGGGGCGGGCAGCGGCAGCCCGAAGGTCAACCCGGAGCTGCGGCGGCTCGCCCAGCGCGACCAGTGGGCGGAGCGCCCGGGGCGGGGCGCCCGGGGCGCGCGGCGCCCGGCCCGGTTCCGGGTGCCCAGGCGTCCGGACGTCATCGACCGGCTTGACGCGGCCGGGCTGCTCCCGGCGATCACGTTCATCTTCAGCCGGGCCGGCTGCGACGCCGCGGTGGCGCAGTGCCTGGCCGCGGGCCTGCGGCTGACCACGCCCCAGGAGGCCGCCGAGATCACCGACCTGGTGCGGCGGCGTACCGCGGACATTCCCGACGAGGACCTGCCGGTCCTCGGCTACGGGGAGTGGCTCACCGGGCTGCAGCGCGGGATCGCGGCGCACCACGCGGGGATGCTGCCGACGTTCAAGGAGGTCGTGGAGGAGCTGTTCGCGGCCGGCCTGATCAGGGCCGTGTTCGCCACCGAGACCCTGGCGCTCGGCATCAACATGCCGGCCAGGACGGTCGTCATCGAGCGCCTGGACAAGTGGAACGGCGAGAACCACGCGGACCTGACCCCGGGCGAGTACACCCAGCTGACCGGGCGCGCCGGACGGCGCGGCATCGACGTCGAAGGGCACGCGGTCGTGCTCTGGCAGCCCGGGGTGGATCCCGTCGCGGTGGCCGGCCTGGCGAGCACCAGGACCTATCCGCTCACCTCGAGCTTCCGGCCGTCCTACAACATGGCGGTCAACCTGGTCGGGCAGGTCGGCAGGCGCCGGGCCGCGGCGCTGCTCGAGTCGTCCTTCGCCCAGTTCCAGGCGGACCGGGCGGTGATCGGCCTGGCCCGCCAGGCGCGGCAGATCAGGCAGTCCATGGAGCAGCTCGAGGTCTCCTGCGACCTGGGCGACTTCGCCGGGTACCAGGCCATCCGGCGGGAGCTGTCACAGCGCGAGGCCGAGCAGGCCAGGCGGCGCTCGGCGGCCCGGCAGGCCGAGGCGGCGGCGTCGCTCGAGCAGCTGCGCCGCGGTGACATCGTCCAGGTGCCCACCGGGCGGAGGGCCGGGATCGCGCTGGTGCTCGAGCCGCCCCCGGCCTCCGCATCGCCCGCCACGGCCGCCGGCCCGCCCGGGCTGCTCGTGCTCACCGCGGGCCGCCAGGTCAAGCGGCTGACCGCCGCCGACTTCCCGGTGCCGGTCACGCCCATCGACCGGGTGCGGATACCCAGCTGGTTCAGCGCGCGGTCGGCCAAGCACCGCCGGGACCTGGCCTCGACCGTGCGCAACAAGCTGGCCGGCCACGACCTGGCCCGGCCGCCGCGGCCCGCTGCGCGCCGGGGAGGCAGGTCAAGCGGCGCGGACGATCCGGGGGGAGACCACGCCGACATCGAGAGGCTGCGGCGGCGGCTGCGCCAGCATCCGTGCCACGGCTGCCCGGACCGCGAGGAGCACGCCCGGCGGGCCGAGCGGTACCAGCGCCTGGAGCGGGAGGCGAAGGACACCGAACGCCGGGTGGCGGGCCGGACGCACGTCATCGCGCGGACGTTCGACCGGGTCTGCGCGGTGCTCGATCAGCTCGGGTATACCGACGGCGACACGGTGACCGCGGAGGGCAGGCGGCTGGCCGGCCTGTACACCGAGCTCGACCTGCTGGTCGCCGAGTGCCTGCGCCGGGGGCTGTGGGACGGCCTGGGCCCCGCCGAGCTGTCCGCCTGCGTCTCGCGCCCTGACCTTCGAGTCGCGCCGACCTGACGACATGACCGCGCCGCGGCTGCCGCACGGGCCGGTCCGCGAGGTGCTGGCGGCCATGGCCGGGGTGTGGGGCGAGCTCGACGCCGTCGAGAAGGAGCACCAGTTGTCGTTCCTGCGCGAGCCGGACCTGGGCTTCGCGTGGGCCGCGCACGCCTGGGCGCGGGGCCGGCCGCTGGAGCAGGTGCTGTCGCCCGACCTGACTCCCGGCGACTTCGTCCGCGCGGTCAAGCAGCTGATCGACCTGCTGGACCAGGTAGCCGCCGCGGCCGGGACGGCGCCGGTGGCGGGCACCGCGCGCCGCGCGATCGGCGCCCTGCGCCGCGGCGTGGTCGCGTACTCGTCCGTCGGCTGACGCTGGCAGGATGGCGGGGTGGGCTCGCTGATGCTGCTTGATTCCGCCTCGCTGTACTTCCGCGCCTTCTACGGCATCCCCGCGGACAGCATGACCGCGCCGGACGGCACGCCGGTCAACGCGGTCCGCGGGTTGCTCGACATGATCGCCCGGCTGATCCGCGCCCGCCGGCCGGGCCAGCTGGTCGCCTGCCTGGACGCGGACTGGCGGCCGGCGTTCCGGGTGGCGGCGATCCCGTCCTACAAGGCGCACCGGGCCAATCCGGACGGCAGCGAGCAGGTCCCCGACGCGCTGACCGCCCAGATCCCCGTGATCGAGCAGGTACTGGCCGCGGCCGGGGTAGCCATGGCAGGCGCGCCCGGGTACGAGGCGGACGACGTCATCGGCACCCTCGCGGCCCGCGCCGACGGCCCGGTCGACGTGGTCACCGGGGACCGGGACCTGTTCCAGCTCGTGGACGACGGCCGCCAGATCCGGGTGATCTACACCGCCCGGGGGATGTCCAGGCTCGAGGTGGTCGGCGAGGCGGAGGTGGCGAAGCGCTACCAGATCCCGGGCCGGGCCTATGCGGCGTTCGCCACGCTGCGCGGTGACCCGAGCGACGGCCTGCCCGGCGTGCCGGGGGTGGGGGAGAAGACGGCGGCCGCGCTGGTCCGGGTGTTCGGCAGCGTCGAGGCGATGCTGACCGCGCTGGACTCCGGTCACGGCGGCTTCCCGATGGGCAGCCGGGCGAAGCTGGTCCAGGCCCGGGATTACCTGGAGGCAGCGCTGCCCGTGGTCCGCGTGGCCACCGACGCGCCGCTGCCCCCCACCGGCGGGCGGCTCCCGGTCACCCCGGCCGATCCCCGGCGGCTGGCCGAGCTCGACGAGCGCTGGGACCTGGGCTCCTCGCTGGGCCGGATGTGTGCCGCCCTGGCCGCCCGGCCCGGTGATTGACCGGCCGGCCCTACAGCACGTGCAGGGCCACCAGGCAGGTGTCGTCTTCGGAGTCGGTGGAGCCGAACGCCCTCAGCGCGGCGTCGATGGCGCGCTCCGGGTCGGAGATGCCGCGCACGGCGGCCGCCAGCGTGGCCACGCCGGCCTCCACGGACCGGTCCCGGCGCTCGATCAGCCCGTCGCTGTAGAGCAGCAGCAGATCCCCGGACGCCAGCGCCAGGGTGGCTGCCGAGTACTCCTCGTTGCCCGCGCCCAGCAGGATGCCCGGCGGCGGGTCCAGGGGCCGCGCCCACGAGTCCCGTACCAGCACCGGCGGCGGATGGCCGGCCTGGGCCCAGGTCAGGGTGCGGCTGGCGGGATCGAAGTAGCCCGCAATCACGGAGGCGGTGTGCTCGGGCGCGACGTGACGGACCAGGTCGTTGAGCCAGCCGACGAGCCGCTCGGGCGGCGAGCCGGTGATGGCCAGGCCCGCTAGCGCGCCGCGCAGCCTGGCCATGCCCGCCGCCGCGGCCAGGCCGTGCCCGGCGACGTCCCCGATCGCGATCAGGACATGGCCGCCGGGCATGTCCGCGGTGATGTACCAGTCGCCGCCCACCCGGCCGGCCGGGGACGCCGGCAGGTACCGCACCATGGTGCGCAGCCCCGGCAGGTCGAAGGCCTCGTCGTGCAGCGGCAAGATGGCCCGCTGCAGTTCCAGGGCCACATGGCGCTCCTCGGCGAGCTCGGCCGCGAGCCTGGCCTCGGCTGCGAGGCCGGACCCGGCGCCGTTTCCCGGCACGGGGACCGCGAGGCCGGGCGCGGTACTGGCGCGCGGTGGCACGGCCGCGGCGCTCGGGCGGCGGGCTGGGTATTCAGCAGCCTCAGAGGTCATTGTGTGTCGCATCAGGTCAGCTTTTGTGCACCTAGCGTGAGGCATCTGGCGCTCAGTGTCTAGACGCGGGCACCATTCTCACGGGTGAGATGATGCCCAGGCAAGGAAAAACGCGGGCACGGGTGGCCGCGGCGACAGGAGGACGTGATGGGAACCGACCAGGCCTGACCCAGGCCTCTACCCGCCGGACCGGATCGGCCTGGCCGCGGCGGCCGCCCGGGACGCGGGCCTGGCGGCGCTGCTGCTCACCCCCGGGCCCGACCTCCGGTACCTGACCGGCTACGACGCGCACCAGCTCGAGCGGCTCACCTGCCTGGTGATCCCGGCGGCGGCGCCCGCCGGCGGCCCGCCCGCGCCCGCGGAGCCGTTCCTGGTCGTGCCGAGACTGGAGCTCCCCGCGGCCCAGGCGTCGCCCGCGGGCGGCCTGGGACTGGAGATCATCCCATGGGACGAGACCGACGACCCGTACGCGCTCGTCGCGGGGCGGCTCGGCGGGCGGGGCGCGGCGGGGCCGGCCTGTCCGACCGGATGTGGGCGCTGATGGTGCTCAGGTTCCGTGACGCGATGCCCGGCGTCCGCCAGGACCTGGCCAGCGCGGCGCTGCGCGCGCTGCGCAGCAGCAAGACGCCCGCCGAGGTGGCGGCGCTGCGCGCGGCGGGCGAGGCCATCGACCGGGTGCATGCCCGGGTCCCGGGCTGGCTGCGGGCGGGGCGGACCGAACGGCAGGTCGCGGCCGACATCGCGGACGCGATCCTCGAGGAGGGGCACGCGCGGGTCGACTTCACGATCGTCGGCTCCGGCCCGAACGCGGCCAGCCCGCACCACGAGGTCTCCGACCGGGTCCTGCAGCCGGGGGACGCCGTCGTGGTGGATATCGGCGGGACCATGCCGAGCGGCTACTGCTCCGACTGCACCCGGACCTACGTGATCGGCACGCCGCCGCCGGAGTTCGCCGCCTACTACCGGGTGCTGCGGGACGCGCAGCAGGCCGCATGTGACGCGGTCAAGCCCGGGGTGGCCGCGGAAGCCGTGGACGCCGCGGCCCGCGAGCCGATCACCGCGGCCGGCTACGGCGAGTACTTCGTGCACCGGACCGGCCACGGGATCGGCCTGGAATCCCACGAGGATCCGTACATCGTGTCCGGCAACGCCGAGCCGCTGCAGCCGGGCATGGCGTTCTCCATCGAGCCCGGCATCTACCCGGGCCCGCACGGCGCCAGGATCGAGGACATCGTGGTCTGCACCGAGCAGGGATACGAGCGGCTCAACCACGCCAGCCGCGAGCTGGTCTGCGTGGATGCCCGGTGAACCCGAGCGAGCCAAAGGGCGCGGCGGCGTCTGGACTGAGGGGCGAGGGAGCCGAGGAACGAGCGCCCGAGCGACGAGGGAAGACGGCGGGTCAAGGCGCCCGGAGGCGAGCGAGGGATGATGGTCGAGCGCGAGTGCCCCGACGAGGAGACCCGCGCCCTGTTCGAGCTGACCAGGGAGCTGGCCGACGCCGAGCTGCGCCCGCGGGTGGAGGCGGCCGAGCGGGACGGGACGTTCCCGCGCGAGGTGTTCCGTATTCTCGGCCGGTCCGGCCTGCTCGCGCTGCCCTACCCCGAGCAGTTCGGCGGCGGCGGCCAGCCGTACCGGACCTACCTTCAGGTCGTGGAGGAGCTGGCCGCTGCGTGGCTGGCCGTCGGGCTCGGGGTGAGCGTGCACACGCTGACCTGCTTCCCGCTGGCCACCGCGGGCACGCCGGAGCAGGTGCAGCGCTGGCTGGCTGGAATGCTCAGCGGTGACCAGCTCGGCGCATACTGCCTGTCGGAGCCGGCCAGCGGGTCGGACGCGGCCGCGGTGCGGACCACGGCCGAGGCGGACGGGCCCGACTACGTCCTGAACGGGGTCAAGGCGTGGATCTCGCACGCCGGCCAGGCCGACTTCTACACGCTGTTCGCGCGCACGTCCGGTGATCACGAAGGACCGGGCCGCGCCCGGGGGATCAGCTGCCTGCACGTCCCGGCTCAGACACCGGGCGTGGCGGCCGCGGCGCCCGAGCACAAGATGGGCATGCGCTCCTCGGTCACCGCGCAGATGATCTTCGAGGACGCCCGGGTGCCCGCCAGCCACCTGATCGGCGAGGAAGGCAAGGGGTTCGCGATCGCGCTGGCCGCGCTGGACGCCGGGCGCCTCGGCATCGCGGCCTGCGCCACCGGCGTGGCCCAGGCCGCGCTCGACGCCGCGGTGGGCTGGGCGCGGCAGCGGCGCCAGTTCGGCAGGCCGATCGCGGACTTCGAGGGCGTGTCGTTCCTGCTCGCGGACATGGCCACGGCCGTGGAGGCGGCCCGGGCCCTGTACCTGTCCGCCGCCCGGCGCAAGGACGCCGGCCTGCCGTACGGCCCGCAGGCCGCGATGGCCAAGCTGTTCGCCAGCGACGCGGCGATGCGGGTGACCACCGACGCGGTGCAGGTGCTCGGCGGCTACGGGTACGTGGAGGACTATCCCGTCGCGCGGCTGATGCGCGAGGCCAAGGTGCTGCAGATCGTGGAGGGCACCAACCAGATCCAGCGGATGGTGATCGGCAGGTCCCTGACCCGGTGACGGGAGCGTAAACGGCCGGTACCAGGCGGCTGCGTCAGCGCGTCAGGCTACGGTTAGCCGGGTGGAGGAGACCAACCGCACCATTATCTCGCTGCTCTCCCGCGACGGCAGGATGAGCTTCACCGAGCTGGCCAAGCGCACCGGCCTGTCGGTCTCGGCCGCGCAGCAGCGGGTTCGCCGCCTGGAACGGCGCGGCGTGATCAAGGGATACGCGGCCCTCATCAACCCCGACGACGCCGGCCTGCCGCTGACCGCGTTCGTCTCCATCAAGCCGTTCGACCCGGCGGCCCCGGACGACGCGCCGGAGCGGCTGGCGCACCTGCCCGCCATCGAGGCCTGCCACAGCGTGGCCGGGGACGAGAACTACATACTCAAGGTCCGGGTGGGATCACCGGCGGAACTGGAGGACCTGCTGCAGGAGATCCGGTCGGCGGCGAGCGTGTCCACCCGCACCACCATCGTGCTGAGCACCCCCTACGAGAACCGCCCGCCGAACGTGTGAGACGGCCGGGACGGCCAGGCCCGGTCACGAGGCCACGGCGAACACCCGCAGCCGCTCGTGGGCGCCGGCCGCCACGCTGCTGGCCGCGATCATCGCGGTGCCGTGGTGCAGGTCGGCGGCGGTGGCCAGCTCCTCGGCGCCGACCGCGACGACGGTGGCCCCGCGGAGCAGCGCGTGGTCGAGCAGGGCGGTGTAGCACCGCCCGTCGCCGGCCGGCGGGGCCGCCAGCACCACGTCCTTCTCGCCGATCCCCGCCTCGATGTCCAGCCTGTGCAGCAGGCCGGACATGTCGTGATGGCTGAGCGGTGCCGGGCCGAGCATCCCGTCGGGGCTGCGCGAGTAGGGCAGCAGGGCGGGGTCATGCGGCCGCCCCGTAGCCGGCCGCAGGGTGCCCATCCCGAGCAGGGTGCCGAACTGGGTCGTACCGGGGGCCTCGCCGAACGAGATCACCTGCCTGACCCAGGAGCGGTCCGCCGCCGCGAGCGCGGCCGCGGCCAGCGGCGGCGCGGTGAGCAGCATCCGCGCACGGCAGTCGGCGAGCTGGCCGGCCACCTCCGGCACCGTCAGCGCGAGGGCGACCGGCATGGGCACGCCCCCCGCGGCTCGTACGGCGTGCGCCGCGAACACGTAGCAGGCGGCATCGGGAACGTACACGCCGACGACGTCCCGGGGCTGCAGCCCGCGCCAGGCCAGCCCGGCCGCGGCGGCCTGCACGGTGGCAGCGAGGCCGGCGTAGCCGCACGCCAGGCCGGCCGACCCGCCGACGAGAGCCCGGTGATCCCCGCGGGACGGTGCCACGGCCAGCAACCGCTGGGTGACCGTGACCTCGCCGAGCGGCGCCCCGGTGCTCATCGTCATCGGCCGCCACCTCCGGTTCGGTCCAGGCTGGATCCCCGCGGGCCCGACGCTACGGCCTGGCGGCGGCGGGCCGCATCGTCAGGACTATGTAGTCGGGTATGTAACCGGCGGCAGAGCGCAAACGGGTCCGGGCAGGCACTTGCCGCGGACCCGCGTTGAGGTCAGGCGGAAGGCCGGCCACCCCCCTCCCGGTGGCCGGAGCATCCGCCGGGCCCCGCCTTTGCGCTCTGGTAGGCACGTTAGGCGAGACACGGCCGGCCGCACATGCCCTGAATCATGCATCTGCATGTGCATTCCGGCGCCCGGCCAGGTATGTACGGCGGGCCGGGAGGATATGTAGTCCCGCTGGACGTGTACGCCGCCGCTAGCGGTCGTCCCCGGGCTCGCGTTGCGCGGCCCACGCGGCGACCTGGGCCCGGGAGCTGAACCCGAGCTTGCTGAAGATGTTGGCCACGTGCCGGGCCGCGGTGGCCGGGCTGATCACCAGCTCGTCGGCGATGCCCCGGTTGGACAGCCCGCGCGCGATCAGCGCCGCGATCTCGCGCTCCCGCGCGGTCAGCCCCCCGGCGCCGGAGCTGAGCGGCGAGGCCGCCTGCTGAGGAACCGCGTTCCCGGCGGCGTCGCCCGGGAACTGGCCGCGGCCCGGGCCGGTCGCCAGTCGCACCGCCTCGTGGGCGCTCATCGCCGCGCCCTCGGCCAGCAGCGCGTCCGGGGCGCTGTCGCCCAGCTGGCCGCGGGCGGCCTCGAGCAGGCTGCTCAGCCTGCCCTCGGCGGCCGCCGAGGGCACCTGGCCGACGGCCTGGCGCAGGGCCAGCGCGGCGCCCTGGAGCTGCACCGCGCGGGCCGGGTCGCCACTGGCCGCCGCGAGCATGGCGGATGCCTCCAGCCCGCGGGCCAGCCCGAGGCGCTGCCCGGTGGCCAGGCTGAGCTGCAGGCTTTCGGCCAGGCTGGAGGCGGCCAGCGGCAGGTCACCCTGGGCGAGCGCCACCCATCCGATGCCGGCCAGGCACCGGGCGATCTCCGGCCGGGCGTCGATCTCGCGGTACAGCACCAGGGCCTCCCGGAAGCGGCCGAGCGCCGCGGCATGATCACCGCGGGCCCGGGCCAGGTCGCCGAACCCGTACAGGGTCTGCGCCACGCCGAAGCCGTTGTTGTCCCGCAGCACCTCCAGCGCGTCCTCATAGGTGCGCTGAGCCTCGTCCAGCCGGCCGTGCCGGGCGGTGATCGCGGCCCGGACCGCGAGCGCGAGCCCCTCCTCCCAGTCGTTCCCGTCGGCCCGCGCTTCCTTGACCGCATCGTCGATGCTGGCCAGGGCGTCCTCGAGACGGCCGGCCCGCAGGCTGACCACGGAGAGCACCCGCAGCGCGGTGGCCGCGCCCGGGCTCCCCGAGGAACGGCACAGATCCAGGCCCGCCTGCGCGTACCCGCCGGCCACCTGGTAGTCCTGGTGCTCGAAGGCCAGCTCGGCCCGGGCCATCAGGGCCCGGGACCGGACGCCGGGCGGCACGCTGCCGCCGGAGTCCAGGAAGCGATCGAGCCAGCCGATGCCCTCGGTCACGTCGCCGTAGGCCACCCACGGGTTGCGCAGCGCGCAGCACAGCCGCAGGCCCTCCTCGGCGTCGCCGTACTCGAGGCAGGCCGACAGGGCCGCGGCGTAGTTGGCGCGCTCGGCCAGGATCCGGCGGTACAGGGAGACCCGCACCGGCCACGGCGGGTCGCCGCGCAAGAAGGCCACGTCCACGATGCCCTCGCCCAGCCGCAGCATGTAGTCACGGTGCCGCCGCCGTATCTCGGGTCCTTCGCCGGAGGCGTTCAGGCGCCCGGCGGCGTACTCCCTGATGGTGTCGAGCAGCCGGTAGCGGGCATCACCCTCCAGCTCCGCGTCGAGCGTGACCAGTGACTTGTCGATCAGGGCCGCCATCAGGTCGAGGACCCGGTCGGCGGGGATCGCGTCATCCGCGCAGACCTGCTCGGCCATCTCCAGGTTCCATCCGGAGAACACCGCCAGCCGGCGCAGCAGCACCTGCTCCGGCCCGGTCAGCAGCTCGTAGCTCCAGTCCACGGCCGCGCGCAAGGTCTGCTGGCGCACCGGGGCCGTCCGGTCGCCCGAGGCCAGCAGGCCGAACCGGTCGCCGAGGCGGGCGGCGATCTGCTCCACGGACAAGGCGCCGACCCGGCCGGCGGCCAGCTCGATCGCCAGCGGAATGCCGTCCAGGGTCCGGCACAGCCGGGCCACCGCCGGGGCGTTGGCCGCGTCCAGCGCGAACCCGGGCCGCACCGCCGCGGCCCGTTCGGCGAACAGCCGGATCGCCTCGTGCCCGGCCACCTCGCCGAGCGTGAGCTCGCCGGGCGCGGCGGGCAGCTCCAGCGGCGGGACCCGCCACACCGTCTCTCCGCGCACGCGCAGCGGCTCGCGGCTGGTGGCGACCACGCGCACCCCGGGGCATCCCGCGAGCAGCTGCTGGACCAGCCCCGCGCAGGCGTCGACGACATGCTCGCAGGTATCCAGGACCAGCAGCAGCCGCCGCGGCCGCAGCGCCACGGTCAGCGTCTCGGCCAGCGGCCGGTCGGGCTCCTCCCGGACCCCCAGCGTGGCCGCGGCGCGGCGGGCGACCAGGGACGGGTCCTCGGTGTCGGCCAGCTCGACCAGCCAGGCCCCGTCGGGGTAGCCGGAGACGATGTCGCAGGCCAGGCGCAGCGCGAGCCGCGTCTTGCCGATGCCGCCGGGGCCGCACAGGGTCAGCGCGCGGACGTCGCCGAGCAGCCTGGCCAGCTCCGCCAGGTCCCGCTCCCGGCCGACGAAGCTGTTCGGCTCGGCCGGGAGGTTGCCGTCGCTCAACGCGGTCTGGATGGCCATGGTCCTTCGGTGGTCGTCGCGGTGACGGCCTAGGTCGTCGTTGCTACCGCCAGTTTCTCATCACGGCGCCGCCCGTGGTTGTGCCCGCCAGAGTTCACTGGCCCGCATCGGTGATCGTCACCGCCACGGGCTCGCTGTAGCGGACCCGGCCGAAGTACATCACCTTGACCAGGGCCCACCAGTGCTGTCCCGGGCGCGCCGTGGCCGAGGCGGTCACCGTGAAGCCCAGGGTCAGGCTGCCGCCCGGCTCGGCGGTGAAACCCCGGGTCCACGGCCGGGTCTGCGCCCAGCTGCCGAACGGGGATACCAGCTGGGCCTCACCGCGGATCTGCGCGGCCGTGGCGTTGCGCAACCGCAGGGCGATCTCGGCGCGGCCGCCCGGCCGCAGCTCCAGCCGCGGGCTCAGCAGCGCCAGGTCAACCTCCGCGGCGGTCCTGGCCTGGTCGGCCAGGTAGAGCGGGAGGAGCTCGTCGAGCGGCAGGTCGAGGGCGGGGGCGGGCGGCTCGCCGATGCTGACCAGCACCGCGTCCTCGAAGGCCTGGCCGTCGTCTCCGGTGATCCGCGCGGCCACAAAGCGCCGCCCGGGCCGGGTCCCCGGCATCGCCAGGGCCGTGAGATCCCAGGCGGCGTGGCCCCGCGGGCCCAGGTCATAACGCAGCGGCCCGGCGGGCTCGACCACCAGCCCGTCTCCGGGGTCCAGGTCTACCGTGCCGCGGGCCGGCGCCGGGCCGCAGGCCACGGTGAGCCGCAGGTACGCGGCCGCAGGCGGGGCGTCCGGCGGCACCGCCGCGGGCAGGGCGGCCCGGGCGGGGTGCAGGTGCACGGCCACCGGCAGGTTCCCGGCCGGGGCCGGGCCCTTGCCGTGCATCCAGTACCGGGTGAACACGGGCTGGGCGGGCTCCGGCGGCACCGCCCCGGGGGACCCGGTCCCCGGCGTTCCCGGGGCCGGCGCCGGCCCCGGGGTCAGCACCACGGTCACGGTCCCGGCGGCCGGCAGTTCGGCGACGGCCGCGCCGGAGTCCAGCTGCAGCGGCGGGCCCTCGGCCTCCTCCAGCAGGCTGCCGCGGAAGGCCGCGGTCAGCCCGGTGAACAGGCGCACCCGTGCCGCCGGCGGCGCCGCGTCGCCCGAGACATCCCGCAGGCGCACGGTCACCCCGTCGTCCGGGCGGGGCCGGGCGGCGGGCGCCAGCGGGTTGCCGCGCGGCTTCAGCGCCGAGACCACGGCGGTGGCCGGCTCGGCGGCGGCCAGGCTGACCGTGGCCGGAAGCGGCCCGTCGTGCCGCCCGGTCTCACAGGCC
This sequence comes from uncultured Actinomycetota bacterium, assembly GCA_963745575.1. Classification (GTDB taxonomy): domain Bacteria; phylum Actinomycetota; class Actinomycetes; order Streptosporangiales; family Streptosporangiaceae; genus JASHPR01. The sequence goes on along the minus strand of CAVUYA010000021.1, from coordinate 37,775 downwards.
AGCAGGTCGCGGGTGTAGTCCTGCCCGGCCAGCGGGAACCCGGCGCTGCGCCAGTCGCCGGGCCGGCCGCGAGCGCGTACTCGAACGTGTGGCTCCAGTGCTGCCAGGCGAAGCTGCTGCCATCCGGTGTCGCGCGCTTGTCGCCGTCGATCCACACCCCGCACGGCCAGGTGCTGCACGAGCGCATCAGCGATATGTTCAGCGTCCCGTCCGGGGTGACCAGGCTGCCTGGCGTGCCGCGGTTGAGCAGCGCGACCGAGTGGCCGGCCAGCTCGCCGGGCCCGGCGTCGCCGCCCGGCCCCGGCTCGGCCTCGATCACCGCGTCGGCCAGGTCCGCGGTCACCGCGGCGATCGCCGCGCCGAGGTCAGGACCCGCCACGACCAGCACCGGCAGGTCACGCGGGCCGCGCAGGTCCGCGCCGGCGGCGAACGCTTCCCCCCGGGTCCGGGTGGCCGGCACCCAGAGCGGCGCGGGGCCGCTGGCGGCCAGCCCGCCCGTGGTCAGCGCGCCCGTGGCCAGCCCGGCGCTGGCCAGCACCTCGGCGGTGAACGGGTTCTCGGCCGGGCCGCCCAGCGCGATGCGGACGTCGGGCAGGTTGGAGTCGACGTCGATGGAGCCGTACCGCGGGCCGTCCGCCCGCGAGCAGGTCGCCGTGACCCCGGCGCGGGCGAGCGCCACCATGAGAGCGCGGGCCGGTTCCCGGACGCGGTCACCGGCGGGCGTGATGACCTCGGCGACGCCGATCGCCCGCATCCGGCGCTCGCCCGCGGGCGAGGCCACCGCGACCCGCGCGGTGGAGCCGATGCCGAACCATTCGTGCGCGGGGTTGTCGAGCGTGAACTCGTGCTCGGCCACGTCGCTGTCGGCCGGGCCGGACGGCCGGCCGACCGGGGTCAGCGCCGTCTGGTACACCGGCAGGCCGCCGGGCACCCGGGCGGCGAACCGCACCCGCAGCAGCCGGTCCTGCCCGATCGAGCCGTCCACGTGGGTGCGGAACTCGACCCGGTCGGCGCCGTCCCACAGCAGCGTCTCCTGGGTCACCCGCAGATCATCGACGGCCAGCTCGGCCACCAGGCGCGCGCCGATCGGGCAGCGCTCGGCGCGGACCCGCGCGGCCAGGCCGGCCGAGCCGCGGCCAGGTCCCTTGGGGCAGAGCAGCCACGGCCCCTCGCCCCAGCGCGGGTGATGGTCGTATTCCTCCTGGACGACGAGCTCGTTGCCCGGGCCGGCGAGCAGCTCGGCGCCCGAGCGCTTGTCCAGGATCCGGGTGAGCGTGCCGCCCCGGGCCGGGTCGGCCACGGCCAGGAACGCCTCGTTCTCGATGGCGGTGCCGCCGGCGGCCGACCACGCGCCGTCGCGTTCGGGCACGTCGGAAGGGATCGCGTAGTAGGTCCGGTACCCCAGGGCGGGCACGTCGGCGGCGCGGAACGTGAGCGTGAGGCCGGCCAGGGTCCCGTCCGCGTGCCGGGTGACGCCCTCGGCCAGGACGGGCACCTCGCCGCCTGCGTCGTCGCGCAGCGTGGTCCACCGGGCCCGGTGGCCGGCGAAGTCCAGCGTGATCCGGGCCAGGCCCGACCGGGGCCACGACAGCGTGTTGAACACGACGACCGCGCGCGCGGCCGGCCCGGCGCCGGGTCCGGCCGGTGGTCGCGGCCAGCGCGGCCAGGTAGCCCATGGCCTCGCGGCGGGCCGCGTCGCCGCGCTCGTAGGCTTCCCGCCAGCCGGCCAGCAGGTCCAGGTACACCTGGTCGCCCTCGGTGCCGGTGATCGCGTCGTGGTGCGCGCCGAACACCAGCTGGCGCCAGGCCTTGTCCAGCGAGGCCGCCGGGTACGGGGCCCCGGCCAGCCAGGCCAGCGTGGCGAGCCGCTCGCCGTCCGCGACGGCGTTCTCGGCGGCCCGCTGGGCCTGCTTGGTGTCGATGTAGGACACGTCCTTGCCGGTGTACACCGGGTTCATGTCCCGGGTCTGCGGCGTGATCCAGATGTCGCGCTCGGCCGCGTCCTTGCGCACCGCGGCGAAGAACTCCGACGGCAGCGCGGTCACGAACCGCGGCCAGACGTACCGGGAGTTCCAGTCCCGGTGGATCCCGGTGGCCCAGCGGGACGGGATCACGTGGTCCGCGCCGACCGGCAGCAGCACGTTGCGGGTGGCGGCCACGGGGGCGAGCTGCCGGAACTGCTCGTAGGCGGCCTGCTCGGCCGCCTCCAGGGTCGCGGCGGCGTGCGTGACCCAGCCCGCGCCGTAGTGATTCGCCATGTAGCTGGTGAGCAGGCCGTTCCCGTCCGGCGACAGCCACTCGAACTCGGTCGGGAACTGCATCCGCCGGTTGTCACCCACCGTGCGGTTCGGGCCCCACTGGTGGAACGGGCCCCGGGCCCACGCCGACTCGGCCAGGCCGGCCGCGGCCATCAGCCCCGGGTAGGCCGGGTCGTGCCCGAACGCGTCCAGCATCCACGCCGTGCTCGGGTCGGCCCCGAGCACCTCGCGCTGGAAGGCCAGGCCGTAGACGGCGTTGCGGATCGTGGACTCGGCGCAGGTCAGGTTGGTGTTCGGCTCGTTGTAGCTGCCGCCGACGATCTCGATCCGGCCTGCCCTGATGAACGCGAGCAGGTCCGCCCGGTCCTCGGGGTGGGCGTCGAAGTGCGGCTTGAGGTAGTCGATCTCGGCGAGCACGAACTTGTAGTCGGGATCGCGCCTGGCCTCGTCGAGGTGCAGCCGGACCAGCTCGAAGGCGGTCCTGGCGTCCGGCAGCGACCCGTCCGCCTCGGGCAGGAAGATGCGGGCCTGCGTGAACTGGCCCTGGGTGCTCCACCAGACCGGGTCATAGTGGAAATGGCTCACCATCCACATCGTCCAGCCGGGCTCGGCCACGGTGATCGTGGCCGCCTGCTCCGCCCGGCCCGCGTCCGGGCTCTCGGCGATGACGGTGACCTGCAGCGGCGTGCCGGGCGTGTGCGGGGCGGCGACCTCGACGCCGACCTCGACCAGCAGCTGCTGGCCGGGTCCGGGCCCGGTCACCACCGCGGGCTGCGGGGTGGTCACGGCGGGTCCCTCGACCCGCACGGTGACCGGGGCGGCTGGCTGGCCGCTGCCCGCCCCGTCGCCGGAGATCGTCACGCGCACGATCGCCAGCGGCCGGGCCGCCGTGCCGCCGAACAGGTCCGTCGAGGTCACGCCGGTGATCCGCATGCCGTCATCGTCGCATGAACCCGCATTCGCGCCGAACCCGTGAATCCGGGCGGAGGCCTTGTCAAAAGAGTTGTTTCGAGCGTATCGTTTCGAAACATGTCTTCCGATAAGGACCGCTCCGCATCTCGAGGTGCGCGACCCGAAGATGATGCGGGCGCTGGCCCACCCGCTCCGGATGCAGCTGATCGAGGCCATCGGCGTTTCCGACACCGGGACGCTGACCGCCACGCAGGCCAGCGACCTGCTCGGCGAGTCGCCCGCCAACTGCGCCTTCCACCTGCGCACCCTGGCCAAGTACGGGTTCGTCGAGGAGGCGGGCGGCGGGCGCGGCCGCGAGCGGCCGTGGCGGCTGCGCTTCCGCGGCATCGAGCTCGTGCCGCCGTGGCAGGACCAGGAAACCCGGCTCGCCGCGGGAGCGGCCGCGTCGATCTGGATCGGGCGCTGGATGGAGCGGGCCCGGGAACGGCTGATGCGCGTGCTCGGCTACCCGCCCGAGTGGCAGGAGGCGGCGATCGCCTCGGAGAGCGCCCTGTACCTGACGGCGCGGGAGGCCAAGGACCTGAGCGAGGCCGTGCGCCGGCTGCTCGAGCCCTACCGGGCCCGCTGGCACGACGCTTCGCTGCGGCCGCCCGGCAGCCTGCCCCACGAGGTGCTGGTCTTCGGCTACCCGCTCACCGATCCGCCCGAGGAGGAGAGCTGAATGCGACGGCTGTTTTCGCACCGCGACGCCACGATCTACATCGCCGGGCAGGGCCTGTCCGTGGTCGGCGACAGCGCCCTGTGGCTGGCCATGGGGATCTGGGTCAAGATCATCACCGGCAGCAACGGCGCGGCCGGGCTGACCTTCTTCGCGTTCACCTGCGGGTTCCTGGCCGCGCCGGTGTCCGGGATGATCGTCGACCGGGTCCGGCGCCGGCCGCTGCTGATCGCGGCGAACCTGGGCGGCGCGGCGCTGGTGTGCGCGCTGCTGCTGGTCGGTGGCCGGGGCCAGGTCTGGCTCATCTACCTGGTCATGTTCGGCTACGGCGCGGTCAACAGCCTGATCACGTCGGCGCAGACGGCGCTGCTCCCGGCGCTGGTTCCCGGCGACCTGCTCGGCGACGCCAACTCCGTGCTGCAGATGGCGTCGCAGGGCCTGCGGCTGATCACTCCGCTGCTCGGCGCGGGCCTGCTCGCCTGGGTCGGGGCGCGGCCGGTCATCCTCCTCGACGCGGGCACGTTCGTGGTCGCCGCGGGCACCGTGCTCGCGCTCCGGCTGCGCGAGCCGCGGCCGGATCCGGCGGCCGAGCGCCGGCGGGGCGGCGGGCGGGCCGAGTTCAGCGCCGGGATCCGGTACATCACGCGCACGCCGGCGCTACGCCGGGTGATGATCGCGGGCCTGATCGCGGTGACCGCGTTCGGGCTGTTCGAGACGGTGCCGTTCGCGGTCGTGGCCCAGGGCCTGCACCGCAGCCCGCCGTTCCTGGGCGTGCTGACCACCCTGCAGGGGGCGGGCGCGCTGGCGGCGGCGCGCTGGCCGCGCCGGTGATGCGGCGGGCCGGCGAGCGCGCGCTGGTCGCCGCCGGCCTCGCGGCCTGCGCGGGCGGCGCGCTGCTGCTGATCACGGCGTGGCTGCCGCTGGTGCTGGCCGCTAGCGCCGCCCTCGGCCTGTGCATCGTCTGGATCAACGTGGGCGCGATCACCCTGATCCAGCGCCGCACGCCCGCTGACCTGCTCGGCCGGGTCGACGCGGCGCTCGAGTTCGCGATCATCGTGCCGCAGGCGGCCTCGATCGCGGCCGGCGCGGCGCTGATCGCGGTCGTGAACTACCGCATCCTGCTGCTCGCGATGGCCGGCGTGATCGCGTTCTCCGCCTGCTACCTGGCCAGCGGGCGCGAGCAACGGTTCGGGCAAACGGTTGCGAGCAGCGTCGCCGCAGGCAGATAGCATGCCGAGGGAGCCAGCGGGACAATCGTAGGAGGGACCCGCGCAGAGCGGAGCGTGACTGCCGATGCCTGACCCCCCGGTGACGCTGCGGGACGTGGCGGTCCGTGCTGGCGTGCACCCGGCGACCGCCTCCCGCGCGCTGAACCCGGAGACCCGGATCCTGGTCAGCGAGAACACCGCGCAGCGGGTGCTCGACGCCGCGGAGGCGCTCGGCTACAGCCCGAACCCGGTGGCCAGGAGCCTGCGGACCCGGCGCTCGCACACGGTCGGCGTGCTGATCCCGGACCTGAACAACCCGCTGTTCCCGCCGATCGTCCGCGGCCTGGAGGACCGGCTCGCCGTCGACGGCTACGTGGCGCTGATCGGCAACACCGATTCCGACGACCAGCGCGAGCGCATGGTGTTCGACCAGATGCGGGCGCGGCACGTGGACGGCCTGGTGCTGGCCACCGCCCGGCTGCACCACCCGCTGCTGGCCGAGGCCTCCCGCGCCGACCTGCCGGTCGTGCTGATCAACCGCCTGGCGCAGGATTACAGCTTTCCGTCGGTCTCGGTGGACAACGAGCGCGGGGTGCGGATGGCCGTCGGCCACCTGGCCGGGCTCGGGCACCGCCGCATCGCCACGATCGCGGGCCCGCAGGAGCTGTCCACCGGGCTCAGCCGGTACCGGGGATTCGTCACCGCCATGGAGTCCGCCGGCCTGCCGGTCGACGAGGACCTGGTCGTGTTCGCCAAGTCGTTCACGGTCGAGGAGGGAGTGCGGTGCAGCCGCCTGCTGCTCGACCGGGGGGCCGGGGGAGCAGCAGGAGCACTGGGATGCACGGCCATAGCCGCCGGCAACGACATGCTCGCCGTGGGCTGCTACGCGGCGCTGGACGAGGCCGGGCTGAGCTGCCCGGAGGACATCTCCGTGGTCGGCTTCAACGACATGCCGTTCATCGACCGGCTCCGGCCGCCGCTGACCACGGTCCGGTTCCCGCACTACCAGGTCGGCACCGAGGCGGCGCAGCTGCTGCTGGAGCGGATCGCGGAGCACGGGGGACCGGTGAAGATCCTCTACCTCGCCCCCGAGCTGGTCGTCCGCGGCTCCACCGCCCGGGCCCGGATCAGCGGCTGAGCTGGCGGGCCATCCAGTCGGCGCCGTAGGGCCGGTGCCGGTAGGACACGTTGGCGCAGCCGTGGCCGCCCTGGTCGAGCAGCAGCAGCTCGGCCGGGCCCGCCGCCTCGTCGGCCAGCCGCTGGGCCTGCTGCCAGCCGACGATCCGGTCCTGGCGCCCGGCCACGATCAGCAGCGGCGCCGTGCAGCCGGCCCGGCCGGCCAGGGTCAGCTCGCCGGCCCGGAGCCGGGCCTGGCTGGCGTCCGCCGACTTCGAGCGGACGCGGAACGCCTCGCGGGTCAGCTCGGGCAGCTGGTCCCACCCCTCACCGAAGCTGAACGGCCCGCTCAGCGCGATGCAGGCGCGGGCCCGCCGGTCGCCGCTGGCCAGCCGGGGCGCGTAGTAGCCGCCCAGGCTGACCCCCCACACCCCGATCCGGCCGGGGTCGAGGCCGGGCATCGCGCCGACCGCGTCCAGGATGGCCGCGCCCGGCACCTCCCAGTCCGGCCGGATCGCCAGGTCGTACTCGGCCTCGCCCTGCCCGGGACCGTCGACGGAGAACGTGGCCAGGCCGCGGTCCAGGAACAGCTGCTCGGTGGCGCGGAACTCCTCCTTGGCCGAGTCCAGCCCGGGGATCAGCACCACGACCGGGTGCGGCCCGGGCCCGGCCGGACGGCGCAGGATGGCGGCCAGCACCGCGCCGTCGAACGGGATCTCGACCCGCTCGCCCGGCGGGCGCAGATGCGGCAGCGCGTCGTTCAGGCAGCGCACCGCCGCGCCGTGGGCCTGGCGCAGCTGCGCGGGGTCCTGGACGAACAGGAACTTCGCGAAGTGGTAGTACACGGCCGCCTGCGCGAGGTGCCCGCCGGCGGAGAGCGAGGCGCCCGTCGCCGAGCGCCTGCCGGCCGAGCTCCTCGTGCTGCGCGGCGGCGGCGCACCAGGCGGCGCACCACCCGTCCCAGCTGGCGATCCCGGCGGTCACCCGCGCGAAGTCGGCCGGATCCACGCCGTTGGCGACGAAGCGGGCGGCCCAGTGCTCGATGGCCATCGTGACGAGCCGGTCCGTCATGCCGGTCATCCTTCCTCGCCGTACCAGCCCCGCTGCCGCCGCCGCCCGCGAAACGCGGGCAGTCGCCCGCGAAACGCAGGTAACAGCTTGGTCATCAGCCGACGACAGGCGTTGACAAGCGGGTAGATAGTGGTGAACGCTCGACGTGCAAACGATTGTAACGAGGGTCAGGCGGTGAGGCATGGCTGATCAGCACGGTGACCATCGGCTCGGCTGGCTGGGAACCGGGCGCATGGGCGCCGAGATGGTCCGCCGGCTGCTCGCCGCCGGCTGTGACGTGTCCGTGTACAACCGGACGAAGGCCAAGGCACAGCCGCTCACCGCGCTGGGGGCGAAGGTCGTCGACTCGGCCGCGGACCTGTCCGGCTGCGACATCGTCTTCGTCATGGTCGGCACGTCCGAGGACCTCATCGACGCCGTGGTCGGCCCGGGCGGGCTGATGTCGGATACCGCGATGCCGTCCATCCTGGTGGACTGCTCGACCATCTCGGCCGACGCCTCCGCGCAGGTCCGGCGGCAGGTCGCCGCCCGGGGCACCGCGCTGCTCGCCGCGCCGGTCATGGGCAATCCCCGGGTGGCCAGGGCGGGCCAGCTGACCCTGGCCGTGTCCGGGCCGCGCGCCGCGTTCGATGCCGCGCAGCCGTACCTGAACCTGCTCGGCGCGGGCGCGACGTACGTGGGCGAGGATGAGCTAGCTCGCGTCGTGAAGCTCTGCCACAATCTCTTCCTGGGAACCGTGGCCCAGTCGATGGCGGAGATCACTATTCTGGCCGAGAAGAGCGGGGTCGACCGGCAGGCGTTCTGGGCCTGCATCAACGCCAGCGTGATGGGCTCGCTGTTCACCCGGTACAAGACCCCCGCGTACGTCAACCTTGACTTCACGCCCACGTTCACCGCCACGCTGCTGCGCAAGGACTTCGACCTGGGCCTGGCGGCCGCGCGGGAGCGCGAGGTCCCGATGCCGGTGGCCTCGCTGGTGCACCAGATCGTGCAGGGCCTGGTCGGCCGGGGGTACGGGGAGCAGGACTTCGCGGCGCTGATCGAGCTCGAGGCGCAGTCGGCCGGCCTCGACCTGGTCAGCGAGGAAGCGGAGGTGTCCGACGGCCTGGAGCCGGCGGACGGCGCGGGGAACAGCTCAGGGGGAGGGAATACCGGGGGAGACGACGCAGGGTGAGCCCTTGGCCTCACTACCCGCGGCCCGCCGCCGGCCGGCCGCTCCCGTTACCCCGGCCGGGGTCGCGCGGCCCCGGACCGGACGCCAGTCACAGATCATGAATCGGAAGGAGGACCGGGGATGAGACCTAACCGCGCCCGGTTCCTGTCTCTTGGCGCCGCGGCCATCGTGGCGGTCGCGCTGGCGGCCGGCTGCAGCAGCAACTCAAGCTCCAGCGCCGGCGGCAGCGCCAGCAAACCGCCCATCCTCATCGGCACCTCGCTCTCGCTGACCGGCGACTTCTCCGCCGACGGCCTGGCGTTCCAGAAGGGCTACAACCTCTGGGTGCACGACGTGAACGCCAGCGGCGGGCTGGACGGCCGCAAGGTGCAGCTGGTGGTGCTCAACGACAACAGCAGCCCCACCCAGGTCACCACGAACTACCAGGACCTGATCACGGTGCATCACGTCAACCTGACGTTCGGCCCGTTCTCCTCGCTGCTCACCGCGCCCGCCGCGCTGGTGGCGCACCGGTACGGCTTCGCGTTCATCGAGGGCGCGGGCGGGTCGGGGCTGGTGTTCAGCGAGAACCTGCCCAACGTGTTCGACGTGAGCCTGCCGGTCGCGAACGAGCTGAACCCGCTGGTCGACTGGATCGGCTCGATGTCCGCCAGCGATCGGCCGGCCACCGCGGCCTACCCGATGGCCGATGACCCGTTCGCCACGCCGCAGACCATGCTGGCGCAGAGCAAGCTGCAGCCCATGGGGGTCAAGACCGTCTACTCCAAGGTCTTCCCCGAGGAGGTCCCGGACTACAAGCCCAACGCCGACGCGGTCGCCGCGACGAATGCGCAGATGGTGGTGCTCGGCTCCACCGACGTGCCGACGGTGCAGGCCTTCATGCAGGCGTTCGAGCAGCAGCACTACAACCCCAAGATCTTCGTCGCCACCGCCGGGCCCGACCAGGGCGCGGCCTTCACCAGCGCGGTCGGGGTCGCGAACGCCACCGGCATGATGGTCCCCAACGGCTGGTTCCCGGGCTTCCCGAACGCGGCCAGCATGAAGATGGTGAATGAGTACGTCGCCAAGTACGGCGGGTCTGCATCGGACGTCAACGCCGACGTGGCCGAGGCGTACTCGGTCGGCGAGGTGGCCGCGCAGGCCGTGACGCATGTCGGCGGCCCGGATAACTCGAAGATCATCAGCTACCTGCACAGCGGCGTCACGCTGAGCAGCGTCCAGGGACCCGTGCAGTTCAACTCCATGGGCCAGAACGTGAAGGCGATCGCCTTCATCTTCCAGTGGCAGAACGGGAAGTTCGTGCAGGTGCTCCCGCTCGGCGCCACCGGCTCGGTGGCGATCATCAACCCGAAGCCGAAATGGTCTAGCTGAGCCGCGGAGGCGGCGGAGCGGCACGGAGCTGAGATGGGACGCCAGATCTACGAGGCCATCGTCGACGGGATACTCGGCGGCGGGATCTACGCGCTGATGGCCGTCGGGCTGACGCTGATCTTCGGCGTGCTCGACATCATCAACATCGCGCAGGGGATCCTGGTGGTGCTCGGCGCCTATCTCAGCTACGTGCTCTCCGTCCACCTGCACATCGGCCTGTTCGTGGGGCTGCTGATCACCGTCCCCGCGATGTTCGTGATCGGCGTCGTCATCCAGTTGCTGTTCATCCGGCCGCTCCGCGGCCGGGAGCGCACGTCGATGTCCCTGCTCGCGATGTACGCGGTGGCGCTGATCATCGAGGGGATCCTGTACCGGGTCTTCGGCCCGGACTTCGTGGTGCTGAAGGCCTCCTACGTCACCTCGAGCATCTACGTGTTCGGGTTCTACCTGCCGTACATCTACCTGTACGGCTTCGCGCTCGCGGTGGCCTGCGTGGCGGCGATCTACCTCATCCTGTACCGGACCCGGTTCGGCCGCAGCGTGCGCGCCACCATGCAGGACCAGATCGCGGCCCGGCTGATCGGGATCGACGTGAACCGGGTGGCCGCGGTGACGTTCGGGATCGGGGTGGCGGTCACCGCGGTGGGCGGCATGATGTTCGGCGCCACCAGCGGGGGCTTCAACCCCAACAGCGGCTACGACCTCATCTCGCGGCTGCTCGCCATCGTCATCCTCGGCGGGCTGGGCAGCATCGGCGGCGCGCTGGTGGCGGCGCTGGTCATGACCACGGCCGAGGCCCTGGTGGACATCTGGTCGCCGGACTGGGCGGTCGCGGTGTTCTACCTGGTGCTGGTCCTGGTCCTGGTGTTCCGCCCGGCCGGCCTGTTCGGCCGGCGCGCGGCGAGGGCCCAGTGAGCGAGACCCCGCAGGCCCCGGACCGGATGAGCGCGCCGCAGGCCGGCGCCCCGGCCGCCGGCCCTCCGGCGCGCCCGCCGTGGCGGCACCTGGTCGCGGCGGGCTGGCGTCCCGGCGGGGCCCTGGTCGTCCTGGCTATCTTCGCCGTGTTCCCGCTGGTGGTGACCAATGCGACGGTGACCACGATCGCGGTGGACACGCTGATCTTCGCCGTGTCCGCCGTGGCCTGGAACATCTTCTCCGGGTACTCCGGCTACATCTCCCTGGGGCAGGCGGTGTTCTTCGGCACCGGGGCCTACACGGTGGGGATCGCCGCCCGGGACTGGCACCTGACCGGGGACGCGGTCTTCGCGCTGCTGCCGCTGGCCGGCGCGCTGGCCGGCGTGCTCGCGGTGCCGCTCGGGCTGATCGCGCTGCGGGTCCGGCGGCACACCTTCGTGGTGGTCACGATCGCGTACTTCTTCATCGCCCAGCTGACGGCCACCAACCTGTCGGTGACCGGCGGGTCGAGCGGGATCCTCGCGCCCTCCCCGAACTGGGACGCCGCGACGTTCAACAACCCGTTCTACTACATCGCGCTCGCCCTGCTGGTGGTCACCACCGTGGCGTCCTGGCTGATCCGGGGGTCACGTTTCGGCCTGCAACTGCGGGCCATCCGGGACGACGAGGACCGGGCCGCCGGGCTCGGCGTCCGCGCCATGGCGGTGAAGCTGACCGCGTTCGTGATCTCGGCGGTCGTGACCGGGATGGCCGGCGGGCTCTGGTTCTACTTCATCGGCCAGGCCATACCCCAGTTCGCCTTCGACCCGCTGTTCGACCTGTCGGTCGTGGTGATGGCGTTCCTGGGCGGGCTCGGCACCATCACCGGCCCGATCCTGGGTGCCCTGATCATCGAGCCCGCCCAGCAGTGGCTCACGCTGCAGTACACCAACGAGTACCTGAGCGAGATCCTGCTCGGCGTCCTGTTCCTGCTGGTGATCCTGCTGCTGCCGCGCGGGATCATCCCGACGGCCGCCGAGCGGATCGCGAAGTTCCGGGCGCGGCTCCGGCAGCGCCGGGCCGGGGCCGCGGCCCCGCCTGCCGCCGGGCCCGCACCCGGGCCGGCCCCGCGGACGCCCGCGACGCGGCCGGGTCGGCAGGCCCCGACGCCGGGAGGGCAGGCTCCGACGCCGGGACAGCGGGCCCCGACGCCGGGACGGCGGGCTCCGAGGCCGGCACCGCGACCCGGGAGGGCAGGCCGTGACCGCGATGCTCCGGGCCGAGGGGGTGTCCAAGGCGTTCGGCGGCGTCCAGGCCCTGAACGACTGCACGGTCGAGGTGGAGCAGGGCAGCATCACCGGCCTGATCGGCCCGAACGGGTCGGGGAAGACCACGCTGTTCAACACCATGACCGGTTACGAGCGCGTCGACGCCGGCGATGTCTACCTCGGCGACAGGAAGATCACGAACCTGCGGCCGCAGCGGGTGTTCGCGCTCGGCATCGGCCGGACCTTCCAGCTCACCCGGATCTTCCCCCGGCTGACCGTTATGGAAAACATGCTGGTGGCCGCGCAGCACGCCGACCAGGGGCGGCCCCGCAACCCGCTGGCCCGGGCGGGCGGGCGCGCCGACCGGCGCCGGGCATCGGACCTGCTGGAGTTCACCGGCATCGCCGGCCATGCCGACGCGCTGGCCGAAACCCTGTCCTACGGGCAGCGCAAGCTGCTCGAGCTGTCGTACGTGCTGGTCGCGGACCCGGAGATCGTGCTGCTCGACGAGCCCGCCGGCGGGGTGAACCCGTCCCTCATCCAGCACCTCGCCGAGCGGATCCGCGAGCTCAACGCGGCGGGGAAGACCTTCCTCATCGTGGAGCACAACATGGAGTTCGTGATGAGCCTGTGCGGCCAGGTCACGGTCCTCGACTACGGAACCGTGGTCGCGGCCGGGCCGCCGCAGATCATCAGGAGCGACCCGCGGGTGCTCGATGCCTATCTCGGCCTGACCGAAGAGGAAGAGGAGGACTCCGATGCCCCCGGGCGGTGAGCCGGCGCTCGTCATCGAGGGCCTGGTCTCCGGCTACGGCGGCGGTGACGTGCTGCACGACGTGTCCCTGACCGTGGCCGACGGGGGGATCACCTGCGTGGTGGGGCCGAACGGGGCGGGCAAGTCCACCCTGCTGGCGACGGTCAGCGGGCTGCTGCGGCCCCGGCGGGGGAGCATCACGTTCCGCGGCGAGCCGCTGGTCGGCAAGAGCCCGCGGCAGATCCTGGACCTGGGCCTGGTGCACGTGCCGCAGAACCACAGCCTGTTCCGGGAGATGACGGTCAGGGAGAACATCGAGCTCGGCGCGTACATCATCAGGGACCGGGGGCTGATCGGCCGCAGGCTCGCCGACATCGAGCAGATGTTCCCGCAGGTCGCGGCCTGGTCCGGGAAGAAGGCGGGCAGCCTGTCCGGGGGCGAGCAGCGGCTGGTGGAGTTCGCCCGCTGCCTGATGCTCGACCCGGCCCTGGTGATCCTGGACGAGCCCTCGATGGGCCTGTCGCCGAAGGTGCTCAAGTCGGTCTTTGACGCGGTCCGGATGATGAACTCCCGCGGCAAGACGATCCTGCTCGTGGAGCAGAACGCGCGGGCCGGCCTGCGGCTGTCCACCCACGGCGTGGTCATGGAGAACGGGCGGGTGCGCCTGGCCGGGACCGGCCAGGAGGTCCTCGAGCATCCCGAGATCGGCGCGCTCTACCTCGGCGGCGCCGTGCGCGGCGACGGCTGACCCGCCTGGCCGGCCAGCGCGAGCAGCGCGGGGCCGGCCAGCCGGTGCACCGTCCACTCGTCCATCGCCGCCGCGCCCAGCGAGGCGTAGAAGCCGATCGCGGGGGTGTTCCAGTCCAGCACCGACCACTCGAGCCTGGCGTAGCCGCGGTCGACGCAGATCCGGGCCAGCTCGGCGAGCAGCGCCTTCCCGTACCCGTGCCCGCGCAGCGCCGGCGTCACGTACAGGTCCTCCAGGTAGATGCCGTGCCGGCCGGTCCAGGTCGAGTAGTTCAGGAACCACAGCGCGAACCCGGCCACCGCGCCGTCGTGCTCGGCGACGTGCGCGAAGACCGCGGGCTGCGCGCCGAACAGGGACCGCCGCAGGTCGTCTTCGGTGGCGGCCACCTCGTCCAGGGACTTCTCGTAGTCGGCGAGCTGGCGGACCAGCCGGTGGATCGCGGCGACGTCGCCCGGGCGGGCGGGCCTGATCACCGCCGCGCCCGGCTCAGCCATCCGGGTCGTGCCCGTCCGGGCCGGGCCGTCCGGGCCGTGCCCGGCGGGCGGCGGGACGCCGAGCGCGGGGTTGCGGTCGAAGAAGCCGGTCGGCTTCAGCGTGAACCCGCACCGGGCCACCGGCATCACCGGCCAGTCCTCCGGCCGCGGGAAGTGCGTCGGCCCGAACGTGTGCCACAGCACGATGTCCGCGCCGTCGATGTCCCGGTCGCCGGCGATGAACGCGGGCAGGCCCGCCCCGCCCGGGTTCTGGTTGACGAAGTCGCCGGCCGGGTACCGCTGCGCCGGGTCGTACCGGGTCACCCACAGGTGGTTGGCGGCGAAGCCGGCCCGCGCGTGCACCGACGACGACGGGTCGGCCAGCAGCACCGGCGCCGCGTCCGGGTACAGCGTGTAGGCGGACGGCTGGCCGTACCGGTTGACCCGCTCGGTGCTGACCACCCGCCAGGTCCGCGACCGCGCGGCGTCGCCCCGGCGCGCGGCCTGCGCCTCGCTGCGCAGCCGGGTCACGGTCCGGGCGATGGCGTTGCCGTACGGGTTGTCCGGGCCGGCCTCCAGGCCGTGCAGGTCCACCTCATCGACCGCGTTGGCCAGGCCGTCCACGGTCATGTCCAGCCGCGCGCTGAACAGGTGCTGGTGCACCGGCCCGCCGAGGCCCGGCGCGACCTCGGCCTGGTGCGGGTCGTCGCCGCCCGGGTAGGCGGCGGTGAACAGCGCGCCGGTCATCTTGACCTCGTGCTCGATCGTGCCGTCCAGGTAGAAGTACCAGTAGAAGCCGTAGTCGTAGTTGCCGACCGTGGCCCAGGACGAGACGACCAGGCGGCGCTGGCGGCGGGTCTGCGCCGAGCCGTTGAAGATGTCGGTGTGCTTCCACAGGATGCCGAAGTCCTCCTCGTGGATGCAGACCGCGTTGCGGATCACCTGCGGCGCGCCGAAGTCGTCGGTCACGGTCGCGTCCAGGTAGGCGATCTCGCCCAGGCAGTCGCAGCCGCGCTCCAGCGAGTTGGTCCACTTCCCGAGCAGGTACTCGCCGCAGTCGAAGTACGTCTGCCAGTACCGGAACCGCGGGTCGCCGTACGGGACGACCAGCTCCGGGATGGACGCCCGGTAGATGACCGGCCGGGCCCGCCCGGCGTCGTCCAGGCTGACCTGGTGCAGCACCAGGCCCTCGCGCGCGTCGAAGCCGATCCGCATCGACCAGCCCTGCCAGCTCAGCGAGTTCCCGTCCAGGGTGAAGCTCGGGCCCTCCGGCTGGGTGATCTCGATCGGCCGCAGGCCCTCGCGCAGCGGCCCGCGCACCGCCGGGTCGTCGTAGTCGCCGGACTCCTCGGGCACCGGCCGCTCGAACTCGTCGACGATCTTGAACACCTTGCGTTCGATCAGGTCGACGTACACGATGATCCCGTCCACCGGGTGCGCCCAGACGTAGTCGTGCTCCCGCTCCTGGCGGAACGCCAGCACCCGGACGAACCGGCGCCGCTCGTCGTCGCCCTCGTCGAACGACCCGGCGGTCTGCGGCAAGGCCCGGATCTTGGTCACGTCGGTCAGCCCGCGCCGGGCCATCGCCGCCCGCCAGCCGGGATCGGCGTGCACCACCTCCTCGACCACGCCGAATTCCTCGCTGAAGATCGGCACCTGGCCGTCGGCGGCCGTATCGAGCACGCGCCGGGCGACCACCCGGCGCTCGCCCAGCGACACCACCACGTCCGTCGACCGCCCGGTGGCCACGTCGATGAGGAAGGCCCGCAGCCGCCGGTCCGGGCGCGGCCCGTCCGGGCCGGCCAGCACCTCGCCCTTGGGCGGCTCCTCCAGCCCGTAGTAGGCGAACCGGGCGGTGTCGCCGAGCAGGCCCGCGGCGGCCAGGATCTCCCGCCCGGCCAGGTACTCGGCCCCGGTGGCCGGGTCGAGCGGATGGGCCGGGGCCGCGCCGGGCGCCTCGGCCCGGCTGAGCGCGGTGTCGGTCATGCAAACCCCCAAGAGAGTCCATAACGGGCCGGCCCGCCCGCATCCGGTGCGGCCGGTCCGGCCGCCTGCCTACTCGTCGGCGACGATCGAGCCGACCCGGTCGCCCAGGCCGGGGTCGCGCCTGACCAGCCAGATCGAGTAGAGGATGAACGCCACGATGAGGCCGACGGCAACCCACGGGAACCAGGTGTACGGCTGAATGGGGGGGCTGGGACGGAACAGGTAGTAGATGGGGACGGCGATCGCGACCACGCCGAGGGCCGGCAGCACGATGTGCTTGATGATGCTGAACTCGGCCGGCCGGTACTTGCGGTAGTAGAACGGCAGCGCCACGTTGGCCGCGGCGTACACGAACAGGATCAGGATCGTGCCCATCGTGCTGGACTCGAAGAAGAAGGTCAGCGCGTCCAGGCTGCCGCTGCTCCCGCCGATCCAGTGGCCGAGCGCCCAGCCCAGGGTGATGGCCCCGGCGAGGGCGACGAAGGTGATGATGGCGTTGACCGGGGTGCGGCGGACCGGGTGGACCCGGCCGATCCAGCTCGGCAGCAGGCCTTCGCGCCCGGCGTTGAAGATCAGCCGGCACTGGGAGTTCACCGCGGCGATGAGCACGCCCAGGGTGGAGGTCAGCCCGGCCAGGTACGCGATGAAGGTCAGCCAGGTCGCGACGCTGTGGGCGAGGCTGATGAACGGGATGGGGGGGGCCGTGAGCGCCGCGGCGTTGTAGTGGAAGCCGGTGACCGTGGAGTAGGACAGCAGCAGGTACGTGAAGGCCATGAGGGCGATCGACAGGAACACGGCCCGGGGCACGTTGCGCCGCGGGTTGTTGGTCTCCTCGGCCAGCGCCGCCGAGTTCTCCCAGCCGATGAATATGTAGATGCCCAGCGGGAAGGCGAGGGCCAGGCCGTGGAAATCGTTGGTGAGGTGGCTGGGCTGGAACGGCACGGAGCTGAGGTGGCCGCCGTTCTTGATCAGCACGATGACCGACACGACCAGCAGCACCAGCATCTCAAAGGCGAAGAAGAAGCCGGCCAGCCTGGTCGACACGGCCACGCCGCGGAACATCATGAACATGGCGCCGGCGGTGAAGAGGGCGGAGAAGATGATCCAGGGGACGTTCGTGCCCGTGTAGTACGCGATCATGATCGACAGGAACCCGCCGGAGATGACCAGCACCGACGAGATCGCGATGATGTAGCCGGCCCCGGCCACCAGCGCGGTGGTCACCGCGCTGGTACCGCCGAAGGTCTTGCCGACGAACGTGATGAAGCCGCCGGTCGACGGCTGCGCCCGGGAGAACTGCGACAGCGTGTTGCCGAGCAGGGCGATGGCGACGGCGGCGACGAGCACGACCAGCGGCGCGGCGAGGCCGGCATAGAGCACGATCCCCGCGAAGCCGAAGTAGAAGCTGTAGGCCGGGCCGATGTTCGCCATCGTCGAGGCGGAGATGTCCACCAGGCCGAGGGCACCGCGGTGCAGCCGGTCCGCGGATTCCGGCGCCTTGGTCTCGGAGAACGGAACGGAAGCCGCTTCGCTCATGTCCACTCCTCGTCTTCGCCGCCTGGTCGGCGGCCCTGCCTGAAATTGTGGGACGGCGGGCAGCGCATGGGAAGGGTCGCGACATACCCGTTATCAGCCTGGCAAGCGCTTTCCAGTTTCGCGCGGGCGGCCCGGTCGCGCAAGGGCCGCGCCACGTGCCCCGCGGTCGGCCGGGGCGGGGAGGGCGTTGTCCGGTAGCCGGGCCAGCG
Organism: uncultured Actinomycetota bacterium; assembly: GCA_963745575.1. GTDB lineage: Bacteria > Actinomycetota > Actinomycetes > Streptosporangiales > Streptosporangiaceae > JASHPR01. The sequence goes on along the minus strand of CAVUYA010000021.1, from coordinate 20,079 downwards.
GCGGGGAGGGCGTTGTCCGGTCAGCCGGGCGGCGGCGGGGAGCGTGCTGTCCCGGTCGGCCGGGCCGGCGCGGCGGGGAGCGTACCGTCCCGGTCAGCCTGGCGGGCGGCGGGGGAGCGTGCTGTCCCTGATGATCACCTCGCCCGGCACCGGGACCACGCGCGGCCGATCCGGGTCGCCGTCGGCGAGGACCAGGTTCGCCGCCATCTCGCCCATCCGCCGCAGCGGCAGCCGGACGGTGGTCAGCGGCGGCGTGACGTCGCGCAGGGTCAGGATGTCGTCGAAGCCCGCCACCGCGATGTCGGCCGGCACCTCCAGGCCGGCGGCGCGCAGCCGGGCCAGCGCGCCGACCGCCATCACGTCGTTGACCGCGAACACGCAGTCCGGCCGCGGGCCGCCCGCGGCCAGCACCGCGCTCATCGCCTCGTACCCGCCGTCCCGGGTGAACGCCCCGTGGACCACGCTGGCCGGGTCCAGGCCCGCCGACCAGCCGGCCAGCCCGGCGCGGAAGCCCTCGGCCCGGTCCCGCGCGGTCAGCACCTCGCGCGGCCCGGCCAGGACCGCGAACCGGCGGTGGCCCAGCGCGGCCAGGGCGCGGGCCAGGGCGTCGGCGCCCGCCGCGTTCTCCGGCACGATCGTGTCCACGCCGAGCAGGGGCTGGCCGACGCAGACCGCCCGGCCGCCCTGGCGGACGAACGCGGCGACCTCCGCGCCCAGCGCGGCCCGCGCCGCGGCGTCGTCGGTCCGGCTGCCGATCAGGATGACCGCGCGGGCCCGCTGGGCGCGCATCAAGGCCACGTACTCCCGCTCGGCGGCCTCGCTGGCCGGCGTGCTGGACATGCAGACCAGCAGCTGGCGGGCGTCGGCCACGGCGATCAGGCCCGCCGCGATCGAGGAGAAGTACGGGTCGGCGATGTCGTGCACCACGACCCCGACCATGCTGCTGCGCCCGGTGGCCACCGCCCTGGCCTGCAGGTTGGCGGTGTAGTCGAGCTCGGCGACGGCCTGGTGCACCCGCTGCGCCAGCTGCGGGCCGACCCGGCGTGACCCGTCGTTCACCACCCGGGACGCGGTGGTGATCGAGACGCCCGCGCGGTCGGCGACGTCCTGCAGGGTCACCTGGGTCATCCGGGATCTGGCGTCGGTCACCTTGTCAGCTCCTGGCCCCAGGGGATCAGCGGAAGCACCGGGAATCAGCTGTTGACCCAGCATTTCAGCCCAGCCTAATCTTGGAAAGTGCTTTCCCAGATCGGATGACCAGGCCGCGCGCCGAGCGTGAAGGGTGACCGATGGCACGCAAGGTCATGCTCGTGGCCCTGAACGGCGTCACCGGGCGGATGGGCTACCGGCAGCATCTGGTCCGGTCCCTGCTCAGCATCCGCGAGCAGGGCGGCGTGCCGCTGGACGGCGGCGCGGTCGTGTATCCCGAGCCGGTCCTGGTCGGGCGCAGCGAGGCGCGGCTGCGCGAGATCGCGGAGCGGCACGGCCTGGCGCGCTGGTCGACCAGCCTGGACGACGTGCTGGCCGACCCGGAGGTCGAGGTGTACTTCGACACCCAGGTGACCAGCGCGCGCGAGGAGAGCCTGGCCCGGGCCATCGCGGCGGGCAAGCACGTCTACACCGAGAAGCCGGTGGCCGGCTCGCTGGACGGCGCGCTGCGGCTGGCCCGCGCGGCCCGCGCGGCCGGCGTCACCAACGGCGTGGTGCAGGACAAGCTGTTCCTGCCGGGCGTGGTCAAGCTGCGGCGGCTGGTCAGGTCGGGCTTCTTCGGCCGGGTGCTGTCGGTGCGGCTGGAGTTCGGCTACTGGGTGTTCGAGGGCAACGAGATCCCCGCGCAGCGGCCGTCCTGGAACTACCGTGCGGCCGATGGCGGCGGGATCGTGCTGGACATGTTCCCGCACTGGCGGTACCTGCTGGAGGACCTGTTCGGCCCGGTCACCGCGGTGTACGCGCGGCAGGCGCGGCTCATCCCGCGGCGCTGGGACGAGTCGGCCGCGCCGTACGACGTCACCGCCGACGACGCGGCCTACGCGCTGCTGGAGTTCGCCAGCGGGATGGTGGCCTCGGTCAACTCGTCCTGGGCGGTCCGGGTGAACCGGCGTGAGCTCCTCGAGGTGCAGGTGGACGGGACGGACGGCAGCGCGGTGGCCGGCCTGCGCGGCTGCGCGGTGCAGCACCGGGTCGTCCACGCCGCTGGCGGTGTGGAACCCCGACCTGCCCGACCCGGTCGACTACCTGGCGCAGTGGACCGACATCCCGGACAACGCCGTCTTCGACAACGGGTTCAAGGTGCAGTGGGAGCAGTTCCTGCGCGCCGCCGCGGAGGGCAGGCCGCTGCGCTGGGACCTCGCCGAGGGCGCCAAGGGCGTGCAGCTGGCCGAGCTGGCCCGGCAGTCCTCGGCCGAGGGCCGCCGCATCGACGTCCCGCCGCTGGCCCTCTGACATGGCCGCGGAGATCCGGCTGCCCGGGCGCCGGGAGCCGCTGCTCATCGCCGATCCGGGCTGGGCGCGCGGCTACCCGCCGCCGGTCTCGCGCAGCGCGTACGCGGCGGCCCACGTGGCCGCGCGGCCCGGCGGCGAGATCGACTGGGAGTCCACGGTGGGCTTCCGGGATTTCCTGTGGGATTACGGGTTCGGGGTCGCGGAGGCCATGGACACCGCGCAGCGCGGCATGGGCCTGTCCTGGGAGCAGGGGCGGGAGCTGATCGCCCGGTCCGCCGCCCGCGCCGCCGAGCGCGGCGCCGCGATCGCCTGCGGGGTCGGCACGGACCAGCTGCCGCCCGGCCCGCATTCGCTGTCGGCGATCATCGCGGCCTACGAAGCGCAGCTGGAGCTGGTGCAGTCCGCCGGGGCCGACGTGATCCTGATGGCCAGCCGGGCCCTGGCCGCGAGCGCCCGGTCCGGCCAGGACTACCTGGGCGTCTACCTGCACCTGCTGCGGCAGGCCGACCGGCCGGTGATCCTGCACTGGCTGGGGCCCGCGTTCGACCCGGCGCTGGCCGGCTACTGGGGCGCCGCGGACTTCGAGGCCGCCGCCGACCTGGTCGTCCGGCTGGCCGAGCGCGCGGACGGGGCGGTCCGCGGGGTCAAGCTGTCGGTCCTGGACGCCCGGCGCGAGACCGCGCTGCGGCGGCGGCTGCCGCCGGGCGTCCGGCTGTACACCGGCGACGACTTCCACTACGACGAGCTGATCCGCGGTGACGCGGATCCCGGCGGGCACAGCGACGCGCTGCTGGGCGCCTTCGCCGCGGTCACCGCCCCGGCGGCCGCGGCGCTGCACGCCCTGGACGCCGGGGACCTGGCCGGCTACGACGCGGCCATCGGCCCGACCATGCCGCTGAGCCGGACGATCTTCGAGGCGCCCACGTTCCACTACAAGGTGGGCATCGCCTTCCTGGCCTGGCTCAACGGCCTGCAGCCGCATTTCGCGATGCTCGGCCACCTGGAGCGCCGGCGCACGCCCGGGCACCTCATCCGGGTCTTCGAGCTGGCGGCCGGCGCGGGCGCGCTGCTGGAGCCCGGCCTGGCCGCCGCGCGGATGACCGAGTACCTGGCCGCGGCACCGTGAGCGAGCCAAAGGGCGCGGCGCCGACAGTGAAGGGGGATGGGGAGGTGGGTGGGAGGGAGCCTGCGACCGAGCGACGAGGGAGGAGGCGCCGTGAACGGGGCACTGAAGAGGGACGGGCAGGAGCGCGGGGAAGCGGCCGGAGGCGAGCGAACGGAAGAAACAGTGAGCACCGGGCTGCGCGGGCTGTCGCTCAACCAGGCCACGGTGAAGCACCTGACCCTGGAGCAGGCCGTCGGCCTGTGCCTGCGGCACGACATCCCGGCGATCGGCCTGTGGCGCGACCGGGTCGCCGACCTGGGCCTGGCCCGGGCCGGCCGCCGCGGTCCGCGCCGCCGGGCTGCACGTGTCCAGCCTGTGCCGGGGCGGGTTCTTCACGCACGCCGACCCGCAGGCCCGGGCGGCCGCGCTGGCCGACAACCGCGCGGCGGTCGCCGAGGCGGCCGAGCTCGGGGCGGACGTGCTGGTCCTGGTGAGCGGCGGGCTCGTGCCGGGCAGCCGGGATCTCGGGCTGGCCCGCCGGATGGTGGCCGACGCGGTGGCCGAGCTCGTCCCGGTCGCCGAGCGGATGGGAGTCAGGCTCGGCGTGGAGGCCCTGCACCCGGTGTTCTGCGCGGACCGGTGCGTGCTGTCCCGGCTCGCCGACGCGGTCGACCTGGCCCGGCCGTTCCCGCGCGGAGACCGTCGGGGTGGTCGTCGACACCTACCACGTGTGGTGGGACTCCCAGCTGGCCGGCCAGATCGCCGGCGCCCGCGGCCGGATCGCCTGCTTCCAGCTCGCCGACTGGATCGAGCCGCTCCCGGCCGACCCGCTGCTCGGTCGCGGCCACCTCGGCGACGGCTGCATCGACCTGGCGCAGATCACGGCCCAGGTCCTGGCGGCGGGCTACCGCGGCTACGCCGAGGTGGAGATCTTCAGCCGGGAGGTATGGGACGCGCCGCCCGACGACACCGCGGCCACCGTCCGGCGGCGGTTCGGCGAGCTGCTCGGCTGACCCCTAGCCGCTGCCCTCCTCGAGCAGCAGGTGATAGCCGTTGGGGGTGCGGGCGTGCAGCACGCGGTACTTCCAGTCCGGCGCGGGGGCCATCAGCTCTTCCCGGAACGGGACGCCCGCCTCGACCAGCCGCTGCCGGGCCTGGTCGATGTCGCGGACGCCCAGCTGCCAGGTCAGGACGTGATCCGGGGCGCCGAAGCGGAATCCCGGCCGGCGCTCGATGCCGAATTCGACCGATCCGTGGCCGAGTGAGGCAAAGTCCGGATACTCGGGGCCCTCATAGGTCACGTGGAAGCCCAGCCGGATGTAAAAGTCGCGTTCGGCCGCCAGGTCGGCAACGAACAGGATCGGAATGATCCGGCTGAACAATGCCGTCATAGTCGGGCATCGTAGCGAGCCGGTCAAGCCCGGGTGGCCGGGTGCGATTACGGGAAGGCAACCTTTCTGCACGGGAGGCGTCTTTCGGGCGCGGAACGCCGTCTCACCCGCGCCCCGCGGTGGTCTTACCGGCACCCACGGCGCCGGTTTACCCGGCCCGCGGCGCCGGTTTCCCCCGCCCGCGGCGCCGCATATCCCCGGCCCCGGCGCCGGATATCGTCAGCCCGCGGCGGCGCACCCGGCCCGCGCTTTCCCGCGGCCCGCCAGTGCATTCTTTCCCGGGCCGGCGCCGATCACCTCGGGGACCGGGACGCATCGCGGACACGCTACCGGGCGGCCCGCGGCCTGCTGGCCACGGCGCCGCCCGTCAGCGGTTCACGCAGCGGCTACTCGGTGCCGAAGCGCTTGATCTCCTCGAACTCCAGCTCGGTCAGCTCGCGCGGCACGTCGTCCCGGGCGACCTTCTCGCTCTGCACGTGGTGCCGGATGCCGTCGACGACCTCCGGGTTGGCCAGCGTGGTCACGTCCCCGACGTCGGCGAAGTTGGACACCGACGCGATGACCCGGCGCATGATCTTGCCCGACCTGGTCTTCGGCATGTCCGGCACGATCCAGATGTTCTTCGGCCGGGCGATCTTGCCGATCTGGGTCTCGATCGCCGCGGTGATCTTGCGTTCGATCTCCTGGCTCGGCTCGAAGCCGGGCTTCAGCGAGACGTACATCTCCACGGCCCGGCCGCGGATGTCGTCGATCACCGGGACCGCGGCCGCCTCGGCGACCTCGGGCACGGTCAGCGCGGCCGACTCGAGTTCCTTGGTGCCGAGCCGGTGCCCGGCCACGTTGATCACGTCATCGACGCGGCCGAGGATCCGGAAGTAGCCGTCGGCGGCCCGCACGGCGCCGTCGCCGGCGAAGTACGGCCAGTCGTGCCAGTCCTTGCTGTCCGGGTCCTTGTTGTACTTGGCGTAGTAGGTCGCCACGAACCGGTCCGGCTGGCCCCAGATGGTCTCGAAGATCCCCGGCCACGGGTTGCGGATGCAGATGTTGCCGGCCCGGCCGTCCGGGATCTCGTCGCCGTTCTCGTCCAGGATGACCGCGTAGATCCCGAGCGCCATGGGGCCGCAGCTGCCCGGCTTCATCGGCTTCAGGGCGGGCAGCCCGGTGCCGAGGAAGCCGCCGGTCTCGGTCTGCCACCAGGTGTCGACGATGACCGCCTCGCCCTTGCCGACCTCGGAGTGGTACCAGCGCCAGACCTCGGGCTCGATCGGCTCGCCCACCGTGGTCATGTGCTTGAAGTGGTAGTCGTACTTCTTCGGCTCCTCGGGGCCGATCTTGCGCAGCTGCCGGATGGCCGTGGGCGAGGTGTGGAAGATGTTGACCCCGAGCTTCTCGGCGATCCGCCAGGGCCGGCCCGCGTCGGGATAGTTGGGCACGCCCTCGTAGATGACCGTGGTGGTGCCGAGGGCCAGCGGCCCGTAGACGATGTAGGAGTGGCCGGTGATCCAGCCGATGTCGGCCATGCACCAGTACATGTCGTCCGGGTGGATGTCCTGGTAGTACTTGGACGTCCCGGCCACGTAGGACATGTAGCCGCCGGTGCTGTGCTGGCAGCCCTTCGGCCGCCCGGTGGTGCCGCTGGTGTACATCAGGAACAGCGGCGCCTCGGCCGGCATGGAGACCGGGTCGACGGTGGCGCCCTGGTGCTCGCCGAGCAGGTCGTCGACGAATACGTCCCGGCCGTCGACCATCGGGGTCTGGGACGCGTACTGGCCGGGGTGGCGGCGCCAGACCAGTACCTTGTCGACTTCCTGGCCCTCCCTGGCCGCCTCCGCGACGGCCTCGTCGGCCTTGACCTTGTGGTCGATGAGGTTGCCGGCGCGGTAGTAGCCGTCCATGGTGATCAGCACGCGGCTGCCCGAGTCCGAGATCCGGGTGCCGCAGGCGTTCCCGCTGAAGCCGCCGAACACCTGGGAGTGGATGATGCCCAGCCGGGCGCAGGCCAGCATGGTGACCGGCAGCTCCGGGACCATCGGCATGTGCAGCGTCACCCGGTCGCCGGTCTTCAGGCCCAGATCGTCCCGCAGCACGGCGGCGAACTCGTTCACCTGGCGGAGCAGGTCGGCGTAGCTGACGTGCACGTGCTCGTCGGTCTCCAGCTCCGGCACGAACACGATCGCGGTCTTGTCCGGGTTCGCGGCCGCGTGCCGGTCCACGCAGTTGTAGGAGGCGTTCAGCTTGCCGCCGACGAACCACTTCCAGAACGGCGGGTTGCTGGTGTCCAGCGTGGTGTGCCACGGCTGGTCCCAGGTGAGCAGGTCCGCGTAGTCCTTGAAGCACTCGGGGAATTGGTCCTCGCTGAACCGGTCGTAGATGGCCGGGTCGGCGGCGTTGGCCTGGTCGATGAACTTCTGCGGGGGGTAGATGTACTCTTCCTCCCGCCAGTGCACCGCAATCTGTGTCTCGGACACCTGTGTCTCGGGACTTTCTGTCATTCTCGTCCTCCAGCGATGAATCCGGTAAAAGCGGACAGAGCCGTCGTCGCCAACTAAGCGGGGGCTCAATCGTATCGCCGCACGACAAGGGGGAACAGGTAGCGCGGTGCTGATCAGCGCGTGGCCGCGTCCTCCGTGGCAGGCCCTCCGGAACGGTTGACATCGCCGCGATCAACGGTATGTTGCTGCGCAGTCCAGCAGGACCCGGGATGGGCCCGGGCACCCAGTAGACAACGGAGGCCGAGCCCGTGGCCGACGGGACGAACTCCGGTCCGAAGGGACGCCCGGGCCCTGTTCCCTGAGCTAGTGGCCTCCTCGGGCTACCGCGGCGGTGTCGGCCCCCGCGGTCTGGGCCTGCTCGGGTTCCCGTGGCGATGTCGGTCCTGGGTTCCGGCATCGAATATCCTTTTCGACCGGCGGGCTTGCCCGCTCCCGGACGCTGAGGCAGGAACATTGACCGATACCGACCGGCCCCGGGGCCCGCTGGGCCGCGTGGCCGTCATCATGCCGACCTACAACGAGCGCGAGAACCTGGAATCGATCGCGGCGCGGGTGCGCGGCTCGGTCCCCGACGCCGACCTGCTGGTGGTCGATGACAACAGCCCGGACGGCACCGGCGAGCTGGCCGACAAGCTCGCCGCGGGCGACGGGCACATCCACGTCCTGCACCGGCCGGGCAAGGCCGGCCTCGGCGCCGCGTACATCGCCGGCTTCGGCTGGGCGCTGGATCAGGGCTACGGCGTGCTGGTCGAGATGGACGCCGACGGCTCGCATCAGCCCGAGGACCTGCCCCGGCTGCTGACCGCCCTGCAGGACGCCGACGCGGTCATCGGCTCGCGCTGGGTACCGGGCGGCACCGTGCGCAACTGGCCGAAGTCCCGGGAGATCCTCTCCCGCGGCGCCAACACCTACGCGCGGCTGATGCTGCGCGTCCCGGTCCGGGACACCACCGCCGGCTACCGCGCCTACCGGGCCGAGACGCTGCGCGCGATCGACCTGGGCAGCGTGCAGTCGCAGGGATACTGCTTCCAGATCGACCTCACCCTGCGAGCGGTCAACGCGGGCCTGAAGGTCACCGAGGTCCCGATCACCTTCGTTGACCGGACCCGGGGGGCCAGCAAGATGAGCCGGGCCGTCATGGCGGAAGCGTTCTGGCGGGTCGCCCAGTGGGGAGTGGCCGGCCGTCTGCACCCGCGCCGTAAGCCGGGCACCCGGTAGCCGGGTGGGGCCGGGCGCCTAGGCGCTCTTGCGGTGCCGCGACGAGTGCGTGCCCGCCTGGTCGTGCCCGCCGCCGCTGCGCTGCCCCCTGATCACGGCCAGGCGCTCGGCCAGCACCTCTTCCAGGTCGGCGACGCTGCGCCGCTCCATCAGCATGTCCCAGTGGCTGCGCGGCGGCTTCACCTTCTTGGGCGCGGGAAGGTCACCGGTCGCCGTGACCGCGATCGCGCCGCAGACCCGGCACTCCCAGTTCACCGGGATCTCTGCCTCGGCAGCGAACGGCACGGTGAAACGGTGGCCTTTCGGGCAGTCGAAAGCCACCTCCTGACGCGGGGCCAGATCGGTGTTACGGTCGTTCTCGTAGCTCGTGGCTCCGAGCCGGGTGCCGCGTAGTGCGCGTTCGGCCATGGTCTGCTGCCTCCCAGGCGCTCAGCCGTCCATGATGACAACGGTGAGTTCCCGGCCATGATTCCCGCCAGCCAGGTATTCCAACCCGAGCTGGCCGTGCGGATTGCAGAAATCGGTTGTCAGGCGGGCCGCGGGTGCCACTGGCCCCGGGTGGTCAGCACGTCCCTGAGGATAGCGGTCTCGTCGGTCATGATGCCGTCAACACCCAGGTCAAGCAGGTCGGTCATGACCCGGCGGTCGTTGACGGTCCACACGTGCACCTGCAGGCCCGCCGCGTGCGCGTGGCGCAGGAACGACTCGGTGGCGACCCGGATCGGAATCTGGGCGCAGCGCACCGACAGCCGGCGCAGCCGCTCGGCCAGGGCCCGGCGCGGCTCGCCGAGCTGCAGCGCCGCTACCCCGACCGGCGAGGTGGCCATGCACACCGGCCGCGGCAGCACCCGCCGGACCGCGGCGAGCCGCCGGGCCGAGAACGAGGTGATGCAGACCCGGTCCCAGGCCGCGGTCCGCCGGAGCACCTCGGGGAGCGGCCGCACCGCGGGCTCGTCCTTCACGTCGAGGTTGAACCGGGCCCCGGGCCACGCGCCGAGCAGGTCCTCGAGCCGGGGGATCGGGTCGGTCCCGCCGATGCGCGCCGCGCTGACCTCATGGTGCGGCAGCCGGGCGATCCGCCCGGCCCGGTCGGTGACCCGGTCCAGCGTCCGGTCGTGGAACGCCACCAGGACGCCGTCCGCGGTCGCGTGCACGTCGGTCTCCAGGTAGGAGTAGCCGAGGCCGAGCGCATGCTCGAAGGCTCGCCAGGAATTCTCCGGGAAGTGCGCGGCCCCGCCGCGGTGCGCGAAGGCCAGCGGGCGCGGCAGGTCAAGGAAGTCACCCACGCAGGACTCACGTGAACCCGCTCGCCACTCCTGGCGGCGGGCCTCGGCCAGCGCGATCGCCGCGGCCGCGGCGACGTTCAGCGAGCCGACCCGGCCGAGCTGCGGTATGTAGGCGACCTCGTCGGCCGCGGCGAGCAGCGCGGCCGAGCAGCCACGGTCCTCGTGGCCGAGCGCCAGGCACACGTCGCCCCCCAGCGGCGCCTCGTGCAGCGGCACCGCGTCGGCGGCCAGCTCGATCGCGATGATCCGCAGGCCCGCGGCGGCCGCCGCGGCCGCGGCTTCCGCGGCGCTCGGCTCCCGCTCGAACGTGACGAGGCGGCCGGTGCCGAGCGCGGTCTTGCGCGCCTGGGGATGCTCGGGCGGGGCGGTGTCACCGCACAGCCAGATCCGCTCGACCCCGAACGCGGCCGCGGTCCTGATGATCGAGCCGACGTTGAACGGCTGGCTGACCGAGTCCAGCAGCAGCGCGACCCTGGCCCTGGCGCGCTGGCGCCAGGACCGGTTCAGGCGCTTGACGTCCGTGGGCCCCAGCGGCCTGCGCCGCGCCGGGGAGGTCACCGGCCCTCGCCGGGTGGCCGGCCTGCCCCGGCCGCCGCGCCCACCCTCAGCACGCGGTAGCCGGACCGCGCGGCGACGCGCTCCGCGGGCCAGCCCGCGCTCTCCAGCCAGCGCTGCAGCGAGTCCGATCCCAGATGGCGCTGGACCACCAGGTAGGCCGAGGCGGCGGGCTCCAGGCGGGCCAGCCAGGTCGCGAGCAGCGCGTGCAGCGCGGCCTTGCCGATCCGGATCGGGGGATTGGACCAGATCAGCGCGAACGCCGCGGGCAGGGCCGGGTCGTCGGGCGCGGCGCAGCGCACGTTCGGCAGGCCCGCGCGCTCGGCATTGGCGGCGCACAGCTCCAGGGCCCTGGTGTTCACGTCGACCGCCCAGACCCGGGCCCCCGGTGACCTGGCCGCCAGGACCAGCGCCAGCGGCCCGTAGCCGCTGCCGAGGTCGAGCAGGTTTCCCGTGGCGGGCGGCGCAGGCGCCGTCTCCAGCAGCAGCCGGGTGCCGGGGTCGAGCCGGGACGGCGAGAACATCCCGGAGTCGGTGGCCAGCTCCAGGTGCAGGTCGGGCGTGACGACGTGCACCGACCCGGGCCGCCGGCCCGCGGCCGGGCGCTCGGCGAAGTACTGCTGGCTCACCCGGCCCGCCTCCCCATTCCCCCGCACTGGCCGGGCTAGCTGGGCCGCTGCCGCGCGGGAGGCGGGGCGGGGGGCGCCACGGGGGACGGGCCGGCCCGCCGCGCGTCGGCCGCCCGCGCCGCCGCCAGCGCCGGGTTGATGTACCGGTGGGTGACCCAGCGCTCCACCACGAACGTGAGCACCGGGATCGTCCCGGCCAGCAGCACGATCACGGTCTGCGGGCTGGCCAGCTTCAGCCCCACCTGGCGCGTCATCAGGTAGGCGGTCACCAGGTAGATGATGTAGAGAATCCCGTGCGTGGTGCCCACGTAGTTCACCACGAACTCGTTGTGCGCGAATACCTGGAGCGGGATCCCGACGAAGCACAAGATGATCAGCACCACGCCGGTGATGTAGGCCATGATCCGGTAGCGGCGCACCGCCCTGGCCAGCGCATCTGCACGCACCCGACCTCCTCTATTTTTGACTCGCCTCCGGGCGAGTATTTTGCTCGCCTCCGGGCGCTCTATTTTCTGCTCGCCTCCGGGCGCTTTGACCCGCCGTCTTCCCTCCTCGCTCGGGCGCTCGTGCCTCGCACCCTCGCTTGTCGGTCCAGACGGCGGCGCGCCCTTTGGCTCGGACATGCGGCCCGTCGGCTCGGACAGGCCTGGCTACCGCAGGCCGTGCCACCTTCCGTGCCCCTTGACCTGGTCGTTCAGGCGGGCCAGGTAGGCGTTGTAGGCCGCGAGCTCCGGGTCGTCTGCTTCCTGGCCGGGCCCGCTGTCCTGGCCGTCCCGGCTGCCGGAGCCGGGTACCAGCCCGGCGCTGGCCGGAAGCTCGATCTGCTCCACCTCGGCCGGGGCGGCCGGCGGCTTGAACTCGTCCCGGATGGTCTTCGCCCAGAAGACCACCGCGAAGATCGCGAAGATCGGCCACTCGAAGGTATAGGCCCAGCTCAGCGCGTTGCCCGATTCGGCCCGGTGGAACTGCCAGTCGCCGAGCCACAGCATCCCTGCCGCGGCGACGACCGCGAACGCATGCCAGCCCAGCCACTTCGGGGTGAACAGGAAGCGCCACCGCGAACGGGACGGAACGCCGGACATGCTCAGAGCCTAACGCGTCAGCCGCCACACCACGTCGGTGCCGGACTCGGCGGGTGTCTCCGGCCCGTCGGGATGCGGCCGCCGGGCGATCTCGGTGAAGCCGAGCTTGCGCGGCACGCCGCTGCTCGCGACGTTCGCCTCGTCGTGCACGATCTCCACCCGGTCGATGCCGGGGAGCCCGAACGCGGCGCTGACCAGCGCGGCCGCCGCCGCGGTGGCCAGCCCCCGGCGCAGGTGCCCGGCATCCACCCAGTAGCCGATCTCGAGCCCGCCGGGCCCGATCCTGGCCATCAGGCCGCAGCTGCCCATCGCCGCGCCGCCGGAGGTGATGGCGTAGTTGAACGCGGCTCCCGATTCCCAGTCCTGCTCGCACCGCTCGGTGAACTGGGCCGCGTCCTGGGGGCCGAACCCCGCGGCCCAGGACATCCACGGCCGCAGGTGCTCCAGCGATCCGAGAACCAGGTCGCAGACCGCGTCGGAGTCCGCCGCCCGCCAGCGCCGCAGGGTCACCGGCCCGTACGTCAGTAATTCCCCGGGACGTCGCATGATCCGGTCATTCTAGTGTGGGCCCGGTCCGCCCGGTCAGCGATAATCTTCAGGCATGACTCTTGGGGACCTTCTCACCGGGCGCGGCGAGATCGCCCGGCGTCTCCCGCGCAAGCTGGAGGAACTGCACGGCCCGGTCCAGGGAGTCATCGTGCTGCCCCGGCACCTGTCCTGGCCGGGCATGCGCGAGTTCGACGTGTCCGACGACCGCGTCCGCCGCAGCATGTACGGCGTCGTGCTGACCCAGGGCCGGCGCAACGACGTCGCGCGCTTCCTCAACGCGCGGCTGCTGATCGAGGACTGGCCGGTGATCCGGGCCTCGCTGGACCCGAAGCTGCGCCGCTGGTGCGAGCGGCGGTTCGCGCTGCGCGGCGCGGCGGACGCCCGCCAGGCGCGCGGATAGGCCCCGGCCGCGCTGGTCAGCCGGCCCGCGGGATGCCAGGGTAGCGGCATGCGGAAATACGTCATCATGGGCGTGCAGGGCAGCGGCAAGGGCACGCAAAGCATCATGCTCGCGTCCGACCTGGACCTGGTGCACATCAGCGTCGGGGACATCTTCCGGTGGAACGTGCAGAACCACACCAAGGTGGGTGCGCAGGTCAGGCGCACCATGGCCGCGGGCGAGCTGGTGAGCGACGACCTGGTCGAGGGCATCGTGCAGGAGCGGCTGACCCAGCATGACTGGAACTACGGGTTCATCATCGACGGATTCCCCCGCAACGAGCGGCAGGCGGAGTTCTTCCTGGAGAGCTACGACATCGACGGGGTGATCCATCTCGACCTGCCCGACAGCGAGGTCCGCCGCCGGGTACTGGCCCGGCGGCTGTGCGCGGGCTGCGGCCTGGACTACAACCTGCTGGCCAGCAGCCCCGAGGTGCCCGGGAAGTGCGACGCCTGCGGCGGCGAGCTGGTGACCAGGGAAGACGACACCGAAGAGGCCCTGGCGGTCAGGCTCCGCGACTATCACCAGAAGACCAACCCGGTGCTCGACATCTTCCGCCGCAAGGAATACGTGGTGACCGTCGATGCCCGGGCCAGCAAGGACGAGGTCCAGCAGGCCATCCGGGCCAAGCTCGGCCTGCCGCCCTATCACCCGGCCCGGCAGGAGGCCGGCTGACGCCGATGCGGGTCGTGGTCGCGCCCGACTCGTTCAAGGGCAGCATCGGCGCGGCCGAGGCGGCGGCGGCGCTCGCCGCGGGCTGGCGTGACGCGCGGCCCGGCGACGAGCTGGTGTGCCTGCCGCTGGCCGACGGCGGCGAGGGCACGCTGCAGGTGCTGGCGGCGGCGGACCCGGCGGCGCGCTGGCACCCGGTACCGGTCACCGGCCCGGGCGGAGGCACGGTGCCCAGCCGCTGGCTCGAGCGCGGACGACGGGGCCGGGTACGTCGAGCTCGCCCAGGCCAGCGGGCTGCCGCTGATGGCCGCCCTCGATCCGCTCGGCGCGCAGACCACCGGCACCGGAGAGCTGATCGCCCACGCGCTGGACGCCGGGGCACGGCGGATCGTGATCGCCCTCGGCGGATCGGCGTCCACCGACGGCGGGACCGGCGCGCTGGCCGCCCTGGGCGCCCGCTTTCTCGACGCCGCGGGGCAGGAGCTCGCGCCCGGCGGGGGAGCGCTCGGTGCCCTCGCCGCCGCGGACCTGACCGGGCTGCGGCCGCCGCCGGCCGGCGGCGTCACCTGCCTGACCGACGTGCGGGCCCCGCTGCTCGGGCCGCGCGGGGCGGCTGCCGTGTTCGGCCCGCAGAAGGGCGCGGACGCGGCGCAGGTCGCGCTGCTGGAGGCGGGCCTGCGCCGGCTGGCGCGCGTGCTGGGCGGCGATCCGGGCGCTCCCGGAGCCGGAGCCGCCGGGGGTACCGGTTACGGCCTGGCCGCGGCCTGGGGCGCTGTCATCATGCCCGGCGCCGCGGAACTGGGCCGCATCGTCGGCCTGGACCGGGAGCTGCGCCGCAGCGACCTGGTGCTGACCGGCGAGGGACGCTACGACGACACCTCCGGTGACGGCAAGATCACCGGCAGCGTGCTGGCCGCCGCCGCGCGGGCGGGCGTGCCCGCGGCGCTCGTGGCCGGGATCATCGCCGCGGATCCGCCGCCGGGCGTCGCCGCGGTGGCGCTGGACGCGCTGGCCGGCGGGGCCGGCCCGGCGATGGCCAGCCCCGGGAGATGGCTGCGCGCGGCCGGCCGGATGCTGGCGCAGGGCCAGGAGCCGCCCGCCGCCCGCGGGCCGGATCAGGCCGGCCCCGATGCCCGCGGCGGCTAGGCCTTAGCCTGGCCTTGTGCGGGAAATCGCGGTCTTCAGCGGCAGTGCCCACCCAAGCCTGGCGGAACAGATCTGCGCGCAGCTCGGCGTGACGCTGCAGCCGAGCCGGCTGCAGCGCTTCGCCAACGACTGCCTCGAGGTCCAGCTGCAGTCCAACTGCCGGGAGCGGGACGTGTTCCTGATCCAGCCGCTGAGCGCGCCGGTCCAGGAGCACCTGGTCGAGCTGCTGCTCATGCTCGATGCCGCGCGGGGAGCCTCGGCGGCACGGGTCACGGCCGTGATCCCGTACTACGCCTACGCCCGGTCGGACAAGAAGACCATGCCGCGGGTGTCGATCGGCGGCCGGCTGGTCGCGGACCTGCTGGTCACCGCGGGCGCGAGCCGGATACTCACGATGACCTTGCACGCGCCGCAGGTCCACGGGTTCTTCTCGGTTCCCGTCGACCACCTGCACGCGCTGCGCGAGATCGCCGCCCACTTCCGCCGCCAGGACCTGGCCGGCGCGGTCGTGGTCTCGCCGGACCTCGGCAACGCCAAGTCGGCCTCGCTGCTGGCCCGGATGCTGGGCCTGCCGGTCGCGGCGGGCGCCAAGGAGCGGCACAGCGACACCCGCGTGACGATCAGCTCGATCATCGGCGACGTGGCCGACCGCGACGTGATCGTCCTCGACGACGAGATCGCCCGCGGCACCACCATCATCGAGCTGCTCACGCGGCTGCGCGAGCACGGGGCCCGCTCCGTGCGCATCGCCTGCACCCACGGGCTGTTCAGCGACGGCGCGCTGAAGCGGATCGCGGAGCAGCCGGAGGTGACCGAGGTCGTCTGCACCAACACCGTGCCGATCGCGGAAGACGAGCGTGATCCCAAGCTGCAGGTGATCTCGGTCGCCCCGGCGCTGGCCGAGGCCATCCGCCGCATCCACGAGGGGGAATCGGTCAGCGCGCTGTTCGGCCGCGCACGTCTAGCGGGCGGTCTGGCTCCATCAGGGCCCGGCGGGCGGCTGCGGTCCTCGGCGCGCGCCGCCCACGCGGCGACCTGGGCCCGCGAGCTGAAGCCCAGCTTGAGCAGGATGTTGGCGATATGCCGGGCCGCGGTGGCCGGGCTGATGACCAGTTCCTCGCCGATGGCCTTGTTGCTGCGGCCCTGGACGATCAGGGCGACGATCTCGCGTTCTCGCGGGGTCAGCCCGCCCGGCGCGGCCGTGCCGACCGGGCCGGGTGCGGGCCGCGGGGGCGGAGCCGTCAGCGCCAGCTCGACCGCGGAGCTCGCGTCCAGGCTGGCACCCTCGGCCCACAGCCGCGTGACGGTTTCCTGCCCCAGGCCGCGGGCCGCGGTGAGGTAACGCTCGGTCCGCGCGCCGGACTGCGGTGGCAGGTGGGCGGCCTGGCGCAGCGCGGCCGCCGCGGCGGCCAGCTCTACGGCCTGGTCCGGCCGCTGCTCGGCCACGGCGAGGGTGGCGAAGGCCTCGAGCCCGCGGATCATGCCGATGCGGCTGCCGGTGGACCGGCTCAGCTCGATGCTCTGCGCGAGATGCCGCCGGGCGAGCGCCGTGTCGCCGCGGTCGGTCGCGATCCGGCCGAGGCCGGCCAGGCACCGCGCGATCTCGGGCCGCGCGTTGAGCACCTTCAGGATGGCCAGTGCCTCCTCATAGCGCCGCTGCGCGCCGCCGGGGTCGCCGGTCAGCCGGGCCAGGTCGGCCAGGCCGAGCAGCGTCCGGGCCACCCCCCACTGCTGGTCGATGTCGCGCATGATCGCGAGCGCGGCCTCACCGAGCCGCTGGGCCTCGGGCAGATCGAGGCGCTGTCCGGCCACGGCCGCCATGGTGCCCAGCGCGTAGCCCTCGTTCCACCGGTCGCCCGCCATCCGCGCCGTGGCCAGGGCCTGGTCCGCGCGGGCTGCGGCCTCATCGGCGCGCCCGGCGTGCAGCGCGGCCTCGGTGAGCAGGTTGAGGGCGGTCGCCGTCCAGAACTCCTGGCCCGCGGCCCGGCAGAGCTCCAGTCCCTCCGCGGCGCGCGCCTGCGCTCCCTCAGAGTCCTGGGCCAGGGCGAGCTGCGCCCGCCCGACCAGGGCCGGGCCGCGCACCGCGGCCGGCACCGGCGCGGCGCCGAGGCCGAGGAACGAGTCGAACCACTCGGCGCCCTCGGCGAACGAGCCCCGCACGATCCACACGGGGGCCATGGCCGTGCACATCCGCAGCCCGGTCTCGGCATCCCGCTCGGCCAGGCAGCCGCCGAGCACCTGCCGCAGGTTGCCGACGTCGTCATCGAACCGGTTGAAGGTCTCCACGGTCGCCGACCACGGGGCCCGGATCTGCGCCATCCCTATCCGCATCAGGCGCTCGGTCTCGGGTACTCGAGTAGTCCCGCAGCCGGTGCTGCATGATCGCGGTCTCGCCCGCCTCGTCCAGCCGCGAGGCCGCGTACTCGCGGATGGTGTCGAGCATCCGGTACCGGGCCGGGACGCTCGCCGCGGTGTCCATCACGGCCAGCGACTTGCCGACCAGCGCGGCCAGCAGGTCCAGGACCTCGGCGGCGGGCAGGTCATCGCCGGGGCAGATCTGCTCGGCCATCTCCAGGGACCAGCCGGCGAAGACCGACAGCCGGCGCAGCAGCACCTGCTCACGGTCGGCCAGCAGGTCATGGCTCCAGTCGATGGCCGCGCGCAGCGTGCGCTGGCGCGGCGGAGCGGTCCGGTCACCGCTGGTCAGCAGCCGGAACCGGTCAGCCAGCCGGATCAAGATCTGCTCCACGGACAGCACCCGGACCCAGGCGGCGGCCAGCTCGATCGCCAGTGGCACGCCGTCCAGCGACCGGCAGAGCGCGGCCACGGCGGAGGCGTTGGCCGCGTCCAGGGCGAAGCCGGAAAGCGATGCCTCGGCCCGGTCGCTGAACAGGCGGACCGCCTCATAACGGCTCAGCTCTTCGGGCGTCTCCGCCGTCCCGGGCCGCGGCAGCGACAGCGGCGGCACCTGCCACACGGTCTCGGCGGCCGTCCGCAGCGGCTCGCGGCTGGTCGCCAGCACGTGCAGCCCGGCCGAGCTGGCCAGCAGCCGGTGGCACAGGCGAGCGCAGGAGTCGATCAGGTGTTCGCAGGTGTCCAGGACCAGCAGCAGCCGCCGCGGCCTGAGCGCGTCGGCCAGCGTCTCCAGGAGCGGCCGGCCGGGCTCCTCGTCCACGCCGATGACCGACGCGACCCGCGACACGACCAGGTCGGGCTGGCGCAGATCGCCGAGCTCGATGAACCACACCCCGTCGGGGAACATCTCGCTCAGCCCGTCGAGGACCCGCAGCGCGAGCCGCGTCTTCCCGATGCCGCCCGGCCCGCAGAGGGTCACGGCCCGTAGCGACGCCGCGAGCCCGCGCAACTCGCCGACTTCCCGTTCCCGGCCCACGAAACTGTTGGGCTCTTCGAAATTGCTGCGAACCTGATCTATGATCACTGAGCCTTTTTCATCTCCCCGGGCCTATCCACCTGCTTGAGCCGAGACCAACCGATGAAAAAGGTGTCGTTACTGAACGAATTCCGGCACGTCCCTGCTGGCCAGGACCGAAACCTGCCCGACCTGACAGCATAGTCAGGTTCTGGCGGCGCAACCGCGAATGGCAAAGTTACAAGTCGGCGGCGATGTTCTGCTTGACCGCGGTAATCGCGTCCTCGTCGCGCTTGTAGAACGTCCACTGGCCGATCCGCCGGGAGCTGACCAGCCCGGCCCGGGCCAGCCGCTGCATGTGCGCGGTGGCGGTGGGCTGGGCCACGCCGAGCTTTTCGGCGATGAAGCACACGCACACCCCGTCGTCCACCAGGTCGCCGTCGCGCTGCGGCGGAAAGTGCGCCCGGGGGTCCTTCAGCCACTCCAGGACCTGGAGCCGCCGCGCGCTGGCCAGTGCCGCGAAGAGCTCGGCCTCGGGCATCGCTCAGCCCAGCCGGTACTCGCCACGGGCCACGATCACCGCTGATCCGCCGACCAGCACCCGTTCTATCCGTTGCGCAGAGCCGTCCACGCGCGCGTACAGCACGGAGGGCCGGCCGATCTCCGCCCCCTGGCGGATCTCGATCTCCTCGCCGAAGGCGGTCCGGCCGTGCCGGGCCAGGTGGATGGCCAGCGGGCCGGCCGCGGAGCCGGTCGCCGGGTCCTCGGGCACGCCGAGGCCGGGCGCGAACATCCGGGTCTTCCAGCGCGGCCCGCCGCCCGCGAAGCAGCTGACGGCGATATCGTCTCCCAGGTCGGCCAGCGCGCCGAGGTCCGGCCGCAGCGCGGCCACCGCCGCCTCGCCGTCGAGCGCGACGAACACGTGCCGCGGCCCGTTCGGGTAGGCCTCGACGGGCAGGCCGGAACCGGTCACGCCCAGGGCGGCCAGCAGCCGCTCCGGGTGCTCGTAGGGCGCCCAGTCGGGTATCGGCTGCTCCATCCGGCCGGACACGATCTGCTCGCCTTTGCGCCGCAGCTCGACGGGCACCACCCCGGCGCCCGTCTCCAGCCGCACCGCCGACGTCCCCAGCAGTTCCCCGGCCAGGAACGCCGATCCGAGCACGGGATGGCCGGCGAACGGCAGCTCGCTGGCCGGGGTGAAGATCCGGATCCGCAGGTCACCATCGCCCTCGGGCGGCAGGAAGAACACGGTCTCGGAGAGGTTGAGCTCGCGCGCGGCCCGCTGCATCTGCCCGGCGGGCAGGCCCCGGCCGTCGGTGAACACCGCGAGCTGGTTGCCCTGCAGCGGGGTGTCGGTGAACACGTCCGCGACGATGTACCGGCGCGGCGTGGAGCCGTCACCGCACGGGGCTGACCACAAACCGGCTGATGTCATGCTCATAGGAGACAAGCTATATTCCTATGTTCCGATCCTCAAGGCCCCGGGGACGCCGATCCGGCGGCCGCCTCCCGCGTTATCCCCGTCCGCGCGGCGGGCCGCCCGGCCCGGCCGCCGTACGGCGGCGGTAGGCGCGCGACTTCGCGCGCGAGCCGCAGATGCGCATGGAGCACCAGCAGCCGCTGCGGGTAGGGGAGCGGTCGTAGAACACCCAGCGGCAGTCGCTGGCGCTGCAGGCCTTGAGCCGGGACCAGGTTCCCGCGGC
>CAVUYA010000020.1:0-34847 GCA_963745575.1 uncultured Actinomycetota bacterium | reverse complement strand
TCATCATGCGGATCGGCCAGGGCGTCGGCGGGGCGTTCCTGTTCGCCAACTCGACCGCGATCCTGACCGACGCCTTCCCCGAGGACGAGCGGGGCAAGGCGCTGGGCATCAACGGCATCGCCGCGGTCAGCGGCTCGTTCCTCGGGCTGA
Organism: uncultured Actinomycetota bacterium; assembly: GCA_963745575.1. Classification (GTDB taxonomy): domain Bacteria; phylum Actinomycetota; class Actinomycetes; order Streptosporangiales; family Streptosporangiaceae; genus JASHPR01. The sequence goes on along the minus strand of CAVUYA010000020.1, from coordinate 34,697 downwards.
TCCTGGGCGGCGTGCTCGCCCCCATAGAGTGGCGGCTGGTGTTCCTGGTGTCGGTCCCGTTCGGCCTGTTCGGCACGATCTGGGCCTACCTGATGCTCCGCGACAACGGGGTCCGCGTCCCGGCCAAGATCGACTGGCTCGGCAACACCCTGTTCGCGATCGGCCTGGTGTCGCTGCTCACCGGGATCGTGTACTCCCTGCTGCCCTACGGCGGGCACCCCACCGGGTGGACCAACCCCCGGGTGCTGGGCGCCATCATCGGCGGGGTCGTGCTGCTGGTGGTGTTCGGCTGGGTGGAGACCAAGGTGGCGCAGCCGATGTTCCGCCTGGGCCTGTTCAAGGTCCGGGCGTTCACCTGCCGGCAACATCGCCGGGATGCTCGGCGCCATGGGCCGCGGCGGGCTGCAGCTCATGCTGATCATCTGGCTGCAGGGCATCTGGCTGCCGCTGCACGGCAAGAGCTTCGCCGAGACCCCGCTGTGGGCAGGCATCGCCATGATCCCGCTGACGATCGGGTTCCTGCTCGTCGGGCCGGTGGCGGGATGGCTGTCGGACCGCTGGGGCGCCCGGGTGCTCGCCACCCTCGGCCTGGTCATCTCCATGATCACGTTCCTGCTGTTCGACCTGCTGCCGATCAACTTCAACTACGCCGAGTTCGCCGTGCTGATCTTCCTGTTCGCGGTGGGCATGGGGCTGTTCTTCGCCCCCAACCAGGCCGCGGTCATGAACAGCCTGCCGCCCGACCAGCGCGGCGCGGGCGCGGGGATGCTGAACACGTTCCAGAACTCGGCCACCGTGCTGTCCATGGGCCTGTTCTTCACGATCGTCACCCTGGGGCTGGCCGCGCGGCTGCCGTCGCATCTGTTCCGCGGGCTGGTCGCGGCCGGCGTCAATCCCAGCGCCGCTCACCTGGTCGCCAGCGAGCCGCCGATCGGCAGCCTGTTCTCGGCGTTCCTGGGCTACAACCCGATCAAGCAACTGCTCGGCCCGACCGGGGCGCTGCAGCAGCTGCCCGCGCACCAGGCCGCGTACATCACCAGCCGGTCGTTCTTCCCGAACCTGATCTCCGAGCCGTTCGCCGGCGGCATGCACCTGGCCTTCACCTTCGCCGCTTTCGTGACGCTCATCGCCGCCGTGGCCTCCGCGCTGCGCGGCAAGCGCTACTTCTACACTCCCCAGCCGGCCGCGGGCGAGCCGGTCGCCGCTGAGCTGGCCAGGGGCGCGGCCGACTCGGCCGAGCTGGTCGGCCTCGACGAGTCGGTGGCGGCGGCCGACCTCGACGCCGCCGCTCCCGCCCGGCCCAGGCCCAACGGTAGGCTGGCCGCGTCGAGCAGCCCCGGCGGCGAGGAGCTCGACGCATCGCGTGGAGGCGGCTGAGCCGATGAACCCGACGGCCCGAACGGCCACGGCTGAGCCTGCCACCACAGGGCCTGCCGCCAAGGGGCCGGCCGCAACGGGGCCGACCACCACGGGGCCGGCCACCGCCGAGGCGGCCGCCGGCGGGCTGCCGGCGGGGCACGAGGAACTGCTCGGGATCGGCGCCGCCGCGGCCGCGGCCGGCGTCTCCGAGCGGGCGCTGCGCTACTACCAGCAGCTGGGCCTGATCGTTCCCTCCTGCACCACGCCCGGCGGGCTGCGCCGTTACTCGGCCGAGAACCTGGCCCGGGTGGCGCGCATCCGCGAGCTGCAGGCCCTGCTGGGCCTCAACCTCGACGAGATCGCGATGGTGCTGCGCAACGAGGACCGCATGGCGGAGATCCGCCGCGCCTACCAGGACGAGCGCACCAGCGACGACGAGCGCCTCCGGCTGACCCGCGAGGGCCTGGTCCTGCTGGAGGGCCTGCGCGAGACCGTCGAGGCCAAGCGGGCCGCCCTGGACAGTTTCCTCGCCGACCTGGAGGCCCGCATCGGGCGGGCCCGGGATCTGCTCGCCGGGCGCGACCTGCCGCCCGGCTAGGGCCGCACCGGGATCGGGAGTCGTCCAGCGGTTGCCGCGGGCGGCGGCCGGCGCCCGAGCCGGCGGGTCATGCGGCCCTCCGGCGCATGCCCGCGGCTTCAGGCCGCGACGGCGGCCTCGAGAGCAGCCCCGGCGGCGAGGAGCCGCTCCTCGGTACCGGACGCCGACACGAGCTGGATGCTGGCGGGCAGCGGGCCGCGGGCCGGGACGGGCAGCGCCAGGGCGGGCACGCCGGCGAAGTTGACCGGCAGCGTGCAGCGGCCCTCCAGCAGCTCGTTCGCGCGGTCCAGCGTCGGCGGCAAGATCAGCAGCGTCGGCGTGACCAGCAGGTCGTAGCGGTCGAGCCACGCCGCCAGCTGGCTGCGCCACCGGGCCTGGGCCTGTCGGGCCGCCGCGACCGCCGCCGCGCTCACCTGGCGTCCCGCGTCCAGGCGGTGGGCGACGTTCGGGGTGAGCCGGTCGGCGTAGCGGTCAAACATGTCCTGGTTGGACCGGTAGGCCTCGGCCACCAGGAGTTCCAGCGTCCACCGCGTGGCGGTATGCCATTCGCCGGGATCTACTTCGCTGACGTCCCAGGATGTGGCGCGTAGCGCCTGGGTCACGGCGTCGTCGACGTCGGGCGCGGCGGGGATCCGCAGCCGGCCGACCCGGGGCGAGCCGGCGTCCGGCGCGACGGCGAAGCCGGGCTCCAGCAGTCGCATGCCCGCGATCAGGCCGGCCACGTCGGCCGCCATCGGCCCCACGGTGTCCAGGCTCGGCGCCAGCGGCCGTACCCCGGCGAGCGGGATCCGTCCCCACGTGGTCTTCAGCCCGCAGATCCCGCAGCAGGCCGCGGGGATCCGGATCGATCCCCCGGTGTCGGTCCCGTAGGCCACCTCGGCCTCGCCCGTGGCCACGGTCACCGCCGACCCGCTGGAGGAGCCTCCGGGCGCGAGTGAGGCGTCGAGCGGGTTCACCGGCGTGCCGAACCAGGGATTGATCCCGGTGACCCCGAGCGCCAGCTCGTGCAGGTTCGTCCGGCCCGTGATCTGAGCCCCCGCCGCCCGCAGGCCGGCCAGGCAGGCCGCGTCGCCCGGGGCCGGGACCGCGGCGTCGGCGAGCACCCGCGATCCCGCGGTGGTCGGCATGCCCGCCATGTCGATGAGGTCCTTCACCGCGACCCGAGGTCCCGGGCCGGCCGTGGAGAACGTGGTGATGAAGGTCGCGGACACGCTGCCTCCCGGATGATGAGGGGAGGTTCAGTTTGACATTCCTCCCCGCCCTGAAGGACGGGGATTCCAGCCGTCACCGGCTGGGGTTCCTGTTTCAGCGAGCCGTGCCGTTCCCGCTGACGCGGTCCGGGTCTTACCAGCCCTCCGCAGGCGTTTTGCCTGTCCGCCAGCCCGGCGGCCAGGATGTTGCGCGCCGCGTTCACGTCCCTGTCGTGGGTAATCCCGCAGCCGCACGCCCACTCGCGGACGTTCAGCGGCAGGGACTGACGCAGCGCACCGCAGGCCGAGCACAGCTTGCTGGACGGATACCAGCGGTCCACCGTGAGCAGCTCGCGCCCGTACCAGGCGCATTTGTACGCAAGCATGCCCCGCAGGTCGCTCCAGGCCGCGTCGCTGATGGCGCGGGCGAGGCAATGGTTGCGGATCATGGTGCGCACGCTCAGGTCCTCGATCACGACCGCTTGGTTGTCGCGGACGAGCCGGGTCGTGAGCTTGTGCAGGTGATCGCGGCGCCGGTCGGCGATGCGGGCGTAGACGCGGGCGACGCGGAGCCGGGCTTTGCCCCGGTTCGCGGAGCCCTTCGCCTTCCGGCTCAGCGACCGCTGCGCCTTGGCCAGCCGCCTGCGGTCCCGGCGCTCATGCCGGGGATTGGCGACCTTCTCGCCGGTGGAGAGCGTAACCAGGGACGTGATCCCGGCGTCGATGCCGACTGCGCTGCGCGCTGCGGGGAGCTGAGCGACGGTGACCTCGCACCGGATGGATACGAACCAGCGGCCGGCCGGGTCGCGGGACACGGTGACGGTGGACGGCTGCGCGGCCTCGGGCAGGGGCCGGGACCAGCGGATGTCCAGCGGGGTGGTCATCTTGGCCAGGGTCAGCCGGCCGTGCTGCCACCGGAATGCGCTGCGGGTGTACTCGGCCGAGGCCCGGGACTTCTTCCGCGACTTGAAGCGCGGGTACCTCGCCCGCCGGGCGAAGAAGGCCGCGAACGCCGCCTGCTGGTGCCGCAGGGCCTGCTGCAGCGGGACGCTGCTGACCTGGTTCAGGAACGCCAGATCCTCGCCGCGCTTCCACTGGGTCAGCCGGGCAGAGGCCTGCACGTAGCTGGTGCCGCGCCGCTGTGTGGCGTAGGCCCGGCTGCGCTCGTCCAGCGCCTTGTTCCACACCAGGCGCACGCACCCGAACGTGCGGGCCAGTTCGGTCGCCTGGTCAGGCGACGGGTAGAAGCGGTACCTGAACGCCTGCTTTACCCTCGCCATGTCTCACATGCTGCTATCCGTGCGTGTGAGATCCGTTGCGACACGCCGTAGGAGGGAGCGGCGCTCCTCCCGGCCCTGAGCAGCCGGGTTCCCGCGCCGCGACTGACGTGACGACAAGCGCGGCGGCCTTGCGGCCAGCACGGGCCGGCGTCGTAGAGTCGGCCTCACCGGCCAGGCCGACATCAGGGGAGGGCAGTCATGGACGCAGATCTAGTCGATCAGGTCGTGAGCACCGCTGGGCGGGTGGTGGCCAGCGGGGCGATCTCGGCGAACGGGCACGGCAACGTGAGCGTCCGCGTCCCGAGCGCGGAAGAGATGTACTTCACGGCAGGCCCGTCGCTGCGGGACCACCCGGCCTCGGCCGTGGTGCGCGTCGGGCTGGACGGAACCTTGCTGGAGGGCGAGCTGCCGCCGATCCAGGGCGCGGTCGTCGCCATGCACACGGCGATCTACGCCGATCAGCCCGATGTCGGGTGCGTCCTGCACACCCACTCGCCGTACGCCACGGCTTATGCCGTGGCGCACCGCCCGATCGGGTGCTGGGTGGAGGCGCTGGCCATGTTCGGCCTGGCGTCCGGGGTCCCGGTGGCCGGTTACGGGCCGCGGGGGTCGGACGAGGCGGTGGCCAACATCCGGGCCTCGGTCATCCCCGGAGTCCCCGCGGTGCTCCTGGCCAACCACGGCGTGCTGGTCTTCCACCGCACCCCGGACCTGGCCATTCTGATCGGCTCGGTGGTCGAGGAAGCCGCGCAGGCGGGCATCAACGCCAGCCCGCTCGGCGGCCCGGTCGAGATCCCCGGTGACCTGCGGGCGGCGGCCCTGCAGCGAGCGATGACGTTCGACAGCCGCGGGACCATACGCGCCTAGTGGACCATGACGGCCAAGCCCCTGAGGCGGTCCCGGTGCGGCAGATGTGGGCGTGCCCCGCATGCGGGCGCAGGTTCGCCAACCGCAACCAGTCTCACGCCTGCGCCCCGCTCGGCCGCCTGGACCGGCATTTCGCGCACGCCTCGCCGACCGTGCGGGCCACCTTCGACCGGGTCCTGGAGGCGGTCGGCCACCTGGGCCCGGTTGAGGTGCTCCCGGAAAAGACCCGGATCGCCCTGCACGCCCGGATGAGCTTCGCCGCGTTCCAGCCGCGCCGCCACTGGCTGAGCGGCCACCTCGTCCTGGCTCGGCAGGTGGACAGCCCCCGCTTCCGGCGGGTCCAGGTGTTCTCCCCGCGTAACGTCGTGCACGAGTTCCGGCTGGCCTCGCCGGCCGAGGTCGACCAGCAGTTCATCGCCTGGCTGGCCGAGGCCTACCGGGTGGGCGCCCAGGAGCACCTGCGCACCTGACCGGCGCGCCGGGTCAGGTCCTTCCGGCCTGGCGGCGGTCAGGAGTTCAGGTATCGCACCACGGCCAGGACCCGGCGGTGGTGCTGCTCATCGTCGGGGGGCAGGTCGAGCTTCATGAAGATGCTGGCCACGCGCTTTTCGACGGCGCCCGTCGAGACCACGAGCGACTCGGCGATCGCCGAGTTCGAGCGGCCCTCGGCCATCAGCGCGAGCACTTCGCGCTCTCGTCCGGTTAGCCGGCCCAGCGGGTCGGCCTGGCGGCTGCGGGCGAGCAACTGCCGGACGACCTCCGGATCCAGCGCGGTTCCGCCCGCCGCGACCCGGCGCACGGCCTCGATGAACTCGGTGACGTCGGCCACGCGGTCCTTGAGTAGGTAGCCGATGCCCCGGGTCTCCCCCGCCAGCAGCTCGGTCGCGTAGCGCTCCTCGACGAACTGGGACAGCACCAGCAGGGCCACGCCGGGCCAGCGCCGCCGGATCTCGATCGCCGCCCGCAAACCCTCGTCCCGGTGCCCGGGCGGCATGCGCACGTCGATGACGGCCAGGTCGGGCTGGTGGGCATCCACCGCCTTCAGCAGGGAATCGGCCTCACCGACGCCGGCCACGACCTCGATGTCATCCTCGGCGAGCAGGCGGGTGATCCCCTCCCGCAGCAGCACGCTGTCATCGGCGATCACGGCCCGCACGGGATGACCGCCTCGAGGTGGGTGGGGCCGCCCGGCGGGCTTCTGACCGCGAACGTTCCGTCGATCGCCGCCACGCGGGCCGCCAGGCCCGCCAGGCCGCCGCCGGGATCGGCCCGCGCCCCGCCGTGGCCGTCGTCCTCGACCAGGACGCGGAGCAGCCCGGCGGCCTCGTTGATGATCACCGACGCCCGGGTCGCGCCGGAGTGCTTGGTCACGTTGGTGATCGCCTCGGCCACCACGAAGTAGGCGACGGCCTCCCGGGTCTGATCCGGGCGCCTGCTCAGGGTGACCTCGACATGAACCGGCACGGGGCAGCTGGCGATGAGCGCGGAGAGCGCCGCGTCGAGTCCCCGCTCGTCGAGAACGGAAGGGTGGATCCCCCGCACCAGGCTGCGCAGGTCCTCGATGGCCGTCTTCGCCTCCTGGTGCGCCTGGTCGATCAGGGCCTTCGCCGAGCCCGGATCGCGGTCGAACCGCGCCCGGGCCAGGCCGAGCTCCAGGGCGAGCGACACGAGCTTGGGCTGGAACCCATCATGCAGGTCGCGCTCGATGCGCCGCCGCTCGGACTCCGCGGACTCGACCGCGAGCGTCCGGGCCTCGCCGAGACGCTGGACCTCGGCCGAGAGCTGCCCGCTGCGGCTCGGGCCGAGCAGCGTCCGGGCCAGGGTCACGTCGAGCGCCGCCCCCAGCCTGGCCACCAGGGGCCAGCCGAACAGGCACGCGACGCCGAGCAGCACCCGGCCGACCGATCCCGCGCTGGTGAAGCCGGCGATCATCCCCGCCACCACCAGGACCACGGCGCCCAGCGACGCGGCGCTGGCCGGGAGGCGGACCAGCTGGTAGGCGGCGAGCCGGCGCGCCGCGGGCGACCGGGCCCAGGCCCGCCGACGCTGCCGGAACGACGCGTCCGGCGCGGGCTCGGGCAGCGGCGCAAGCTCGATCCGCACGCCGGCCAGGCGCTGGATTCTCCGGCGGTCAAACCTGGCCATCCTGGCCGCGAGACGGAGCGTGAAGGACAGGACGAGCATGCCGAGCCCGACGATCCAGCACAAGGCGGCCGAGACCAGCAGCGCGGCCGCCAGCCCGCAGAAGAAGACCGCGCCGGTCAGTAGCGAGGCCAGCAGGCCGCCGATGGCGCGCCAGGTGCGCAACGAGACCGGCCCGAGCAGGACCGACCAGGCGATCTGCGTCATCGGGACGGACTCCGCCGGGGCGCGCGTGGTGGCTGCCCGCGCCGACGGCTCCACTCCCACATCGGCCACGATACGCAACCGGCCGTAGCTGAGCGGGGGGATGAGCCTCCGTTGTCCAGGGGGGCCGGCCCCACCCCGGTTCGGGGCTGCTGCCATCGAATCGCGGCCAGGAGCGTTACACCCTGATGTCACCGGAAGCCCGGACGAGGCGACCGGGAAGGTCACTGGGATTCCGCGGCCTGCTTGAGCGCGGCCAGGGTGGCCGGGATGCCGGTACGGGCGGCTTCCGCGCGGCTGGCGATCTGAGCCTGCGCGTCGGGCCCGTACCGCTCCTCGAACCGGGCGATGCCCGCGGGGAGGAACTCCCACGACTCCGTGACCCGGGTCCCGCCGTCGACCGGGGTGAACGTGTAGCCCCAGCGCACCCAGGCACCGCCGACCAGAAAGGCGAACTCCCGGCCGGGCTCGGCCGCTACCACCTCGGAGCGAGTCTCCCAGGTTCGTCCTGGCACCTCGTTGCGGCCGGTGAACCAGGCACCCACGGTCGGGGCGGCGCCCTCATCCCACCAGCAAGCCCGGCAGACCGGGCTCCACTCGCCCATCCGGGTGACGTCCGAGACCATGCCGTACAGCGCGTCCGAGGAGCGCGCGATCACGATCGACTCTGCATAGCTGAGGCTAGGCGTCCGCACGACAAGCCAGTATCCCCGATCGCTCACGACTGCCGGAAACGGCCCGGGAGCCGGGAGATAGCGTGCGTTCATGGCCATCGAGAAGCGCCCGCTGGGGCGAACCGGAACGGACGTGAGCATCCTCGGATACGGGGCCAGGAGCTGCGGGGTCGGCCGCACGGCCCGGTGATCGAGGACTTTGAGGCGGGACAGCTCCTGGGCGCGGTACTCGACGGGTGCATCAGCCTGATCGACATCTCGAACGGTGGGGTTTGATACCCTGGTTCCGAGGTGAGGGATCATGAGGGTTCTAGGGGCGATACGCCAGAGCAAGACGCGAGAGCGCGCAGTCTCGCCCGCCGCGCAGCGCGCGGCCATCACGCGATGGGCTGAGGCGAACGGGCATGAGGTAGTCAGGTTCACTGAAGACCTTTCCCAGTCTGGAAAGCTCTCGGCATTCAAACGACCGGAACTAGGACCCTGGCTTACCGACCCTGACCAAGTAGTCGCCTGGGACATTCTCGTTACCACCAAAATCGACCGCGCTTGCCGCAACACGCGGGACTTTCTCGCGCTCATGGACTGGTGCCAGGCGTACGGCAAGCAATATGTGAGCTTGCGCGAAAACATCGACATGACCACTCCTAGCGGCCGGAAGTCCGCGCGTGATTCCGCCAGTTCCGCCGAGTGGGAGCGAGAGATGGCAAGCGAGCGTCGGCAGGAAACCCTAGCCGAGCTTGCCGAGCAGAACCGTTGGCCTGGCGGTAAGGTGCCCTACGGCATGCGTGCAGACGAGACGGCCGAGGGCTTCTATCTGGTGCCAGATGACGGAGATACCGCCGAGGTAGCGCGCAGTATGGCAGACATGGCAATCGGGGGAGCAACCAACGTTGCGATCCGTCGTTGGGTTAACGACAGTGGACATCCAAACTCCGCTGGCAATCCCTGGTCAACCAACCGAGTGCGTCAAGTGCTCAACTCTGCCTCAATGCTCGACATCCTGGGCGAAGCAAAGCACGCCGAGCTACGCGCCGCGCTTCGCTCGCGTACGCCAACGCGCGGGGAGTGGACTAGCGGCCAGCACTGGCTATTGCGTGTCGCCTACTGCGCACAGGATCACAAGCCGTTGTATGCAGCGCTTAGGCGCAATCGCGATTACAGGGGTTATTACCGCTGCCTAGAGTGCGGCATGGTCGCACGCATCACAGTGCTAGAGGATGGCATAGAGGCGAAGCTACGCGAGATATGGGGCGACCAGCCTTACAAGGTTCGCAAGGTCATTCCTGGCGATGACTACGCCAAAGAACTTCGGAAGCTGCGCCAGCAGCTAGACGCCGTGCAGGGTATGGATTACATCGACACGACCGAGCTAGAGGCGAGGATTGCCGAGCTTCGCGCGGCGCCTCACGCGCCAGACGAGGTTGTCTTGGTCGATACCGGCCAGACGGTAGCTGAGCACTGGGATTCGCTTGACGGGCCAGCCGAGCGTAATCGGTTCCTGCGTGACCGTGACGTTAGGTTCCTGGTCTCGCCCGATGGCTTCGAGTCATGGAGCTTGCCGACAGAGTGGATACCACGCCATGTCTCTCGGCGTAAGAAATAGCTAGCCAACAACCCAAGCAAGGCCCGGCCGTAAAGCCGCGCCTTTCGTATGTTCGATGTGTAAAAGCCTGATCACTTCGCCCGGCTACTTGAAGGAACCAGTAAAAGGTTCCACATGGCCATCGAGTGAAGCGCGAGATGGCCCTAGCTGACAAATCCTTTGTCGGCTACCAGATAGTCCGATTATCTGGTGGCCCTGGTTGCTTCGCCACCAACCCTTACTTAGTCTGTCGGAATTAGATCGGACCTAGTTCCGGCAGGCTAAGCAAAAAACTGAGAGTCCGATTCTCATGGTAGACAGATACATCAAAGTCCGAACAGACTTTCTCGCGCTTCGGAGTCTGAAGCCGATTGAAAAACTCATCCTGATTAACCTCGCCGACGTCTTCCAGATCCCCTACTCGGCGGTGCAGCGCGAGCACGAGGACCTCATCACCGCGGCGGCCAAGGGGGGCGCCGGCACCCTCATCCGCGGAGGCGCGGCCCGCGGCGCCCCGGCCGAGGACAAGGACTGGCGGCGGGGGCCGCTCGGCCTGGCCGAGGGCGAAGGCCAGCGCCGCTGGGAGTCCGCCGGCGTGGACGACCTGCTCGACGGCATGACCCGCATGGAGTTCGTGCTCCGCTTCACGCTCAGCCACCCGGGCCTGTCGAGCACCATCGTCGGCACGTCCCGGGTCAGCCACCTCCTCGCCAACTTGACCGCCGCCCAGAAGGGCCCCCTGCCCGCCGACCTCTACGAGGAAGCCCGACGCCGCCTGCCCCCCCCCGCCCCCGCAGCCTCATGATCATCGTCACATCCGGAGCCGCCCGCTGGCATGCTGAAGCCGCCATCCCCGTGATCGGTGATCGGTGAGCGGTGCCGTGTGCAGGTCAGGGCGTGATCACGATCCCGCTGGGGAACCCGTAGGGGATCCGGATCGGCTTGCCGGGCGTGTGGGTGGCGGTGCTGATCGGGATGATCCGGTTCGTGACGGCGACGTAGGCGGTCTTCCCGTCCGGGGTGAACACGATGCTTATGATCGGGCCCGGGCGGCTGATGCGGATCGGCTGGCCGGCCGTGTTGGTGACCGTGCTGAACGGGATGATCGAGCCGTCCAAGCCCTGGACGTAGGCGGTCTTCCCGTCCGGGGAGATGGTCATCGGCCCCGCGGTGAGGCCGACGCGGACCGGCTGGCCGGGCGTGTTCGTGGCCGTGCTGATCGGGACGATCGTGCCGCCGAAGGTCTCGACGTAGGCGGTCTTCCCGTCGGGGGTGAAGGTGATCTGCCGCGGACGGGTGCCGATGCGGATCGGCGTGCCGGGCCGGTTGGTGACCGTGCTGATCGGGACGACCTCGTCGGAGCTGAAGGCGGTGACGTAGGCGGTCTTCCCGTCCGGGGTGATGGCGATGTTCGCTGCGTTGAAGCCGATGTGGATCGGCGTGCCGGGCCGGTTGGTGACCATGCTGATCGGGGTGACCGTGTGGCCCTGGGAGCCAACGTAGGCGGTCTTGCCGTCCGGGGTGAACGCGATCACGGGAGGGGAATCGTCCAAGCTGACGCGGATCGGCTGGCCGACCGTGTGGGTGGCCATGCTGACCGGGATGATCGTGTCGTAGTCCATGAAGGTGATGATGTAGACGGTCTTCCCGTCCGGGTTCATCAGCATGACGAAGTTCGAGGCGACGCCGGGGACCTGGACTGGCTGGCCGGGCCGGTTGGTGGCCGTGCTGATCGGGACGACCTCGTCGTTGCCGGAGACGTAGATTTTCTTGCCATCCGGCGTGATCTCCATCTCGCCGCCGAGGCCGGCGGCGCGGATCAGCTTGCCGGGCGTGTTGGTGGCCGTGTTGATCGAGACGATCACGCTGTTGGAGCCGTTCAGGGCTTGGTAGCTGGCGTAGATGGTCGGAGCCGCCGACCGGTGCCCTGGCCCGGAACCATGGATGGTGCCGGAGAGGATCGCGGCGCTGGCCACCACGGCGGTGACCACGGCCGCGGCGGCGAGCGGCGCCGCCCAGCGCCACCAGCGGCGCTGGGGCCTGGCCGGGGCGGCGAGCCCGGGCGGCCGTGCGTGCTCTCGGTGCCACGCAGCCATGGTTCGCCGGTGCCCGCGGTCACCTCGCCGGATGATGTCGGCTACGGCCAGCGGTCGCGCCTGGCTGGCGCCGTCGTCGGCCAGCTTCCGCAGTTCGTCGCGCAGATCAGACACTGAAATACCTCCCGGCCAGTTAGTCGCCTACCGGCGCGGCCGTATCCCGCAGGTACGGCGTGAGCGCGGCCCGGCCGCGAGCCAGCCGGGCCTTGACCGTCCCGGGCCGTACGCCGGTCTCGGCCGCGATCTGGTCGACCGTCAGGTCAACCAGGTGATAGAGCACCAGCGCGCGGCGCTGCTCGGCCGGCACCTGGCGCAGGGCCTGGACGAAGGCGACGCGCTCAGGGCCGGGGCCGGCGACGCGGTCGGGCCGGGCCGCCAGCCGCATCAGCCGGATACCTTCGCGGGCACGCCGCCACCGGGACGCCGCGATCCGCCAGGCCGTAACCCGGACCCACGCTTCGGCCCCCTGGTCGGCGTCGATCTGGCCGCGGTGGGCCCAGGCCCGGACAAACGCCTCCTGCACGGCATCCTGGGCCTCGGCTCGGTCACCGGTCATGGCGTACAGCTGGCCTACCAGCCGCGGGAAGCTGGCGGTATAGAGGCTGGTGAACTCCTGGCGATCCACTGCACCTCCGCTTCTCCCGGCTACTGGCGCCCGCTTCTCCCGGCTACTGGCGCCACGGACCGCGCTGGCCCGTCACGCTAGAAATACCTGTGCGGCCGCCAGTTGGTTGCCCTCAATCGGCACTAATCCCGAGATCACCGGTGGCATACGGCATCGCCGTGCGCTCAGGCAAGACCGCCCGCAACTACCACGCCGCGCTATGCCTGGCCACCACCCTCCACTGGCTCAGCACCAGCCTGAGCAACACGGCCCAGTCCCTGTCCCTCCATGAACACTCGTGTCATGCGCTGATTGCAGCCCGGTTGCCCGGGACCGACATCGGCACCCTCGACCAGGCCTACGTACCGCCGGCGATCCAGAAGACCGAACTGCGCCGCCGCCCGCTCGGCGAGCGCTCCGCCGCCTGAGACCTAGCCGTCCCAGGAACCGGTGACCGGCTGGTGGTCGTCCAGGACCTCGGTGCGGTCGAGCCGCAGCGCCTCGATCACCGGCGCGTCGCTCACCACGAAGAGCTGCGCGGTCTCGGCGGCCTCGTGGTCGATCGCGCACCAGCTCGGCACGGCCAGGGTGTCTCCCGGCCCCCAGCTGAACGTCAGCCCGTCGATGACGGTCTGCCCGCGGCCGGAGAAGACCACGATGATGCTGCTGCCCACGGTCCGCGTGGTGGGCGTCCGCAGCCCCGCCGCGATCTGCCGCATGGCGCAGCGCATGGTCGGCACCGCGTCGCCGCCGTGGACCGGGTCGACGAAGCGCAGCTCCGCATCACCGCTCCCGGTCGCCGCGGATACCTCGGCCAGGGCGCGCGCGGTGTGCTCCCGCCGGTAGACCATGAGCGGCGAATGCCGGTCAGTGTCCGGCCTGACGCTGGGCAGCAGCCCCGGGTGGGCGTACAGGGCGGCGCTGCGCGACTCGACCGGCGGGCCAGCGGTGTCGAGGTACTCGGCGCCCGCGGGCTCGAAAAAGCCCGCGTCCAGGGCGTTCACCAGCGGCAGGTCGAGCCCGTCGAACCAGACCATCGGCTCGTCGGCGCCGCTGTGATGCTCATGCCAGGTCATGCTCGGCGTCAGCACGAGGTCACCGGGGGACATGGGGCACGGCTCGCCGTTCACGGTGGTCCAGACGCCGCGCCCCTGCAGGACGAACCGGATGGCCGACGCCGTATGCCGGTGCGCGGGCGCGCTCTCCCGCGCGTTGAGGTACTGTATGCCCCCCCACAGGGTGGGGGTGGAGAACGGGAGCCCGCCGAGCCCCGGGTTGGCCAGCGCCAGGACCCGGCGCTCGCCGCCCCGCCCCACGGAGACCGCTTCCCCGGCCTCGGCCGCGAGGGCCACTACGGTGTCCCACCGCCACAGCCACGGCACGGCGCGGGGAGCGGGCTGACCCGGCATCAAATCGGCGGCCTGGGTCCACAGCGCCTGGATGTTCACCTTGCCCATGGCCGCGTACAACTCCGCCAGCCGGGCTTCCTGGTCCTGCCCCGGCCCGGTCGCCGACCGGGCTTTTTCCGCTGCGCCTCGCGATGTCATGGCGGTTCCCTCGGTCGATCCGTGCTACTCATCCTAGATGGGCGTATTGGCGCGGGCCAGGCGCGTTGTTAGCGTCAGGGAGGTCGGGCAGGCGTTGGCGACGACGAGGAACAGCATGACGAGTACCGAGGCCAGCCGGGCGGCCGCCGGGTTCGCCGAACGAGATCTCACCGTGCACGAAACCCGCGTCCGGGTGCTGGCCGCGGGGCCGGCCGGCCGCTCCTGTACCTGCACGACTCCGGCGACCTGGGCCTGTGGAGCCCGCTACTGTCCGGGCTGGCCGGGCAGTTCGCGGTCTGGCGGCCGGACCACCCCGGCTTCAACGCCAGCGCGGACGGCGCCGACATCGACAGCGTTCACGAACTTGCCTTCTTCTACCTGGACCTGATGGACGAGCTCGGCCTGGACCGCGTCATCCTGGCCAGCGCCGGCCTGGGCGGCTGGCTGGCCGCCGATCTGGCCACGATCGAGCCGCAGCGGGTCAGCAGGCTGATCCTGGCGGGCGCCCGGGGGATCCGCACCGACGAGCGCGTCCCCGACATCTTCCTGCTCAGCCCGGCGGAACTGGCGGAGCTGACCTACCACTCCGATGAGGCCAGGGCGGCCGCGCGGGTGCAGGCCGAGCAGCTGGCCGACGACCCCGGCCGCTTCGAGCGGTACCTGCGCAACCGCAGCGCCACGGCGCACCTCGGCTGGAACCCGTACCTGCACGACCCCAAGCTGCCCCGGCGGCTGCACCGGCTCACCGCCCCGGCGCTGATTCTGTGGGGCGCGCAGGACCGGCTGCTGCCGGTACGCCACGCCCGCCGCTGGGCCGAGCTGCTGCCCAGCAGTCGTGTCACGGTCATCGAGGACGCCGGCCACCTTCCGCTCGCCGAGCAGCCCGGCGCGTCACTGCAGGCCATCCGGTCCTTCTGCGGGGAGAGCTGATCCGTGCAATTCTTCGGCTTCCACCTGATGCCTTACCCCTACCTCACCGACGAGCACCGCCGCAGCCGCGACTCCTCCTGGATCACGCTGAGCAACCAGAACTTCGACCCGCGGCGAGGCCACGAGCTGTACCAGCGCTACCTGGCCGAGCTGGTGCTCTACGACGAGGTCGGGTTCGACGGCGTCTGCGTCAACGAGCACCACCAGACCGCGTACGGCCTCATGCCCGCCCCGGACGTCGTGGCCGCGGTGCTGGTCCCGCAGACCCGCGGGAAGATCGCCGTCCTCGGCAACGCGATCTCGCTGCGTGACCACCCGCTGCGGGTGGCCGAGGAGATCGCCATGCTGGACGTCATCTCCGGCGGCCGGATCATCTCCGGGTTCGTGCGGGGCATCGGCGCCGAGTACCAGACGTTCCAGCTCGATCCCACCCAGTCGCGGGGGCGGTTCCACGAGGCGCACGACCTCATCGTCGAGGCTTGGACGCGGCCCGGCCCGTTCGAGTGGTACGGCCGCCACTTCAAGCTGAGGTACGTCAACCCGTGGCCGCGGCCGCTGCAGCAGCCGCACCCGCCGATCTGGAGCCCGTCCCAGGGCAGCGCCGAGACGGTCGACTGGGCCGCCCGCAACCGGTACACCTACCTGCAGACCTACAGCGACATCGCCACGCTGCGGCGCGCGTTCACCGAGTACCGCGAGGCGGCCGAGCGGTACGGCTACCCGGCCGCGCCGGCCCGGCTCGGCTGGGCCGCGCCGGTGTACCTGGCCGACACCGACGAGCAGGCCCGCCGGGAGGCGGCGCCGCATCTGGACTTCCTGTTCAACACGCTGCTGCGCATGCCCAGGGACATGTTCTTCCCGCCCGGTTACCTGACCATGGCGTCCGCGCCCCGCGTGCTGGGAGCCAAGCGGGGCCTCGGCACCGGCCGCAATGACCTGGCTGAGCTGATCGAGCGCGGTTACGCCCTGGTCGGCTCGCCCGCAACGGTCCGGCAGCAGCTGGAGCAGTACGCCAGCGAGCTCGGGTTCGGGATCTTCTGCGGCATCTGCCAGTTCGGCAGCCTCGGCCACGAGGAGTTCGAGCGCAGCGTCCGGCTGTTTGCCGACGGTGTGATGCCGGCCCTGCGCCCGGCCGGGAGCGACCGGACGTGAGGCTCGCGCTGTTCGACGACTTCCGCCTGGGCGTGGTCACCGCAGACCACATCGTGGACGTCACCGGCGCGCTGCCCGGGCACGACGCCGATCCCGTCACCGCGGGCTGGTGGCGGGCCCTGTGCCGGGACTTCCCCGACCTGCGCGCTGACCTGCAGGCGGCCGCGGACGCGGGCCCGGCCCGGCCGCTGGCGGCGGTGCGGCTGCGGGCCCCGGCCCTGGGCCCCTCGAAGGTCATCGCCTGCGCCAGCAACTACCGCGACCACGTCGCGGAGATGCACGCGGTGCAACAGCGCACCCTCGGGCATGTCGAGGACTGGATGATGAACTTCGACGTGTTCCTCAAGGCGCCGTCGGCGATCAGCGGCCCGGCCGACGACATCGTGCTGCCGCGCGAGGTGCTGGACGCGGGCCAGGAGATCCACCACGAGTCCGAGCTGGTGATCGTGATCGGGACGGGCGGCAAGGACATCCCCGAGGCCGAGGCGGCCGGCCACATCCTCGGCTTCACCGTCGGGCTCGACATCACCGTGCGCGGCGCGGCCGACCGGTCCCGGCGCAAGAGCTACGACACGTTCGCGCCGCTCGGGCCGTGGATCACCACCGCGGACGAGGCAGGCGACCCGGCCGGCCTGGAGATCGACCTGGTCCGCAACGGCGATGATCACCGCCAGCATTCCTGTGCCCGCGACATGATCACGCCAGTCCCCGCCATCGTCTGCTACACATCGCGGATCATGACCCTGCTGCCCGGTGACCTGATCTTCACCGGCGCTCCGCCGGGCGTGGGCCCCATCTACCCTGGCGACGTGCTGGACACCCGGATCAGCCGGATCGGCTCGATGAAGATCGGAGTGCGCTGATGGACGCCGCGGCCGAGCTCATCAGGACCCTCGCCGACGAGGGGGTGCTACACCTGTTCATCAACCCCGGCACCGACACCGCCCCGGTCCAGGAAGCGCTGGCCGCGGCCCGCAAGGACGGGGCGCCGGCCCCCGCGCGGTGCTGTGCACCCACGAGTTCGTGGCGCTGTCGGCGGCCATGGGCCACTACCTCGCCGGCGGCACGCCGCAGGCGGTCATGGTGCACGTCGACGCCGGCACCCTCAACCTGGGCGGGGCGCTGCACAACGCCCAGCGCAACCGGGTGCCCGCGGTCATCTTCGCCGGCCGCTCGCCGTATGCCACCGGGGCCGGCATCCCCGGTCACCGGGACACCTACATCCACTGGCAGCAGGAACAGCTCGACCAGCAGGCCGTGGTCCGGGCCTTCGGCAAGTGGACCATGGAGGTACCCCGGGGGCGGGACCTGGGGCTGATCGTCCGGCGGGCCTACCAGGTGGCCCGGACCGACCCCCGGGGACTGGCCTACGTCATGCTGCCCCGCGAGGCGCTCATGGAGCCCGCCGACGGCGGGCTGGCCCGGCGGCTGCCGCCGCCGCGGCCCGCGGCCGCCGACCCGGACGGCCTGGGCGAGGTGGCCCAGTGGCTGGCCAGCGCCGACCGCCCCGTGATCATCACCAGCCGGACCGGCGCCCGGCCGGACGCCGTGGCCTCGCTGGTCGAGGTGGCCGAGATCCTGGGCTGCCCGGTGCTCGACCACCGCGACCGGCTCAGCTTCCCGCCCGGCCACCCGCTGTACGCGGGCGAGTCCGGCGAGGTGCTCACGGACGCCGACGTGGTCCTGATCCTGGACACCGAGGTGCCGTGGATTCCGGTGCACGCGGCGCCGCCGCGGGACGCGACCGTGCTGCAGATCGACATCGACCCGGTCAAGGCCAGCATGCCGACGTGGGCCTACCCGGTCGATCTCTCCCTCACCGCCGACACCGCCGTGGCCCTGCCGATGCTGGCCGACGAACTGCGCCGGCTCATCACCCCGGCGCGGGCGGAACGCTGGACCGCGCGGCGCGAGCAGGTGACGGCCCGCCTGGAGGACCTGCGCCGGCCCTGGGCCGCCCTGGCCCGGTCGCCGGAGCCCGACGCCGCGCCCGACGTGATGCTGCACGCGCTCAACCGGGTGCTGCCGCCGGATGCGATCGTGCTGGAGGAGGCGGTCACCAACCGCCCCGCCGTGCTCCGGCAGATCGTCCGCGAGCCGGGCGGCTACTACGCGACCGGATCCCCCGCCCTCGGCTGGGCGGTCGCCGGGGCCATGGGGGTGAAGCTCGCCCGGCCGCAGGCTCCGGTCATCGCGATCTGCGGCGACGGCGCGTTCAATTTCGGCGTGCCCACCTCCGCCATCTGGTCAGCCCAGCGGGCGGGCGCCCCGTTCGTGGCCGTCATCCTGAACAACCGCGCCTACCGGGCGTCGCGGCTGCCCGTGCAGCGCCTGTACCCGGGCGGCGCCGCCGACGCCGAGGGCAGCTTTCCCGAGACCGACCTGGATCCCGCGCCGAGCTACACCGACCTGGCCCGCGCCTACGGCGGCGACGGCCGGGTGGTGCGGCGCCCGGAGGAGCTGCCGGCGGCGCTCGAGTACTGCCTCGCCCTGGGGGCCGACGGCCGCTGCGGCGTCATCGACGTCCAGCTCCCGCCCGGCTGAGCGTACGCGGATCCGGCGGGTACTGGTTACCGGGTGGCGGCGGCCAGCGCGGCGCGGATGGTCTCGGCGCCGGCGGGCGTGCCCGCAGGCTGCTCGAAGGGCCCGTACGGGGCTCCGTAGACCGGGGTACCGGGCTGCTGGCGCCAGCTGTCCGCGAGCGGGCCGGCGTCGACGGCGCCGTAGCCGATCGAGTCGAGGAACGCGGTGACCGCCTGCTTGGCGCCCGGGTCGTCGCCCGCGATCGGCAGGAAGCTGCGGTCGGCGGCCCCGGCCGGGCGGGCCAGGGACTGCAGGTGCCGGTAGTAGATGTTGTTGAACGCCTTCACGACGTGCGCTGCGGCCAGGTACCGCTGCATCAGCTCGCTGCTGGTCACCGATCCGCTGTCGAGCTCGGCGATGTGCCCGTCGCGTTGCGGGTAGTAGTTGTCGGCGTCGATGACGGTCTGGCCGGCCAGCGGCTCCGCGGGGACGCTGCGGTAGGCGCGCAGCGGGATCGCGACCACGACGATCTCCCCGGCGGCGGCCGCCTGTTCGCCGGTCGCCGCCCGGGCCAGCGGCCCGAGCTCGTCGACCAGGTCCTTCAGCGTCTCGGGGCCGCGCGAGTTGCTGAGCACGACCTGGTGCCCGGCCGCGACGCTGAGCCGGGCGACCGTTCCGCCGATCCTTCCGCTGCCGATGAATCCCACCGTCGTCATGCAGGCGGCAACCCCGGGCCCGCGACGGTCATTCCGCGGCGCGTCAGTGCTCCCACCATGGCCTTGCGCGCCTGCCCGCGGGCACGGGGCGCGGGGCGGGGTGGCCGTCCGGTCCGGTGGCGGCGCGCTCGGCGGCCGGGCCAGGCAGCTCCGCGGGCTGCGCCCGGCCGTCGAACAGGTGCAGCGGGGCACGCGAGCCGACCTTGGCGTAGCCGAGGAACAGGATCCCGCTGACCAGGGCGACCAGGATCCACAACGGGTGCCCGTTGACCTGGCCCCAGTCGTTCAGCCCGTGCAGGATCGCGGCGGCGACCAGCCCGCTGACCGCGCCGAGGAACAGGTAGTCCCGGGGCTCCAGGCCATGCCGGCGATGGTAGATGAGCGCGACCACCACCACCGGCAGGGCCTTGGCCAGCTCCTCGGGTATTCCGACGCTGTAGATGCTCGGGCCGAGGCCCGCGTTGTTGGCGTGCAGCGCGACCTCCAGCGTGATGGCCAGCGGGACCTGCGTCACCAGCGCGATCACCGTCACCACGACGAGCATCGTCCTGGTCACGTGCTCCGGCTGGACGATGACGCCGAGGAGCAGCAGCCAGGCCAGCGCGAAGTACCCGGCGAAGATCCAGGCCACGTGGTCGAACGTGCTAGCGCTCGGGTTCGCGCCCAGGATGACCAGGGCGATCGACGGCACGCAGATCAGCACCAGGAACAGCAGCACGGGCCAGCTGCGCAGCGAGTGATGCCTGATCCAGTCACCGAACGGGAACAGGTCATTGACCTGCGCGCTGCGGCTGCGCTGAGCGGGCGGGCTGGACGCGTGAGCAGGCATGATCGTGATCTTCTCCCTGGCGCTGGTGACCCGCGCCCGCCTGGTGGCTTCAGCCGCCGTCCGGGCGCACCCAGACATCCCGCTCGTGCATGAGCTCGACCTGCTTGTCGATGACCTCGCGGCGATACTGGTCGTGCCCGTACGGGGCCTGGTCGAGGTAGAGGTTCTTCGGATAGATCGGCTGCTCGTAGATGAGCTGGTACTGCTCGGTGGTGAGATCCTTGATCCAGTTGTCCCATTGCGCGTTCGCGCGGAACCAGCGCTGCGCCTCGATGTCGATGGTCCCGGCGACCCAGGAGGATCCCCCGCTGTAGTCGTGCCGCCCGACGATCTGCCCGCGGTAGTCGATCACGGCCGAGCCGCCGCCGAACGTGTCGATCGGCACGTCGGAGTCCGGGTGCAGGTAATACGTGCCGACATTGCACGCGATCAGGTACAGGTTGTTGTCGAGGGCGCGCGCCCGGTTCTGGATCTCGAACAGGCCGTTGCCGACGTGCGGGTGCGGGTACGGGCCCCGGTAGACGACCTCCGCGCCGTTCATGGCCAGCCCGCGGGCGTTCTCCGGGTACGAGCCCTCGTTGGCCATCAGGAACCCGAGCCGCCCGATCTCGGTGTCGGCCACCGGGTAGAACGCGTCCAGGTTGCGGCCGTACAGCTCGATCCACTTGTCCCATACATTGTGCGGGGTCACCGAGTGCTCCACCGGGAGCAGCGGCGCCACCTTGTGATGCCGCAGGATCACCTCGCCCTCGGGGGAGATGATGAAGCCGACGTTGAAGAAGCGCCCGGGGAACTCGGGGTGCCGGGCTTTCGCCTGGGCCATGATGAAGGCGTTCCACTGCCGGGCCAGCCCGCCGAGGTAATCCGTCTCGGGTCCGGGGACGTCGATCGCGCATTCGCGCGCGAACTCTTCGTGGTTGAGGTCGAGGACCTCGTCGTTGAAGCCCTGCAGCGCGCCCTCGGGCACGGCGATGAGGCGCACCGGCAGATCCAGGCTGGACAGCCACGACGCGGCCTTGATCAGGTGCGAGAGGTGCTCAAGGTTGATCACGATGTCCTCGCGGCGGCGGATGCCACGCATGGTGGGTACCAGGCCCAGGGCCTGGTAAGGCTCGATCATGGGTAGTCCCTTCGGCCGCGTCGCGTTCGGTTCAGCCCGGCCCGGTGCCCGGCACTGCCCTTGTTCTACCGCGTGCCTTCCCGTTGTGTCCCGTATCCCGCCGCGCAGGGCGCGGGGCGGGAGGCCGCGGCCGCGGCAGCCGCGCCGTCAGCCGATGTGGTGGAGGTGCGCGTAGCCGATGGCGGCGGCCCGGTCCCTCGACCCGGTCTTGGCGAAGATCCGGCTGATGTGGGTCTTGATCGTGTGGCTGCTCAGGAACAGCTGCGCGGCGATCTCCGGGTTGGTCAGCCCGCGGGCGATCATGCCCAGGATCTCCACCTCACGCTGCGTCAGGCCGTCGGGAGGCGGCGCGCCCGGGGCGGGCTCGGGCTGGGCGGCTGCGGCCGTGGCGGCGAGCAGTGTCGCGTGCACGCGGGGGTCGAAGACCGTCAGTCCGCCCACCGCCGCGCGCAGCGCCTGGGCGATCTCGGTGTAGTCGGCATCCTTGGTGAGGTAGCTGCGCGCGCCGGCCCGCAGCGCGTCCAGCACGGAACTGTCGTCCGCGTAGGTGGTGAGCACGACGATCGCGACCTCGGGGTGCTCGGCGGTCAGCCGGCGGATGGCCCCGATGCCGTCCAGGACGGGCATGTGCAGGTCCAGCAGGATCGCGTCGGGCTTTCGCCCGGCCACCAGGTCGAGGGCCTGTTCCCCGTCTGCTGCGGCGCCGACCACCTCGATGTCGGGCAGCCCGTCGAGCAGCAGCACGAGGCCCTGGCGCACGCTGGCCTGGTCATCGGCGATGACGAGGCGCAGCGGCGCCCCGGCCGCTGGGGAGGTCATGACGCCATGGTCTCAGGCTTTCGCCGCAGTTCGGCGGTCACGACCCACTGGTGGTCGCGGGGCCCGGCCTCGAGGGTTCCGTTCAGCAGCCGGAGCCGTTCGTGCATGCCGGTCAGCCCGTAACCGCCGTTGACGGAGCCCACGCCCGCCGGGCGGCCGGCGCCCGCACCCGGGGGCAGGTCGTTGCGGACGGTGAGGCGGACATCGGCGTCGCCGTAGTCGAGACGGACCGCCACGGGCTGCCCCGCCGCGTGCTTGGCCGCGTTGACCAGGGCCTCCTGGGCGACGCGCAGCAGCGCGAGCGTGGCGTCCGGCGGCAGCGCGGCGGGGAGGCCACCGGTGTCGTAGCTGACGGGGACGTGGTAACGCTGCGCGTGGGCGTCGGTGACCAGGGCGAGTTCCTCGCCCAGCGGCAGGGTGTCGGCGCGCAGGGCATGAACCGCGCGGCGGGTCTCCACCAGGCCCTCGGCGGCCATCTGCTGGGCCGCGGCCAGCAGTTCGCCCGCCTGGTCGGCGTCGTTGTGCAGCACCGACCGCGCGGCCTGGATCTGGATCCCGAGCGCGCCCAGGGAATGAGCCAGCACGTCGTGGATCTCGCGGGCGATGCGCGCGCGCTCGTCGAGGAGGTCGCCCCGGCGCTGCTCGGCCTGCAGTTGCTCGCGCTGGGCCAGCAGCGTCGCCGACTGCTCAGCCTGGATCCGGTACGCGCCCCAGTTGCGCCCGATGACCAGGCCGCTGAGCACGATCACCGGGAGCCCAAGCAGCGTGCCGAGACCCTGGCCGAAAGCCAGCCCGCTGACCTCGATCGCGAGTATGCCCGCTCCGGTCACGGCCAGGGCCGCCGCGAGGCCGTTGTTGACGCCCGCGGCCATCGCCGCGACGAACGCGAAGGCCACCATGGCCGTGGCGCCGCCGCCGGCGGCGCACGCGAACCCCGCGGCGATGGCTATCACCCCGCGGAGCACGGGTAGCGCCCAGGTGCCATATCGCGCCGTGGCGGGAGGATACGCCTCCAGCACGGCCCAGGCCAGCAGGGCCAAGCCGAGCAGGACGTAGCCCGCGATCTGAACCGGCAGGGCGAACGGCGCGCTCGGCGGAGCGACGAGGAACGCCAGCAGGCCGAGCCACGCGTAGCCCAGGGCGCGGGCTAGCCAGTTGACCGTGCGCGGCATGCCTCCAGTATCGGCCGGGCGCGGTAGCGGCACGTCAGCCCCGGGACTGAATCCCGGGCTGACCCGCCGGAGCCGGTCCTGGCACCGCCTGGTACCAGGACTACCGCGTCATTCTCATGCCGCGGACCAGCCCGTGCTCCGACGCGCCGGCCAGCGCAAACAGCGAATGTGGAGTCACTAAGCCCACCCACTCACGAGGAGCACGAGATGCTTTCCGAACTGACCGAAGCAATGATCGTCAACGGCGTGGTGCTCGCCACCGTGCTGGCCAGCGACCTCGGCCCCGCACGCAAGATCAGCAAGATCAGGCTGCTGCGTCCCGTGATCGCCGCCGCGGTGATCATCCCGTTGTTCGTGGACTGGCCGGCTACCCGCGGGATGGCCCTGGCGGTGGAGATCGCGGGGGTCGCCGCCGGCCTGCTCGGCGGGCTGGCCGCCAGCGCCCTGATGGGGGTCTACCGGAGCCCGGCCACCGGCACGCCGGTCAGCCGGGCCGGGCTGCCGTACGCGATCTTGTGGACTGCCATCATCGGCGCCCGGGCGGCCTTCTCCTACGGCTCGGTGCACTGGTTCAGCGCTCCGCTGGTGAGCTGGGGCATTGCGCACCAGGTCAGCGTGGCGGCGCTCACCGACGGGCTGATCTTCATGGCCATCGCCATGGTGCTGGTACGCACGGTCGCGCTCGGCGTGCGCGCGTCCCGGCTGCCGGCCCGGGTTCTCGAGCCGCAGAGCGCCTGAACGATCATCCATGACGGCGCAGCTCGTGGAAGAAGCCGTCGATGACCTGCAGCTCCCCGCAGCGTGCGACCTCGTCGTAGACGTACTTGCCGACGGCGAGGTCGAGCACGGCGGGCGCGTCGGCCACCCCGGTGGCCCCGCCGCTGGCGGGCGCGATGAGGCACGCGAACAGCATCAGGCCCGGAAACTCCAGCGCGTAGCTCAGCTGGTGGTGCATGCACATCGGCTGGTTCGGCGGCCACTTCGATGAGGAGTACACGCCGTCGGAGTAGGCCCGCCGGGACGCGAAGGCCTCCTTCTCGGGCATCGGGCCCGCGGCCAGCAGGCGGAACACCGCGGCGGTCCCGGCCGCGTCGCGCAGGCCGAGGCCGCGGACCAGGACCGAGCCGTGCTCGGTGACGACGGCGCGCAGCGCGGCCCGGTGCTCGGCCGCCCAGCCGGGCGGGTCGCCGGCGGCGTCGGCCCGCAGCACCGGGAGCTGGCCCGGTCGCAGGTCAGCGTCGAGCAGTGACGCCGGGGATGAGGATGACCTCGCGGGTTGTCCTTTCTGCTTGGTCAGGAAGGGGTGAGCCGCCCGGCGGCGTCCAGGACGGCCTGCGCCGCCTCGCCGGGCGGGTGCGCAGGAAGTAATGGCCGCCGTCGGCGAGCTCGTGCAGGCCGACGCGCTCGGCCAGGAGCTCCCAGTCGCGGTAGGCGCGGCCGGCCTTAGGGGTGAACGGGTCGTCCGCGGCCACCACCACGGTGACCGGCGCGGACAGCCGGGCCGCGGGCGGGGTGTCCAGGGCATCGGCGAGGTAGTGGTGCGCGGACACGCAGTCGTGCCGGTAGGCGGCGCCGACGTGCTCGGCGCGCTGTCAGCTTGATCGAGCCGGCGAAGTTGAAGCCTTCGCACTTCAGGTACGGCGAGTGCCCGATGATCGACCGAAGATCGACATAGAGATCATCTTCGTTGAATGCCTGGGGAACGGATATGACAGGCACGCAGGCCTCCGCACTGGTCGAAAGACTCCGCCCCGCGCGGGACCGTGTACCAGGCCGATGTATGCGCCAGGTCCCGCGGGACCACTGGCTAGTGGTTCAGGCGAGCGAGCGAGTTCGTCGCGGATTCGGGGGTGGCAGATTCACCCAGCGGAGGGGCCGGGCGCTCGCGCCGGTGCCCTCCGGACCGGCCGCCCCCGGTGCCTTCCGGTCCGGCCGGACATGCGGTGATGATTAAGGGATGACCACGGCACACCTTCCGGAGGGGCTGCTCGAGCGGGCCGGGCTGTCCGCATCCGACGTGGCCGGCTGGGCGGCGGCGGCCCCGGCCCCCGATGGCTCGTTCCGTGCCGCGGCCGGTGCCCTCGGCGTATTCCTCGCCCGTGGACAGGCTCTGGCCCGGCGGCTGCCCGGCCCGGCCCGCGGGACGCCCGACGAGCAGGCCGCCCGGCAGGCAATCGCCGGGGCCATGAACGACGCCCGCGACGGGTTCCTGCGCTCGCATGCGGCCGATCTTTACGACGCGCTGACCGACCGCTGCTCCAGGCCGCTGCGGGTGGAGGAACTCGTCTACGAAGCCGCCGACGCAGTTCCCGGCCTGACCCCGACACGCGCCGAGATGGAGGCCGAGCGCGGGCGAATGCTGGCGGACAAGGAAGGCATCGAGTTCGCCCAGGGCCTGCTGGTGGGGCACGTGCTGGCCGTGCCGCGGGCCGGCCGGCACCTGGTCGGCGCGATGCTGCGCCCCGTCCCCGAGGCGGTCGAGCATCTGGGACAGCTGCGGGCCACGGGCGCGGTCGACCTCGGGCCGGTGCGGATCACCCGCCGGGGCCTGGCCGGCGTCCTGGAGATAATTAACCCGCGCCATCTCAACGCCGAGGACGACCTGACGCTCGGCCTCACCGAGTGCGCCGTCGATCTGATCCTCCTCGACCCGGACATCGAGGTCGGCGTGATCCGCGGCGGCGTGGTCGAGCACTCCCGCTACCCGGGCGTGCGCGTGTTCGGCTCGGGCATCAACCTCACTCGCCTATACCACGGGCTCATCGACTTCCTGTTCTACCTGGTGCGCGACCTCGGCTACGTGAACAAGATCTACCGCGGCATCACCTGCGCCGAGCCGGGCGCGGGCGGGCCCGCGACGGGCGCGGAGGCGGCCGGGCCGACCGCGGACGGGCCGGAGGTAGTGATCGAGAAACTGTGGGTCGCCGCGGTGGAGCGCTATGCGGTCGGTGGTGCCTGCCAGCTGCTGCACGTGGTGGACCACGTGATCGCCGCCCGCGGGTCGCGCCTGTTCCTGCCAGCCCGCAAGGAAGGGATTATCCCGGGGGCATCCAACCTGCGCCTGCCCCGTTTCGTCGGGGACCGCGCCGCCCGCCAGGCGATCCTGTCCGGCCGGGAGTGGACGGCCGGCCAGCCGGACGCGGCGCTGCTGTGCGACGAGGTGGTGCCGCCTGGCGAAATGGACCGGGCGCTCGACGAGCGGATCGGTGCGCTCACCAATTCCGGGCTGGTGAACGCGGCCGCCAACCGGAGCGCGCTGCGGGCCGGGCAGGAACCGCTGGACCTGTTCCGCGAGTACATGGCCACGTTCGCGGTGGAGCAGGCCCGCTGTCACCTCAGCCCGGCGCTCGTCCGCAACCTGGAGATGCACTGGAATGCCCGCGAGCGCGCCCTCTGACCCTCACTGGGAGGCGTCTGCGGGGCAGGGCCGTGCGGGTGGTGGACCGCCGTGAGACGGCCGGCTAGCCGCGCGGCGGGGCGGTGGTGTGCCCGGACGGCCGGGCTGGCATTGTTGGGCGCATATCTAAGACGCAGGGCTAACAGGAGGCTGACATGACGGATAATCCAGCGTCCGGGCGGTACTCAGACGAGCTGGGCGGCCCGGATCCCGACGAGCAGCGCACCGACCTGCTCGGCGGCCAGGAGCCGGTTACCGACGAGCTGGGCGGCCCGGAACCCGACGAGCAGCGCACCGACCTGCTCGGCGGCCAGGAGCCGGTTACCGACGAGCTGGGCGGCCCAGATCCCGACGAGCAGCGCACCGACCTGCTGGGCGGCGCCGGGCCGGGCTAGCCGCCGGCCGGGATCAGTGCCCCGCTCGCTACCGCTGCGGCTGGGTGCGCCTGCGGATGTGGTCCAGCAGGGCCGCGTCGTAACGGATCTCCTCCGCGCTCGGCGACAGGGCGATCGTGGCCGTCAGCACGAACGAGATGACGGTGATCCCGAGGATCAGCGGGAGCAGGAAGCTCTCGGCCGTCGCGCCGCCCGCGCCGCCCATCACCATCCCGGCCGGGCCGTTGGCCGGGAACACGTACATGGCTGCCATGCCGGTGTAGTGCATCCCGCTGACGGCCAGTCCCATGATCAGCGAGGCGATCAGGGTGGTCCCGATGCCCTGCAGCTCGAGCGCGGCCCACAGCGCGGCGGTGGCCGCCACGATGGCGATCACCACCGAGATGATGAGCAGTCCCGGGTCGTAGCTGATCCGGCCCGGCATCCGCATGGCCGCCATGCCCAGGTAGTGCATGACCGCCACGCCTATCCCGGTGATCACGCCGCCGAGGATCAGCGAGGTGTACCGGTCACGGCCGAACCCGACGATCAGCAGGCCGACGCACACGATCCCCACCACCACCAGGAGGCTGAGGATGGTGACCGGCACGTTGTAGTCGATCGTCTCGCCGGGGATCGTGAACCCGAGCATGGCGATGAAGTGCATCAGCCAGACTCCCGTGGTGCCGATCGACACCCCGCCGAGCAGCAGCCACCGCGCCCGTGCCATTCCGTGGAAGGGGCGGGCCCGGGTGGTGCAGCGCAATCCGAGGAATGCGCCCATGCAGGACATAACGTAGCCGAGTATTGGAGTGAGCAGACCATATGTGAAGTTATGTACCTGTAGCACCGTTCGGTCGCTTCCTCCCCCCTCCCCAGCCTTCGGCGCACAGAGTATCGCCTTTCGGTTGTTGACCTATTAAATAGTTCAATACGGGGACAGATAATCTGACTCATCCCGTGGCTGCGACAGCACCTGCGCGACCTCCATCTCCCAGGACGGCCACCGGTCGAGGATGGTGTAGCCCAGTTCATCGTTGATCGCGATCATGTGCTCGTTGCCGTCGGCGTTCCCGGTGACGATCCGGGTGAGCTGAGGCTCGCGCTCGGCCAGCAATTCCAGCATGGCCACCTTGACCAGCAGCCCGAGCCGGTGCCCGCGGTGCGGCCCGGCCACGGCCGTCAGCTCCTGCAGGCCCCATGCGCGCTCGGCCGGATCGACCGAGACCTGGGTCAGCCCGGCCAGCTCGCCGGTGGCCAGCGACCGGGCCGCGACCGCGTAGCTGCGCCAGCCCTGGACCACCCGGCGATGATCGTCCTGCCGGACCCGCTCGGCGTCCCAGACCTGCGCCTCGTGCCCGGCGTCCCGCGGCGAGTCGGTCATGGCCGCGTTGATGGCGGCGACCGCCGCGACCCACTGTCCGGGTACCGGACCGGCCCAGGACAGCAGCGAGTACCCGCGGGCCGACGGCTCGGCCTTGGCCCGCAGCGCGGCCAGGTACCCGGCAGGAACGGCTTTCGTGTCCAGCACCCGGCGGGACCAGTTGGTTCCGCGCCGTGCGCCGAGGGCGGCGGCAAACGCCGCGCCGGGCGAGCCGTCTCTCGCATCGGCCGTGAGCAGCGCGCGGCCGTGCTGATCCGCGCGCCCCGCCGCGTGCCGGACCAGCGCCGTGCCCAGGCCCGCGCGCCGCCTGGAGGCGTGCACCGCCGGGCTCACGGCGGCGTGATGCCGGTTCTCGCGCTGCGGCAGGGTGATCACGTACCAGCCGCAGGGTTGGCCAGCGCGGTCGCGGGCCAGCCACGTTTCCGACGGGTCTTCGGTCCAGCCCAGCTCCATCCAGCCTGCGAAGCTGCGCAGCGACAGGGGCGGCACGTGGGGATCGTCGGCGGCCCACCCCGACAGGTAGATCTCATGGCAGGCGCGCACCGACTCGCTGTCGCGGTCCGCGGCGAATCGTTCCAGGTTCATGCGGCCAGCTAACCCACGGCGGGCCGCCGGGCGCCAGTGGTTATCGCCGGGGCAGGCAGAAGCCCGGTCTTCCAGAAGGGACGTCAACTGTCATGATGTCGCTGAGGCCCGGATGCCGGAGAAAGGCTGCGAACCGCGATGCCTGTTCTTGTCGGCACCTCCGGCTGGCAGTATCGCGACTGGCGGGAGGTGCTGTACCCCCCCGGCCTGGCCCAGCGCAGGTGGCTGGAGCACTACGCCAGCCGGTACGCGACGGTCGAGAACAACGGCACGTTCTACCGGCTGCCCGCCCGGCAGACCTTCGCCGACTGGCGCGCCCGCACGCCCGCCGACTTCGTGATGGCGGTCAAGGCCAGCCGCTATCTCACGCATGTCCAGCGGCTGCGTGACTCGGCCGGACCGGTCGGCCGCCTGCTGAGCGCGGCCGCCGGGCTCGGCGACCGGCTGGGCCCGGTGCTGCTCCAGCTGCCCCCGAACTTCCCCGCGGACCCGGGGGCGCTCGATGACTGCCTGCGCGAGTTCGCGCGATTCCGCATGCCGGGCGAGCCCATCTCAAACACCGCCGAGGCGGGCCAGGTGCGAGTGGCGGTGGAATTCAGGCATGACTCGTGGTGGACCGAGGAGACCCGGGAGTTGCTGGCGCGCCACCACGCCGCCCTGTGCTGGGCGGACCGGCTCGGCCGCCCGGCCAGCCCGCTGTGGCGCACCGCCGGCTGGGGTTACCTCCGCCTGCACGAGGGCGCGGCGCAGCCGTGGCCCCGGTACGGAGGGCGCGCCCTGACCAGCTGGGTGCAGCGGATAGCCGGAACCTGGCCCGACGACGCGGACGTGTTCGTTTTCTTCAACAACGACCCGGGCGGCGCCGCCGTGTACGACGCGGCCGCCTTCGCCGCGCTCGCCCGGCAAGCCGGGCGCCGGGTCAGCCGCACCGCGGTCCCGGACGAGCCCGCGCTCTAGGTGTACTTCATGGTGCCTCACTCCCCGGTCTGGCCGCCGGCGAGTTCGGCGACGATATCGAGGTGGCCGACGTGGCGTGCGTACTCCTGGAGCAGGTGGAACAGGACCCGCTCGAGTGACGCGGGATCGGCGCCGTCCCAGCGGGGGCCAGGCTGGCCGATGTCGGCAAGGTCGTGCGACTCGACGATGGCCCGGGTGCGCGCGGCCCGGGCGTGCAGCGCCGCCACCAGGTCACCGAACGTCTCCTCGGGCGCCACGTACCAGCGGTCGTCCCGCTGGTCGCCCCACGGGTCGGCCACGTCGCGGCCCTCGAAGCCCCACTCGAGCCACCGCATCTCCACGTAGGTCAGGTGCTTCAGCAACTCGATGGGAGCCCAGCCCGACGGCAGCCGGCTGCTGCGCAGCTCGTCGTCGGGCAGGCCCTGGAGCATGCCCACCAGCCGGGAGCGGAAATAGTCGAGATAGGTGAGGAAGACCTCGGCCCGCGACGGGGCAGGTGTGGTGGGCTCGGGAAACGGTACGCTCACAAGCCCAGCCTGCCGCACGATCGGCGCCGGTGCGTACCGCTCCGGCCGACGCGGTCATGAATGTACCGGAAGGCGCGCGGGAGGCCGCCCAAAGGTACATTCACGGGCCACGTTTTTTTTCTCCGTGACTCACGTCCGCGGCCGCCGATATGCGCCGGGAATGCCCCTGTTCGTTAAGATATAGCCGCTAGTCAGCAAAGACAGAGGCAGTAATCAGAAAGTTTTCAGCTTTCTTCCAGGTGCACGGCCAACCATGGAAGCGTCGAAGCACGGCGGATGTGTACCGAGGGGATTGTCCCGATGAGCAGCAACTACGACCGGCCGGCCGCGGCGGATGCTGGGCAGGCACCGCCCAGTCAGTCCGGGCCCGGCGCCGGTGCCGCCCGTCTGGCGGGCTACGGCGCAGACGGCTACCGCGGGCCGGACGGCCGGGCCGGCTTCGCTGGCCCGGTCCGCGGCTACGGCGGCCCCTCCTGCCCGGCCGGCTCCGCTCACCCGGGCGGCTACGGCGCAGTCGGGCATGCCTACCCGGACGGCCCCGCTCATCCGGCCGGTCCCGCTCATCCGGGCAGCTATGGCGCTCCGGCCGGGCACGCCTACCCGGAGGGCCCCGCTTACCCGGCGGCTCCCGCTTACCCGGCTGGCGCTGGTTACCCGGCCGGCCACAGCGGAGGCGGCCACCGGGCCCCCGGCGGCCCGGCCCGGCGCTTCCGCCGCCCCGTGGCGATGGCCGCCGTCGCCCTGGCGGTGGGCCTGGCTACCTTCCTCGGCCTGCAGGCCGCGAGCATCGGCGAGGGCAGCGCGGTGCTGACCACGGCCCAGATCGCCGGGCAGACCGATCCCGGCCTGGTCGACGTCGTTTCCACGCTCGGCTACCAGCAGGCCGAGGCGGCCGGCACCGGGCTGGTGCTGACCTCGTCGGGCGAGGTGCTGACCAACAACCACGTCATCAACGGCGCCACCTCGATCAAGGTCACCGATATCGGCAACGGCCGCACCTACCCGGCCAAGGTCGTGGGCTACGACACGACCAAGGACGTCGCGGTCCTGCAGCTCCAGGGAGCCTCCGGGCTGCAGACCGTGAACCTGGGCGTCTCCTCCACCGTGGCCGTCGGCCAGAAGGTGGTCGCGCTCGGCAACGCCGAGGGCAAGGGCGGCACCCCGTCGGTCGCCACCGGCAAGATCACCGGCCTCAACTCCTCGATCACGGCCTCGGACGAGGGATCCGGCACGTCGGAGCAGCTGAGCGGGCTCATCAACGACAACGCGCCCATCCAGCCGGGTGACTCGGGCGGGCCGCTGGTCAACACGGCCGGGCAGGTGATTGGCATCGACACCGCGGCGTCCTCGTCCAGCTCGCCGAACGAGACGGCGCAGACCACCGCGACCGAGGCCTTCGCGATCCCGATCAACGAGGCGCTCTCCATCGCCAGCCAGATCGAGGCCGGCCACGGCTCGGCCACGGTGCACATCAGCACCACCGGGTTCCTGGGAGTCCAGGTCACGTCCGCCAGCAACGCCGCGGCCGAGGGCGTGCCGTCCGGCAGCGGGGCCCTGATCGCGGGAGTCCTGCCGGGAGGTGCCGCCCAGAACGCCGGCATCACCGCGGGTGACGTGATCACCTCGGTCGACGGCCAGTCGGTCTCCTCGCCGTCCGCGCTGCAGGCGGCGATGGAGCAGCACCACCCCGGTGACAGCGTCCGCATCGGCTGGACCGACCAGTCCGGCCAGGCCCAGTCCGCCACCGTGACCCTGGCCACCGGCCCGGCCGCGTAAGGAACGCGTCGGCCCACCCCGAGCCCCAGTGCCCTGCAGCCGGCCGTAGCCGCGAAGATCGCCGGCCTGCAGGGCACTGGCTATTGCCAGCGCAGCCTGGACGGTCGGGCCCAGGGCCGGGCTCAGCGCGGTCGGCCAAGTGGACAGCTTGGCCACGACGGTCTGCGACGGCACGTGCACGAAGACGTTCTGGCCGTTGATGCCCGAGGCGTGGAAGAACGGCACGGCCGGGTCCCGGACCCACCAGCAGTTGCGGTAGTGGGCCGCGGGCGGATAGCCAGGCGGGTGGTCCCCGCCGATGAACGCCTCGGCACCGTCGGAAGCCCCCCGGATCGTGTCGTCGATCCACGCGCCGGGCACGATGACGCGGTCACCGACCCGCCCGCGCTGCAGGTACAGCTGGCCGAACCGGGCCAGGTCGCGCAGGGTGGCGCAGATGCCGCCGTCGGCCATCGGGTTGCCATACGCGTCGACGGTGATCTCCGCGTCGAACTCGGCGCCCATTGGCTGCCACAGTTCGGAGGCGATGAGCTGGTGCAGCCGCGCCCCGGCGGCCCGCTCAATCACCCAGGCCAGCACGTCGGTGAGGATCGAGCGGTACCGGAACGGGCCGCCGTGCGGCCCGTCGTTCGCGAGCGTCGCGAAGTATCCGAGCGCGTCCGCGGGCCTGGGCTGCCCGTTATCCGGGCGCCACAGGTACACCCGCTCGTAGGTGCGCACGTCGGCCTCGGGATTGTCGTAGTTCTCGTCGAACCGGGTGCCGGCCCGCATGTCCAGCAGGTCCTGCACGGTCGCGCCCTCGAACGAGGTACCGCCGAGTTCCGGGACGATCTCCTCGACGCGGGCGGAGACCGCCAGCTCGCCCCGGCCGGCGAGCACGCCGGCGATCGCCGACGTCACCGACTTGGACACGGACATCAGCAGGTGCGGGACGTCGGGGGCCAGGCCGTTGAAGTAGTGCTCGGCCACGATCTGGCCCTGGTGCAGCACCAGGAAGCCGTCGGTGTAAGTGTCCGCCAGCAGCTCAGCCACGCTCAGCTCGCGGTCGGCGTACCGGAACCGGAAACCCAGGACGTCGCGTTCCGCGCGCGGCAGCGGCCAGGCCGGCCCGGGCGCGCGAGCGATCCTCGCCGTGGGGATCAGCTCGCGGATGTGCTGGAAGGCCCACCGGTTGAACGGCGAGTCCTGCCAGTTCGCGAGCGTCACCCGGGACTGCTCCGGGAACGGCGGCGCCCCGCGCATCAGCGCCGGACCTGACGCCTCCTCGGCGGCGGGCGGCGATTGGGCGGGTCCAGCCACAGGCAGCACTCCTTGTCGGCGGCGATCCAGAAGACCGTTATACCGTCCGGCGGGCGCTCGTGATTCCCGGTCAGCCGACCCGGCTCAGCGCGGGGGTGCCGCGCTGCTCGGCGAGGATCCGCTTGAGGGCCGGCACGCCGCCCTGGCGGACCGCGAGATGAACGTCGATCAGCCGGTGCTGAGCCGCGGCGTCGCCTGCGAACGCCGCACAGCACAGCTCGGGCTCGGCGTTGGCGACGGCCAGGATCGCGCCCGTGCCGCCGAGCGGCCCGGCCAGGGCCAGCAGCGCCGACGACCCGACGTAAGTACAGCCCGGATAGCGCGCGACCTCGGCCAGCAGCCGGTCCGGGTCGCCCGATGAGTCCTTCAGCCCGGCCACCGGCAGGTCGGCCAGCGCGCTGACCGGAACGCCCGGCGACGAGATCCACGGGATGTGGTAGGCCAGTACCGGCAGCCCCGCCGCCTTGACCAGCGTCGCGTAGTAGCCGGCCAGGTCCTCGGAGCCGGGCGGCGGCCAGGCCAGTACCGCGTCCGTGCAGGCTGCGGCGGCGGCCGCCGTCAGTTCTGCCGCGCGCCCCGGGCTGGCGGCACCGGTGCCCGCCAGCACCGGGACGTCCGGCGGCACGGCATCGCGGACCGCGCGGATGATCTCGCCGCGCTCGGCATCGGTCAGGGTGCCCGCCTCACCGGTGGTGCCGCAGGCCAGCACGGCCCGCATGCCCCGGTCGGCGAGATCGGCCGCGAGCGAGCCGGTGGCCGCCGCATCGACGCCCCCGTCGTCGTCCAGGAGAGTGACCAGCGCCACCCCGACTCCGGTGAACAGGTCCATCAGCGACTCCGTCCTGGCAGGTCTGGCCAGACCGGCGCGCTGGCCCCTATAGTGACTTTAGTCGACAATCGACAATACGGCGATGACCGGAAGCGGGGAGGCGTCGTGCCGGAGGCACGCCCTGGGGGCACGGCGCCGCAGGCACGCCCTGGGCCGGTTCTGGAT
>CAVUYA010000019.1:0-63763 GCA_963745575.1 uncultured Actinomycetota bacterium | reverse complement strand
AAGGCATCCCCGTTTTTCACCACGCCGCACTTCGACGGGCATCTATCGGTGCTGCTGCGGGAGAGCCGCATCGGAGAGCTGGCCCTGGCGGAGCTGACCGAAGTGGTCCAGGACGCCTGGCTGTCGCGGGCATCGCCGACCAGGGCGGCGGCCTGGCTGCGGGCGCATCCCGCCGGATAGCGCCACGTCGCCAGCCCGTGATCAGCACAAGGCACCCAGTCCTAGACAGGCCCTAATGCCGGCGGGACACCCCGCCAGACAGCGCGGCCGTGCCGTTCACGCCTCACACCGCGTGAGAGTCACGCGCAGAACGCGTTCCTCGGCACGCCCGCGCAGGGCTTGGGCATGCTCGCTAGCCGGGGCAGCGGCAGCATCACGGTGCGGGTCTGCTGCGGGTAGCTCGCCAGGAAGAGCGGCAGCACGCAGGGCTGGCCCGCGGTGGCGCAGGCGAGCTGGGCGGCCAGCATCAGGTCGTTGCCCGTGCCTGCCCGCGCGCAGGGCTGCCCGTCCACGCTCGCGCTCTCGATGCTGGGAGGCGCGGAGGTCACCGGACCGCCGCGGTCGGTGTTGCGGTAGAAGCAGTTCCGCGGCGTGTACGAGGACAGGGTCTCGGTAGCCAGGTCACCGTTCGTCAGGTTGCCGAAGGTCCCGTCGTGGCTGAACACGTTCCCGTAGACCAGATTGCCGCGCGCCCGGAACAGGCAGACCCCGGGCAGCGGGTCGTTCCAGATGCCGCCCTGGCAGTGCGCGCCCGACGGTGGCTGCTCGTTGTCGGGGAAGTCGCTGGTGAGTACCCCCCACGAGCCCTGATCCTCGATGGTGTTGCCGGTCACCGTGTCAGACGAGCCCCCGGCTAGCTGGACGCCGGTCCCTACGGGCGCCACGGTCCCGTTGGCTGGCGTGTTCGGGTTGTTATTCGCCTGG
Source organism: uncultured Actinomycetota bacterium (assembly GCA_963745575.1). Lineage (GTDB taxonomy): Bacteria > Actinomycetota > Actinomycetes > Streptosporangiales > Streptosporangiaceae > JASHPR01. Next base: position 62,839 of record CAVUYA010000019.1, on the reverse strand, counting down.
ACGAGGTTGTCCTCGATAATCGTGCAGGACTTCGTGGCGCTGCCGGGGCAGCGGCCGTCCTGCGGCGGCGGCGAGTCGTCGTTGTTCTCCGAGTTCGGCACTATGCCGGCGTGGTTGAGCCGGAACACCGAGTTCCTGATGACCAGGTGCCCGCCTGAGTTCGTGCCGGAGTACCCGAGCGCCGAGTTGACCCCGGTGTCGTTCGCGAGCGTCATGTCGCAGATCCGGCGGCACGCGCCCACGTAGTACGCCGAGTCGGCCATGTTGCTGGCGTACGAGTTCGTGATAAGTCCCGGGCCGCGCGAGTTGCTGACGAAGATCCCGTACTCGGCCAGCTGCGGGCTGTTCAGCGTCGCGGGCGCGTACTCGGATGTCGCGGTGAGGTATGACCCGGAGTAGGCGCCGAGGCCGATCGTGCCGGTGCCGTCGCCGCCGTTCCACCAGATCTCGTTGCCGTGGTCGCCTCCGCCGGCCAGGTAGTCGCACACGGTCAGGTTCTGGATCGTGACCCCGCTGGCCTTCCACACCACGATCCCGTCACGCGGCGTCAGATCCTGCTGGGCGGCGGCCGACGGGCACGGGTGCGCGGCGGTCCCCTTGCTGCCGTCGATGATCACCCGGTTGCGGTTCAGCCCGCGGATGTGCAGGTTCGGCTTCTGGATCCAGACGCCCGCGGCCGGCCACCGCCTGCTCTTCTCGTGATAGACGCCGGGATAGATGAGGATCCAGTCGCCGGACCGTGCGGCATTGACGGCCCCCTGAACGGTGCGGTAGTAACGCCCGGCCGGGCACCGGACGGTGCTGCCGTTGCAGACGAGCAGCACGCTCGGTCCCTGGCTCGCCGCGCGTGAAGAGTAGTCGGCCGGGCTCGCCGTGATCGCGTGCTGGGTGGCCAGCGTTGACCCGCCGCCCGCGATGCCCAGGATGAGAGCCGTGCCCAGCAAGAACGCATGTCGCATGGTGAAGCCCCCGTTGAAATTGCGACGATTGTGCGTTAAGCCCGATCGGTCGGAGAACGATCGAGTCTCTAGACGGAGCCCGGACTTGCCGTTCTAATACCGGTCTGGTCGCGGGGTAAGAGAACTGTTACCCCGCGGCGGCCTAGCCCCGGCCTGGGCACCGGCCCGGCCACCTTCGGGTCGCCTAGCCGGCTGCCGCGGCCACCACGGCCTGGCCGAGGCTGATCCCGCCGTCGTTGCACGGGACCCTGGAGTGCACCAGGACGGCGAACCGTTGCGCCTCCAGCCGGCTGACCGTCGCGTGCAGCAGCAGCAGGTTCTGGAACACCCCGCCGGACAGCGCGACCGTGCTCAGGCCGTGGCGCTCGCGCAGCAGCAGGCAGCCGCCGGTGATCAGGTCCGCGACCCCGTTGTGGAAGCGCGCGGCGACGACGCTCGTGGCCACCCCGGCGGCCAGGTCCTCGGCCGCCGCCCGCACCAGGTCCCGGCCCGCGATCAGGAACGGCTGCTGCGGCGTGATCGCGGCGGCATAGGCGCCGCGCTCGGCGGTGTCGGCCAGTTGCTCCAGCTCCACGGCGGCCTGGCCTTCGTAGTTGATCGTGTCCCGGACGCCCAGCAGCGCCGCGACCGCGTCGAACAGCCGTCCCGCGCTCGAGGTCAGCGGGGAGTTGACCTGGCGCCGGGCCATGGCCAGCACGGCAGGCCACAGCCGCTGGTTCCTCCGGGCCACGTCCAGGTCGCCGGGCGGGCCGCCGGGGCAGGCGGCCTCGAGGTAGACCGCGGCCATCCGCCAGGGCTGCCGGATCGCGGCCGCGCCACCGGGCATCGGCACCGGGGCGAAGTGCCCGGCCCGCTCGAAGCCGGCCAGGTCGGCGATCAGGAACTCGCCGCCCCAGATGGTGCCGTCCGTCCCGTAGCCCGTCCCGTCGAAGGCCACCCCGATCACCGGCCCGGCGACCCGGTTGTCGGCCAGGCAGGACGCGATGTGCGCGTGGTGGTGCTGCACGCCCACCAACTCCACGCCGGCCAGGTCCGCCGCTGCCGCCGCTCCCTCAGCGAGGTCCGCCGCGCCCGCTAGCGCTCCCTCCGCTAGCTCCGCCGCGTACTTGGTGGACAGGTAGTCCGGGTGCAGGTCGTGGGCGACCACCTGGGGTGTGATGTCGAACAGCCGCCGGAAGTGCTCGATCCCCTCGGTGAACGAGCGCAGCGTCTCGGCGTTCTCCAGGTCCCCGATGTGATGCGAGACGAACGCGTGGCTCTCCCGGGCCAGGCAGAACGTGCTCTTCAGCTCGGCCCCGCAGGCCAGGACCGGCCGGGGGAACCGGACCGCCACGCCGAGCGGTTCCGGGACGTAGCCGCGGGACCGGCGGAGCACCGCCTCCCGGCCCCGGAAGGCCCGCACCACCGAGTCGTCGGTCCGGATGTGGATTGGGCGGTCGTGGGTGAGGAAGGCGTCCGCGATCCCGCCCAGCCGCTGCGCCGCCTCGCCGTCCCGGTACACGATCGGCTCGTCCGAGACATTCCCGCTGGTCAGCACCACCGGCCCGGCGACGCCCGCGAGCAGCAGGTGGTGCAGCGGCGTATACGGCAGCATCAGCCCCAGCTGCCGGTTCCCGGGGGCGACGGCCTCGGCCACGCCCGACGGCCGCTTCGGCAGCAGCACGATCGGCCGCCGGCTGCTGGCCAGCAGCGCGGCGGCGGTCTCGTCCACCTGGCACAGCCGGCCCGCGGCGGCCACGTCCGCCACCATCACCGCGAACGGCTTATCCTCACGGTGTTTACGGGCCCGCAACGCGCCGGCCGCCGCCTCATTGGACGCGTCCACGGCCAGGTGGTAGCCGCCCAGGCCCTTCACGGCCAGCACCTGGCCCTGCCGGAGCAGGTCCGCCGCGGCCTCCAGCGGCGGGACCGGGCCGGGCCGTCCCGGCCGGGTCGAGCAGCGCCAGCCGGGGGCCGCACGCCGGGCAGCAGGTCGGCTGCGCGTGGAAACGGCGGTCCGCCGGGTCGTGGTACTCCGCGGCGCACCGGTCGCACATCGCGAAGGAGGCCATCGTGGTCAGCGGCCGGTCGTAAGGGACGTCGCGGACGATCGTGAACCGCGGGCCGCAGTTCGTGCAGTTGATGAACGGGTACCCGAACCGCCGGTCGGCCGGATCTGCGAGCTCGGCCAGGCAGTCCGCGCACGTCGCGGTGTCCGCGGATACCAGCGTCCGCCGCAGCAGGCCGGCCTCGCTCGGCGCGATCGAGAACGACGCGGTGCCGTCCGGCGGGATGGCCGTGGTGGTGATCCGCTCGATCCTGGCCAGCGGCGGCGCGTCGCGGGCCAGCGAGCGCAAGAACGCCTCGACGGCCGCAGGCGGCCCTTCGACCTCGGCGAACACCCCGTCGGAATCGTTGCCGACCAGCCCGCCGAGCCCGAGCCCGGTCGCGAGCGAGTACACGAACGGCCGGAAGCCGACCCCCTGGACGATCCCCTCGACGCGGACCGCCGTCCTGATCCGCTGCCCTGCCGGGAGCCGACTCCCCATCCCGCCATCCTTCCGCGCCCGCACACCAGTGTCCCCCGGCAGGAGCCACAACGTGACGCCACCCGGCCGGCCCGGGAGCGGGCCGGGCCGCGCGGGCCGGTCGTGCTTAGCTAGGGCCAGGAGGATCAGACGCTGCGGCGCAGGGAGGGGAACCGTGGACATTGTCAATCCGGCGGTCAGCGACTACCTGCTCACGCACTGCACGCCGCCCGACGCCCTGCTGAGCGAGCTGATCACCAAGACCGCCGAGGCCTTTCCCGGGGCCGCGGGCATGCAGGTCTCGCACGACGAGGGCCAGCTGCTCACCATGCTGGCCCGGCTGACCGGAGCCCGGCGGGCCGTGGAGGTGGGGGTGTTCACCGGCTACTCGTCGATCTGCATCGCGAGAGGCCTGCCGGACGACGGTCACCTGCTCGCCTGCGACGCCAGCGAGGAGTTCACCTCGATCGCGCGGCGCTACTGGAAGCTGGCCGGGCTGGAGGACCGGATCGAGCTGCGGCTCGGGCCGGCGCTGGACACGCTCCGCGCGCTGCCGGCCGAGCCGGTCCTCGACCTCGCCTTCATCGACGCCGACAAGGGCAACTACCCGCTCTACTACGAGGAGCTGGTCGTCCGGCTGCGCCCCGGCGGCCTGATCATCCTGGACAACGTGCTGCGCGGCGGCGAGGTAGCGGACCCGGCCTTCCAGAACAGCGGCGCCGTGGCCATGCGCCACCTGAACGACCTCATCGTCGGCGACAGCCGGGTGGAGTCGGTGATGCTGCCGGTGCGCGACGGCGTCACCCTGGCCCGCAAGCGCTAAACCCCGTGGACTTCGAGCCGTACCGGGGCGAGCTGGTCGCATACTGCTACCGGATGCTGGGCTCGTTCCACGAAGCGGAGGACCTGGCGCAGGAGACGATGCTGCGCGCCTGGAAGGCGCGCGACCGGTACGACCGCACGCGCGCGTCCGTGCGGACCTGGCTGTACCGGATCGCGGCGAACGCCTGCCTGTCCGCGCTGCAGGGGCGGGCCCGGCGGCCGCTGCCGTCCGGGCTGGGGGCGCCGAGCGACGATCCCGCGGCGCCGCTCACGCCGGCGTTCGACATTCCCTGGCTGCAGCCGTTTCCCGACGCGCGGTTCGATCCCGGGGTCCGGGCCGACCTGCGGCTCGCGCTGGTGGCGGCGATGCAGGTCCTGCCGCCGCGGCAGCGGGCCGTGCTCGTGCTCCGCGAGGTGCTGGAGTTCAGCGCCGCCGAGGTCGCCGGCCAGCTGGGCACCACGGTCGCAGCGGTCAACAGCGCCCTGCAGCGGGCCCGCGCCGCCCTCGCGGGCGTGGGCGACGCGGGCGAGATCACCGAGCCGGACGATCCCGGGGCGCGCGCGGTGATCGACCGGTACGTGCGCGCCTTCGAGGCGGCCGACGTCCCCGCGCTCGTGCGGCTGCTCGCCGATGAGGCGGTCCTGGAGATGCCGCCGGTGCCGCTGTGGTACCGGGGCCGCCGCGACTACGGCCGGTTCATGCGGCGCGTGTTCGAGATGCGCGGGGCCGGCTGGGGGTCCGGCGCCTGTCCGCCAACGGGCAGCCCGCGTTCGCCGCATACGCGCCGGAGCCTGGCGGCGGCCTCCGGCTGCACACCCTCCAGGTCTTCACGGTCACCGGCGGCCGGGTGGCGCGCAACGTCGTGTTCGCCGACCCGGCCGTGTTCGAGGCCTTCGCCCTGCCCGAACGGGTTTCTTTCGACGAGTTGCGCCCGGGGCGATGAGTCAGGCCGGTGCCGCCGGTACGTACGGGTGAGCACCGACCGAAGGAGACCCACCATGAGCGTCACCGTTATCGAATTCATTACCCTGGACGGGATCGTGTCCGACCCGACCGGGTCCGACGGCACGCCGGCCGGCGGCTGGGTGTTCCGGCACGGCCCCGAGGCGGTCGCCGGGGACAAGTTCCGGGTCGGCCGCACGCTGGACGATGGGGTCCTGCTGCTGGGGCGCACGACCTGGCAGCTGTTCTCACGGATCTGGCCGGGGCGCGACGACCCGTTCTCCGCGCGGATGAACGCCGCGGCGAAGCTGGTCGCCTCCCGCACCCTGGCCGACACCTCGGCCTGGCAGAACTCGCAGGTCATCGACGGCGACGTCATCGATGCCATCAAGCGCGAGCAGCGCGACGTGATCATCATGGGCAGCTTGAGCGTGGTGCATGCGCTGATGGCCGCGGACCTGATCGATGAGTACCGGCTGCAGATCTTCCCCACCGCCCTCGGCACCGGCGAGCGGCTCTTCCCGGCCGGCCGCCCGCCGGCGTACCTGGAGTGCCTGTCGGCCGAGCCGGCCGGCGCTGCCGTCCTGGTCCGGTACCGGAGGGCAGCACGATGACCGCACGGTTCCTCGCCTTCTACGAGGCGCCGGCCGACCCCGGGGCGTTCGACCGGCACTACCGCGAGGTCCACATCCCGCTCTGCCACCGCCTGCCGGGGCTGCGCCGGTACACGGTCAGCCGTGACGTCACGGCCGTCCGCGGCGCGCCGTACTACCTGGTCGCCGAGCTGGACTGGGACACGATGGATGACCTGCGCACCGCGTTCGCCTCACCCGAGGGCCGCGCCACCGCCGAGGACGCGGCCCGCCTTCAGGAACTCGCCCCGGTACGCAGCATGATCTTCACCGCAGAAGACGCGTGACCTGGCGATTCCGGCGCCGGCCGACTGGCTAGCCGGCCGTACGGCTAGCCAGCGGCCGGCCGGAGCCCGGCGAACAGGTCGTCCTCGGGAACCGGCGCGCCGGTCCGGTCCAGGGCCCGGGTGAAGCTCTCCCGGCCGAACACCTGCTCGCCGATCTCGGGCGGGATCTTGCTGAACCAGGAGTCGCGGATCTGGCTGGCGTGCGCGAGCAGCGCCGCGCGCTTGCGCTCGAGGACCGGGCGGATGTCGACGTTGGTGCTGATCCGCCGCTCGGCCTCCTCCATCTGGCGCAGCGCCTGCTCGTCGATCTGAGGCGTGTCGGGCACCTCCACGCCGGCCTCGCGCAGTGCGTCCCATACCTTGCGCCAGTCGCTGCGGCGCATGGCGGTCAGGTAGAGCTTGTCCGGTATCCCGGTCGCGGACACCGCGGCCTGCGCGCACCGGCTGGCGTGCAGGTGGTCCGGATGCTGGTAGGGACCCTGGTCGTCGTAGGTGATCACGACCTGGGGCCGGTACAGCTCGATCAGCGCGCCGATGCGGCCGGCGACCTCATCCTGCGGCACGTTGCAGAACGCGTCCGGCCGGTCCTTGTACTCCCAGTCGGGCATGCCCGAGTCGTGGTAGCCGAGCAGCTCGAGGTCGGTGACGCCCAGGTGCTTGCAGGCCTCCCTGAGCTCGGCCAGCCTGATCTCCGCCACGGCCTGCTCCTCGTGACCGTCCTGGCCGGGCTTGACGCCGTCCGGCGTGTCCCCGAACTCACCGTTCGTGCAGGTCACCACCACCGTCCGGATGCCCTCGTCGGAATACTTGGCCAGCACGCCGCCGGTGCTCGACGACTCGTCGTCGGGGTGCGCGTGCACCGCCATCAGGGTAAGAGTGTCCGCCATAGCCTCAAGCCTGCCCGATCACCCGCCGTGCCCGCGCCATCGGGGCGTGGCCATGATCGCGCGTCCGTCGTTCCGGCCGGGCGGTCAGGCCCGCGCCGCCAGCGGCCGCGGCGATGATGCCCCCGGCCGGGCCGTCCGGCGGCGGCCGCGTGACGCATCTCACCCAGCCGGGCGTCCGGTCGCTGCCGCCCCAGTGGCCGAAGTGATCTGATGGTAGGGACGCCGCGGCGCCCGACGCTGCCGCGGAGGCATCCCCGGCAAGGAGCCGCAGATGAGCACCGGTCCGGCGGACAGGATCCGCGAGCTGAGCGCGCTGCCGATCTGGTTGGCCCCGATGGCGGGCGGCCCGTCCACCGCCAGCCTGGTCGCCGCCGCCGCGCAGGCGGGCGCGCTCGGGTTCCTGGCCGGCGGCTACAAGACGGCCGACGGGATCCGGGCCGAGATGGACGCGGTCCGGACCGCGGGCGCGCCCGCCTTCGGCGTCAACCTGTTCGTGCCGGGCACCCCGGCCAGCGACCCCGGAGCCGTGGCGTCCTACGTCGACACGCTGCGCGCGGAGGCCGCGCGGCTCGGGACCGAGCCAGGCGAGCCGCGGTGGGATGACGACGGCTGGACGGACAAGATCGACCTGCTGCTCGCCGACCCGCCGCCGGCGGTCAGCTTCACCTTCGGCTGCCCGCCGCCCGGAGTGATCGCCGAGTTCCGCCGCCGCGGCACCCTGGTGGGCATCACGGTGACCAGCCCGGGCGAGGCGGGCCTGGCGGCGGGCACGGGCGCCGACTGCCTCATCGTCCAGGGCCGGGAGGCGGGCGCGCACTCCGGGACGTTCACGAACGCCGGCCCGGCGGACACCAGGCCCGGGTTGCTCGATCTCCTGGCCGAGGTGGCCGCGGCGACCAGCCTTCCGCTGATCGCCGCCGGCGGCCTGGCCGACGCCGACGGCGTCGCGGGCGCGCTCGCCTCGGGCGCGACCGCCGCCGCGCTCGGCACCGCGTTCCTGCGCTGCCCGGAGAGCGGCGCGCACCCGCTGCACAAGGCGGCGCTGGCCGACCCCCGCCGCACCGCCACCGCGGTCACCCGGGCCTTCAGCGGCCGCCCGGCGCGGGCCCTGGTCAACCGGTTCCTGCTCGATCACCCCGACGCGCCCGCCGCGTACCCGGAGATCAACAACGCCACCCGGGCCCTCCGCGCCCGGGCCGCCGCGGCCGGGGACCCCGAGCGGATGAGCCTCTACGCCGGCCAGGGGTTCCGCGCGGCCGCGGACCTCCCGGCCGCCGAGATCATCGGCCGGCTGGCCGCGGGCGTGCCCCGGTGACCGACGCCGCGCGGCGCCGGCTGGCCGCCGAGCGCGCGAGCGCCGAGGCGAGGCTCGCGGCCCTGCAGCGCGACTTCGACGGCATCGTCTCGTCCGCGGCGTCCGCGGCCGACGACGAGCACGACCCGGAAGGCTCGTCGACCGCGTTCGACCGGCAGCACGTGGCCGCCCTGCTCGGCCAGGCCGCCGACCAGGCTGGCCGAGATCGACCGGGCCGAACAGCGGCTCGCCGACGGCAGCTACGGCCGGTGCGAGCGGTGCGGTCTCCCGATCGCCGCCGGGCGCCTGGCCGCCCGCCCGGCGGCGACCACCTGTATCGCCTGCGCCAACGGCCTCAGTCGCCGGTGGCCAGGATCACGTCCGATGCCTTGATCACGGCGGTGACATTGCTGCCCTCGGCCAGGCCGAGCTGGCGCACGGCCTCCACGGTGACCGAGGCCACCAGGCGGACCCCGTCCGCGTCGAGTTCGACGTTGGCGATGGCCTCACCGCTGTTGATGCTGGTGACCCGGGCCGGGATCTGATTACGCGCGCTGAGCTTCATGACCTGCTCCTCCTCTGGTGATCACGGCGGGTAGACCGTGATGGCGGCTGGGTCGATGCGGGCCCACAGCTCGCCTCCGTTGTCGAGCTTGAGCTCGTCGACCGCGGCGGGCGGCACCTCGGCGGTGATCGCGGGCTTCCCTTCCATGCGCACCCGCACCCGGTCACCCATGAGGTCGACCGCGCGGATCTGCCCGGGCCAGGTGTTCGGTGCTTGTCCTTCGGGCCGCTGCCGGGATACCGACACCGCCGCCGGCGCGACGACGGCGAGGGCCGGCCCGGTGGCGGGCTGCCCGAGGACGAGCTGCCCGCCGTCGTCGAGTTCCAGTACCGTGCCCTGGGCCGTCCCGCGTAGCAGGTTGACGCCGACCAGGTCGGCGACATAGCGGGATCGGGGCTGGGCGGTCACTTCGGCGGGCGTTCCGGTCTGCACGATCCCGCCGTCCTCGATCACGACCATCCGGTCGCCGAGCGCCACGGCGTCGAGCAGGTCGTGGGTGACCAGCACGTTCGCCGCCTCGGACCGGCGCAGGACCTCGCGCAGCAGGCGGCGGACGTCGGTCTTGGTCGAGACGTCGAGCGCGGCCAGAGGCTCGTCGAGGAGCAGCAGCTTCGGGTCGGTCACCAGGGCGCGGGCCATGGCTACGCGCTGTTGCTGGCCGCCGGACATCGAGCCCGGCTTGGCCTCGCCCAGGCCGTCCAGGCCCAGGCGGCCCATCGTCTGCAACGCCTTCTCGCGCGCGGTCTTCTTGTCGGTGCCCTTGGCCCGCAGGCCGAACGCCACGTTCTCCACCGCGGACAGGTGCGGGAAGAGCAGGTAGTCCTGGAACATCAGGCTGATGGGCCGCCCTTCCGGCGGGACCTTGACCTTCCGGGCGGGGTCTTCCAGCACCGTGCCGTCCAGGACTACCCGGCCCCCGGCCAGCGGCAGCAGGCCCACCAGGGCCCGCAGCGTGGTCGATTTCCCGGAGCCGTTCGGGCCGAGAAGGGCGAGCACCTCGCCTGACGCCACGGTGAACGCCGCGTCCAGGTTGAGCCTGGACAGCCGCAGCTGGATGTCGGCGTCGAGCATGGCGAGGTCACTCGCCGCCGGCTAGCCGGCGCCGGAAGATCATGACCACCAGGCTGACCACGACCAGGACCAGGCTCAGCGCGATCGCCTCATCCATCCGGCCCGAGCTCTGGCTGATGTAGATCGCCAGCGGCATGGTCTGGGTGACTCCCGGGAGGTTGCCGGCGAAGGTGATCGTGGCCCCGAACTCGCCCAGCGCCCGGGCCCAGGTCAGCACCGTGCCGGCGGCGAGGGAGGGCCAGATGAGCGGCAGCGTCACCCGGCGGAAGACGGTCCACCGTTTCGCCCCGAGGCTGCGGGCGGCGTCCTCGAGCCGCTGGTTCATCGAGCGCAGCCCGGACTCCACCGTGATCACGAAGAACGGCATGGCCACGAACGACTCGGCCACGATGACCCCGGCCAGGGTGAACGGCAGCGTGATCCCGGTCGCCTTGTCCAGCGGCTCGCCGATGATCCCGCGGCGGCCGTAGGCCAGCAGCAGCGCGATGCCGCCGACCACCGGAGGCAGCACCATCGGCAGCGTGGTCAGCCCGCGCACCACCCCCTTACCGCGGAAGTGACTGCGCGCCAGCAGCCACGCCAGCGGGAACCCGAACAGCAGCGCGATGACCGTGCTGGCCAGCGAGGCCGCGATGGAAAGCCCCAGCGCGTCCAGCGAGCTCTTGCTCGTGATCACGCTGGTCATCCGGCCCCACGGGGCTCCCGTGAACAGCCCGATCATCGGGAACACGAAGAACAGCGCGGCCAGCGCAGCCAGGCAGGCCAGCAGCGGGTTGAACGGCTGCTTCTCCTGGTCCACGCCGCTCACCCGGGCGGCATGAAACCAAAGCTGGCCAGGACCTGCTGACCCTGGGACCCGAGCACGAAGCTGATGAACGCCGTCGCCGCGCTGGCGTTCGGCGCGCCCTTGACCTCCGCGATCGGGTACTCGGTGGTGTCGTTCTCGTTAGCCGGGATGGGCACGCCGGTGGCCTTGCCTTCGTTGGCCTTGGCGTCGGTCACGTACACGATGCCCGCGTCCGCCTCGCCCAGCGTGACCTTGGTCACCACCCCGCCGACGTTGGTCTCCTCGCTGACCGGCTTGACGGTCACGTCGGCGTTCTTGAATATCGCCGTGGCCACGGCGCCGCACGGCACCTCCGGGGCGCAGACCACCACCTTGACCGCCGGATTGGCCAGCTGGCTGACGGACGTGATGTGGTCGGGGTTGCCCTTCTCGACCAGGATCTCGCCCGTGTTGCTGGCGAAGATCTTCGGAGTATCCGCCGCGTTGCCGGCGTCGGTGACGGTCTTCATGTTCGCCGGAGCGGCCGAGGCGAAGACATCAGCGGGCGCGCCCTGATTGATCGAGGTCGCCAGCGAGGAACTGCCGTTGTAGTTGAACTTCACCGTCACGCCCGGGTTGGCCTGGTGGAACTGGGCGCCGATCTTGTCGAAGGCGTCGGTCAGCGAGGTGGCCGCGAACACCACCAGCGTGCCCGACAGCTTCGGCGACGAGCTACCCGATGCGCCGGCCGACGACGAGGTGCTACTCGACGAACTGCACGCCGCCAGCACCAGCGCGACCACGCCGGCGCCTGCCACCAACCCGGCCCGCCGCCGGCCTGCCGCCCGCCTGCCATCTGCTGGCCGGCTCGCCCCGAACCGGAGCCCCTCAGGCCTCTTCTTTCTCATAGCCCACTCCCCATCTGGGTAGTCACGCCGTTCCTACTCACGATCTCAACCGCACGCGGCGGTGCGGATCACCCAGGCCGGGTGACTGAGATCAGCCTGTCTCGATACGGCAGATGCTGGTGTGACAGGAGAGATGGAGCGCGAGCCGACGGCGGCGGTCACGGCGCGCGGCCAGACGGCCAGTCGGCTCGCCGGGAGGCTACGTGTCCGGCTCGGTCCCTAAACGGCCAGTCGGCCCGCCGGGAGGCTACCGTCCGGCTCGGCCTCTACGCGGCCAGTCTCGATCGCGATGACCAGGCTGGCATGGTCGCGGGCGTTCTGGTCGGCGTAGCTGGCGGCGAAGTCGGCGACGGCATGCTCGAAGACCGGCGACTTGCCGAGGTAGGCCCCGATCGCGATCCGGTCTCCGGAGCGGGCGTGGGCCCGGGCCAGGGTCTGCCCGCACAGCTCCGCGTACGTGCGCATGACGGGCGGGTCCATGTCCTCGACCGCCAGCGAGAATTTCCAGTCGCGCAACTGGCGGACGTAGTAGTCGTGAGCGCTCCTGGTCGGGTTCCAGCCCAGGAAGACGTCACTGGCCGCCTGCATCAGCCGCTGGCCCGCGACCACGCGCTCGCCCTGGCTCGGGTACGGGCTGTTCCCCGCGAACCCGGACAGGACCGACGGCACCGCCTCCTTGACCTGGAGAAACAGCCGGTCGGCTGGGTCACGCCCGGTGAGCAGGATCACCCAGCAGCGCATTCCCACGCTGCCGATGCCGACCACCTTCCGCGCCATGTCCGCCACCTGGTACTTCCCGATGAGGTACCGGCGGTCCCACTCCAGCGTGCGGCGGTAGTTGGTGATGATCCCGTTCAGGTGGGCCTCAAGACCGGAGGCTTCCGCGTCGGGCAGGTCGGCCACCGGCACGAGCAGCGGCGGGTCGGAGGCAAAGCCAAGCTCGCCCTTTTTCTCGCCCTCCCCGGCGGCCGCCGGGCGGATCAGCTTGTCGAGCGAATGCAGGCCCGCCCGGTCCCGCGCCCGGTCCAGGTCGGCGTCCGCCAGCCTGCGCTCCCGCCAGCTCAGGATGGTGTGGTAGCGCTTCTTGAGGTCATCGACCTCGGCCGGCGACTGCCAGGCCTCGACTTCGCCCATCCCGGCCAGGCGGCGCATCGCCCGGCGGTAACGGGCGACCGCGGCCACCACGATCGCGCGCCGCTGCTTACGGCCGAAGCCGTTCTCGCGCGCCGCCACCTCGGCGCTCGCGGCCAGCCGCTTGACATCCCACTCCCACGGGCCGGGCAGGGTCTCGTCGAAGTCGTTGATGTCGAAGACCAGGCGGCGCTCGGGCGAGCCGAAGATGCCGAAGTTGGACAGGTGTGCGTCACCGCAGGTCTGCACGGTCAGCCCGGACATCCCGGTATCCGCGAGGTCGCCGGCCATCAGCAGCGCAGCCCCGCGGAAGAAGGCGAACGGCGAGGCCGCCATCCGGCCGTACCGGATCGGCAGCAACTCCGGTATCCGCGACACGGCCTGCCGCTCCAGCAGGCTCACCGGGTCGGGCCGGCCGACCGCGGGCTGGAAGCACGCGTGGCTTTCCCTGGGCACCGCGGCCCGGGCGGCCTTGCCCCGGGCGGCCCGGTCGCTCGGGGGCAAGGCGGTGGGCACCGGCTCTAGCCGGGCGTTGTGCCGACCGAACGCGGCGACCTCGCTAACCACGTCCGGCTCCCGGTTTAGCCTCCCGGCGGGCAGGCGAGCACGGCTCGCTGGCGGAGCGCAGGGCAATGGCAGCATGGTGGAAAATGTTCCGCCGCGCCGACGCATGCGCATCGGGCGGTCCGGCCTGGCTGCCCAACGACTCGCCTCCCTGGAGTCAGCGACCGACCCGGCTCCGTGCGGGTTAACCCACTCAGATAGGTGAATTAACGGTGATCTTACGTCTGGGTTGCGCGCGAGTGAAGACCCGCAAGGAACCCTGTTCAACCTTACTCAACGCGATCATCTCGCTCTTCACGGGCTTGGCGCTGGCATTTGGTACATATCGCCGGTTAGGCCTGCCGAAAGCCCGGTTGCCGGGGATCGACGCGGCCTGCGCGACCGCGCCGGCCGATGCGGGCAGGCTCTCAGGCGAGATGGGCCGGGGCCCGGGCGAGATGGGCCGGGGTTTCCCGGAGGTCACGGGCCGGGTAGGCGGCGGTGGCCACGGCGACCATCTCGTCGACGTCCTGCTCCAGCACGAAGCCCGCGGTCGCCGCCCGCGTGGTGGCCTCGCGGAACGCGGCGGCGTACTCGCCCGGCCCGCCGGGGTAGCGGCGCGCCAGTTCGGCGGCATCGAACACGCGCGTCGAGCCGAGGAGGACGCCGATCCCGGTGGCGCCGGGCGGGGTGAGCCCGGACAGCGCGGCGACCGGTACGTCGACCCAGCCCGTCCTGATGCCGCCGCGCGCGATGCCCGCGTCGTCGGTGACCAGCCGCATGTGGTCATCCGGATCGGTCTCGAGCCGGGGAGAGCTGGGCGGCGGCGGCCCGCCGCGCGCCCACCGGTCCAGGTGCGCGATCGCGGCCTGGGCCACGTAGTGGTGCTGCGGCCCGGAGTTCACCGGCACCGGGCAGGGAATGCCGAGCGGCTCGGCGGTCGGCGCCATCAGCCGGGCCAGTTCGGCGGGCGGCAGGTCGCCGGAATCGCTGAACGCGGCACCGAGCACGTAGGTGTCGGCGTGCGCGGCGCCAGCGATCTCCCACCACCGGAACCGGCTGCTGTCCGGCTGCCGCGCCGTCACCCCGGCCAGCACGCCGGTCACGTCGCTCTCGGTCTGCACGGTCAGCACCGGGGCCCGGCCGTCCGTGCGGACCCGCGCGCCGTCCGGCCCCTCGGTGCGGATCCGCCGTCCCACCCGGCCAGCGGGGCCGCGAACCCGGTGCGGCTGCCGATCAGGTAGCCGTCGCAGGCCGGCGCAACCGTCGGCGCCACCGCGTTGACGTAGGTGACCAGGTGGATCGCGGACTGGGACTGGCCCGTCGCGAGCAGGCACTCGACCGGCACCCAGCACGCCGCCGTCCCGGACCGCCTGGGCGGCCTGGGTGAAGATGTCGAAGCAGAACGCGTCGCCCGGGTGGCGCAGGGCCCCGTACCGGCCCGGATCGCTCTGTTTGAGCGCGGGCATGACCATGGTGCGCCGCGACCCGTCGTCGGGCTCCTCGCCGGCCGTATCGAAGATGCTGCCGCCCTCGACGCCGGCCCGTTGCGCCGACACCCCGACCCAGGCCCATCCTGCCCGGACCACCTGCCGGTGGGTCAGCATCCAGTGCGCGGGCGCGTCGAAGCCGGCGCTGACGTTGAGCCATTCCAGGATCACCGTGCCGGTGAACGCGCCGGGGTCGGACGGCCGGCACGCCACCAGCCGGGTGGCGAACGGCGCCTGGCCCGCCGGGGTGACCTGCCAGTACCCGTCGGTTCCCGCGGGTCCCGCGGGCTCGAAGCGGGTGGCCGTGGACTCCAGGAAGAACTCTTCGAGGGTGTAGCCGACCCGGCCGAGGTCGAAGCCGGTCATGATGATCCCCGGCTGCCCCGCGACCGGCCCGGTCAGCCGAAGCCCGTCCATTTGCGGCACTTTACCGGAATTCCGGGCCCCGGGCGGGCGCACGCAGCCGGCCGTACCCGGCCGGTCGCACGTGGCCGGCCGCGAGCCGGTGAAGGGCCAGCGGAAGGCGCGGGCCACGCTGGGAAGTACGCGCTCAGCCGCTATATCAGCCGCCCGGGCCGGCGTCCTCGGGCTGCGCGACCCAGGCGGAGAACACCGGCAGGCCATGCCACGGGCCGCGGTCTGAGGCGCCCCCGCGGCCGGGCTCGCCGGCGGCGACCGCGACCACCGCGAACGGGTGGCCGAACCGCAGTTCCGCCGCCCGGATCAGGCCCGGGCGGGACGGCCGGGCGGTCATGGAGATGGCCAGGCCGGTCACGGCGGCGGCCTCGAAGCCGACCCGGCTGTACCGGGCCATCGCCGCCTGCCGGGCCTGCCACGGGTCGCCGGGGGCCAGGGCCGCCGCGGCCGCCGCGAACCCGAGGCTGGGATCGCTCAGGTCCTGCTGGCTGCGCGCGGACCAGGCCGGCAGCACGGCCGTGCACCGCTCCTCGCGGCCGGAAGCGGACTTGACCGGCCCGGTCCGCTCGGTGATCGCCCACAGCGGCCCCTCGCCCAGCGGCAGGTCGAACAGCGATCGCCGGGTCACCGGGGCGCCGGTGGCCAGGGCCGGGCCCAGGTCGTAGGCGGCGGCCAGCACGTCCGCCGCCGGGACGCCGGGCGCGGCGGCCACCGAGATGACCTGCAGGCCGCCCCGGGCCTGCGCGGCGTGCACCGCCACGTCGCCCGCGGCCTGCGTCGCCGCCACGAACTGCTGGTGGCCGGGCCCGTCCGGGGTCCGCAGGACCTGGCCCAGCACCCCGGCCCAGGGGCTCGACCGGCCGAGCGCGCTGGCCGGCGCCAGGTCGAACGGCCGCTCCCAGGACACGCGCGACGCGAGGACGGTGGCGGCCAGCAGGTAGAGCGAAGGGTCGAGCGCCACGGGAAATCTTTCGATGAGCCCCAACGTTCCGCGGCGGGCCCAGTCGTCCAGGTCGGCCTGGCTGGTCAGCGGGCCGGTCTGCACCTGGGGTGGCAGCCCGGCCAGCCATCGCGTCACCACGTCGGTCAGTGGCCCGGGGCGATGCCAGACCGCGGCCGCCGCCGGGACCTGCGGATCGGGGCTGGCGAGCAGTCCCGCGGCCAGGCCCGCGGCGTCGTCCGCGTCGCAGCCGAGTATCCCGTTGAGGATCTCTCTGTTCTTTCCCTCGCTGGGCGGCGCGCACAGCGCGAGCAGCAGCCACGCGCCGAGCGGCGAGCCCACGTGGTGACGTGAGCCGGCGACGGCGTGGAACCGGCGGGCGTAACGCGCGACCGGCGTGACGACGTCGGCTGAGGTCAGTGTCATGCTTCCACGAACCTTTTCATCCGTTGATGTCAGGCTCAGAGTACGTGGGAGGCATGGGGAGGATGAAAAGGGTTCGTTGTGCCACCGGTCCGGGGCAGCAGCGGGGCGGGGTGCACCGGGTCCCCGGGCCGGGCCAGCGCCCAGCGCTGGCCGCCGATGACCGCCACCGGGTCGGCGCGGTCCTCGCGGGCGGGTATCACCCGGGCCGAGATGAACTCGCCCTTCTGCGGCACGGGCAGGCCGAGAGCCTCGGCGATCAGCGGGTCGTCGTCCTGGTGCCCGAGGACCAGGATGCCCTCCGGGCGCAGGTGGGTGCGCGCGCCGCCGTTGCCGCGGGCGCGCCGCATGAAGTCGTCCTGCTGCGCGACGGTGGCCAGCTCGGCCCGGCGGATGATCCGGCGCTGCACGCGGCGGAACAGCTCGTCGGTCCGGGCCCGGCCGTGGTGCGTCCCGCGCGCGGCCCGCGCGCTGAAGATCCGCCGCCGGGTCTGCGGGTCCAGGCGCAGGAAGAGATTCCCGGCGAGCCGCCCGCGGTCCGGCCACAGCTCGCGGATCCGGGCCCGGCTGGCCGCGGTGAGCTGGCGTTTCGCGTCGCGGTTGGGGGCGCCGCGCAGGTCGGGCTCGCGCACCCGGATCAGCCCCGCGGTCCAGGAACTGCTGGCGTCGTCCGCGGTGAGGACCAGGCAGAGATGACCGACGGCTTCCGGCGGCAGTTCCCAGCCGCCGTAGGACATCGAGTACTTGCAGTCGACCTCGATCCCGGCGATCCGGTAGTCGGTGACGTCGCCGTCGGCGAAGCCGAACCGCCGGTGCAGGTTGATCTCGACCAGCGTCCCCATGTGGGTCTTCTCGGTCTTGCGCAGCTGCTCGTAGGCCCAGCGGCCGGAATGCTGGCCGTCGTAGAGCTGGTCGAAGGTGTCGCGCAGCACGCTGGCGACCGCGCCGCCGGTCGGGTCGAGCCGGTACAGCTCGGCTTCGACCGCCGTGAGCTCGGCGTCGGTGTCCTCCGGCAGCTCCCAGAGCGGCAGGGTGGTCACGGCGGGCCGGACGGGTCGCGGCCGGGCGGTCAGGAGGCCTCGTACAGCAGGCGGACCGGCGCGGCGCGGGCGGCTTCGATCGCCGACCGGATGCTGGTGCCGACCGCCCGCGCCACGGGGGGCGGGAAGGCGTTGCCGATCTGCCGGTAGCCCGCGGTCTTGCGCCCCGCGAACCGCCAGTCCCGCGGGAAGCCCTGCAGGGCGGCGGCCATCGGCAGGGTCAGCCTCGGGATGTGGTTGGGGGGGTTGATCGCCCGGGGCGGGGCGTCGGCCAGCCCGCGGCCGTCGACGCGCAGCCGGAGCCAGGCCTCGCGGGCCCGGGTCGGGCCGAGGTCGGGGCCGCCGTGCTTGCGGGACCCGCCGACCAGGGTCGGGCCGATGCCGTTGGCCTGCCAGGCCCAGGCGCCGGCCCGGTCCAGCCGTCGGCGGCCATGAGGTCGCGGAGGGTCTCGCCGACGGTGGGCGGCGTCCCGGTCGCGCCCGGCCACTCGAAGTGCTCCGGCCGCGCCGGGTCTCGCCGCCACCAGGATGAAGCGCGGGCGCAGCTGCGGCACGCCGTACTCGCTCGCGTTGAGCACCTGCCAGTCGGCCTCGTACCCGAGCTCGCGCAGCCGGGCGATGACCCGCTCGCGGTAGGCGGCGAAGCGGGCGGTGGCCAGGCCGCGCACGTTCTCCAGCATGACCGCGGCGGGCTCGCACTCCTCGACCAGGCGGAGGGCCTGGGGGAACAGGTCCCGCTCGTCGTCCGCGCCGAGCTGCTTGCCCGCGATCGAGAACGGCGGGCACGGGACGCCGCCGGCCAGCAGGTCGACGCCCCGGTAGTCGACGCCCTTGAAGTGGCGCACGTCCAGCTGGATCACGTCCCACCCGGGCCGGTTCAGCCGCAGCGTCGCGCACGCGTCCGGGTCGTTGTCCACCGCCGCGACGTGGGAGAAGCCCGCCTGCTCCAGGCCGAGCGACTGGCCGCCGGCGCCCGCGCAGATCTCCAGGCAGGTGAGCTCAGGCACGCCGATCCCCTCTCGATCGTGGAGTGAACGCCGCCGGGGCGGGCACCGAACATTCATTCGAGCCGCCATGATGCCACAACCGGCTGGGCCGTGCGAGGAGGCGCACCTGCCCCCGGCGCAGAACCTCGCCTCGTGTGCGGGTGACCACGCCGCGTGCGGCCGGCGACGGCGCGGCGTCGGCGGGTTACGGCCCGGCGGCTGCGCCGCGGCGGCCCGGCCGGTCAGGGCGCGGCGGCCGCGGCGGCGGCGCCCTCCGGCTCGCGCAGCGGGAAATGACAGGCCGCGAGGTGCCCGCCCGCGGTGAACGGGCGCAGCGGCGGCTCCTGCTGCGCGCAGATCTCCTGCGCCCGCGGGCAGCGGGTGCGGAACCGGCAGCCGGACGGGGGGTTGATGGCCGAGGGCAGCTCGCCGGAGACCCCCTTGTCCTCCCGGGCCTGGGCGACGGCCGGGTCGGCGACCGGGACGGTGTCGATCAGGCCCCGGGTGTACGGGTGCACCGGCCGGTAGTAGACGTCGGCGGCGGGGCCGACCTCGACCATCTTCCCGAGGTACATCACGCCGATGGTGTCGGACAGGTACCGCACCACCGACAGGTCGTGGGAGATGAACAGGTAGGTCAGGCCGAGGTCGCGCTGCAGGTCCAGCATCAGGTTGAGGATCTGCGCCTGGATGGACACGTCCAGGGCGGAGACCGGCTCGTCGGCGATCACGAGCCTGGGGCTGAGGATGAGCGCCCGGGCCAGGCCGAGGCGCTGCCGCTGGCCGCCGGAGAACTCGTGCGGGTACCGCTCGACCGCGGCGCGGGGCAGCCCGACCTCGTCCAGGATCGCGGCGATCTTGTTGTGCTGTTCCTGGCGGCTGCCGATCCGCTGGATGGCCAGCGGCTCGCGCAGGATCGGGCCGACCCGCATCCGGGGGTCCATCGAGGCGTAGGAGTCCTGGAACATCAGCTGGACCTTGGGGCTGCGCCGCCGCCGCTCGCGCTTGGACAGCTTGGTCAGGTCCTCCCCGTCCAGCACGATCGACCCGCTGGTCGCCTTCTCCAGCCCGGCGATCAGCCGCCCGATGGTGGTCTTGCCGCACCCGGACTCGCCGACCATGCCGAAGGTCTGGCCCGGCCGGATCGAGAAGCTGACGTCGGCGACCGCGCTCACCTCGCCGATCTTGCGCTGCAGCACCGCGCCGGAGGTCACCGCGAAGTTCTTCACCAGGCCCGCGGTCGACAGCAGCACCTGGCCGTCGGCGGGCTCGCCCGCCCGGTCCCGGCGCTCGTGCGCGACCTCGGTCACCGACAGCTGCGCCGCGTCGGCGTCCTTCGCGGCCTGGCCGACCGGGAAGAAGCAGCGGAACAGGTGATCCCAGCTGTCCCCCTCCAGCGGCGGCTCGGTCTGCCTGCAGCGTGTCCTGCACGTACCGGCACCGGGCGGCGAACCGGCACGCGGCCGGCGGGGCGGTCAGGTCCGGGGGCAGCCCGGGGATGCTGTACAGCCGCTCGGTCTGGTCGGCGGCCTTCTCCGGCAGCGCGCCGAACAGCGCCTCGGTGTAGGGATGCCGGGGGTTGGCGAACAGCCGGGCCGTGGTGGTCGACTCCATCACCTTGCCCGCGTACATCACCGCGGCCCGGTCGGCGCGCCCGGCGATCACCCCCAGGTCGTGGGTGACCAGGATGACCGCCATGCCCAGCCGCCGGCGCAGGTCGTCGATGAGCTCGAGGATCTGCTTCTGGATCGTCACGTCCAGCGCCGTGGTCGGCTCGTCGGCGATCAGCAGCTTGGGCTCGCAGGCCAGCGCCATCGCGATCATGACCCGCTGCCGCATGCCGCCCGACAGCTGGTGCGGGTAGTTGGACACCCGCTCGGCGGGCCGGGGCATGCCGACCAGGCCCAGCACCTCGACCGCGCGGGCCCGCGCGGTCCTGGCGTCCGCGCCGCGGTGCAGCAGCACGGTCTCGGCGATCTGGTCGCCGACCGTCATCGTCGGGTTCAGCGAGGTCATCGGGTCCTGGAAGATCATCCCGACCTCGTTGCCGCGGACGTGGCGCATCCCGTCCTCGTCCAGCGAGGAGATCTCCTGCCCGGCCAGGATGATCGTCCCGCCGGTGATGTGCCCGCCCGGGGGCAGCAGCTGCATGATCGACAGCGCGGTCATGGTCTTCCCGGACCCGGACTCGCCGACGATGCCCAGGCACTCCCCCGCTTCCACGGTCAGGCTGACGCCGTCCAGCGCGTGCACGGTCGCGCTGCGCAGCCGGATCTCGGTGCGCAGCTCCTCGATCTGGAGCAGTGGCGGCATGTGTCCTCGTCAGTCCTCAGGTGCTCTGTGCTTGTCCTCAGGTGCCGGTGCCCCGTGCCCGGCTAGCGGCGCTGCAGCCGGACCTCGACCGCGTCGCGCAGCCCCTCCCCGATGAAGATGGCCGCGGCGATCACGATCACGATGCAGAACCCGGCCGGGATGATCAGCCACCAGTACCCGTCGTACACGTACTGCACCCCGGAGCTGAGCATCCCGCCCCAGTCCTGCTGCGGCGGCCGGATCCCCAGCCCGAGGTAGCTCAGCGCCACGATCAGCGCGATCGCGTCCGCCACCTGGAACGTGGCGTTCACCATGATCGTGCCGACCGCGTTCGGCGCGATGTGCCGCATCACCGCCCGGGTGTTGCCGCCGCCCATCACCTTCATCGCCTGCACGTAGTCCCGGGTGCGCAGCGACAGCGCCTCGCCGCGGACCAGCCTGGAGGTGGTCAGCCACGAGGTCAGCGCGATGACCAGGATCAGGACCGGCTTGCTCGGGGTGACCATCGACACCACGACCAGGGCCAGGAACAGCGTCGGGATCGACAGCATCGCGTCCACGATCCGCATCATGAACGAGTCCGTGAACCCGCCGATGTACCCGGCGACCGCGCCCCACAGCACCCCGACGACCGTGGCCAGCAGCGCGGCGGCGATGCCGACCTCCAGGGAGATCTGCCCGGCGATCATCAGCCGGCCCAGCACGTCGAACCCGTTCGCGTCGGTGCCCAGCAGGTGGGCGGCGCTCGGCGGCAGCTCCTGGTGGGCGAAGTCCACCTGCAGCTGGTTGGTGTGGTAGATGTGCGGGCCGACGAAGCAGAACAGGATCATGAACACGTAGATCGCGACCCCGGCCACCGCGAGCTTGTTCTCCCAG
Source organism: uncultured Actinomycetota bacterium (assembly GCA_963745575.1). Taxonomy (GTDB): domain Bacteria; phylum Actinomycetota; class Actinomycetes; order Streptosporangiales; family Streptosporangiaceae; genus JASHPR01. Next base: position 41,039 of record CAVUYA010000019.1, on the reverse strand, counting down.
AACACCTCGAGCCCGCGCCGGAACGTGCTGCGCGGCTTGCCCGCGGGCAGCAGGCCGGAGGCGACGGCCGTCCTCCGTGTCCTCGGGGTAGGCGACGACCGCCACCTCGATGCCGGACTCCGGGTCCGGGGCGATGTCGGTGGGGATCGGCTCCGGGGAGCCGCTGGCCAGGCTCATTGGCTCACGTACCTCACGCGCGGGTCGAGCACCGCGTAGGCGATATCGGCGAGCAGCGACCCCACGACCGTGGCCAGGGCCACCACGACGATAATGCCGAGCAGGACCGGGTAGTCCTGGTTGAGGGCGGACTGGTAGAAGAGGTAGCCCATCCCGGGGTAGTTGAACACCGACTCGGTGATCAGCGCCCCGGCGAACAGCGCGGGCAGCAGCAGCCCCAGCAGGGTCGCGATCGGGATCAGCGAGTTGCGCAGCACGTGGCGCAGCAGCACCCGCCGCTCGCTGGCGCCCTTCGCCTTCGCGGTCCGGACGTAATCCTCGGTCAGGTTGTCCAGCACCGAGGACCGCATGTACCGGCTGAACAGCGCGACGGTGATCAGCGTCAGCGTGGCGATCGGCAGCACCAGCGCGCTGAAGTCGGTGAACAGCACCCCGACCCCCTCGCCCTGCGGCCCCTCCGGCGGGAAGATCGGGAACTTGATCGCGAAGACCAGGATGAGCAGGAGGCCCAGCAGGAACGCGGGCATCGCGTAGAAGATCGTCGAGAACCCGTTGAAGAAGTGGTCGATGAACCTGTTCCGCCGCACCGCCTGCGCCATCCCGATCGGGATCGCGAACAGCAGCGCCAGGACGATCGAGATCCCGACCAGGAACACGGTCTTCGGCAGGTGGTTGCCCAGCAGCGAGGCCACGCTCTGGTTCAGCTTCCACGAGTAGCCGATGCGGAAGTGCAGCAGGTTGTCCAGCCACAGCCAGTACTGGCCGTACCAGGGCCTGTTAAACCCGTAGACCCGGTCGAACTGGGCTATCGCGGCGGGGTTGCGGTAGGCCTGCGGCCCCATCACCGCGATGGCGGGGTTGCCCGGGATCAGGCGCAGCAACCCGAACGTGATCACCGTCACGATCAGCAGCACGGCCAGCGCCTGCAGCACCCGGCGGATCATGAATATGACCAACGTTCCCCCTTCCGGGCGGTCCCTGCGGGGGGGCAGGGCCGCGGCCACTCCCCGCAGGGTAGGGCAGGTCAGCCGGGTCCGGCCACCGCGGCGTGCCTACTTCACGAAGTACCAATTCTCCGGGGTGATGCTGAGCGTCGGGCTCACCGGGGTGACCCCCGAGGTTGCTGGCGATCTCGTTGAGCTGGAGTCGCCGGAGCCGATCATCGCGAGCCGGGGGGCCCGATGGCCGCGGCTCCTTCTGCCGGCTCCAGGCACGACAGAACGTGGGGCATCCCCGTTCCGGCGTGCTCCATCGGCACCCCCCTGCTGGTCACGGTACGGCCGGGACTATTCAGCGTCCAGACGCCGGAAGGCGCCGAACCGAGTTCGGGACCGTACCGAGACGTGAGCGTGACAAAAGCGACGGGAAACTAGTAAAGCGCAGGTAAAGGGCCGTAGCGGCCAGTTCGCCGACCGCCGCCGGCGCCAGCTCGGTGAACGTCGCCGGGAAACGGCCAGTTCCGTTACCGCCGTATAGGCGGCCAGCTCGGTGACCGCCGCGGTCACGGCGTCCACGGTGGGGATCACCTGCTGTTCCAGGACGTCGGCGAACGGCAGCGGAACGCAGGCGGCGGCCACCCGGCGGACCGGGGCGTCGAGCAGCTCGAAGCCCTCGTCGGCGACCACGGACGCCACGGTGCCGCCCCAGCCGCCCTGGTAGGGGTTCTCCTCCACGATCACCAGCCGGGACGTGCGCCCGAGCGACTCCAGGACGGTCGCCATGTCGAGCGGCACCAGGCAGCGCAGGTCGATCACCTCCGCGGAGATGCCCTGGCCGGCCAGCCGGTCGGCCGCGGCCAGCGCCAGCGGCACCGTGGCGGCCAGGCCCACCAGGGTGACGTCGGTGCCGTCGCGCACCACGGCCGCCCGGCCGAGCTCCACCACGTGCCCCTCCGGGGCGGCCGGGCCCTTGCTCGCGAACAGCCCCTTGTGCTCGAAGAACACCACCGGGTCGTCGCTGCGGACCGCGGCGGCCATCAGCCCGACGACGTCGGCGGGCGTGGACGGCGCCGCGATCTTCAGCCCGGGGACGGCCAGCGCCCAGTTCTCCACCGCCTGGGAGTGCTGCGCGCCGAACCCCAGGCCGCCGCCGTTGGCCGTGCGGACCACCAGCGGGACCGTGACCTGGCCCCCGGTCATGTACCGCATCTTCGGTATCTCGTTGGCCAGGTAGTCCCAGCAGCAGGCGAAGAAGTCGGAGAACATGATCTCGGCGACCGGGCGCATCCCGGTCATGGCCGCGCCCATGGCCACGCCCAGGATGGCCTGCTCGGAGATCGGCGTGTCCCAGATCCGCTCCTTGCCGAACTCCTGGAACAGCCCGGCGGTGGTCTTGAACACGCCGCCCGCGGCCCCGATGTCCTCGCCCAGGCACACCACCGACGGGTCGCGGCGCAGTTCCCGCGCGATTCCCTCGGCGACGGCCTCCCGGTAGGTGATCACCTCGGTCACGTCTCACGTCCGCCATGACGAGCCTCCGTCCGCCCATACGTCGGTCAGCGCGGCGCCGGGATCGGGGCCGGGGGCCGCCCGGGCCGCGGCCACCGCCTCCTCGACGGTGCGGGCGGCCCGCTCGTCCGCCGCGGTCACCGACTCGGCGGGCACGCCCAGCGCCTCGAGCCGGGCCCGGGCGATGTCCAGCGGGTCCCGGCTCAGCCACTGCTTGACCTCCTCGGCGGGCCGGTAGCTGGCCGGGTCGGTGCGGCTGTGCCCGAAGTGGCGGTAGGTCTTGGCCTCGAGCACCGTCGGCCCCTCGCCGGCCCGGGCGCGGGCCGCGGCCCGCGCCACCACCTCCCGGACCACGACGACGTCGTTGCCGTCCAGGACCTCGGCGGGCAGCCGGTAGGCCGGGGCCCGGTCGGCGGCCGGGTTGGCGACCGCGGTCACCTCGCCGATCGGGGTGTACTCCATGTAGAGGTTGTTCTCGCAGATGAACAGCACCGGCAGCGCCCACACCGCGGCCAGGTTGAGCGCCTCGTGGAACGCCCCGATGTTGGTGGCGCCGTCGCCGAAGAACGCCACGGCGACCTGGCCGGAGCCGCGCAGCTGGGCGGACCAGGCCGCCCCGGCCGCCATCGGCAGGTGCGCGCCGACGATCGCGTACGAGCCGAGCATCCCGGCGGAGGCCTTGGTCAGGTGCATCGAGCCGCCCTTGGCCTGGCACAGGCCGGTGGCCTTGCTCATCAGCTCGGCCAGGCACTCCGCGGGCGACGCGCCCCGGGCCATCGCGTGATGGTGGCCGCGGTAGGTGGCGAACACGTAGTCGTCGGGCCGCAGCGCGGCGCTGGCGCCGACCGCGACGGCCTCCTGGCCCGCGGCCAGGTGCGTGGTGCCCTTGACCAGGCCGGCCAGGAACAGGTCGTGCGCGGCCTTCTCGGTGCGGCGGATCACCGCCATCTCCTCGTACAGAGCGAGCAGTTCCTCGGCGCTGACGACGCTGGCGCTCGTGTCGACCGCGGTCACCGGGCACCGCCAATCCCGGCGGTACCGGCGGTGCCGTCACCGGCCGCACCGTCACCCACCGGGCCGGCCGTCTCGCCGCGCCCGGCCGCCGTGTTCAGCTGCGACTGGCTCTCCCGGAGCGTGTTGAGCGCCCCGCCCGCGGTCCAGTACTTGCGCCCCGCCACCAGCAGTTCCTCGGCCGGGAACTTCGTGATGACCTCGCACCCGGAGGCCGTGACCACGACCTCTTCCTCGATCCGCGCCGCGGACCACCCGTCCGTGGCCGGCCAGTAGGTCTCCAGCGCGAACACCATCCCTTCCTCCAGCGTCTCCGGGTAGTCAAGCGACACTAGCCGGCTGAAGATCGGCTTTTCCCAGATCGACAGACCCACGCCGTGACCGTACTGCAGCGCGAACGCCGCGGTCTCGTCCGGGAACCCGAACTCGGTCGCCCGCGGCCACAGCGACACGATGTCGGCGGTCGTGGCGCCCGGCTTCACCAGGGCGATGGCCTGGTCCATGTACTCGCGGCAGCGCACGTAGGCGTCCCGCTGCGCGGGCGAGGCGCTGCCCACCGCGAACGTGCGGTAGTAGCAGGTCCGGTAGCCGAGGTAGCTGTGCAGGATGTCGAAGAACGCCGGGTCGCCGGGGCGGATCAGCCGGTCGGAGTAGACGTGCGGGTGCGGCGAGCAGCGCTCGCCCGAGATCGCGTTGACTCCCTCCACGTACTCGCTGCCGAGGTCGTAGAGGACCTTGCTGACCAGGCCGACGCACTCGTTCTCGCGCACCCCCGGCCGCAGGAACTCATACAGCTCGGTATAGGCCGCGTCGACCATGGCGCACGCCTGGGCGAGCAGGGCGATCTCGTCGGCGGTCTTGATCCGGCGGGCCTCCAGGAAGACCTGCTGCCCGTCCACGGTCTCGATGCCCTCGGCCCGCAGCGCCGCCAGCACCGGCAGTTCGGCCACGTCGACGCCGAGCGGCGCGTCGGCCACCCCGTGCTCCCGCAGCACGGTGGCCACCTTGCGGGCCACGTCCTGCGCGATCCCGGCCTGCGGGTGGAACGCGCCGCGCAGCGTGGAGATGCCGGCCCGGGCCCCGGTCTGCCGGGCCCCCTCGGGGGTGGCCGGGCCCGGGGTGTGATCCAGCCACGGGTTGTACAGCTGGTGGTGCCGGGCAGCCGACCCGAAGTCCCACTCCACCGGCTCCCCGCCGCGCGGGAGCACGGCGAACCGGATCAGCTTGTCCATCGCCCAGGTGCCGATGTGGGTCGATGTCATGTACCGGATGTTCGCGAAGTCGAAGCTGAGCAGGGCGCCCAGCTCGGACCGGTCGAGCTGGGCCCGGAGCCGGGCCAGGCGCTCGCTGCGCAGGCGGGCCAGGTCGACCCGCTGCTCCCAGTCCACCGCGCTGGGTCCGAAGGTGTGAATCGCCACGGTCGGCCACCTTCCTGTCGGCTCGGCCTTTAGTTAAGAGCCCGCGAACGGTCAGCGTCAATAAATACTGAACGGTCGGCCGCTCCCGGCGGGCCGCCCGCCGACTGGGCCGGGTAGCGCCGGGAGGACGCGGGCGGGACGCCACCCGCGCCGGACTCTACGCTCCATCGGGGCCCGCCACGAACCAGACGCCCACCGCCGGGACCGTGCCCTGGTTGCGGTAGGAGTGCGGGGTAGCCGACGTGAAGCTGACCGAGTCGCCGGGGATCAGCCGGTGCGAGCGGGACCCCAGGGTCACGACCAGCTCGCCTCGGAGGAGGTAGCCGTGCTCGGTGCCCGGGTGCTGCATCAGGTGGCCGGCCGGTGACGAGCAGCCGCCGGGCGCGTAGCTGACGAGCAGGAAGTCAACCTGGCTGCCCGGCGCGTGGCCGAGGCGCTCCCAGGCTACTCCCGAGTCCAGTTCGAGGATCTCGCGCTGTCCCGGGCAGGCCACGGGCCCGCCGGGCCCCGAGAGCGGGCCGGAGTTCTCCGCGGGCCTGGCCGGAGCCGCGTCCTGGCCGGACACCGCGTCCTGACCGGAGACCGCGTCCTGACCGGACACTGCGTCCTGACCGGACACCACGTCCTGACCGGGCCGCCCGGCGGCCCGGCCGCCGGCCGCCGGTCCCGGCTCCGCCCGGGCGGGGACCGGAGACCCGGCCGGGCCGGACGCTGCCGGGGCAGGCGCCGAGGACCCGGATGCCGCCCGCGCGGCGGCCGCCGGGCCGGACGCCGCCGGGCCGCCGGCCGACCGGGACTCGCCGAAGACGTCCTGCACCGAGATGCCCAGGGCGGTCGTGATCGCGTACAGGGTGCTGACCGACGGCTGGCACTTGCCCGTCTCTATCTGGGAGATAAGGCTCGGTGACAGCCCGACACTGCGGGCCAGGCCCCGCAGGCTGATCCCCTTCCTGGCTCGCTCCGCGCGGATGCGCCCGCCGATCTGGAGAACCACAGTCGGCACGGGGGGCCTCCTCTCGCCAGCATGCTACGGGAGACCCTCCGGCCGGGTAACGTCATGCCCGTCCCTGGCTCCAGTTCCGGATCGTGCGGCGGCTCGTAACATACGTACCGGCACCCGGGCGCGCGGCAGGCGATGGTCCGGTGACCGCTCCCGCGCGGCTGCGCCGCGCGGGCCGGCTCGCACTGGCACGGCAGCCACGAGACGATCACCCTGCCGGGCCCCCAGGCGTGCCCGCCCCCGCAGTGAGTCGGGTAGGTCCACCATGCCGGCACAGACGCGTCGCTCATTCATATACTAGAACACAAGTTCGATAGCCCTGCTAGCTCTTCGCCGCATCTCGCGGTAAACCCGGCCGGGGTCACTTCCACTTTCCTGGAAGTCTGCCGGGTGCGGGCTTGGGGAAGGCCGGCCTGCTCGAGCTCTGGGCGCCGCGGCGTGGACCGCGAGCGAGCGCACGTCCCGGCCGGCAACGTATCGCCGGCACCGAGCCGCTCAGCTTCGACGCCCAGCAGATCTACCAGTCGCTGTCCGGCGCCGACGCCACCGAGGCGGCCGCGTTCCTGGCCGGGACCGAGCCGGCGGCCGCGCGCAGCCAGTACCTGGCGGACATCGCCCGGGCCGAGACCTACCTCGAGGCCGCCACCGCCGCGGCCGGGAACCAGGGGCCCGGGTCCGAGCTGACCGTGCTGTCGACCGAGATCCCGGTCTACACCGGGCTGGTGGAGACGGCGCGGGCCGACAACCTGCAGGGCCTGGCCGTGGGCGCCGCCTTCCTGGGGGAGGCGTCCTACCTGATGCGGACCGCGCTGCTGCCCGCGGCCAACCGCCTCTACCAGCAGCAAAACGCGCGGCTGAGCGCCGCCGACCAGCAGGCGACCGGGCTGCCTATCCTCGCCGTCCTGGTGGCGCTGGCCGCCGGTTACGTCCTGCTGCGCGGCCAGCGGTGGCTGCGCCGGCGTACCCACCGCAGGCTCAACTACGGCCTGGCGGCGGCCTCGGTGGTCGGCCTCGTCTCGCTGGCCTGGCTGCTCACCGCCGTCACCGTGGCCCGGGTCCAGCTGCTCGACGCGCGCGATCACGGGTCGGGCCCGGTGCAGGCGCTGGCCAAGGCGGATATCGCCGCGCTGCGGGCGCACGCCGACGAGAGCCTCACCCTGATCAACCGCAGCGGCGACGACGCGAACCAGGCGGACTTCCTCCGGGTCGAACGGCAGCTCGGCCCGGGCCGGGCACGCTGCTGTCGGAGGCCGCTGCCGCGGCCCAGGGCAGCCCGGGAGCGCGGGCCGCCGCGGCCGCCGCGGCGGCCGCGGCGGCCTGGTACGCCAGGCACCGGCAGGTGCGCGAGCGGGACGACGGCGGCGACTACCCCGGCGCCGTCCAGCTGGCGATCGGCCCGGTGCGGGGCGGCAGCTCCGGCGCCATGTTCCAGCGGGTGCAGACCCAGCTGACCTCGGCCATCGGCGCGGACCAGGCGGCGTTCGCCTCCGCCGCGAGCAGCGGCCAGGACGCGCTGACCGGCCTGGAAGCAGGCATGATCGTGGCGGCGCTGCTGATGGCCGCGGGATGCGCCTGGGGGCTGCTGTCCCGGCTGGCCGAGTACCGGTGAGGCGGCGGCCATGAACACCAGCGGGGCGACGGGGCCGGTGACCGCGTGCCAGCAGCCCGGCTGTACCGGGACGATCGAGGCCGACGGCTACTGCGGCCGCTGCGGCCTGCGGGCCGGCGCCGCCGCGCCCGCGACCGCGGCGGCCGGAACGACCGTGGCCAGGCCGGCCACGGCCGGCCCGGTCCCGGCGGCGCGGGTGAGCGTGCCGGTGCCCCGGTCACGCGGGACCACCGGCTCGCGGCCCTCGGGCGGCCACACCGGCCGGCGCCGCCTCGGCGCCGGGCTGATCGAGCTGCCGCCGGTACCGGTCCGCGACCCGGCCACCGCGGTGCTCGAGAGCCCTCAGGTGGAAGAGAGCAAGCGATTCTGCGGCAGCAGCGGCCGGCATCCGGTCGGCCGCGGCCGTGACGGCCAGCCCGGCCGGACCGAGGGGTTCTGCCCCGTCGACGGCGCCGAGTACTCGTTCACCCCGAAGCTGGAACGCGGCGAGATGGTCGGCGGCCAGTACGAGGTGGTCGGCTGCCTCGCGTACGGCGGGCAAGGCTGGATCTACCTGGCCCGGGACCACCACCTCGACAAGGAGTGGGTGGTACTCAAGGGGCTGCTCGACACCGGCGACGCCGCCGCGCAGGCCGCCGCCATCGCCGAGCGGCGGTTCCTGGTCGAGGCCAAGCACCCGGGCATCGTCAGCGTCTACAACTTCGTGCAGCATGCCGACCGGCGCACGCAGACGACGGCCGGGTACATCGTGATGGAGTACGTGGGCGGGCAGTCGCTCAAGCAGATGGCTGCCGGGCTGCTGCCGCTGGAACACGCCCTGACCTACGCGACCGAGGCGCTGACCGCGCTCGCCTACCTGCACAGCAAGGGCCTGGTGTACTGCGACTTCAAGCCGGACAACACCATGCTCGCCGACGATCACCTCAAGCTCATCGACATGGGCGCGGTGCGCCGGATCGACGACGTCACCAGCGACATCTACGGGACGCCCGGCTACCAGGCGCCGGAGATCACCCGCGACGGCGCCCTGCCCTCGCCCTCGTCCGACCTCTACACCGTCGGCCGCACCCTCGCCGTGACCACCTTCAACTTCGCCGGCTTCACCCGCGAGTACCTGCACGGCCTGCCCGCGCCGGAGACCGTGCCGCTGCTGGCCGAGCAGGACTCGTACTACCGGCTGCTGCGCCGCGCCACCGATCCGGACCCGCTGCGCCGCTTCACCACGGCCGCGGAAATGGCCGAGCAGCTCACCGGCGTGCTGCGCGAGGTCCTGTCCACGTCCGACCGCAAGCAGCGGCCCTCGCTGTCCACGCTGTTCAGTCCCGAGCTGCGGGCCATCGGGGCGGCCACGGCGGCCGGGCCCGGCGGCGCCGGGCCACTGCGGGCCACCGCGGCCGCGGAACCGGTGACGCCCGCGGACACCCTGGCCGGGCTGCCGGCGCCGCTGGCGGACAGTGACGATCCGGCGGCCGGATACCTGGCCACGCTGAGCGCGCTCGACGCCCCGGGCCAGGCGGCCGAGCTGGCTGCCGTGGTGACCGCGGGGCCGAAGGCGCCACCGGGGGTGGCCGACTCGGTGGAGGTGCGCCTCGCGGTGGCCCGCGCCCGCATCATGACCGGCGATCTCGTCGGCGCCGCCGCCGGCCTGGAAGGCCTGGTCGACGCCGGCCGCGGGGACTGGCGGGTCACCTGGTACCAGGGCCTGATCGAGCTCGCGGGCGGGCACCCGGACCACGCGCGCGCCGAGTTCGAGGGCGTGTATGACGCGCTGCCCGGGGAGCTCGCGCCCCGGCTGGCCGTGGCGCTCGCCGCCGAGGCCGCCGGCGACCACGCCGCCGCCGCCCGGCATTTCCAGGTGGTGTGGACGATCGACCATTCCTACGTCAGCGCCGCGTTCGGGCTGGCCAGGGTCCGGCTGGCCGGCGGCGACACGGGCGGCGCGATCGAGGTCCTCGACACGGTGCCCGAGACCTCCAGCCACCACGTGGCGGCACAGGTCGGTGCGTTGCGGGCCCGCATTTCCGGGCGCGGCCCGGCGGGCCTGTCCCTGGCCAGCCTGACGCAGGCCGGGCAGCAGCTCCGGCAACTGCGGCTGGACGCGGCCAGCCAGGAGAGCCTCACCGCCGAGCTCCTGCTGGCCGCGCTCGGCTGGGTGGCCGCGGGGAAGGCACCGCCCGGCCAGCGGCTGCTCGGATGGGAGCTGACCGAGCGCTCCCTCCGGTTGGGCCTGGAGCAGACCTACCGCTCGCTGGCCCGCCTGGTCTCCGCCGAAGACCGCCGGATCCAGCTGGTCGACCTGGCCAACGACGTCCGCCCGTGGACCCGGTCCTGATGACCGGGGCCGTTGGGACCCGTTACCGAGGAGCAGGCTGAGATGAACGCACCCGAGTTCACCGTAGAGACCTTCCAGAACGAGTTCCTTCCCGTCGGAGCGCGCGAGGTCAACGCCGTCATCACGGTGACGTCGGCCGGCGGCCCGGACCGCCCGGCCGACGCCGCCGGAGGCGCCGCCGAGATCATCATCATCGACCGCTCGGGCTCGATGTCCGGATCGAAGATCGCCGAGGCCCGGCGGGCGGCCGCGGCCGCGGTGGACGTGATCCGCGACGGGGTGGGCTTCGCGGTCGTGGCCGACACCAGCACCGCCAAGCCGGTCTACCCGGATGACGGCAGCCTGGCCATCGCGACCACGAGTACCAGGGCGGCCGCGCAGCAGGCCATCGGCCGCGTGAAGGCGGGCGGCGGGACGGCGATCGGGTCCTGGCTGCGGCTGGCGCACCACATTTTCGGCACCCGCCCGACCGCGCTGCGGCACGCCATCTTGCTGACCGACGGCATCAACGGCGAGCGGCCCAAGCAACTCGATGCGGCGATCTCGCTGTGCGAGGGCGTGTTCAGCTGCGACTGCCGCGGGGTCGGCACCGGCTGGCGCGTGCCCGAGCTACGCAAGATCTCCACCGCGCTGCTCGGCACGGTGGGCATCGTGGCCGAACCAGACGGGCTGGCCGCCGACTTCGAGGCCATCATGCAGGCCGCCATGGGCAAGGAGGTGGCCGACGTGATGCTGCGGGTACGGGTGCCGCAGACCGCGCGGGTCAGGTTCGTGAAGCAGACCGAGCCCACCGTCGGGGACCTCACCGGCCGGCGTGCCGAGGCCGGACCGCAGACGAGCGACTACCCGACCGGCGCCTGGGGCGGGCAGGAGAGCCGCGACTACCACGTCTGCGTGGAGGTCCAGCCCGCCGAGATCCGCCAGGAGATGCAGGTGGCCCGGATCAGCCTGCTGCGGGGCGCGCCGTCCGGACCCGAGGTCCTCGGCCAGGGGATGATCAAAGCGATCTGGACCGACAACGAGGAGCTGTCCACCAAGATCGACCCGCGGGTGGCGAAGGCCACGGGCCAGACCGAGCTCGCCGACGTGATCCAGGACGGGCTGGCGGCGCGCCGGGCCGACGACCTCGAGACCGCGACGGCCAGGCTCGGCCGGGCCGTGGCGCTCGCCCACGCGTCCGGCCAGGAGGAGACCGCCCGGCTACTGGCCGGGGTGGTCGACGTGGTAGACCCTGTGACAGGAACCATCCAGCTCAAGGCGAAAGTTCGCGACGTGGACGAGATGACCCTCGACGTCGAGTCCACCAAGACCGTCCGGGTCAAGAGGTAGGAGGGCCGCGATGGCGTTGTGCCCGGCCGGCCACGAGTCGGCGGCCGACGACTACTGCGACGCGTGCGGGCGGCGGATGGGCGAGGCCCCGGCCGGCGGCGAGCCCACCAGGAACGCGCCCGCGGGCAGCGGGCCACAGCAGCCGTCCTGCCCGGTGTGCCACACCCCCAGGTCGGGACGGTTCTGCGAGGTCTGCCGGTTCGATTTCGTCGCCGGGGCGCCGACCACGCTGGCCCCCGGCCTCGACGGGCCGGGCGCCGGGCCGGCCAGCGGCGATACCGCGGCCGCGCCGCCGGCCTCGGCCGACGGGCCAGCGTGGTCGGCGGTGGTGACCGCCGACCGGGCGTACTTCGACCGGGTGATCGCCACCGGCGGCCCCGGCGCCGCCGACATCTCGTTCCCCGACTACTACTCGGAGCGCCGGTTCGCGCTGGGCCGGTCCCGGCCCGGGGAGGAGAAGCGGATCGGCCGGTACAGCGCGTCGCGGGGCATCGAGCCGGAGATCGACCTGACCGGCCCGCCGACCGATCCGGGCGTTTCCCGCCTGCACGCGGTGCTGATCGGGCAGCCGGAAGGCGGCTGGGCGGTGCTCGATCCGGGATCGGAGAACGGGACCCTGGTCAACGACCAGGAGATCACCACCGAAATGCAGGTCCCGCTGCACGACGGGGACCGCATCAGCATCGGCGCCTGGACCGTCATCACCATCCACCGCGCCTGAGCCACGCTCCGGCGCAGAACCGCGGGTTGATGTCGCGGGAGCGGGGCCACGGAATAGGGTTCGATCGTGGATCGGGAGCAGCGGCGGCAGTTCGTACGCGATCACAGGATCTGCGTCTTCGGGTACAACCGCAGGGAGCACGGGCCGGCCATGACCGTCGTCTACTACCTCATGGACGGCGACGACCTGCTGATCTCCACCATGGCCGCCCGGGGCAAGCCCAGGGCGGTAGAGCGCGACGGCCGGGTCAGCCTGTGCATCCTCGATGAGCAGTGGCCGCTCGGCTACCTGCAGGTCTACGGCACCGCCGTGGTCTCCCGCGACCGCGAGCTGGCCGTGGACGTCCTCACCCGGGTCATCGGCGTGATGGCCGGCGAGGAGGTGCCGGAGAGCCGGCGCCCGCAGATCGAGCAGATGGCGGACGACGAGGAGCGGGTGGTGATCAGGGTCACGCCCTACGCGACGTTCGAGACCCCGCCGCGCCATGTGTACCAGATGAGTGACCTGGACACCCTCACGCATTTCACCAGCACGTCCCTGCCCTGGTGAGCCGGGGCAGGGTGGCGCGAGACAGGAGAAGGCCGATGGCGACCACCGCCGACCTGCTGGCCGACGCGTTCGGCAGGATCCGGGAGGCCGTGCACGAGGCCGTCGACGGGCTGACGCCCGGGCAGCTGGCGTTCCGGCCGGACAACGGGTCCAACTCGATCGGCTGGCTGGTGTGGCACCTGACCCGGATCCAGGACGACCACATCGCCGATGTCGCCGGCACCGGCCAGATCTGGACGTCGGCTTCGGCGGCCCCGGCGGGATCACCTGGGCCGACCGGTTCGGGCTGCCGTTCGCGGCGTCGGCCACCGGGTACGGACACGGCAGCGAGGCGGTCGCCGCGGTCCAGGTCCAGTCCGCGGAGCTGCTGACCGCGTATTACGACGCGGTGCACGAGACGACGCTCCGGTACGTCCGGGGCCTGTCCGACGCCGACCTCGACCGCATCGTGGACAAGGCCTGGGACCCGCCGGTCACCCTGGCGGTCCGCCTGGTGAGCGTGATCTCCGACGATCTCCAGCACGCCGGGCAGGCCGCCTACCTGCGCGGCCTCATCGAGCGCAGCTAGCCCCAGAGCGATTCGAGCGCCGCGTCGACTGTCACCGCGAGCTGCGTCATCCGGGGCACCACGGGGTCGCGCGGACCGACGTCCACGATCTCGCACCGGGCCTGCGCCCGGGCGTCCAGGAACCGGGTGAGCTGCGCGTACCCGTGCCGGTCGTCGCGGCCGTTGCGGTGGTAGTGCAGGCGCAGCGGGGCGTACAGGTAGAGCTCGTCGCGGGCCCTGGTCACCGCGACGTAGAACAGCCGCCGCTCCTCGGCCAGGCCCTCGGGGCTGGTCAGCGCCATGTCGCTGGGCACCGCGCCGTCCACCAGGTGCGGCAGGTGCACCACCGGCCATTCCAGGCCCTTGGCCGAATGGACGGTGGAGATGACCAGGAAGTCGTCGTCCAGCCGCGGCCGCCCGGCCAGGTCGGAGGCGGAAGCGGGCGGGTCGAGCGCCAGCTCGACCAGGGCCTCGTGCAGCGAGGGCCGGCTCGCCGCCGCGTCGGCCAGCCGTTCCAGGTCGGCGATCCGGACCCCGGCGTCCCGGTAACGGGCCCGCAGCGGCTCGATCAGCGCGGCCAGGATGGCGCCGGCCCGGTCCGCGACGCTGTCCAGGCCCGCCGCGGCGGCCAGGGCGGACAGCGTGGCCGCCACCGGGGCCCGGGCCCGGGACGGGACCAGGTCGACGGCCGAGGCGCAGCGTTCAAAGGGACCAGGATCGGCGGGGCGCAGCGCCTCGATCATCCGCCGGGCGTGCGCCGGCCCGATTCCCTCGTGCAGCCGCAGCAGCCGGAACCAGGCGATGTCGTCGGCCGGGTTGGCCACCACCCGCGCCGCGGCCAGGAAGTCCTTGACGTGGGCGGCCTCGGTGAACCGCAGCCCGCCGAACTTCACGAACGGGATCCCGCGGGCGGACAGCTCGACTTCGAGGACGTCGCTGTGGTGCCCGGCCCGGACCAGCACGGCCTGGTCCTGCAGGGGCCGCCGGCCTCGTGCGCCTCGAGCACCCGGGCGGCGATCTCGCGCGCCTGCGCCGCCTCGTCGTGGCAGCGCACCAGTTGCGGGGGCGAGCCGGTACCGCGCACGCCGGCCAGCTCGAGCTCCAGGCCCTCGGACTGCGGCCGGACCGCGTTGGCCAGCCGCAGCACCGAGTCCCGGGACCGGTAGTTGCGGACCAGGCGGACCACGGCCAGGCCCGGGTAGGCGCCGGCCAGTGCCCGCAGGTGCTCCGGGTCGGCGCCGCGGAACGCGTAAATGGCCTGGGCGTCGTCGCCGACGCAGGTCAGGCCGTGCCCGTCCGGCCGCAGCAGCCGGACGATCTCCGCCTGCACCGCGTTGACGTCCTGGTACTCGTCCACCAGCACGGCGTCGAACAGGCCGCGCAGGGCCGGGCCGGCCGCCGGGTCGGCCAGCGCCGCCCGCCACAGCAGCAGCAGGTCGTCGAAGTCGACCAGCGCGTGGCGGCGCTTGTGGGCCACGTAGGCCCGGAACAGGCTGGCCAGCTGGCCGGTGTAGTCGCGGCACCAGGGGAAGCCGCCCGCCACCACGTCCGCGATCGTGGTCTGGGTGTTCACGCAGCGGGTGTAGATGTCGGCGCACACCGCCGCCCGGGGGGCCCGCCGCTGGGTGCCCACCAGGCCGTGATCGGCCCGCAGCACGTCCAGCACGTCCGTCATGTCGGCCGGGTCGATCACGCTGAACGCGGGCGGCAGCGAGAACGACTCCGCGTGCTCCCGGATGATCCGGTGCGCGATGGCGTGGAACGTGCCGCCGCAGATGCGCTCGTCCGCGCTTCCCGGCCGTCCCGCCGCCTGCGGCGCCAGCGCCTCCTCCCGGGCCCGCATCTCCTCCCGGGCCAGCACGGAGGCCACCCGGGCGAGCATGTCGTCGGCGGCGCGGCGGGTGAACGTCAGCAGCAGGATCCGGCTGGCCGGGATGCCCTGCGCCCGGAGCCAGGCGGCCCGGGCCACCAGGGTCCGGGTCTTGCCCGTTCCCGCGCCCGCCAGCACCAGCAGCGGGCCGCCGGCGTGCGTCGCGGCCCGGCGCTGCTCGTCGTTCAGTTCGCTACCCGCGCCCGCCGCTTCGAACATGCACACGAATGTAACCAGCCCGGGTCGGGCGGGCCAGTCTCCGCGCCGGTCCGCGCCATTTCCGGCGGCGGACAGCCCGGCGCTCGCGGCCCCAGGTCGCGCTACCGCCACGGCGGTTCCGCGGCCGGCGGGGGACAGGCCGCCCGGGGGGCTATGCTGCGTGCGTGGCGCCGATTGATCCGCAGGCCGCTCCGGCCGACCGCCGCACCGACCACTTGCCGATCGGGTTCATCATCGGCGTCGCCGTCTGCAGCCTGGTCGCACTCGGCGCGCTGGCCGCGGTGGCCGCCGGCGGAGCGCTGTCGGCCGGCATCGGTTTAACTCTGGCCCTGCTGCCCATCGTGGTCCTGCTGGCCGCGGTGCTCTACCTGGACCGGCTGGAGCCCGAGCCGCGCAGCAGCCTGGTGTTCACGTTCCTGTGGGGAGCGGGCGTCGCCGCGCTGATCGGGCTGATCGGCACCGCCACGGGCAGCCACCTGATCACCACGCCGGCGCTGCGGTCCGGCGGGTTCGCGGCCGCCTCCCCGGCGGCGGTCATCGGCGTGGCCGTGCTCGAGCAGACGCTCATGGCCGTCGCCCTGGTCGGGCTGCTGCTGCTGCGGCCGCAGGAGATCGACGGCGTGAGCGACGGGGTCGTCTACGGGAGCATGATCGGCCTGGGCTTCGCGCTGATCGAGAACATCTACTACTACACCCAGGCCAGCCACTACGGCTTCGGCGACGTGGCCACCACGTTCGTGCTGCGCGGCGTGGTCTCCCCGGTGTGCCAGGCCCTGTTCGGCTCGCTGATCGGGGCGGGCATGGCCTACGCCGCCCTGACCAGCCCGCGCCGCGGCGGGTGGGCGATCGGCGTCGGCTGGGCCGCCGCGGTCGCGCTGCACGCGCTGTGGAACGCCTCGCTGGCCGCGGGCGGTGGCCGGCTCGCCCTCACCTACGCGATCCTGGCCGCCGTCCTCGTAGTCGTGCTCGTCGCCGTGATCCTGGACCGGCAGCGGATCATCGGGCTCATCCGCCGCTACCTGCCCCAGTACGAGCCGACCGGGATCATCAGCGAGGCCGACATCTCGATGCTGAGCAGCCTGCACGCCCGCCGCCAGGCCCGGGTGTGGGCCCGGCTGCACGGCAAGCTGGGCGGCCTGCGGGACATGATCGAGTTCCAGCTCTCCGCCACCGAGCTCGCGCTGCTGCACCGGCGCTCCGATCGCGGCCTGGTGGATGCCGCGGCTTTCGCCCAGCGGCGCGACGGGCTGCTCGCGGCCATGCGGTCCACGACGTCGGCCTTCCTCAGTCGCCTGAGAACTCCGCTGCGCCCGCCCTGGGCCGCCTACGGCCAGTCGTGCTTCCAGCCGATCCTCAAGGCCAACCCGGCGCCCCCCAGCCGGACCAGCCGCCGGCCCAGCCCGGGGCCGACCTGGCGGACGGCCCGTAGGCTCTCAGCTCCCGCACAGCATTCTCCCGGCATGAGCACCGCGTTCTCCGAGCCCGGTACCGGGCCGCCGGAACTACCGTCGGCGGCGTGGACGAGCTGTCACCGGCCAATGCCCTGCTGGGCGACCCGGAGGCGCTGCGCTGCCGCCTGGCCCGGGACGGGTACCTCTTCTTCCGCGGCCTGCTGCCTGCCGAGCAGACGCGCGCGGCCGCCGACAGCGTGCGCGCCGCCCTGCGCGAGGGCGGGTGGATCGACGACCGGGGGAACGCCTCGGCCGACCGGCGCGCGCTCAACCCGAGGGACGCGCGCGGTGACCCGGCCTTCCGCGCCGCCATCACCAGCCCGGCGTTCAACCGGCTGCCCTACCTCGCGCGAGCTGCGCGAGGCGATCAGGATGATCCTGGGGGCTCAGGCGTTCAGCTACCCGGCGAAGGTGCTGCGCGCCGTCTACCCCGAGCGCCCGCCCGAGGTGGCCCGCGGCCGCTACGTGCACCAGGACTACGCGGTCTCCGGGGTTCAGGACATGCTCACCACCTGGGTGCCGCTGACCGATGTCCCGGTCCGGCTGGGCGGCCTGGCGGTGCGGCCCGGGAGCCATCTCGGCCCGCCGCAGCGCCCGCGCGTGCTCGGCCCGGGCGAGCGCGGCTGGGCCACCGCGCAATACCGGGCCGGCGACGCGCTGGTCTTCCACTGCCTGACCTCGCACGCCGCGCTGCCCAACCGCGACACGTCACTGCGGCTGTCCGGGGACTTCCGCTGGCAGCGCTCCGACCAGCCGGCGCCGGCCCAGCTCGTGCTCGGCCCGGGCGGCCGGCGGGAGCTGTTCAGCCGCCTGTTCGCCCGCCAGCCCTGGTGGGAGCCGGTTCCCGGCGGGATGCCGCTGATCTCGCGGGAACGCCTGGCTGCCATCTCGCCCGGGCCGTCGCGCTACTTCCGGGTGCACCCCGGCTGGAGGCACTGGCGGCTCCCGGACGGCGCGGTCCACTAGACCGGGCCTCACCAGCCGAGCTCCTCGAGCCGCTCGTCACTGATGCCGAAGTGGTGGGCCACCTCGTGGATCACGGTCCGGCGCACCTGCTCCACCACGTCCTCCTCGGTGGCGCAGATCGCGCAGATCGCCAGGCGGTAGATGGTGATCCGGTCGGGCAGCACCCCCGCGTACCCGGTCGCCGTGCGGCTGGTGAGCGGGATTCCCTGGTAAAGCCCGAGCAGCCCGGGCGGGCCCGGGCCGTGCTCGACGGTCACGGCCACGTTGCGCATGAGCCGGCCGAGGTCGTCGGGCAGCGAGTCCAGCGCGTCGGCGACCATGTCCTCGAACCGCTCGGGTTCCACCCTGATCAAACGGTGCCCTCCGAGGCATACGAAAGCAGCCGCTGGGCCTCGACCCGGAGCCACGAGCCCGCCCAGTCCCCGCTGGCCTGGGAGTCCGGACCGGCAAGCCAGCGCGTCGCTCATCCGCCGTAGCCCTTCGTCTGCGGATTCATCCGCGGGAACATCTTCGCAAGCTCATCGCCGATCTTACGAAGCCCTCGCGGCGGACGGGCGGCCGCTCAGCCCCAGATGTTCCAGCTCGTGGTGGGCTCGGGAGCCGGGTCGTCGGCCGGCGAGTGCATCGGGCAGGTGAGCAGGCCCGGCTTGACCGCCATCACGCACCGGTCGCCACCCGCGGTCCGGAACGCGCACCGTTTGCGGCCTGCCAGGTTGTACCGGGGGCCGTACTGGCCCGCCAGCGGCCCGGTGATCCAGACATCGCCGGTGACGGTGCCGATGATGGCGCCGACGAACGGCCGCTTACGGACGGTACCCAGCCGGTCGGCGAGCCAGGCTATCGCCTGGGGCGGCAGGTCGAGATCAAAGGCCTCGATGGTCTGCCGGTCGTCTGACTGGGCCACGAACGCGGCTTGCTCGTCAGCCCGCACCGCCACGTACTTCTGGACGCCGGGGTTGCCGTGCTGCTGAACGCGCACGTAGGCAATGGATGCCTCGGTCAAGGTTGCTCCCCGCTGGTGAACTGGCCGATTCTGCTACGTCGTCGCCGTCAGTGGACGATGGCCATGCGCCAGGATATTAGGCCATCAAATGGCGCGGCCAAGGAAACGACACGGGCAGGTAATCATGGCGGCTGCGCCGGACCCGGCCCGCTGGGCGGGCCAATCCCCCTCGCGCCGGGCCGGAGCAGGCCAATCCCGCCCTCGCATCGGGCCGAGGCGGGCCAATCTCCCCTCGCGCCGGGCCGGGGCAGGCCAGTCCCCCTCGCATCGGGCCGAGGCGGGCCAATCCCGCCCTCGCGCCGGGCCGGAGCAGGCTCCTATTGTTGGGGTGTGCTGACCGGACCCCGCCTGCGCCAGGTGGCCCTGGTGGCGCGCGACTGCGGCGCGGTGGCCGGCGAGCTGGCTCAGGCCTTCGGCTGGGCGCAGCCGTATCACGATCCGGGCGTGGGGCAGTTCGGCCTGACCAACGCGGTGTTCGCGGTGGGCGACACGTTCGTGGAGGTGGTGGCGCCCGCGCAGCCGGATACCACGGCCGGCCGGTACCTCGAGCGGCGCGGCGGTGACGGCGGGTACATGGCGATATTCCAGGTCCCGGACCTGGCGGCGGCCCGCCGCAGGATCGCCGGCCTGGGAGTGCGGGTGGTCTGGACGGCCGACCTGCCCGACATCGCCGGCACCCACCTGCACCCCAGGGATGTCCCCGGGGCCATC
This sequence comes from uncultured Actinomycetota bacterium, assembly GCA_963745575.1. GTDB lineage: Bacteria > Actinomycetota > Actinomycetes > Streptosporangiales > Streptosporangiaceae > JASHPR01. The sequence continues at coordinate 21,679 of CAVUYA010000019.1, read as the reverse complement.
GTGTCCATCGACTGGGCGGCGCCGCCGCAGTCGTGGCGGTGGGCGGGCCCGTCGTGGACGGGACAGGCGCCCGGGCATGGCCCCGGCGGCGTGACCGGACTGACGGTTGAGGTCGCCGACCCGCCCGCCGCGGCGCGGCGCTGGGCGGAGCGTGCTCGGGATTCCCGCCGCCGGCGGGGACGCCACGGTGGTCGAGCTGCCGGACCCGGGCCAGCGGCTGCGGTTCGTCCCGGCCCGGGCCGGCCAGGGCGAGGGCATCACCGCGGTGACCATCGCCGGGCTGCCCGGCGGCAGGCCGCGGGTGATCGGCGGGGTCCGCTTCGCCAGCGAGGAGGATGACGTGAGCGCCAGGGGAGAACCAGCATGACCACGCTCGACACCGGGACCGAGGACCTGCGCGCCGAGATCAACGACGGCGTCGCGGTGATCACCATGAACCGCCCCGACCGCCGGAACGCCTTCTCGCCGGCCATGATCTCCGCCATGGGGGCGGTCCTGGCCCAGGTGGAGACCGACGACGCGGTGGGCTGCGTGGTGCTCACCGGGGCAGGCGGTGCCTTCTGCGCCGGCGGCGACGTGAAGAGCATGGCCGCCCCGCCGGCCGACCGCGGCGACGGGGCCGGCCGTTCGGTCGACGCCGCCATCCACCGCCAGCGGCTGAACCAGCGGGCCACGAGCGGTCGCCTGTGGAGCATGCCCAAGCCGACCATCGCCGCCATCGGCGGGCCCGCGGCCGGCGCCGGCCTGTCGCTGGCGCTGGCCTGCGACCTGCGTTACGCGGTCCCGGGCGCCGTGCTGACCACTGCTTTCGCCCGGGTGGCCTTCGCCGGGGACTACGGCGGGACCTGGTTCCTGACCCGGCTGGTGGGCAGCAGCAAGGCCAAGGAGCTCTACTACTTCTCGGAGCGGCTGACCGCCGAGGACGCCGAGCGGCTCGGGATCGTCAACGCGATCTTCTCTGCCGAGGACTTCGAGCAGGAGGTCATGGCGCGGGCTCGCCGGCTGGCCCACGGGCCGTCGATCGCCTACCGCTACATGAAGGAGAACCTGAACCGGGCCGTGACCGGCGAGCTGGGCGAGTGCATGGACCTCGAAGTGACCCACCACGTGCACACCGGGTTCACCGAGGACCATCGCGAGGCGGCCCGGGCCTTCGTCGACAAGCGCGAGCCGCAATTCCGCGGCCGGTAGCCATGGCGCAAAGACCCGTGGTCAGCTGGCCAGCCCTATCACCAGCCACATGAAGCCCGCGCCGGCGATGGTGCAGGCGAGCGTGAGGCGGCTGGGATGCCCGGTGTGCGCCTCGGGAAGGATGTCGGAGGTGGCCAGGTAGAGCAGGACCCCGGCGAAGAACCCCAGGTACAGCCCGAGCACGTGGTGCGGGATGGTAAAAGCCAGGGTTATCGCGGCCCCGATGACGGGCGCCACTGCGTCGCAGGCCAGCAAGGTTAGCGCCCGCCGGCGGTTGTTGCCGTACAAGGAAGTGATCGTGTAGGTGTTGAAGCCGTCGGCGAAATCATGGCTGATGACCGCGATGGCCACGACCGCCGCCACGGTGGTGCTGGCCTGGAACGCGGCCCCGATGGCGAAGCCGTCCATCAGGCTGTGCCCGACCAGGCCGGAGGCGGCGAGCATCCCGATACCCGGGTGGTGCTGGTGACCCGCGTACTCGCCCTCGTGGCCGCGGTGCACCGGCGCCGAGCGCTCGATCACGTGCAGCGTCAGGAAGCCCGCCATCGTAGCGAGCAGGACGGCGGGCACGCCGAACAGATACGCCGGCTGCTCGCCGAGGGCTTCAGGCACCAGATCGAAGAGCACCACACCGAGCATCAGCCCCGCGGCCAGGCCCAGCACCAGGTGCTTGCGATCACCAATACGCAAGGCGGCTACGCCGCCGAGCAGCGTGGTGACGAATGACCCGAACGCGACCACGACGGGCATCGGGAAGCTCCCTCCTGGCCGAAGCGTCAGTGGCCTATCTTGCCCACCGGCAGCACCCGCCGGCCAGGAACGGCCGACACCATGCTGGCGCCTTGGCATCGGCTCGCCACCGGTCCGTTGGGCCCGGGCTGCTAACTTCAGGGGCGTGAACGAGCCGTGGCGCAGTCCCCGCCGGTGACTGGTCCTGGCCGGGCGGTACGCCCGACGCCCGCCGAGCTGGCGGCGGCCCGGCAGCTGACCATCCCCGACGTCGTCGCGCCCGGCCTGCGCGTCTTGTTTTCCGGGATCAACCCGGGCCTGTACTCCGCCGCGACCGGGTACCACTTCGCCCGGCCGGGGAACCGCTTCTGGCCGGCCCTGTACCGGTCCGGCTTCACCCCGCGCCAGCTGCGGCCCGACGAGCAGGAGCAACTGCTCGGCCTGGGCCTCGGCATCACCAACATCGTGGACCGTGCCACCGCCCGGGCCGACGAGCTGACCGCGCAGGAACTGCGCGACGGCGGCGCGGCACTGCTCGCCAAGGCCGCGCGGGTGCGCCCGCAGTGGCTGGCGATCGTCGGCGTCACCGCCTACCGGACCGCGTTCGGCCAGCCGGGGGCCGGCGTGGGACCGCAAGAACTCACCGCCGGGGACACCCGGCTGTGGGTGCTGCCCAACCCGAGCGGTCTCAACGCGCTGTGGACCATACCTAAGCTCACAGAGGCGTTCCGGGATCTGAGGCTGCGCGCCGAGGGCTAAGCGAGGTCAAGAGGCGAGGCAGGCTAAATGATCTAGGTCGATAGCAACTTGATAACACCAGAGTGGATATGGCGCCCGAGCCTCCAGGCTGGCGCCATGAACGAGACCGAGTCCCTGATCGCCGAGGTCCGCCAACTGCGTGCCGACGTCGCCCGGCTGCACGCCGCGCACACGGCGGTGCACATCCGGCACGGCTGGCTGGACATGATCTTCAAAGACTTGTCCACCAACCCGTACACCCAGTACAAGGTCCACATGTGGGGCGCGATCTACTGGCTGATCAACTTCCCGCTGATCTGCTGCCTGTTCTTCTTCACGCCCACGCTGTGGCTCAAGCTCGGCATCTTCATCACGCTGATCTACTCGATCTACGCCAACCTTGCGACCGACTACGGCGCCATGTCAGCGGCCGAGGCAGCGTTCGGGGAGCCGCAGCCGCCGCCGATCCCGCTTGAGCCGCCGCCGCTGCCGCCAGTATGAGGCGGCGCAAGCCTGCGGGCGCTACCGGTCGCCGGTGGGTGCGAGGCGGCGCATCAGAGGCTCCGCACAGAGTGGGAACTCGTCGTGGAGGCTAGGCGTCGGCTGCTGTCGGTGGCAATTGTTACGCACTTGGTTACTCAGTCGCTCGCCAGCTGTGCCGTGCCATCGCCGGACAGGGCGACTAGGGTTTGAAGCTATGCCAGACGAAAAGGCCGACCCCAGTTCTCCCAGCGGTTCTGCTGCGCCGGACCCGGGAACGAGTGCCCGGCGCGTGCTGGAACGCTTGAGTGAGGCTGAATGCATGCAGCTGCTCGCCGATGACGGGGTGGGTCGTCTGGTCTACACCAGCCGGTATGGGCTCACAGCGCTGCCGGTTGCATACAAGATCGACGGGGGGTCGGTTGTCTTGGGCACGTGGGACCCCATCCTCTTTGACGAGGACCTGCGCACCGGTATTGCGCAGGCCGAGTACCAGGTCACGGTGGAAGTGGACCAGATCGACGTGGAAGCGCGTGAGGGATGGTTCGTGCTGGTACGGGGGGCGGCGCATCACCTGGATACCGAAACCGAGCGTGCGTCGTATATGGATGCCGGACTCGAGCCGTGGATCGAGGGGGTAGCCGCGCACTTCATCCGGGTGAATCCCACCACTATCTGGGGCAACCGCGTCCGCCGGGCATGATGTCGGCGGCAGCGGGACCCGTAGGAATACCGTTGCCGTTGATCACCGGATTCGGTCCATACACTGCGCACCGTGGCTAACGAGAGCAACCCCCCGACCGGGACACACGATGCGCGTCCGCGGCGACCGGCTCTGGTCGGAGGCGTGCCTGGGGTCGCGGTGCGGATCGAGCCGCTACGGCGCTGACCCGGGCCCGGCTGCGCTGGGTCTTCGCCCGCACCGCCACGGTGTTCTATGTGACCGGGGCGGATAACGCCGCCTCGCTTCACCTGCACTCGGCGCTGGGCTTCCAGGAGATCGGGCGCTTTGCGAGCGAACGGCCTGCCGCCGACGTAGACGTGCTGTCACAGCTCGCAAGGACGGCGGCCTCCCCGGACGACCGCCTGTCCACCAACGAGTGACCGCCTGCCTCTTGCTGGGATGAGGGAACGGCGTCGCCAGTGCGCGTGGTCAGGGAGCTTGACGCGCTTCCCGCGATCATGCCGATCCGCGCCGCCGGCCAGCGGGCGCTCGGCGCTTATCTCACGCAGCGCAGCGAAGCCTGAGACTCCCCGGGTGACCGTGAGCGACCGCGCTCGAACCGACGCAGTTCCAGGTCGGCCCGGTGAAGCTCCCCGTGAGCGACCGTGAGAATCTCAGCCCAGACGTTGGGCGAGCGGACGGGGTTCACGTGCGCCGCAGGTCCTGTCGGAGCCTGCGGCCTAGTGACCTTGGGCTCGGGCAAAGCGGCCGGTGGCTGCCACCATCCCTGGATATTCCGCCGGGCTATTCGCGCGGCATAGGTATTACGGCGCGTCTGCTGGCCGTACACATAGGGCACGGGCTCAGGCAGGCCATTCCGTGATGAGGTGCGCTGACGAGGAGCGGCGTGCGCTGCCTTGATCGCGGTCATGATCTTTTCTCTTCCCCTGCGGGGCAGTGCTGTGTGGCCTGGCAGCTTCGCGGCCCGGGCTGCTGGTACGGGACCGGTGTCCCTGTGCGCGGCGGGTGAGCGCGGTCTGGCGGCTAGTGGTAGTGGCGGCGGAGCATGAGCGCCGCGGCGATGATGACGACGATGAGCAGGATGATGAGGAACATGGCTTTGGCTCCCTTGGGTGACCTCCTGGGCGCTGGCCGCTGGGCGGCTGGTCCCTGGCGTCTGCTCCCAACCTACACTGGAATTTCATAACTGGCAATTTGATTCTAGAGTTTGCGGCGTTCGTTCTGCTGCTGCTGTACGGCATGCGCCGCGGCGAGGTCCTCGGCCTGCGCTGGCAAGATGTCGGCCTGGACGCAGGCCTGCTGCGCGTCCGCCAGCAGGCCGGCCGGGTGACGAGGAAGCCCGCAACGACGCCCTCACCGGGCTCGACAAGCTCCTCAGCGGCGGCCAGTAGTGACCGGGCTCTTAGTCGATGCCTATGGTGTTATTCGCGCATGATCATGAGCGCGGCTTCGCGTTCGAGGTCGGCGTAGGGCTCGCCGCTGACGTCGACGGCTACCCGGTCGATGGTGCCGCCGGTGAAGGTGTAGGGCGGCTGGCCGGGGTAGTCGTCGGTGACGGGCTCGCCGTTGTGCCGGCCCACGTACAGGCCCGCACCGGCGACGGCGAACGCGCCTAGCTGGGTCTTGATCTGCGCCTCGCCGACTTTGCGGTCGGCGTGGTAGAGCGACAGGATGCCGGCGGCGTGATCGGCCACGCCGTCATGTCAGGCTTCCTCCATCACCGAGCCGAGCGCAGCTGCAAGACCAAACAACCGTATTGGAGTGACATAGAAAACCCTAACCGGCCAGGTCCCGCGCGTGTCCAGCCCGGCATCACAGCGGGAAGGACCACGCTCACTAGACGGCATCCGGGCTGGCGGAGGCGTTTCGGAAGCTGCGGGAGGCGGTCGGCTGAGGCTCAGCCGGCTGAGGCTCAGCCTCCGGCCCGGCGGTACGTGAGGGCGAAGTCGTGCTCCCACTCGCCGCCGTCGGCGCATTTCTCCCAGGCGCCGGTGATGGTGTTGCCGTCCTCGCTGAAGGTGCCGGTGAAACGCTGCCGGAAGTCCAGCGGCGAGAAGTCGGGCGACTCCCGCGTGAGCGTCCAGATCCCGTCGGCGAACCCCATCGCGTACAGGCGCACCACCCCGCGGGAGTCGTAGTAATGCTGGGTGTAGCCGCCGGTCCGCGGGTCGGTGCCGACGATCGCCAGGCTGTCCGGCGCTTCAGGGACCGGTACCTCGGTGTGCTGCAGCAGGAACTGCCCGCTCAGGGCCCACTCGAACCGGCTGCGGACCATCGGGCCGCGGCCGGCCGCTCCGGGCGGCGCCGGCTCATGGCCGGGGAACCGGGCCTCGATGGACCAGTCACCGATGAAGACGTCGAGGCGTGCCAGTGCATCCGGTCGGTTGTCGGTCACGACGATCACTCCGCTCTCACCTGACGGGTTCCGGCCTGGCCGCGTGCATGAGCTCACTGGCCCGAGGACGGAGCCCCGTGCGGCCACAGGCACACCGAGCTGGCCCCCATCGACAGCTGGCCGCCGGGATCGGCCGCGGCGCCCCAGGTCATGCTGACATTGAACGCGTACGGCGGGGCCACGCCCGTGATCGCCGGCTGCGAGGTACCGATGCCCTTGCTGTCAGTGATCACCCAGTGCAGGCTCTTCCAGTAGGCCAGCACCTGCTCACCGACGGCCGCGTAGTCACCCGCCGTGATCCCGCGCAGCCAGTACCCCCGGGACACGACGACCATCTCGGACGCGTCCGGGCCGTCCGTGCAGGCCGTGGTGTTGTTGAGGATACCGTAGGCCTCTCCGGGCGAGCTGGTCTCGAGCCGCGGCCTGGGGGTGAGCGCATGGGCCGTGTCCTGCAGGATCTTCTCGGCGTGGGCCGCGGCCTGCGCGGGGGTCATGGTGATGTCGTTCACTTTGCTCCTGCGCGGGGTCGAGCTGGCCGGGCTGCCGGCCGAACACCCGGCGACGGCCAGCGTCAGCATCGCGGCCACGACGCCCACTCGTCGCACCGGCCCGGCCCGGCGTGGCCGGCCTGGCTGGCCCGGCCGGCTGACGGGCGGCATGGTCATGCCCCACTGCCGGCCGGCGATCCCGGCGCCGGCGATACCAGGCTGTACTGCCCGTTCACGATGCGGGCCATGTTGAGCAGTGAGGCCGAGCCGGGGGCCCAGTAGGACGAGTGGGCCTTGAACGTCAGGAAGTAGGGCAAGCTGAACCCGGGCGGCTCGCCCGGGACAGCGTTCGCGGTGAAGTCGTTGCCGCCGAAGGCGGGGGTGGCCGGGTTGGTGCCGTAGTAGCTCGCGTTCGGGTCCTGGAGGTGCGCGAGCATCAGCGGGAGCAGCGCGCCCTCCTCCGCGCCCTTCGCGAGGCTGGTCCTGGTCACCAGGCTCACTGCCGCGCCCACCGCGCTGTCCTCCGCTGCCTTGGGCAGCAGGGTCTCGGCGTGCGGCGGCATGTCCGGTATCGGGTCGTTGACGTTCGCGCCTGCCCACACATGGCTCGCGGGTATGCCCAGCTGGGCGGCGTGGTTCACGCCGACGCCCGGGCTGCCCACGAAGATGATGTCGTCGGGGCGGACGCCGTCATGGGCGGTGGCCTCGCCGACGACCAGGGAACCGTAGCTATGGCCGAGCAGCACCGTCCGGTCGGGGACGCCGGCAACGTGCGCAGCGGCCAGCCCGGCCTGGAATCCGGCCAGCGACTTCGCCCCGGCGACGGCGTCCGCGATGCTGCCGATCTGCCGGTCCGCCATGAGGCCGGCCAGGCTGAGGCCGCGCCGCGGGGCGTTGTAGTCCAGCCAGAAGACCGACGACAGGCTCTGGTCCGGGTCGCCGCGGTGCGCCTGCCGCCAGAGATTGGCCGCCCGCTGGGAGTTGCTCAGGGCCCCGGTAAGCGCGGTCCCGACGCCGGGCACGTAGGTGACGGTGGTGGCCGCGGTGTCCGGGTCGCCGAAGGCCACGATCGCCTTTCCGATCCCCGCGGTGCTGAACCCCAGCAGGTAGGCGGGCGGGAGGCCGCCGTGGCCGCCCAGGGCCAGGGCCCGCTCCACCGAGCTGATGCCGGCCAGCTCGTGCTCGATCCCGGCGACCTGGGCCTGCCGCTGCATGAAGGCCGGGCTGGGCACGTAGCCGGCCTTCGCGCCGAGGTAGTCGGTGGCCGGCGGCGGGTGGGCCTCCAGTTGCGCAAGCTCCCGTTCCAGGCTCGCCTTCTCCTGGCTCATGGCGAGCCGGTTCGCCGCGTTGCGGGCGGTGGCCGGGAGCCCGTTCATCCACCCGATCGTCGCCGGGAACTCCCGGATCAGCTGATCCTGCGCCTCGCTTGCTCAGCGCCTGCCACCAGTCGTGCGCTTCGTCCGGGGTCAGGCCCTCGGGTGGCATCATCTCCCGGCCGATCTCCCCGGCCAGGCGGCTAGCCGCCGTCACCGCGGTCGCCGATCCCGGCAGGCGGGCCAGCTGCGCGCTGACCTGGTTGTCCACCTCGCCAGCCAGGGCTAGCGCCCGCGCCACGAGGTTGGCCGCCTCCTGCGCCGCCGGCGGCATCGCCGTGATCATGGCCCCGGGCCCGGGCAGCCTGGCCCCGGCCGCCGCGACCGCCGGGGCCGCGAGCGACACCTCGCCGCTCGCGCCGATCACCAGCCCGTTGCTCGCCGCCAGGTCCTCGGCGGTGCGCAGCAGCGCCCGCGCGTCGGACACGCCCATGGCCGCGTCCCGGTACAGGGCCGCCATCGCCGCCATGTCCCCGCTCGTCGCGGTGAGCCGCGCCGACAGGCCCGGCAGGCTAGCGCTGGCCGCGTCCGCTGCCGCTCCCGCCCATGAGCCCTCGAACAGCGTCCCGGTCTGCGTGCGGAACTCCGCGGACAGCTTCTCGAGCCGGCTGCAGGCCGCGTCCCAGTCCTGCGCGGCCCGTTGCAGCTGATCCGGCTGGGCCGCTCGTAACGTAGCCAGGTCCATACGCTCGCCGCCGCTACCGGATCGCTGCGGGGCCGCCCGGGAACATGGTCCCGATAGCGGCCGCCCGCGCCACCAGGCCGGACTCCACCGCCGAGTAGTTTGCCGCCGACCTGATCAGCCGCCCGGCGGCACCGGACACCGCGCTCGCCTGCGCCGTCACCTCGCGGTCCCAGCGCGACGCCGCGGCCGACGAGGCCGCGGCGATCTGCCAGCCCGGGCAGCCCGACGCGGCCGCCGACCACGCCGACGACACCTCGGCCGACAGTGCGCGTATCGCCTCCGACAGCTCGCTCAGTCCCTCGCCGACCTGCCGCAGCGTCCCCCGGTTCACCTCCAGCACGCCGTCCCCGGCACCCGTTAGCGGCACCCGCACCTCCCCTCAGTCAGACCACGCCCCGCCAGCGCGTCCCCGCCAACTCCATCGTTCACGGATAAAACTATCCCGTTACGGGCAGGCGCGGCCAGCAAGATCGGAAACGTCCGGCCAGAGACGAGGACCAGCACGCACGGCCGCCAGCACGCACGGCCGGGCGGGTACGAGCGGCCAGCGCGGGGAACGGCCGGGAATGAGCCGGGCTCAGGTGCCGCACATCGCGGCCAGCTTGGTGACCGTCGCCCAGTTGCGGGCGGTGCCGGCCACCTGGTCCGTCTTCCGCTGGCCGATCTTGACCAGCGAGGCGGCCAGGTCACTGCGCCCGTAACCGTCCGGGGTGTGCAGGAAGATGGTGCGGCCGATGACCTCGGCCGTGTCGCGGCTACCCCGCTGCGCGACCTGCTGCTGGGCCGTCGCCACCTGGTCGGCTAGCTCGGATCCCGGCTGGCCGCTGAGGAATATGGCGTGCACGGCTCTCAGGTTCGGCTCGCCGGAATACGGGTTGTCGCGCACCACCTGGGCCAGTTCCTCGCGGGACAGGACCACGACCCGGGCCTGGACGCCGAGGGCCTCGGCGATGGCCTCCTCCAGGGCGGCGGCCAGCGCGGCGGTGTCGGACTGCTCGGTGCTGAACACCACGTTGCCGCTCTGTATGTAGGTGGCCACGTCGGCGTGCCCGAGCGAGGTCACGAGCTCGCGCAGGTCGGCCATGGCGACCTTCTTGTGGCCGCCGAGGTTGATGCCCCGCAGCAGGGCGACGTAAGTAGGCACGGCAACATCCTGCCGTAGCAGGCACGTTCCGGCGCGGGCGGCGCCCGGCCGGGCCGGGATCAGGCGTCGCTGGGCCAGGCGCGGGTGGCGGTGAACTCGGTGAACGCGCGGGCCGCGGCCGAGCGGTAGGCGTCCGTGCGCCAGACCAGGCTGAGCGTGCGCCGGCAGCCGGGGGCGTCCAGGTGCAGCCAGGCGACCGGCGGGTGCGGCGCGGCCCGGCGGGCCACGGCCGGGATGAGCCCGACGCCCACCCCGGCGCTGATCAGCGCGCGGACGGCGTAGGGCTCGTCACCCTCGCACACGATCGTGGGCCGGATGCCCGCGGCGGTAAAGAGCCGGTCGGCGAGGGCCCGCTGCCAGTAGCCGGGACGGGTCGTGACGAAGGGCTCGCCGGCCAGTTCCCCGACCCCGACGCGCGCTCGCCGGGCGAGGTGGTGCCCCGGGGGGACGGCGAGCAGGACCTCTTCGCTGAGGATCTCCGCCGCCTGGAGGCGGGGCCCGGCCAGCGGCTGCGAGGCGAGGCACAGGTCCACCTCGCCGGCCTGGAGCTGGGCGGACATGACCGGGGCCGGTGACTGGTAGAGCCGCAGGCTCGCCTCGGGGTGGTCCGCGAGGAAGCCCGCGGCGAGCTCGGTGACCATGCGCAGCGTCTCCACGGCGACGGCGACCGTGCCCCGGGCGAGCCCGGCGGCGTCCCGGACCTCCTGCCGTGCCTGGTCGAGCTCGGCGAGGGCGCCTGGACGCGGGCCAGGAACAGGGCACCGAATCGGTTGAGCCGGACCCGCCGCCCGTGGCGGTCGAAGAGCGCGACGCCGAGCTCGGCTTCCAGGCGCGCGATCGAGCGGCTGAGCGCGGGCTGGGCGACGCGCAGTTCCGCGGCGGCCCGGCTCACGTGCTGGTGCCGGGCGACGGCCTGGAAATAGCGCAGCTGCAGCAGGTCCACGATCGCCACCTTATGCGTTAGACGCATGAGTACATGGTTGTTTTGGTCTTAGACAGCATGAGCGGGCCTGCCTAGCGTGAAGGTGATGCCGACCACCTTGTCCGCTCCCCGCAGCCGCAGCGTGCCGGAGACCCGGCTGGCGGCGGTGCTGGTGTTCCTGGCCGTCGAGTCCACCGCCGTGGCCAGCCTGGGCACGCCGTTGCTGCCCGCGGTCCAGCAGGCCGAGCACGTGTCGCTGGCGGCCTCGCAATGGACGCTCACGATCACGCTGCTGGCCGGCGCCGTGGTCACCCCGGTCCTGGGGCGCCTCGGCGACGGGCGGCTGCGGCGGCGGGCCACGCTGGGCGCGGTGGCGGTGATGCTGGCCGGCTGCGTGCTGTCCGCGCTGCCCGCCGGGTTCGCCGTGTTCCTGGCCGGGCGGGCCCTGCAAGGCGCCGGGTTCGGCCTGGTGCCGCTGGCCACCGCGGTCGCCCGCGACGACCTGCCGGCCGGGCGTTCCCGGCGCACGATCGCGGCCATCGGGATCACGACCGCGGTCGGCATCGGCCTGGGCTACCCGCTGGTCGGGCTGCTCGCCGAGTACCTGGGGCTCTACGCCCCGTTCTGGTTCGTCGCGGCGCTGAGCGCGCTGGCCCTGGCGGCCGCAGTGGCGGTCCTGCCGGCCAGCCCCGCCCGGCCGCCCCGCCTCGACCTCCCCGGCGTGGTCCTGCTGGGATCCGGGATCGCGGGCCTGCTGCTCGTGCTGGCCGAGGGCCCCGGCTGGGGCTGGGCGTCGGCCACCACCCTGGCCTGCGCGGTCGCGTCCGCGGCGCTGCTCGCGGCCTGGGCCGGATGGGAGCTGCGGGCCCGTCACCCGCTGGTCGACCTGCGCCTGCTCCGGCGCCGGCCGGTGCTCGCGGCCAACGTCACCGCGTTCGGCGTGGCCGTCGGGTTCTACCCGCTGGCGTCGCTGGTGGTGCGCTTCGTGCAGACCCCGCCCGCGGCGGGTTACGGCTTCGGCGCCTCGGTGCTCGTCGCCGGGGCGATGCTGACCCCGTTCTCCGTGGCCAGCTTCGCCGCCAGCAAGATCGCCGCCCGGGCCGCGCGGCGCACCTCCCCGGAGCTCGTGGTGGCCGCGAGCTGCGTCGTGCTGATCGCCTCGATGGCGCTGTTCCTCGTCGCCCGGGACAGCTACGCGGACATCGTGGTGATCATGGCGCTGGCCGGCTTCGGCGTGGGCTGCGTGTACGCGGTCAACCCGCTGCAGATCACCAGCGGGGTGCCCGCCGACCAGACCGGCAGCGCCATCAGCTTCTACCAGCTCGTGCGCACGGTCGCGTACTCCATCGCCAGCGCGCTGAGCGCCACGGTGCTCGTCCTGTACATTCCCGCCGGACGGCTCGTCCCGGCCGACGCCGGCTACAGCGCCGCCGCAGTGATCAGCATCGTCGTCCTGGGCGCCGCGCTCGCGGCCAGCGTCCTGTTCGCCGTGCCGGGCGGGCCGCAAGACACCAGCCAGGGCCCGGCGCGATGAATGTACGTCCGGGCGGCCGATAGGCCCGGTCGCGCTGGCGTCCTACGGTCCCGCGCGGCCGGCCAGCGCGTCCTGTGCCCTTGCCCGTCGGCCGGCTGGCGCCCCGACCCGGCCTGGCGGACTCAGCGGTAGACGAGCGTCCCGTCGTCGAGGTCCGCCTCGGGCAGGATCTCGCGCTCCTGCTCGTGCTCCAGCATGTGGGTCCACGGCTCGCGATCGCCCTGTTTGTACAGGATGTGCTGCGAGCGCATGACGTAGCCGGCGTTGAAGTTCTCCGGATCCGACCACGGCCGCAGCTGCATGTCCGTGTCCTGCGGCCGCAGGGTGGGGACCACCATCGTGGCGCCCTGTGTCCTGCATGTGTGACAGCAGGCGGCACACCAGGTCGCTGACCAGGTCCACGCGCAGGGTCCAGCTGTGCCGGAAGTAGCCGAAGACGTAGGCCATGTTCGGCACGCCGTTGATCATGATGCCGCGCCAGGTGACGCGCTCGGTGAAGTCGACCGGTTCGCCGTCGACGGTGAACGCGACGTCACCGAGGACCGACATGTTGAAGCCGGTGGCGGTGACGACGACGTCGGCCGGGATCTCCTCACCGGAGCTGACCCTTATCCCGTGCTCGGTGAACGTCTCGATGGTGTCGGTGACGATCGAGGCCTTCCCCTCGCGCAGGGCCGCGAACAGGTCGCCGTCCGGGACGACGGCGATGCGCTGCTGCCACGGGCGGTAGCGGGGGGTGAAGTGCTTATCGATGTCGAAGCCCTCGGGCAGCAGCGGGCGCATGGACTCGATGAGGAACGTGTGCAGCTCGTCGGGCGCTTCGAACGACGTCCGGGCCAGCCAGTGGTACTGCAAGATGTACTGGCGGCGCAGGATCTCGTGCATCCACTCATCGGGGAGACCCAGAGGGCCCAGCGTCACGGCGAGCTCGTGCGTCGTCGGCGGGGCGTAGAAGTAGGACGGGGAGCGCTGCAGCATCGTCACGTGCTCCGCCTGGCCGGCTATCGCGGGGATCAGCGTCGCGGCCGTGGCCCCGGAGCCGATCACCACGACGCGCTTGCCCGCCAGGTCGAGATCCTCGGGCCACCGCTGGGGATGCACGATCAGGCCCTGGAAGCGGTCCGTGCCTTCCCACTGGGGCCGGTAGGGCTTGGCGTGGTTGTAATAGCCCTGGCACATCCACAAGAAGCCGGTGGTGAACCGCAGCTGCTGTCCGGTGTCGTCCCGGGTGACCTCGACGGTCCACCGGCGGTCCTCGGTGGACCAGCTGGCCGCGGTGACCCGGTGCCGGTAGCGGATGTACTGGCCGAGGTCGTCCTCGTCGATGACCTCGTCAAGGTAGGCGAGGATCTCCTCGCCCGCCGCGATCGACGGGCCGCGCCACGGCTTGAACCGGTAGCCGTAGGTGAACAGGTCGCTGTCGGAGCGCACGCCCGGGTACCGGTGGGTCCACCAGGTTCCGCCCCGGTTGTCCTGGGCGTCCAGGATGACGAAGGTCCGGTCGGGGAACTGGTCCCGCAGGTGGTGCGCGGCGCCGATGCCGGAGACCCCGGCACCGACGATGAGGACATCGACGTGACCGGCGTCCTGGATCTCCTCGGTGCCCTGGGCGGGAGCGGTCGTGGGTGCAGTCGTCGTCATGGCCGGACCTCCCCGACGCGTGCACGGATGCCGTTAATCCTAGCCCGGCGTTTACCGGAAGCCTTCGGTCAATCTTGCCGCCAGAACCGAGTTGACCTTCGCAGCCGTGGCGGGCGGCGCCGGTCAGGTCATCTCGGCGGGCTGGTAGGTGCCCGGCGGCAGGCCGAAGGTCCAGCCGATCGCGTCCCGGGGGACCCGCTGGTCGGGCGGTACCCGCAGCACGTACCGCCGCTGCGAACCGTCCGGCTCCACGGTCGAGTTCACCACGTCGACCAGGACGACCTCCTCGTCGTCGCTGCGGCGGACGAGAAGCCGCCACAGCGTCCCGTACTCGTCCGAGGCGATCTTTTCCGCCTTCAGATCGTCGAGCACCCGGGCGTAGCCCATCTGCTCGGCGATCAGCCGCCGGAGCTCGGCGTTCGGCTCGTTGAGCCAGTCCTCGGCGGTCAAGTCCCCGGTGGTGTACCGCTCCGGGACTCCGGCCCCGTACCAGGCGTGGATGGCGAGCCCGTCGCGCCAGGCGAGCGCGGGGCCGTCGAGGCTGTGCAGCACCATCCAGCCGTGCCCTCTCCCCGGTGGCGCGGGCTGGACCTCGAAGCGGACCGGGCGCTCGGTCATCACGCACACGTCCGGGTACGGCCACCACGGCCCGGTGGAACGGGCGAGAGTGGCCAGGAGATCCAGGCGCTCGCCGTACTCGGGGCGCAGGGTGACGAGGCCGAGCTCGCGGTAGACGACGTCCGAGCCGATGCCGGGCGCGTCGAACTGGCCGGTGTTGCACTGCTTCCCGAAGTCGAACAGCAGGCCTTCGAACTCCGGTCCGAAGCGCTGCCGCAGCGGGATGGTCGCCGCGTGCCCGAGCGGCGGCACTCCCCAGTCGTTCGGTGGCATCAGCAACCGGTCCCGGGTGATCGGGCCCATCCGGACCGGGGGGGACGCCAGGACCGGGCCCAGGTCGCCGCCGCCTCGCCGACGGCGGCCCATCAGGCGGCCGCGCCGCCCCAGCGACTGCTCGTAGCGCCACGAGGCCGACGGCAGCGGCCGCCGCCGCGGAACATCGGTGGAGAAGCCCGTCCCCCCGGGCCTCCCGGTGATCGTCGGACAGGTCCCAGATGGCCTGCAGCGCGCCGGCCGGGGAGTCCGTCCACACGAACCGGGGCGGCGGGCGCCCGTCGAGCTCGTACAGCCGGCGGGCCGCCCGCTCGGCCGCCGGGCGGTCCGCGGGGGCCGTGGCCAGCGCGTGGCGCCGCCACTCGTCGCGGATCTCCCGCGCCCGCTCGATGCGGGACCGGGTCAGCCTGATCACGGTCAGTCGAGGACCGGGCGGAACCTGCGGGACGACCGCGCGGGCGATGGCGGGACGTACTCCCGCTGCCGGACCACCTGGTAGGTCCCGGGCGGAAGGGTGATGGTGTCATGCTCCTGGTGCCGCAGCAGGGCCTCGTCCCCGACGATCCGCAGGAAGCAGCGCTCGATCTCCTGGTCGGGCAGGGCCAGCAGCTCGGCGTGCGGCTCGGCGATCGCGTGCCGGTGCCCGGTCACCTCGCCGTAGGCCAGCACCACCTCGCCCTGGTCCCGGGGTACCGGCACCGCGCGGCCCGGGATGGCGTCCACGGCGATGAGCAGGACATCGCCCTGGCGGTACTGGGTCTTCTGGTCCTTGGCGTTCATGCTCCGGTTCCTCTCCGGCTCTCCGCCGCGCGTGCCCGCGCCGCGCTCATCTGACTCCGCCCGCGTCCCACACCGGCACGTCCGGCGCGTGCTCGTGCACCGCGGCGGCGAGATCGGCCAGCCGCAGCCGGGCGTCGCACAGGGCCACCATCTGGCCCCAGCCGGACGGGTCGAGCGGCCGCCGGATGACCGGCTCCGGGAACTCGCCGTCCGGCCCCCGTTCCAGGACCACGACGCGGTGATCCCAGGCGCCGTCCACGTTGCCGTGCTTCGTGCTGAACAGGACCACCTCGGCGACCTGGGGCCAGCCGATGCGCCGCGGCAGCCCGTTCAGGTAGATGCCGGCGTCGTCGACGGCCAGCACCACCCGGCCGGTGATACGCCCGCGATCCTGGTCGCGGATCCAGAACAGGCAGGCCAGCGGCGACATCAGCAACAGGGAGAAGCCGCCCAGCAGCACCACGGCCTTCAGCGGGTCCGGCCCGGACACGGCGACCAGCGCGACCAGCAAGCCCGGGCCGGTCACCATGATGGCGCCGACCACCCAGAAGTAGAACGGCACGCGGGGCAAGCGTACGACGTAGCAGCCGGTCCCGGCCGCTACATAGGGAGGCACGCGCGGCATCACCATCACGCCAGGGCTCAGTCCGGTGGGCAGATCCGGTCTCGATTGTCGCGCCTGACGGCCGGCCGGGCAAACGCCACCGGCCGCCGGGCCCGCCCGCGCCCCCGGGAACCGGCCCGCCGCACGCCTGACGGCGCCATGATCACATAGCGGGAATCCTGTCCGTCGCATGCGCCGCGGAGAGAACTCCCCGCTAGTCGATCACCCGCCGCTGGCCCGGGAATCGGCCGGCCTGAAGCGTGACCGCGCTGGGTATGGCTACGGCCGCCAGCAGTCACGATCGGGGGGTCAGTGACCCATGAAGATGTCCCCGGGCGTCCTCGCCCCGCCGCACGAGGTACTGACGTCCCAGGAGTGGCAGGCCCGGGGCCGCGCCCGGCGCCGGCAGGTGCCGCGCGCCGACCACGCGCGGTGGGAGCCGCCGCCCGGCCGGCCTGACCCGGTCGCGATCCTCGAGGAGCAGGCCGCCACGCGCGTGCCCGACCTGGTGCCGATCCGGTACGGCCGCATGCTCACCTCGCCGTTCGCCTATTTCCGGGGCGCGGCGGCGCCGATGGCGTGGGACCTCGCGCACACGCCCGCCACCGGTATCCGGGTGCAGTGCTGCGGCGACGCGCACCTGCTGAACTTCGGCATGTTCGCCGCGCCGGACCGGCGGCTGGTCTTCGACATCAACGACTTCGACGAGACGCTGCCCGCCCCGTTCGAGTGGGACGTCAAGCGCCTGGCGGCCAGCTTCGCCGTCGCCGCCCGCGACAACGGGTTCCCCGACTCCGAGGCCCGGGCCGCGGCGCGGTACTGCGCCCGCAGCTACCGCACCGAGATGGCCCGCTACGCCACGATGCGGTTCCTCGACGTCTGGTACTCCCGGATCGACGTGGCCGAGGTGACCAGGCTGTTCGACGCGGTGCAGTCCAAGGACGCGGTGCTGCGCCGCCGCCGGGACATCAAGCAGGCGCGGCGGCGCACCAGCCTGAAGGCGCTGATGAAGTTCTGCGACCGGGTCCACGGGGAGTACCTGATCCGCCCGGACCAGCCGGTGATCGTCCGGTTCCCGATCGAGCGCAACCCCGGGATGCTCGACGAGCTGCGCCGCGCGATCGCGCAGTACCTGGAGACGCTGCAGGCCGACCGGCGGGAGGTGCTGCGCCGGTACTACTTCGGCGACTTCGCGCGCAAGGTCGTGGGCGTTGGCTCGGTCGGCACCGAGTGCTTCGTGCTGCTGCTGCTCGGCGACCGCGACGACGAGCCGCTGTTCCTCCAGCTCAAGGAGGCGCAGGAGTCGGTTCTCGCGCCATTCGCCGGGCTGAGCGAGTACCAGCACCAGGGCGAGCGGGTGGTCCGGGGGCAGCGGATGACCCAGGCCGCCGCCGACGTGTTCCTCGGCTGGACCAAGGGCATCCCGATCGACGGGAAGCGCAGCCGCGACTACTACGTGCGCCAGCTGCGGGACATGAAGGGCAGCATGGACGTCCCCAGCATGGACCCCGAGCAGCTCGGCTACTACGGGCGGCTGTGCGGCTGGGCCCTGGCCCGCGGGCACGCCCGCACCGGGCGGGCCTCGCTGATCTTCGGCTACCTCGGCGGGGGCAAGGACTTCGACAACGCGATCGCGGATTTCGCGCTCGCCTACGCCGACCAGAACGAGAAGGACTACCAGCTCCTGGTCGACGCGGTGGCCAGCGGCCGCGTGCACGCGGTCATGGGCCTGTAGCGCCGGGCCAGGGTCACCGGAACTCCAGGCCGGCGAAGTCGCCGGACTTGCGCCACTGGTCGATGTACCGGAAGTAGGCCGGGGCGCCCTGGTGGTACCCGCCGCCCAGCGGGAACGGCCGGCCGTCGAACTGGCCCTCGTTGTTGTAGTAGCCGGGAGTGCAGTCGGCCAGGAACGAGGTCATGACCGGGTTGGGCGCGATCAGCTCCATCCAGGCGTCCTGCGCCTGGCTGGTGGCCTCGACCTCGGCGTAGCCGTTATGGATCATGTGGGAGACGACGGCCGCGGCCGTCTTGGCTGAGTCGGTCAGGTTGTGCGGCACGTTGGCGACGACGCTGCCGCCCTGCCACAGCTGGACGTGGAAGACGTTGGGGAACCCGTGGACGTGGACGCCGTGCATGCTGCGCATCCCGTCCGACCAGCAGTCCGAAAGCTTCGTGCCGTCGCGGCCGATCATGTCGAACCCGAACCGCCGGGTCGCCTCGGTGCCGACCTCGAAGCCGGACGCGTAGATGATGCAGTCCACGGGGTACTCGGTCCCGGCCACGACGACCCCGGCGGGAGTGATCCGCTCGACCCCCTGGCCGTCGGTGTCCACCAGGTGCACCGAGGGCAGGTTGTAGGCGCTGAGGTACTCGTCGTGGAAGCACGGCCGCTTGCACAGCTGGCGGTACCAGGCCTTCAGCCGCTGCGCGGTCTGCGGATCGGTCACGATCGCGTCCACCCGGGCGCGGATCTCGCTCATCTTCTCGAAGTCGGCGATCTCGAAGTCGGCCAGCAGGTCCTGCATTCCCGCCGGGCCCGGGCGCGGCGCCGTGAGACGGCCGCGGATCCGCTTGGCCAGGTCGGTCCATCCGTCGTCGACCAGGTCCTCGTCGGGGAACTCGCCGACGGCCATGTTGGCGATGAAGTTCTCCAGCCAGCGCTCCTGCCAGCCGGGCGTGGCCACCCCGGCGAACCACCCGGGGTCGATCGGCCGGTTGTCGCGGACGTCCACCGACGACGGCGTCCGCTGGAACACCAGCAGCTCCCCGCAGGCACGCGCCAGATGCGGCACGCACTGGACCGAGGTCGCCCCCGTCCCGATGATCGCGACTCGCTGGCCGGACAGGCGGTCCATCGGCGCGCCGTCCGGGTCGCCGCCGGTGTAGGCGTAGTCCCAGCGGCTGGTGTGGAAGGCGTGGCCCCCGAAGGTCTCGATGCCGGGGATCCCCGGCAGCTTCGCGACGTGCAGCGGCCCCGTGCCGATACCCACGAACTGGGCCGTGAACTCGTCGCCCCGGTTCGTCCGCACGATCCAGCGGCAGCCGGCGGCGTCCCACTCCAGGCCGGTGACCTCGGTGTGGAACAGGGCGTGCTCGTACAGGCCGTACTGCCTGGCGATCCGGTCGCAGTGCGCGCGGATCTCCGGGGCGTGCGCGTACCGCTCCGAGGGCATGTGCCCGGTCTCCTCCAGCATCGGCATGTAGATCATCGCGGAGGTGTCGCACTGCGCGCCGGGATAGCGGTTCCAGTACCAGGTGCCGCCGAAGCCGCCGCCCTTCTCCACGATCCGCACGTCCTCCACGCCGGCCTCCTTGAGCCTGGCCCCGGTCACCAGCCCGGCGAAGCCTCCCCCGATGAAGGCGAACGTCACGTGGTCGCGCCGGCGATCGCGCTCGGCCCGCGGGGTGTAGGGGTCATCCAGCAGGTGGCTGAACCGGCCCTTGAGCTCCAGGTACTGATCGTTGCCGTCCGGCCGGAGCCGCTTGTCCCGCTCCCGCGCGTACCGGCGGCGCAGGGCCAGGCGCTCGGCTTCGGTCACGGGAGCTCCCCGGAACCGGCGGCCTGCGGGCCCTTGCCGCCGAGCAGGTCGAGTTCGATCATCTCCCAGCTCTCGACCAGCGTCATGGCCCGGGCCACGGAGTCGCTGCCGCGGATCTGCTGCAGGGACGCGTCGAGGTCGGCCTGGCTGCGCCACAGCTCGGTGACCCAGATGACGTCCGGCTCGCCCTTCTGCCGGCTCACCAGGTACAGCTCGCAGCCCGGGTTCTCGCCCAGGCTGCCCGCCGCGGCGAGCAGGATCCCGGCGAGTTCGTCCCCCTGGCCGTCGCGTGCGACCGCCTTCCCGTACCGTGCGACTGCGCTCATGAAGCAATTATCGGTCGTGCCCGCCGCGGCTGAGCTGGTCGTAGCCGACCTGGATGGCCCGGGTCAGCCAGTCGGCGGGCAGCGGCCACCGGGATCCGCCCGCCTCGGCGGCCCGGCTGGCCGGCACCCCGGCGGCGTGCAGTTCCCTGATCAGGTCGGCCACCCCGGCCAGCTGCTTCTGCTGGGCCCGCGCGAACCGCGGGCCGACCGGGCGGCCGTGCCCGGGCACCAGCACGTCGCCGTCACCGAGCAGGGCCAGCAGGCGGGCCACGGTCACCGGCCAGTCCAGCGGGAAGCAGTCGGGCCCGAAGAACGGCGGGCCGGACTCCTCGATCACGTCACCGAGCAGCCACGCTCCCGCGTCCGGGACGTACACCAGCAGGTCGTTGTCCGTGTGGGCGCGGCCGAGGTGGATCAGGTCGATGGCCCGGTCACCAAGGCCGAGCGCGTGCCGGTCGCCGACCACCTCGCCGACCAGGTCGGTGGGCGGGGTGATGACCACCTCGCGCCACTCGTCGGCGGGTTCCTCGCCCCGGGCGATCCACCCCGCGAGCAGCGGCCGCTCGACCTGATCGAGATGGGCCGGCATCCGGACGTGACCGTAGATCGGCGCCTTCAGGTCAGAGTCCGGGCCGAACTGCTGGTTGCCGAAGCAGTGGTCGAAGTGGGCGTGGGTGTTGACCACCCAGCGGATCGGCGCGTTACCGAGCTCCCGCAGGTGGGCGCGGATCTCGTCGGCCTGCCGGGGCGATGACCGGGTGTCCACGACGGCGAGCCCGTCCGACCCGCGGACCACGCACACGCTCACGTCCAGCGGGTCGTATCTCCGCTGGAAAACCCCTGCGGCCACCTCAGCCCAGGCCACGCACGAAACCCTAACCGGCGCGGGGGCGGCTGGTCCGGATGTCGGGTGACGCCAGCGTTCCTCGGTGACCCGATATATGCTAATATTCCCGGTCTTAAAGCCGCATAGGCGGCGCAGCGCAGGAAGCCACCGGGCCAGCGCACGCTGGCGCAGCCGGGCCGTCCTGGCTGGCGGAACCTCCGGCCAGCGGATGGCACCGGCACACACCGGCAGGCTCAGCGGCCCGCCGCGGCGGCCATGCCGTCCAGAAAGGGAAAGAATGCGAAGGGCACACAAACTCATCAGCGCCCTGGTCCTCAGCCTGGGCCTGGCGCTGGGCGGGATCTTCAGCGTCGCGCCGGGCGCGAATGCCGCCAGCATCAGCCAGGCCTACTACCTCTTCTACAGCAGGATCAAGAGCATCCACGCCAACTGCGTGGGCACGAACCGCTACATCTCGTACCACGGCGTGATCAAGCTCCGCCATGACCGCACGTGGCGAACGGTCCTGCACAGCCAGTCCTCCGGCGGCGACCTCGTGACCGAGACCTACTGGAGGAAGGGATTCAGCACCGCGTACCAGAAGGAGTACTGCCGCAAGGGCGACTTCGTCTGGGAGTTCTTCGGCGCTCACAAGGTGCTGCAGGTCTACTCGCAGATCTGGCTCTGCAACGCCGGAAGCTGCGCGTT
>CAVUYA010000018.1:0-74025 GCA_963745575.1 uncultured Actinomycetota bacterium | reverse complement strand
ATATGCCCGCCCGAGGACACGGCGGGCATCATCGTGGAGCCGGTGCAGAGCGACGGCGGCGACATCGTCCCGCCGCCGCACTTCCTCCAGGGCCTGGAGCGGATCTGCCGCCAGCACGGGATCATGCTGCTGATCGACGAGGTGAAGACCGGATTCGGCCGGTCCGGCCGCATGTTCGCCTTCGAGCACTTCGGCGTGGTCCCGGACGCCGTGTCCCTGGGCAAGTCGCTGGGCGGCGGCAGCATGCCGATCAGCGCCGTCGTCGGCCGTCGCGAGCTGCTGGACGTCGCGCCGGCCATCAACATGTACACGATGGCCGGCAACCCGGCCGCCTGCGCCGCCGCGCTGGCGCACCTGGACGAGATCGAGCGGCTCGGCCTGGTCGGACAGGCCGGGCGCACCGGTGACTACCTGCTGGGCCGGCTCCGCGACCTGCAACAGCGGCACCCGCTGGTCGGGGACGTGCGCGGGCTCGGCCTGATGCTCGGCCTGGAGACCGTGCGCGACCGCTCGACGCGGGAACCGGCCGACCGCGAGATGGCGAAGATCGTGTACCGGGCCTTCGAACTCGGGCTGGTGGTGTTCTACGGGGGGATCTACTCGAATGTCATGGAGATCACCCCGCCGCTGATCATGACGGAGGCCGAGGTGGACGAGGGCATCGCGATCCTCGACCAGGCGATCGGCGAGGTCGAGGCCGGCGAGGTGAGCGACGAGGTGCTGGGTGGCTATGCCGGCTGGTAGCGGTGACTACCGCTGGCGGTGATGAGCGATGGAGCCTGAGGTCACCGTGGCGGAGCGGCTGCGGGTGCGGCTCGGCGAACTCACCCACGCCGAGCGGAAGGTGGCGCGGGCCCTGATGAGCGACTACCCGGTCGCCGGGCTCGAGCCGGTCGCCAAGCTCGCAGCCGCGGCGGGGGTGAGCCCGCCCACGGTGGTGCGGCTGGTGGCCAAGCTCGACTTCGACGGCTACGCCGAGTTCCAGCAGTCGCTGAAGACGGAAGTGTCTGCCCGGCTGTCCTCCCCGCTGGAGATGCACGCCGAGCGCGGGCGGGGTGATAGCGGCGGCGCGTTGCGGAACACCGAGCGACTGCTATGCGACGGCATCCGGTCGAGCTTCGCCCGGCTCCCGCCGGGGGAGTTCGAGCAGGCCGTCCGGCTCCTGGCCGACCCGCGGCGTAGCGTGACGCTGGTCGGCGGCAGGGTCAGCACCATGCTGGCCGAGTACTTAGCCGCGCACCTGAAGATCCTGCGCCCGCGCGTGCAAGTCCTTCCCGCGGCAGGCCCCGACCGGGTCAGCTCGATGCTCGACGTGAGCCGGCGCGATGTGTTCGTCGCGTTTGACTACCGCCGCTACCAGCACGACACCGTCCGCCTGGCGATGACCGCCAAGGACCGGCGGGCCGCCCTGATCGCGTTCACCGATCCCTACCTGTCGCCGCTCGCCGCCCGGGCCGACGTCATCCTGACCTCGAGCGTCCAGTCGCCGTCCCCGTTCGGCGCGATGACTCCGGCGCTCGCGCTGGTAGAAGCGATCATCGCCGCGCTGGTGGACCAGCTCGGCGATGCGCCCCGGGCGCGGATGGCGCGGTATGACGCGCTCAACGGCGGGGTCGTCGACGGCGTGAGCCGCGACCCGGAGGGTCACTACGATGATGGCGTGTGAACCCCAGCCAGCTCGCTGATGAGGTCCTGGCCGCTGCCGCGGCGGCCCTGGCGGACCTGGGCCGGGATCCGTCCGTGCTGCCCGCCACGACGAGCGTGGAACGGCCGAGCCATCCCGGTCATGGCGACTACGCGTCGGCGCTCGCGCTTCAGGTGGCGAAGCAGGCGGGCCTGCCGCCCCGGGAACTGGCGCAGCAGATCGCCGGCCGGCTCGCCGTCCATCCGGCGATCGAGAGCGCGGAGGTGGCCGGGGGCGGGTTCGTGAACATTCGCCTGCGGGCCGCGGCGGCCGCGTCGGTGGCCGGGGTCATTGTCCGGCAGGGCGAAGCGTACGGCCGCGGGACCGGCCTGGCCGGGCAGCGCGTGAACCTGGAGTTCGTCTCGGCCAACCCGACCGGCCCGGTTCATATCGGCTCGGTCAGGTGGGCCGCGGTCGGCGACGCCCTGGCCCGGATCCTTCGCGCGCAGGACGCCGGGGTCGTCACGGAGTACTACTTCAACGACGCCGGCGCCCAGATCGACAGGTTCGCCGACTCCCTGCTCGCGGCCGCGCGCCATGATCCCCCGCCGGGCGACGGTTACGCGGGGGAGTACATCAGCGAGATCGCCGAGGCGGTGGCGCGGAAGCACCCGGAAGCCCTCGGCCAGCCTCCTGCTGACGCCCGGGTGGTCTTCCGCTCCGAGGGCGTGGCGCTGATGCTCAAGGAGATCAAGACCTCACTGGAGGATTTCGGCGTGCACTTTGATGTGTACTTTGCCGAGCAGGACCTGCACGACCGCGGTGACCTGGCCGCCGCGCTGGCCAGGCTCAGGGAAACCGGCCATGCCTACGAGGCCGAGGGCGCTACCTGGATCCGCACCACCGGCTACGGCGACGACAAGGACCGCGTCTACGTCCGCAGCAACGGCGAGTTCACCTACTTCGCCGCCGACTGCGCCTACTACCTGAACAAGCGCAGCCGGGGCTTTGACAAGCTGCTGATCGTCCTCGGCGCCGATCATCACGGCTACACCGGCCGCCTGCGCGCGATCGCCGCGTGCTTCGGCGATGATCCCGACCAGACCCTGGAGATACTCATCGGGCAGCTGGTCAACCTGGTCCGCGACGGCCAGCCGCTGCGAATGTCCAAGCGGGCCGGGACGATCGTCACGATCGACGACATGGTCAGCGCGATCGGGGTGGACGCGGCCCGGTACGCGCTGGCCCGGTACTCGCTGGACTCGACGATCGACCTCGACCTGGGTCTGTGGGCCCGGCGCGGCCACGACAATCCCGTGTTCTACGTGCAGTACGCCCACGCCCGGATCGCATCCCTGCTGCGTCATGCCGCCGGCTCCGGTTTGACCCGGGGGAAGGAGTACCACGGCGGCCTGCTCACCCACGACCGCGAGCATGACCTGCTCAAGGTGCTCGCGGACTTCCCCGGCGTGGTGGCCAGCGCGGCCGAGCTCCGCCAGCCGCATCGCGTCCCGAGGTACCTCGAGGACCTGGCCGGCACCTACCACCGGTTCTACGATGCCTGCCGCGTCCTGCCCCGCGGGGACGAGCCACTCGATGACCTCGGGCGGGCGCGGTTGTGGCTGGCCGAAGCGGCGAAGATCGTGCTGGCGAACGGCCTGCACCTGCTCGGCGTCACCGCACCCGACCGGCTCTGACCGCCCCGCCCGCGCTCCGCTCGGCAGCCGCGTTCCGCTGGCTCAGCCGCGCGCCGCTGGGCCCGGCCGGTGCGTGCCGCAGACGCAGGGACGCGGCGCCCGCTGCATGAGCCCGTCGATGACCAGCGACAGGATCGTGTCGAAGATCGCGTCGTCCACGACATCTGGCAGTTCCAGCCGGACCTGCCAGATGTGCGGGAACTCGGCCCGGTCCACGGCCAGGTAGGCCGCCCAGGCCACCCGTTCGGTTGCCTGCGCGCGCTCGTCCAGGGCCAGAAAGCCGGCTTCACCTCCGGCCCAGAACAGGGCAAAGTCGCCGAGAGCCCGGTAGATGCGGGCGGCCTCGGCGGCCTCGAAGCCGGCCTCGAGGACGGCGCCGATGAGGATGTTGACGGCCTTCATCTCGCCGGGCCCGTGCGTGGTACGGCTCGCGGACAGCGAGGCTGCGGCCGGGTGGGCGAGGTAGACGGCGCGCAGCCGCCTGGTGCCCTCGATCACCGTGTCGACCCAGCAGGCCCGGGGCTCCATGCCCGCCATCGCCTCTTCGATCAGCCGGTCCGCGATCGCGAGGACCATGTCGTCCTTGCTGGCGAAGTGGCGGTAGACCGCGGTCGGGTCCGCGCCGAGGGCGCGGCCGAGCCTGGGCAGGCTGAACCCGGCGACGCCCTGCTCGTCGAGCAGTTCGAGGCTTTCATCCACGATCCGCTCCGGCGTCAGGCTGCCCCGCCGCAGACCCGGCCGCGTGGCCCGCAGCGGCCGGCGGCCGGCCGTGGGTACCGTCATCTGCCACCCCCCTGTTGCGCGCGTTACCTGGGCCGATGCTCGCGCAGGCCGAGTTTACGCTGGTCAAACGTTATGTCATAGGCATTGACAATGACTTGGGCTGACTGATTCGATGTCGGGCGATGTCCCCTCCCACAGGGAGGTGTGGGGTGACTGTCGCCTCCCGCGACCTGCTCTTCTGCCACGGCAGCGTATTCGACGGCCGCCGGTTCCTGCCGCCCGGTACCTGCGTCCGGGTCAGCGGCGGGCGCATCACCGCGGTCGGGCCTTCGGAGGCGGCCGGGCCGGCGTCCGTGGTGGACCTGCAGGGCGGGACCATCGTTCCGGGGTTCATCGACGCCCACGCGCACCCGCTGTTCGCCGGCGCGCAGCTGCGGGCGTGCGACCTGCGCCAGGCGGCCACGGCGGCGGGATACGTGGAGGTGGTCGCCGCCTACGCCCGCGATCATCCCGACGAGGAATGGATCACCGGCGGCGGCTGGTCGCTGGACGCCTTCCCGGGGGGACTGCCGCGGCGCGAGGCACTGGATGCCGTCGTGCCGGACCGCCCGGTGTTCCTGCCCAACCGCGACGGGCACGGCAGCTGGGTCAACAGCCGGGCGCTCGAGCTGGCCGGGATCGACCGCTCGACCCCGGATCCGCCGGACGGCCGCAT
Source organism: uncultured Actinomycetota bacterium (assembly GCA_963745575.1). Taxonomy (GTDB): domain Bacteria; phylum Actinomycetota; class Actinomycetes; order Streptosporangiales; family Streptosporangiaceae; genus JASHPR01. The sequence continues at coordinate 69,266 of CAVUYA010000018.1, read as the reverse complement.
CGAGCGTGATGCCGCCGGCGACCCCACCGGCGTGCTGCAGGAGGGTGCCGCCCAGCTGGTCTCCCGCCTGCTGCCCCCGGCCACCGAGAACGACTGGGATCAGGCCCTGCTAGCCGCCCAGTCCCGGCTGCTGTCCCTCGGCATCACCGGCTGGCAGGACGCGATCGTCGGCCGTGACCACGGCGACCGGGGAGCCGACCCCCTGGACGCCTACCTGCGGGCCGCGCGGGCGGGCACCCTGGTGGGCAACGTCGTGGGCGCGCTGTGGTGGGACCGGAACCGGGGCCTGGAACAGCTCCCCGAACTGCTCCAGCGCCGGGAGGGCGGGCAGGCCGGGCGGTTCCGGGCCAGCAGCGTGAAGATGATGCTCGACGGCATCGCGGAGAGCCACACGGCCGCCATGCTCGAGCCCTACCTGGACGGCGACGGCTGCGCCACCGATCACAGCGGGCTCGACTTCATCGACCCGGCCGAGCTTCCCCGCTTCGTGACCGCGCTCGACCGCGAAGGCTTCCAGGTCCACTTCCACGCGCTGGGCGACCGCGCGGTCCGCAGCGCCCTGGACGCGATCGAGGCGGCCCGGCGGGCCAGCGGGTCGCAGGGCGGGCGGCACCACCTGGCCCACCTGCAGGTCATCCACCCCGACGACATCCCGCGGTTTGCCCGGCTGGGCGCGACCGCGAACATCCAGCCGTTGTGGGCGACGCACGAGCCGCAGATGGACGACCTGACCATCCCGTTCCTCGGCGAGCGCCGCTCGGCCTGGCAGTACCCGTTCCGCTCGCTGCAGGACGCGGGCAGCGAGCTGTGCGCGGGCAGCGACTGGCCGGTGAGCAGCCCCAACCCGCTGTGGGGAGCACACGTGGCGGTGAACCGGAGCCTGCCCGCCGACGCGGGCGGGCAGGCCCGCGACCCGTTCCTGCCGCAGCAGCGCATCGGCCGCGCGGCGATCCTGGCCGCGTACACCTCGGGCAGCGCCGGGATCAACGGCCTGGACGCGGTGACCGGCTCCATCCGGGAGGGCATGGACGCTGACTTCGCCGTGATCGACGCCGACCTCAGCCACATCGGCGACCACGAGATCAGCCGGGCCGCGGTCACCGCGACCTGGGTCCGGGGCCAGCTCGTCTACCAGCGGTGAGCCCGCCCCGGCGGGCAGCACCGGCAGTACCGGGATGCAGCAAACCACCAGGAGGAGAAATGGCCAGCAGACGAAGGATGGGAACGGTCGTGGCCGTCGCGGCAGCAGTCGCCCTGGTGGCCTCCGCCTGCGGCCGGTCGGCCGGGGGCAACGCCGCGTCGGGGAACGTCTCGGCGACGAAGGGCCTGGTGGCGACCACGCCCTCGGGAACCAAGCCGGTGTCGTCGATCACCTGGGCGGTCTACCGGGACGTGAACTCGCTCGATCCCATCTACGCCTTTGACTACCCCGAGAACACCGCGATCGCGCTGATGTGCGAGTCCCTGCTCCGCCAGGCCCCCGATGGCTCGCTCCAGCCCGGCCTGGCCACGATCTCGAACCCCTCGCCGACCAAGATGATCTTTACGCTGCGGCCCGGGGTGAAGTTCTGGGACGGCCACCCGGTGACCTCCGCCGATGTCGTCTACAGCCTGGACCGGAACACCAACGCGTCACTCGCCGGCTTCTACGGCCTGGTGTTCAACCGGGTGCAGTCGATCCAGGCGACCAGCCCCACGCAGGTGACGATCACGCTGAAGCAGCCGGACTTCTGGCTGGAGGGCGAGCTGTCCTCGATGGCCGGGGTCGTGATCGAGAAGAGCTACGCGCAGCAGCAGGGCAAGAACTACGGCACCCCGGCAGGCGGCATCATGTGCACCGGCGCGTATGAGTTCAAGTCCTGGAAGCCCGGGGTGGGCGTCACGGCCGTCGCGAACCCGCACTACTGGAACCCGGCGGTCAAGCCGATGGTCCAGCAGATCCTGCTCAAGGGCGCGCCGGACGTCACCTCGTTCACGTCGGGCATGCTGACCGGCGGCATCCAGGGGTCCTACGAGATGGGGCTGAACACCCTGGATCAGCTGAAGAACAGCAAGAACGTCGGCGTCTACCAGGGTCCCGGCTGGGCTACCGACGCGTTCATCGTGTCGAGCTTCAAGGGCGTGCTCGGCGACGTGCGGGTGCGCCGGGCGCTTTCCCTCGCCCTGAACCGCCAGGGCATCATCGACTCGGTCTACCGGGGCGCCGCGCTGATGCCGAAGTGGGAGTCGAACCCGGGCACGTTCGGCTACGGCAAGGCCGTGTTCAACGCCGCCTACGCGAGCGCGCCGGTCATGACCCAGAACCTCGCCGAGGCCAAGAAGCTGGTGCAGCAGGCCGGCGCGACCGGCAAGACATTCACGATCGGCACGTCCAGCCAGCTGGCCAACATCGCCGCGGTCACCGGCGCGTACCAGGCCGCCGCCCAGGCGATCGGCCTGAAGACCGTGCTCAAGTCGGTCTCGGCGCAGAACTACATCAACTTCTTCACCGACGCCAGCGCCCGGCAGGGCATCGACGGGTTCCTGACCCTCAACTACGGCGACTACGCCGACCCGGCCGCGCTGCTGTCCACCTTCGACCTGCCCGGCGGGTCGCAGAACTACACCAACTTCAACGACCCCAAGCTCACCACGCTGCTGGAGCAGGCGCGCAGCACGGCCAACCCGAACCAGCGGGCCGCGCTCATGGTGGCTGCCGAGAAGATCAACAATCAGCTGCTGCCCTGGATCCCGGACGTCCAGCCGACGAACCTGCTGCTGCTGAGCAAGAACCTGACCGGCGCGGTCGCGTCGTTCGCGTACATGTTCGCGCCCTGGGCCAACACCCTGGGCGGGACCGGCTGAGCCGGTGCGCTGGCAATTCTTCGCCCGCAGGCTGGCCATGCTGCTGGCCAGCCTGCTGATCGCGAGCTTCGTGATCTTCGCGGCCGTGTACCTGGCGCCGGGCAACCCGATCTCGGCGCTGTCCGGCGGCCGGGCGCTGCCCGCCAGCAGCATCCGCGTCCTCGAGCAGCGCTACCACCTCAACGAGCCGTTCCTCGCCCAGTACTGGTACTGGCTGACGAACGTGCTGCACGGGAACCTCGGCATCTCGATCACGCTGCGGGAGAACGTGTCCACCCTGATCGGGTCGAGGATCTGGACCACCGCCGGGCTGGTCCTGTACGCGTCCGTGCTGATTCTGCTGTTCGGCATCGGCATGGGCATCGTGGCCGGCCTGCGGCCCGGGTTCCTCGACACGAGCACCCTGGTGGTGACCGCGATCTCGGCCGCGATCCCGGCGTTCGTCGCCGCGATCGTGCTGATCCTGGTGTTCTCCGTGAAGCTCGGCTGGTTCCCGGCCCTCGGCAACGGGACCGACTTCGTGAGCAACGTGCAGCACTTCACGCTGCCCGCGATTGCCCTGGCGTTCTCGGCGCTCGCGATCGTGGCCCGGGTGACCCGGACGTCGATCCGCGAGGAGGGCGAGCGGGAGCACGTGCAGACGGCGGTCAGCCGCGGTATCCCCGCCCGCCAGCTGATCCGCCGGCACATCCTGCGCAACGCGGCGATACCGATCACCACGATCAGCGGGATCACGATCGCGTCGCTGATCGCGGTGGCGGCCGTGGTGGAGACCGCGTTCAGCCTGAACGGCCTGGGCGCCTACCTGGTCCAGGCCGCGCAGTCGAAGGATCTCGCGGTCGTACAGGGCATCTCGCTCGTGCTGGTCACCGCGTTCGTCCTGGTCAACCTGCTCGTTGACGTGCTGTACGCGCTGCTGGACCCGCGCGTCTCGCTCGGGAGCCGGGCCCAGTGAGCGCGGGTACCGGCATCACCGTCACCGCGCCCGTCACCCGGCGCCCCCGGCCGCTGTCCGGGCTCCGCGGCACCGGGGTCGCGGGCATGGTGTCGGCGGCGGTCATCGCGCTGGCGACGCTCGCGGCGATCTTCGGCCCGCTGCTCGCCCCCTACCCTCCCAACCTGCCGAACCTCTCGCTGGCCTGGGTCGGCCCGGTCGGGGGGCATCTGCTCGGGTTCGACTTCCAGGGCCGGGACGTGTTCTCCCGCCTGCTGGCCGGCGCGCAGTCCTCGATGCTCGGGCCGCTGGCCGTGGTGGTCCTCAGCATGATCGCCGGCGTGCTGCTCGCCGTAGTCGCGGCGTGGCGGCGGGGCGCGGCGGACGCCGTGATCTCCTCCGGGCTCGACGTCCTGTTCGCGTTCCCCGGCATCCTGCTGGCCGTGCTCGCGACGGCGGTCTTCGGCGCGGGCCTGACCGCGGCGGCGATCGCCCTGTCCATCGCGTACATGCCCTACGTCGCGCGAGTGCTGCGCGGGGTGGCGCTGCGCGAGCGCAGCCAGCCCTACGTCGCCGCGCTGGAGGTGCAGGGCTCGCCGGCCACCGTGATCTGCCTGCGGCACCTCATCCCGAACATGCTGCCGCTCATCGTGGCCCAGGCCACCATCATGTTCGGCTGGGCCATGGTCGACCTCGCCGCGATCTCGTACCTGGGCCTCGGGGTGCAGCCGCCGCAGGCCAACTGGGGGGTGATGATCTCGGAGAACCAGACCGGCATCCTGCAGGGCTACCCGCTGCCGGCGCTGTCCGCCGGGCTGTGCATCGTCGCGGTGGTCATCGCGTTCAACGTGCTCGGCGAGCGGCTGTTCGAGCAGGCCCAGGCGGCGCGCCGATGAGCGAGCCGCTGCTCCAAGTCACCGGGCTGACGGTGCGCCTGGACGTCCGGGGCGCGAAGCGGCCGGTGCTCCGCGACGTGGCGCTGACCGTGCGCGAGGGAGAGGCGCTGGGCCTGGTCGGCGAGTCGGGCTCGGGCAAGTCGATGACGGCCCGGGCGATCGACCGGCTGCTGCCACGCGGGGCGGAGGTGGAGGGCACGATCCGGTTCGACGGCCGCGACGTCAACGCCCTGTCCGGGGCCGACCTGCGCCGGTACCGGAACCAGGTCGCGATGATCTTCCAGGACCCCCGCGCGCACGTGAACCCGGTCCGGCGGATCGGGGACTACATGACCGAGGCGCTGCGGACCAACCAGGGGGTGTCCGCGGCAGAAGCCAGCCACCGCGCGTCGGACATGCTCTCCCAGGTGGGCATCGGCGGCGGCCCGCGGCGCCTGAGGCAGTACCCGCACGAGCTGTCCGGCGGGATGCTGCAGCGGGTCATGATCGCCGCCGCGCTGCTCACCGAGCCGCGCCTGCTGCTGGCCGATGAGCCGACGACGGCGCTGGACGTCACCACCCAGGCCGAGGTCATGGCCATCCTGGACGAGCTGCGGCACGAGTTCGGCCTGGCCATGTTGTTCATCACGCACGACCTGGAGCTCGCCGCGGCCATCTGCGACCGCACCGCCGTCATGTACGCCGGGCAGGTCGTCGAGATCCGCGAGTCCCGCCAGTTGCACGACGACCCGCTGCACCCCTACACCTCGGCGCTGGCCGCGGCGCGCCCGGACATCGCGCAGACGGCGGGCCGGCTGCGCGCGATCCCGGGCCGCCCGCTCTCGGCGTTCGAGGCGCCGCCCGACGAGTGCGCGTTCGCGCCCCGCTGCGGATACGCCGTCGACGCCTGCCGTGCGTCCCTGCCCGAGATCACCGAGCTGGACGGCGGGCTGTCGCGGTGCGTTCGCGCGCGCGAGCTGCGCGGGAAGCTGGGGGCGCCGGCCAATGCCTGAACCCGCCGCCGCGCCCGTCCTCGAGGTGGCCTCGCTGCGCAAGGAATTCGGCGACCTGGTCGCGGTCGACGACGTGTCGTTCCGGGTGGCCGAGGCCGGATCGGTCGCGATCGTGGGCGAGTCAGGCTCGGGCAAGACCACGATCGCGCGGATGATCGTCGGCCTGGAACGGCCGACCGGCGGGTCGATCACCGCGTGCGGGCACGACCGGTCCCGGCCGGCCCGGTCGCTGCGAGACCGGCGGCGCCGGGGACGCGAAGTGCAGATCGTGTTCCAGGACCCCTACACCAGCCTGGACCCGCGCCAGACCGCCGAGGAGGCCATCGACGAGGTGCTCCGGCTGCACCAGGGCTGGCCCGCGGAACGCCGCCGGGCGCGCGTCGCCGAGCTCACCGGGCTGGTCGGCCTGGACGAGCGCCAGTCCCGGGCGCTGCCGCGGGCGCTGTCCGGCGGGCAGCGGCAGCGGGTGGCGATCGCCCGCGCCCTGGCGGCCGAGCCGCGGATCCTGATCCTGGACGAGTCCGTCGCGGCGCTGGACGTGTCGATCCAGGCCCAGGTGCTCAACCTGCTGGCCGACATCCGCGACGAGACCGGCGTGTCCTACATCCTGATCAGCCACGACCTGGCGGTCGTCCGCCAGCTCACCGAGGAGGTGGTCGTGCTCTACCGCGGCCAGGTGGTCGAGCGCGGCCCGACGCCCCGGGTGCTGGACGACCCCCAGGAGGACTACACCAAGCGGCTGCGAGCCAGCGTCCCGCGGCCGGGCTGGAAGCCGGCCCGCCGTGCGGGGCCTGGCCGAAGAATCCAGGAAGGCGACCCGTGAGCGATCTGCACTACCTGTCGGCGAGCGACGCGCTGCGCCTGTTCCGTACCCGGGAGCTGTCGCCGGTGGAGCTCCTCACGGCGGTGATAGCCCGCGCCGAGGCGGTCGAGCCGGCCATCAACGCCTTCGCCGAGACCCGTTACGAGGAGGCGCTGGAGCTGGCCCGCTCGGCACAGGAGCGGTACGCGGGGACGGGACCGCCGCCGCGGCCGCTGGACGGCCTGCCGGTCGCGGTCAAGGAAGAGGCCCCGATCGCAGGCCAGAAGAACACGCTGGGCTCGCTGCCGCTGCGTGAGGCGGTGGCCGATCACACGGCCGCCTTCGCCCAGCGCATCATCGACGCCGGCGGCATCGTGCACGCGCGGTCCACCACCCCGGAGTTCTCCTGCGCGCCGTTCACCTGGACCAAGCTGTGGGGGGTCACCCGCAATCCGTGGAACACCGGATACTCGCCGGGAGGCTCCAGCGGCGGGTCGGCCGCGTCGCTGGCGGCCGGGTCCACGACCCTGGCCACCGGGTCCGACATCGGCGGATCGATCAGGATCCCGTCGGCCTTCTGCGGCGTGACCGGATTCAAGCCGCCCTACGGCCGCGTGCCCGAGGTGGAGGTCTTCAACCTCGACCACTACTGCCACGAGGGACCGCTGGCCCGGTCGGTCGCGGACTGCGCGCTGCTGCAGAACGTGATCGCGGGGCCGCATCCGAGCGATGTCGCCTCCCTGCGCCCCAAGCTGGAGATCCCCGGCCGTCTCGAGCCGGTGACGGGGATGCGGATCGCGCTGTCCGCCGACCTGGGCTGCTACGAGGTGGACGACGACGTGGCGGCGAACACCCGCGCGGCCGCGGACCGGCTGCGCGACGCGGGCGCCACGGTGCAAGAGGTCCCGCTGCCCTGGCAGCTCGAGACGATCAACCGGGCGGCCCGGATTCACTTCGGCATGATCTTCGGACCGTCCGTTCGCGAGATCTACGACGCCCACGCAGAGGAGCTCACTTCGTACGCGCGGCGCTTCGTGGCCGAGTCCGATCAGGTCACCAAGCCCGACTACGTGGCCGGCCTCGCGCTCGAGGCCGCGATCTACGCCCCTCTCGGGGAACTCCTGGAGGAGTTCGACGCGCTGATCTGCCCGACGTTCGCGGTCCCCGCCCTCCCCGCGGAGTACGACACCGACCAGCCGGTCCAGGTGAACGGCCATCCGCGTGAGGACTGGCTCGACGTCCTGATGACCCTGCCGTTCAACATCGCGAGCCGGTGCCCGGTGCTGAGCATCCCGTCCGGGCGGTCACGGGACGGGGTGCCCACCGGGCTGTCGGTCGTCGGCCGGACCTACGACGACGTCACCGTGTTCCGGGTCGCCGCCGCGCACGAGGAGCGCTTCGCGTGGCTGGACGCGCCCGAGCGACGCCCGCCGCTGTGACCCGGGGCGGCGGTTGCCCCCGCTCCGGGCGGCGCGTTCACCTCGCGTGACGGCGGAGCGCTTCCCGGGCCGTGGCTGCGCCGCTACGGGAAACCTCCGCAGCCCGGGCGGCCCGTGAGCCCGGTTCCGGAACCTGGATGTCACCGAGCCCGGCCCGGTAAGCCGCGGTGCGAGCGTGCCACGCCTCCTCGGTGACGGCGTCCGGGCGCATCCTGGGCCGTTCCGGTACCCCCACGGGCGGCCGGACGTCAGCCCGGCGGCGGTAGGCGGCGAACCTGGCCTCCCGGAGAGCCTCCAGGCCGGACGGCTGCGAGCCGGCCAGCGGCCCGGCCGGGGGTTCGCACAGCCGCGGATCGGCGGCGCGCAGCGCCTCCGCGTACGGCGCGGGATCGACCGGCCTGTTGCCCATGGCGCGCACATTACGGCGTGGGTCCGACATTTAACCGGACGCCGGCTGAAGCGGTCGCGCCCGTGCCCGAGCCGGGCGCCGCGCTGCGCGAGGGGCCCGAGCTGGCCAGGCCAGGGGAGCGCGGCATCCTGAACTCATGGCTGACCACGAGGACCCCGGTGCCGCGCTCGCCGGGCTGGTCGATGTCGCGGCCCTGACGCGCTGGCTGGACGGGCGGGGGTTCGCAGGCGGCCCGGTCGAGGACCTGGTTCCGCTCGCGGGGGGCACGCAGAACCTGCTGGTCCGCTTCTGCCGGGGCGGCGCGGCCTACGTTCTGCGCCGCCCGTCCCGGCACCCGCGGCCACGGGCGGGGGAGACGATCCTGCGCGAGGCCCGCGTGCTGGAGGCGCTGGCCGGCACCGACGTGCCGCACCCGCGCTGGGCCGCGACGTGCGCCGACGACTCGGTGCTCGGCGTTCCGTTCTTCGTCATGCGCGCGGTCGACGGGGTCAACCCGATGGTGCAGCTGCCGGCCTGCGCACAGACCGCGGGCGGACGACGGCATCTGGTGCAGGCCGCCGCGACGGAGCTGGCCCGGATCGGGCGAGTCGACTACGTGGCCGCCGGGCTGGGCGACCTGGGCCGTCCGCAGGGATTCCTGGGCCGGCAGGTGTCCCGCTGGCTGGCCGAATGGGAGAGTTACCGGCAGCTGCCCGGGTACCCGGGCGAGCCGCTGCCGGGCATGGACGCGCTGGCCGCGTTCCTGGACGGCCATCGCCCGCCCGACGGGCGTCCCGGGCTGATGCACGGCGATTACCACCTGGGCAACCTCCTGGTGGACGTCAGCCGGCCTCAGATCACCGCGGTGCTGGACTGGGAGATGGCGACGATCGGTGATCCGCTGGTCGACCTGGGCCGGTTCCTGGTTTCGCTGCCTGACGAGCACGAGGCCGCCGACCCGGCCGGTGCCCCGTGGACGGCCGGTGACATCGGCCCGGCCAGCGACATCGTCGCGGCGTACGCCGACGCCAGCGACCGGGGGCTGGATGCGCTTGACTGGTATGTGGTACTGGCCTGCTTCAAGCTCGGGATCATCCTGGAGAGTTCCCACGCGCGCGCGTGCGCCGGGCTGACCGACCGCGCGACCGGCGACCGGCTGCATGCCATGGCCGTGGCGCTGTTCACTCGCGGTTGCCGCCTCGCGCGGGTGTGATCCCGCGCGCCGATCCGGGGAGTGAGCCTTTCCATCCTGCCCGGGGCTGCCCACGTACTGTCGAGCCTGAGATCAACGGATGAAAGGTTCAGTGCCGATGACCGACCCGTTGTTCGACCTGTCGGGGCAGGTCGCGCTGGTGACCGGCGGCAGCCGCGGCCTCGGTCGGCAGATGGTGCTCGGCTTCGCCGCGCACGGGGCCAGCGTCGTCGTGGCCAGCCGCAAGCAGGAGGCGTGCGAGGAGGCGGCCGCCGAGGCCCGCGCGAGGCACCAGGTCGACGCGTGGGCGATCAGCGCCAACGTTTCTCACTGGGACCAGTGCGATGAGCTGGTCGAGAGCGTCTACCGGCAGGCCGGCCGGGTCGATGTGCTGGTCAACAACGCCGGGCTCTCGCCGCTGTATCCGTCGCTGACCGAGGTATCCGAGGCGCTGTACGACAAGGTCTTCGCGGTCAACCTCAAGGGGCCGTTCCGGCTGAGCACGCTGATCGGGGAGAGGATGGCCGCGGCAGGCTCGGGAGCGATCATCAACATTTCCTCGGTGGAGGCGGCCAGGCCCTCGCCGGACGCGCTGCCCTACGCCGCCGCCAAGGCGGGCCTGGAGGTGCTCACGCTCGGCCTGGCCCGGGCGTACGGGCCCGCGGTGCGGGTCAACAGCATCATGGCCGGCCCCTTCCTCACCGACATCAGCAAGGCCTGGGACCTCGACGCGGTGACCGCGGGGCTGCGGCGCTCCTCGGCGCTGCGCCGGGCCGGCCGCCCCGAGGAGATCGTCGGTGCGGCCCTGTACCTGGCGTCCCCCTCGGCCAGCTTCACGACCGGCAGCACTATCCGCGTCGACGGCGGCGCTTACGGCCCCCTGTTCTGACGTTCCCGGCCGGCGGTCACCTGATCCAAACGACGGGTAGCCCCGGCCCGAGGGCCGGGGCTACCCGTCCGGGGCGAACTAGCACCCGTCGTAGGGGCCCCACGCGCTGCTGCCCGACTGCGCGTACTCCTTGGCGAACGCAGCGTTCTGCTCGGCCACCGACGCATTCTGGGGCAGGCCCGAGAAGCCGAGCGCCTGCCAGGTAGAGGGCAGGAACTGGTACAGGCCGCCCGCGCCGCTGGACGGGTTGACCGCCGAGGCGTTCCCGCCGCTCTCGGCCTGGATCACGCACCCCTGGAAGCTGCCCGGCGCGCCGCTGTAGCTCGAGGCCTGCGCCGGCGCCTGCGCCGGGGCCGGAGCGGTACTCGCCGCCGGTGCCTCGCTTACGTGCTCCGGAGCCGGGACCGCGACCGGTTCCGGGATCGCCGCCATCGCGGCCCGGACGATCGCCGGCGTCACCGCCGGCCGGCCCGACACCCGAAGCTGCTGCCCCGCCTGGACCAGGTTCGGGTCACGCACGGTGCCCCGGTTGATCCACCACAAGGCGGGCCAGTCGGCCGCGCTGCCGTACTCGCGCTGGCTGATCGAGCTGAGCGTGTCGCCCGGCTTGACCGTGACGTGATCGGCGGCCTGGTGGGCGGCGGCCGCGGACCCTGGGTGCAGCGAAATCGTGACCCCGATCAGGGCCTTCGCGACTCCGCCAACTGCAATACTTGTGAACGTCATGGCTTGTTACCTCCGAGGTTGCGTTGCCATGCAAAGGCCCCGGTCACGTGCTGCAATCACGGCTTGACCGGGGCCGCCTTGTGCTACTCAGCGATGGCCGCGTGCTCACCCCCTGTAGTCATGTCGTGTCTCCTCCGTAGTCAGTTGGTAATGCGTCGGACACGGTAACCCGAATTTTGCGCTAACGCCAACACCAGCGATCCGGCCAGCGCGCCGCCGGACCGCCGGGCGAGGCCGCCGAGCCGCGCGTAGCCAGGCCCGCCACCGCTATCGCCGGGTGGCCGCGGGTGGCGGGATCCTGTGGGCGGTCCTGTGGGCCGACACGTGTGGTGAACAGCCCCGTCGCCGCCGACAGTGGTCTCAGCCGCCGTACGGGGCGGGCCGGCACGGGAAAGGAGGGCACGGTCATGACCGTTAAGATGTGCACGGTCGGTGATGATCTGCCGGTAGCCGAGCTGGTGGCGCAGGCCAGGAACGGCGACCAGCGGGCATGGGACGCGCTGGTGGAGCGGTATGCCCCGCTGGTGTGGTCGATCTGCCGCCGGTACCGGCTGGGCGACGACGCCGGCGACGTGGCGCAGAGCGTCTGGCTGGCGCTGGTGGGCCAGCTGGGCGCGATCCGCGACCCGGCCGCGCTGGGGGGCTGGCTGGCCACCACCACCCGGCGCGAGTGCGTCCGGGTGGTGTACGCGGCGCGGCGCCTGCCGGTCGCCGGGCAGGTTCTCGACGTTGCGAACATCCCCGATGAACGGGCCGAGACGGCCGAAGAGGAACTGCTGGCCGCCGAGCGGCACGCCGCGCTGCGGGAGGCGTTCGCCGACCTGCCGGCGGCCTCCCGGGAGCTGGTCGCCCTGCTGCTGCTGGACCCTCCGCTGCCGTATGCCGAGATCAGCGCCCGGCTGGGCATCCCGGTTGGCAGCATCGGGCCCAACCGCGCCCGCTGCCTGGACAAGCTGCGCCAGCACCCGGCCATCGCCGCCCTGATCAACGCCGAGGCAGGCCAGGCGGCCTGAGACGAGTGCCCGCAGCGGCCACGCCCGCGCCGGAAGCCGGCCGGCAGGCCGGCCACGGTCACGGAGGAGGCGTCGGCGGCAGGGGACGGGCCATGGTGTTATGAGGGAGTGGGGTTGCTCTACTGGCGTCCGAAGACCCGGGGCAACGTGGAGCGGGAGTCGGCGTGAGGCGTGCCGTAGCATTCGTCACCGTGGTCGCAGCCAGTGTCCTGGCCCTGAGCGCGTGCGCCGGGCCCGGCCGCCAGGACGTGCCCGCCGGGCGGCCTACGGCCCGGCCTGACCTGCCGGGACAGGCCGGGGTGGCCAGCGGGCGGGGCCGCAGCCTGCCGTCCCTGCTTTATGGCGTGACCGTTGATGACATATCAAATCTGCGCCAGGTAATCTCGAGCCTGCGCCATCTCCCGGAGCGCCCGGCGACCCGCGTCTATTTTGATGTCCACAAGCCTCCTGGTTATTACGCTGCCGCCGTGCGCCGGCTTCACCATGTGAGCTATGTAATGGGGGAGCTGCTCGACTCTTCCGATGAGGCCGGCCTCAGCACGGCCAGGTTCACCGAAAGGGTCAGATCGTATCTGTCAGCTCTTGGCGGGAAGGTGGACCTGTGGGAAATCGGGAACGAGGTTAATGGTAACTGGACAGGCCCTTACCCCGTCGTCAGCGCCAAGCTAACCGCTGCTTACAGGGAAGTTAAGGCCGTGGGCGGCCGCACCGCGCTCACGCTCTATTACAACGTCGGATGCGGGGACGGGCCGGCCGAACTGAGCCCCCTGGCCTTCTCCCGGCGATACGTGCCGTCAGCGGTCAGGAACGGTCTTGACTACGTCCTCCTCTCCTACTACGAGGACGACTGCAACGGCATCCGCCCCGGGCGGGTGGCCTGGACCAGGTATTTTGAGCAGCTGCACGCCCTCTACCCGCACGCGCGCCTCGGCTTTGGCGAGATCGGCATGAACGCTCCGGCCACCAGCAGGACGATCCGCAGGGCCAAGTCGCTGATGCGATATTACTACGGTCTGCCAATCAGGCTGCCTTACTTTGCCGGCGGCTATTTCTGGTGGTATTACGCCGAGGATTGCGTTCCGCATACGAGCAGACCGCTCTGGTCCGCAATGCATTCGGCATTCGAGGCCGAGGCGCGCGCTAACTAGCGTGGGTTCTGAGGCTGGTGATGACAGTGTGACAGTCGAGGTTATATCGTATACGTTATCTGATACCTGCCATGCGCTATTTCGTACGCGCATAGCAGGGTATACAGTTACCGAATGAAACTGTTACACTAAGAAATAGATAACCGTTTCATTTCCAGTGGCAGATGGCTAGCCGACCGCGCCAAGATCCATCTTACTAAACCGCTACGGAATATTCACCTGCAATCTCGAATTCCCGTCTAGAAGTCTCCGGCCGCCCAAAGCTAGGCTTGCGCGGGTCTGGACGTACGTATAACGACGTCAACGGCCTAAGCGGGCATTGGGCTGACCGTTGGGGGCGGTCCGTGTTATGTACTATCCTGCCAGTTTCGTAAGTATGGGGGCGTTTGGCGCGGCGGTCGCCTTGCCCCATAACGGAGTGCTCTGGGTTCTGGCCAGGCTGACGCTGGATGCCGCCGGGGCGTTGTTCGGGCTGTACCTTCTGGTGGCGCTTGTGCTCCTGACCGCCGGCAAAGTCATGCGGCTTCGCCGCCGCCCGGTCACTTCCGACCCAGTTCGCGCGCGCTGGTGAGCCCGCGCGCCCGGTCACGGGCACGCGGATCTCTGGTACAGGCGGCTGCGTGGGGGTTCACGACGGTCGCGGCCCTGGTCTGCGTGCTCGGCACGGTCACCGCCGCAGCGGCGGGTGGCGGGACAGGCCACCCTGCCGCCGTGCGGGACGGCCCAGGCCTGACCGTATTCCGGATCGACGTGTCTAAATACCCGCAGGTCGGCATGGTGGTGACGGCATCCGGCACGTCGCGCGGGCTGCCCGCCGCGGACTTCAGCATCACGGTCGGCGGCCACGTCGTCCGTCCCTGGGTTCGGCAGCTGTCGCCCGACGACATCGAACTGGCGCTGGCGCCGGACACGTACCTCCCGGCGACCGGGCTCCGCCTGGAGCAGGCCGTCTCGGCCAGGTTCCTGGTCGGCCTGCCTTATGGCGCGCGGACCGGCGTCGTCAGCCCGTACCGGCCGGCCGTGCGCCCCGTCGTCCTGAGCGGCGACCCGACGGCCGGCGCCGCGCGGGTGGCGGCCCTGGCTGAGCAGACCTCGAGCTGCGCCCGCCGCGCGGCTCGGCGCGGCATTAGCAGCGTTCTCGGCTGGTGCGAGCGTGCGCAGGACGGTGGTCCTCGTCGTCTCCTCGGACCCCCGCCTGCGCCCGGCCCTCGCCACCCGGTTCCGGCAGCAGCTGGCGGCCAGCGGCACCGCTCTCTACGTGCTCGATGCGACCGTCGGCGGGGCTCCGGCCTACGATGCGCTCGCCGCTCCGAGCGGCGGCCTGGCGGTCCGGATTCGCGCCCCCGGGGCCTGGACCGCGGCCTTCGGCCGGATCGCCGCTCAGCTCGGCGAGCAGTACTACCTACGGTTCACCGACACGGCGCCACTACCCGCCCAGGTCAGCGTCCTGGTCGGGACGCCGCGCACCATCCTGCGCGCCGCGGCGGACCTGCCCGTAGCCAACCCCGCCGCCCCGCCGCCGCTGCCTGCGTCCGCGCCCGCGCCGCCCGTCCGGCACGCCCTCTGGGACCGCCCGCTCGGCTGGCTGGCCGCGCTGCTCATCATCCTCGGGATCAGCTACGGCCTGGCCATGTTCGCGGCGTCCCGGAGGGACCCGGTGCGCCCGCGCCACCCCGGTGTTGACCCGTCCGGCATCGCGTTCTACGCCACCCCGATGGCCGACAACGGCTGACGCCGGTCTCCCGCGGATGGTGACGGCACCGTGCACCGGGCCGTCACCATCCGCGGGAGACGTCCCCGGCGCGGGCGCGGGGGACGCCGGTTATCGTGTGCCCATGACCGAGCGGCTGATGACCGAGCGCCTTGTCCTGCGCCCGTGGCGTGTCGATGACGCCCCGGCAGCGCTGAGATCCTACGGCGACGACGACGTGGCCCGGTGGCTGGCCCCGGCGATGGACAGGGTCCGCGACGAGGCGGCCATGCGGGTGGTCCTGCAGCAGTGGGTGGCCGAGGACGCCCGCATGCTGACCCCGGCCGGCCGCTGGGCGATCGAGCTCGGCCAGGACGGGCGGCTGATCGGCGGGGCGACCCTGCTGCCCTTGCCGCCCGACCACGAGTACGAGATCGGCTGGCAGCTGTACCGGGATGAGTGGGGCCACGGCTACGCCGCCGAGACCGGGCTGGCGCTGGCGCAATGGGCCTTCCAGCAGGGCATCGAGCAGGTCATCGCCGTCGTACGGCCCTCCAACACCCGGGCCCTGGCGACGGTGCGCCGGATTGGCATGGAGTGGGTGGGCGAGACCGAGAAGTACCACGACCTGCGCCTGCAGGTATTCCGGCTCCGCCCGGGGGACCTCACCGCGCCGTCGCCCTGACCGGATCGTCTGGTCACTGGCCCGGATGCCACGGCTGACCCGGTTGGCCCGGCCCGGACCCAATCCGATCGCGCCCGCAGAGCGAATAGCCGTCATGGATCAACGCGACATGCGGCCGGCCAGCCTGAGCACTGGTCTCCCGGAGGGCAGGGACCAGGACCTGGACGGGCTCCTGACCCTGGTGGCCAGGGGCGACGAAGGCGCGTTCGCGAGCCGCTCTGGGAGTCGGCTCAGTTCCGTCGGCGCATAGGCGAGGAACAGCCGCCTAATGTCGGGCCACGAATGACGGACCTATGGCTGTACCTGGCGTTGTCCGATCAATCGGAGCTGGCCGAGCGGGCGCCCAGCCCGCGCAGCCAGGTGATGACGTTGTCCTGCTGGGTGCTGTGCCCGCTGGCGGCGTCCAGCGGGGTGCCGTGGGCGTAGTCGGGCTCCCAGTTGAGATCCGCGCCGCGCGACAGCAGGTACTCTGCGGCGCGGCGCTGCCCGGCCGTGCAGGCGTGCCAGAACGCTTGCGATACTTGTTCGGCTGGCGGGTCGCTGCCCAGGAACGTTTCGAGGCGGCCTAGCATGCCCAGAGCGGCTGCATGCCAGGCCTTGTCGACTCGGGCGCCGCGTGCCACCAGCAACCGGGCGACGTGCCAGCAGCTGTAGCCGATAGCGTTCTCGAGCGGAGTGCCGATCGAGCCATCGGGCACTTCGATATCGGCTCCGCCGTCCATCAGGGCTTCGGCCACGTCGGCGTCGTCGCTGCTGGCCGCGTAATGCAACGGCGTCTCATCACCCGGACCGCTGGTCTCTGCACCTCGGCTGGTGGTCAGGGCGTTGGGGTTGGCACCTGCGCCGATCAAGAGCCGGACGATCTGCGGGCCGTTGGGGAAGTAGCCGGGCCAGTCGGTGACCAGGTGCAAAGGCGTCGTCGTGCCGCTGTCCTTGCTGCCGAGCCGGGCCGTTGCCAGCGCGGGATCATTGCGCAGCAATCGCTGGACCGTCTCGACGTCACCTGCGTGTACCGCCA
The DNA here is from genome assembly GCA_963745575.1 of uncultured Actinomycetota bacterium. GTDB lineage: Bacteria > Actinomycetota > Actinomycetes > Streptosporangiales > Streptosporangiaceae > JASHPR01. The sequence continues at coordinate 52,610 of CAVUYA010000018.1, read as the reverse complement.
ACCGCAGCTCGGCCGCTACCGGGTCGTCGTCAGGGATGCACTGGCCGGTCTCCTGCTCACTCATCGTGGCCTATCATGCCAGCCGCCGCGGACAGTCTCCCGGACTCGGCAGGCTGAACCAGGAGCGGATCCGAGGGTGGCGCCCCGAGCGGGACACGACCCCTGCGGCCTCCTGCTGGCGGCGGTCGGCGATCGGGGGGAGTGAGTATGTCTGGGGTGGCTAGCGAAGGAGCTGGCCGAAGATGCCGATGCCTGTTTGCAGGGCGCGGGCTTGGCTGAGGATGCCGCCGGTGATGTCCGGGTGGGAGGCTGCCCACGCCGCGGCGGCTGCGTCGGTGGCGAAGAAGTTCATGTACCCGCAGCAAACTGATGCCGATGGACCGGCGCACTGGCCGCCCGTCCGGCCGACGTATACCACTGCTGTGGCGGGATCCCAGGTGCTGGCGGCCTGGTTGACGTGCACGGTGACCGGCGCGTCGGTGGACGGGTCGGCAGATTCGATCACGAGGGGAAGGCCGGTCATCGCGGAGATACCCAGGGCGTCGATCGCGCACATGGCGAACACGGTTGCCTCGCCCGTTATCCGGACCCGGTGCCGGGTGGGCAGGGCGGAGAACGGGTAGGCGGCGGTGATCTGACCGCCCGGGTCAAGGCACAGGAAGTCGCCGTCGGCCAGTTCGGCCAGCACCCGGGACACCTCGAACGGCGCAGCGTGCTGGGCCAGGCTGGGCATGTCGGGCGCGGCCCCGGTATGGACGAAGGATCGCAGCACGGCCTGGTGCACGGCCCGCAGGCCACGGTCGGCGGGTGCGATGCGTCCCCGGCCTCCGCGTCCTGCCGAATCCAGCCACGCCAGGTCCGGCGGCTGGGTTGTGGCGGCGGCTTGCTTGATCGCCTGGCGGAGCTGGCTGGCTGATGGCGCACCGGATGTGCGGCCGTTGTCATCGCGGTACAGCCGACAGGACAGGCTCGGCTGCTGTCCCGGCTCGGCGAACGGGTCCATCCCGTCGATCAGCAAGGTGGGCGAGCCGTGCATGCCCCACCGGGCCGCTTCGCCGTCGTCGGAGATCACCTGGTGCGACATCGAGACACCGGCCCGGCCGTCCAGGACGGCGGCCAGCCGGTCGCCCAGCACGGGCGCATTCGGGCAGCCCGGCACGGCCAGGACGGTCAGCTGCATCGGTCCGGCTCCCGTCGTCTGGCTACCAGGGCAGGTGCCGGTTGAGCCACTGCAGCGCGGGCCCGATCACCGGTCGCTGATGCCAGCCTCGCGCCATGACTTGCCCGCGGACCGACTCGGCGGCACCGCGCAGCGTCTGGCGCATCGCCGTGGCCTGCTGGTCCCTGGCCCGGCGCCGCAGAAAATGGACGCAGCTGATGCAGATGCCGACTTCGGGATGGTTGCCGAGGTGGACCAGGGTGTCCTCCGACCTGGGCTGGCCGCAGCACCAGCATCTGCTCTCGCTGGTGTGGCCTTTCGCTGTCTGAGTTTCAGCGCTCATGACCGCTCCCGTCTGCCACCAGCGAGTGTAGGCGCCCGGGTGACCACGGCCTGGTGGCCGGGACCGGCCGGCCCGCCGCCGGAGTTGTAGGCGTCAGTTCTCCATAACCCGGCTTCGGCCACGATTTGGCCTTGAGCGAGTCTGCGGGCCGCTGGCCTGCGGGTTTGATGTTCGCGATGGCTGGAGTTGCGCACCCATGCCGGGCTGGGCCCGGCGAGGCCGGCACACCATCACCGCCGCCGCCCCTCTCCGACGACCTCCGCCAAGCCCTCGAAGCGATCAACGCCACCCCCTGACTTGCGCGCTAGCGTGGACGAAGCCGGGACCGGTAAAACTGAGATAACACAAATTTGTGTTATCTCAGTTTTACCTGTAATCTCTACGCATGCCGACTGATGCTGAGATCACGTTCGCTGACCACGCCGGCCGTCTCTATGCCCGCCGCTACGGCATGGCACCGATGGTGGGCCGGCTGCTGGGCTATCTGGCGATCTGCAACCCGCGCGAGCAGAGCATCGCCGAGCTGGCCGAGGCGTTGCTGGCCAGCCGGAGCGCGATTGCCGGCGCGGTCAAGACCCTGGATCATCTCGGCCTGATCGGGCGCTCACGGGCTGCGGGTGAGCGGATGGACCGCATCTGGATCGACATGACCAGTGCCCGGTCGACGGGCTTTGACGTGACCGAGTACCAGGAGCAGGGCGATCTGGCCCGCGAAGGCCTGGCGCTACTGGCCGACACGCCGCCCGAGCGGCGGGCGGTGCTGCTGGAGTGGGCGGCGTTCGCGGACTTCCTGGTAGCGCGGCTGCCGGAGCTGGAGAAGGACTGGAAAGCCCACCGCGAGGCGCTGCGCGCCGCCGGCGAACTCCCCGGCATCCCACCGCATCACTGAGAGCGAGGAAACCCGTGACGATCAACCTGGCTAGGCCGGCGATCAGCGCCCAGGCCGTGCGTAAATCCTTCGGCGAGCACATCGTGCTCGACGGGGTCGACCTCACCGTCGCCGAAGGCACCATCTTCGCCCTGCTCGGGCCCAACGGTGCCGGGAAGACGACGATGGTGCGCATCCTCTCGACCCTGATCTCGGCCGACGGCGGCGACATCCGGGTCGGCGGGCACGACGTGGTCACCGATCCGGACGCGGTGCGCGCCCTGATCGGCGTCACCGGCCAGTTCTCCGCGGTGGACAACCTGCTCACCGGCGAGGAGAACCTGCGCCTGATGGCCGACCTTCGCCACCTTGGCCGCCAGGCCGGACGCCGCCGGATCGCCGAACTGCTCGAGCGGTTCGACCTGACCGGCGCCGCGCGCAAGCCGCTATCGACCTACTCCGGCGGGATGCGGCGCAGGCTGGACCTGGCGATGACTTTGGTCGGCAACCCGTCAGTGATCTTTCTCGACGAGCCCACCACCGGGCTCGACCCGCGCAGCCGCCGCACCATGTGGCAGATCATCCGGGAACTGGTCACCGACGGCGTGACGATCTTCCTCACCACCCAGTACCTCGACGAGGCCGACCAGCTGGCCGACTATGTCGCGGTGCTGGATCACGGGCGGATCGTCGCCGAAGGCACCCCCGCCGAACTGAAGCGCCGCATCCCTGGCGGGCACATCCAGCTCCAGTTCGCCGAACCAGACGCCCTGCGCGCGGCAGTCAGCATGATCCCGAACGCCACCCCGGACGACGATCACCTGATTCTGCAGGTCCCCGGCGACGGCAGCATCGCCTCGCTGCGCCGTGTGCTCAACGAGCTGGACGACGCCCGCATCACCGTCGAGCACCTGTCGATCCACACGCCTGATCTCGACGACGTGTTCTTCGCCGTCACCGGCCACGCCGCCATCGAACCCACCACCCGCCAAGAACAGGAAGCCCTCCAGCCATGACCTCCCTCGCCTACACCTTCGCCGATTCGGCGACGATGCTGCGCCGCAACCTCAAACACCAGCTGCGCTACCCGTCGCTGACGCTGATGCTGGCTGGATTCCCGATCGTGTTCCTCCTGCTGTTCGTCTACGTCTTCGGCGGCCAGCTCGGCACCAGCCTCGGCGGGCACGGCGCCGGCGGCCGCGGCGCCTACCTCACCTACGTCGTCCCTGGCATCCTGCTCATCACCGTGGCATCCGCCGCCCTCGGCACCGCGATCTCCGTCGCCACCGACATGACCGGCGGCATCATCGACCGATTCCGCACCATGGCCATCTCCCGGGGCGCCGTGCTCACCGGCCACGTGATCGGCAGCCTGCTGCAGACCCTCGCCGTCCTCGTGCTCGTGGCCGGCGTTTCCCTGGCCATCGGCTTCCGATCCCACGCCAGCGCCCTTGAATGGCTGGCCGCCGCCGGCGTACTCGCGCTGTTCGCGTTGGCACTCATCTGGCTGTCCGCAGCGCTGGGCCTGGCCGCCAAGAGCGTCGAAACCGCCAGCAACACCCCCATGTTCCTCACCCTGCTGCCGTTCCTGTCCAGCGCGTTCGTCGCCACTGCCACGATGCCGGCCGGGCTGCGCCAATTCGCCGGATACGAACCCTTCACCCCGGTCACCCAGACCGTCCGCGGCCTGCTCACCGGCGGGCCCATCGGCGCGCACGCGATCGCCGCCATCGCCTGGAGTGCCGGCATCGCCGTGGCCAGCTACCTCTGGGCGGTTCGTCTCTACAACCGCCGCCGGGCAGCAGAGCCGAACTGACCTCGTGGTCCGCCAGGCGATCCGCCCGGCCGCGGGACGCCGCGGCTCAGGCCGGGTGCTCGCGCTGATCGCCGGCCCACTCGGTGTGGAAGCTGCCCTCGGCGTCCACGCGCTGGTAGGTGTGGGCGCCGAAGTTGTCCCGCAGGCCCTGGATCAGCGCCGCGGGCAGCCGGTCCCGGCGCAGCCCGTCGTAGTACGCCAGCGACGAGGAAAACGCCGGCGCCGGGATGCCGGTCATCGCCGCCTGGCCCACGACCTGCCGCCAGGCGCCGACGCCGGCGCGGACCGCGTCCGCGAAGTAGCGCGCCACCAGCAGGCTGGGCAGCCCGGGGTTCTCGTCGTACGCCGTGCGGATGCGGTCGAGGAACCGGGCGCGGATGATGCAGCCGCCGCGCCAGATGGTGGCCATCGCGCCGCGGTCGATGTCCCAGCCGTACTCCGCGCTGCCCGCGGCGATGTGGTCGAAGCCCTGGGCGTAGGCCACCACCTTCGACGCGTACAGCGCCCGGCGGACCTGGTCGATGAACGCGTCCCGGTCGACGCCCGCCAGCGGCTTGGCGTCGCTGCCGAACGCCTCGCGGGCGGCCGCCCGCTGGTCGGCATGCCCGGACAGCGACCGGGCGAACGTCGCCTCGGCGATGCCGGTGATGGGGACGCCCAGGTCCAGCGCGCTCTGCACGGTCCACCGCCCGGTGCCCTTCTGCTCGGCCCGGTCGGCCACGATGTCCACGAACGGCCGGCCGGTCCGGGCGTCGGTGTGCGCCAGGACGTCCGCGGTGATCTGGATGAGGAACGAGTCCAGGTCACCCTCGTTCCAGGCGCGGAAGATCTCGCTGAGCTGGCCCGGCTCCTCGCCCAGGCCGGCGCGCAGGATGTCGTAGGCCTCGGCGATCAGCTGCATGTCGGCGTACTCGATGCCGTTGTGCACCATCTTGACGAAATGGCCGGCTCCGTCCGGCCCGACGTGCACGCAGCACGGCGTGCCGTCCACCTGCGCCGCGATCGACTCGAACATCGGCCCGAGCCGGGCGTAGGACTCCGCGGAGCCGCCCGGCATGATGCTCGGCCCGTTGAGCGCGCCTTCCTCGCCGCCGGAGACGCCGCAGCCTACGAAGTGCAGCCCGCGCTCCCGCAGGGCGGCCTCCCGCCGCCGGGTGTCGGTGTAGTGGGCGTTGCCGCAGTCCACCACGATGTCGCCCTCGTCCAGCAGCGGCACCAGCTCGTTGATCACCGCGTCGGTGCCCGCGCCCGCCTGCACCATCACGATGATCGCGCGCGGCCGCCGGAGGCTGGCCACGAAACCGGCCATGGACTCGCTTGGGAGGAACCTGCCCTCGTCGCCGTGCTCGGCGACCAGGCTGCGGGTGCGTTCGGGGGACCGGTTGTGCAGCGCGACGGCGTAGCCGTGCCGGGCCAGGTTCCTGGCCAGGTTGCGGCCCATGACCGCCAGGCCGGTCACGCCGATATCCGCGGCAGCTTGCTCGGCTGCTGAATGCTCCGCGCCTGAATGCTCCGCGGCGGGTTGGTCAGTCATCTGCACTCCTCTTTGCCGATGCTCCCCGGCCGTTCCGTTGCCGGGCTCCTGCAGGGAACCCGATGCTGTTTATCTTGGCATCCGGCGCCCGCCGGGTTCGCGGCGGCGACGGTAAAAGCCGGTGACCCGGACGTAGGGTGGCGGTGTGGAGGGCAAGGTAATCGTGGAACTGCTGGAGCCCGTGATCGGCAAGCAGGGGCAGGTCAGGCTGGTGCTACGGGGGCTGAGCGGGCGGTGGACCCTCAATGACGAGAAGCACCCGCTGCTGACCGTGCGGCTGCGCCAGGACGCGCTCGTCGAGACCACGCGTGATGACGGGTGGGACGTCCTGGACCCGGCGGACGTGCTGGGCGTGGAGTGGGTGTCCAGGGACAGCGAGGGCAGCGGGGCCTACCTCTGACCACGCGTTTCCTGTCGCGCGCTCAGCCTCGCCAGTGCGCTGTATCCTCACCAGTAGTACCAGAACTTCATACGCCGGACGCCGGTCGCTGGCTCTTGCTGACTGGCCTAGCAGGAGAGTGACAGTGCGTCAGGTGTCTCGGGAGGCAGCGACCCCGGTTACCCGCCTCGTGGAGCTGCCCGGCCGCGGGGTCACCCGGGTGTGGGAGTGCCCCGGCCCGCGCGACGCGCAGACGCTCATGCTCATCCACGGGGTGGCGTGCACCGCCGAGCTGAACTGGGGAAAGGTCCTCGCGCCGCTCGGGAGCGAGTTCCGTGTCGTCGCCGCCGACCTGCGCGGGCATGGTGACGGGATCAGCCCCGGATCGCGGTTCCGGCTGGAGGATTGCGCCGACGACGTCGCCGCGCTGGCCGCGGCCCTCGACATCCGCAGCTTCATCGCCGTCGGCTATTCCATGGGGGGCATGGTCGCCCAGCTGATGTACCGGCGGCACGCCCCGCTGCTGTCCGGCCTGGTCCTGTGCTGCACCGCGAGCAACGTCCGCGGATCGCCCACGGAGATGCTGGCCGCCCTGGCGCTGCCGACCGCGGCCGCCGCCATCCGGTGGAACCCGATCCTGGCGCGGGCCAGCGCCGACGTTCTCGGGATGACGCTGCTGGGCCATGTCGACGACCCGGCCACCGCCCGGTGGGCGCGCGCCCAGCTCAGCCGGACCACGCTCGTCACCGCCGTCTCGGCCATCCAGGCCGTCTGCGAGTTCAGGTCGGACGGCTGGATCGGCCGGGTCGACGTCCCTACCGCGGTGGTGGTCACGGCCCGGGACCGTATCGTGCCGCCCAGCCGTCAGCTCCGCCTGGCCCGGGCGGTGCCGGGCGCATCGGTCCACCAGGTGGCCGCCGATCACGGGATGTGCGTCAACGCGCCGCAGTCGTTCGCCCGGACGCTGATCGAGGCGTGCTCGGGCATCCAGCCGGGCCGCGCGCTCGCCGCGCCGTGCCGAAGCGGCGGGCCCGGCTAGGCTCCGGCCCGGGCCGGCGTCTTGCCGGTCATGATGTACCCGCTGCCGAACGCGACCTCGAGGACGTCGACGTCCTCGATGAGCTGCTCGAGATGATTCCACGGCCGGTCGAATCCCTCGAAGCTGCTCACGTAGGGGGCGTGCAGCATCCTGGCCTGGATGTTCACGGCCACCATGGCCGGCGCGGCCCACTTGCCGCCGCCGGCGGCCACCCACGCCCCCGGACGGAGGCTGCTCATGACGTTCCGCAGCGCGTCCGGGGACTGCAAGATGTCGTGGACGGCGCAGAACAGGGCGGCGTCCGCGGTGACCGCGATCTCGGCTTCCTCGGCCGGCGACTGCACCACCGTGACGTTGCGCCAGCCTTCCTCGGCGATGTGCTCGCGCGCCACCGCCGCCATCTCGGGCGACTCCTCGATGCCGACAACGCCGCCCTCGGAGCCGACCTTCTCCCGGAGCAGGCCGCAGCACAGCCCGGTCCCGCAGCCCACGTCGAGGACCAGCTGCCCCCGGCGGACCGGCAGCGCGTCGACGATCGCGTGGCGGTAGCGCTGGAACGCGCCCGTCCGCCGGTTGTAGGAGCGGGCGTGTTCACGGTAGGCCGGCTTGCGCATAGGTTCCCAAGGTAAACCAGGACTCGTGAGCGCGGTGTAACCGGGACGTCAACTTTGCGTGACTGGAGGCCACGCCCGCCCCGGGCCGGACCGTTATGGCCAATTGACAAGTCCGCAGGCCGGCACTGCTATGAGAACATGGCCGACACCGCAGCGGGGGTGGCCGAGGCCGCCGCCGACACCGATGTCCTGGACACGATCCAGCAGCGCGTGCTCTGGCTGGCGACCCGCATCGTCGACGCCGCCAACCATGACCGGGACACCGGCGACGGCGTCAAGGTCGGCGGCCACCAGGCCTCCAGCGCCAGTCTGGTCACCGTCATGACCGCGCTGTACTTCGCGTATCTCGACGCCCCGGACAAGGTCAGCGTCAAGCCGCACGCGTCCCCGGCCTTTCACGCCATCCAGTACCTGCTCGGCAACCTGGACCGCGGCTACCTGCCGAGGCTGCGCGCGTTCGGCGGGCTGCAGTCCTACCCGAGCCGGACCAAGGACCCCGATCCCGTCGATTTCTCCACCGGCTCGGTGGGGCTCGGCGCGGCGGCGCCGCTGTTCGCCGCGGTCACCCGCCGCTACGTGGACGCTCACTTCGGCGTCCGGCCCCGCAGCCGGTTCGTGGCGCTGATCGGCGACGCGGAACTCGACGAGGGCAACATCTGGGAGGCGGTGTCCGACCCGGCCACCGACGGGCTGGGCAACGTCCTGTGGATCGTCGACGTGAACCGGCAGTCGCTGGACCGGGTGGTGCCGGGGATCCGGATCGCCCAGTGGGAGCAGCAGTTCACCGGGGCCGGATGGCACGTGGTCGAGGCCAAGTACGGCCACCGGCTGGAGGCGGCGTTCGCGCTCCCGGGCGGGGAGTGGCTGCGCGCCTGGATCGACCAGATGCCCAACGAGCACTACCAGTCGCTGTTCGGGCTGCCGCCGCCGTCGGTCCGGGCGCGGTTCCTGGACGGCGCCCCGGACGAGGTCCGGCAGTTCTGCTCCGCGATCGCCGACGACACCCTGGCCGGCCTGGTCACCGACCTGGCCGGGCATGACTTCCGCTCGCTGCTGGCCGCCTTCGGCGAGTGCGACCGGGAGAAGGACCGGCCCAGCGTGGTGTTCGCCTACACCGTCAAGGGCTGGGGCCTGCCCCTGGCCGGGAACCCGCGTAACCACTCCGCGCTGCTGACCACGGCCCAGGTCGACGAGATGCGCGAACGGCTGGGGCTGACCCTGGCTACCGAGTGGGACCGGCTGGACCCGATGACCAGGGCCGGGCAGTGGGTGGCGGCCCGCCGCGAGCACCTGGCCCGGGCGCCGCGGCCAGACCCGCCCGCCCTGGCCGTGCCCGACTCGGCCGGCCTGCGCGCCGCCCGGCCGATCTCCACCCAGGAGGCGCTCGGCCGGGTCCTGGTCGGCCTGTCTCGCGACGAGGCCGTCGCGCCGTTCCTGGTCACCGCCGCGCCCGACGTCGCCACCTCGACCAACCTGGCCGGCTTCATCAACCGCATGGGGGTCTTCAGTCCGGCCGCCCGCCGCTCGTGGAGCGAGGACGCCGCGCTGAAATGGTCGGAGAGCCCCGAAGGGCAGCACATCGAGCTGGGCATCAGCGAGATGAACCTGTTCCTGCTGCTCGGCCAGCTCGGCCTGGCCTGGGATCTGTCCGACCAGCCGCTGCTCCCGGTCGGCACCGTGTACGACCCGTTCGTGCTGCGGGGCCTGGACGCCTTCGTCTACTCCGTCTACTCCGGCGCCCGGTTCGTGGTGGCCGGCACCCCGTCCGGGGTCTCCCTGGCCCCCGAGGGAGGCGCGCACCAGTCGACCATCACCGCGTCGGTCGGCCTGGAGCTGCCGGGCGTTACGTTCATCGAGCCCGCGTACGCGGCCGCCCTCGACTGGCTCGTCTGCGGTGCCCTGCAGTCGATCGCCGCCGAGCACACCGCGCCGCCGGGCAGCGCGGCCGCCGAGGGTGGCTCGTACTACTTCCGGCTCAGCACGCGGTCGATCGATCAGGACCCGTTCGCCCGCGCGCGGGATCGCCTGGGCGACGCGATCCTGCGTCGCCAGGTGCTGGCCGGCGCCTACCCGCTGGTCGACGCGGCCGAGGCCGCCGCGGGGGGCGCGCCCGAGGTTTACCTGGCCGGCTCGGGCGCGGTCCTGCCCGAGGTGATCGCCGCGGGCGCCGAACTGGGCGACGAGGGCATCGCCGCGCACGTCATCGACGTGACCTCGGCCGACCGGCTGTACCGGGCCTGGCAGCGGACCCTGCGGCAGGGGATCCGCACCGCGACCACGCCGTCTTTCGCCGGGGCGCTGCGCACCGCGTTCGGCCGCCGGGCGCCGGTCGTGACCGTGCACGACGCGGCGTCGCACACGATGAGCTGGCTAGGCTCGGCGCTGGGCGTGCCCGCCGTCAGCCTCGGCGTGGACTCGTTCGGGCAGTCCGGCACCGTCGGCGACCTCTACCGCGCGCACGACCTCGACGCCGGGTCCGTCGTCAACGCCGCGCTCGCCGCGCTGTCCCTGAGCGATCGATAGGGGCCATAACGGGAACGTCGCGGCCTGGTCGGCGTGATGACTCGTGCCTGGTCAGCGGGATGATTCGGGCTCGGTGAGGCCGCGGGCCCGGCGGGCCGTGGCCACCTCGGCCACCGGCGCGGCGGCGAGGCGGCGGTAGGGCCGGGCCATCGGCCACCGGGGGTCGTCGAGCACGGACGCGGCGTCGAACTGGCCGAGGCTCTGGATCAGCCGGGCCACCACGCCGGTCCACCCGGTCTGGTGCGAGGCGCCGAGCCCCGCCCCGTTGTCGCCGTGGAAGTACTCGTAGAACAGGATCAGGTCGCGCCAGTGCGGGTCCTCCTGGAACAGCCGGGTCCCGCCGTAGACCGGGCGCCGCCCCTCCCCGTCCCGCAGGAACGTCCCGGCCAGGCGGCGGGACAGCTCCTGGGCCACCTCGAACAGGGTCATCATCGTCCCCGATCCGGTCGGGCACTCGACCTTCAGGCTGTCGCCGTAATACCGGTAGTGCGTGATCAGGGCGCGGATCAGCAGCAGGTTGATCGGGAACCAGACCGGTCCGCGCCAGTTGGAGTTGCCGCCGAACAGGCCGGTGGTCGACTCCGCGGGCTCGTACTGGACGCGGTACTCGACTCCGTCCACGTGCAGGGAGTAGGGGTGGTCGAGGTGCCACCGCGAGATCGACCGGATCCCGTGCGGGCCCAGGAACCGTTCCTCGTCCAGCATCCGGGCCAGGATGCGCCGCAGCTTGTCCTCGTTCACCAGCGACAGCAGCCGGCGGCCGCCCACGCCGGGCACGAACGGATCGGCGATGTTGGTCAGCAGGTCCTGGTTGCGGTCGAGGAATTCGCGGGCCCGCGCGGCGATCTTCGGGTAGCGCTCCAGGTCATGGGGCTCGATCAGCGTGCTGGCGCAGATCGGCAGCAGGCCCACCAGGGAGCGCACCTTGATCCGGCTCCCGGTGCCGTCGGGCAGGCGCAGCACGTCATAGAAGAACCCGTCCTCGTCGTCCCACATCTCGTCGGGATGCTCGCCGACCGGGTCCACGGCGGCCGCGATCCAGAAGAAGTGCTCGACGAACTTGAGCACGAACTCCTCGTAGGTCTCGTCGTGCGCGGCCAGGATCAGGGCCAGCTCGAGCATGTTCTGGCTGAACATCGCCATCCAGGCCGTGCCGTCGGCCTGCTCAAGGCGCCCGCCCGTGGGCAGCGCCGCGCTGCGGTCGAACACCCCGATGTTGTCCAGGCCGAGGAAGCCGCCTTCGAACACGTTGCGGCCCGTGGGGTCCTTGCGGTTCACCCACCAGGTGAAGTTCAGCAGCAGCCGGGTGAAGCACTCCCGCAGGAACGGGAGGTCCGCCTCGCCGAGCCCGGACTCCAGGTTCTGCAGGAACAAGGTGGCGAACGCGTGCACCGGAGGGTTCACGTCCCCGAAGTTCCACTCGTAAGCCGGCATCTGGCCGTTCGGGTGCAGGTATCCCTGGGAGAGCATCAGGTCGATCTGGCTCTTGGCGAAGTCGGGGTCGACCATGGCCAGCGGCAGGCAGTGGAACGCCAGGTCCCAGGCGGCGTACCAGGGGTACTCCCACTTGTCGGGCATGGACACCACGTCGTGATTGAGCATGTGGAACCAGGCCTCGTTGCGGCCGCCCCGCCGGGCGGGCGCGCGCAGCGGGTGGGCGTGCCGCTCGCGCAGCCACCGGTCGACGTCGAAGTAGTAGCACTGCTTGGACCACAGCATCCCGGCCAGGGCCTGGCGCATGACCGCCTTCGCGTCACCGGTCACCGCGGGCGGCGTGATCGCGTCGTAGAAGTCGTCGGCCTCGGCCCGCCGCCGCGCGATCAGCTCGTCGGCGCCGGCGAACGGGCCCGCGAGCCGGTCCGGGGGCTCGCGGGTGAGCCGCACCCGCACGGCGGCCTGCCCGCCCGCGGGCACGACCAGCCGGACGTGCGCCGCGGCCTTGGTGCCCGCGCCGCCGGGATTCACGGTGCCCGCGCCGTGCAGCAGGTGCTCGCCGATGCCGTCCTTGGGGTAGCGGGTGGCGGGCCCGGCGTAGCGGGCGGCGGGCTCGGTGCCGGGGATGCGCGCCGTGTTGGTCTCGTTCTCGCAGAACAGCAGGGCCGTGCCCGGCTCGGCGTAGAGGTACAGCTCGCCGAGCTCGTGGTGCTCGGCCCGGACGACCGGATAGGCGGACTCGGCGCGGGAGAGCCGGGGCCGGGGCTGCCCGGTGCCCCAGGACCAGGTGTTGCGGAACCACAGCGTGGGCAGCACGTGCAGCGCGGCGTCCTCGGCGGACCGGTTGTGCACGGTGACCCGGCACAGGACGTCTTCGGGCGCGGCCTTGGCGTGCTCCACCTCGACGTCGAAGTAGCGGCCGTCGTCGAAGACGCCGGTGTCGATGAGCTCGTACTCCAGGTCGTGCCGCGACCGGGCCCGGTTCACCGCCACCAGGTCGGCGTAGGGGAACTCGGCCTGCGGGTACTTGTAGAGGTAGCGCTGATAGCTGTGCGTGGGCAGGTTGTCGACGTAGAAGTAGTACTCCTTGACGTCCTCGCCGTGATTGCCCTCGGCGTTCGTCAGGCCGAACAGGCGCTCCTTCAGGATCGGGTCCCGCTCGTTCCACAGCGCGAGGGCCAGGCACAGCCGCTGCTTGTCGTCGCTGATCCCGGCCAGGCCGTCCTCGCCCCACCGGTAGGCGCGAGACCGCGCCTGGTCATGGCTGAAATACGACCAGGCGTCCTCGCTGTCGCTGTAGTCCTCCCGGACCGTCCCCCACTGCCGCTCGCTCAGGTAGGGCCCCCAGGCTCGCCACGGGACACCCGCCCTGGCCTCTTGCAGCCGCTGCTCCTCGGCGGTCAGGGAGGCCGGGTCGGGCAGCACGGCGGGCTCGTTCTCGTCGCTCATGACCCCGATTGTCGCAACGGGCCGGGACAGGCGTGATCACCCGGGCCGAGTGGGGCGGCCCCGCGCGGAGCGGCATGCGGCGGGGCCCGGGGGAGGGCCCCGCCTGCGGCTAGCGCGCGTGCGCCGGGGCGCCGGCGAGCGCGAACGCCAGCAGCGAGTTGGCCGTGTAGTCGTCGGCCGGCTCGACCGACGGCCAGCTGACCACGTTGTCCTCGTAGGCGGCCGTGGCCGTGTTGAACGCCTTGTAGTGGCCCGCGCGGCACGCCTTCATCCCGTCCACGGTGCCCAGGCCGACGAAGTTGTCCGGGCTGCTCGGGCCGTCGGTCGTGGCGCCGAGCTGGATGTTGCCCCGCCCGGTCAGCGAGCCGGCCAGGTTCGCTATCTCGCTTTGCATGCAGTTCGGGAACGTGCTGCCCGCCCCGACCACGAACGAGCTGCCCCAGCCGTTGGCGCCGAGCGCGAAGTTCAGTTGCTGCTGCGCGAACGCCCGGTAGGCGTCCGAGCCGCCGTAGCGCTGGTACAGCGCGTTGGTGATGAACAGGCCGAACGCGTGCGGCGAGGCGTCGCTGTCGCCCAGTGCCGAGCCGAGCTGGAACGGGTCGCCCTTGGCCCACTGCTCGCCGAGCCGCAGCTGCGCGGCGAGGTCGCTGCGCAGCGCCGAGGGCGCGATGACCGGCCGCAGCGGCGCGTGCCGCATGGCCTGGAGCAGGTCGGCCTCGGCGATCGCGCCGTTGTCGTAGAGGTTGAGGGTGTCCCCGCCCGCGGGGTGGCCCTGGGCGATGTACGCCCTCGCCCACTTCGCCGCGGCCTGCAGGTCCGCGCCCAGCGCCGGGCCCCGCGTGCGGAGCGCCTCGTCGGCCAGCGCGATCTCCGCGGCGCCCCAGAGCATGTCGCTCTTCCACTCGGTGCCGGGGTAGAAGTCATTGGGGAAGGTGGTGACGATCTTGCCGACGTTCGTCGTCTTCGCCATGGCGTAGATCCCGCGGGCCAGCGCCAGCAGATGCTCGGCCCGGGCCCGGTCGGTACGGGCGGCGAGCTGGGCGCCGAGGGCGAAGTCGGCGGCGAACCGCCCGGCCAGGTCCGGGTCGATCGGCTTGCCCGGCGGCGCGGCCGCGAATACCGGCCGGTACTTGACGTAGTAGGCGCTCGGCCCGGGGTTGCCGCCGGGCTTGACGTTCATCCGGTCCTCCTGCTGGGGCGGGAACCAGAAGTTGTAGTCGCCCTGGATCGTGTTGCTGGCGTTGCCGGTGCCGATGCCCACCTGGATGTACAGGACCTTCTGCGCGGGCCGCCACAGCTTCTGCAGCCAGCTGAGGCCGAAGTCGGCCTCGGGCAGCAGCGTGCGGTACTGGCCGGGAAAGTCACGGGCGGCGATCAGCATCAGCCCGTCGGCGTAGCTCGCGGTGTAGCCGAACTTCTCGTAGCCGCCGCCGGCGTCGAACCAGCCGCCGGCCACGTTGACCGGGCCGCCGGTCCGGGTCAGCTTGCCGAGCAGGTTGTCGTTGCTGTCGTAGCGGGGGTCGGCGTAGACGTAGGCGCGGCGGTCGGTGAGGTTGGCCGGCTGGCGGTCCAGGACCGAGGACACGACGTCGGCACCGTCGCGCTCTGAGGTGAAGTACCGCACGGCGTTGGTCACCAGCCCGGGATAGAGCTGCTGCGCCCCGCCGATCAGGAACGCCGGGGAGACGGCGCCCGGCGTGCCGGAGATCTCGACCCGGTAGCTGCCCGGGTGCCGCACGGCCGAGAAGTCAAGCTGGTACACCGCCCGGTAGTTTCGGTTCCACCGCCCGACGTCGTCGGCCGACCGGCCCCGGTAGACCACGCCGCGGGGGCCGATGACCGCGAAGCTGACGCTGCTGACCGCGCGGGGCAGCATGGCGAAGGCCACCTTCGGGCTGCCCGGGGTGTACCCGACCTGGTCGACCCGGACGACCGGCGCGGGGAGCGCCGCCGCGGCCGCCGGGGCCGTCGAGGTCGCGAGCGCTGCCGCCGTGGTCAGGGCCGTGGCCAGGGCGAGCCAGCCTGGTGCCGCGTTTCTCATGAGCCGACCTCCGGTGAGCTGCCGGGAGCCGCGGAACGGCGCCGTCCAGATTAATTAGGAAAGTTACCAAACAATCTGGGCGTCCGCCATCCTCGGCGCCGGACCGGCGCGGGCCGGCCCGGCGTCGCGCTGTCCCTTACCTCACGGTGTCCTGCTCGCCGCCGAAGTTGCGGCGCAGCGTCTCGCCGTTCGGCGCTCCGCCCAGGGCGGCCGAGATCCTGTCCCAGGGCCAGTCGGCGGCCCGGGCCTCCCGTACCGCCAGCGCGATCGCGTTCTGGACCGCGCGTCGCGCAGTGATGCCCGGCGGCGAAGTCGGGGCGCGTCTCAGGTGGGGCGGTGCTCCACCGGCAGTCCCAGCGCCCGGACCAGGTCAGCCAGGCTGGCGAAGCTGGCCCGGGCCGGCAGCGCCGACACCAGGTCCAGCAGCCGCTGGTCCGCTCCCTGGGCCGTCAGGGTCTCCAGCAGGTGCGCCCGGGTCGCCGGGAAATCAGTCCGGTTCAGGTGACGGGCCAGGTCGCTGCGCCGTTCGACGCCCGCCCAGTCCTCCCCGGGCGGCTGGCCGGCGAACCTGCCCTCCTCGGCCCAGACCGCATCCGGCTCGCCCTCGTCGGGCGCGTCTTCGTCCGGCCATTCCGTGCCGTGCTCCTGCAGCTCGCGGCGATCCTGCTGCTTGATCGCATCGTCTTCCGCCGGTCCGTGCGTTCCGCTGATCTGCTCGCTCATCGGCCTGCCTCGCTCGGGCGGACGCCCGGGCGCGCGCTCCCGGGCCGGGCTGGTGCTAGCTAGGATCCAGGCTAGCAACGAACCTCTTTCATCCGTCGATCTCGGTCGGAGTACGCGAGCCGCCGAGGGGAGGAGAGGTCGCACGGTGGAGCTGGTGCGGACGGTCGAAGTGCCGGGGCATCCCGTGGCCCGGCTGGAGCCGGTGATCGGTCCCGAGCGGCTCGCCCGGCTGGTCGGGGCGGCCGGCCAGTTCCGGGCGCGGCTGGCCGGGCGTACCGTCTGGAACGTCAGCTCGACCGCGGTCGGCGGCGGGGTCGCGGAGATGCTGTACGTGCTGCTCGGGTACGTCCAGGATCTTGGTATCCCGGTGCGCTGGAGGGTGATCACCGGCGACGCCCGGTTCTTCGTGATCACCAAGCGGCTGCACAACCAGATCCACGGCGACGCCGGCGGCGGCCCGCTCAGCCGGGCCGATGACGACCACTACGCGCAGATGCTCGCCGCGAACGCCGCCGAGTTGCTCGGCCAGATACGGCCGGGAGATCTCGTGCTGCTGCACGACCCGCAGACCGCCGGGCTGGCCGGGGCCCTGGCCCGGGCGGGCGCGCGGGTGACGTGGCGCAGCCACATCGGCGTGGACTGGGAAGACGACGCGACCCGGGCCGGGTGGAGCTTCCTGCGGCCGTACCTGGCCGAGGCGGAGAGATATGTCTTCTCCCGCCGTCAGTACGTGCCGTCGTGGCTTGGAGGCGAGAAGGTCGCGATCATACCGCCGTCGATCGACCCCCTCTCCCCGAAGAACCAGGACCTCGACGATGACACCGTGCGGAGCATCCTGGTCACGATCGGCGTGCTGGACGACGCCGCGCCCGGGCGGACGACCTTCGTCCGCGACGACGGCAGCACGGGCACCGTGACCCGGCCCGCGGCGGTCACCGGCGAAGGCCGTCCCGGCCCCGCTGACCCGCTGGTGGTTCAGGTGTCCCGGTGGGACCGGCTCAAGGACATGGCCGGGGTCATGCGCGGCTTCGCCGAGTACGTGGCCCCCGGTGGCGGCGGCTATCTGCTGCTGGTCGGCCCGGCGGTCGCCGAGGTCAGCGACGACCCGGAGGGCGCCGCCGTGTTCGCCGACTGCCTGCGGCAATGGCGCGGCCTGCCGGCCGCGGCGCGCGCCCGGATCCTGCTGGTCACCCTGCCGCTGGATGACGTGGACGAGAACGCCGCGATGGTCAACGCGCTGCAGCGGCACGCCGCCGTCATCACGCAGAAGAGCCTGGCCGAGGGGTTCGGGCTGACGGTGGCCGAGGGCATGTGGAAGGGGCGGCCCGTGGTCGGGTCGGCCGTCGGCGGGATCATCGACCAGATCGCCGGCGGCACCGGCATCCTGCTGCCCGACCCGCGTGACCTGGCCGCCTTCGGAACGGCGGTCCGCGGGCTGCTCGACGACCCCGGCGAAGCGGCCCGGCTGGGGCGCGCGGCGCACGCGCATGTCCGCGCGGACTACGTGGGCGACCTGCACCTGCTGCGCTACGCGGACCTTTTCGGCACGCTGATCCCCGAGGGCTAGCACCCGGCCTGCGCAATCGCGGGCTCCGCCGCCGGGCGTACGTCGTTTGCGCCAGAATCGGGACAACACCGGCGGCAGGAGGCGAGCCGATGCGTGACGTCCACCGGCAGGCGGCCCGGCCCGCCGGTCCGGCCGCGCCGCGCCGCTTCCTGCCCGGCCACGGGGAGCATCTCGCGGCGCTGGGGTTCTTCGCCGCGTTGTGCGCGATCGTCCTGTCCGTGCCGGCGCGGCTGATCGAGCCGGACGATCTGGCCTACCGGGCCTCGCTGTACGCCCTGCGCCAGGGCCACCTGGTGCTATCCAACGCCCAGTACCAGGCGCTGAACTACCAGCTGCGCTTCATCGTGATCCAGGGCCACGTCATCGGCATCACCCAGTGGGACCACCTGCCCGACGGCAGCTGGATCAGCCAGAAGAACCCGGGATACCCGTTCTTCGTCTTCCCGTTCTTCGCCGCGGGCCTGCTCCGCCTCGCCCCGCTGGCCTACGCGGGGGCGGCGTGCGTCGCCCTGTTCTGCGGCGCCCGGCGGTGGCTCGGCCGGTGGGGCGGGGCCACGGCGGTCGGGCTGTTCTGCTCGTCCGGGGCCGCCATCCTGTTCGCCTGGCGGCCCACCATGGCCGCGATGATCGACGCCTCGCTGGTCGGGGCGGGGGCCGGGGCGCTGCTCTGGTCGATCCTCGCCGGCGACGCGCCGCAGCGCCGGCGGACCGCCGCGGGGCTGGTCGGCTTCCTCGCGCTCGAGGCGGCCGTGTTCGTGCGGTACACCGACGTCGTCTTCCTGGCCTGCGCCGTCCTCGCCGTGCTCGCGGCCCGCCGGTCACGGCTGGTCTCGGTCCCCGCCCGCGGCCCGTGGTGGTGGCTCGGGTCGGGCCTGGCGTTCGGGATCTTCCTCGGCTGGGTGAACGGCGCGCTCTACGGCGGCCCGGCCCGGACCGGCTACAGCGCGGGGGAGGCCGCCTTCGGGGTCACGGCGATCGGGCCCAACCTGAAGATCATGCCGGTCCACCTCGTCGCGGCCATGCCCGTGCTATTCGTGGCGCTCGGCGGGCTGACCAGCATCGCCGCCGGTTACCTGCGGCGCAGGCCAGCGGATGACGGCGCCTCGCGTGACCTCGGGATCGGCTTGGTGCTCGCGCTCGCGTGGGCCGCCCTGTGGGGCGTGTACGCCGCGTACGAGTGGACGGCGAGATTCCCGCAGGGGTCCACCCTGCAGCTCGTCCGCTTCTACCTTCCGGCCGTCGCCGTCATGGCGCTACTGGGCGCGCGGCTGCTGGTCCGGTTCCCCCGCACGGCCGCCCTGGCCTGCGTCGTCGCGCTGTTCGCGCTGGGCGGCTGGAACTTCGCCGGCACGCACACGTTCACGATCGTCCCGGCCGACAGTCACAGCGCGCTGCCCCTGGCCGGCAGGGCGCCGCGGGTGGCAGGCTGGGCCCATGTCCGAGCAGGCGGCCACTGAGCGCAAGGCACGCAGCTGGCCGACGGCGGCCGCCATTCTGGCCGAGCGGGATCCGGTGCTGCGGCGCCTGGTGGCCGAGGCGGGCCCGGCTCGGGTCCAGCCGCCGGCCGAGACGCATTTCGCCACGCTGGTCCGCGCGATCGTGTACCAGCAGCTGGCCGGGGCCGCGGCCGCCGCGATCCACGGCCGGCTGATCGCGGCGCTTGGCGGCGAGGTCGCCCCGGAGCGGCTGCTGTCCCTGCCTCCCGGAACGCTACGGTCCGTCGGCTTGTCCGCCGCCAAGGCCGCATCCTTGCAGGATCTCGCGACCAAGGTGCTGGACGGGACGGTTGTGCTCGACCCGAAGGGGCTCCGGGCCCAGAGCGACGCCGAGGTGGTCGCCCGGCTCTCGACGGTCCGCGGCATCGGGAAGTGGACGGCCGAGATGTTCCTGATGTTCCAGCTGCGGCGCCTGGACGTGTGGCCCACCGGCGACCTGGGCGTGCGGAAGGGGTTCGGGCTCGCCTGGGGCATCCCCACGCCGACCGTCAAAGAGCTGGATCCGCTCGGCGACCCGTACCGGCCTTACCGGTCAGTCGTCGCCTGGTACTGCTGGCGCGCGGCCGAGCTCTACGGCGGCGCGGCGCAGAGCGCGGTCACCCGCTGACCAGCCGGGCCGTCGGCGCCTTGTCGCTGGTGAGCCGCATCAGCCGGTCCCAGCCCGGCGAGGAGCCGCCGGGCTGGGACGACAGCAGCTCCACGGCGACCGGGTCGTCCAGCGTCCCGCCGCCGTCCGGGCCGGGGCGGTGGCGGGCGGCGAAGGCCACCATGGCGTCGGCCAGCTCGTCGAGCCGGGGGTCGGCCGGATCCCAGTCAAAGGCCTGGTCGCAAGCCAGGTAGAGGCGCCGGAACTCGGAGTCGGCGAGGACCGACCGCTTGTCTTGGGCCCAGCTCGCGGCCCGGCCGGGCGAGCGGGCCGCGAGCAGGATCCAGCCGTCGCGCTCCATGTCCACCGCCCGCTGGCTCACGCCGAGCCGGCGGAGCTCATCGAGCAGGCCGACGACCTCATCCGGCAAGAACAGGCGGTCGCCCGCGGCGAGCTCGGCGATCCGGCGCCGCTGCTGCTCCAGGTCGCGGATCCGCCTCCGCAGCGCCTGGTCGATCTGGGCGATGCCCTGGGCGAACTGCTCGGGCTCGGCGCCCAGCAGCGCCTGGATCCGGGCCAGCGGCACGCCGGCGTCGGCCAGCGTCTTGATCCGGATCAGGTCGACCACGGCCTGCGCGCCGTACCGCCGGTAGCCGGAGGCGTCGCGTTCCGGCTCGGGGAGCAGGCCGCGCTGGTGGTAGTGCCGTACCGCGCGCACCGTGACCCCGACGTAGTCTGCGAGCTGGCCGATGGTGAGCATCAGCGACCTCCCCGGTTGTACACCGCCCGGGCCCACAGATACCCGGTCAGCGCCATGCCCGCACACCAGGCGACCGCGATCACGCCGTTGTGGCCGATCGGGGTCCCGATCAGCAAGCCGCGCAGCGTGTTGATGACCGGGGTGAAGGGCTGGTACTCGGCGAACCAGCGGACCCCGGCCGACATCGAGGCGGCGGGAACGAACGCGCTGCCGAGAAACGGCAGCAGAAACAGCGGGATGGGGAGGTTGCTCGCGGAGGCCGGGTTCTTGGCTACCAGGCCGAGCGCGACCGACAGCCAGGTCGTCGCGAACGCCAGCAGCACGATCAGGCCGAACGCCGCGGCCCAGCCGGCGGGGCCGGCCGCGGGCCGGAACCCCACCGCCACGGCGACGCCGGTGACCAGGACCGCGCTGAGCACGGTCTGGATCACGCTGCCGGCGACGTGCCCGGTCAGCACGCTGGTGCGGGCGATCGCCATCGTGCGGAACCGGTTGATGATGCCCTCGGTCATGTCGACGTTGACCGACACCGCGGTGGACACCGCCCCGGAGCACACGGCCAGCACGATGATCCCGGGAGCGAGGTAGTCGATGTAGGACAGCCCCCGGGCCGCGCCGAGGCCGGCGCCCAGCGTGCCGCCGAAGACGTAGACGAACAGCAGCAGCATGATGACCGGCAGCCCGAGCACCGAGACCGCCATCGCGGGGTAGCGCATCAGGTGCTTGAGGTTGCGCCGCAGCATCGTGGCGCAATCGCGCACGGCATAGGGGAAGGTACTCATCGCGGGGTGTCCTTCGTGGGGTCGGGGTGGCCGGTCAGGGCCAGGAAGACGTCGTCCAGGCCGGGCCTGTCGACCGACAGCGCGGCGACCCCGAGCGACTCGGCGTCGAGCCGGCTGAGCACCGCCCGCAGGAAGGTGACGCTGCCGTCGCCCGGGACCTGCAGCGCGAGCGCCTCATCGTCGCGCGACGCCCCGCCGAGCACGCGGGCGGCGCGGCCGAGCTGGCCCGGGTCGGTGAACTGCAGCCGGATGCGGCCGCCGGGGACGAGCCGCTTGAGCTCGTCCGGGGTCCCTTCGGCGACCAGCCGGCCGTGATCGAGAACGGCGATCCGGTCGGCGAGCTGGTCGGCCTCCTCCAGGTACTGCGTGGTCAGGAAGACGGTGACCCCGCCGGCCACGAGATCACCGATGATCTCCCACATGCCGCGGCGGCTGCGCGGGTCCAGGCCGGTGGTCGGCTCGTCGAGGAAGATGAGCCGGGGGCGGCCCATCAGCGTCATCGCGAGGTCGAGCTTGCGCCGCATGCCGCCGGAGTAGGTCGCGGCCATCTTGCCTGCCACGCCGGCCAGGTCGAACTGGCCGAGCAGCCCGGCAGCCCGCCGTCGCCCCTCACGCCGCTCCAGGTGGTGCAGGTCCGCCATCAGGAGCAGGTTCTCCTCGCCGGTGAGCAGGTCGTCGACCGCCGAGAACTGCCCGGTAACGCCGATCGCCGCGCGCACCAGGTCGGGCTCGGCGCTCACGTCGTGCCCGGCCACGACCGCGTGGCCGCCGTCGGCGCTGATGAGCGTGGACAGGATCTTGATGGTGGTGGTCTTGCCCGCCCCGTTGGGACCGAGCAGGGAGAAGATCGTTCCCGCGGGCACGGTCAGGTCGATGCCGTCGAGGACGACCGTGTCGCCGAACGACTTGCGGAGCCCGGCGGCCGACACCGCGGCCGTTTTCGCGGACTGGTTCTGGGTCATGGCCCCATGCTGCGACCCTGACGCTGGGTCAAGGTCAAGCCCGGTTTACCGCGGCGCCGCGACCCTGCCTATCCATGATCATCTTCCATCTTTGCACTCGCTCGGGTTCCACAAGCCTGGCATATCGCCTTCCATAACGACCGGAGCGCGTGAAGAGTCCCTCGTGAGCGTGAACTAGGCCCGCCCGAGGCGGAGGCCGGGCAGGGTGGCGCGCAGTTCCGGCCACGGGAAGACGGCCGGGCCCGGCCCGGCGTCGGGTAGCCGGGCGGGGTCGAAGATGACCCGGATGCCCCACTCGCGCAGGGCGGCGATGCTGCGCTGGAAGGCCGGGTGACGGGCCAGCGCCGCGTTGGGCCAGGGCACGGCCGCCATCGGCCGGCCCAGGCCGACCGCCTCGTTCAGCAGGCCGAGCGCGAGCGTGTCGCTGATCCCCAGCGCCCACCGGTTGATCGTGCTGAACGTGGCCGGGGCGACCACGAACGCGTCCGCGGGCGGCAGCACATCCGGCTCGTCGGGGTTCTTGTACTGGCTGCGGACCGGATGCCCGGTCTGGTCGGCCAGCCGGGCCGCGTCCAGGAACTTCATGCCGTCCGGCGTGGCGATCACGCACACGTCCCAGCCCTGCTCCCGGGCGAAGCGGGCGAAGTCCGGCAGGTCCCGGGCGGGCGGTCCGCCGCAGGCGACGACATAGAGAACGGGAGATGTCTCGGCAGCCGGCACGTGGTCTCCTCCGCGGCGCGTCCTCGCGTGAGGCTTCAGCATAGGAAGAACACAGGCCGCCAGCATGCACTGGGCGGCCTGTGGTTAAGCGCCGTTGGCGCCGTTAACCCTGCTAGCGGCGAAGGAACAAGATGATGAGCACGATGACCACGATGAGGACGACTGTCCCGATTCCGATGTAAATGGCTCTGCCCTCCCTTTAAGGTGCGCCCATCCAGCTGTCCTGAACGACCGGCTCTAAACATCAGCGGCGCCCGACCGCGCTCGGCGCGGGCACACGCCGGCC
This sequence comes from uncultured Actinomycetota bacterium, assembly GCA_963745575.1. Taxonomy (GTDB): domain Bacteria; phylum Actinomycetota; class Actinomycetes; order Streptosporangiales; family Streptosporangiaceae; genus JASHPR01. Next base: position 29,529 of record CAVUYA010000018.1, on the reverse strand, counting down.
CGGCCGTCCCGCCGCGCGCACCCGCGCCTTCGCCTCGCGCTGGCGCAGCAGCCGGCGCTCTTCCTCGCTCATGCCGCCCCACACCCCCTGCACCGGGCCGGCAGCCAGGGCGTAACGAAGGCAGTCGCGCCGCACCGGGCAGCGGGCGCACACGGCCTTGGCCCCGGCCGCCTGCGCCCGGGCGGGGCCCGTCGCGGAGATCGGGAAGAACAGGTCGGGATCGACGTGCCGGCAGGCGGCAAGTGACCACCATTCAGCCAGGTGGTCGGCTGTCGTCGTCATGAGGCCTCGGATTCGGTCGCGTCCGGCTGGCTGGCCCAGCCCGGGACGACCTGACTGCCCAGATCGCCGCGGCCTATTCCGGCCGGATCGGGCCGGCCGGCCTCACGCGCCGGGCGTCACGGACGCCCGCGGGTCCACTGCGGCTTGCGCTTGCCGAGGAAGGCGTGCATGTTCTCGCGCGCGTCCGGCAGCTGGCTGGTCGCGGCCATCACCTCCACCGCGTACGCGTACGCCTTGGGCTGGTCGAGGTCTATCTGCGCGTAGAGGGCCTGCTTGCCGATGCCCTTGCTGTCCGCCGACCCGCGGGTGACCCGCTCGAGGAGATCCTCGGTGGCCGAGTCCAGCTGGTCGGCGGGGACAACCCGGTTGACCAGCCCCCAGTCGAGCGCGGTGCGGGCATCGACCACGTCACCTGACAGGGCCATCTCCATCGCCCGCTTCCGGCCGATGTTCCTGGCGATCGCCACCATCGGCGTGTGGCAGAACCAGCCGCCCTTCCCGCCCGGGGCGGCGAAGCCGGCGTTCTCGCTCGCCACCGCGAGGTCGGCGGTCGCGACCAGCTGGCAGCCGGCCGCCGTGGCCAGCCCGTGCACCCGCGCCACCACGGGCTGGGGCACCTGCTGGATGAGCGTCATCAGCTCGGTGCAGGTGACCAGCAGGGACCGGACCGCGAGCAGGTCGGCGTCGGCGATGTCGGCGAAGTCGTGCCCGGAGCTGAACACCGGGCCGTGGCCGGCCAGCACGATGCCCAGGGCGTCGCTGTCCCCGATCTCACGGAAGGCCGTGATCAGCTCGCGCATGTGCGACAGCGACAGCGCGTTGCGCCGCTGCGGCCGGTTCATCGTGACGGTCGCGAAATCGCCGGACCGCGCGACCAGGATGTGCTCGAATCCCATGCCGGCCTCCTACCCGCTCCTGATCGCAGCCTACGCGCCGGGGCCGGCCGGCCCGCATTGCGGCCAAAGCGCCGCTGCCAGCGGTCAGCCGCCGCCGGCACGATGGCGATCAGCAGCCAGCTGAACTTGGCCACGTCGGTGTTGACCCAGGCCAGGCCGATGGACGCCAGGATCACCGCCGAGGTCCCCGCCGCACGCAGGAGCCCGGCCCGTGCCGCGCGCGGGTCGGCTTCCGGTGCGGTGAGGCCCTGGCGCCGCCCGAGCTCGAGGGTGGCCTGCGTGGCCAGGCTGGCCAGCAACAGGTTCAGCGCGAAGATGTCGACCGCGAGCGGGTTCTCGGGATACTTGCCGAGCAGGTCGCTGGCGAACGGCATGATCGAGATGGTGAACAGGAAGACGAAGTTCAGCCAGGCCAGGCTCTCCCGCTGGCCGGTCAGCTGACGGAACACCCGGTGGTGGATGAGCCAGAAATTGGCGATCACGTAGAACGAGATCAGGTAGCTGACCAGCTGGTCGGAGCCGTGCCGGAGCTGCGCGGCGAGCTCGGAGGCCGAGGTCGGATTGTTCAGCCGCGGTACGTTGAGCTGCAGAACGAGCAGGGTCAGGGCGATGGCCACCACGCCGTCGGTCAAGGCGAGCAGGCGATCAACGCCGGGCAGGTCTTCTTGCTGGCCGGTTCGGCCGGGATCCGCGGACATGGGTGTTCAGCCTTCCAGATCGCCCGCGGCGCGGGCCAGTGCCGGTGGCGGTCTCGCCGCGGTGCGAAGCGATAGCCTCTGCCTGGCGCCGAAACCGCTCCGGGATGCGCGCCCGAGGAGGGCCTGGTGGCCGAAATGCGATCGCGGCTCGCCGCCGCGGTGGGCGCGGACCACGTGCTGGCCGCGGGCGACGTCCCGCCGGACTACGGTCATGACGAGAGCCTGACCGTCGCGGCCGTGCCGCCGGCGTACGTGGTCAGGCCGGGCAGCACCGCCGAGGTGGCCGCCGTGCTGAAGGTCGCGGGCTCGCATGGGCTCCGGGTGACCGCGCGCGGCTCGGGAACCGGGCTGTCCGGTGCCGCGGTCCCGGCCAGCGGCGGGGTCGTGGTGTCGTTCGAGCGGATGAACCGGGTGCTGGAGATCGACGGCGCGAACCACACCGCGGTGGTGCAGCCGGGCGTGACGCTGGCCGCGCTGGACCAGGCCACGGCCGCCGAGGGCCTGGTCTACCCCACCTACCCGGGCGAGATGAGCGCCAGCCTGGGCGGGACCATCGCGACCAACGCGGGCGGGATGCGCGCGGTCAAGTACGGCGTCACCCGCCGTCATGTGCTCGGCCTGGAAGCCGTGCTCGCGTCCGGCGAGGTACTGCGCACCGGCGGGAAGATCGTGAAGGAGAGCAGCGGGTACGACCTCACTCAGCTGCTGGTCGGCTCGGAGGGCACTCTGGCGCTGGTCACCGAGGCCACGGTCCGGCTGTACCCGCGGCTGACGTCCCAGGCGACCGTGCTGGCGCCGTTCGCCACGCTCGAGCAGGTGACCGCGGCGGTTCCGGGGATCGTGGCCAGCGGGATCGGGCCGCTGATCCTCGAGTACGTGGACACGGTGACGATGTCGGTGATCACCGCTAACGAGGACATCGACCTCGGGGTCCCCCCGGCGATCCGGGACAAGACGCTGGCCTACCTGGTGGTGGTGCTGGAGGAGCGGGACGACGAGCGCCTGTCCGCCGCGACCGAAGAGCTCGCGGAGCTGCTGACCCGCCTCGGCGCGCCCGACGTCTACGTGCTGCCGGCCGCGGCCGCGCGCCGTCTCATCGACGCGCGGGAGAAGGCGTTCTGGGCCGCCAAGGGCGCCGGGGCCGACGACATACTGGACACGGTCGTGCCGCGCGCGGCCATGGCGGGCTTCCTCGCCGAGGCCGCCGAGATCGCTCACGGGCAGGGCGGGCTGGTGATCGGCACCGGGCACGCGGGCGACGGTAACGTCCACCTCGCGGTGTTCCAGCCCGACCCCGCGGCGCGGGCTGCGTTGCTGCGCGGCATCTTCGCGGCGGCCGTATCCCGGGGCGGCGCGATCAGCGGCGAGCACGGCATCGGCCACGCCAAGAAGCGCTACTTCCTGGAACTGGCCGACCCTGTGGCGCTGGAGCTGATGCGCCGGGTGAAGCAGGCCTTCGACCCGCAGGGCATCCTGGGCCCGGGGGTCCTGTTCGATGAGCCTTTTCATCCGTCGAAGCCACGCCCGGAGCACGCGGGCGGTCATGGGGAGGATGAAAGGGCTCACTAGCCCGCGGGAGGGAACGCATGAACGGCGCGCAGGCTCTGATCCGGACGCTGGCCGACGGCGGCGTGGACGTGTGCTTCAGCAACCCCGGGACTTCGGAGATGCACTTCGTCGCGGCCCTCGACGCCGTCCCGCAGATGCGCGGGGTGCTCTGCCTGTTCGAGGGGGTGGCGACCGGCGCGGCCGACGGCTACGGCCGGATGACGGGCCGACCCGCCGCGGCGCTGCTGCACCTCGGCCCGGGCCTGGCGAACGGGCTGGCCAACCTGCATAACGCGCGGCGGGCCCGCACTCCGCTGCTGGTCGTCGTCGGCGACCACGCCACGTACCACAAGCGTTACGACGCGCCGCTCGAGTCCGATATCGACGCGCTGGCCGGCTCGGTGTCCGGCTGGGTCCGCCGCTCGGCGCGCAGCGCCGACGTGGCCGCCGATGCCGCCGAAGGGGTCGCCGCCGCCCTGACCTCGCCCGGGCAGGTGGCGACGCTCATCCTGCCGGCCGACGTCTCCTGGTCCGACGGGGCCGAGCCCGCGGCCCCGCTCCCGGTGCGGCCGGATTCACCCGTTCCCGATACCACCGTGGCATCGGTCGCCGCGACGCTACGCTCCGGGGAGCCCTGCGTTCTCCTGATCGGCGGGTCGGCGGCGCGGCGGCCGGGGCTGGAGGCGGCCAGCCGGGTCGCCCGGGCCACCGGGGCCCGGCTGCTGTGCGAGACGTTCCCGGCCCGGCTGGAGCGCGGCGCGGGCATCCCGGCCGTCGACCGGCTGGCTTACCTGGCCGAGTTCGCGGCCGGGCAGCTGTCCGGTGCGCGGCACCTGATCCTGGCCGGCGCGCGCGCCCCGGTGTCGTTCTTCGCCTACCCGGGCCAGCCGAGCTCGCTGGTCCCCGAGGGCTGCGAGGTGCACGTGCTCGCCGAACCCGGTGAAGACGTGTGCAGCGCGCTGGCGGCGCTGGCCGACCCGGACACCAAGCCCCTGCTGGCCGAGGCCGAGCGTCCCGAGGTGCCGGATTCCGGTGACCTGACCGGGGCGGCCGCGGCGGCGGTCATCGGCGCGCTGCTGCCCGAGGGCGCAATCGTCTCCGACGAGGCCAACACGTCCGGGCTGTGGCTGCCCGGGGCCACCGCGGGCGCGCCGCCGCACGACTGGCTCACCCTGACCGGCGGGTCCATCGGCCAGGGGCTGCCGCTGGCCACCGGCGCGGCGATCGCCTGCCCGGGGCGGCCGGTGCTCGCACTGGAAGCGGACGGCAGCGCCATGTACACGCTGTCCGCGCTGTGGACGCACGCCCGGGAGGGGCTGGACGTCACCACGGTCATCTTCAGCAACCACTCCTACGCGATCCTCAACATGGAACTGGACCGGGTCGGCGCCGAGCCGGCCGGGAACGCCGCCCGGAACCTGCTCGAGCTGACCCGGCCCGGCCTGGACTTCGTGGCCCTGGCCGCGGGGATGGGCGTCCCGGCCGGCCGAGCCCGCACCGCGGACGAGCTGGCCGGCCAGCTGCGGCGGGCGCTCGGGGAGCCGGGGCCGCACCTGATCGAGGCCGTGGTCCCGCCGCTCGGCTGACCGGTCCGCCCGCCGGGTCAGCCTGCCGCGCCGCGGCCGGCCAGGTCAGCCTGCCGGGTCCGCGGGCCCGGCGACGTTGCGCTCGAGCCGGCGCAGCAGCTCCTCCAGGCCGGCGAGCTCGCCGTCGCTGAAGCCGCGGCGCAGCCGCTCGTTGAACGCCAAGGCCGCGTCCCGCAGCCGGACGAACGCGGCCTCGCCCGCCTCGGTCAGCTCTACCAGGTGAACGCGGCGGTTGGCCGGGTCACGCCTGCGGGTGACCAGGCCCTGCGCGTCCATCGCGTTCAGGTGGTGCGTGAGCGTGGCCTGCTTGATCCCCACCTCGTCGGCCAGCTCCCGCTGGTTCCCCAGCCGCTGGCTCTTGATGTTGAGGAGCACGAGCCAGACTGGCAGCGAGCCGCCGGCCTGCGCGAGCGCGTCGTCGAACGCGCGGCTGACCGACTTGGCCGTGCGGGCCAGCTGCAGGCCGACCGGCGGCCGCTCGGGCTTGGGCATGGGCTCAGCCTACCAGTAGAACCCTAAACATTTGACATAGAACTATTAGATATCTAAGGTATAGCCGGAGCGCGGAGACGGGAGCACAGATGGGCAGCCTGGACGGCAAGGTGGCGCTGGTGACCGGCAGCTCGCGCGGCATCGGCGCGGCGATCGCCGCGGAGTTCGCCGAGCATGGCGCGACGGTGGCGGTCCACGGCCGGGACGCAGCGGCCCTGGCGGCCGTGGCGGCGCGCATCGAGCAGGCCGGCGGGCGGGCGATGCCGGTCACCGCCGATGTCACGAGCTACGCCGAGATCGAGGCGATGCGCCGCCGGGTCGAGCACGAACTCGGGCCGGTCGACGTGCTGGTCGCCAACGCGGGCGGCAACCCGGTCCGGCCGGGCCCGGTCGAGCAGGTCACCGAGGAGGGCTGGCACGCGACCGTGGCGGCCAACCTCACGGCCACGTTCCTGACCATCAAGAGCTTCCTGCCCGGGATGAAGGAGCGGGGCGCGGGGAGCATCATCACGATGTCGTCGGCCGCGGCCCGCCGGCCGACGGCGGCGTCCCCGGTCCCGTACGCCGCGGCCAAGGCGGGCATCGAGATCCTCACCCAGGCCACGGCCCTGCAAGCCGGCCCCAGCGGCGTCCGGGTGAACTGCATCGCCCCGGAGACCATCCTCACCGAGCGCAACCTGCGGCAGATCCCGGCCGCGGTCCAGGAGGACCTGGTCGGCATGCACCCGATCCGGCGCCTCGGCACGCCCGGGGACGTGGCCCGCGCCGCCCGCTACCTGGCCTCGGACGAAGCGGCCTGGATCACCGGCGTAATCCTCGACGTCGCAGGCGGCTCCGTCCTGGCGTGAGCTACACCGCGAGGTCGCGGAGGGCCGGGGGGAGCGGCGCGGGGGTTCCGTCGCCGTCCACGTGCACGGTGACCGTCCGGCCCTCCACGCAGACCTGGCCGTCCCGGATGGCCTGCCAGGCGTAGGTGACGGAGGTGCGGCCGACCCGCTCGGCCGCGAGAACCAGGTCGAACTCGTCGCCGAAGTGCAGCGGCCGGTGGTAGGTCGCCTCGACGTGGCGCCGGGGGAACCCGTCCGCGTTGCCCGGCGGGCTCAGGCCCAGCCGGCGCAGCAGCGCGTGCTCGGCTACCTCGGCCCAGCGGAACGCGGCGGTGAAGTGGATCCGGCCGCTGGCGTCGGTGTCGGCCCAGGCGACCCGCATGCGCTCCCGGTGGCCCGCCGCCGCGGTATCCCGGGTCGGGGAGCTCATCGTGAGCGCGACCTCATCCCCTTCAGGCGGCGGTAGCGCCGGATGAGGGCGTTCGTGGACGAGTCGTGGCTGAGCTCGGGCTCGATGTCGCTGGTGAGCTCGGGGATGATCTGGACGGCCAGCACCTTGCCGAGCTCGACGCCCCACTGGTCGAAGGAGTCGATCCCCCAGATGGTCCCCTGGGTGAACACGCTGTGCTCGTAGAGCGCTACCAGCACGCCGAGCAGGCGCGGGGTCAGCTTTTCGGCCAGCAGCACGTTGGTCGGGCGGTTGCCCTCCATGACCTTGTGCGGCGCCACCTGCGGGGAGGTGCCCTCGGCCAGGACCTCCTCCTCGGTCTTGCCGAACGCCAGCGCCTGGGCCTGGGCGAACACGTTGGACGACAGGATGTCGTGGTGGTCGCCCAGCGGGTTGAGCGCCTGTCCGAAGCCGATCAGGTCGACCGGGATCAGCCGGGTGCCCTGGTGGATGAGCTGGTAGAAGCTGTGCTGGCCGTTGGTGCCGGGCTCGCCCCAGAAGACCGCGCCGGTGTCGTAGTCGACACCGGCGCCTTCCAGGGTCACGTGCTTGCCGTTCGACTCCATCGTGAGCTGCTGCAGGTAGGCGGGGAACCGCTTCAGGTACTGCTCATAGGGCATGACGCCGTACGTCTGCGCGTCGAAGAAGTCCGCGTACCACACGGCCAGCAGGCCCATGAGCACCGGCAGGTTCCTGGCCAGCGGCGTGAGGCGGAAGTGCTCGTCCATCTCGTGGAACCCGGCCAGCATCTCGCGGAAGTGCTCCGGGCCAATGGCGACCATGGTCGACAGCCCGATGGCCGAGTCCATCGAGTACCGGCCGCCGACCCAGTCCCAGAACCCGAACATGTTCGCGGTGTCGATGCCGAACTCCGCCACCCGCTCGGAGTTGGTGGAGACCGCGACGAAGTGCCTGGCCACCGCGGCCTCGGAACCGAGCTGGCTGATCACCCAGTCCCGCGCGGAGCGGGCGTTGGTCAGCGTCTCCAGGGTGCCGAAGGTCTTGGACGAGATGATGAACAGCGTCTCCTCGGGCTCGAGGTCGCGGGTCGCCTCCACGAAGTCCGTCGAGTCCACGTTCGACACGAAGCGGAAGGTCAGGTCGCGCCGGGAGTAGTGGCGCAGCGCCTCGTAGGCCATCACCGGGCCGAGGTCCGAGCCGCCGATGCCGACGTTCACGATGTTCCTGATCGTCGCGCCGGTGTATCCCTTCCAGGCCCCGGAACGCACCCGCCCGGCGAAGTCGGCCATCCGGTCGAGGACCTCGTGCACCTGCGCGACCACGTCGACGCCGTCGACCACGAGCGAACTGTGCTTCGGCATCCGCAACGCGACGTGCAGCACCGACCGGTTCTCGGACACGTTGATCCGGTCGCCGGCGAACATCGCGTCGCGGTGCTGCGGCAGGCCGCACTCCTCGGCCAGCTGAACCAGCAGCCGCAGGGTCTCGTCGGTGACCCGGTTCTTCGAGTAGTCCAGGTAGAGGCCGGGTCCCTCGGCGCTGAGCCGTTCGCCGCGGCCGGGGTCCTCGGCGAACAGGTCGCTCAGGTGACGGCCGGCGATCTCGGCGTGATGCTGCTCGAGTGCCTTCCAGGCCGGGCGCTGGCGCAGCGGGGCGGTGGGCATCGGTCCCTCCTCCAGGTGATCCTCGGTTCCGGTCATCAGGCCCGGCCGTCTCGTGCTGCGGCCACGCGCTCGCGGGCGGCCTGCGCCACCCGCTCCGGCGTGAACCCGAACCTCGAAAGCAGCTGCTTCAGCGGCGCGGACGCGCCGAAGGTGTTCATGCCGATGACCGCGCCGCGGTCGCCGACGTAACGGTCCCAGCCGAGCGTGGAGGCCTGCTCCACGGCGACCCGGGCCGTCACCTCGCGGGGCAGCACCCGGTCGCGGTACTCCGGCGGCTGCCGGTCGAACAGCTCCCAGCACGGCATGGACACCACGCGCGTGGCGATGCCGTCCGCCTCGAGCTCGTCGCGGGCCTCCAGGGCCAGGTGCACTTCCGACCCGGTGGCCAGCAGCAGCACGTCGGGCCGGCCGCTGCTCGCCTCGGCGAGGACGTAGGCGCCGTTCCCGACGCCGGACGCGGCGCCCAGGCCGGAGCGGTCCAGGGTGGGCAGGGCCTGGCGGGTCAAGACGAGCGCGGCGGGCTCGCGGCGCAGCGCGGTCACCACGCGCCAGGTCTCGACCACCTCGTTCGCGTCGGCCGGCCGGAACACCAGCAGGCCGGGCATGGCCCGCAGCGAGGCCAGCTGCTCGACCGGCTGATGGGTGGGGCCGTCCTCGCCGACGCCGATGGAGTCGTGGGTGAAGATGTGCAGGACCGGGATCTCCATGAGCGCCGACAGCCGGATCGCGCCGCGGGCGTAGTCGGAGAAGATCAGGAAGGTGGACCAGTACGGCCGCACCTTGGTCAGGGCCAGGCCGTTGGAGATCGCCGCCGCCGCGTGCTCCCGGATACCGTAGTGCAGGTTGCGCCCGGCCCGGTCGCCGGGCTGGAAGTCGCCCGCCCCGTCGAACGTCAGGTGCGTCTTGGTCGACGGCGTGAGGTCGGCCGAGCCCCCGATCAGCCACGGCACGTGCCGGGCGACGGCGTTCATCACCTGCCCGGAGGAGTCCCGGGTCGCGAGCCCCTTCGGGTCCGGCCCGAATTCCGGCAGGCCGGCCGCCCAGCCGTCCGGCAGGGTCCGGTGCTGCATCTGCTCGATCTGGGCCGCCAGGTCCGGGTAGGCGGCGCGGTAGGTCTCGAACATCGCCTGCCACGCCTCGCGCGCCTGCAGGCCGCGCCGGCCGATGCCGCCGGCGAACCAGTCGTAGATCCCGTCCGGGACGTAGAAGTCCTTGTCCTCGGGCATGCCGAGGAAGCGCTTGGTGGCCCGGACCGCGTCGGCGCCGAGGGGCTCGCCGTGGGCCTTGGGGCTGTCCTCGACCGGGGAGCCGTAGCCGATGTGGCTGTGCACCAGCATCAGCGTGGGCCGTTCGTGCTCGGCCAGGAACGAGTGCAGCCCGCGGGCCACCTGGCCGAGGTCGTTCACGTCGGCGACGGTGGTCACGTTCCAGCCGTAGGCGATGAAGCGAGCCGCGACGTCCTCGGTGAACGCGATGTCGGTGTGGCCCTCGATCGTGACCCGGTTCGAGTCGTAGATCCAGCACAGGTTGGACAGCTGCAGGTGCCCGGCCAGCGAGGCGGCCTCCGACGAGATGCCCTCCATCATGCAGCCGTCGCCGGCCAGCGCATACACGTTGAAGTCGAACAGCGGGAATTCGTCGCGGTTGTAGCGGGCGGCCAGCCACTGGCCCGCGATCGCCATGCCGACCGAGTTCGCGACGCCCTGGCCGAGCGGGCCGGTCGTCCCCTCGACGCCGCTGGTCCAGCGGTACTCCGGGTGGCCGGGGCAGCGCGAGCCGAGCTGGCGGAACGTCTTCAGGTCGTCCATGGTGACCGCCCGGGTTCCGAGCACCTCGTAGTCCGGGTCGACGGCGTGCACGCCGGCCAGGTGCAGCAGCGACCACAGCAGCGTCGAGGCGTGGCCCTCCGACAGCACGAAGCGGTCCCGGTTCGGCCAGATCGGATCGGCCGGGTCGAACCGCAGGAAGCGCTGCCACAGGGCGTACGCGACCGGCGCGATCCCCATGGGGGTCCCCGGATGTCCGGAGTTGGCCTTCTGGACCGCGTCCATGCACAGGCCGCGGATCGTGTTGACGGACAGCGTGTCAAGATCGGTCGTGGTGGTAGTCAAGCTGGCCTCCCCGGGAGGAACTTAGGCCGACGCCCGCCTCGCATCGCCCTGCTGGTCTGCCTGGTTCTCGTATTCCGGGCCGAGGAGCTCGGCGCCACCGGATGACGGGATCATCCGGCTCCTGTCGTGGCTGCCTATCTCGGCCGGAACGGTCATCCGCTTGCCGGTGCGATGGTCCCAGAGCTCCAGGCGCATGATCACCGGCTCGGCGATCTTATCGAGGTAGTACCCGGGTACCTCGTACACCAGGTGCCCGGCCACCGTGCCTCCCGGCGGCAGCTCCAGCGGCATGCTGATCGGGGTCAGGCCCAGTGACGGCGGCAGCGTCCAGTCGGGCGGCGGGCAGACGGCCTCGGCCACGCGCCCCCACGACCCGGGCACCAGCCGGAGATACAACAGCGCCGTCAGGCTCGCGTCCTGGCTGGTCCCGGCGTTCTTGAAGCGCGCGTGGAACGACCGCAGGTGAGCGGGCACGGGGAGGCCGGACTCGGACTCGTGCTGCGTGTCCAGGGAGCCGGTGCCGTATATCTCGACCTCGATATCGGGAAAACCGGGCCGCGCCGTGAGCGGGAAAGCCCAGCCCTTGAGGCTGGCGAAGAAGCACGCGTAGGCCACGACGAAACAGATGAACGCCCCCAGCATCCACCCGTTCAGGAAGAGCGAATAATGCGTTCCTTTCGCAAAATACGCGATGGCCACCGCGGTCAGGAAGAGGAAAAGCGTCAGGAACAGCCCGCCGAGCCAGAGCCACAGCTCACGGTAGGATCGCACGGCCGGGAGTCTACGCTGGCCCGGTTAATACCTGACCCCCGGTCCCGGCCCTGGAGCGCCCGACTCATGGATGCGCGCGAGCTCGCCGACCTTCCGTTCGCCGCGGCGCTGACGCCGCACCGCGGCGGGCTGGCCGCGGATGCGGTCTATGACGGCGTCCATTTCGACCGGCTCAGCTTCGACGAGCCGAGGGCGGCGGGCAGCCGCTTCATCGAGTGCGCCGTCACCGGGACGTCTTTTCAGGGCGGGCAGCTGCGCAAGGCCAGGTTCCGCGACGTCTGGCTGCGTGACGTGCGGCTGGTCGCGACCGGCCTGGCCCAGACGCAGTGGGCGGACGTGACCTTCGCCGAGAGCGTCGCCGCGGGCGCCGAGGTGTCCGGCGCGGAGCTGGAGCGGGTCACGTTCCGCGGCTGCAAGCTCGACTCGGTGAATTTCCGCGCCGCCGTGCTCACCGAGGTGACCTTCGACGACTGCGAGCTGCGCGACGTGGACTTCGCGGGCGCGACGCTGGCCCGGACGGCGTTCCCGGGCTCGCGGCTGACCCGGGCCGACCTCACCGGCACCCGCATGGACGCGGCCGACCTGCGCGGCGCCGAGCTCGGCGTCATCATCGGCCCGGACTCGCTGCGCGGCGCCATCGTCAGCACCGGGCAGCTCGTCTACCTGGCCCCGGTGCTCGCACAGACCATGGGCATCATCGTGTCCGACGACTGAACCCTTTTCATCCTCCCCACGGTCGCCTGCCTATCCTGGGCCTGAGATGACGGATGCAAAGAGCTCACTGGCGGGTCGCCCCGACCAGGTCCGGTGGAACGCCAGGTACCGGGGAGGGTTCGAGGCTTCGTTCGAGCCTCATCCGGTGGCGGCGCAGGCCTTGTCCCTGCCGCTCCCGGACGGCCCGGTGGCCGATCTCGCCTGCGGGCCGTCCGGCAGCGCCCTGCTGGCCGCGGCGGCCGGGCGCCGGGTGACCGCGGTCGACATCTCCGAGGTGGCCCTGGACCTGCTGGCCGCGGAGGCCCGCCGCCGCGGCCTGGGCGACCTGATCCAGCTGGTGCACGCCGACCTGGGGACGTGGCACCCGGCGCCGGGCGGCTATGCGCTGGTGCTGGGCACCGGCTACTGGGACCGGGCCGTGTTCGCCGTGGCCGGGCAGGCGGTGGCGGCCGGCGGCGCGCTGGGCTGGGAGGCGTTCACCGCGGACGCGCGGAATTCCCGGCCCGGCCTGTGCCCGGACTGGTGCCTGGAACCCGGGGAGCCGGCCTCACTGCTGCCGGCCGGGTTCGCGGTCCTCGGCCAGCATGATCTGCCCGATAGCGAGCGCGGCACCAGGAGGCGCCTGCTCGCCCGGCGCCCGGGCTGATCGCGGGATACTGGCCGCATGGTGGACAACATCGCGCGGGACCAGGCCATCTATCAGGCGCTGAAGGCGGCCGACGAAGTGGCCGCGGCCCTTCAGGCGCACCTTGTCGAGGAGCACGGGGCCGATCTGGAGCGCGCGGCGCCGCAAGGTCCCGCGACCGACTCGCTCAAGCTGCTGCGCCAGGCCCGCGAGCGGCTCGGGGAGGGGCTGCGGGCCGTCGACGCCAGCGCGATCGCCGAGTCCGACCAGATCTCCCTGCGCAACCGCTGAGGTCCGTCCCCCCTTATCCCGGGATGAGCAGGTCCGGCAGGTCGGCGACCGAGTCGATGACCTGGTCGGGCGGGCTGGGCGCGGTGCGGTGCGGTGCGTCTCCGGCCGGTATTTGCCCGTCCTGACCAGGACGCCGCTGAGCCCGTGCCGTTGCGCGGCCAGCACGTCGGCCTCGATGTCGTCCCCGGCCATCACGGCCTCCGGCGGGCCAGCGCGCCGGCGCCAATGGCGTATCGGGGGACCAACCGCCCGACCGGCCGTAGTCTGGATTAATGGCGTACAACCGGAGTAACCGCCTGGTGGTGGGAATATCAGGATCCAGCGCCCCGCAGCTGGGCCAGGCCTTCCTGCGCGCGGCCCGGCGGTTAGGCCAGGTCGAGACGCACCTCGTGCTGTCTGCCGGGGCGCGCCGCAGCATCGAGCTGGAGCTGCGCGCCGATCCGGCGGAGATCGAGAAGCTGGCCGATGTGGTCTACGACCCGGCCGACCTCGGCGCGGCCATCTCCTCCGGCTCCTTCCCGGTTATGGGGATGGTCATCATCCCGTGCTCGATGCGGACGCTGGGCGCGGTGGCGAGCGGCAACTCCGACAGCCTGCTCACCCGGGCGGCGGACGTGGCCCTCAAGGAGCGGCGGCAGCTGGTACTGGTCACCCGCGAGACCCCGCTCAGCTACATCCACATCAGGAACATGGAGACGGTGACGCTGGCCGGCGCGACCGTCCTGCCGCCGGTCCCGGCGTTCTATCACCGCCCGTCGACCATCGACGACCTGCTGGCGCACACCTGCGGCAAGGTCCTGGACCAGTTCGGCATCGACCATGACCTGTACCGGCGGTGGTCGGGATGACCAGGCAGCGGTGCTGACGGTCCCGGAAGGGTTGGCCCGGCTGCTCGGCGGCCGCCCGGCCGTGGGCGGCAGGGAGCAGGCGTTCGTGTTCCTCACGGTGGACCAGGCCGGATTCCCGCACGTGGCGTTGCTGTCCCGGGCCGAGCTAGCGGTGAGTCCCGACGGCCGGGAGGTGCTCGCGGTGGTCGCGAGCCGGCGCAGCCGGGCCAACCTGGAACGTGACGGCCGGGCCGGGCTGGTCGCCGTCGAGGGGACCACCGCGCACTACGCCAAGCTGCGCGTGGTGCGGACGATCGACGCCGGCGCATCGATCGGCTGCGCGATGAGGCTGGTCGATTACCGGGCCGACACGCTGGGCATCCCGCTCTCGCCGGTCAGCTTCGTGACGACCGCGGACCTGGCCCGGCTCGAGGACTGGGCCGCGAGTGACCTGCTGCTGCGGCAGCTAGCCGGGTAGCGGGCGCGGCCCGCGCCGGGGCGCCGGCTGACGATGAGTTCTGTCATGCGGCGCTACGTACTCATCCTTAGCCGCCGTAGCGGGACCTGATCAGGGCAGGCCAGCAACCCGCTACGGGATGAGGTGCTGGCCGTGAGCCGTAGCTGGACCTGGCATCCCGCTGACCTTCCCGAATCACCGGCCTGACCAGATCGTTTCCGGCCCTCCGGATCGTCTATTGACTGCCTGGCGCAGATCCTCCTGGCGGCTCCGCCCGTGACGGGCTGCCTGACGAGCCATCCACATCTGAGTCAGGAGAATGCGATGTCCGACAGCCATCCCTCATCTCACCCAGCCGACAGCGCCGACGACACCCAGCGGGCGCTGCAGGCGGTTCAGATCGCCCTGGACCGCAGGGACAACGGCGGCGACGCAGGAGCCTCGCGCGACTAGAGCGTGTCTCGTAGATCTTGGCGGGTCTTTCGGCTTGGATGGCGCCGTGGATGATGAGCGGCTGCGCCGGCATGACCGGACTGACGCGGAGTGGGTGCGGCTGGAGCTGTTCCTGCCCCGCCATCCGCGGCAGGGGCACCGGTGGAATGGTCACCGGCTGGTGATCGACGGGATCTTGTTCCGGACCCGGGCCGGGTGTCCGTGGCGGGACCTGCCGGAGCGGTTCGGGAACTGGAAGACGGGATATAACCGGCACCGGCGCTGGTCGGCGGACGGGACATGGGAAAAGATCCTGGACAGGCTGCGGGCGGGCTGCGATGAGGGCGCGGGGCGCGGGTGGACGGTCGCGGTGGACGCGACGATCGTGCGGGCGCATCAGCACGCGGCCGGGGCCCGGCGCCAGCCGCCGACTGATGTGGACCCGGGGCGGCTGGCTCCGGCCGCGCTGAGCGCCCCGTTGCGCCCCAGGGGCTGAGCCGAATTACAAGAACCGGGAGGCGTTAGGGCGCGCAGATTATTAACACGCTGGTTTGGCTTTCGGGGTCAGGTCGAGACCGTGGGCTGATGCGTAGGCGGTCAGCTCGGCCAGGGTCTTGATTGGTTTCCGGGCTGGCTTGATCTGGTGACCGTAATGCTCCAGCAGCGGCTGGGCCTGGCGTTCTGCCTTGGCGATGGTGCCGGTGACGACGCCGAAGAGTTCGGCGAGGACGTGCTGGGGTGTGCGGAAGCGCTGGCGCAGGACGGTGACCAGGGCCTGTTCGGCGAGGGTGAGCGCGGGCGGGTGCCGGTTTGCTGGTTTGCGGGCAGGCGGGCCGCCCCGGCGGATGTAGAGTTCGGCGTCGCGCCGGGCCTGGTGCGGGACCGTGAGCGCGCTGATCATCTGGTTCCAGTCGCTGGTGTCCAGGCCGGTCAGGGCCGGGTGCGCCCAGTCCGGGCGCTCGGGTTCGCGGGCGGGCGGCCGGGGCGGGGACGCCGGGGCTGGTGGTTCGGGGCGCTGGGTGTAGTTCCACTCGCCGTGCCAGCCGTGGCGGTCTAGCGGGAGGGCGGCCATCTGCTCGTCGCTGACCTTGACCCCCTTGGGGTAGCTGCCGGGGTCGAGTTCGGCGCCGACGGTCAGGCCCGCGCGGGTGGTGGCGGCGCCGATGGTGGAGACGATGACGTCGTGGCTGGTCAGCGGGCGTCCCCGCCAGTTCATCGTGATGTGGGAGAACAGCCGGTGCTCGATCTTGTTCCACTTGGAGGTGCCGGGCCAATGCCGTTGCTTGAGTTACTGAAGTAATGCTGGGTGCAGAGTGATTGCCCTGGCCGGAGCGCTGCGGGTGGGCCTGAGCAGCTGGCCCTTGTCATGGTAGGAATACTTCGAGTTCTGTCGTTTCAGGAGCCGGTCGGCGATGCGCGGACGCCGGGGACCGCTGTCGAGCTTGCGGTTTACCCTGGATGCCAGCGTGTCCATGAAGTCCGTCATCTTCGCGGCAGTGGTGACGGTCCGTGCGATCACGCTGCGCCGCACGTGCTTGAGGACCTTGAGGAAAGAGATTCGGTCCGGGTCGATTCCCGCGCCTGCGGCAAGCTCCATGATGATCCTGATCAGGCAGTGGTGGACGACCAGATGCGCCCATGCCTCCTGGCAGGCCAGTTCAGGGCTGGCGGAGCGCAGAACCAGCTGTGGCCCGCGCTGGAACGTTTTTACCTGGCGGTAGGACGATTCTGCCTCCCATCTTTCGCGGTAGGCGGCCGCGAGCCCTGCCGCCGGATATGCCCCGGGGCCGGGCAGGTCGGTCAGCAGCCGGATCACTTCGCCGCCGCCGGCCTGGTACTCGATCACGCGCAGGACGACATGCCCCGGTGCCGCCCGCTTCTGCCCGGCCAGGTTCATCCGGGCCAGGTAGGTCCCGTCCGGCAGGTACCCGGCCGGCCGGGCGGCCACGCAGGACCGCGCCCGGATCAGCAGATGGGCCCCGGCCCCGGTATACGCGCGCCACAGGGCGACTCCGGGGAAGCCCCTGTCCATGATCACGAGCATTCCCGCGGCCGGGCGGGCGAGCCTGATCGCCAGCTCCGGCTCGCCGCAGCAGCCCCCGTCCACTGCCGCGTCGATCTGCGCGTGGGTTCCGGTCTCGGTCAGCGTCACCACCCTGACCTGGGGGAACCCGGCCAGCTGCCCGCGAGCGTCCTTCGGCCCGCCGAGCCGCCGCCGGTTGGCCTGCGTTTCCGGGGCGTCCAGGACGAATCCGTCCACGGCGGCGAGCCGCATCCCGCGGTAGAAGGATCCCTCCAGGCCGGCCGGGGCCAGCGGCCCGGCCAGCTTGCGGAAGACCCTCTCGATGACCTGTGCTCCCAGCCGCTGGCGAGCCCGGCTGAACGAGGACCTGTTCGGGATGCTCCGGCCTAACTCCGGGACGCCGCCCACCATGTGCTCGGCCACGTCGTCGCAGGAATCCTGCTGGAACAAGGCCAGGGCAAGGGTGAAGCAGGCCATGAACCCTGCCGGGAGCGCGCCGGGTTTCTTGTCCCTGACGCCGCAGTCGTCCAGCGCCCCTGCGACAAGCTCCGGGGTCACCCACCGGGCCACCACCCCCAGCCGCACATGATCGGACAAACCAACCCATGGATGCATGCCGATTCCAACGACTGCACCACCACAACGTCACCATGAACTGTTTTGCAGCACACAAGCAACGGCATTGGGTGCCGGGCGGGAAGTGGCACACCGTGACGGCGAGCCCGGTTTCCAGCGCGAAGGCGGCGAGCTCGGCCTTCCACGCGCGGGTGCGGTAGCTGTTGGAGCCGCCGGCGTCGGCGGTGATCAGCAGCCGCCGGGCGTGCGGGTAGGCGGCCCGGCCCATCGCCTTCCACCAGCGGCGGATCGACTCGACGGCGAACGCCGCGGTGTCGTGGTCGGTGCCGACGTTCACCCACCCGGCGTTGGCCGCTACGTCATAGACCCCGTAGGGGATCGCCTTGCCCAGGTCCTTGTCGATGAAGTCGTGCGTGCGCACCGGTA
Source organism: uncultured Actinomycetota bacterium (assembly GCA_963745575.1). Lineage (GTDB taxonomy): Bacteria > Actinomycetota > Actinomycetes > Streptosporangiales > Streptosporangiaceae > JASHPR01. Next base: position 11,874 of record CAVUYA010000018.1, on the reverse strand, counting down.
CCGGGCTGCCCTGGGGGTGGTACTCCTTCCCGCCGTTGGCGAAGTCCCCGACCAGCTCCTTCTTCTTGGTGTCCACGCTGATTACCGGGTCGCCGGCGTCCTGGCAGGCCCGGGCCTGCTCGCTGATGTAGCGGAACTGCGCGTCCCGGTCCGGGTGCTGGGCACCTTCAACGGTCTTGGCGTTGCCCTGCAGGCTGAACCCTTCCTCCCGCAGCAGGTCACCGACGGTGTCCGCGGAGATCTTATGGCCCCGGGCCGTCAGCTCGACCGCCAGCGCCCGGGTCGACTTCGCCGTCCACCGCAGCGGCGACACCGGATCACCCCGCTCACCGGGCTCGACCAGGGCCAGCAGCGCCGGGCGCAGCCCGGGATCCAGATCAGCCGCCCGCTTACGCCCCCCGCCCGGCCGGCGGGCCCGGCCCAGCGGCTCAGCGCCCGAGTCCAGCTCATCAACTCCCAGCGATACCGTGGCCTCCCGGACCCCGGCGGCCCGAGCCACCAGCCGGGCCCCGCCATGGCCCAGCGACCGGGCCTCGGCGCCCATCAGCAGCCGCCGCTGCCGCTCATCCAGATGCGGGAAAATCGCCCCGAACTTCGCCGCCAGCATCTCCCCGGTAACTTCCATCACGCCCATACCACACAAGCTTGCCTGATTCCACGAAGCTACGGGTTATTTTCCTGCAAGCCCTTATCTTGCCGTTTAACCTGCCTGGCTGACGTCCGGGGTGCTTCGCGGGTCTTGAACCGGTCTTGCCCGGCGTGTCGCTGCGTATGAGTGCGGCCTTCGCGTGATCATTTGTTCTCGCCAAAGGACAAAGATCACGAACGAAGGCCGTGATGGACAGCTTGCCAGAGGTTGCCGGTGCCGGGCCACGTGCCGTGCTGGCGGGGTTCCGGCTGGATTTTCATGCCTGCCTGACCGCCCGCGCTGATGAGCTGTGCGAACTGGCCGATGCGGTGCTGTGTGCGGGCGGTCCGGTCAGGAGCCTGGCGGGACTGTCGCTGGCACCGGAGCACCGGCGTGGCCATGGTGCCTTGTATGACGCGGTGAACCATGGGCGGATCGATATCGCGCGGCTGCGGCGGTCGCTGGCCGGGCTGCCGTTACCGCGATCGGCGGATGGCCGGCTGATGCTGGCGGTCGATGTGAGCAGCTGGCTGCGGCCGGGCGCGGCCACCAGCCCGGACCGGTTGTTCTGCCATGTCTACGGGCGCGGGAAGGGCCAGGCGCAGATGATCCCGGGCTGGCCGTACTCGGTGATCGCGGCGCTGGAGCCGGGCCGTACCTCCTGGACCGCGGTGCTGGACGCGGTCCGCCTTGGCCCAGATGATGATGAAGCCGAGGTGACGGCCGCGCAGGTCCGCGAGCTGATAGCCCGGCTGGTCGAAGCCGGGCACTGGGGTGCGGGCGACCCGCCGGTCCTGGTCATCTTCGACGCCGGCTACGACGTGGCCCGGCTGGCGTTCTTGCTCGCTGATCTCCCGGTGGAGGTGCTGGGCCGGCTGCGCAGCGACCGGGTCTTGTGCTTCCCGCCGCAACGGCGGCCTGGCCGGGGCCGGCCACCCCGGCACGGGACGGAATTCAGGCTCGCTGACGAGGCGAGCTGGCCTGCTGCGGCGGTGACCACGATCACCCAGACCACCCGGTATGGCACCGCTGTGGCCTGTGCCTGGGACCGGCTGCATCCCCGGCTCACCCACCGCTCCGCCTGGCTGGGCCACGACGGCGACCTGCCCGTCATCGACGGGACGCTGATCCGCCTGCAGGTCGATCACCTGCCCGGCGACCGTGACCCCAAGCCGGTGTGGCTGTGGTGCTCGGCCACCGGCGTCCCGCCCGCTGAGGTGGACCAGCTGTGGCAGGCGTTCTTGCGCCGGTTCGACATCGAGCACACGTTCAGGCTGTTCAAGCAGGTTCTCGGCTGGACCACACCGAAAATCCGCAGCCCGCACGCTGCTGACCGGTGGACCTGGCTGATCATCACCTGTCATGCCCAGCTCCGCCTCGCCCGGCCCCTCGCTGAGGATCTGCGCCTGCCCTGGGAACGGCCCGCCCCGCCGGGGCGGCTCACCCCGGCCCGGGTCCGCCGCGGTTTTCGGAACATCCACGCGACGGTTCCCTCCCCAGCCGGTGCGCCGAAACCCGGCAAGCCCGGCCCCGGACGCCCGCCCGGATCAAAGAACCGCCGGCCCGCACCCCGCCACGACGTGGGGAAAACGACGAAAAGGGACGCCTCGCTCAAGACACGGCGCGAACGCGCAGGTTAAACGGCAAGCTTAGGCCGGTCGCGGGGCGGGCTGACCAGCAAGATTCACCTGCTCGCCGATTCCGGGTGCCGGCCGCTGGCGCGGGTGACCAGTTCCGGGCAGCGCCATGACTCGCTGGCGTTTGAGCCGTTGATGGGCCAGCTGGCCATCGCCCGCCGCGGCCCGGGCCGCCCGCGGATCCGGCCCGGGCGGGTGCTGGGCGACAAGGCCTACTCCAGCAGCGCGATCCGCGCGCACCTGCGCCGCCGCGGGATCAAGGCCACGATTCCCCAGCCCGCCGACCAGGCCGCCAGCCGGCTGCGGCGCGGCAGCGCGGGCGGCCGGCCACTCGCCTTCGACCCCGCCGCCTACAAGCAGCGCAACACCGTCGAGCGGGCCTTCGGCAAGCTCCGCCAGCATCGCGCCGTCGCCACCAGGTTCGACAAACGCGACTTCGTCTGGCGCGGAACCGTCGACGTCGCCTCAATCAGGATCTGGCTCCGCGATCCCGTCCCGCCATGATCTATAGGGCACGCTCTGATGCACCATGCACAGCTGAACGGTTGCCTGAGCCAGGTTACGCTGATCGCCCCGGGCGACCAGGAAGTCCCATTACGAACGCCGGGTCCCGCCCTGCCTCGGCGGGCGGGACCCGGTGCTGGCGTTCCCCGTGGTCAGTGCGTCTGGCCCGGTTTGTTGACGATGGCGATCTTTTGCAGGACCTCGCCGTTATCAGTCCCCTTCGCGGGGCCGGACACAGTGCGCCAGTTCATGCCGAGCGGTGCGTAGGTCTTGGTGTTGAAGATGATCGTGTAGATGACCCCCTTGTCCACCGCCTCCGCACGGATCCCTACGCCGGTGACCCCCATGGCGTTCGCCACCCTGGGCACGACGGTCAGCCCGGGGGTCTGCGCCAGCAGCTCGTACAGTGCGGCCTCCTGCCGCGGCAACAGGTAATCGGTGGTCACCATCGACTCGACGTTGGTCAGCAGGCCGCTCGCGTAGCTCGACGCGCCGTCGAGCTTCTCCAGGTAAGCCCGCAGCGGACCTGGGCTGGTCGGCATGTCGGGGAAGTAGGCTGCGTTCTCGGCGGGAGAGCAGCGTTGGCGATGGCGTAGGTCGTTTGGATAGTAGTACCACCCGTCGCGGCATCCCGGGGCCGGGCCCGTGGTGGCAGGCGTCCCGCCGCTGATCAGGCCGGCCTGGACGCCGTCGGCCGACAGCCAGCTCTCCTGCAAGCGCGTGCCGCCCCACGCCGGCTTTTCGTACACCACCTTGGTGTACACGAACTGGTCAGGTGCGGGGGCGCCGGCGGGCTGCTGCAGCGCGGCCAGGGCCGCGTTGTGCAAAACGCCCGCGGCCGTGGTGGCGGGACCGAAGGACGCAGGATGCCCGGCTCGGGCACCGACGGACGTGCGATCGGAGACCGGGGGTCCGCCGGGCGCGGCGCCCGAGCGGCCGGAATCGGCGGGTCCACCGGATCCGGCGCCTGAGGCCAGGACCAGGGCGATCACTGCGCCTGCGGCCAGCGCGGCGGATGCGGTCCCGGCCAGCGCCACCCGGGGCAGCGGCCAAGCACCCGGCCCGGCGGCCCGCCGCGCCCGGCGCGCGGGCGCGGCGGGCCCGGCGGACCGGCCGGCGCTGGCCTGCTCCGCGATCGTCATCTTGAGTTCGGCCAGCAGGCGCTCCTCGAACCCGGTGAGGACATCCCGCCTGGCTGCGGGGGTCTGGCCGAATGCACCGGACGGGGGGTCGAACGTGCTCATCTGTTGTCCTCCACAGGCGTAGGTGAAAAGTCACGGGCGGCGGGCAGGCTTAGGGCCTGTTGTGCGGCGCGGCGCGCTCGGTGCAGGCGCACCCGTGCCGTGCCCGGCCGTATACCCAGGGCTGCGGCGGCGTCTTTGACCGGCAGCCCGTCAATCGCGACGAGTTCGAGCACGGCCCGCTCGTCTTCCGGGAGCCGCGCCAGCGCCAGGTAGGCGGCCCGGCCGGGACTCTCCGCGTCGATCCGTTCCTCGAGCCTGGCGATGTCATCGTCGTCCAGGAGCCGGTGGCCGGCCATCCGGCCCGCCACCCGCATCTCGTGCGCGGCGCGGCGCCGCTCTCCCGCGATGACGTTCCGCGCGATCCCGTACAACCACGCCTCCTGCCGGCCCCGGGCGGGACGGTAGGCGTGAGCCGAGCCGACAACCGCCAGGAACACCTCGGCGGTCAGATCGGCGACGGCGTGCGGGTCCGCGACCCGGCGGGCGACGAAGCGCGTGACCAGCGTCACGTACTGCCGGTAGAAGGCTTCGAACGCGGCTGGGTCGTGAGCGACCCGGGACAACGGCACCGCCTCAGGCCGGTCGGCGCCCGGGCCCGGGGGTCTCGCTTGCGTCACGCCGTGCTCCCTCCTCGTCCGTCCATTCACTCATTGCTTGGACGAACCAGGCCAAGGCGTTACCGCCGCAGGCCAGCCCGCACGGGCAGACCAGGCCGACGGCGCGGGAGCGGACGGCTGGAGGGGAGCGGCATGGACCCAGCCCGGAAGATCTACGGGACACGCCCTAGACGACCTATTCCAAGGGTCCGGTCCAGCGTTTGCGCCCCCGTTTGTGCCGATAGGCGCCCGGGCTCGGCGTTGAACCCAACGTCGAGCCGGGATGACCTGCTGATGAGCGCTCCGGAGCGGCGCCGTGGCAGGCGGCTCCGTGCGCGCATCAGGGCTGTGCAAAGCCTGCTTTGCCGGAGGCGGGTATGCCGAGTATTGTGCTCGACATGATGCTTGGCATGGTGATGTCATGAGTATCCCGCACGTCCTCCTGGCGCTGCTGGCCGAAGGACCCAAGTACGGGCTGCAGCTGCGGGAGGAATTCGAGGCTGGCACCGGTGAGGTGTGGCCGCTGAACGTGGGTCAGGTGTACAAGACCCTGGGCCGGCTGGAACGTGACGGGCTGGCTGAATCCGACGGTACCGGGCAAGACGGGCCGCAGAAGCGGTTCCGGATCACGCCCCGTGGTGAGGAGGCGCTGGCCGCCTGGCTGCGCACGCCGCCGGACCTGACCTCCCCGCCCCGTGACGAGCTGGTGATGAAGGTGCTGGTGGCCGCGCGGGTGCCTGGTACCAACGCGCATGAGGTGATCCAGGCGCACCGCCAGTACCTGGTCGAGCTGATGCAGCAGTGGACGAGGCTGAAAGAGGGCGAGGCCCGCGATGATCTGGGCCTGGCGCTGGTGGTGGATGCCGAGTTGTTCCGGCTGGACGCGGTGACCCGGTGGCTGGATGCCGCCGATACGCGGCTCAGACGGGCCGCTGCCGAGCCTTCCCGGCCTGCCGCCGTCCCCGCTCCGGTTCCGCAGCTTCGCCGGCTGGGGGCACGGCGGTGAGCCGGCCGGGACCGGGCGGGGAAGGCGGGATCGCGGCGATGAGCGTGCTGCAACTGCGCGGCGTGTCCAAGGCCTACGGTCAGGAGCCGGCCAGGGTGCAAGCGCTTGGCGGGGTGGACCTGTCGGTGCAGGCCGGGGAGATGGTGGCCGTGATGGGGCCCAGCGGGTCGGGCAAGTCCACGCTGCTGACCATCGCCGGGAGCCTGGAGGAACCCACCAGCGGGGACGTGCTGGTCTGCGGCATGGCGCTGGCGGGGATGCCGCAGGGCCGCAAGGCCCGGCTGCGGCGCCGGGTGATCGGGTATGTGTTCCAGGATTTCAACCTGCTGCCCGGCCTGACCGCCGCCGAGAACGCCGCCTTGCCGCTGGAACTGGACGGCGTCGCGGTGCCGAAGGCGCGCGCGGCCGGGCTGGCCGCGCTGGAAGCGCTCGGCGTGGCTGACCGGGCCGGCCGGTTCCCCGATCAGCTGTCCGGCGGCGAGCGGCAGCGGGTCGCCATCGCCCGCGCGGTGGTGGGGGACCGCCGCCTGCTGCTGGCCGACGAGCCGTCCGGCGCCCTGGACTCGGTGAACGCGGACGAGGTGATGCGGCTGCTGCACGAGGCATGCCAGCGGGGCGTGGCGGCGGTGGTGGTGACCCACGACGCGCAGCTGGCCGCCTGGGCCGACCGCGTGGTATTCCTGCGTGACGGGAGGGTGAGCGGCCAGACCACCCGGCCGCCCGGCCCCGAATCCCTCCTCACGCCAGGGGAGATCCGGTGAGTATCGCGCTGCGCGAACCCCCCGACCTGGCCGCAGACGGGGGATCCGGCCTTGTCGCCCGCCGCGCGGTGGTCCGCTGGGGCTGGCGGCTGTTCCGCCGGGAATGGCGCCAGCAGCTGCTCGTGCTCGGCCTGCTCAGCGTGGCGGTCGCGGCGACGATCTGGGGCGCCAGCGTGGTCACGAACACGCAGCTCCCGAACCCGAACTACGCGACGCTCGGCACCGCCGCCGCGTCGGTCACGCTGCCCGGCACCGACCCGCACCTGACCGCCGACATCGCCACCATCCAGGACCACTGGGGTCCGGCTGATCGCATTGAGGATCAGAAAATCGCTACCGGCACCACCCAGTCTGTGCAACTGCGCGCCGAGAATCCGCACGGACACTACAACTCTCCGCTGCTGGGCCTGGTCAGCGGCACATACCCGGCCGGCCCCGGTCAGGTCGCGCTGACCAGCCAGGTCGAGGCCCTGTACGACACGCACGTGGGCGGCACCTGGCTGGCCGCCGGCACCACCTGGCGGGTGACCGGCATCGTGCAAGACCCGAGCAACCTGTCGGACGAGTTCGCGCTGGTCGCCCCGGGCCAGGTCAGGCACCCCAGCCAGGTGGTCATGCTGCTCGGCTCGGCCGCGGCGCAGCAGGCGATCAGCGGCGGCAACGGAACGCTGCCCGGTGTCCCGGCGGCGACCGTGTCCTTCCCCGACGGCAGCGCGAGCGGGCCCCCGCCGGCGACGTTGGTCCTGCTCGTGGAGGTACTCGGCCTGGTGTTCATCGGCCTGGTGTCGGTAGCCGGCTTCTCGGTGATGGCCCAGCGCAGGCTGCGTGCCCTCGGCATGCTCAGCGCGATCGGCGCGACCGAACGCAACCTCAGGCTGGTCATGATCGTCAACGGCCTGGCCGTCGGCGTGGTCGGCGCGCTGGCCGGGGCGGTGCTCGGCTTCGCCGCCTGGTTCGCTTACGTGCCGACGCTGCAGCAGGCTACCGGTCACGTGGTCGACGCGGCGAACCTGCCGTGGTGGGCGATCGCGCTCGGGGTCGTGTTCGTGATCGCGACGTCGGTGCTGGCGTCCCGCCGCCCGGCTAGGGCGATGGCCGCGGTGCCGGTGGTGGCCGCGTTGTCCGGCCGCCCCGCGCCGCCGAAGGCGGTGCACCGCACCGTCCTGCCTGGCGTCATCGCGTTCGCGGTCGGCGTCGTGTGCCTGGCGACAGCCGGCGGGCTGGCCGGGGCAAGCGGCAAGGGGGGCCCTCCCGCGCTGCACTTGGCGGCCGGCCTGGTCGCCGTGATCATCGGCATCGTCCTGCTCGCCCCGCTGGCCATCAGCATGCTGCGGGCCAGCTCTCGGCTGCCGGTCGCGCTCCGGATCGCGCTGCGTGACCTGGTCCGCTACCGGGCCCGGTCCGGTGCCGCGCTGGCGGCGACCACGTTCGCCGTGTTCCTGGCCATGGGGATCTGCGTCGTCACCAGCGTCCAGTTCGAGAACGTCCTCAGCTGGACCGGCCCCAACCTGTCCAGCAGCCAGCTGATCGTCTACGCGCAGCCCCCGCAGGGCGGCCCCCTTGCGACGCCGCTCACCGGCACCCAGCTCGCCGAAGTGAGCAGGCACGTCAGCAGTCTCGCCGCTAGCCTGCATGCGCGGACCGCGGTGCCGCTGCAATCCGCGGGCGCCACGCTGCACCAGGCGGGCGCGCAGGCCCATAAGGACTTCACCGGCACCGTGTACGTGGCTACCCCGCAGCTGCTCGCCACGTACGGGATCACGGCCGGCCAGATCGCTCCCGGCACCGATGTCCTCACCATGCGGCCAGGCATGGCCAGCCTGCCGCACATGGAGCTGGCCTGGGGAAACTACGGCCTCCAGCAACGTCCCGGCGGCCTGGTGCAGAAAGACAGCGTACTGCCGAGCTGCACGCTGAGCAGCGGCTGCCTGGCCAGCCCCAGGATGCAGACGGTCAGCAGCCTGCCCGGCGGCACCTCCGCGCCGAACACGGTGATCACCGAATACGCTGTGAGCAACTACCAGCTGCAGACTCACCTGTCCGGGTGGCTGATCCAGGCACCCGCCCCGCTCACCGCCGCGCAGATCAACGCCGCGCGGCAATTCGCCCTCACCTACGGGGCGACGGTCGAGACCGAGTCGGGCTCGCTCGGCCCCGGCGAGATCGCCGACGGCGCCACCGCGCTCGGCATCGTCATCGCGCTCAGCGTGCTGGCCATGTCGGTCGGCCTGATCCGCAGCGAGACCGCGCAGGACCTGCGCACGCTCACCGCGACCGGCGCCAGCGGCGCGACCCGGCGGATGATCACCGCCGCGACCGCCGCAGCGCTCGGCCTGCTCGGCGCCATCCTGGGCATGGCCGGCGCGGTGATCGCCGGGCTGGCCTGGGCCCGCAGCAGCCTGTCCGTCATGTTCGGTGACGTGCCGCTGACCGACGTGCTGATCCTGCTGCTCGGGCTGCCGCTGATCGCCGCCGCCGCCGGATGGCTGCTGGCCGGCCGCGAGCCGCCGCTGATCGCCAGGCAGCCGATTGAGTGAGGCCCGCGGGCGGACTGAGGTTGCATAGTCACGTCGCTGACATGTGCGGGACATCAGGACGCGCAGCTCACAGGGTCTCCCGCACGACCGGCAGCCGGGAAGCCCCGGCAAGGGCGATCAAGCGCCCATACCGGGAGCGGATCTCGCCAGCGACCGCGCTGCTACCGCTGGCGCAATTGCCGGCGCAGCCCGATAAGCCGAGCTACCCGCGAGCCGGCCCTCACCTACCCCAACGCCGAGCTGGGAGGCCGTTGTGGACGCCGACCTGGACACCCTCGCCACCGCACTTTACGTCCGTACCGATGACCTGCTGAAAACCTGTCCGGAACGGGCGCCATGGCGGCCGGCGATCGGGATATTCCCGCGGATCTCCGACGCCGAGCTGGTCACCCTCGCGGTGATGCAGGCCCCGCTCGGGTTCGTCTCCGAGGCGCGGTGGCTGCGGTATGCCCGCGGCCACCTCCGGCATCTGTTTCCCTACCTGCCCGGCCAGTCCGGGTACAACAAGCGGGTGCGCAAGCTGGCCGCCACCATGTGCTGGCTGATCCGCATACTTGCCCGCGACACGAGCCTGTGGGGCGACGACGTGTGGCTAGTGGATTCCACTCCGGTCGAGTGCGGCCGGTCAAAGGAGACCATACGCCGCTCGGACCTGGCCGGATGCGCCGGATACGGCTACTGCGCCTCCCATTCCCGCTATTTCTGGGGGCTGCGGCTGCACCTGCTGTGCACGCTTCACGGCCTGCCCGTCAGTTTCGCGCTCACAGGCGCCACAGCCGACGAACGTGAGACTCTGCTGTCCATCCTCGACGATCCCGCGCTGACCGCCAGGCGGGCCGGGCAGGTCATCATCGCCGACAAGAACTACTACGGGCACGACTTCGAAGCCGCCCTCGCCGCAGCCGGGCTCGTCTTGCTCCGCCCCGCCCGCAAGGGCGAGCCCGAGCGGCGCGGCAGGCAGTTCTTCAAGCCGCTGCGCCAAATCATCGAGTCGGTCAACGACACATTCAAGGGGCAACTTGACCTGGAACGCCACGGCGGGCACACCACGCCCGGCGTACTCGCCCGTATCTTGCAGCGCATCCTCGCCCTGACCGCAGCCATCTGGCACAACGACCACGCCAGCCAACCCATCATGCGCTCGCTGATCGCCTACGACCACTAACCCCTTGGAATAGGTCGTCTAGTGGTCCAACGTTGGTTAGCCCCGGCCCGGGCGGATGGTCAGGGCGGGCAATCTGACCGAGACGTGCTTGGCGGTGGCATCGGGTGCCCACGCTATCAGCGACATCTCGTACCGGTCTGCGGGGATTGCGGACAGGTCAAACTCGGCCTGGCCCGAAGGCCCGAGAACCACGGGCTCCTGGGGATTCCAGCCTGGTCCGTCCGGGCGAAGGATGCGGGTCACGGCGTGCAACGCGGTTCCGGGCCGGGCGCCGCTGACGGTGAACCTCACGCGCACCGGCGCGATCAGCTCAGCGGGCGGGTCCGCGACCAGCGCACCTCCCGCCACCACGTCGACCGTCGTGTTGGCATCAGTGATCGCGGCGCTGTCGATGCGGAGCTCGCCCCGCTCAGGAGCCTTCGCGGGCGCGGGCGGGGTGGCCTCCGGCTCCGCGGCCGTGGGCGGGGCGGCCTCCGGCTCCGCGGCCGCCGGCTGCGTCGGCGCGCCTGCGCTGTCGGCCGCGGGCAGCTGGCCGGCTATCCAGCTACCGACCGGCTCGAAATCCCAGCCGGCCCAGGCCTGTATGTCCTGCTCGGGCTCGACCTCGGTCCGCTCGACCTCGACGCGGCGCTCCCAGGCCTCGCCGGCCTGGCGCCGGGCGAAGACCACCACGAACGACGCGACCGTCTGCCAGTCCGAAGGGTCCGGTTCCGGTGCTTCCAGCCTGCTCCTGGCCTCCTTCTGCCACCGCGAAATCCGCTCCCGGCTCGGACGTGGCCGGATGTTTTCCATCGCCTTATAGATGTCGCGCGGATCGGCGTCGGCGAAGCGACGAAGGTCGGCGACATGGCGTCTGGCCAACGCGCGCAGGTGCCTGTCCTCCAGGCCGCGAATCGAGCGCAGATCGTCGGTAGGCACGGGTCCTCCTCATCGTGGCGGTCCAGCGCCCGGGCCCGGCGCATCGCGGCGCCGGGCCCGGACAATCAGGGCTAGGCCCCGGCCTAGACGAACATGTACTCGCCCTGTGGCTCATGCCCGGCGACGGCAAGGTGGCCGTGCTCCTTGTCCTTGCAATCGCATTCGCCGCAGCAGCGCAGCTCGAATTTGGCCCCGACCTGGTAGAGCGTCCCGCAGTAATCCGACGGGATCGTGCCCCCCGGCACCGTGACCCATAGCTCGATGCACCGCGTCTGGCAGCCCGTCCAGTCGCAGATTCTGAGTTCCGGCTTCAGGGCATCGGGCAGGACGTCGGACAGGTCGAAGTCTGGTCCGTCCCCGATGGCCGTGAAGCAGACATCGAAGCACCAGTGGCCGACGATGCACTTCCACAGTCGGCCCTCGAGCTGGACGCGGAAGCGGACCTTGAAGTCGTCTTTGCTCTCGATGATGGTGTCTTCGATATTTTTGTCGTGGGTGTCGTAGATATCGGCGTCCCAGCAGGCCTTCAGGTACTTGTCCGACGGCAGGAAGATCTCGGTGGTACCGTCCAGCCAGTCCGGGTCGTTCGGCCAACACGGGGCCTTGGTCGAGGCTTCTGGTGCAACTTCGTTCATGGCAGCGTCTCCTTCGCGGGCCTTGTCACTACGGATGGCCGGCAAGAGCGGCCACACCAGAAATGATTCACCGCGTCGGTAAAGCAGTGCTATGAACGCCGCATAATCGGCAATTAATTTACGCAAAATAATGAGCACAACGCTTATTTAGCGCTTAATTCTCTAGCAACAGGTCGTGCTCTTGCCGTGTAGCGGTCGCGGAGGGGGCGGGCGCGCCGTCGCCGACGGCGAGCGCGGCGAGTT
>CAVUYA010000017.1:0-94399 GCA_963745575.1 uncultured Actinomycetota bacterium | reverse complement strand
GAAGCGAAGCTGTAACCGCACGCCTCGCAGAACTGTCCCGGCCGGTCGGCCCCGCACCGCGGGCAGGGCGGGCCCTGACCATCGGGCGGGCTCACGGCCGGGACCGGCACGGAGGCCTGTGCCGGGCTGTCCATGCGCATCCCGCACACGTCGCAGAAATCGGTACTCTCGCTGTCGTGTCCGGCTGGGCAGGTCGGCATGCTGGCCTCGCTTACTTCCTGGTCCTGACCGTCTTGGTCGACCTGGTATCGAGCGCCATCTCATCGGCGTCGTCGACCTTCTTCTTCAGCCGCACGGTCCCTGTCGCGGCGTCCACCACGTCGACCACCTTGGCCAGCAGCCTGGCCGTATCTTCATTGCCCGACTGCTCGGCCAGCGCCACCGCCCGGCCCAGCCTGGCCGTAGCCAGGTCCTCGTTACCCCGCTTGCGGGCCTCCAGCCCTTCCTGGATCACCTGGGCCAGTTCGGCCTGCCCGGTGTAGTGGGCGACGTTGGCGTTGATGCGCGTGGACAGCGCCTCGTCATCGGTCCAGATGGCCCGCACCAGCCCCTGGCCGAGCACCTCAGGGCCGGACGGCGTGGCGGCTACCAGGCTCACCCGGGCGGCCAGCATCTCCTGCCCGATGGCGGCGGGAACGACCCGGACGCGCAGGTGGTAGTCGCGGCTCTCGCCGCTGCCCCACGCGCCGGTCGGGTAGTCGCCGGCCTGCGGGCCGGACTGGGCGCGCCGGCCCGTGAGGTCCTCGACGACCGGCGCGACCTGCTTCACGAACCCGACGGTCGCGTGCTGCGGCGTCCAGACCCGCAACGACACGTCGGCGACCTGCTTCCCCATCGCGGTTTCCATCATGGCGGCGAAGTCGGCGGCAAGCCCGGCCGGGTCGGGCACGATGTCGACGGTGCCGAGCAGCGCGGAGGAGATCCGGCGGAGCTCGGCGACCTCCCAGTCGGTGCCGACCCCCCGGCAGTCGCAGCTGAACACTCCTTCGCTCAGGCTGATCGCCGCGGCCAGCTCCTCGGGGGTCTCGTGCTCGTTCCGGCCGTCGGTGAGCAGGATGGCGTGGCGGAGCGAGGCGGGATGGCTGGCGAACATGGAGTGGGCGAGGCGCAGCCACTGCCCGATCGCGGTTCCGCCGCGAGGGAGCAGGCCGGCCACGGCCTGCTTCGCGGCCTGCCTGGTCTGCGCGTCAGCCACGGCCAGGGTGCCGTCCTGGGGGTAGACGGGCTGGGCCTTGTCGGTGCCCGCGACCACGGCGAACGCCACGCCGTCGCGGATCACGTCCACGGCCGCCGCGGTGGCCGCGCGAGCCTCGGCGATCTTCGTCTGCGGCGATCTCATGGACCCGGAGCAGTCGATGATGATGATCTCCGCGCTGCCCGAGTCGGCGGCGGGCCCGCCGAGGCCGCCGTCTTCGGATGTCACCGTCGGGGACGTCACCGTGACGATGGCGTTGATGTCATCGCCGCCCTCGGGAAGGTACTCGTTGTGGGAGATCTCAACGGTGAAGTCAGGCTGGCTCATCGGCGGGCTTCTCCTCGGGATCGAGCCGGGCGGACGGCGCCGCGGTCTCGTCGCGGCTGCCAGGGTGGTGGGCGAGATCAGTGGCGGGATCGCCAGCGGGATCAGCGGAGGAATCGGCGGCCGGGTCAGCGGCGGGCGCGAGCCGGAGCGGGAACGGGGCGAGAACCACGGTCACGTTGTCCATGCCGCCGGACTCGAGGGCGAAGCTGACCAGTGCCGACGCCGCGGCGAGCGGATCGGTCAGCGCTCCCGGCAGCGCCTGCCCGGCCAGCTTCGCGGCCTCGGGCTGGTAGTTCCACAGCCCGTCCGAGCAGAGCAGCAGGGCACCGGGGCCGGGGGGCTCGAACCTGGTCACGTGCGGCGCGGCGCTGCTCAGGTCCGCGCCGACCCAGCCGGTCACCACGTGAGCCTGGGGCAGCGCGAGCGCGTCGGCCTCGGAGAGCAGCCCGGCCGCGACCATCTCCCCGGCCACGGAGTCGTCCCTGGTCAGCCGCTGGGACACGGCGTCAGGCCCGGCGCCGAGCCAGTAGGCGCGGCTGTCACCCAGCCAGCACAACGTCACGGCCTCGCTGGTCAGCACCGCGGAAACGAACGTGGCGGACGGCGGGTCCAGGGCCGCAGCCTCTCCCGGCTTCCCGAGGCCGGCTATGGCTTCCCGGGCGGCGGAGATCGCGTCCCGGGACGCCTCGATCGGGTCGTGCCCGGTCCGCACCGCCGCGAGCAGCACGTGCACCGCGGCCTGCGACGCGGCCAGCGACGCCTCATCCGGGCGCCGGGTGCTGGAGACCCCGTCGCACACCACCGCCACCGCGGCGGGGCCGTCGGGCAGCTCCGCGGTCGCGAGCGCCATCGCGTCCTCGTTGCGGTGATGCCGCAGGCCGCGATCGGTCACGCCGGCCAGCAGCCCGAGATCGATTTCGGTGTGATCACGGCTGGACGGCAGCTTGCGGCCGCACGCTTCGCAGTAACCATCCGGGGTGATCTGCGCCGACTGGCAGAACGGGCACTCGGTGGCCGGGGCGGGATCCTCGCCGCTGACCACCGCCGGGGCGAGTTCCGCCCGGCACGCCTCGCAGAAATTGTCCTGCGGGCCGACCGGCCAGCCGCAGGACGGGCACGCAACGTCCGCGGGCGGCACCGGGTCCGGGTCGCCGGTCATGCCCATGTCCCCGGGCGGACCCGGTTGGCCAGGTCCACCAGCTCGATCCGGCGATGCTGGTCCGGCGCCTGCCGCGCCTGGGCCCGGTAACAGCGCTCCAGGCCGAACCGCAGCGAGCGCTCGGTGAACTCGCAGCCGAGCAGCGGGCCGCCGGCAGGCGGGCCGCCGGCCGCGACACAGTCCAGCGCCGCCCGCAGGATCTCGGCGGTGAGGAACTCCATCTGGATGGCGTCCAGCTTCAGCTGGGTGAGCCGGCGGCCGGCCTGGCGCACGTCATCGGGCGATATCCCGGCCGCGCCCGGCCGCGACGCCAGCTTGGACACCTGGATGCGCACCGCGGCCACCTGGGCCGCCAGGTGGTAGCTGGACGAGCCGGGCACCGCCGCGAGCGCCGCGATCGCGCCGGCCGGGTCTCCGGCGGCCAGCCGGGTCCGGGCCAGCCCGAACGCCGCGCTCACGTAGCCCGCCGGGTCTACGGTCAGCACCAGCCTGAAGTAATGATCAGCCGCCGCCAGGTCTCCGGCGGCCTCGGCGGCGAGCGCGAGCGCGAGCTTGACCGCCAGCTCACCGGGCAGCGCGTCGCAGACGGCGTCGAACGCGGTCCTGGCGTCGCCCGGCAGGCCGGCCGCCAGGTGGCGCAGGCCGTAGTACCACGCCGTGCGCCAGTCCGCCTGGTCGCTGGCGGCCAGGTCGGCCAGGACGGTCTCGGCACCGGCCAGGTCGCCGGTGACGATGCGGGCGCGGGCCAGCGCCAGGCGGGTCTCCGCGGATTCGGCCACCTCCGGCGGTACCCCCTGCTCCCCGGCGGCGGCCGCGGACAGCGCCGCGTTGCGCTGGGACGGGTCCAGCGTGCTCAGCGTGGCGAGGTAGCCGGCCGCGGGGTCGGCGGCGTCCACCTGAGGCACCGGGAGCCTGGTCACGATCTCGGCCAGCGGCGGCCCGGAGTGCGTGGCCGGGGCCTGGGCGGCCGGAGTTTTGACGGCCGGGGTTCGGGCGGCCGGGGTTCGGGCGGCGCGGGCGCTGGCCCCGTCCGCGATCGTGGCCTCGACCCCGATCGCGTTGAGTTCGGGGCTGAACAGGGCGGAGAACGCCGGCCTGGGCTTGCCGTCGGCGACCGCGAGCACCTCGCGCAGCACCGCGGTCAGCTGCTCGGCCATTTCGGTCGCCGAGGCGAACCGGCGGTCGGGATCAGGATCGGTGGCGCGCTGCAGCACCCGGCAGAACGACTCCTGCTGGGCCAGCAGCGGCACCGTGGCCGGGTCGGGCAGGCTGTGGGCGTACTTGCCCTGGTAGCCGGTGAACTCGAAGGTGAGCACGGCCAGGGCCCGGCCGACGGTGTACAGGTCGGAGGACGGCGAGGGCCCCTCGGCCGCGATCTCCGGCGCCTGGTAGCCGACCGTCCCGTAGATGGCACTGTCGTCATCGTCGATCCGCCGCACGCCGCCCATGTCGATGAGCTTGAGCTGCTCTTGGGTCTGGATGACGTTGTCCGGCTTGAAGTCGCAGTACACCAGGCCCTGGTTGTGCAGGTAGCCCAGCGCCGGCAGCACCTCGATCGCGTAGGCGAGGGCCATGGGCAGGGGCAGCGACTGGCCGGACTGGCGCCACTCCAGCAGGATCTGCTTGAGTGATTTCCCGCCCACGTACTCCATGACGATGTACCCGGCCGGCTCTCCGGTACGGCGGTCGGCGTGCTGCACGAAGTTGTACACGTCGACGATGTTCGGGTGCTCGACCTCCGCCAGGAACCGCCGCTCGGCCACGGCCGCCTCCTGGGCCGAGGCGTCGCCGGTGTTGAGCAGGCCCTTGAGCACGACCCACCGCCGGCTCAGGTGGTGGTCCATGGCCAGGTAGATCCAGCCGAGCCCGCCGTGGGCCAGGCAGCCGAGCACCTCGTACTGCCCGGCGACCAGCTCGCCGGGCTGCAGCTTCGGCGCGAACGAGAACCTGCTGCCGCAGTTGGGGCAGAACCCCTCCACCAGTCCCGGCGTCCCGTCCCGGCTGCGCCCGACGGGCCGGTCGCACGCGCCGCAGAACCGCTTGCCCTCCGCGACCACCGGGTTGGCCAGCACCGCGGCGGCCGGATCCCGGGCGGGCACGGGCGGGATCTCGACCAGCCCGGCGCCCAGGTGCCCCCGCGCCGACCGGCTGCTCCCCCGGCGCGCGCGGCGGCTGCCGGTGCGACCGCTGCCGGTGCGGCCGCTGGAGGACCCCGAGCCGCGCCGCCGCCGACGGAGCCGAGCTGGCCCCGCCGGACGGCGCCGGGGGCCGGCCGGGGACGGAGGCCGTGTCGGGCGCCGCGGGGGCGGGCACGGCGGCCAGCCCGCAGGTGTCGCAGTACCCGCCCTCGATCGTCCCGCCGCAGCCGGGCCGGGTACACGTGGTCGCGGTCGTCGTCATGCCCGCAGCCTCCGTCCGCAGAACTCCAGAACCGCCTGCTGGTAGGCGGTGACCGCGTCAGCCGCGGCCGGCAGGTCGCAGGGAGCCGTCCACAGCAGGTCGTGGGCGCGGCCATGGCGCTCGTCGAGCTGCACTGTCCTCGGCGCCCCCGCACTGCACCGCCTTGGCCTGGTAGGCCTCCAGCAGCCCGCGCAGCTCGGCGCGCCGGTCCAGCAGGGCGGTCGCCTGCCGCTCCGCGTCCCGGCATCCCTTGGCCGCCGCGGCCGCCTGCTCCTCGAGCAGGTCAAGCTCGGACGCCAGCCTGCTCCAGCGGCCCGCCGCCTGGAGCGTGTCCAGGGCGGCCAGCTGGCCGGCCAGGCCGTGGACGTCCGGCGGAACGGGCAGCTCGCCGGCGACCTTGGCCAGGGCGGACTCCCGCGCGGCCATGGCGTCCTGCCAGGCGTCCCGCGCGGCCGAGACGGTCACCGCCACCGCGGCGATCCGCTGGCTCGCGTTCTCCCGCAAGGCCGCCAGCTCGGCGGCCCGGGACACGGCGGCGGCGGCCCGCTCCCGCAGCCGGTCCAGCCTGGTGACATCGACCTGTCCGCGCTGCCACAGCGCCAGCGGGTCCGAGTTCACCGCGTCGCGCAGCTGGGCCAGGTCGGTCTCGGCCAGCGCGAGCGCGTTGCTGAGCGTGTCGTCGGCGATCCCGCCGGCCTGCTGCCTCGCCGCGCCGAGGTCGGCCGCCACCTGCTGCAACTGGTCCGACATCGTGTTCCAGACGGTCTCGGCCGCTGCCACCACGTCGGCCACGACGGCAAAGGCGCGCCGCATCTCCTGCACCGCCGCGGCCAGCGTGACGGTGGTCTCCGCGGTCCCGGTGAGGTCACCCCGGGCCACGGCCGACGATGCGTGGGCGAGCCGTACCGACGGCCCGTTGAGGATCGTGTTTAGCTCGGTGAGCGCCGGGTCAGGTGAGCGGCGGACGGTGACCAGGACCTCGGCGGCGCGGTCGACGGCGGCCGAGTACGCGGTGAAGGTCTGCCACAGGGTGGTCAGCTCGACGGCGGCGGCGTCCCAGCGCTTCTTGGTCTCGCCGGACAGCTTCGCCCCCGCGAGCAGCCGCTTGCCGAAGCTGCCGTCCAGGTCCAGCAGATTCGCCTGGATGGTGTCCCGCTCCGCGACCGCGGCCGCCACGGACGCCGCTGCCTGGTCGCGGGTCAGCATGAGGGCGTGCTTGGGTCCGGGCTCGGGCGGACTCACCGGTACTCCGCCAGGCGGACGGACAAGCCCCAGGCGCATCCGAGCGCCATCAACAGCGCGGCCACGATGATCCCCGCTTCCAGGCCGGTGAAGGCGCTCCCGCCCGCCGTCGCGTTGGTGTGGAAGACCACCTGGTCCGCGGCGATCGCGCGGCTGAGGTCGGTCTCCACCCGGCCGAACCCCGCGGCCGAACTGGCCGGCCCGGTCCCGATCACCAGCTGAGTTTCCTGAGGGTAGCGCGACTGTGAGTCGAGGCGGTAGACCTGATCGTTCACCGCGTACCAGGCCTGCACGTCACGGGCCGCGGCCGACGCCCACTGCACGCCCGGCGCCGCCCGGCGAGGAGGCGGCCGCCTGGGTCAGCAGCGTCCCGGTCCCGGGGCCCAGCTGGCCGCGCACGGACTGGTAGTCCTGCCGGAACGAGGTGTTGCCGCTGCGCGAGATCAGGTTCAGGATCTCGTCCCCGCGGATCTGCTGGGCGTCGATGCCCGCCTGGGCGAGCGTCTCCGCTGGCGCCGAGCCGTGCCCGACGCCCTGCCGCAGATCGGCTCGCGCCACCGTGAACGCGACGACCAGCCACAGGACGCAGGCGAGCCAGGACCGCCGTCGCGACGGCCAGGCCGTAGTTGATCCGCCGGTGGGTGTACCGCCACAGCCACCGCTGGGCCCGGAAGAGCACGACGGCGATGCCGATGGCGAACACCACGACCACCGCGATCCACGGCAGCCCGGTGGCCCGGGCGCTGTCCGCGGTCAGCCCGGCGTTCTCCTGCGCGTAGATGGTCCGGGCCGCGGGCAGCAGCGTCAGGTGCATCACCTCGGACGCGACCTGCATGAAGGAGCCGCCGGTCAGCAGGTACCCCAGTGAGTATTCGGCCTGGGCCTGCGACACGTAACCGGTGTAGACGGGCAGGGCGGTCGAGATCGCGGCCAGGCTGGTCAGCAGCTGCTGGTCCGACCCGGACGTGGCGGCGCCCTTCAGGTTGCTCAGGTCGGCGGCGGCCTGGTCGATGTCGGCCGCATACCGCTGGCGGTCCGGGAGCGACTCGTTCGGCCCGGTCAGGAACGCCGTCGTGGCGGTGACGTCCGCGTCGGACAGCGACCGGTACATCTGCTGGGCGTTCAGGCTGAGCGGTTCGCTGGTGGAGACCACGTCCCGGGCGGCCGACGTGTGCTGGAACACCGTCCACGCGCCGACCGCGCCCCAGGCCAGGCAGGCCAGGAGCAAGCCGATCAGGAGCAGGCGCAGCCGGGTGGGCGTGGTCGACACCGACAGGCGCCGGGCGACCCGGCCGCGCGCCTGGCCGGCTCGGTGACCCGGCGGCCCGCTCGCGGCCGGCGAGGTCGGCGACGGGGTCCGCAGCGCCATCACGCCACTCCCTATCTGATCTTCGCGATCTGCGCATCGCTGAGCGACACGATCTGGTCGGGCAGGGGCTGGAATTGCACCGGACCGAGGTATGGCGAGCCATTTCCCGTGGTGATGATCCAGTGCAGGAACGCCTTGAGGTCGCGTGCCGTGGTCGCGCTGCGCTGGCTGGTGCTCACGATCGCGTACTCGTAGTTGACGATGGGATAGCCCCCCGAGGCCGGGCCGTCGACCATGGAGATCGTCTCGTTGGTCGGCGTGGACGACACGAAGCTCGCGACCGCGGCGTCGATCGACGTCCGGCTGGGCAGCTCCCACTGGCCCAGCTTGTTCGCGAGTGCCGCCTCGCCCAGATGGGCCCCGTTCGCGGCGGACTGGAAGCTGATGCCGATGTACGCCACGCAGCCGACCGTGTCATGGCACCCGTCCACCATGCCCTGGTTCCCGCTGTAGGCCCGCGCCCCGGGGGCGGGCGGCCAGGCCATCGTGGTGCCGTAGCCGAAGTCAGTGTTCCAGGTGGAATCGTGGGTGGACAGGTAGCTGGTGAACAGGAACGTGTCGCCCGAGCCGTCGGACCGGTGCAGCGGCATCACCGGCGTGCTGGGCAGCGGCACGTTGGGGTTCAGCTGGCGAATCGACGGATCGTCCCAGGTCGTGATCGCTTCCGTCGTACATCTGCGCGAGCACCTGGCCGTCGAGGTGCAGGTTGGTGCCCGGCGGGAGGCCGGGGACGTTGTAGTTGACCTGCTGCGCGGAGACCGCCAGCGGCACGTTGATCAGCGTGGGGTTCTTGACCAGGTCACCGCTGGACAGGTAGGCGTCCGACGCGCCGATGCTGACCGTTCCGGCGGACGCCTCGCCGATCCCCTTGGTGGAACCGCCGCCCGCGGGGTGGATGGTCACGTTCGGATGCTCCTGGTGATACCCGGCCGCCCAGGTGCGCATCACCTGAAGCAGCAACGTGCTGCCCGCTTCGGACATGGTCGCGGGCGCGGCTGCGGGCGTGAGCACGATCCCGCCGCCGGACCCGGCCTGCGACGGCGCGGCCACGGGATTCGGTGCATTTCCGCTGCTGCACGCCGCCCCCGACAGCATGAGCGGCACAGCGGCGGCGACGATTATCAGAATGCGGTATCGCGCCACTGCCCCATGGCTCCTCACTCGGTGCATGCACCTTACCGCCCTCATGCCCGTGGTCTTATCGGGCCGGATCCTGTCATGTCCGGCCGGTCCCAACTATGAGGTACGCGGCGATGGTTAACATTCGGTGAACGGCCCGGATAACGTCAATTGAGTTGCGGGCGAGCAGTAAATGAAGCGCCGGGAAGGGGTCCGGAGCCCTCCGGGAGCCGCCAGCCCGCCGGGCGCCCCGCACTCGCCAGCCCCTCCCGGACCAGCTAGCCGCCGGGACCCGCCGGGCCCTCCCGGACCAGCTAGCCGCCAGGACCCGCCGGACCTCTCCGACCCGCCGGACCTGCGGGGACCTGGCCGCCTTTGTCCGTCCGTGCCTTGGTGGCCTTCTCAGATACGTTTTGCACTGCTATCGTCCGGGACATCGGCATACTCCCCCTAATGCCTGCCGCTACTGAAGGCAGCGCGGGCCGCGCTGCCACCCGTCGCCCGGCAAGGACGCTGTGGCGCCCGTAACCAGCCATGCCGAGAGTGATTGTCAGGTTCCGTTGGCCAACGAAGTCATGGTGATCGCGCGGGACGCACCGGTCAGCATGGGCCTCACGGGCCAGTTCCCTCCGGCTGGCTTACTTGCCGCTGGCGATCATGAGGGCAGGCCGGCAGCGGCCCGTCCGGGCGGGACCATCCCTGCGGGATCCCATTCTCACCGGACCACATCCACCGCGTGGAGGACGGCTTAGATGAAGGAAGCGTTCGGCGGCCTGAGCACGGACTGGAAGGAAGGCATCAACTGGGCCTCGGTGCGGCAGTGGCGGCTGGCCCGGGCCCGGGAGGCCATGGCCCGGCACGGCCTGGGCGCGCTGGTGCTGTTCTACGACGAGAACATGCGGTACGTGTCCTCGACCTACACGCCAGGGTGGAACCGGCTCAAGCCCGGCCTGCGGTATGTGGTGCTCTGCGAGGGCCAGGAGCCGATCGTCTACGAGCAGGGCGACATCGGGATCCACCTCAAGGCGCACAATCCGTGGATCCCGCCCCAGAACGTGCGGCACTCCTACACCTGGATCAAGGGGGCAGCCGGGCCGGCGGCGGCGAATCAGGTCGGCAAGTTCACCGCCGCGCTCGTGCGCGACCTGGAAGACGCCGGCGTCATCGACAAGCCCCTCGGCGTTGACTTCATCGACATCAACATGATCCAGGCCTTCCAGAAGGCCGGGATCACCTGGACCGACGGCATGACGGCGATGATGGAGGCACGCTCCATCAAGAGCCCGGACGAGCAGAAGGCCTCCCGCATCGTGGGCGCCATCTGCGACTCGCTGCACTACGAGTTCACGCAGTTCCTCAGGCCGGGCCTGACCGAGAACGAGGTCGCCGCCTTCGGCTTCGAGTACCTGTACAACATTCCCGGGATGGAGGACGTCGAGGACATCATCGTCTCCTCCGGGCCGAACGCCTGGCCCAACTGGCGCAACTTCTCCGACCGCATCATCCGGCCCGGCGAACTTGTGATCATCGACCTGGCCGCGCTGACCTGGAACGGGTTCAAGTCCTGCGTGTACCGGACCTACTGCGTGGGCGGAACGCCGACCGACGAGATGAGGCAGTACTACGACACCGCGCACAAGTGGCTGTGGGATGCGATCGAGGTGGTCCGCCCGGGGGTGAGCACCGGGACATAGCGAGCAAGTGGCCCTCGGCCAAGGAGGCATGGGGGTATGAGGAGGAAGACCAGGCCGCCGCCAACCTGTGGGGGCACGGGCTCGGGCTGGCGCAGTACGACCGCCCGGTGATCTCCCGGATCTGGTCGCTCGACTACCCGGAGGAGATCAAGCCGGGCATGGTGTTCGCGCTGGAGACCCAGCACGGCAAGGTGCACGAGTTCGGCGTGCGGCTGGAGGAGATGCTGCTGGTCACCGACGACGGGCACGAGCTGCTCTCCTCGTACAAGTCTGACGAGATCATCGTGGTCGGATGAGCGCGCGGCTGCGGCGGCTGCTGCCGCTCGGCCCGGCCGCCGACCCGGCCGGTGCGCCCGGCCGGGCAGGCGCGGCGGGGGGCGGCGCGACCGCTGCCGTCGAGGCCGGCGGGTACGGAGCGAAGGCCGCGCGCCTGTCGGCCGCTCTCCGGGCTGGCTTCCCGGTGCTGCCGGGCTGGGTGGTGCCGGCCGCCGAGAGCAGGCCAGCCATCCGGGCGGCGGCAGCGGTGCTGCGTGGCGGCCAGCCGGCCGCGGGCCGGAGGGCCGTGCTGTCGCACCCGCCGGACCCGGCGCTGGCCGGCGAGCTGCGCGAGGCCGCTACCCGCCTGGGCGGGCGCGTGATCGTCCGCTCGTCGAGCCCGCTGGAGGCTGACCCGCGCTGGTCGGGGGCATTCTCGACGGTGGCCGGCGTCGGCCCGGACGAGGTGATGACCGCGGTGCGCAGTTGCTGGGCGTCGGCGTTCGCGGTGGATCCGCTGACCCGGCTCGGCTCGTGCGGCCTGCCGCTGGAAGCGCTGGAACTGGGCGTTCTCCTTCAGCCGGAGATCTGCCCGGCCGCGGGCGGGGTGGCCAGGGTGGTACTGCCAGCTCCGGGCGGCAGGCCAGCCAGGGTGGACCCGCCGGCCCCGGGCGGCGAGGCGGCCGGGGTGCGGTCGGCCGGCACCGGGCGGCCAGGGTTGCGTCGAGGTGGTCGTGGCAGGGATCGAAGGCCATCCGGGTCCCCTGCTCGCCGGCTGGGCCGACGGCGCGTCCGCGCGCGTGAGCCTGCCCGGCCTGGCCGCCGACGGATCACTGCTGGACCTGCTCGGCCGCGACCTGGTGATCTCGGTGGCCCGGCTGGCCGCACGGGCCCACCGGTGCCTGGGTGACGAAACCATCGAGTGGGCGGTGCAGGACGGGCAGGTCTGGCTGTTGCAGTCCCGGCCCGCTCAGCCCGCGCCGGCTGATCCCGGGCCAGGGCTGGCCTCCGCCGGCGCCCCCGGCCGCGTGACCGCCCCGCCCGGTACCGGCTCCCCGCCCAGCACCTCCGCCCGGTCCGGCACCGGCGCGCCCGGGCCTGACCTGGCCGCGCGCGAACGCATGCCGCTGCTGAGCGCGGCCGTGCGGCAGCACGGCCGCCACCTTCGCGGGCACCCGGCCGTGGCGGGCCAGGCGGCGGGCCGCCTGGTCGCGTGCCGGCCGCACGAGCGGCCGCCCGCGGCCAGCCGGGACGCCATCTTGCTCATCGACCGCCCCCTGCCGGCGCTGGCGCCGCTGCTGTTCACCGCCCGCGGTGTCCTCGCGCGCTCCGGGGCGGCCGGCTCCCACCTGGCCGAGGTGGCCCGCAGCCTGTCCGTGCCGATGGTGATCGGCTGCCATCCGGAGACGGTGACCGGCGCAGGCCCGCCCGGTGCCCCCTGGCTCGCCGCGATCGATGGCACCACCGGCGATGTGGCGCTGTTCCCGGGATGACGGAAGGGAGGTCAGCATGCCTGAGTCACCGGCCCGAAGACCGGCCGAGCCACGGGCCGCGCCGGCGAGCCGCAAGGTGAAGCTGGTGCTGCACCGGGGCATCGTGACCGGAACCATTCCCGGCGGAACCCGGCTGGTGCAGGCGAGCATCGCCGAGGAGATGGCGGTCAGCACCCGGCCGGTTCGCGACGCGCTCCGGGAACTGGCGGCCGAGGGCTTCGTGCGCCTGGATGACCGCGGCGGCGCGGTGGTCCACGAACTGTGCCGGAGTGAGCTGCAGGACATCTACGAGATCCGGATGATGCTGGAGCCGGTCGCGACGGCCCGGGCCGCCAAGCTCGCGACCAAGGAGGTCATGCTCAGGGCGGCCGAGTTGCTGGCGCTGATGGAGACCGAGGCCGACTGCACGGTGTGGGCCGAGTACAACTCCGGCTTCCATGACGTCATCGCCGAGGCGGGGAACAGCCCGCGGCTGGTTGCGATCCTGAAGAACCTCAGGGAACTCTCGGCGCTCTACGTCACGCACTCGATCGTCGGCGTCCCCGGCCGGGCCCAGCACGCCAACGCCGAGCACGCGCAGATCCTGCGGGCGGTCATCGCGCGCGACGCGGAGGCGGCCGCCGACGCCGCGCTCAGGCATCTCGACGGCACTCTCCGCTCGCTGCACATCCGCCCGATCGGAGACCCCGACCCCGGCCGGCCGCGCCGCGAGGCGACGGTCACCGCAACGGCAGCCAGCCCCGCGGCGGACAACCCCGCTAGCCGCACCCCTTGGGATCTTGATCAGCCTCATCATTTCACGCGCTCGGGTTCCACAAGCCGGACATATCCCTCGCGATAACGACTGGAACGCGTGAAGAGTTGTAAATGATCACGAAACTGGGGCCGGTTCGGCGGCGAGGGGCGCGAGAGGCGCGTGGCGCCCTGGCCGGACCGGAGCCATCCGAGCCGCGCCAGCCGTGTCCTGGCGTAGTGCGGCGTCGCGCGCTCTGCTGCCCGGACGAGTGATTGAGCCGGATTCCTAATCACGTTAGGATCGCTATCTAATCATTTACCGGCCGCGGCACCTGGCCGGAGAGGTCAGGCGGCGCGGTGCGGACCAGGCTGAGCGCGGCACGGACCAGGGCCGGGCACGGCACGGACCAGGCTGAGTACGGCACGGACCAGGGCCGGGCGTGGCACGAGCAGGCGGACGCAGAAGAGGCGCGGCAACACCGGGCGCAGGGAGAGCAGTGATCATGAAAAGCTTATTAGCGGACGCAGCCCGGCCCACAGGTGCCGGCCGCGTCGGCCGTGGCGGCACGCGGCGATGGGTGGCGGCGGTCGCGTTGGTGGCCTGCGCCGGCTTGGCCGCGGCCTGCGGCAGCGGCAGCAGTAACAGCTCGGCGGGCATGGTAGTTCGTCGCACACGCCCGTCAAGGTCGGCTACCTGCTCCCGCTGACCGGCGTGTTCACCCGGAACGGCACCAGCGAGCTGGACGGCTTCAAGCTGGGGCTCGCGCACTTCGGGACCTCGGTCGACGGGCACCCCATCCAGGTGACCTACGACGACGACCAGGGCCTGCCCGCGGTGAGCCTGTCGGACGCCCGGCAGCTCGTCACCTCGGTCCACGTCCAGGCGATCGAGGGCCCGCTGATCTCCAGCGCCATCGCCGCGGTCGCGCCGTACGTGCTGGCGCACGGCATCCCCGAGGATGACCTGTACCTGGCCAGCCCGGCGCAATCGGCGGCCTACACCAGGTTCGGCACCGGGTTCACCTCCGACTGGGACGGCTTCGCGCCGACCACCGTGGGCGGCCGCTGGGCGTACGACACCATGCACTGGCGCCACGTGACCACGGTCGGGCTCGACATCTCCTACGGCTGGCAGGGCGTCGCCGGGTTCGCGGCGCAGTTCACCAAGCTGGGCGGCAAGGTCGACAAGATGATCTGGGTGCCGAGCACCAGCGTGGACATGTCCTCGTTCGTCTCCGCCATCCCGGCCAGCACCCAGGCGGTGTTCGTGGTGCTCTCCGGGGCGCAGGCGGCCAACTTCGTCAACGACTACCAGGCGTTCGGGCTGAAGAAGCACATCCCGCTGATGGGGATCACCACCCTGACCGACCAGGCCGCCCTGCCCGCGGAGAAGCCTTCGGCCGCGGCGGGCGTCTACACCGACTCGCAGTACTGCGACGACAACCCGTCCGCGGTCAACCAGGCGTTCGCGAACTCCTACCACTCCGCGTACGGCGTGTACCCGTCCTACTACTCCGAGGCGGGCTACACCAAGGCGGAGATCCTGGTGGACGCGCTCAAGTCCCTGCACGGCGACGTCACCAGCGCGAAGGCGCTGGGCAGCGCGATGCGGGCGGTCACGATCACCGCGCCCCGCGGGCCGGTGTCGCTGAGCAAGGTCACCTGGTCGCCGATCGAGGACGAGTACATCTGCAAGGTCGAGAGCGTGGGCGGCACCATGCGGAACGTGCCGATCCTCACCGTCACGGCCGTGCCGCCCTGGGGCACGCTTTCCCGCGGCAGAATGGACCCCGCTGTTCGCCAAGACCAGCGTCAGCCCGCCGAGCTTCTGAACCTTCTTCATCCGCCCATGACTGCCCACGTAATCCGGCCGAGATCGGCGGATGAATAAGGCTCACTGAAGGGAGCCCGATCCCATGCTCATCGACGTGCACAACCACGTGATGCCGGCCGAGGTGCTCGACCTGCTGCGCAGCGATCCCGGGTACGGCGTCACGCTCGACGGTGACCGGTGGACCGGGGTCCACCACGTGCCGTTCACGATCGCGGCGTCGTTCCACGACCCGGCGGCCAAGATCGCCGAGATGGACGCGAAGGGGATCGGCTCGGCCGTCGTGTCGCCTCCGCCGCCGCTGTTCTTCTACGAGGTCAGCAGCGACATGGGGGCCCGGCTGTGCGAGGCCGCGAACGACGGGATGGCGAAGTTCTGCGACGTGCACCCGGATCGCCTGCGGTGGCTGGCCAACCTCCCGATGCAGGATCCGCCGCGCGCGGCGGAGACGTACCGCGCCGCGCTGGCGCAGGGCTGCGTGGGCGCGGCGATCGGGACCTCGATCGCCGGGCAGCGGCTGGACGAGCCCGCGTTCGAGGTGTTCTGGGCCGCGGCCGAGCGGGCCGGCCGGTGCTCGTGCACCCGGCCTTCAACGAGCCGAACGCCGCGCTGGAGCCCTACTACTTCCAGAACGTCATCGGCAACCCGCTGGAGACCACCGTCATGGTGGAGCGGATGATCTGCGCGGGGGTGTTCTCCGCTGCACCCGGCGCTGCGGCTGCTGGTGCTGCACGGCGGCGGCTACCTGCCGTACCAGGTGGGGCGGCTGGTCCACGCCTGCGAGGTGCGGCCGGAGATCCCGGTGCCGGCCAGCGACGTCTGGCAGGCCTTCGGGCAGCTGTACTTCGACACGATCACGCACGACACGGCCGCGCTGCGCTACCTCGCCGAGCGCGTCGGCACCGATCACGTCCTGCTCGGCACCGACCTGCCGTTCGACATGGCTCTCGCCGAGCCGGCCTTGGCGCTCGCTGAGGCTTTCGACGATCCGCAACGGGACGTCATCGGGTCGGCCAACGCCGTCCGGCTGTTCGGGCTGGAGGGCATGCGCGGGGCCTGAACTCTTTTCATCCGTCGACCTCGGGCTCAGAGTGAACTCTTTCATCCGTTGATGTCAGGCACGGCACGTGGACGCATGGGGAGGAGAAAGGGTTCATACGTGGACGCCATGAGAGGATGAAAAGGGTTCACTGGCTAGATCTCGCCCGCGGGCGAGCCCTGGTACCGGTGCTGGGAGGACAGGCCGCGGAACGAGGCGAAGACCACGCAGCCTTCCGGGTACTCGTAGGGGCCGTGCGGCTCCGGGCCGGACGCCCAGACGTAATCGCCGGGGTGCAGATGCACGCCCTTCACGATCTGCACGCCTTCCAGCACCACGATCGAGTGGCTGCTGTGGTGCGCATGCTCCGGCTCGACGTACCCGGGCGGGAACTTGATGAGCATGTCGGCGACGCCGGCCTCGGGGTCGGAGTAGAACACCTTGACCTGGACGCCGTCCCGCAACGACAGCACGTCCACGTCGTCCTCCCAGTCCAGTTCCCAGCGGTGAGCGGTATGGAATGCCTTGCCCATGGCGGCCTTTCTCGTCGTCGGGTCTGGGACCAGCGGATCAGACACCCAGGTACGTCTCCCGCACCGAGGCCGAGTCCTCGAGCTCGCCGGGCGTGCCCTGCCACACCACCCGCCCGTTGGACAGGATGTAGATGGTGTCGGCCAGGGCGGTGGCCAGGCCGTAGTTCTGCTCCACCAGGAAGATCGACAGCCCGCCGCGGCGCAGGTCGGCCAGGATCTCGCCGACCCGTTCGATGATCACCGGCGCCAGGCCCTCGGACGGCTCATCCATCAGCAGCAGGCTCGGGTTGGCCACCAGCGCCCGGCCGACCGCGAGCATCTGCTGTTCACCGCCGGAGAGCTGGCCGCCCCGGTGACGCCTGCGCTCGGCGAGGTTGCCGAACAGGTCGTAGACGCGCTCGATCGTCCAGGCGTCGTCGCCGCCCTGGCCGCGGACGGCCAGGGCGAGGTTCTCCTCCACGGTGAGCGACGGGAAGATGCGGCGCCCCTGAGGGATCAGCGCGATGCCCCGCCGCGCGATCTGGAACGGCTGCTTGCCGACCAGTTCCTCGTCGCCGAGCGTGATCCGCCCGGAGCGCGGCCGGAGCATTCCCATGATCGTATGGACCAGGGTGGTCTTGCCCATGCCGTTGCGCCCGAGCAGGACCGTGCAGGCGCCCTCCTCGATCCGCAGGTTCACGCCCTGCAGGACGTAGTTGAGGCCCCGGTAGGTGTGCAGGTCGGCAACCTCGATCATGAGCCCGCGCCTTCCTGCTCCGGGCCGTCCGGCCGCGCGCCCGGCGCGGCCTGGCCGAGGTAGAGCTCGCGAACCCGGTCATCCCGCTGGATCTCCCGCATGGTGCCCTCCACCACCAGAGCGCCCAGGTGCAGCACCGCGGCGGAGTCCACCACGCCGCGCAGCAGGTCGATGTCGTGCTCGACCATGATCAGGGTCAGCTCGGCCGGCAAGGACCGCAACAGCGTCAGGATGTCCACGCGCTCGGCCGGCGAGAGCCCGGCGGCGGGCTCGTCGAGCAGCAGCACCCGCGGCTTGAGCGCCAGGGCGAGCAGCACTTCCAGCTCGCGTATCTCCCCGTGGGAGAGCTCGGACGCCCGCGTGCCGAGCCGCCCGGCGAGCCCGAAGCTGGCGGCGAGTTCCGCGGCTTCGGCCATCGTGTCCCGGTAGCGCCGCCACGGGCGCAGCAGCGACAGCTTGGTCCGGCTCAGCCCGTGCAGGGCCAGGGTCAGGTTCTCCAGCACGGTGAGATCGCCGAAGACCCGGCTGATCTGGAAGGTGCGCCCGAGGCCGAGCGCGGCCCGCCGGTACGGCCGCAGCGCGGTGATGTCCTGCCCGAACAGGGCCACGCGGCCGGAGGACGGCCGCAGCTCCCCGGACAGCAGGTTGAACAGGGTGGTCTTGCCCGCCCCGTTCGGCCCGATGATGCCGAAGCGGGCCCCCGGGGGGATGCGCAACGAGACGTCCGCCACGGCCGTGACGCCGCGGAACCGGCGCCACAGGTGATCGGCGGCCAGCGCGGGCGCGGTGTCGGCGGGCCTGGCCTCCGCCGCGGCCGGGGCGGCGGTCACGGCGTCTGCCGTGGCTCGGTGCCCGGCTGGGCCGTCTCCAGGGCGAGCGGTCCGTCGGCCTGCCCGGCCGCCCCGGGCCGGCCCCGCCGCGGCGGCCTGGCCGGTCTCGCCGGCCGGGCCGCCCCGGAGCCTGGCGATGAGCGCGTCCCGCCGCCGGGCCGCGCCCCGCACCAGGCCCCAGAATCCGCCCGGGCTGAACAGCACGACCGCGATCAGGGTGAGGCCCATCAGCGTCTGCCAGCGGGTCACGTAGGTGCTGAGTTCCTGCTGGAACAAGACGATGACCAGCGCGCCGAGCGCCGGCCCCCAGATGCTGCCGAGGCCGCCCAGCACGACCATCACGACCAGGAAGCCATCCGCGCTGAAGGCCATGGTCGTGGGGGTGATCAGGCCGTTCACGAAGACGTACAGGATGCCGGCCACGCCGGCGAAGAAGACCGCGATGACCCAGGCGAGGTAGCGGTGCAGGCCGGTGCGGTATCCGAGCGCGGCCAGCCGCGCCTCGTTGGAGCGGATGCCCCGCAGCGACAGTCCGAACGGCGAGTGCACAAACAAGACCAGCAGCAGCGCGGTGACCGCGAACACGACCAGGACCGTCATCCGGAGGGTGAGGGGGTTGCTGAGGTCGAACGACCCGATGGTCGGCAGGCTGGCTACCGTGATCCCGTTGTCGCCCTCGCTCAGCCCGGTCCACTGGAAGGCGAGCCCGTACAGGACCTGACCCAGGGCCAGCGTGATGATCACGAAGCTGACCCCCTTGGTGCGGACCGCGACGATGCCCAGCGCCAGCCCGACCGCCAGCACCACCCCGAGGGCGATCCCCACCGCGGCCCACGGCGAGAAGAAGTGGTTCTCCGCGATCGCCACCCCGTACGCGCCGACGCCGAGGAACCCCGCCTGAGCCAGCGAGACCATGCCCGCGTAGCCGGCCATGAGATCGAGGGCCATGGCGGCGATCGCGTACACAAGTGCGTCCTCGACCAGGGTGGACACGAACCCGTTGCTCTGCAGTATCAAGACCAGGATGACCGCGGCGGCCACGCCAGCCACCGGCGCGGTCAGGCGGCGCGACCACTCCAGGCTCACCAGCGTGAGCCGGGCGAGCCGGCTGGCCGGCCGGCCCGGGCCCGCCGGGGCCGTCGCCCCGGCGCTGGCCGCCGGGCCCGCGGCGGTCACGCGCCCTGCTTCCCGAGCAGGCCCTGCGGCTTGACCAGCAGGACCACGATGACGGGGATGAACAGGACCGAGTAGGCGAACGCCGCGAAGTAGGCCGTCCCGTAGTCCACCACGAGGCCGATGAGCAGGCTCCCCAGGATCGCCCCCTCGAAGCTCCCGAGGCCGCCCACGATCACCACCGCCAGGGCGAACAGCAGCATGTCGCTGTCGCCCCCGGTGTACAGGCCGAGCACGGTCCCGCCCAGCACCCCGGCGAAGCCGGCCAGCACCGCGCCGAGCGTGAAGACGAGGGTGTTGGCCAGGCGCACGTTGACGCCGAGGGCGCCGACCATCTCGCGGTCGTCCACTCCGGCCCGGATGACGGCGCCCACCCGGGTGCGGCGCAGCAGGTAGTACAGGCCGGCCGCGACGACGATGGAGACCCCCAGGATGAAGATCCTCCCGTTCGGGTAGACGATGCCGGACACCGGCAGGGTGGAGGATTTGCCCAGGAACCCCGGCAGGTTAACGGTCAGCGGGTTGCCGCCCCAGATGGCCAGGGCCACGTCGTCGATGACGTAGATGAGCCCGAGGGTGGCGAGCAGTTCCGCCATCTCCGACCGGCGCAGCCAGGTGATCAGGGTCCGCTCGAGCACCAGCCCGAGCGCGCCCATCGAGAGCGCGGCGACGGCCAGCCCCAGGAAGAAGTCGTTCGTGGCCGTGATCACCGAGTAGCCGATGTAGCCGCCGAGCAGGTATACCGCGCCGTGGGCGAGGTTGGTGACCCGCATGATCCCGAACACCAGGGTGAAGCCGCTCGACACCAGGAAGATCACTCCGGCGAGGGTCAGGCCGTTCAAGGTCTGGGCTATGAATTCCTGCACCCGCGGGCTCCCTCGTTACCCGGCGGCGAGGGAGATGACCCGGCCCTGGCGGACCGAGTCCGCGATGGCCGCCGTGAGTTCCACGCTGCGCAGCCCGTCCTCGCCGGACGGGCTCGGGTCGCGGCCGCTGGTGACGGCGGCGGCGAAGGCCTCGACGAGGCGAAGGTAGGAGTCTCGGGAGGAGGCCGGGAACTCCCGCTCGCCGTCGCGAGTGATGAAGCTGATGGCGCTGTCCCGGTCGGGCCGCGACAGGTTGGGGGCGAGTACCCGGCCCTCGGTACCGTACAGGGCGATGTCGTCGCGCGGGTGCCGCACGGCCTGGCTCGCGTTCAGCTGGGCCAGGGTGCCGTTGCCGAAGCGGAGCAGGACCAGGTCGGTGGTGTCGACCTCGTACCCGGGCTCGGATCCGGCCATCGCGGCCACTTCCGATACCTCGGAGCCGATCAGGTAGCGCAGGATGTCCAGGGCGTGGACCCCGATGTTGTTGAGCGTGCCCATCCCGGCCAGCGCCGGGTCGGTGCGCCAGCCCCTGGGCAGGTTCCCCCGGGTGCCGATCTGCGCTTCTGCGGTGACGACCCGGCCGATGCCGCCCTCGCGCACCAGCGCGGCCGCCTCGGCCATGCCGTCGTAGAAGCGGGTCTGGAACGTGATGCCGAGGCCCACGCCCGCCGCCCGGCATTCCTCGACGCAGCGCCACGCGTCGGCCACGGTCACGGCCAGCGGCTTGTCGCACAGGACGTGCTTGCCGGCCCGGGCCGCGGCGATCACCTGCTCGGGATGCTGGGCGTTCGGCGTGGCGATGTACACGGCCTGCACCGCGGGGTCCGCGAGCATCTTGGCGTAGTCATCGAGGGCGTCGGCCGCGCCGTGCTCGCGGGCGAACTCCTCGGCCCGGCCCTGGTCGCGGCTCACCACGCTGACCAGAGCGCCGCTGGCCGACGCCGTGATGGCGGGAGCGATCTCCGTACCCGCGATCCTGCCCAGGCCGATGATTCCCCATCCGAGCGTCTGCGAGTCCACCAAAACCCTTTCTCCGGCATCGAGCAGGCGCTCCGCCCGCGCACTCTGTCCTGAGCTCGCCTCCGGGGCTCCTGAGGGCGCCGCCTTCCCTCGTCGCTCGGTCGCCTCACTCCTCAGTCCAGGCGCCAACGCGCCCCTTTGGCTCGCTCAGCATGCGGTCCCGGCCCGCGCCGCCGCCCGCCGGGCGGTTCCGGCGCGCCGCCGGCCGTCGCCGCTACATGATTGGACGTTATCATCACGCCCGGGCGGTCACCAGTAATCTCGTCAGTGACCGGCGGGCGCGATAAGTGATTGAGCCGTGGCCGCATGCGCTGAGCCCAGGCCGGAAGGTTCATGGTCAGCCGGCGCCGGCTTCTTCCTGCCGGCCCGGCTGGTCCCGGGTCGCGGACAGCAGGCGCTCCAGCAGCTGGAGTTCCGGGCTGCCGAGCTGCCCGGTGACCCGGGCCGCGCTGGCCCGCTCCTCGGCCTCGGCCAGGCTCTGCTGCGCGGCCCGTAGCTGCTCGCGCAGCCTGGCATTCTCCGCGGTGAGCCTGCGCTGCCGGGACCGGACGCTGGCCAGCTTCTGCTCCAGGCCGGCCACGGTCTGCTGCAGGGCGGCATCCGGCTCCAGGCCGGCCGGGTCAGGGCCGGCCAGGCCGGCCCCGGACAGGCCAGGGGACCCCTGGGGCCCGCCGCTGCCGTGCCCCGGCAGCGGGCCGTCCCCCGGCGAGACCGCGAGCCTGCGCACCACCTGGACCAGCAGCCGCCGGGCCAGCTCGTCGTAGTCGAAGTCGGCTGTGTCCGCCGGTGGCGCCACGAGATCGCCGGGGCGGTCGCTCTCGCCGGCCGCGGGCGCGCGCTGCTGGCGGCCGCGTCCGGCCGTTACGGCCGGCCCGCCGTCCGGCCCGCGGCCTCCCGGGCCACGGCGGGACCCGGGCACGTCTCCTCCGTCTCGGCGGTCCCCGGACGCGCTCCCCTCACCCCGGCGGCTCCCGGCCGGGCTCTCCTCTCCTAGGCGGCTCCCGCCCGCGTCGGCCCTCGCCCCGGCGGCTCCCGGACGCGCTCCCCTCACCCCGGCGGCTCTCGGCCGCCGTGGCGGCGATGCGGTAGGTGCGCTTGCCCCGGATCTCCCGCTCGATCAGCCCGGACCGCTCCATCCCGGACAGCAGCTGCGCGAACGCGGCGCTGGATCCCGGGTAACCCACGGCCTCGGCCAGCACGGTGCTGGCCATGCCCTTGGGGTCACTGATTTCGCCGTCCGCCAGATAGGACAGGACACGGTCACGCGTGCCGAGCGCCCGCGTCCTGCGGCCAGAGTCCCGCCCCCCCATGTCAGAGTTCCTCCTCGCAATCATGCCCCTCAGCAGCCAGTTCCCGGCAATCATGCCCGGCTGGCGCCGCTGTCATCATAGTGCGGAGATCCTGGCCGGTGATCAACGCCCCCCGGTCGCCAATCATGCTCGCCTTGGCCATCCTTAGCCCCTTATCTGCCCGCCCTCCCAGCCCTCGCCCACCCAACCCAGCCCTTGCCTGCCCTCCCAGCCCTCGCCCATCTACCCAGCCCTCGCCCGCTGTCTCAGCCCTCGCCCGCCCTCCCAGCCGCTGCCCGGCCGGGCCTCGCTCCGCCCCGCCGTCCCAGCTTTTCCCTGCCCCGCTCACCCCCGGCCGAGCGGGGGGCCGGAGGTGAGCGGGGGGTCAGGGTGAGCGGGAGCCCGGGGTGAGCGGGCCGGGACGGGTGAACCGATTACGCGGACGGCGCGCCCGTCGAGTCTTTGGCGTACTCCGCCTGCCAGACCGTGTAGGGCAGCGTGCCCCACGGCGGCACGTTCGGGTAGGTCTTGATCGGCACATCCTCGAGCGTGCCGTTCACGTTCTCGACCTTGCAAACGTAGACGTTCTGGGCCGGGGCATCGACCTTCTTGTTGAGCGTCACCGGCCCGCGCGGCGCGGTGATCGGGGTGCTCTCCATCGCGGTGATCGTGGCCCGCGGGTTCGAGGCGTCGCCGTGCAGCCGCTTGAGCGCGTCCACGACCAGTTCAGCGTGCACGTAGGCCGCCTCCGCGTAGTAGCCGGGGCGCACGCCGTAGGCCTTTTTAAACGCGGTGACGAACGTGTTGTTCGCCGGCGTGGGTAGCGCGTCGCAGTACTGCGATATCCCCTCGTTGCCCAGGACGTCGGCCGGCACCTCGCTGGGCAGGACCGACTGGTCGTAGAGCAGGGTGTTGCCGTACAGCGGGATCTTCGGGCGCAGGCCGTATTGCGCGTACGCCTTGGTGAAGTCGACCGCCCCGGCCCCCACGACCTCGGCGAAGACCGCCTGGGTGTTATGCGGGATCGCGGTCACGTACGGGCTGAAGTCCACCGTGGTCAGCGGGGGCCACAGCGCCTTGTCGATATGCCCGCCGAGCCTGGTGAACTGCGTGATGAAGCCGCCGCCCGACAGCCAGCCGAACGCATAGTCGTTCGCCACCACGGTCACGTGCCGCAGGCCGAGGCTGTAGAGGTAGTCGGCGGCGACGATGTCCGGCGTGTTGCACAGCCACCCCGAACTGAACGCGTTGCCGTACTTCGCGTCCATGACTAGCTGCGTCTGCCCGCAGACGGCGAGGTTGTCCGTGGGGATCTGCTGAGCGCCGAGGTAGGGCGCCACGGCCGCGTCCTCGCTGGCCAGCAGCGGGCCTTCCATGATCTGGATGTGCTTCTGCTGCACCAGGGAGTGGGCGTCGGACAGCGCTATGGTCGGGTTGCCCTGGGTGTCGGTGAAGTAGGTGACGATCTTATGTCCGTCAACCGTGCTTCCGAAGACCTTGAGCCCCAGGTTCCAGCCCTCCTCCTCCTGCTTGGCGGGTGCGGCGGCGGTGCCGGTCAGCGGCACCTCGTACCCGACGATGATGGGCCCGCTCGCGCTCGAACTCGGGGAACTGCTGCTCGACCCGCAGGCCGCGGCCACCAGGGACGAGGCCGCCAGCACGAGCATTAATACCTGCAACCGGCGCGGTCGGCGCGTTGCTCTCATGGACCATCTCCGTTCCGGGCGACCGTGGGCAGGACACGTTCAAGTGATTAGCTTAATCATCTCCGGGCGCCGCGAACAGGGACGCATGATGATTCGCCGCCCGGCCGCTCCAGCGCGGCCGGCCCGGCTGCGGCATGATTGACGAGAGGAGATGATTGCCCGCGTGACCGCCCGGCCGAAGGGATGACTGTGGACCCGGTGGAATCCCAGGGGATGCGGCTCCTGTCCCGGCACGACCTGGCCGGGCGCGGCAACTGCGGCGAGGGCACGGCGCTGCTGGAACACGGCGGCCGGCGGTACCTGTACCTCGCTCACGAGCAGGGACCGGTGAACTTCAGCGTGCTCGACGTCACCGATCCGACGGCTCCCCGGCTGCTCACGCAGACCACCCTGCCGCACGGCGACGTCCGGTCGAAC
This sequence comes from uncultured Actinomycetota bacterium, assembly GCA_963745575.1. GTDB lineage: Bacteria > Actinomycetota > Actinomycetes > Streptosporangiales > Streptosporangiaceae > JASHPR01. The sequence continues at coordinate 69,971 of CAVUYA010000017.1, read as the reverse complement.
TCGCTGGCCGTCGGGGACGGGCTGCTGGTGGTGGCCTACCAGGTGCGCCAGCCCGGGCAGCAGCCCGCCGGCATCGAGATCTTCGACCTCAGCCGCCCCGCTGAGCCGCGCCGGGCCGGCTTCCTGGACCTGTCGGGTCCCCGCTCGCGCGGGACTCACTGGGTGGGGTACACCGGCGGCCGGTACGCCTACCTGGCCACGGGCACGGCCGATTCCCGTCCCGCCCACCCGCTGGACGACCAGTTCCCGGTGATCGTGGACCTCAGCGAGCCGGGCCGGCGGCCGAGGCCGGCCGGTGGTGGCTGCCGGGCACCCAGGAGGGTGACGACGACCCTCCGCCCGTGCGGCACGAGGTGTTCGACTCGGGTTTCCGCGCTCACAACGTCAACGTGGACCCGCAGCGCCCGGACCGGGCGTACGTCGGCTACCTGGACGCCGGGGCCATCATCCTGGACATCGCCGACGTCGGTTCACCGCGGCTGGTGTCCCGGCTGGACTACCACCCGCCGATGCCGGGCTTCACCCACACCGTCCTGCCCCTGCCGGGCCGCAAGCTGCTGGCGATCAGCGACGAAGCCACCCACGACCACGCGGCCGACCACCCCAAGCTGCTCTGGCTCGCCGACGCGAGCTACGAGGAGGCGCCGCTGATCATCAGCAGCGCGCCGATGCCGCCGGTGGCCGAGTTCGCCCGCCGGGGCGGCCGGTTCGGGGCCCACAACCTGCACGAGAACGAGCCGTTCGCGTGGTCCTGGCGCAGCGAGGACATCGTGTTCGGATCGTTCTTCAACGGCGGCGTGCGCGCCTTCGACATCCGCGACCCGTTCCGGCCCGTTCAGGTCGCTGCGTTCGTGCCGCCGGCCCCGGACGGCTCCCCGGTCGGCGCGATCCAGATCAACGACGTCTACGTGACCGCGGATGCCATCGTGTACGCGGTGGACCGCAGCGGCGGCGGGCTGTACATCCTGCAGTTCGAAGGCACCTGAGAGCCCCGGGTCCGTCCCCGGGTAAGGCCCGGATGTCGTCAAAGCTGACTGTCGCCGCCCTGGATGTCGGCGACGCTCGGGCCGCCAGCCGGGCCCTTCCCGGCCCCGGGGCCGCCGCCTGGCCGGGGCCGTTCCCGGTCGGCAGGCGGGCCGGGGGCACGCGGACCGCTGGCCATCGGCCAGCGCCGGCCAGCCTGCCCGGCCCACCGCACGCGGGTACGGCGCGGCGCCCGCGTCGCCGATCGAGCGGTCGGCCAGCTCGGCCGCTCGGCAGGCCACGGCCCCGGCGCTCCCCGGCCGCGCAGCGGGATCCTTTGCGGTGAGTTCGCTGACGAGAGCGGCCACGTCCGCGGGCACGGACGCCGGGAGAGCGGGCAGAGGCCGTTCCCGGTGGCACAGCGCTACCTCTAGCGCGACCCCGGTAAAGGGCGCGGTGCCGGCCAGACACTCGTAGGCGATCACGCCCAGGGCGTACAGGTCACTCGCCGCCGATCCCCGTTTCCCCGCCACCCGCTCCGGTGCGAGGTACCCTGCGGTGCCGACCACCAGGCCGGTGCTGGTTACCGGCGCCGAGCCCGCCGCGTGCGCGATGCCGAAGTCGGTGATCTTCACAACGTCACCCGGGGCCAGCAACAGGTTCCCCGGCTTGATGTCGCGATGTACCAGACCCGCCCGGTGGGCGGCCTGCAGGCCCGCCGCGGCCTGGGCCACGATCTTCATGGTCCGCGCCGGATCCATGGCCCCGCTGGCCAGTACCTCGGCCAGCGATGGCCCGGCCACGAACTCCATTACCAGGAATGGCGGATCCGGGGGGTCGGCCTCGCCATAGTCGTAGAGCTGCGCGATGTTCCCGTGCGACACTCTCGCGGCATGCCGGGCCTCGGCCTGGAACCGGGCCAAGGTCTCCGCGTGCTCGGCGTAGGCAGCGTGCAACACCTTGATCGCCACCGGCCGATTCAGGGCGAGATCAGTCCCCTCCCAGACCTCGCTGAATCCGCCTCCCCCGACCTGCTCGCTCAGCTCATACCGGCCGAGCAGGATGCTGGCGGCCCGTGCCATATTCAGGCGCGTACCCCGGGGGACTAGTAGCTAACCCGCCACGCCGGCGCGACCCGGGCCCGTGTGCTCCGGGCCGCCGGCCACTCAGCGGCCCGGAGCACCCGGGATTGGTCAGCAGCCGTCGTAGGGCGCCCAGTTGTTCGCGCCGCCCGGCGTGGCCATGGCGTTCAGGAACACCTGCTCCTGCTCGGCCACTGACGCGTGGCCGAAGTCGGCCGGGTTGCCGCCGTACGCGACCCAGGTCGAGAAGCTGAACTGGTACAGGCCGTAGTGCCCGGTGGAGTTCATGACCTGGGGATTGCCGCCGGACTCGCGCTCCACCACGCAGTTGCCGAACGCGCCGCCGGGCCACGGGCCGCTCAGCGACGCCGCCGGAGCGGGCGCCGCCGGAGCGGGCGCCGCCGGAGCGGGCGCCGCCGCGGCGGGCGCCGGGGACTGCGCGACGACCGGCGTGGTGCTGGCGTGCCGCGGGGCGACGGGCGCGGGCGGGGCGAGCTGGGCCGGCGGGGCCGGGATCGTGGCGGGCTCGGCCGGCACGCGCAGCACCTGCCCGACCTGGATCTCGTTCGCCCAGCGGATCTGGCCCCGGTTGCTCCAGTACAGCACCGGCCACGCCTTCTGGTTGTGATACACCCGCCCGGCGATCGCCGACAGCGAGTCACCGCCCCGGACCGTGTAGGTGGCCGGCTGGGCGGGGGCCGCTGACTTGGCCTGCCAGGCCTGCTGCATCCTGGCCACCTCCGCCTGGCGGATCGCCAACGCCAGCTGCGCCGAGGACATGCTCGGCAGGTACGTCGCGTCCAGCCTGGCCGAGTGCGGCGTGCCCGAGGCGGCGGGGGCGGTGGCCGCGTCGGCAGGTAGCTGTGGTGACAAAAAAGAAGCCGCGGCCACGCTGGCCAGCGTGGCGGCGGCAGCAGCAGGCGCTGCTTGCGGAAGCCGGATACGAGACGGCTTGCTATGGCGGCCCAACGGGCTCCTTCCCGAGCAGGGCGCGCTCACCGGGCAGGCCGGGGGGCAAGCCTGCGGAGCGCCTGGCTGGGCCCCTTTCATCCTCCCGGGGACGGCCCGCGCACTCTGAGCGGGCCGAGCGAGGATGAAAAGGGTTCACTGCCGCGCGAGCCTAGCCACGGCCGCACGGCCCTGTTCGGAAAACCCGTCACCACAGGTCAAACCGCCCGCGGGGCTGCTACGCTCCGCCCGGAGGCGTCCCACTGGTCCCCCCTACCTCAGCTTTCCGCCGAGTCCCGGACACACCAGGCCGGCGGGCGGGTACGGCACAGGTCCGGAGGGCTGTCCGCTGGCGACCTCGGAGTGGGGCGTGCCCGTTATGGGCAATCTTGCCGGTCCGGTCATTCGGTCCAGGCCTCGGTCACGGCCAGGCGGTGCGCCCACTGCGCTTCCCCGCTGCCTCCTGGGTCTTGCTGGCGGCAGAAGTCGAGCAGGGACCGGCACCGGCCGGCCATGATCGCCTGACGAGCCGGCCACGGCGGGGTCTGCCCGCCGTAAGCGCCGAAGAACTCGCCGAGCAGGCTCACCTGGCCCGGATGGTGCATCCGGACGATCCACTCGCACCACGCGAGGTCCTCGGCGGGATCTCCCGCGTGGGCCCACTCCCAGTCCAGGACCGCGGTGATTTCCGAGGCCGCCGGGTCGAGCAGCACGTTGTTGGGGCCGTAGTCCCCGTGCACGAGGACGTGCCCCGCGCCGGCCGGGCCGGGGAGGGGCGGCGATCTCGCCGGGGTCGATGCGGTGGATGCGCCCGAGCATGGCGCCGCAGGCGCGCAGCACGGCCCCGGCCCGGCCGGCGTCCAGCAGTTCCTGGCCGTGGACGCCGCGCATGAACGTCATGGTCAGGCGGCCGTCCCGGGCCTCGAGGACGGCCGGCACCGGGACCCGGCCCGCCACGGCGCTCAGCACGGCGTGCTCACGCCGGGACCGGTCCCGCGCGCCGGAACCCTGATAGTTCTTCACAACGGTCACGCCGTCCCCGAGGGTCCGGTTGGTGTAACTGTGCCGGAGCGGCCGCATCCCCTCATCCTGGTGGGTCGCCCGGCCCAGGCGTCACCCAGCGCCGGCGCGCCCACGGCCGGTGATCATGAAGAAGCTAGGCTATGACCTGAGTCTTCTGGTCGCCTGCGAGAGGAGACGATGGCATGAGCCCGCTGTCGCGCGGCTTCCACGGCCGCCGCCGTACTCCGCCGGGAGAAGAGGGCCGCGTACCGCCCGGCCAGTACGTGACCCAGGACTTCCCGGTGCTGTCGGCCGGCCCGACGCCGCACACGCCGACCGAGAAATGGACGTTCTCCATCAAGCTGGGCGGTGACACCGAGAAGTCCTGGAGCTGGGACGAGATGAGCGCGCTGCCCCACGAGAACGTCACCGCGGACATCCACTGCGTCACCCGCTGGTCCAAGCTCGACACCCACTGGCAGGCGGTGTCGATCGACACGCTGCTGGCGCAGGTCAAGCACGACGCCGGGTACGTGCTGGCGTTCTGCGACGGCGGTTACACGACCAACCTGCCGCTGCCGGACGTGACCAACGGGCAGGCCTGGGTGGCGTTCGGCTACGAGGGCCAGCCGCTGCCGCCCGAGCACGGCGGCCCGGCCCGGCTGCTCGTGCCGCACCTGTACTTCTGGAAGAGCGCCAAGTGGGTGCGGGGCCTGGAACTGCTGGACCACGACGAGCCGGGCTTCTGGGAGACCTACGGGTACAACATGTACGGAGACCCATGGAAGGAACAGCGGTACGCGGGCGACTGACCTGGCAGGTGGCCACGGTCAGCCAGCTGGTCGACGAGACGGCCACGGTCCGCACCATCGACCTGCAGGTGCCGGACTGGGCGGGCCATCAGGCCGGCCAGCACCTGGACATCCGGCTGACCGCCGACGACGGCTACCGGGCCGAGCGGTCGTACTCGATCGCCTCGGCCCCGGGCGAGCCGGTGGCGATCACCGTGGAGCGGCTGGACGACGGTGAGGTCTCGCCCTACCTCACCGAGGACGTGCGCCAGGGTGACCAGCTGGAGCTGCGCGGCCCGATCGGCGGGTACTTCATCTGGGACCCGGCGCGGGACACCGGCCCCCTGCTGCTGGTGGCGGGCGGGTCGGGCGTCGTCCCGCTCCGGGCCATCCTGCGGTACCGGGAGCGCACCGGCGCCACGACGACGGCCCGGCTGCTGTACTCGGCCCGGTCGCTGCCGGACGTCATCTACCACGATGAGCTTGACCGCTACAACCACGATCCCGGCGTTGAGGTGATCTACACGCTGACGCGGCAGCAGCCGCCCGGATGGACCGGCCGCACGGGCCGGGTGAACGCCGCGATGCTGACCGACATCGCCTGGCCCGCCAGTCAGGACCCGCTCGCCTTCGTCTGCGGCCCGACCAGCTTCGTGGAGGCCGTCGCCAATGCGCTGGTGGGGCTCGGCTACCCCGACGGCCGGGTCAAGACCGAGCGGTTCGGCGCGACGGGAGCACCGGGAGGACCCTGATGGACGCTCTGGACGGCAACGCGATCGGCGGCCTGCTGCATGAGGTCTTCGGCACCGAGATGACCGCCGCGGTCGGCACGTGCGCCTTCTGCGGCCGGGCCGGTCCGGTGGCGGAGACCGTGGTGTACCTGCGCGCGCCGGGCACCGTGGTCCGCTGCCGCAACTGCGGCAACGTGCTGATGGTGTTCGCCGAGGTGCACGGCAGGAACTGCGTCGACCTGCGCGGCCTGGCGGCCCTTGAGGCCGTCTAGGCCTCATGGCCCGGTACGCGCTGCTGATCCAGCCGTCGGCCAACCGCGTCTACTCCGGCGCGTCGGCCGCCCTGACCCAGGCCGAGCTGGCGGTGTTCAGCCAGTCCGTCCTGGACGGCCGGCTCGGCGAGCTGTCCGCGGACACGATCGGCGGCGTTCCGTACGTCACCTTCACCGCCGATGGCTTCGGCGAGCGGGACGCGGCGCTGTTGGCCAACCTGTCGTCGGCCTACGCGCTGTTCGGGGTGGAGGGCGGCCTGCTGCGGCCCATCGAGTTGCGGCCGCTGGACCGGTTCGACGATGACCTGATCACGATCCCGAAGTACCCGGGGAAGACCAACGAGCAGTTCACCAAGCTCCTGCTCAACGTGACGCTGCTGTCGTCGGCGTTCTCGCGTTCCATGCTCGGCCGGTCCTTCGCCGTGCTCGATCCGCTCTGCGGCCGCGGCACGACGCTCAGCCAGGCCCTCATGTACGGGTTCGACGCCGCCGGGATCGACCTCGACCGCAAGGACTTCGACGCCTACTCGGCGTTCATCCAGACCTGGCTGAAGCGCAAGAGGGTCAAGCACCACGCGGAGCACGGACCGCTGCGCCTGGGCGGGAAGGTCGCGGGCCGGCGGCTGCGGATCAGCCTGGCGGCGGCCAAGGAAGACTACAAGGCGGGCGTCACCCAGCACCTGGACCTGGTCAACGCCGACACCACGCGCGCGCTGGAGTTCCTCCGGCCCGAATCGTTCGACCTGGTCGTGGCCGACGCCCCCTACGGCGTCCAGCACGGCAGCCGGCGGCCGCGAGCCGGCCTGGAGCGCAGCCCCCTCGGCCTGCTGGCCGAGGCCGCCCCGGTCTGGGCCAGGCTGCTGCGCCGCGGCGGCGCGTGCGGGATCGCGTGGAACACCCTGGTCGCCCGGCGCGACGCGGCCGCGGCCATCCTGGCCGGCGCCGGGCTCGACCCGGTGGACTCCGGGCCGTACCTGGCGTTCCGGCATCGCGTGGACCAGGCGATCGTGCGCGACATCCTGGTCGCCCGCAAGCCGTAGCCGGCTCGCGCGCCGGGCGGCGCCGCCGCGGGCCAGCCCGGCTGATGCCGCGGGGCGGGCCGGCCCGGCCCGGCTGCGTGACGCGATCCGCCCCGGGCCAGCCCGCCGCGCGGACGCGATCCGCCCCGTACCGGCCCGTTGTGGCAAAATGCGGAGCTAGGAGCTTCGCTCCCAGGTGACGCTGAAGCCGTTGCCGCTGCTGTTCAGCGCGCCCGGCAGGGCCTTGGTGAGCCCGGAGGAGTCGATCATGGTGATCTCGTCGTCGGTGAACGACGAGATGACCCCGGACGTCGAGCCGGCCTTCACCGTCGCGCCCGACTCGGTCCAGCTGTGGAAGTTGGACAGCGGCTCGACCCCGGACGAGCCGCTCGGCGCCTCGGCGATCCACTCGGCGCTGGAGTTGGCGCAGCCCGAGCAGGCCTGGGTGGTGGTGAAGCTATTGGCCGAGTGGGTGGAGTCGGTGACCTTCAGCGTGTAGCTGGAGCCGCTGCGCACCACCGAGGCGCTGATGGCATCGCCTGGCCGCAGGCTCGTGCCGACCACCTGGATGGCGTTGGTGGGGTACATCTCCCACCAGGTGTAGTAGTAGGCGGTTCCGCGGTAGCACTCGACGAGCGTGCCGTCCTGCTCCACCGAGCTGCTGCTGTAGCCGTCGATGCCGACCCAGAAGGCCGCGAGCGACGTCGTCCGCGAGGAGCAGGTGGCCGTCGGCTCCGTCCAGCTGCCGGTCACGGTGGAGAAGCCGCTGCCCGTGTCGGCGTAGCCGGACCAGTTGGTGCTCTGCACCTGGGACAGGCCCCTGACGCCGGAGGCGGATCCCGACACCCGCCGGAAGGCTTTGTGCCAGCCGACGGTGACGTGCTCGAGCGCGGTGCGGGCGGCCGCGGCCGCGCGGGCACTGGGGGAAGCACCGGCGGTGCTGGCGCCGGCGGCCGGGCCGAAGGCCAGGGCCAGGGCGAGCACCGGCACGCAGACCACCAGAGCGCGGCCAAGCAGCCGAGGAGGGCGACGATGCATACGATTGCCTCTCGCTTGTCGCGGCCATGGGCGACCGCTCGTACACGAAGCGTAACTTCGCCTACCTTGATCAACAATGGGCCTGCCGACGTACGGAAGGTGTTTCGTGATGGCTGGCCGGAGCGGCTCACGCCCGTGGCCTGGAGTGGCTGGAGTGACCACGCGGCCGGTTGTCGCGAGTGGCCAGGGTCGCCGCGCGCCCGGCGCCGATGGCTGGTACCGTCATGCCTTTCGGCGGGCGTGGCTGGCGGGGCTGGCTCGTGTTTTGCGGCCTCGCCACCGGCCCTGAGCGGGATGCGTGCCAGGTGGCCGGTGTTCGCCTGGTGAGCTAACTCTCGGTGCACCTTCTGGTCACGCGCCGTTCGTGAAAATAGAATCGAAATCCGGATGGCCATTAACCAAGCGAGCTTCTAGTGCCGATACCTTGCCGATCTCCGGGACGGCGTTAGCGTGGGGCGCCGCATGCCCATCGAGGAGATCGAGCGCGAGATTCAGGACGCATACCTCCGCCTGGCCGAATCGGTCACCTCGGTCCGTTACTGCCATGAGCATTACCTGGACCGCCTCGCCGCCCCGGGCGACCAGCGGGCCCGGACGGCGCAGCGCGGCCTCATCCCCTGGCAGGCCGGCGCGGACGCCGCGCACGAGACCGTGATCGCGACGGCGAGGGCCGCCCACGACCAGGCCACCGGCGACCTGCCGGGTACCGTGACCCGCCTCACGGCGGATCACCCCTGGGCGCTCGCCGACTTCGGCGACCCGTGCTGGGACTACTACACGCCGGACCTGAAGGCGCCGTCGCCGACCGGGATCCGGGTGGGCGCGCTGACCGTGCCGAGCGGGAGCGGCATCCCCCCGGTGCCGGCGGTGGCCAGGCTCGCCGGGCAGGGTCACCTGCTGATCGCGGCGGAGAACCAGGCCGCCGCCGGGGCCCGGTCGCTGCTGCAGGCCCTGACCCTGCGGCTGGCCGTGGCCACGCGGCCGGGCACGGTGCGGTTCGCGCTGGCCGATGCGCTGGGCCAGGGCGAGCAGTTGAGCGGTTTCCTGCGGCTGCCGGCCGCGCTGCGGGTGGGCAGCGGGGTCGCGTCCAGCGCCGCCGAGATCGAAGCGCTGCTCAAGACGCTCACCGATCATGTCGTCGAGGTAACCCAGACCAGGCTGACCAATGTCTACGACTCGGTGGAGGCCTACAACGCGGCCTCGACCGGGGTGTCGGTGCCTTACCACGTCCTGGTCCTGGCGGGCTTTCCCGGCGGGATCAGCACGCAGGCGGCCGAGTGGCTGGCCCGGCTGGCCCGCAACGGGCCGCGGGCCGGGGTCTACATCCTCGCGACCGCCGAGCGCGGCCAGGAAGCGGCTCGCGGCCTCGACCTCGCGGCCCTGACCGCGACCGCGACGGGCCTGCACGTGGACGGCCGGGGCGGCGTCACCTGGGATGACCCCGACTTCGGGCGGTGGATGATCGAGCCGGACACGCTGCCGCCGGCGCAGCAGGTGAACGCCTGGCTGGATGCCGTGGGCGCGGCCGCCAGCATCCACTCGCGGGACCTGCCGTTCGGGCGGATCGTGATCCCGGCCGGGCAGCGCTGGTCCGCCGACACCACCGACGGGCTCGACGCGCAGATCGGCGTGGACAGCAAGGGCGAGCCGCAGCACTTCGTGATGGGCTCCCGCGGGGTGCACAACGGCCTGGTCGGCGGCGACGTGCGGATGGGCAAGTCGAACCTGCTGCACGTGCTGATCACCCAGCTGGCCCTCACGTACCCGCCGGAGGAGCTTGAGCTGTACCTGCTGGACTTCAAGGAGGTGGAGTTCGACGCCTACCTGACCCAGCGGCTGCCGCACGCCCGGGCGATCACCTCCCGCACCGACCGCGAATTCGGCCTGAGCATGCTGCGCCGCTTCCATGACGAGATCGAGCGCCGGGCCCGGCTGTGCCGGGAGGCCAAGGTCACCCAGCTCCCCGAGTACCGCAGGGAAACCGGGCGGGTCCTGCCCCGGTCGCTGGTGATCATGGATGAGTTCCAGGTGCTGTTCAGCGAGGAGGACCGGCTGTCCCGGGAGGCCGGGGCCCTGCTGGCCGACATCGCCAAGCGCGGCGCGGCCTTCGGGCTGCACCTGCTGCTGGCCACCCAGTCACCCGGCAGCGGCTCGCTGGCGGCGCACCTGAGGCCCGCCTACGAGCAGATGGCGCTGCGCATCGCCCTGGGCTGCACGCTGCCCAGCGTCTCCCAGGCGATCCTGGGCGAAGGCAACGAGGCCGCCACCAAGCTCACCCGGGCGGGCGACGCGATCTACAACGACCGTCGCGGCGAGGGCGCCAACCCGGTCATGCGCATCGCGATGCTGCCCACCCGTGACCGGCTGGAATGGATCGGGGTGATCCGCGCCCTGGGAGACGGCCGGGACTACCCGCCGCCGGCGGCCTTCGACCCCGACGCGCCCGCGGACTTCGCGGCCAACCCGGCCTGCGCGGCCTTTGCCGCGGATCCGTGCCGGTGGCCGGCGCCCGGTCCCACGGTGGCGTCCTGGCTCGGCGAGGCGATCGAGATCAAGCCGGCCACCACCGCCACCTTCGAGTACTTCGTCCGGTCGAACCTGCTCATCGTCGGAGACGAGGGGCATGGCCACGGGTTGCTGCTGGCCACCCTGCTCAGCGCCGCGGTCCAGCGCTCGCCCGCGGACGTCTCGTTCGTGATCGCCGAATTCGCGCGCCCGTCCTCATCGTTCCACGGCTTCTTCGCCCCGGCGGCGGGCCTGCCGCACGAGGTTCAGATCGTCGGCCCGCAGGCGGCCCTGGCCGCGGTGGCGGCCCTGACCGCCGAGCTCGACGCGCGGCTCGCCGACGCCGGGGGCGCGCCGCGGCCTCCCGATCCCTGGCGGTTCTTCCTCGTCGCCGGCCTGCACCGCTGGCAGGAGCTGGGCGCCGACAGCGAGTGGGGCAAGCCGAGCGAAGCCGCAGCGGCGCTGACCCGGCTGGCCGAGCACGGGCCGGAGGTCGGCATCCACCTGGTGATCTGGGCCGACAGCTTCGCCACCGCCGAGCGCTCCCTGCGGCGCTCCGGCATCAGCCAGTTCGCCCTGCGCGTGGCGCTGAGGCTGCAGTCGCCCACGGAAAGCGACGCCCTCCTGGGGGTGCCCGCGGCGGCGGGGCTGGCCGACGACCGGGCCCTGTTCCGGGATGCGGACTGGCCCCACGAGCAGGTGGAGAAGTTCAAGCCGTACTCGACCGCATCCCTGCACGCCTTCGCCCAGAGCGCCTTCAGGAGACCGGCATGACAACCCGACGGGAAACCGGCATGACCACGCCGCCCGCGGATGCGCCGGCCACGGCCCTGTCGCCCTATCTGTCCCTCCGCCAGGCCGTGCGGCCCGCCATCGTCACCTATACCGTCCTGGCTGGTGAGCAGGAACGGGCCGGAGAGCTGGCCGATGAGGCGGCCCAGCTTCTCGAGGCCACGCGGAAGCTGCTGGAAGCGGTCGGCCTGGTCCACCTGCTCAGCCCGAAGCCAGGCGAGGAGATGCCGGGCGATGACCACGGGGACCGGCAGGCCCGGCTGCTGGCCGCGTACGCCGACGCGGGAATCCTGTGGGCCAAGGTCGTCGGCAACTCGATCGCCCTCGCCGACGGGCTGCTGGGCCAGGGTCGAGGGGACGATGTGCTCCGGCTGGCCGACTTCCTCGACCACGCGGGCGAGACGGTGGTGGCCGACAGCCTGCGCGGCCGGGCGAACGAGGCCATCCACAGCAATTTCTACGCCCGGCTTAACCGCATACACGACAAGATGTCACGAGAGGAGACCGCGGCAGCGATCGATACCCTGAGGTCGCTCCCGCGCGGGTTCCCGGAGCGGAAGCTGGAGATCGCGCTGCGCCTGCGCCCGCTCGGGACGTCGGTCAAGAACGTGACCCGGCTTGATCGCCAATCGAGGAATTCGGTCGATCAGGCCATGGCCAGCCTTCCGGATTCGGCCGACTACTACCTTGCCGTCCTCTCCGACATCTTTTACAGCCTGGTGAAGTAGCAGTGAACCTCTTTCATCCGTCGATCTCTCGCTCAGAATACCTGGGCAGCCGCAGGGCGGATGAAAGAGATCCATAGTCGTATGGGTCACCTGAAAGGCGAATCGTGACTGAGATCAATGTTGGTGATATCGAGGCGCTGGCCGCTTTCCGGTCACACCTGATCGAGTTCAACCGCGATCTGGCGGAAAGCTTCTCGCTCATGCGCGCGCACTGGGAAGAGCTCGGCGAGATCTGGCGCGATGACATGTACCGCCGCTTCGGCGAGGCACTGGAGGAAGTCACCCCGGGAGTGGAGAAGTACCTGGCCGCGACCGAGGGGCACGAGGCCTATCTGGTAGCCCTGGTCGAGCGGCTCCGGGCGGTCCGTGAACTGTCGGCGGGATGACGGGCGTGGCCGAGAAGATCCACGCCGACATCGACGCCCTCAGGGAACTGCGGGACGCGCTCACCCGGTTCCGGCACGCGCAGCGCGAGGTGGTCGAGCGAGGCGATCAGGAGATCGAGGCGACGCGCGCCTCGCTGGAGGCCAAGGCGGGCCTGTGGGGCTCCCTGCTGGCCCGCCGGCAGTCTGACTTCGCCGCCTGCCAGCAGGCGGCGGTGCGGGAAGCCGAGGCGGGCCGCCCCGCGGACTGCTCGGCCGAGGCATCCGCGGTGCGTGAGGCGCAGGAGCGGCTGGATCAGATCCGGCGCTGGCAGCAGCGGGTGGACGAGGAGGCCAGCACGTTCCGCGGAACCTCCGGCCGGTTCCGGGATCTGCTTGATCGTGACCTGCCGCGGACCGAGAGTCACCTGCTGGCCATCATCACCGGCCTGGAGGCCGCGCGCGGCCTCCAGGTGGCCGGCTCCTGACCGCGCCCAAAGGGGGAACCGATGCCCGCTCGGCCGGACGAGGAGGGGGATCACATGCTCCGGGTGATCGGCTCCGTCTGGCACAAGACCCAGCAGTGCTGGCTTGACGACATGGCCGGCCACTTCGACCGCGCGCATTGGACGCCGCTGCTGACCGAATCCCGCGCTTACCTGCGCGCGCTCGGCGAGTGCCTGGAACTGCTGAGCGCCGCGGAGCGGGATACCGAGTTCTGACCGCATGATTCTCGAAGCCGTGATATATCGCCGAAGTGGCGTTGATCCGCCTACGACGGCCGCCGCGTCCGATTGGTTCACTCACGGTTTGGCGCCCGCGACCGGGTCTAGCCATTTGCCCAGGTCGGAGCGATCCCCTAGGCCCCCCCTAGGGGGTATTCGTCCCCTGAGAGCTATTCGTCCCTGTCCGGGGCTTCGCGAAATGGCCTAGTGTGCGGCGGGGAGGAGTTAACAGGTTCCCCTCCCCGCCCGAGACCAACGCCTGGCTCGGGCGCCCCTTCCGCTGTTGGAGGCCCCGTGGTCGCTGTTGCCCCCGGAAAGCACCGGAGGTTCGATGCTGAGCTGCCATCGGTACCCGATGGGATGCCGTTCAGCTCAGCCGATTACCTCCCGTCGCCCGTGGATGTGGCAGACCCCGTAGCCGACGCCAACGCCATGTGGGGACCTGGGCGTGGCGGAGCGCTCGCATATCAGGCCAGCGACGGATCCCTCGCCCCGGCGAACGGGTACCCGGCGCCAGCCGATCCAGACTGGCCGCCGGACCTGGGCGGTACCGGCTCCTGGCCGCAATGGGACGGGCCGCCGCCCCAGCTTCATCCCGATCATCCGTCAGCTCCGGTGCCGCGAGTGCGCATACCGCAGGAACCGGAGCGGCGGGCGCCGGGGCCAGCCGGGCCGGGACGGGTCCCGGCTGGCAACCCGGGCCCCCAGGCCCAGGTGAACCCGCCCGCCGGGACGTCTCCCCTGCCGCAACGGCGGCCAGGCGGACCCAACCCCGGCAGCCGGGCCCCCCCGGGCCAGCCTCCCGGCCCAGGACTACGGGCCGGGCCAGGGATACGACCCGGCCCCGGGCTACGGGCCAGGACCGGGTTATGACCCCGGGTACGACCCAGGGCCCGGCTACAACGCCGGCCAGTACCCCGTCCAGGAATCCGGTCCGTATCCCGTCCAGGCCAATCAGCCGGGCCCCGGGTACGACCCGGGACCGGGCTACAACTCCGGCCCGTACCCCGTCCAGGCCAATCAGCCGGCCCCCGGGTACGACCCGGGACCGGGCTACAACTCCGGCCCGTACCCCGTCCAGGCCAATCAGCCGGGCCCCGGGTACGACCCGGGACCGGGCTACAACTCCGGCCCGTACCCCGCCCAGGCCAATCAGCCGGGCCCCGGGTACGACCCGGGACCGGGCTACAACTCCGGCCCGTACCCCGCCCAGGCCGACCGCCCGCCGCGGGGCAACCCCGCCGCCCGGGCCGAGCGCCCGGCACCGGGCAACCCGGCCGCACGAGGGAACCCGGCCGCACGAGGGAACCCGGCCGCACGAGGCAACCCCGCCGCACGAGGCAACCCCGCGGCCCGGGCCGCCGGCCCCGGACCCGGCAACCCCGCCGCCCGGGCCGAGCGCCCAGCACCCGGCAACCCCGCCGCACGAGGCAACCCTGCGGCCCGGGCCGCAGGTCCCGGACCCGGCAACCCCGCCGCCCGGGCCGAGCGCCCAGCACCCGGCAACCCCGCCGCACGGGGCAACCCCGCCGCACGGGGCAACCCGGCCGCACGAGGGAACCCGGCGGCCCGAGCCGCCGGCCCGGACCCGGCAACCCCGCCGCACGAGGCAACCCGGCGCTACGGGGCGCCGGCCCGGCCGTAGGCAACGCCGTTGCCCGGGCCGCAGGCCCCGGCAACCCCGCCGCCCGGGGCAACCCTGGGCCACGGGCCGCCGGCCCCGCCCGGGGCAATCCCGCCGCGCGGGCCGCAGGCCCCGGACCCGGCAACCCCGCCGCACGGGGCAACCCGGCGCTACGGGCCTCCGGCCCGGCCGCAGGTAACGCCGTAGCCCGGGCCGCCGGTCCGGTCCAGGGCTACGACCCGGGTCCCGGCGGCTACGCCCAGGCCCAGGGCTACGACGCCGGTCCGGGTTACGGGCCGGCCCAGGGCTACAACGCCGCCCAGAGCTACAACGCCGCCCAGAGCAACGGCACGGCCCAGGGGTACGCCCTGGCTCAGGACTACGACGCGGAACCCGCTTATCCGGCCCAGGGCTACCCGGACGCTCGCGGCGGGCGGCGGCTCTACGCCGTCCCCGACGCCACCGCCACGGGCCCGCAGCCTCGCGGCGGGCAGATGGCCCCGTACGCCGGGGGGCAGGGCTCGTGGGACCAGGCCACCGCGATCCGCCAGGCCGCCGAGCAGGAAGCCGTCGCGATCCGCCAGCAGGCCACCGACCAGGCCACCGCGATCCGCCAGGCCGCCGAGCAGGAAGCCGCCCAGATGCGGGCGGCCCTGATGGCGATGTCGGACGAGCTGAGCCGGGTCGCGGCCTACGTCAGCGAGAATCTGGGGAGCCCCAGTGGCCTGGCGACGATGCCGGCCCCGGCCATCGCGCCATCCAGGCCGGTCAGGCCTGCCCTCGCACCAGCCGGTCCGGCTACCGCGCCCGTCAGGCCGGCGGGACCGGCCACCCGGCCCGACAGGCCGGTCCGGCCCGCGGGACCAGGCACCAGGCCGGCGGGACCGGCTACCCGGCCAGCCCGGCCAGGCACCAGGCGGGTCCGGCCACCCGGCCCGCCGCCCGGCCCGGTAAGTCAACCGCCAAGCCGGACACGAAGGGCCGCCAAGTCCGCGCCGGGAAGAAGATGATGGCGGTTCTCGCCACCCTGACCGCGGTGGGTGTCATCGCCGGTACTGCCCAGCTAGTGGACTGCACGGTCCCCGCTTCTTCATCTTCCGGGAGAACGGCGCGGGCGCGTCGGAGACCGGTCTCACGGACAACCAGTTCCCGGGCCATCCGGGTGCGCCGGCCCCGGAGCCGACCACGACGACGCCGTCGGCGCCGACGGCGCAGCCGACCAAGTAACAGAAGACATAAGCCTGCGAAACAGCTAGACCTGGGCTGTATTCGGCCTGCCAAGGCCGAATGCCACGGGAAGAGCATAAGGAGGCAGGAAAAAAGTGAGTCATGGCACGATCCGACAACCTGGTTCTTACGCGGACGACTCCTACCAAGAGACCCCCTATCAAGAGGTACGCCCCTGATCAGAGGCCCTCTACGCAGACAGGACTTACCTGGACGATCTTTATCCAGAAGACGAGGAACAAGGGTATGTAGAGTCGCGTGCCAAGAGAAGGTCCATCGACTGCCTGGATGGCCCAGCGATCCACGACCTTCCCCACGTTCAAGAGACGGTCGATCGCGCTGTTCTTCCTGCGCCTCCCCGTGTTCATTCCGTGGATCTTCGTCATGCGCGGGTGGCTGTCGCTGAACGAGAAGGATTCCCTGACCCTCGTCGAGGCCGACATCCTGGGGACCGGAGGCGAGTTCTGCTTCCTGGTGGCCGTGTCGATCACCCCGCTGATCACGCTGACGGGAGCGCGGTGGTTCGCCCCGCTCCGGCGGTGGTACGGCATCTTCTTCGCGCTCATCGGCATCTCGGACTCGACCACCGCGGCCATCACGACTAACTTCTCCGGAGGCGTCTTCGGCCGGCTCGCCGGGCACACCTTCCTCCTGACCGGACTCATGATCATTCTCGTGGCCACCCCGCTCCTGCTGACGGCCAACACCCCGGCGCAGCGGAGGATGGGGACGTGGTGGAAGAAGCTGCAGAAGATGACCTACGTCATCTGGGGCCTCATCATCCTCCACCTGGCCCTGCTCGACGGGTTCCGGCCCTTCGACGGACCGCAAGGTGACGGCGACCCCGTCTTCCACCAGCGCTTCTACCAGATCCTGGCCATCAGCCTCCCGCTGGTCATTCTCCGGCTGCCGCCGGTCAAGCGCTGGGTCATCGAGAAGCGGCAGGCCGGCGAGCAGTGGAAGGTGTGGACGGCCATCGCGCCGATGGCCGTGCTGTACTTCGTCGCGTTCGCATTCATCATCAACGAGGAGATCTTCACCGGGAACCAGGTCATGTTCATGCATCCCCCGTCGAACTGACGAGAACCGACGGACGCGCGGAGCCCCGCCACGAGTCGTGGCGGGGCTCCTTTCTATCCCCCATGGCGCCCCACGTACGCTGGCGTGAGATCGGCCGATGAAAAGGTGCCGATGAAAAGGTTCAGTGATCACGAGCCTGCCGGAGGCAGGTGTGTCGCAGCGACAGCGGTCAGCCAGCCACGGCCCGGCGGTGCTGGTGGTCGGCGCCGGGATCGGCGGGCTGACCACCGCCCTCGAACTGCACCGTGCCGGAATCGGCTGCCGGGTGGCCGAGAGCGTCGCCGCGTTCGCCTGTTCTTCATCCCCTCCATGGCGGCCCGCGTACTCTGACGTGAGATCAACGGACGACGAGCCTGCCGGAGGCGGGTGTGGCGCAGCGACAGCGGTCAGCCAGCCACGGTCCGGCGGTGCTGGTGGTCGGCGCCGGGATCGGCGGGCTGACCACCGCTCTCGAACTGCACCGCGCCGGAATCGTCTGCCGGGTGGTCGAGAGCGTCGCCGGGTTCGCGCCCGCCGGCGTGGGGATCAACATCCTGCCCCACGCGGCCAGGCTGCTCGGTGAGCTGGGCCTGGAAGCGGAGCTGTCGCGGCGCGCCGTCCTCACCCGCGAGTCGGTCTTCTACAACCGGTTCGGCCAGTTCATCTACGCCGAGCCGGCCGGCCGGGCCGCCGGCTACCCGGACCCGCAGTACTCGATCCACCGGGCCGACCTGCACGAGGTGCTGCTCGGTGCGGTGACCGAGCGGCTCGGCGCCGGAGCCGTGTCGGCCGGCCATCGCGTGACGCGGGTGGACCAGGACGATCGTCACGCGATCGCCCGCGTCGAACGATCCGACGGGACGATGACCGACCTGGAGGCCGATGTGGTCATCGCCGCGGACGGCATCCACTCGGCCGTCCGGGCCCAGCTCTTCCCGGACGAGGGGCCGCCGCGCTACTGCGGGGTGACCATGTGGCGCGGGGTTTCGGTGTGGCCGCCCATCCTGACCGGCGCCAGCATGATCCGCGCCGGATGGCTGGCCACCGGGAAGCTCGTGGTCTACCCGGTCCGCGACCACGTCGACGCCCAGGGCAGGCAACTGGTCAACTGGGTCGCCGAGCTGGAGACCCGGCAGCGGGCGGATCGCGACTGGACGCAGCGCGGTGAGCTCGAGGACTTCCTGCCCTGCTTCGCGCAGTGGCGGTTCGACTGGCTGGACGTGCCGGCGTTGCTGCGGGCATCCGCCGTCTTGCTCGAATACCCGATGGTGGACGCCGAGCCGCTGCCGAGATGGAGCCATGGCCGGGTGACCCTGCTCGGCGACGCCGCGCACCCGATGGTGCCCCGCGGCTCGAACGGCGCCGGCCAGGCCATCCTGGACGCTCGCGCGGTCGCCGACGCGCTGGCCGCCGACCCCGGCGATCCGGTCGCCGCGCTGGCGGCCTACGAGGACCGCCGCCGGGAGGCGACCGCGGCGGTCGTGCTCGCCAACCGGCAGAACCCGCCTGACGCGATCTTGCGAGAGGTGTACGAACGAACCGGCGATCGTCCGTTCGAGCGCCTTGAGGACTTCGTGACCGTGGCGGAACTCGCCCGGATCACCGAGAACTACCAGCGCGTGGCCGGGTTCACGGTCCGGGAACTGCAGAAGGGGCAGTGACCGCGCCAACCGTGGCGAGATCGGGCGAGACCGATCAGACCGGGCCAGGGCTGGCGAGAGGGGCTAGCGGGACTAGAGTGGGCGAGCGGTAGTCCACTGACAAACTATCGCTAACCCTTGCCAGCAGGGGCCATCTGGGGCGAACATTTCAGGCAAGCCGGGCGACTGGCCGCAAGGTCGCGTCCTGCACGTCGTCGGCTTTCCCCCGCCTCCCTGCTAGGAGCTACCGATGGCACCCTTCACCCAAGTCCTCGACCCGCTGAACTCCGTGGCCGGCAGCGCCCTGCTGGCCCTCGTGCCGGTCGCCCTGTTACTCGTCTTACTGGCCGTCTTCCGGATGACCGCGTGGCAGACGGTGATCATCGGCTCGGTGGTCACGATCATCCTCGCGACCGCCGTGTGGCATGCCCCGTTCGCCAACACGATGGCCTCATACGGCCTCGGCGCCGTGACCGGCGTCTGGTCGGTCGACTGGGTCGTGTTCTGGGGCGTGATCATCTACTTCACGATGGTGCTCACGGGGAGCTTCGACGATTTCAAGCGCTGGCTGATCCGCCAGGCGACGGCGGACATCCGGGTCCAGACGCTGCTGATGGCCTGGGCCTTCGGGGCGCTGCTGGAAGGGCTCGTCGGGTTCGGCTATCCCTGGGCCATCGTGGCCCCCATCCTCATCGGGCTCGGGGTGGCCGACCTCGCGGCGATCCGGGTCGCCGCGCTCGCGAACAACGCCCCGTGCTCTTTCGGCTCCCTGGGCACTCCGATCATCGGGCTGGCCGCGGTGACCGGGCTGCCGCTGCTCTCGCTGTCCGCCTCGGTCGGCAAGATCGTCGCGCTGCTCGCCCTGCTGCCGCCGTGGATCCTCATCTACCTCGTCAGCGGCAAGCGGGGCCTGCGCGACGGCTGGCCGCTGGCGATCGTCGGCTCGCTCGGTTACATCGCGGGACAGTTCCCCGTGGCCGAGTGGCTCGGCCCCTACCTGCCCGACATCGTCGGCTCGCTGGTCTGCTTCGCCGCGCTGGTCGGCCTGCTGCGGATATGGCAGCCGAAGACCGTGCTGGGCTTCGGCGGCCGGGAACTCACCCCGGAAGAGATCAGCGCCTACGGCCAGGAGCCCGTGCCGGCCGGAGCCACGCCCGCGGACAGCCCGGGTACCCCGGCGGCGCACTGGTCGGGCAGCCCGCGACGGCGCATGATCCGTTCGCTGGCGCCGTTCCTGATCCTGATCGCGGTGGTCGTCGCCTGGACCGGCCCCTGGTCCTCACTGACCAAATACATCCCGTTCGAGCCGAAGGTGACCGCGGTCGGCTCGCTCGGCGGCACGGTGGAGTCGTCCTGGAAGTTTGAGCCGTTCATCGCCGGCACCGCCATCATGGTGTCCTGGTTCCTGATCGCTGCGTTCCTGCGGCCCCGGGGCCAGATCCGCACCATCTTCCGCAACACGTTCCGCCAGGCCTGGGGAGCGCTCCTGGTGGGGCCGTTCATCTTCGGCCTGGCTTACGTGTTCTCCTACTCGGGCATGGCGAATTCCATGGCCAACGGCTTCTCCAAGGTCGGCACGCCGTTCATCCTGCTGTCCCCCATCCTCGGCTGGATCGCCGTCGGCCTGTCCGGCAGCAACACCTCGTCCAACGCGCTGTTCGGGCAGGTCCAGCTGTCCGTGGCCAAGATCCTGGGCGCCCCGGTTCTGCTGTTCCCCTCGCTGAACTCCGTCGGCGCCGAGGTCGGCAAGGCCATCGCTCCGCAGACCACGAGCGTCGGGGTCTCGACGACCAAGTACGTGCGCAAGGAAGGCGTGGTGATCAGGTACAACATGGCCTGGAGCCTGATCATCCTGGCCTACCTGATCCTCATCGCGCTGCTGTACTACTTCGTGCTGCCGGATGCGATGCGTCTGTAAGACCGCAGCCTTGGGGAGCGGCGCCGGGACCGCTCCCCATGGCTCTTCGCGGCTCCCCGCGGCGCGGCCTTCCCGCCGGTCCTACGAGGTGGCCGGCGGCGCGGCGCCATCGGAGTACGCCGGCCACGAGGACGGCCCGGGTTCCTCCCTGCGCTCCATGATCGTCTCGATCGAGTAGCCGGGGCGCGTGGCGCTCATCGCGAACTCGATGATGAGGTTCGAGCTGTCGTAGGTGGTCCTGGCGATCCGGAGGACCGGCTCGCACGGCTGCAGCCCGAGCGCGGCCCCGTCGGCCTCGCCGGCCGCCGCGGCGGTGAAGGCCTGCCT
Organism: uncultured Actinomycetota bacterium; assembly: GCA_963745575.1. Classification (GTDB taxonomy): domain Bacteria; phylum Actinomycetota; class Actinomycetes; order Streptosporangiales; family Streptosporangiaceae; genus JASHPR01. The sequence continues at coordinate 49,218 of CAVUYA010000017.1, read as the reverse complement.
GGCCCGCATGATCCGCACGCCGTACTGAGCCTCAAGCCTCGCGTACAGGGAGCCATCCAGCAGGGGATCGGCGTCCAGGCCCGCGAAACGCGCGTACGGCAGCCACGAGTTCTGTACCACGATCGGGCAGCCGTCCACCAGCCGCACTCGCCGGACCGCCACCGCGCGCGGCGGACGGTCCGGCCTGCAGCGCCTCGCGGGCCGCCGGCGGCGGCGGCTCGACCGCCGCGCTGATCAATCTCGTCTCGACCTGACGGCCCTGCCTGCGCATCTCCTCGGTAAAGCTCAGCAGCAGGTCCGCGGTCCTGGTCGGGCGCCGGTCGGCCGCGAAGGTTCCCAGGCCCTGCCGGCGGATGACGGCGCCATCCGAGGCCAGGGCCCCTATCGCCTGCCGGATCGTCATGCGCGCGACGCCGTACCGGGCGGCGAGCTCGGTCTCGGAAGGCAGCCGCTCCCCGGTGGCCCATTCACCGGCACTGAGTCTCATCCGCAGGTCGTCGCGGATGCTGATGTGCACTGGCCGGTTCATCGCGTCCCCCCGGGGCTACCAACCTGCGGCCGACAGGGTGCCGGGCCAGCCATCTGCTTCGGAAAATGCCCTCACTGTACCAGCGGGCGAACCCGTTCCCGGGCGGAACGAGGTACGGCGCGGCCTGCCCGTCCCGGCCCGGACCATGAACCTTTTTCATCCTCCTCATGGCGGTCCGCATACTCTGAACCCCGAGGTCAGCGGATGAAAAGGCTCCATCGTTACTTCCGGTGTCTACTCGCGGCTACGCCATGACCGCGCGCCACCTCCGGTAGCGCCGCTCGGTAGCCGCCGCTCCCGCCGGATCGGGCTCATGCCACCGCATCCGCGGCGTCATGTGGAGTGCGGCCTGCTGCGCATCGGTGAAGCAGCCGGCCGCCACCGCCGCCGCGAGCGCCGCTCCGCGCAGGCTGGCCTGCGGCTCCGCGGAGGTGGCGACCCGGACGCCCCACACGTCGGCCCGCAGTTGCGCGGCGCGCGGCGAGAGGGTAGTGCCGCCGGCCAGGATCACGCTGCTGACCACGGCTCCGCTAGAGCGCAGCGCGTCGATCCCCAGCCGCACTTCGAAGGCGCCGCCCTCCTCGGCCGCGCGCATCAGGTGGGCGGGCCCGTGCTCCCCGGAGATCCCGTCGATGCGGCCCCGCAGCTGAGCATCCCATCCCGGAAGCCGGCGGCCGGTGAGCGTCGTACGGATCATGAGCTCACCGGGGTCGGCGGCGTCGAGGCAGGGGGCCAGGGCCAGATACGCGGCAGCGGCGGATTCGTGCCCGAGGGTGACCGCGAGCCAGTCGAGACCGCCCCCGGTCAGGCCGGTCGGGCCGCCCATCGTCCACAGGCCGGCCAGAAGATGGGCGTTGAGCACCGTGCCCTGGCTGACATGGTCCGCTGGCCGGTCTGTCACGTGCAGCAGCACGTCGGTCGTCCCGGCGATATCGATGGTCTGTCCCGACCGGACCGCTCCCACGCCCAGCGTCCCGGTGGAGCCGTCCGGCCCGCCGACCGCGACCGGAGTGCCGGGTTTGAGGCCGGTCAGGTGCGCCGCGGCGGGTGTCACCCCTCCGGCCAGGGCGGTGCCCGGGCGGACGCTGGGCAGGATCTCCATGGGCACGCCGCACTCCCGGGCGATCTCCGGCGACCAGTGCCGCTGCCGGACGTCGAACAGTTGGGTATAGGAGGCCGTGACCGGATCCGTGCCCGCCTGCCCGGTGAGCTTGAGGATCAGGTAGTCCTTGAGGCTCAGCACGCACCGGGTCCGGCCGAGCAGGTGCGGCCGGGTCTTGGCCAGCATTCGCATCCGCGCCGCCGCGGACTCGGCCGCCGGCGGCCTGCCGGTCACGAATTCAAGCTTCGGGCCGAGCGCGGTCCCGAGTTCCTCGGCCTCCCGCCACGCGCGATTGTCGCGCCACAGCATCGCGTGCGCGGTCGGCCAGCCGTCGGCGTCGGTCAGCACCGTCGCCAGGTGCGCGGTCAGGCCCACCGTCCGCACCTGCAGGCCGCTGGCGGTCAGCTCGCGGATGGCCGAGGCTACCTCCAGCCACGTCAAGTCCGGGTCGAACTGCTCACCCCGGCCCGGATCCGGCTTGCTGATGAGATGACGCAGCAAGGCCGGCGGATCGAAAAACCCCACCCGTATGCCGCTGCCGCCCACGTCCACGCCGAGCAGACCGCCCGTCGCTCCGATAAACGCATCTACCATCGCGAACAAGCCGGTGAGAAAGGTGGACGGCGGACCGGGCCGCTTGGCGGCCAGACGGGCGGACCGGTGAGGAGCCCGCTGGCCATGGCCCCGTCCAGGCCAGCACCGGTCACAACATCTGCCGCTTTGCCGGTGCGGGCTGAGTTCATTTCAAAACTCATTCGCACAGCATGCCGGGCGGGCCAGTCGCCCGATCGCCTAAGCCAACGGACATTCGGGGCCGTCCTTAAACGTAATGGCCGCTCACCTATAAGATAACGGCCAGCGCATCGGACCGCCCCGTCAACTCCGGATTACCGCCGGAATCGGCGCAGATGCGGCTGAGGGTGATCCAGCCGCACAGGGCGACGGGGTAGGCGAAGTAGCCGAACCGGGTAGCCGGGGACAGGGCGAACATCAGGGCCAGGCCCAGCGCCAGCCGGCGGGCCGCGGCCGGCACGTCACCCGGGGGGCGCAGGACCAGGGAAGCGGCCAGGGCCACGCCGGCGGTGACCAGCAGGGCGAGAGCGGCCAGGTGGCCGGCCGGCCCGAGGGTGGCCAGGAGGTGGCCGGGCAGCGGGCTCTGGGCCGGGGAGCGGGCCGTGGTCAGGCCCAGGGGAAAGGCGATGGTGTTGGCGGTCAGCGCCGCGGGGCTGGTCGAAAGCCCGCGGCGCGAGGGCTACGGCCAGGACAGCGGCGGTGGCCAGGGTGGCGACCGGTCAGCCGGGCCGCGGCGCGGACTCCGTCGCGGGCGGCGAGCATGGCCGCCAGGACGGCCAGGGCGGGCCAGGCGGTGTACTTCATCGCGCACGCGGTACCCAGGACGAGCGCGGCGGCCCACAGGCCGGGGCGGGCGGGCCGCGGGGCGGCCGCGAGGCCGGGGCGGGCGGGGCCAGGGCGGGTGAGCAGGGCCAGGGCCAGGCAGGTCAGCGCGATGACCGGGGGGTCGGTGATGCCCAGGGCCAGCGGGAAGGCCAGCACCGGGGAGGCGGTGGCGAACGCGGCCAGCCCCAGCGCGGCCCCGCGGCGGCGCCCGGCGGTGGCGAACGCGGCGGCCAGGATGGCGAAGGTGGCGGCGGCCAGCCAGGGGCGGGGGTCGCCGGCCAGGCCGGGCAGGCCGGCGGCGTGCGGGCAGGCCGAACAGGGCCATGACCGGCAGGTAGGGGTTGTAGGCCAGCCAGCCGCCGTGGGCCAGGGCGGCCAGCGGCAGGTAGGGGGTGGCGTGCTGGGCCAGCAGGGCGCCGGCGCGGGTGACCACGGCGATGTCGGGGGTGGCCGGGGCGGTGAGCGCGAGCCAGGCCAGCGGGGCGGCCAGGGCACCGGCCAGGGCGGCGGCCAGGGCCGCGGCGCGGCCGCGGGGGGCGGGCCAGGCGGCGGCCAGGGCGGCGGCGGCGGCGTAGCCGGCGGCGGCCCAGATGCCCCAGGCCCGGTCGTTGCCCGGGCCGCTGAACACCGCGACCGCGCCCGCGTACAGCGCGAACCCCGCGTACCACGCCGCCACCCGCTGCCATCCCAGCCAGGACCCGAGCCAGGTCCTGAGCCCCGACCCGGCCGGCGGCCGCCGGGCCAGCGGTCTAGGTGGGGCAGATGTGGACAAGATCCCCATGACCCAAGGCTAGGAAGCGGGCACCTCGCCGCACATCGGCCCGTAGAGGGGTTCGCCAGTACACCGCAGGCTAGTCGGTGGCCCCGGCGTCCTCCTCGCGAGTGAGCCGGTCTGCTCCGGGGGACGACACCGCAGCGCGGGCCGCGTTCGCCGGCCTGGTGCCTGCCCGGCGGAACCTACCCTGACTCGCCTGTCATCGCCTGCTAGGGCGCGATGATGCGATACATTTCGTGTTTGCACGCCATTCAAGGGTACGGGCCTGCCCGCCCGCACCGAGCCGTCGCGGGACGAAGGGCCGCGGCCGTCATGCCCGGAAGGCCGCCGCCCGGCGGACTCGTCGTCAAGGCTGGTACAGGTGCCGATGGAGTCTCAGATGCCCAGGGACGGCGGCCCCGGACTGCCCCGGCGGCGTGAGCCTGACCTGGCCGGCCTCGCCACCTTCACCCTGGACTCCCGTGGGCGGGTGACCTCCTGGTCGGTGACGGCTACCCGGTTGTTCGGGCATCCGGCGGCGGCCGTGGCCGGGCGTGACGTGTGCGACGTGCTGATGACCGGTCCTGGCCAGCGCGAGCTGGTGAGCCTGGCGCTGTCCGAGGTGGCCGCCGGGCGGGTGTGGACCGCGACCGTGGCCGGCGGCCGGCTGGGCGAGGGCCGGTTCGCGATCCGCTGGGAGCCGCTGGGCGGGCTGGGCGGCGGCACGGTGGTGGTCGTCCAGCGGGCCTGGCCGCAGCCGGCCCCCAGCTGGCTGAGCGAGGCCACGGCCCGGATCGGCAGCAGCCTGGACATGGCCCAGACCGCGGCCGAGGTCGCGGAGGCCGCAGTGCCCGGGTTCGCCGACTTGACGATCATCTACGCGGCCGAACGCCTGCTCGCCGCCGACGAGCTGACCCCGCCCCCGGTCGGGGCCGCGGTGCGGCGGCTGGCGGCCCGCCGGGCCGGGCACCCCCCGGACGTGGCCGACAAGATGATGCGGACCGGCGAGGTGCTCGTCCTCGGCCCGGACACCCCCGGGTCCCAGGCCATGGCGGTCGGCGGCCCGGTCCTGTTCGACCATCTGGACGGCGAGACCGCCCGGCGGCTCGCCCGTCATGGCGACCAGAAGTCGGCTACCGACTTCACCTCCTATATGGCCATGCCGCTCATCGCCCGCAACGTCGTCGTGGGGTGCGCGATATTCGGCCGCACGCCGGCCAGCCCCGCGTTCAACCCCGGTGACGTGGCCCTGGCCGGCGAGCTGGCCTCGCGCGCGGCGGTGTGCATCGACAACGCCCGGCTGTACGACCAGGAGCGGCGGACCGCGGCGGCGCTGCAGCAGGGCCTGCTGCCCGGCCAGCCGCACGTCCCTGACGGCCTGGAGGTCGCGCACCGCTACCTGCCGGTCGGCGCCAGCGTGATCGGCGGTGACTGGCACGACATCGTCCCGCTGTCCGGCGGCCGCGCCGCCCTGATCGTCGGTGACGCCATGGGCCACGGCCCGGAGGCGGCGGCGGTCATGGTGCAGCTGCGCACCGCCGCGCACACCCTGGCCGACCTGGACCTGCCGCCCGAGCAGGTACTGCGCCGCCTGGACAAGATGGCCTCGGAGATAGTCGCCGCGCCGTTCGCCACCTGCATCTATGCGGTCATAGACCCGCTCGGCGCCAGCTGCGAGATCGTCCAGGCCGGTCACCTGCCGCCGGCGGTGGTGCCGCCCGGCGGCGCGGCGGTGATGCTGGACCTGCCTCCCGGGCTCCCGCTCGGCCTGGGCGCGGAGTCCTTCCAGGCCACGCGGCTGAACCTGCCGCCGGGAACCACGCTCGCGCTGTATACCGACGGGCTGGTGGAAAGCCGGACCCGGACCCTGGACGCCGGCCTGACCGCGTTGTGCCACGAGCTCAGCCTGGCCCTGGCCCAGCCCGGCGCCACGCTCGGCGAGGCCAGCGACGCCGTCACCCAGGAACTGCGCCAGCACCGCGAGGACGACATCACCCTCGTGCTGGCCCGGATCCGCCGCTGACGTCCCGTTACGGCCGCTGCTTCAGCATCCCTTCGAGCATCTCCAGGCTGCCCGGCGTCGGCAGGGCCTCGACGCACAACCGTTCCATCACGGCCAGGTAGTGGTCGACCGCCTCCCGCTTGTCCAGGTAAAGAGCGCTGGTGAGCTGCTCGAGGTAGACGACGTCGGGCAGGTCCGGCTCGCCGAAGCGCAGGATCGAGAACGGGCCTCCCGCCGCGGCGTGCGCGCCGCGGGCCAGCGGGATGATCTGGAGGCTGACGTTGGGCCGCGCGCCCATGTCCAGGAGATGCCGGAGCTGGCCGCGCATGACGTCGGGCCGGCCCACCGGCCGCCGCAGGGCCGCCTCGTCCAATACCAGCCACAGATGCGCCAGCGTGGGGCGGGTGAGCACGGCCTGGCGGGCCATCCGCAGGCTGACCCGCCGCTCAATCTCGGCCGCGGACCCGGCCGGCCAGCCGACCGCCGCGACCGCGCGGGCATAGTCCGGGGTCTGCAGCAGCCCGGGAACGAACTGGATTTCGTAGCAGCGGATCGTGCTCGCCGCTTCCTCCAGGCCCACGTAAGGCTCCAGCCAGGTCGGCATGATGTCGGCGTAGTCATGCCACCATCCCCGGGCGCTGGCCTGCCGGGCCAGTTCCTGCAGGGTCTCGCGCTCCTGGTCGTCCGTCACCCCGTAGAAGGTGAGCAGGTCCGCGATGTCGCGTGACTTGAAGCCGACCCGGCCGGTCTCGAGCCTGCTCATCTTCGAGCCCGACGCGCGGATCACGTATCCGGCGTCCTCCAGGGTGATCTGCTTGGCCTCACGCAGCCGGCGCAGCTGGGCACCCAGCATGATGCGAAGCGCGGTCGGGGCCCCGGCGCCCGGTGAGGCGATCATCCGGTGGACAGCCGCGGTGCCTTCGGGCCGACGTGGGGCCATAAGTTTCCTTCTCGGAACGCGGGATCACAACATTCTCCCACTTGCGCTGGTTCTGGCGCCAACTCCTGCGCCATCAGGCCCGCAACCTGGAGGAAACTCGAAGGTTTGACGTTACGCGCCAGGACAGGAGAAGCCGCAACGGGCACGTCGACGACGAGGGCGGCAGGGGATCGGATGATCGCCGGGAAGACAGCAGCAGGCGGCCAGGCACCGGTCCCCCCGGCCGGGCCTGGCCTGCCTGCAGAGCGGGACGGCGCCTCGCGGCACCGGCCCGTAGGCTGGGCCAGCCACCCCCCCACGGCTGGCTTCCCTGGCCATGTACGGAGAGTCTGCCGCAAACTCACATGCAATCCCAGTAGGGATAACCCTTAACGCGCACGGCAGTACGTAAACTACCGACGTGGCACATCGGCTGGACACGGTGCCGATGGAGTCTCAGATGCCCAGGGACGGCGGACCCGGACTGCCCCGACGGCGTGAGCCTGACCTGGCCGGCCTCGCCACCTTCACCCTGGACTCCCGTGGGCGGGTGACCTCCTGGTCGGTAACTGCTACCCGGTTGTTCGGGCATTCGGCGGCGGCCGTGGCCGGGCGTGACGTGTGCGACGTGCTGATGACCGGTCCTGGCCAGCGCGAGCTGGTGAGCCTGGCGCTGTCTGAGGTGGCCGCCGGGCGGGTGTGGACCGCGACCGTGGCCGGCGGCCGGCTGGGCGAGGGCCGGTTCGCGATCCGCTGGGAGCCGCTGGGCGGGCTGGGCGGCGGCGCGGTGGTGGTCGTCCAGCGGGCCTGGCCGCAGCCGGCCCCAGCTGGCTGAGCGAGGCCACGGCCCGGATCGGCAGCAGCCTGGACCTGGCCCAGACCGCCGCCGAGGTCGCGGAGGCTGCAGTGCCCGGGTTCGCCGACTTGACGATCATCTACGCGGCCGAACGCCTGCTCGCCGCCGACGAGCTGACCCCGCCCCCGGCCGGGGCCGCGGTGCGGCGGCTGGCGGCCCGCCGGGCCGGGCACCCCCCGGACGTGGCCGACAAGATGATGCGGACCGGCGAGGTGCTTGTCCTCGGCCCGGACACTCCCGGGTCCCAGGCCATGGCGGTCGGCGGCCCGGTCCTGTTCGACCATCTGGACGGCGAGACGGCCCGGCGGCTCGCCCGGCAGGGCTACGAGAAGCCGGCTGACCGACTTCACCTCCTATATGGCCATGCCGCTCATCGCGCGCAACGTCGTCGTGGGGTGCGCGATATTCGGCCGGACGCCGGCCAGCCCCGCGTTCAACCCCGGTGATGTGGCACTGGCCGGCGAGCTGGCCTCACGCGCGGCGGTGTGCATCGACAACGCCCGGCTGTACGACCAGGAGCGGCGGACCGCGGCGGCGCTGCAGCAGGGCCTGCTGCCCGGCCAGCCGCACGTCCCTGACGGCCTGGAGGTCGCACACCGCTACCTGGCGGTCGGCGCCAGCGTGATCGGCGGTGACTGGCATGACATCGTCCCGCTGTCCGGCGGCCGCGCCGCCCTGATCGTCGGTGACGCGATGGGCCACGGCCCGGAGGCGGCGGCGGTCATGGTGCAGCTGCGCACCGCCGCGCACACCCTGGCCGACCTGGACCTGCCGCCCGAGCAGGTACTGCGCCGCCTGGACAAGATGGCCTCGGAGATAGCCGCCGCACCGTTCGCCACCTGCATCTACGCGGTCATAGACCCGCTCGGCGCCAGCTGCGAGATCGTCCAGGCCGGTCACCTGCCGCCGGTGGTCGTACCGCCCGCCGGCGCGGCGGTGATGCTGGACCTGCCTCCCGGGCTCCCGCTCGGCCTGGGCGCGGAGTCCTTCCAGGCCACGCGGCTGAACCTGCCCCCCGGAACCACGCTCGCGCTGTATACCGACGGGCTGGTGGAAAGCCGTACCCGGACCATTGACGCCGGCCTGGCCGCGTTGTGCCACGAGCTCAGCCGGGCCCTGGCCCAGCCCGGCAGCACGCTCGGCGAAGCCAGCGACGCCGTCACCCAGGAACTGCGCCACCACCGCGAGGACGACATCACCCTCGTGCTGGCCCGGATTCGCCGCTGACGTCCCGTTATAGCCTCTGCTTCAGCATCCCTTCGAGCATCTCCAGGCTGCCCGGCGTCGGCAGGGCCTCGACGCACAACCGCTCCATCACGGCCAGGTAGTGGTCGACCGCCTCCCGCTTGTCCAGGTAAAGAGCGCTGGTGAGCTGCTCGAGGTAGACGACATCGGGCAGGTCCGGCTCGCCGAAGCGCAGGATCGAGAACGGGCCTCCCGCCGCGGCGTGCGCGCCGCGGGCCAGCGGGATGATCTGGAGGCTGACGTTGGGCCGCGCGCCCATGTCCAGGAGGTGCCGGAGCTGGCCGCGCATGACGTCGGGCCGGCCCACCGGCCGCCGCAGGGCCGCCTCGTCCAATACCAGCCACAGATGTGCCAGCGTGGGGCGGGTGAGCACGGCCTGGCGGGCCATCCGCAGGCTGACCCGCCGTTCAATCTCGGCCACGGGCCCGGCCGGCAAGCCGACCGCCGCAACCGCGCGGGCATAGTCCGGGGTCTGCAGCAGGCCGGGGACGAACTGGATCTCGTAGCAGCGGATCGAGCTCGCCGCCTCCTCCAGGCCCACGTACGGCTCAAACCAGGTCGGCATGATGTCGGCGTAGTCATGCCACCATCCCCGGGCGCTGGCCTGCCGGGCCAGTTCCTGCAGGGTCTCGCGCTCCTGGTCGTCCGTCACGCCGTAGAAGGTGAGCAGGTCCGCGATGTCGCGTGACTTGAAGCCGACCCGGCCGGTCTCGAGCCTGCTCATCTTCGAGCCCGACGCGCGGATCACGTATCCGGCGTCCTCCAGGGTGATCTGCTTGGTCTCACGCAGCCGGCGCAGCTGGGCACCCAGCATGATGCGAAGCGCGGTCGGAGCCCCGGTGCCCGGTGAGGCGATCATCCGGTGGACAGCCGCGGTGCCTTCGGGCCGACGTGGAGCCATAAGTTTCCTTCTCGGAACGCGGGATCACGACATTCTCCCACTTCCGCTGGTTCTCGCGCCAACTCCTGCGCCATCAGGCGCGCAACCTGCAGGAAACTCGAAGGTTTGACGTGGTGCGCTAGGACAGGAGAAGCCCGCAACGGGCACGTCGACGACGAGGGCGGCCGGGATCGGATGATCGCCGAGAAGATAGCAGCAGGCGGCCAGGCACCGGTCCCCCCGGGCCGGGCCTGGCCTACCTGCAGAGCGAGACGGCGCCTCACGGCACCGGCCCGTAGGCAGGGCCAGCCACCCCCCCGCGGCTGGCTTCCCGCGTGCTCCTCGAGGGTGGAGCTGGCCGTCGCGGTTACCGAGCGGCGGCTGCACCTGGGCGGGAATGACTAGTAGCCGCCCCTGTTGAGGCCGTGGCCTCGCCGGCCGACGCGCGGCTCTATCGCTTTGCATCTGGCCAAATGGCCATTTATCCCGGCGGCGGCCCGCTACGCTGCAGGCTTGGTCGCCTCCGGGCGGCCGGGGGACCAGGGGCGGGATCAGGGGTGGGACGATGAAGCCGAGCGCGCGCGTGGCGCGGTGGTGCCTGGTGGCCGGCACCGGCGGCGGCCGTCGCGGCGGGCCTGAGTTCCCCGGCGCTGGCCGCGGCAGCCCTGGCTTCCCGGCCCCCGTCCATCACGGCGCCGGGTGCCCTGAAGACCGTGACGTACCTGGGCTACAGGTTCGCGGTCCCGGCCGGCTGGCCGGTCATCCACACGACCCGCACGTCGACGGCGTGCGTGCGATTCGACCGGCACGCGATCTACCTGGGCGACCCCGGGCAGAACCAGGACTGCCCCAGCGGTCTGCTCGGGACGACCGAGGCCATCCTGGTCCAGCCCGCGGCCGGGCCGGTGCCCGGCGCCTCGTCGGCCGAGGAGCAGGCCGCCCGCCGGATCACGGCCGTCAGCCCCGGGATCGAGGTCACGGCGACGTACGACACCGACCGGGCCCTCGTGGCGCGGATACTGTCCAGCGCGGGACTGCCCCTCCCACCGTCCGCGAGCCGGGGGCCGAGCCTGAGCCGGAAGAGCGCCGCGCAGCAGCTGGTGGCCCCCGCGGCCGCGGCCGCGACCCTGCCCGCGGGCGCGACCAGCTATACCGGCGAGGGCTTCGACGCCTGTGCGGCGCCGAGCTCCGCCTTCATGAGCGCCTGGAAGAAATCCTCACCGTACGGCGCGGTAGGCATCTACATCGGCGGCGCCGAGCGGGCGTGCGCCCAGCCGAACCTGACCGCCGGCTGGGTGTCGCAGCAGGCCGCGGCCGGCTGGCGCTTCATCCCCATCTACGTCGGCCCGCAGGCCGAGTTCAACCAGATCACCGCCCCCGCCAGCCAGGCGGTCGCCGCCGCGGAAGACGCGGTCACCCAGGCTGCCGCCCTGGGCTTCGGGCCCGGCAGCCCGATCTACTACGACATGGAGGCCTATCCGCCTGCCCAGAAGGCCAGCGCCCTGGCCTTCCTGTCGGCCTGGACCACCCAGTTGCACGCCCAGGGCTACCGGTCCGCGGTCTACAGCAGCTCCTCGTCCGGGGTCACCGACCTGGTCGGCAACTTCACCAAGGACGCGATGCCGGACGTGATCTGGGATGCGCTGTGGAACGGCCAGGCGAACACGACCGACCCGGTGATCCCCGCGGCGGACTGGCCCACGGGCCGGCGCGCCCACCAGTTCAGCGGGGGGGCGAACGAAACCTACGGCGGCGACACCATCGATGTCGACCAGGACTACCTGAACGTGAGCCTCACGCCCCCGCCCCCGGTCAACCCGGGGCAGTCGGCGCTCGCCGCCAGCAGCGGCACCGTCGCCGACTACGTGATCCGGGGCCGGAATCTCTACACCTACTACCAGACCAGCCCGGGCGGGGCCTTCGCCGGCCCGAAGAAGCTGACCACCACCGGCAACCTGACCGGCACTCCGGTCGCCGTCCAGGCCGCCAACGGCCTCATCTGGGTCTACGCCGAGACCACTCGGGGAGCGGTCGAGGCCTTCCGCCAGTCCGCTCCGGGCGCGGCGGTCGGCAAGCCCGCGAACCTGGCCGGCCGCATCGAGGGCAGCCCGGCCGCGATAGCCACCCAGCGCGGCACGGTCGCGGTGTACGCGGTCGGCGCCAACGGGGACCTGTACACCTACTACCAGACCAGCGCGGGCGGGGGCTTCGCCGGCCCGAAGAGGCTGACCACGACCGGCAACCTGACCGGCAGCCCGGCCGTGGTCCAGGTCGCCAACGGCATCCTGTCCGTCTACGCCAGGACCACCGGCGGGGCCGTGAAAGCCGTCTGGCAGAACTCCGCCGGCGGCGCGGTGACCAAGAGCGCCAACCTCGGCGGCCACCTGGCCGGCAGCCCGGCCGCGGTCGTCACCGGGTACGACACGATCGCCGTGTACGCGATCGGCACGCGCGGGCAGCTCTACGGCTTCCAGCAGCGCAAGCCCGGCGCCCGTTTCACCGGCCCGACCAGGCTCACCACCACCGGCGGCCTGACCGGGACCCCGGTGGCGATACCGGGCAGCAACGGCACGGTGTCGGTCTACGCCCGGACCACCAGCGGGTCGGTGCGCTCCAAGTGGCAGTCGGTCGCGGGCGGCCCGTTCAACCACAGCGCCGCGCTCGGCGGGCACATGGCCGCAGACCTGGCCGGTGTCGTGACCGGCGGCATGGCGGGCGGTACCGGCGGTGCCGTCTCGCTGTACGCCGCCGGCACCAACGGCCGCCAGTACGGCGACCACCAGGGCACCGCGCCGAGCTCGTTCACCGGCTGGGCCGTCCTCTAGCCCCGCCTCGGCCATAAGCCGCGGCCGCCACGGCCGGCGCTCGTAGAATGACCCGGTGCCGTCCTCCCCGGAGCGCAGGAGCGAGGCACTGAGCCTTTTTCACCCGCCGGCCTCGGGCGCAGAGTACTCAGGCAGCCATGAGGAGGACGCCAAGGGTTCACTTCAGGTCCTGCGCCGGGTCTTCGGTTACGACTCGTTCCGCGGTTTCCAGCGGGAGGTCATCGACCACGTCACCGCCGGCGGTGACGCGCTGGTGCTGATGCCGACCGGCGGCGGCAAGTCGCTGTGCTACCAGATCCCGGCGCTGCTGCGGGAGGGCACGGGGGTGGTCGTGTCGCCGCTCATCGCGCTGATGCAGGACCAGGTGGACGCGCTGCGCGCGCTGGGCGTCCGGGCCGCGTTCCTCAACTCCGCGCAGGACCCCGACGAGCGCCGCCTGGTCGAAGCCGAATTCCTGACCGGCCAGCTCGACCTGCTCTACCTGGCGCCGGAACGGCTGCGCACCGAGTCCACGCTGCGGCTGCTCGACCGCGGCACAATCTCCCTGTTCGCCATCGACGAGGCGCACTGCGTGGCCCAGTGGGGGCACGACTTCCGGCCCGACTACCTGGCCCTGTCCGCGCTGCACGAGCGCTGGCCCGGCGTGCCCCGCATCGCGCTGACCGCCACGGCCACCCAGGCGACGCGGGCCGAGATCGCGGACCGGCTCGACCTGACCGGCGCGCGTGGATTCGTGGCGAGCTTCGACCGGCCCAACATCCAGTACCGCATCGTGCCGAAGAACGAGCCGAGGCGGCAGCTGCTCGAGCTGATCCGCAACGAGCACGCGGGTGACGCGGGCATCGTGTACTGCCTGACGCGGGCGTCGGTCGACGCGACCGCCGAGTTCCTGGTGCGCAGCGGGCTGGAGGCGCTGCCGTACCACGCGGGACTCGACTCGCGCACCCGGGCCGCGAACCAGGCGCGGTTCCTGCGCGAGGACGGGCTGATCATGGTGGCCACGATCGCGTTCGGCATGGGCATCGACAAGCCCGACGTGCGCTTCATTGCCCACCTCGACCTGCCCAGGTCCGTCGAGGGCTACTACCAGGAGACCGGCCGGGCCGGGCGGGACGGCCTGCCCTCCACCGCCTGGATGGCCTACGGCCTGGCCGACGTCGTGCTGCTGCGCAAGCTGATCGACGGCTCCGACGGCGACGACGCGCACCGCCGGCGCCAGGTGGCCCACCTCGACGCGATGCTGGCCCTCTGCGAGACGATCGAGTGCCGCCGGGGCCAGCTGCTGGGCTACTTCGGCGAGCAGGCCGGGGCGTGCGGCAACTGTGACACGTGCCTGGCACCGCCGCAGGCGTGGGACGGTACGGAAGCCGCCCAGAAGGTCCTGTCCACCGTGTGGCGGCTGGACCGGGAGCGGCACCAGAAGTTCGGCGCGGGCCAGGCCATCGACATCCTGCTCGGCAAGCAGACGCCGAAGGTCAGCCAGTTCCGGCACGAAGCGCTGAGCGTGTTCGGCCAGGGCAAGGAGCTGCGCGACACCGAATGGCGCGCCGTGGTGCGCCAGCTGCTGGCGCAGAGCCTGCTGGCCGTCGAGGGCGACTACGGCACGCTCGTGCTGACCCCCGGCAGCAACGAGGTGCTCTACCGGGGGCGGCAGGTACGGCTGCGGCGCGAGCCCGAGCGGGTGACCCCGGCCCCGCGCGCGAAGGCGGCCCGGTCCGCTGCGGCGGGCGCGGCCGCTGCCGCCACCGATGCCCTGCCCGAGGCGGCCGCGGCCGTGTTCGGCCAGCTCCGCGCCTGGCGCGCCGCCGCCGCCAAGGAGCAGGGCGTGCCCGCGTACGTGATCTTCCACGACGCGACCCTGCGCCAGATCGCGGCGCAGTCGCCGTCGACCCTGGCCGAGCTGGCCACGGTCGGCGGCGTCGGCGAGACCAAGCTGGCCAGGTACGGCCAGCAGATCCTCGACCTGCTGGCGGGCCCGCCCGCGGCCGGATCCCCGCCGTGACCGGCCGGTTCCGGCAACTTCCAGATGTCTGGGAGTTGCCGGCGTTTCGTTGACGCGCGGGGCCTGGAGTCTGCATCGTCGATGACGAGCCATGCAGTGGTGCATGCGCCCGATAGATCAAGGACGGTGCTGATGACGGAGCGCGGGCAAGCGGCGCGCCGGCCGGCGCGTGTTCCGCTGCCACGGCGGAGCCGGATGCGGTGGGCGGCGGCGGCCGGCGTCATGGTGTTCTGGCTGCTTCTGCTGGACGTGACGGGTTCGGTCATCGCGGCGACGATGCTGCTGGCCTTCCTGGCCGGCCTCGTCGTCGTGGGCGTTATGGTCCTGCGGGCCCTGGGCATCTCCCGGGAACATCCGTGGATACGGCAGCTGGCCGCCCGGCCGTGGCGTGACGGACAGGAGGTGCTGCACCTGGCCCTGCGGCACCTGCCCGAGGTGTTCATCGTCACGCCGAGCCGGTCCCTGATCGCGCCCAACGTCGTCGAGCTGCGGCTGAACCCCGATGACCTGGGCTCGCTGACCGAGCGCATGGACCTCGGCCTGATCGCCGAGAGCGCGGCCGAGGTCTACGAGGAGCAAGCGGCCGCGCACGGCGCCCGTTTCGCCGCGCCCGGCCCGGCGCAGGTGCGTGTCGTCGCGGATCCGTCGGTCCCGGAGGGCCGCTACCGCCTGCGGCAGGGGCAGCCGGTCGACGCCGGCGCGCGGCCCGGCTTGGAGTTCGCCTACGCCGGCGCGCAGCCTCCCGCCGCGCCGTACGCGGCCGTGGAGTACCCCGTCGCCGCGGCTTCCGCCGCGCGCCTGCACGCCACCGAGGTCACGTATCCCGGGCCTGCTCCCGCGCCGGCCGGGCCGGAGGCCGCCCGGGCCGACGGCCCGCACCGGGTGCTGGACGGGCCGTATCCCGGATTTGTCGGCCACGACGGGAACACCCAGGTGCAGCCGGGGCCGGGCGGGGCGGCCTTCGCGGGCGGGTCGACGGTCATCGAGCTGAGCCGCAGCCCGGTCCCGGTCCTGCGGCTGGTCACGGGCGGCTCGGTGGCCGAGACCCGGGTATCCGGCGCCCGGGCCGGGCGCGGAGCCGTCGAGCTGGGCCTGCCCGACGTGCCCACGGTGTCCCGGGAGCATGCCAGGTTCACGTTCTCCGACGGCCGGTGGTGGATCGCCAACCTGGGCCGGAACGGGCTCACCCTCAACGGCACCGCCCTGGCGGGCGAGCAGCCGCTCAGCAGCGGTGACTCGATCCGCTGGGGAATGAGGTCGGACGCGCTGCTGTCCCGGGTCGAGATCGGCTGAGGCTGAGGCTGTGCCGCGCCGACGGGGGCCGGCGCGGCCAGCGCCCGCTCAACTCCGTGCCGGACGCTCCGCTCGGTGTCACAATTGTCATCTCAGGAAAGACCGGATGGCCGCCGCGGTGGCGCCGTCGTTTTGAGGTGGCGGCTGAGTGAATCTCTTTCTTCCTCCCGCGGACCGCCCGCGTACTCTGGGCGGGGAATCGACGGACGAAAAAGGTTCAGTGACGACAGGCCAGCTCTTCATCTGGTCGTCGGCGCGCGGCGAGTGGGTGAGCTGCCCGCCCGACGAGATCACCTGGCTGGACCGGCGCCTGCTCAGCGGCAACGAGGACCTCACGCTGCACCGGGCGCCGCGCTGCGCGGGCTTCCGTTACGTGCACCACCGGTGGGAGCTGTTCAGCCGCGACACGACCTACCGGGTGTACCTGGCGCCGCACGCGGGGGGAGACGGGACCCTTCCCCGCGCCGAGCTCGTGCAGCGGGCCGCCCGCCACATCCTGCCCGCGGCCCCGGCCCGCTACGAGGCGCTGCCGGTGGTGCTCGAAGCGGGAACATGGCTGGTCAGCATCGGTGCCTGGGTACTGCCGTTCCGGCTCGACCTGCCCGCCACCCCGCGCTGGCCGCCGGACGCCCCGGGCGGCGACCAGCAGCCGCTCACCGGCGACGGCACGGTGCAGGCGGCCCGGCGCGATGACCCCCCGGACGCGGTGGCGCATGTGCGCAGTTACTTCGAACGCAACGCCACCGCGCGGATGGCGATGGCCTACTACTACCAGCAGTACATCCTCGGCCTGCCCGCGCCGCACCCGGTGCCCATGATGGATGTGGTCATCGCGCTGGACCTGACCGGGGAAGGCACGGTGTCCGACTACAAGAAGCTGCTGCAGGGCTTCATCTGGAAGGAGCGGGGTCACGCGCGGGACCTGGCCGATTTCCTGCTCTCGCACGCGCTGCTGACCCCGGCCGACCTCGACCAGGCCATGCAGATCGCGGCCGACAACGAGCGCAGCGGGGTCTGCGAGCGGGCCCGGCAGCGGCTGCGGTACCGGCCGAAGGACACGTAGCCGCGCGCCGGCGCCCGGGACGGGCCGCCCTGCTGCGGCGGCGGTGCGGCCTCGGTGCCCGGCCCGGCCGGTCAGTGCAGGATCATCTGCCTGACGTCATATCTCGCCGGGAGAAGCCCGAACTGCGTCATCAGGTCGGCGACGCGCTGGATCAGGACCGGGTCGGTGTTCAGCGGGAAGCTGGGCACCGCCATGACCGCCGCCTCCGTGGGCGTCACGCCCGGAGTATTGGTCTCCAGGGCCTTCTCGACCGCCTTCGGGTTCGTGTCGGCGATCCGCTGGGCCTGCTCGAGGGCCTTGAGGAAGGCCGCCGCGGTGTGCGGGTACTTCTGCGCCCACTTCTTGGTCACGACGAACGCGCTGATCGGGAGGGACTGCGCGGCGCCTTGCGTCCTCGTCGACCAGCGGCTGGGCGCCGATGGACTCTTCCGCGCCGGTCACGAACGGCTCGGGCAGCGACGCCGCGTCCACCCGGTGGCCCTGGTACTCGTGCTTCTGCAGGGCCTGGGCCATGAACGGGAACGGGACGTACGTGAAATGGACTTCCTTGGGCGACATCCCGTTGTCCTGGAGCGCCGCGCTGACCAGCATCTGGAGGATGTTGTTCGGCGCGTTGATCGCGATCGTCTTGCCCTTGAGGTCCTGGATGGTGCGGATCGGCGAACCGGCCGCGACCATGATTACCTGGTTGCGCGGCTGCATGATCGACCCGGCGGCGAGTATCTCGAAGTCGTCGTGGCTGCTCCGCGTCCGCGAGGATGTAGGAGGGGTAGGCGCCCGCGCTGACGTCGATCTTGCCCGCCAGCTGCAGTTTGATCACGTCGGCGCTGCTGATCGCCGGCATAGATCTTCACGTGCAGGCCCTCGGCCGCGAACAGCCCGTCCTGCTGCGCGATGTACACGCCGGCCGAGTCGGCGGCCGGGACGGCATAGACCACCAGGTTGGTCTTCTCCAGGCCGGCCGGGGCCGCGGACCCGTCCGCGCTCGCGCAGCCCGTGGCGAGCAGGGCGATCGCCGCGGCCGCCGCCGGGATGCGGTAAGAGCGGACGTATCACGTTAAATACCCCCCAATGTCGTATTGGTCGTCCCCAAGGGTACGTGCCGTCGGACACCTACCCTGCCACTTGTCAACCCGTCAGGAGTCCGAATCTTCTATCTTTAGTGACCCGTAACCACCAGCTATGACCATGCGAACTCTGGATGGGTGCTATGGGCCGGACAACTGGACGAGCGCGCCCCCGGCCCGGCTTCCGGCGGCCAGCACGCCGAGCGCAGGCCCGGACGCACGGGCCGTGCCGCGCCCGGTTTCGCCGGGATTCCTCCCGGCGAGACGCCCGCAGCTCATCTACACTCGTGAGGTGATCTTCAAGCAGGTCGGGGAGGGGCGGCCCTATCCCGATCATGCGCGGAGCGCTCGCGAATGGGCGGCGATACCGCCGCGCCCGGTCCGGCTTGACCAGCTCATCACCACGAAGAACGTGCTCGATCTGCACACTGTCCTGGCCAAGGACTCGACGTTCTACGGCGACCTGTTCCCCCACGTGATCCGCTGGAAGGGCGAGCTCTACCTCGAAGACGGCTTGCACCGGGCGTTGCGCGCCGCCCTGCACCAGCGGTCGGTGCTGCATGTGCGCGTTCTCGACCTGGACTGACGTCCGACCTGGACTGACGGGCCGCGATCCGCTGGGCCCGCGGGCGGACTCGGTCAGGTCGCCGCCTTCGCGCGCTTCGCCGCCGCGGCCTTCTGGGCGGCCTTCTCCTGCCTGGCTTGCTCGACGGTGACCTCGTGGGCGAGCTGAGGCGTCATCCACTCCAGCATCGGCGGGATCAGCGCCCGCCAGGTGATCATGGTGTGCCCGCCGCCCGGCACGACCTTCAGCGTCACCTGCGGCTGCCGGATCTGCAGCAGTTGCTGGAAGAACTCGGCGTTCCTCAGGTCGGCGCGGTCACCGCTGCCGGCCCCGAGCCAGAACTTCGCGATCCTGGTCCCGCCGGGCAGCGAGCCGACCAGGTCATCCGGGGTGTTGGCCCGGCGCAGCCTGGCGTTCCCGCCAAACGGGTCCACCAGCTTGGGCGGTGGCCCAGCTGGTTGTCCAGCGGCGCGAAATACCCGCTGAGCACTCCGGAGAAGCCGAACTGGCTGCCGTACTTCAGGCCCAGGTTGGCGGCGCAGAACCCGCCTTCCGAGTAGCCGGCGATGCCCCACGCCAGGCCGGGAGGCGCCACCCGCAGCACTTGCGCGATGTAGTCGGGAAGATCCTGCGCGAGGTAGGTCGCGTCCTGGGGGCCGTGGAACTGGTTCAGGCACTGCAGCGAGACCGCTCGTCCGCCGTTTGCGTCCGGCATGACCAGGACCACGGGTTTCGCGAGG
This sequence comes from uncultured Actinomycetota bacterium, assembly GCA_963745575.1. Lineage (GTDB taxonomy): Bacteria > Actinomycetota > Actinomycetes > Streptosporangiales > Streptosporangiaceae > JASHPR01. The sequence continues at coordinate 29,978 of CAVUYA010000017.1, read as the reverse complement.
CCGCTGCTGATGAGGTCCTGCAGCGTCGAGGTGACGCCCACCACGGTGACCCAGTCCAGCGGCGTGCCCGGAAAGCCGTGTATCAGCTCGATGGCCGGGAAGCGGTAGTTGCGGAAGGAACGCTGGAAGTACTGGGGCGGGAGGTACACGTAGACGGTCCGGGTGATGTGGCTGGCCCGCCCGGGCACGCTCAGGCGCACCGTTATCCCGTCCGTGGCCGCCACCGCCGTGTCGACCGAGTTGCCCAGGAGCTTGTCGAACCTCACGCCGACGCCCGCATCGGTGGACGGCAGCTGGGCCGTCTGCGCGGACTGCCCGGTCAGGTCCGAGATCGCGGCGTTCCAGTTCTGGTAGTAGTCGTAGTACTTGTTGACCGCGGCCACCCCGAACATCATGGCCGGGATGAACGCGAGGCAGGCCGCCAGGATGCGGAAGACCGTTTGCTTGGCGACGGCCAGCCACCACAGCAAGCCGCCGAACACCACGATCAGGACCAGGAAAAACGTCGTGCTTTGCGGTTCTGGCAATGGACACTCCGGAAAACCGGCTCGTTCCTATTTTCGAATTACCGTCACCGCTCCACGCACCCCATGGGTGCGCCCCGACGCCCCGGCTCGGCGCGCTGGCGGTGGAGGCGGGATGTGAACCCACCGAAGGGTTGCCCTTCACACGCTTTCGAGGACGGCGCAATCCCATCCACTACCGGTCGCGAGTGTACCCAACCTGGGCAGAGCGGCGGTCGGCGTTCGCCGGTGAACGGTTCCGGACCGGGACGAATGAGGGCCGGCGGCCCCGGCGGATCCTGACCTGCGAGTCGCCCGCCCAGGTCACCCGGGACGCTTCGGCCTCCAGCCGCAGATCACCCCGCTGGGTGACGCCGGCTCACCCTGCCAGGCGTGAGCCTTGGTGCCAGGTAAGAAACGCCAAGCCGGAGAAACGAGGGCGGGCCGATGCTAGACACCGGATTCCCCCAGGCAGACGTCGACAACGACTTTCTGCGGGCCAGGCGACACCAGGTGCTGGCCACGCTGGCGCACCGCCTGCGCCACCAGCCCCAGGACCGCGACCGCCTGCTGCGGCTTGATGAGGTCACCGGCGCGCTCGGCTGGCGCGGCGAGCGGAAGCTGGGCCTGCAGACGATTCCGCTGGACACCATCGTCGGCACGGCCGAGCAGCGGACCGACTTCGACCGGCATTTCCGGCCTACCACCGCCCGGGTCCGGGAACGCTGGGAGCAGCTGGCGCTGGCGCAGCGGCGCGGTGCGGCGATCCCGCCGATCGAGGTGTACCGCGTGGGCGGCCTGCATTTCGTCAGCGACGGGCATCACCGGGTATCGATAGCCATCGCGACGGGCCAGCGGACCATCGACGCCGATGTGACCGAGATACGCACCGCCAAGCCGGTTCCCGCTCTGTCAGGGCGGCTCACGTGCGGTCGTGCCGGATCGACGACTCAGCACGGATCGGGGCGAGGGCGGCCCGGAGCAGGAATAGACTGGCCGCGAACGGGCTTGGAATGAGTGTTGCTGTCGAAGTCGGCGATCGTGAAGACGCCCGCGGTTTTGACATTGGGCGTTTCGTATCGCTTGTGGATGTGTTTCCTCCGGTGGCGAGAGGCCAGCAGCTGTCCGCGCAAGGTGCGTGGATTCTTGGCTCGTCCCTCGAAGGAGACAGCAGATGGCTCAGGGAACCGTGAAATGGTTCAACGCGGACAAGGGCTACGGGTTTATCGCCCCCGATGACGGCACCGCCGACGTCTTCGTTCACTACTCAGCGATCGACATGGGCGGCTACCGCAGCCTGGCGGAGAATCAGAAGGTGGAGTATACCGTCAGCCAGGGTCCCAAGGGCCCGCAGGCGGACCAGGTCCACTCGGTCTGATAACGGTCCCACGGCAGGCCATGCCCCTCTGGGCGCGGGCTCGCCGCGGGCCTTTCCCTACTGGCAGCCGCCCGGCCGTGAAGGGTCGGAACTGCGGACCTTTTCTGGCCGGCGCCGCCCGCGGAGGTAAGCGGTGATTGCTGCCTGCCGCAGCGTCGTGTCACATTGGACGTTGACGCGGCCATGGTGACTGGGGTGAGGCGCGTGACCACGCAGGTTGTGTGGGTGGCCAAGGACGACGGCAGCGACATCATCCGGGCTGACACCATCGCGGGGGTCGGCCGTGACTACAACGGCAACATCACGGCCCGGCTGGCCGGGGGTGAGGGCTCGACCGTGACGCTGGTCACGCCCGGCCCATCGGACGGCCCCCATACGCCGGAGGATTTCCACCGCCAGCTGATCAAGGTTGTCGACGAGTTGTCCCACACGGCCGAGGCCACCATGGTGCGGCCCATCTGTGACGAGACCCACGGCTGGCGGTGGACCAGCGAGCCTATCTAGGGCACCTTCGGTGCCACGACTTTGACGTTAGTCCTGAGTTTGACGGTTGGGCTGGGCGGTGCGACGCGGGCGGGGGCGTGGGTCAGGCCGCGGTGGGGACGCGCGCTTGGGCGATGTGGCTGGCGGCGAGCTGGTCGAGGGTTTCGAGCGCTGCGGCGAGTTCGGGTGGCGCGTTGGGCCGGTTGGGTGCCATGAGCGGGCGGAGGACGTGGTCGTAGACCTTGGTGTAGATGTGGGCGAACAGCAGCCCGTCGCGGGTGAGGGTATAGCGGTTGCTTCCCGGGACGCGGGCGATGAGGCCGTTGCGGGCGAGCCGGGACAGGTCGTAGCTGGCCTGGTTCATGCTGTAGGGGCGGTGCAGCAGGCCGGTCATCAGGGCGCGCAGGCTCCTGTTAGTGATGCCGGTGACCGTGAACAGCATGGCGGCGGTGGCGCCGGCCAGGGCCTGGACTCGAAGGTCGCCGAACCGTAGTGCGGGCGCCTTCCTGCCCTCCTGCGTGAGGGTGGGCCTGGTGATCCGCTCGATGACTGGACTCACAAGTGCCGTGTCCTGGCCGGCGGTTTCAGTGTGCAGCAGCCGGGCGTTGATCGCACGTGCCTTGTGCTGCAGTTCCGGGAGGTTGGCGAGCCGCCGGTTGCAGCGCAGGTCTTTGGGGTCGTTGATGACGGTCTCGATGCGCAGGGCGACGCCGTCCTTGAGGTACTGCTTGAGGCGGGAGTTCTTATAGAACACGTTCAGGGTGACCAGGGTGCAGTACTGGTCGATCTTGGTCTTAAAGCCGCCGCCGGGCGGCGCGATGGTGGGGCGGCCCAGCCGCTGGCCGCGGCGGAACAGCAGCTCGACGTTCTCGGGCCGGCCCAGGTCCATGTTTTCGCACAGCAGCGCCTCGAAGAACGCGCGGGCATGGACGTCGCTGTCGAACACCAGGGTGCGGGAAGTCTCGATCTGCCGCATCGACAGCTCCCACCAGAACCCGGCGTCCCGGTCGGCGGCGTCCAGCGGCAGCGGGATCTGCGCCATCCACCGGTCGAACCAGGCCTGCACGTGGCCGGGGCCGAACCGGTCGCAGATCCGCTGCAGCAGGGCCGGGTCGTCGCAGGAGGCGAAGCCGTTGGACAGCTCGGCGAAGCCCAGGCCGAGCTTGCGGGCCTGCTGCTTGGCCCACTCGTGCCCGTTCACCCACACCTTGACGGGATAGGGGAAGTAGGTGCAGATCTTGATGAACCCCGGGCCCATCTGGGTGTCGAAGATATACACGTAGAACACCGAGACCCGGCGCCGCTCCCTGGTGAAGGAGAACTGCGGGCACCCGCCCGGGTCGGTGTTGCGCCTGCGGGCCGTCCAGACCAGCTGGAACTCCTGCGCACAGCCGACCGCGACCACCTGCGACCGGCCGGCGGCCGCCGCGGCCTGCAGATACGGGGCCATCACCTCGGCCTTGCGCTCCCCGGCCTTGAAGCCGATCACCGGGATGCCGCTGGCCCGCGCCCAGCCCCTGACGTCGCGGCGGAACTTCTCCCCGATCGGCTCGAACAGCGCCGGGGACACGATCGGCTTGCCCCGGTGCTCGTGGAAGAACCAGACCACACCGCCGGGTGTCTGCAGCTTGGCGACATAGCCATTCAGATAGACCCGGTCCAGGCAGCAGACATCCAGCCGGACATGCCCGGCCACCACGTCCGCGGCCGTCACCACTCCCGGCCGGGCCGCCAGCCCACGGCCACCCTCATCACCCTCCGCACGCGCATCCACGGCACCGAGGATGATCCCGCGGTCAGTTCCGTGCAGGCAGAACTACCGAACTTGGCGGTCCGAGGCGAAGCCTCTCTGGGCGTCCGCGTCAGTTCTGGCCGACTCTTCGATGCCACGGGCGGCTGATCCCGCAGCGGGAACTGTCGGCCGTTCGCCCGGGACGCCCTGGGCCGAAGCCCGCGGCGTCCCCCCGGATCGGGCGGGCTGGGCCTATGCGCCGGAGTCGGCGGCGTCGTGGCCGGGCCGGGCCGCGGGGCGGGCTGCGGCACCGCGGCGGCGGCCAGGTTGCCGTTGCTCGCGTGCGCGGGCAGCTGGGGTATGGGCGGGACCTCGGGGATCTCCAGCGGCGCGCCGTTCTCGATCTCGGCCTCCGCCGCGTCCTGGTCGCCGAAGTCCGCCAGTGACGCCGAGTCGGCGGCCGGCTTCTGCCGGCCCGCGGGCGCCGGGGGGGTGAACTTGTCGAAGAACCGCAGCAGCTCGACCGGCACCGGCATGACCAGCGTGCTGTTCTTCTCCGCGGCCACCTCGACCACGGTCTGCAGCAGCCGCAGCTGCAGCGCGGCCGGGTCGCGGGCCATCACGTTGGCCGCCGCGGCCAGCCGCTTGGACGCCTGGTACTCCCCGTCGGCGGTGATGATCCGCGCGCGGCGCTCGCGCTCCGCCTCGGCCTGCCGCGACATCGACCGCTTCATGCTCTCGGGCAGCGAGACGTCCTTGATCTCCACCCGCTCCACCCGGATACCCCACGGGCCCTCGGTGGGCTCGTCGATGATCCGGCGCAGCTCCCGGTTCACCGAGTCGCGCTCCGACAGCAGCTGGTCCATCTCCGACTGGCCGATGATCGACCGCAGCGACGTCTGCGCCTGCTGGGAGATCGCGAACATGTAGTTCTGCACGTTGATGGTCGCCTTGATCGGGTCGACCACCCGGAAGTAGACCACCGCGTCGACCCGGACGGTCACGTTGTCCTTGGTGATCCCGTCCTGGGCCGGGACGGCCATCGCCACGATCTGCATGTTGACCTTCTGCATCCGGTCACCGACCGGCCGGATCACCGTCAGCCCGGCGCCCCGTGGCCGGCCCAGCACCTTCCCGAACCGGAAAATGATCCCCTGCTCGTACTGCTGCACGATCTTGAACGACCGGCCGGCCGCGATGAGCCCGGCCGCGACGAGCACTACCAGGATGACTACCAGGGCAACCATCGCCAACGCCTCTTCTCCGCCGGCCCCGGGGGAGCGCACCGCCCTCGGCAGCGGTCCCCGGTGCCTGCTCCCAGCGTATCCACGCGACCGGAAACTAGCAAAACTTTTCTAGAAACTGCAACCCGGGCTGTTAGGAGGCGGGCTGGAGTTTCCTGACCAACCACGGCCGGGGGCCGACGGCCGTCGGTCAGGTCAGTCGAGGTAGTCCCGGAGGAGGTTGGACCGGGACGGGTGCCGCAGCTTCGACATGGCCTTGGACTCGATCTGCCGGATGCGCTCCCGGGTCACCCCGTACACCTTGCCGATCTCATCGAGCGTCTTGGGCTGGCCGTCGGTCAGGCCGAAGCGCATGGAGACCACGCCGGCCTCGCGCTCGGACAAGGTGTCGAGCACCGAGTGCAGCTGCTCCTGCAGCAGCGTGAAGCCGACCGCCTCGCCCGGCTGGATGGCCTCGGAGTCCTCGATCAGGTCACCGAACTCGCTGTCCCCGTCCTCACCCAGCGGGGCGTGCAGGGAGATCGGCTCGCGCCCGTACTTCTGCACCTCGATGACCTTCTCCGGCGTCATGTCCAGCTCGGCCGCCAGCTCCCCTGGGGTGGGCTCCCGGCCCAGGTCCTGCAGCATCTGCCGCCGCGCCCGGGCCAGCTTGCTGAGGGCCTCGACTACGTGCACCGGGATCCGGATGGTCCGGGCCTGGTCGGCCATGGCCCGCGTGATCGCCTGCCGGATCCACCACGTGGCGTAGGTGGAGAACTTGTAGCCCTTGGTGTAGTCGAACTTCTCCACGCCACGGATCAGGCCGAGGTTGCCCTCCTGGATCAGGTCCAGGAACAGCATGCCGCGGCCGGTGTACCGCCTGGCCTGCGAGACCACCAGCCGCAGGTTCGCCTCCACCAGGTAGTTCTTGGCCCGCCGGCCATCGTCGGCGACCCGCTCAAGGTCAATGCTCTGACCGGGGCGCAGTACCCCGCTGCCTTCGGTGAGCTTGTGATCGGCGAACAGGCCCGCCTCGATGCGCTTGGCCAGCTCGACTTCCTGCCCGGCGTTGAGCAGCGGAACCTTGCCGATCTGCTTGAGGTAGTCCTTGACCGTGTCGGCCGTAGCGCCGCCGGCTGGCAGCTGGGCGGCGGGAAGGCACTCGTCGTCATCGACGAATACCAACGGCTCGGCCGCGCGCTCCTCGCCCGCCGCCTTCGGCGAGCCGCTGGTCTCAACAGCGTGACCGTCCCCGCCAGGGCCGGCCGAGTCATCCAAGCCCATGACAGGGTCAATACCACCACCGGCGGCCGCAGCCGGCTGTGGCCCGCCGGCCAGCCCAGAAGCAGCCGCACCGGGCCCGGCTTCGGCGCAGCGACCAGGTAGTTGCCCGGAGCAGTCGGCCCGCGCGCTTTTGGCGGATGCCGTTCCGGAGCCCTCGGCACCATCCATCGCGATCAGCTCTGCGACCGCTGGACTCCAGCGCGCCGCGGTGGGCTCGACGCGCGGCTGGCCCCGCGACATAGGCATCCTCTCCCGAACAGGCAGGCCAACAAAACAGGACATGCTGCTGAACCCGCGCCGTCGGCCACGTGCCAGAAGACAAGACGACAGAAAACCAGAGCGGCTGCCTCGTCCTCTTCCACTATCACACTAGGCGAAGTCAGGCGGAGTCAGCCGCGGTTCGAACGCCGCCGGGTGCCGGGTCGTCCAAGATAGCTGCCGGACTTGCCCATGCCCGCCGCAAACGCTGGAACTTCTCCCGCCTCCCGGACTGACGTGAAGTGGTTCAGCGGCGACAAAGGCTACGGCTTCATAGCAGTCGAGGGCGGCCCGGACGTGTTGTGCACTCCAGCGATCATCGGCGGCTACTGAAGCCTGGGGGAAGGGCAGAAGGTCGAGCTCGACATCACCCAGGGCCAGAGCGGTGGAGGTGGGATTTGAACCCACGGAAGGGTTGCCCCTTCACACGCTTTCGAGGCGTGCGCCCTCGGCCACTAGGCGACTCCACCGCCGCTGAGCCTACCCGACTGGCCGACAGGGCCTGCCGGGTAAGCCGGTGCTGCTGGGGTACTTCCCGGCGCCGCCCGGTGCGCTCCGGGAGGTACTAGCTCAGGTGCCCCCCTCGGAACCGGACGGATCGTCCTGGCGCCGCCGGCCGAAGAACTCCCGCAGGAGGCCCGCTGACTCATCCTCCAGCACGCCGCCGATCACCTCGAGGTGAGGGGAAAGCCTCCGGTCGCGCACCACGTCCCACAGCGAGCCCGCAGCTCCGGCCCGGGGGTCGGCGGCCCCGTAGACCAGCCGGCCCAGCCGGGCGGCGATCACCGCTCCCGCGCACATCGTGCACGGCTCGAGCGTGACCACCAGGGTGTATCCGTCCAGCCGCCACTGCTGCCGGGCCAGCGCGGCCTGGCGGATGGCCACGATCTCGGCGTGCGCCGTGGGATCGCGGTCGGCCTGCTGGCGGTTGTGCCCGGCACCGGCCACGGCGCCCGCAGCGTCCAGGACGACCGCGCCGACGGGGACGTCCCCGCTGGCCCAGGCCCCGGCCGCCTGGTCCAGGGCCAGCCGCATCGCCGGCTCGAACGACGAAACGTAACCGGAGGTCACGGTGGCGTGGCTCCGGGACGTGGGCGCCGGGGCGGCATGCTCACGGGCCAAGCGCGCCGTCGAGCACCCGCTCCAGCGCGTGCCCGAAGCCGATCCTGCGCGCGATGATCTCCAGGACCTCGTACGGGAACATGTCCAGGTCACCGGAGAGCATCCCCAGATCCATCTCGTCGATGCCCAGGTCGGCGAATATGGACAGGTCCCCGGCCGGGAGCACCTGGTCGAGGTCGTCGTCATCGTCAGGGATCGGGATATCCAGGTAGTCGAGCACCTGGCGAGGCCAGGGGCCAGTCCACCGAGGCGGTGAGGTCAGAAAGGAAAACGGAAACCTGACTGCCGATAACGCGAAGGGCAACGAAAAAATCGTCCCCGACCGCGGCCAGCCCGATGGTGCCGCCCATGCTCGGCTGCTGGCGCAGGGCCTGGATCAGGCCGTCCAGGTTCTCCAGGAGGGCCGCGGGCAGGAGCTCCGCCTCCCAGGCGTCGTCTTCCCTGTAGACGACGACGGAGAAATCGGCACTGGTTACATCGGTCATCGTCACCCCAACGGCGCGGCTCCAGAAAGGAATCGTGTCAGATTCCCGCAGCCTGCGCTGCTTGATCGCTGGCTCGTGATGCCGGGCTGTGATCTAGCCCCGGCCCGGTCCGGCCCAGCCCGGCCTCGTGACGAGACGACATCACACCACTACCGATCGTAGCGAGATGGCTCCGGATCATCCTGCGGCGGCGCGGTACCGCACGCAGCGGCAGCTGCCGTTGCCGGGCTCGAAATCGCTGCTGCGGGCAGGCCCCGAAGCGGCCCGCCGCGGTGACGCCAGCCCCAGTCGGGCCCCGATCGGCGCGGGAGAGCCCGGATCGGCCACTGATCCACTATCGTGGGATCCCCCAGGATGATCAGCGGGGTGATCATCATAGGTCCCCTAGATTGCCCTGGGCTATGCTGGGAATAACCGCTGTCGCGGCCGCCGCACGCACCGCGCATGGCCTGCACCGAGTGCGCGCCGGGAGGTGATCACGTGGTCAGAAGGATCATAACGTGGGGGCTAGGCCTCTTTGTCGTCTTCTACCTTGTCACCGACCCCACTGGAGCCGCTGGTTTCGTTCATAGCGTCTTTAACGGGCTGCACTCGCTCGCCACCTCAATGGCCACATTCGTGAACTCTCTCTGAGGCAATGAGGTGGTCCCGTGAGGCCGCTGTCCCGCGTGGCGACTGGCCCCTCGGCCGTCAATAGGTACCTTCTGCCGAACGAGCAGCAAGTCATCACCGTCCGCCGGCATCCCGCCGTCCTGATCGGCCCGAGCATCCTGACGCTGGGCGGCCTGCTGCTCGCGGCCGTGCTCAGTACGACGGTGCTGCACGGCAACGACACTGCCATCGTCGTCGTGTGGCTGGCGTGGCTCGTGCTCTTCGTGTGGCTGGTTTGGAAAGCCGTCAACTGGGCGGTTGACTTTTTCGTGGTGACGTCGCACCGGATCCTGCTTACCTCCGGCGTGCTTCACCCGGAAGGTCAACATGATGCCGCTCACCAAGGTGACCGACATGAGCTTCCAGCGCACGTTCGCCGGCCGCATACTCGGCTACGGCGAGTTCATCGTCGAGTCCGCTGGCCAGGACCAGGCGCTGCGGAATATCGACCACATTCCGTACCCAGAGCAGCTTTACCTGGAAGTATGTGGGATGCTCTTCGGGAGCAACGACGACCAGGCGGGCGCCCCGAGCGAGCCGGACGCGGCCGACGACTAAGCCCCCCGCGCTGTCCCCTTCCCCGGGGTTCCTGCGGCCGGACGATCTGCGAGAGAAACGTCCGGCCGCAGGAGCCTGCCCGGGTCCGGCCCCATCCGGATCACGCGATCCGCATGACACAGGCCCGATCACGCCGTGACCAGCAGGATGCCCGCGGCGGCCAGGGCCAGGCCAGCCCGCCGGGGCCAGTTCATCCGCTCGCCGAGCACCAGGCGCGCCAGCAGCACCGTCACCCCCGGGTAGAGCGAGGTCAGCACGACCGCGAGGGCGAACAGGCCCGCGCGGGTGGCGAGCACGTAGCAGACGTTCGCGCTGGCGTCGAGCACGCCCGCGCCGAGCGCCGCGAGGAACACGCGGCCGTCCTGCTGCCAGCGCACCGGGCCGATGCGGGTCCCGGCCGCGGCAGCCAGCACGACCAGCGTTCCGGCGGCCCGGGCCACGGCCACGGGCCAGAGCGCGCCGGACTCTCCCCCGTTGCGGATGAACAGGAAGAACATCCCGAACGCCACGCCCGCGGCGAACCCGTAACCGATACCGCGGGCCGCCGTCCGGCGCGCGACCCGGCGGCCCTCGCCAACCGGCGCGACCGGACCGGGCAGTTCCACCACCTGTCGTGAATGTACGTTTAGGCGGGTAATAGGCCGTCCAGACGTGCATTCAGGGTCGGTTGCCGGAGTCGCGACCGGCTCTGCTGCCTCCGTACCACCGGAACTGACCAGCACGATCGCGGCGACGCACACCAGCGCGCCCGCATAGACGCGCGAGCCGGGCCGCTCGCCTTCGGCCAGCGCCACCGCGATCGGGAGCACGGTGGACACGAGCGCGGACAGCGGTGCGACAACGCTCATCGGCCCGGCCGCGAGGCCGGCGTAGAAGAACATGAAGCCCACGCCGCCCGCCGCGCCCGCGCAGGCCCCCCAGGCGATGCCCGCCGCCTGCGGCGAGCCCCCGGCGAGCAGCGCGGCGCCGACCGTGACGGCCATCCCCGCGGTGCTGGAGACCAGGAGCACGGACAGCACATGAGCATGCCGCGTCGCCATGCCGCCCAGGAAGTCCGCGCTCCCGTAAAGTAGCGCCGCAGCCAGCGCGAAGACGGTGACCATGAGTTCAGCCTCGCTACGCGTTCGTCAGCCTGGTCCTGCCACGGGCCGGTCCTGCGACGGTCCGGTCCCGCACGCCAGTCCCGGCCACGGCCCGGTCCTGCGACGGGCCCGGTCCTGCCACGCCACCGGCCGGTCCCGCCACGCGCTCAGAACCCGGCCTCCGCCACGCGTTCGGTCGGAATAATGCTATTACTAGTTCAGTATACCGACCGAGCCGGAACGGCGACTGGAGGACCGATCACGATGCAGGAGCCAACCGACCTCGCCGGCGGGCTCGCCCGCATCCTGCAGTCGCTGCGGGCCGAGCGCGGCTGGTCCCTGGACCAGCTCGCCCTCCGGTCCGGCGTCAGCAAGGGCGTGCTCGTGGCGCTGGAGCAGGGGCGGTCCAACCCGAACCTGGCCACCCTGGCCCGCATCGGCGACGCGTTCGGGGTGCCGGTCACCCGCCTGCTCGACGTACCGGACGAACCCGCCGTGCGGATCACAGGCCCCAGTCAGGTCAGGGTGCTCTGGCGCGGCGAGGCAGGCGGGACCGGCACGATCATCGCGGCCACGGATCCGCCCTGGGCCGCCGAGCTCTGGCGCTGGACGGTGCAACCAGGCGAGCGGTTCGGCGGTGACGCGCACGCACCGGCCACCAGGGAGATGACCTGGGTCGAGTCGGGCACGGTCACGCTGACCGTGGCAGGCCGCGGCTACCCGGTCGGCGCGGGTCAGTGCGCCAGGTTCCCGGGCGGCCTGCCGCACTCATACGCCAATGAGGGGGCCGAACCGGCGCTGATGACGATGGTCGTCATCGTCCCCCCGGCCCCGTCCTGATCCTCGACGGGACGGTCACTGTCGCGGACGACCTGCGCCTGGACACGATCCCCTCCTAGGGGGGTTGACCCTGGCCGACGAAAATGTTTTGAGTTAGTCATGAGCGAGAACTGGGCTGCCGACGCGCGGGTGGGCGTGCCGATGTTTCAGATGATCGCGAAGCAGGTAAGCCAGTGCAAGCACCGGCCACGCGCCGTCCGCCAGATCATCGACCAGCAATGGCTGGACGAAGCGTCGAAACAGCAACTGCGCGAGACGTTCCACGTGACCGACGCGGACCTGCTCAGGCACGAACGAGAGGCAGCGACGGAGGCGCGGCGCAGAACGCGCGAGCGCTACGGCATCCCGGTGCCGCCCGGCCCGTGCCAGTGTGACGCCGAGCCCGTCGTTCACCCGTCGGGGCGCATCGAGTGCGGAAGCTGCGGCGCCGAGTGGGCCAAGCCCGAGGTACGCCAGGTCATCGACGCGCAATGGCTGGACGAAGCGTCGAAACAGCAACTGCGCGAAAGCTTCCACGTGACCGACGCAGACCTGTCAGCCCGGAAAGTGCCGACGGCGCAGGCGGCCGCCCGGCGCACGGTCCGGAACCAGACAGCGAGGACAGCGCGAGCGACGCCGCCTGACGGCCCGCTCCGCCCGGTGTTGGCTCCTGCCGGGCTTAGAGCTCGTTCTTGTACACCTGGCCGTCTTTCATGATCAGCTTCAGCGACCGCTGCGGAGTCGTAAGCACCCGGATGTCTTCCAGCGGGTTGCCGTCGACGACCAGCAGGTCGGCCAGCGCTCCCGGCGCCACCACGCCCACGTCTCCCGCGAGCCGCAGCAACTGTGCCGCGGTGGTCGTGGCCGACCTGATCAGGTCGGCCGGGGGCTGGACCTCGGCGCGGATGACGAATTCCTGAAGCTGCTGATCATGCATGTCGGCGAACAGGTCCGTGCCGTAGACGATCGGGATGCCGGCGGCATGAGCCATCTCCAGGGCACCGATCGCGCCGTCGATGACCTGCTGCAGCTTGGCGGCGATATCCGCCGGCAGCAGGCCGGCCCGGGATTTGGCGGCCAGGGTGTGGTAGGTCACGATCGTCGGGACGTAGAAGGCGTCGTACTGCTTGAACAGCGGGATGCTGCTGGAATCCATCAGGTTCCCGTGCTCGATGCTGCGCACCCCGCACTCCAGGCCGCGGTTGATCGCCCGGGAGGTGTAGGCGTGACCCGCGACGTAGATGTTGGCGGCCGCGGCCTCCTCCACGATCGCGCGCAGTTCCTCCAGGGAGAACTGGGTGGAGTCCACCCGGTCGCTCGGGGAATCGACCGCGCCGCTGAGGTAGACCTTGATGTGGTGCGCGCCGCGGCGGACTTCTTCCCTGACGGCCCGCCGGACCTCGGGCACGCCGTCGCAGATGACCCCGATCGCCGGGGAGTAGTAGTTGTCGTCATAGACCCGGCGGCTGGGAGCCCGCCAGTCGCCTGCCCCGCCGGTCTGCGAGAGCTGCTTTCCCCCGAAGCGGATGCGCGGCCCGGTGAAGTACCCGTCCTCCACGGCCCTGGCCAGCCCGAAGTCGCCGCCTCCGACGTCCCGGATGGTGGTGAACCCGCGCGCGAGCATGCCTTCCAGCGCGCGGCCGGCCCGGGCCGCCACGTAACTGGGCGGCCACTCGGCCATGGCGAACACGTCCATGTCGACGACCGCCGGATGCGTGTGCGCATCGATCAGGCCCGGCATGACCGTCTGTCCGGCGACATCGAAGACCACGGCGTCATCCGGGCCGGTCAGGCCGCGGCCGACGTCAGCGATCCGGTTGCCGCTGATCGCCACCGACTGTCCCTCGGCCAGCTCCCCTCGCTCGGGATCGAGGACCGACGCGTTCCGCAGGATCGTTACTCCCATGACGGCTGCCCTTCCCGGATCGTGCCTGCGGGCGCCAGCGGCCCGTCGTGCCTCGGCAGGAACGCGCCGGTGTTCCTACCCCGAATCGCCCACCTGCTGCCCTGGGACGGCACTCAGGACGTGACCCGCACCACGGGTAACAGTACGATCATGCCGATCGCTTTATCGCTGCACCTCGCTGCGCGGGTGCCCTGACCGGTGCCTGCGTGCTAAGGAGACACCATGGTCTTGGCGGCAGATTCCACCTCCTACCCGGCGCTGGGCGTTTTCTGGTCGATCTTCATCTTCTTCCTGTGGGTGATCTGGATCTGGATCCTGATCTCGATCTTCATCGACATCTTCCGCAGCCGTGACCTGTCCGGCTTGGCCAAGGCGCTGTGGATCTTGTTCGTGCTGTTCATCCCGATGATCGGCGTCCTGGTCTACCTGATCGTCCGGGGCGGCAAGATGCACGAGCGGGCCGTGCGGCAGGCTCGCCGCCAGGACCAGGAGGCCCGCGCCTACATCCGGGAGGCCGCGGCCCGGAGAGCTCGGCGGACCAGCTGGCCAAGCTGGCCGGCCTGCGCGACAAGGGAGTTATCACGGCCGCGGAGTTCGACCGCGAGAAGGCCAAGATCCTGGCCTGAGCGGACAGAGCCATACCGCGTCGCACCGCCACAGGGTCACACGGCCGAACGACCGCGAGCGCACGGCGGTGAGCCGGACCGCCCGGGTTAGCCGGCCGCCGCGCTGACCCGGGCGGCGGCGGCCTGCGCGGTGGCCACCGCGCGGGCGGCGCGCTCGGACAGGTCGCCGGGCAGGCGGCCCAGGGCCACGTTGATGTCCACCAGGGCGGCGGCGCTGCGGGCCGACGCCTCCGCCAGGTGAGCCGCGGCCACGGTGTCGCCGCGCAGGTTGGGGTTGCCGCCGTCGATGACGCCCGCGGCCAGCTCGGCCACCTGCGCGGCGGTCTCGGCTATCTCCAGCGGTACCGCAGCCGCGCCGTGCAGGGCGGCCTCAATCCGCTGACGCCGCTCGCTGCCGTTCCGGTGTCCCGGGGCAGCTTGTAGGCATCGAGCACCGCGCCGTAGGCGGCCGCGTCCTGGTCAGCGAGCCCGGCCGCGCGGGCGCGCAGGCGGTCCGCCTGCTGCGCCACGTCCGCGGCGGCCGGGAGCTGCGCTTCGGAGAACCGGGCCGCCATGGCGACCAGCCCTGCGGCCAGGGCGCCGGTCACGGCGGCCGCGCCGCCGCCGCCCGGGGCGGGCACCCGGGCGGCCAGCAGGTCCAGGAAGTCCCGCACCGGCTGGTCGAGGAACGAGGCCGCCGACGGCCCGGGCCCTGGGTGGGGGGCTGGCGTCGCGTTCAGGACAGTCCCTGGATCTGCCCGTCGGCATCGAGGTCGATGCGGGCCGCGGCCGGGCTGGTGCCCAAGCCGGGCATGGTCCGTATGTCGCCGCAGATCGGGTAGACGAACCCGGCACCCGCCGAGGCGCGCACCTCCCGGACCGGGAGGGTCCACCCGGTTGGCGCGCCCTTCAGCGCCGGGTCGGACGAGATCGACAGGTGGGTCTTGGCGATGCAGACCGGCAGCCGCCCGAACCCGGCGCGCTCGTAGGTGTCGAGCTGCTTGGCGGCCTGCGGGGAGTACTCCACGTCGGCCGCGCCGTAGACCCGTGTGGCCACGGTCTCGATCTTCTCGCGCAGGCTGGCCGAGTCCGGGTAGAGCATCCGGAACTGCGACGGCTCGTCGGCCGCCTCGGCCACGGCCGCGGCCAGCTCGGCGGCGCCGCGGCCGCCGTCGGCGAAGTGGGTGCACACCGCCGCCCGGGCGCCCAGCTCGGCGGCGATGTCCCGGATGGCCTGGTGCTCGCTGGCGTGGTCGGTGGGGAACGCGTTGATGGCCACCACCGGGGGAATCCCGTGCAGCCGGATGTTGGCGACCTGCTTGCGCAGGTTGACGGCCCCGGCGACCACGTCGTCGGGGTTCTCCCGGAGCAGGTCTTCCGGCAGCGGCCGCCCGGCGACCACCTTGTACTTCCCCGAGTGCGCCTTGAGCGCCCGGACCGTGGCCACGACCACCGCGGCGTCCGGGACCAGCCCGGAGGTGCGGCACTTGATGTTGAAGAACCGCTCCGCCCCCATGTCGGCCCCGAATCCCGCCTCGGTCACCAGGTAGTCACCCGCGTGGATGCCGATCAGGTCGGCGATGACCGAGGAGTTGCCGGTGGCGATGTTCCCGAACGGCCCGGCGTGCACCAGCACCGGGGTGTTCTCCAGGGTCTGCAGCAGGTTCGGCTTGACCGCGTCCCGCAGCATGACGGCCATCGACCCGGCGGCGCTCAGCTGCTCGGCGGTGACCGGCGTCCCGTCCTTCGTGTAGCCGATCACGATCCGGCCCAGCCGCTCCCGCATGTCCGCCAGCGACCTGGCCAGCGCCAGGGTGGCCATGACCTCGGAGGCGGCGGTGATGTCGAACCCGGTCTGCCGCGGCACCCCGTCCCCGCGCCCGCCCAGCCCGACGATGATGTTGCGCAGGGCCCGGTCGTTCACGTCGAGGACCCGGCGCCAGGTGATGTTGTGCAGGTCGATGCCGAGCGGGTTGCCCTGGTACAGGTGGTTGTCGATCATGGCGGCCAGCAGGTTGTGGGCCGCGGTCACCGCGTGCATGTCCCCGGTCAGGTGCAGGTTGAGCACCTCCATGGGCACGACCTGGCTGTAGCCGCCGCCCGCCGCCCCGCCCTTGATCCCGAACGTGGGACCCATCGAGGGCTGCCGGATCGTCACCGTGGCCCGCTTGCCGATATGCCGGAAGCCCTGCCCCAGCCCGACCGTGGTGGTGGTCTTGCCCTCGCCCAGCGGCGTCGGGGTGATCGCCGAGACCACGACGTACTTCGCGGCCGGCCGGTCCGCCAGTTCCTCGATTGCCGCCAGCTTGACCTTCACCACCTGCTCGCCGTACGGCTCCAGCAGGTGAAGGGGGATCCCCATCTCGGCGGCCACGTCCTCGAGTGGCTTGAGCGCCGCGCCCCGGGCTATCTCTAGGTCGCTCGGGAAAGCCATGACACCTCCGGCAGGTCGGCCGAGCCTGGGTCAGCCACTGCCTGGCGTCCCGGCTCGTCGTTGAGTCCGTAACTAAGGCCTTGTTCAGTCTCTAACTAAATCACCAGTCAGCACACTGGGTGCAAGCACAACGCCGACTTTCGGCGCTCTGTGACCGCGGACAAAGCCATAACGGCCGGTAAGCGGCCCTTACGGATCCGCCTCGTAACGTGCGCCGCGGGCCACGGTGTCACAGGGGTTATCACGGGCCGGCTCTAGGCTCCCCGGACATGAGCCACGAAACCCCGACAATCCGCCGTACTGGCACGGCGCACAAGTGCGCCCTTGCCTCCCTGCTCCGAACGGACAAGCCGGGTACCGCTGGGCCGATGGCCTTGGCTGAGGCCAGTGCCGGCTGGCCTGCGGAGCCACTGCGCGAACTCGGCCAGTCCCGCGCTGATCGAACGGACCCCGCGGCCCGAGCCGCACGCATCGCCGCCGCCGACGAGGCGGCGTGGCGCCGGGCGCTGCATGTGGTCGAGCTGTGCCAGCGCGTCGCCGAGCTAGCCGCCCGGCGGTTATCCGGCAGCCACGGCGGGCACCGGCCAGGTCTGGCTGCCGCACGGCGCGGGCAGCTTACTCTGGCAGCTTCTCTGACCGGCTCTACGCCGGCGTGCCCTACGCCTACGCTTCCGTCGGGGTCCCGCCCGGGCTCGTCTTCACGGCGGGCGCGTGCCCGCTCACCGGGGGACGCCAGGCCGGCGTCGTAGAGGATCACCGCTACCGCGAGCGAGACCAGCGGCCGGAACGCCGGGCCCGGCAGGAGCTGCCGGTTGACCTGTGTTCACCGCCGCCCCCCCGCCGCGCGGGGTAGCAGAAGCCTACGATCTAGAGTTCTCATCATGCATGTGACCGTCGGCGGGCCGGCCGCGGCTTCCCGCAGGTTCCGGCGGCCGGCGGCGGTCAGCCGCAACCGGCGTCGGCGCGGATGGTCAGCACGCTGGACGGAGCCCCATGAAAGACCTTGAATCGCTGGACGCCGCCTTTGTCATCGATACGTTCCTGCTGCTCCTGATCGGGATCGGGCCCAAGATCGCTCTGGTGCCGTTCCTGGACGCGACCGCGAGCATGCCGGAGCCCACCAAGCGCCGTGTCTTGCGCAAGATGCTGACTACGGCCGCCATCGTCGCCGCGCTCCTGCTGATCCTCGGTGGCCTGCTCACCAGGCTGCTGCACTTCTCGCCGGGTGCGCTGGGCGTCTCGAGCGGCATCATCCTGCTGATCATCGCGGTCACCATGGTGCTGGGCCATCAGGCCGGCAGCGGCGGCGATCACCCGGTCAAAGGCCAGGACCCGATGCAGGTCGCGGTCTTCCCGCTGGCCGTGCCCTACCTGCTCAACCCGGCCGGGATCGTCGTCCTGGTCACCCTGTCGGCCGAGGCCAGCTCGATCGCGGTGCTCGCGGTCGCCGTCGGCGTGCTCGTCGCGGTGCTCGCGCTCGACGTCGTCGTCTTCCGCTGGGCGGTGCAGGTCAGCAGCAAGCTGGACGCGGGCCGGATGCTGGTGACCGAGAAGGTGTTCGGTTTCCTGCTGGCCGCGCTGGGGGTGCAACTGATCCTCAACGGGCTGTCGGATGTCGGCGTGATCCACCTGACGATCGGTCACTGAACACCGCTGGCCCCAACCGTGCGTGCCGGGCAACGCGATCGCAGATAGGCCCTTAAGGTTATCGAACGTGTTATCGTACTCTGATGGCTACCTGGGGAGACTCGGCCAATCGTCATCCCGCCGAGCCGGTGCCGGAGCGGATTCCCACGGGCATAATGATCAAGAGCACCAGGCACGAGCCGCGGTATCGCCGGATCGAAGTGATGTGCACGGATCACGCCTGGCGGCCGGCTGAGATCCTGGCGTGGGCGAGATGTCCGGCCGGATGGGCGGCCTTGATCAGGTGGCCGGACGCTTCCGAAGACTGGCGGCTGTACAGCGAAGAGCTCATCCGCCCGCTCGACTAGCAGACCCTCGAGGCGGAGGTTCGCCGCTGAGCCGCGCACGATCATGCCCGGCTCGCCGCTACCAGCGGCGCGCGACGTCCCCGAGGACGGGATCGGCCTGGTCGAGCAGTCGCACCAGTTCTTCGTCGCTGAGCTCCTCGTCATCGGCGTGAGCGGTCCGCGACAGGAAGGCGTCCGACAGGCGGCGGGCCGCGCCCGCGCCGGCGCTCTCGTGTACCCGCGCGGCGGCGACGGAGAGCCGGCACTGGTACCAGCCGTAGTTCCACGGGTCCATGTTCCCGGCGTAATGGGTGTCAAAGTCGGCCAGGCTGCGGTACCCGGTGCCGGGCGGCTCGATGGCGGCGACCGCGGCGGGAAAGGTGATCAGCGTGGGAAGCTGACCGGGCTCTTCGGCGGCCACATAGCCGTGCAGGAGCAGGTTGCATGCAAACTCGTCCAGCCATCTGCGCGGCAACCGCAGCGGGCCGTCGTTGACGAACGCGTGCGCCAGTTCATGCACCGGGAGCAGCTCGAAGAACGGGGTGAGGTCGATCGCGCCTCCCGCCGCACCGTAAACGGCGGACAGGCCCGGAAGATGGCCGGGCGCGCCCGCCGTGATCAGGTCCAGCGATTCTGCCCAGAACCTGTTGCTGGTCCCGGCCACGAGCAGGTTCCCGTGCTCGTAGCTGGGCATCCCGTAGACCAGATCGGGCGACCGGGACTCCCAGTCCTCCGGGCCGAGCACCAGCAACGCGAAGCGGGGCCGGTAGTCGAACAGCGCAGACAGGTACCGGGAAGCCGCTGCCGTCCGCCTCGCCAGCCTGCTGACCGTGCCGGCCTTGAGACCGCGACTGGCCAGCACCGGGTAGTCCCAGCCCGGGTGCGACTCCAGCCCCGCGTGCGGGCCGGTGTCGACGGCTCCGGACATCTCGGTCATCGCCATGCCCCCATCACCCGCGCGCAGGCACGGTCGCCGGACCGTGAGCCCGCCCATCGATCGTAGCCATAACGGGCCGGCAGCTCCGTGACTGGCCGTGGTGCCGATCGCCAGGACGCGTTCAGAGATCATCGGCGAAGTCCCAGGCCCGCAGGTCACCTGGTTCGAGGCGGATAAGGAGATCGTCGTCGCCTCTTTCGGCGTATGCGGCTCCGGCCTCGGGGCCAAGGTAGCGAGATGCGATGCGCGTCACCGCGTCTCCTACGCCCGCGGTGACGAGCCGGGCGCGGCCGCGGAGCTCGACTCCGCGGTAGGGCGGAGAGTGCTCGCAGACCACGATGCTGGCCCGGGGATCCCGCCGCAGATGCGCCGCCTTCACGTCACCGCTGCGCGTAACGACCTGGAAGCCGCCGTGGCGCCATTCGTGCCAGACGGGAGACAGCAGCACGGTGCCGTCCCGCCGGTACGTGGCCAGAACCGCCAGCCAGCGGAGCCCGGCCAGATCCCCGAGATCGTCCACGGTGAGGTTCTTGCGCATGCGCGCAGGCTAACGGCTGGGCACGGTCAGCCCGAGAGCAGGTCGACCAGCTCGTTGCCGCGGGCGGTGCGGCTGACCCGCACGCTCGGCCCGCACTTTTCGCGGCTGATCAGGCCGGCGGCGGCCAGCTGGTGGAGATGGTAGGTCGCGGTGGTGGGCGCGCAGGGCACGGTCGCGGCCAGGTCGCTCACGGTCAGCGGCTGGCGAAGGGCCTGAAGTATGACGGCGCGCACGGGGCCCAGGATCGTGGCGAGCGCGCCGTCGGCCGTGGCCTGTGCGCCGCGGTAGGGCCGGGGGATCGGGTAGCCGATGTAGCAGACGTCGGCGCGTTCGAAGCTGAACATCAGCGTTTCGCTACCGGCGATCATCGGCAGCAGCGCCAGGCGGCGCGGGCCCGGGCCAAACGGGCCAAGCGCGGGGCCCGGGCGGCACGGGGGAGGCGCGAAGACGAACGTCCCGTCGTGGTAGCTCATGCGCGGGTGCAGGCTGTTCAGCAGCGCCGCCATCCCGCCGCGCACCGCCGCGGTGCCGACCCGCCGGATCTCGCGGTCCAGCAGTGGCCCGGCCGCCCGCCACCGTGGCTCGGCCACCGCCCAGGTGTCCAGCGACGCGTCGGCCATGGCGTTGAGCCAGCGGCGGGGCTGGTCAGCTGCGGCCTGCCAGTGCGGCGGCCAAGGGTGGCCGTCGCTGGCCGCCTGCAGCTCACCGGTGAGCGCGGCGCCGGGCAGGTCCCGCAGCCTGGCGGCCTGGTCAGCGACGGAGGCGTCGGCGAGGGGCGAGATCGGGGTGCAAGACTCCGGTATCACCGTCCAGCCGCGTGCTGTGAACGACTGCGCGGCGAACCGCGCCTGCGGGCGCAGCCCATCGCGGACGGCGGACAGAAGGCCGGCCGGCGCACCCCACGACTGCCCCGACGCCGCCTGGAGCAGCAGCGCGAGCACGGATAGCTGGGGGGCCAGCGCAACCGAGACCGCCGGCGCATCGGTCGCGCCGGCCCGCAGCTCGAAGCCGGGCCGGAGAACCGATGTCGCCGTGATCGTTCCGGTTTCACCCATACCTCTACCGTGCGCCCTGAGGAGCCGGGCTGGCCAGCCAGTTTCCCGCGTGCCGACCAGGCGATCCCGGTCTGTGACCGAGGCTCCATCGGATCGTGACCTCGAAGTTCTTCGAGGTAGTCCTGACACCGGCGCGCTCCCGGCCGAGGATCACAGCCAGTGACTGCTCCCATCGGGCGGCAGTGGCCGCCCGGGCATCACCGGTAATGGCCCGATCGGGGGACACGCATGCGTCCTGCGGAAGGAGCACACATGAATCTACGAAGACGTAAGCTGCGCCTCGCGGCGGTGGCCGTGCTGGCCGTGGTCGCGATGGTGGCCGCCGCCTGCAGTTCCAACAGCAGCAGCAGCCCCTCAGGTAGTTCCACGAGCGGCGCGGCCCTCACGGGCGGGACAGCGAGCGTCTCGCTGCCGGCGGGCGTCACCCTCAGCTGGATTTACCCGTTCTACTCGATCGAAAATGCCAGCGTCTACAACGACAACCAGTTCCAGTGGCTGATGTACCGGCCGCTGTACTTCTTCGGCAACAACACCGCCAGCGACGTGTCCGTCAACTACCCGCTGTCGCCCGCCAACGCCCCGGTGTACAGCAACGGCGGCAAGACCGTCACCGTCACCATGAAGGGCTGGAAGTGGTCCAACGGCGAGCCCGTCGACGCCAACTCCGTGCTCTTCTTCCTGCACATGGCGATGGGCAACAAGGCGAACTGGTACGCCTACGCGCCCGGCCTGCTGCCGGACAACGTGACGTCCGCCACGGCCAGCGGGAACACGCTCACGCTGCAGCTCAACCAGGCCTACTCGTCCATCTGGTTCACCTACAACCAGCTGGCCGAGCTCAACCCGATGCCGGAGGCCTGGGACGTCACCAGCCTCGGCGCCAAGCCGGGCAGCGGCGGCTGCCTCACCGACAGCGCGGCCGACAAGTGGGCCAAGTGCGTGGCCGTCAATGCGTTCTTGACCGCGCAGGCGAAGATCGCCACGACGTACGCGACCAGCCCGCTGTGGTCGGTGGTGGACGGGCCGTGGAAGCTGTCCAGCTTCTCCACCACCGGCAACGTCACGATGGTGCCGAACACCAAGTACTCCGGCTCCCCGAAGCCGAAGCTGTCGGCGGTCAAGTTCGTGCCGTTCACCACCGACGCGGCCGTGTACACGGCGCTGAAGACCGCGCAGGTCGACATCGGCCGGATCCCCGCGGAAGACCTGCCGCCCAAGCCGGCCAGCGCGAGCGTGCCGGCGACCAACCCGGTGGGCAGCGGCTACACCCTGGAGACGTTGTCCCCGTTCGGCATTACCTACGCCCAGCCCAACTTCAACAACCCGCAGGTGGGTTTCCTGATCCGCCAGCTCTACATCCGGCAGGCCCTGCAAGAGGTCTTCGACCAGCCCGGCATCATCAAGGCGATCTGGCGCGGGTATGCCATCCCGAATTCGGGGCCGGCCCCGAACTCGCCGCCGGGCAACCCGTGGATACCTCCCGCCCAGACCCAGAACAACAGCCAGGGCCCGTACCCGTTCAACATCGCCAAGGCGAAGTCGTCGCTGCAGGCCCACGGCTGGTCCATGCAGGGCGGCGTGATGACCTGCCAGGACCCGGCCAAGTGCGGCGCCGGCATCAAGCAGGGCCAGAAGCTGGCGCTGACGTACGACTACTCGACCGGCGTGGCCGCGACCACGGCGCAGTGGCAGACCTACAAGTCCGACGCTAGCCAGGCCGGCATCGACATCACCCTGGTCGGGGAGTCGTTCAACACGATCATCGGGCAGAGCGCGCCGTGCTCGCCGATGTCCTCGAAGTGCGCGGTGCAGGTGTTCGCCTTCGGCGGCTGGGTCTTCAACGGCCCGGGCTTCGAGCCGACCGGCGAGCCGCTGTTCGCGACCGGCGCCGGCTCGAACTCCGGTAACTACTCCGACCCGAAGATGGACAACCTGATCACTGGGACGCACAACGACAGCGCGATGTCGGCGTTCGACGACTACGCCACGTACGGGGCGCAGCAGGTGCCGTTCCTCTGGGCGCCGCAAACCACCCGCATCTACGCGGTCAACAGCAAGCTGCACAACGTCACCTTCAGCGCGCTGTACACGCTGGTTCCCGAGTACTGGTACTTCACCAGCTAGCTCCGGGGGCACGCTCCTGCCCGTCCGCCTCGTTCCTGTGCTCCGCGAGGCGGGCGGGCAGGGGTTTTGCGTGCTCGGCGCCGAGCGCCTCAGCCTGACCGGCCGCGCCGACCTGGTGGAGGCGCGACGCGGCCGGGCGTTAAAACGGGAAAGCCAGCTATTGACCTGGCATGTCAGATACCCTGTCCGGGATTCGGCGAAGGGTCACATCTGTGCCAGCATCACCTAGAGCGACTATCCCAAGCCTCCGGTGCCGGCTGACGCGGCTGAGCGACCGATGACTCAGATGTCGGGGCCGGATCGCCGTGAGCCGCCCGGGCCAGGCGCGCCGTGGCTGGAGATAGTCGTCCCGGCCCGGAATGAGGAGAGCCGCCTGCCGGCCGGCCTGGCGCGGCTGTGCGCGAAGGCCGCCGAACTGCCGGGCAACGTCGCCGTCATCGTGGTGGACAGCGCCAGCACCGATGACACCGCCGGCATCGTCACCCGGTGGCCTCCCGGCCAGGTTCCGGTGCGGCTGGTCAGGTGCACCCGGCCGGGCAAGGGCGTCGCCGTCCGGGCTGGGTTGCTGGCGAGCACCGCGCCCTACGTCGGCTTCTGCGATGCGGACATGGCGGCCGACCTGTCGGCGGTGGACGAGGCCATCAAGCTGCTGCTCGACGGCCGGCCGCTGGTCGTGGGCTCGCGGGCGCACCCGGCGTCCGACGTCGAGGACCGGCACAGCGTGTTCCGGAAGGCGGGCGCTACCGTGTTCCGCGCGGCGGCGCGGCGGATCGCGCCCGGCGTCACCGATACCCAGTGCGGGCTGAAGTTCTTCGCCGGGCCAGTGGCCAGGGCGGCGGCTCACAGCCTGCGTGCCCCGGGCTTCGCCTTCGATATCGAGCTGATCGCCAGATGCCGCCAGCTTGGCGCCGAGCCGACTGAGATCCCGGTCCGCTGGCACGACGTTCCCGGCTCTACCTTCTCGGTGTGGCGGCATTCGCTGGCGGCGTTCATCGAAATCGCGGCCATCCGCCAGGCCATTCGCTCCCCGGCGGCCGTGCCGCCCGAACTGGCGAAAGCCGCGGCCGAGGCGGTAGCACCCGGCGGGGCAGGCGATGCGGCGGCGGCGAGCCCCAGCCCGCCAGGGCTGCCGATGCCAGCCGGGTGATACGGCGGCCGGTGATACCGGCCGGGCGTTAGCGTGAGCAGGAGCCGGCGGGTATCGCGGGCCGTCATGGCCGGGCACGCGGTGGGAGGAGCCCAGTCCGCCGATAGGAAACCGGGGTACAGGATGACGCCGCAGCCGACCGTTCAGGTCACCGAGCCGCTGCGCGGGCGCAGGCTCGCGATCGTGACCTGGCGAGATCCCTGGCATCCGGAGGCCGGCGGCGCCGAGCAGTACGCCTGGGAGATGGCGCGCGGGCTGACCCGCCGCGGCGCGCGCGTCAGCTACCTGACGGCGCGGGCGCCCGGCCAGGCGGCACGCGACCGGCGGGACGGCATCGACATCATCAGGCGCGGCGGCAGGCTGACCGTCTACCCGCTGGTCCTGGCCTGGATGGCCCGGCACCGCAGGTCTTTTGACGCGGTGCTCGACTGCCAGAACGGCATCCCCTTCTTTACCCCACTGGTGCTGCCGCGGAAGGTGCCGGTACTGCTCATCGTGCACCACGTGCACGATGAGCAGTTCGGCGTGCATTTCCCGGCGCCCGTGGCCGCGGTCGGCCGGCTACTCGAAGGACCGGTCGCGCGCTGGTGCTACCGGCACCATCCGTGCGTCACCGCATCGCAGTCGACGCTGGCGGCCCTGCGCAGCAGGCTGGCCTGGACCGGGCCGATCCACCTCGTGCCGTACGGGCTGTGCGCCGGTACTCCCGGCGAAGCCGCGCCCGCGGGCGAGCCGGCCGGAACCCGGCTGACCTGGGTGGGGCGGCTGGTCGCGCACAAGCGGGCCGACCGGGTTCTGGACGTCGCCAGCCGCCTGGCCGCGAGCGACGTCACGATCGAGGTGATTGGCTCCGGGCCGGAGCTGGGGCCACTGGCCGGCCAGGTCGCGGCGCGCGGCCTGGCCGGGCGGGTCGTCCTGCGCGGCTACCTGCCGGAGGAAGAGAAGCGCCGGGCGGTGGCGGCCTCACGGCTGCACCTGAATACCTCCCAGGGCGAGGGCTGGGGGCTGTGCGTGCTGGAAGCCGCGGCGCTCGGGGTGCCGACGGTCGCCTACGACGTGGACGGCCTGCGTGACTCGGTCCGCGATGGTCAGACCGGATGGCTGGTCAAGGCCGGCGAGCACATCGAGGATGTGACGGAGCGCGCGCTGAAGGAACTCGCCGATCCGGCCAGGCGCGCGGAGATGGCCGCGGCCTGCCGTCGCTGGGCTAGCCAGTTCGACTGGGATACCTGCGCGGCGCAGACGGCCGCGCTGATCAGTGCCGCGTTGCGCGGGCAGATGCCCGCTCCTGCGGGAAGGCCCGGTTCCGCATGATCGAGACGCCGCAGCGCCCGGCGCAGCCGGCCCGGTCGCCGCTGCTGCAGCGGCTGATCACCGCCTGCCGCAGCTGGGCCGCGGCGCCGGCCTCCAGGTCGCGCTGGCTGGTGGTCTGCTGTCTGGTCCTGGCCGCCCTGGCGTTCGTGTCGCACCCCGGCCACATCATCGCCGACACCAAGCTGGACCTGGCGGTCAACCCGGCCGGCTTCCTCGCCCGGGCGCTGCAGCTGTGGGACCCGTCTCAGTTCGGCCAGCTGCAGGACCAGACGGTCGGCTACATCTTCCCGGTCGGGCTCCTCTTCCTGCTGGCCAAGGCGATCGCCGTGCCCGCCTGGGTGGCGCAGCGGATCTGGATAGCCCTGATGCTGCTGGCCGCGTTCCTGGGGATCGTGCGCCTGGGCGACCGGCTGGGGATCGGTACCGAGGCCACCCGGATCGCGGCCGGATTCGGCTATGCGCTGGCTCCGAACGCGCTGGGGATGCTGGGGACGCTGTCGAGCGAGTTCCTGCCGATAGCGATGCTGCCGTGGATCCTCATCCCGCTCGTCCGGGCCGCGGCCGCCGGGCCGGCCATGCGCGCGCCGGGGCGGCTGACGGCGGCCGCGCAATCGGCCGTCGCGGTGGCCCTGTGCAGCGGCATCAACGCCGCGGCCACCTTCGCCGTGCTGATTCCGCCGCTGATCTTCCTGCTCACCGTCCCGCGGCCGGCGCCGCGCTGGCGGATCCTGGCCTGGTGGGTGCCGGCCGTGCTGCTCGCCATGTCCTGGTGGCTGTACCCGCTGCTGCTGCAGCAGAAGTACGGCGCGTCCGTGCTGCCGTACACCGAGAGCGCGGCTTTCACCACGCAGCCCACCAGCCTGGTCGATACGCTGCGCGGCACCGAGAACTGGATCGCCTACCTGGTGATCAACCACAAGCCGTGGGAGCCGGTCGCCTACCGGATAGCGACCGGGGTGCTGCCCACCCTCCTGACCGGCCTGATCGCCGGCGCGGGCCTGGCGGGCCTGGTCGGCCGGCGCCTGCCGTACCGGCGTTTCCTGCTCTGCACCCTGCTGGCGGGGATCCTCATCATCGTGGCGGGTTACACCGGCGCGTTCGGCGGCCTGTTCGCCCCGGCGGTCGACAACCTCATCAACGGGCCGCTCGCACCGCTGCGCAACCTGCGCAAGTTCGATCCGCTGATCCGGCTGCCGATCGCCCTCGGCCTGGCGGCCCTCCTGGCCTCCGTGCGCATCAGGGCACCCGTGCGCATCCGGCGGCCCCGGCTGGCCGCCAGCGCCGCCGTGGCCGCGGCGATCGGGCTGCTCGCCCTGCCGGGGTACGTGAGCGGGCTGGGGATGAACGGGTCCTTCACCAGCATCCCCGGCTACTGGCTGAGCGCCGCCAACTGGCTCAACCGGCACGCGGGCCACCAGGGCATTCTCGAGGAGCCCGGCGCCCGGTTCGGCCAGTACACCTGGGGCAGCCCGATGGACGACGTCCTGCAGCCGTTCGTGACCGGGAACTGGGCGAGCGTGCAGGTTTCCGACCTGGGATCGGTTGGCAACATGCGGCTGCTCGAGGCGATCGACCGGCAGATCTCGGCCGGGGACGGCTCGCCCGGTCTCACCGCGGTGCTGGCCGGCCTGGGCATCAGGTACATCGTGGTCCGCAACGACCTGATCCGCGCGGACCTGTACGGGGCCTGGCCCGCCCGGATACACCAGGCGCTGGCCGAGTCACCTGGCCTGGTCAAGGTCGCCCAGTTCGGCTCGGCGCCGGCCGGGAATCCTCGCGCGGGCAACGCCATCAGCAGCTTTGACCCCCCGTACCCGCCGGTCGAGATCTACCGGGTACAGGCCGCGGACCCGGTCGCGACCGTCCAGCCCGCCGCGGACGCGATCCGCGTCTTCGGCGCGCCGGAAAGCGTGCTCGCGCTGGCTGACGACCAGGTGCTCACCGGTCAGCCGGTGCTGCTCAACAACGATGACCCGGCGGCTCGCGCCCGGCAGGTGGTCGTCACTGACTCGCTCCGGCGGGTGATCCGCAATTTCGGCGAGATCCGGATTGACTACACGGAGACACAGCCCAGGGTCGAGCCCCTGACCGTCTTCGACGCCGCCGCCGACTTCACCGAGCCCGGCTGGAATCGCTACGCGGCCGTAGCCAGGTACTTCGGGATAGAGAATATTGCCGCCTCGTCGTCTCAATCCGGGCTCCTGGGCTGGCCAGCCCGGTTCGGCACCGGCCTGATGCCGTTCTCGGCCATCGACGGCAACCTCGCGACGATGTGGGAAACGGCCAGCAGGACGGCGATCGGCAAGCGCCTGCAGGATAAGGTTCCTCGCGCCGCTGAACCCGCACACGATCCGGGTGGCGTTCGCTGACACCGCCGCGGTAGGGCCGCCGGTGGCCCAGGTGGTGGTCACCACGGCCGCCGGGCGGGTCACCGACGCGGTCCGGGACACCGGCGATTTCCAGACGCTACGCGTCCCCGCCGGACCGACGAGGTGGCTCTGGATCACCATCGCGGCCTTCCGGCACGAGCGGCAAGCCGGGCAGTCTTCAGGCCGGCATCAAGGAGATCGACATCCCGGGCGTGCGCGCCAGCCGCACGATCGCGGCCCCGAAGGTAAGGCTCCCGGTCGGCGCCGATCCGTCGGCGGTGGTCCTGGCCAAGGCCGAGCCGCAGCCGTCGGGCTGCATGCTCACCCCGGTGCGGTGGGTGTGCTCGCCCGGACTGATCCGGCCGACCGAGGAACAGTACGGCTTCGACGAGTCCTTCACCGTCAGCCGGCCGGAAACCGCCACCCTGTCCGGGACCGCCGTGCTCACCAGCCCGCGGCTCATCCAGGCCTACGCCTTCCCCGGCGGTCACCAGCCGGACGTCACCGCGTCATCGGCCTACACCGGCGACCCGGAAGACCAGGGCTATTCGGCCTTTGACGACAACCCGCTGACGGCGTGGATCCCCAGCGCGACCGACGCTCATCCGACGCTGACGATCCGCTGGCGCGGCATCCGGCCGGTCGGCACCGTCACGATCACTCGCCCGCCCGGCGATACGAGCCCGCTGCCGGTACAGATCACCGGGTCCGGCGGCCAGGCGCGCACCGGCGTCGCCGGCCGGCCGGGCGCGGCTGGCTCCGCCACGGTCACGTTCGCGCCGATGCGGACCTCCAGCCTCACCCTGACGTTCCCGCCGGCGCATCCTCCGGTGCAGATCACCGAAGTGACGATCCCCGGAGTTCGGCCGCTGACGTCCGGCGGCACGGGCGCGTCCGGCGGCACGCAGGCGCTCACGCTGCCGTGCGGCCGCGGGCCCGACCTCAGCGTCAACGGCACGCTCATCCCGACCCGGGCGGCGGGCACGGTCGCGGACCTGCTCGACGGCCAGCCGCTGGCGTTCTCGGCCTGCTCAGGCGGGCCGGTAGCCGGGGGCCTGAACCGGGTCGTTGAGCCAAGTTCGGACGCCTTCAGCGTTCAGTCGGTGGTGCTGCGCGCCGCGGCGGCTCACCCGGCGGCCGCCGGGCCGGCGGTGGGAACCACGGCCACCGCGCACGTCCTGGCCTGGACCTCGTCCCGGCGGGTCGTTCGCGTGTCGGCCACCGCGGCGTCGTATCTGACCGTGGCCGAGAACTTCAACGCCGGCTGGCAGGCCACGCTGCACGGCCGGGTCCTGGCCCCGGTCAGGCTGGACGGCTGGGAGCAAGCGTGGCTGCTCCCGGCCGGGTCCGCCGGCCGCGTGACCCTCAGCTACCGGCCAGCCGGCCCGTTCCGGTTGTCGGTCTTCGGCGGCTTTGCCGCCCTGCTGGTCATCATGATCATTGCCTGGGCACCGTGGCGCAGGCGGTCGCGGGCCGGCCAGACCGTGGCCGCGACGCAACCGGGCGCCGTTCGGCTGGCCGCCGGCCACCAAGACGGCTTCCCCGGGCAGAGGTGGCCGGCCCTCTGGGGGATCCAGGCCCCCGTGGCGGTGACCGGGCTGGTCCTGGCCGCGTTCGCCGGCCTGTGGATCGGGGGTTTTCCCGCCGCCCTGCTCATCCCGGCGGGAACGGCGGTGTTCCTGGCCGCGGCGGAATACAGCGCCAGGTCTGGGTTCGCCCGGTGGCTGGCCAGCCCGTGGCTCGCGGCTGGCCTGCTCGCGATCGCCTCGGTAGGCGTCGTCCTGGGCTTGGGGCACACCGGCTGGGCGCGCACCTTGCTGTCACTCTCACTGCCGCAACTGCTGTGCTTCGTCGTCGTGGCCCGCCTGGCCGCGGCCTTGCTCGGCGAGTTCCGGGCCGCTGACCGGACGGACGCGGCGCAGGCCGGGCAGGCGCAGACGCGCTGGCCCGCGGGCTCGGCGCAGGCGCGGCGGTCCGCCGGCTAGACCGGCCGGTCGT